>NZ_WPZY01000059.1 GCF_013031405.1 Ruegeria sp. HKCCD8929 | reverse complement strand
AAGCAACTTCACCATGCCGCCTGATCACACCGTCACCAACTTTCGGGCATAGCTCTCCGATAATTCCGGCAGGACACACCATGAAGTTTGTGAACCCGCTTCCCTTTGTGAAAGACATAGAGAAGTCCAAATGCTTCCAGCCCGCTTTCGCCATATCTGCCAGTTCTTCGATGTCGCATGTCCCGGGATAGGCTTGCCGTGATGAAGTCGCTCAAAATCCGACAGGCAACCGTTGCCGATGTAGTTCCGCTCAGTGGGCTGATCCGGCGCACAATTCGCGTTTCGAATTCGATGGACTACGATCAAAAGTCGATCGACATGTTGTGCGCGATTTTTGAGCCGGAGCCGGTCGCAGAAAGAATTGAAAATGAGCTAATTCTTCTTTGCTTCATGGGCACCGAACTTGTTGGAACGGTGGGGCTGAGAGATGACTATCTGCGTTCGATGTTCGTGGGCCCTGAGTATCAGGGGCGAGGGTTGGGCAAAATGCTGGTTGCAAGAATTGAAGAGAAGGCGCGACAAAAAGCAATCCCGGAATTGATGCTTCATTCCTCACTGACCGCGCGGGAATTCTATTTGGCTCTCGGCTATGAATTTGTGGAATTGCAATCATACCCGGAAGGACCATTTGTCTTGATGAGAAAGCCGCTCCAATAGCAACTTCTGGAAAACGGAGGGAAGGCACGAAGCACAGTCGTCAGGCAGTACAACGAGCGCTCGAGAAAGACCTTGCAATACCAAACACCGGCAGTGAAGTTTGCCCGATTTGTTTCGACCATCCGTTGAAGCATCAGCATGGAGCAGACATTCGTCTACGCGATGCCGACGGTTGCTTTGTCCGCGCCTTCCCCCTTCACTGAGCGGAACTGAATGTCCTAACTGCGCCGTTCGCGACTTGCTGCACGTGCGATTGCTCGCGCCACCGATGAAGGTCTGGTAGGGGCTCCAAGGACCTGTTGACACTCGCCGCAGAGAGTGGTGGCAAAGAGCCCATCATGTACCTTGAGTTTTCTCGCTGCGCGCGCTCGCAGCACGAGAGATACTGCAAAAGCATAAAGTCACCCGCTGTTCCGCAGCGGCAAAAGCGGCCATTGGCGCTGATCGTAGCGAAGATCAATCGGTCGAGGAACAGAACGCGGGACGGAGCGACCATTGTTGTTAAGGGTATGGCGATTGATTAACTTGCGGACATGCTTATCAAGCGCGCCATTCTCGACAGGATTGTGAGTGGAGAAATCGATCTCGCGTTCCGGCGGTGGAAGCGCCCGACGGTAAAGTCGGGTGGCCAACTACGTACTGCGGTCGGAGAGCTGGCGATTCAAGACGTCTCCATTGTCTTGATGAGTTCCATAACAAACGAAGATGCTCGTCGGGCGGGGTACGAGAGTATTCAAGGACTGCAAGCTGAACTATCGCAAAGGTCGGGTGGCGACGTGTTCAGAATTTCGCTTCGGTATCAAGGTGATGATCGAAGGGAACAACTCCGAAAGGATGACGATATTTCTGATGCGGAGTGCGCTGAGATCGTCAGAAGGATCAAACGGATTGGCAAGATGGCACCGGTTCAGGACCTTTCTGTGACGGTCCTGAAATGGATCGAGCAGTGGCCTGAACGGCGAGCGCAAGACCTTGCTGATGAGATTGGGTTGGAAAGGCCGAAACTCAAGAACCATGTCCGCAAACTCAAAGAGTTGGGACTAACAGAAAGCATGCAAACCGGTTACAGGCTGTCGGCGCGTGGCCGACGTGTGCTCCTTTTCGCCAGAACAATGGACGCCGACTAAACGTCGTGTTTGGGCTCGAACCTGCCCAATGCTTCTGCGGCGTTTCCGAATGAAAATGCCTTCCGGCAACTGCCATTCAAACCGTCAGTAAACTGAGGCAGTCAGTGTAGTGCTGATGTCTGGGCCTGGCGGGAGGATTGGAGGGCAAATCATGCCAAGAGTCCAACTTCCCGCCATCACTCCGAAGCGCAGAGCCTGGAACAAGGGCCGGGTAATCGGTCAGAAACGACCGCTGCTTCCGAAACAGGTCTGGGCGATCCGTGCACGGCTCGAACTCGCAGGAAATCTGCGCGATGTGGCATTATTCAATGTCGCCATCGATAGCAAACTGCGTGGCTGCGATCTGGTGAAACTTACCGTGACCGACCTGGTCAAGGATGATCGCGTTCGCGAACGGGTTTCGGTGATCCAGAGCAAAACCAAGCGACCGGTTCAGTTCGAACTGACTGAAAACACGCGGGATACCGTTTCCGCTTGGATCAAGTCGCCCGAAATGATCGGCTGCCGCTTTATGTTTCCCAGCCGTTTCCATGACCGACCCCATATCTCAACGCGACAATATGGTCGACTTGTTCGTGATTGGGTCACAGCGATTGGGCTGGAACCCAGCGGATACGGCACCCATTCGCTGCGCCGGACCAAAGCAGCGGAGATTTACCGAAAAACCGGAAATCTCAGAGCGGTTCAACTACTGCTCGGACATGCAAAGGTTGACAGCACCGTCAGATACCTTGGCGTCGAACTTGAAGACGCGCTGAGCATCGCCGAACAAATCGACATTTGAACCACGTTGGCGGGCGGCACTTGCCGTTCGCCGGCTCAGATCGCACCTACCTTCGCGCAGCACCAGTGGTTCGAATCGAGCCCAACCCGGATGTCGGTTCAAAACGACGCAACCCTTGGCTAGTGCAGTACAGCAGACATCTGTCGCGGCTGCGCCATAACACCGCGGCAACTTGTTGGGTGAACACTCATGCTGGTCGCTGGTTTCGAGCGGATTCCTCGCTTCTCGGTCTTTAGCAAAGAACGAGTTGTGTTTTGCACCTACGTGTTTCGAAGATCGAGGTCTTCGGTCAACGCTAGACAGTTACCCCCTGAAGCACTTGATCCCGCGACAGCTCTTCTTTCGCGTCGTTGATCAAGACTTCTCCGCGTCTCAACACCACAATCCTGTCGGCAAGGTCATAAGCGAAATCGAAATACTGCTCGACCAGTACTATCGCCATCCTGCCCGAGGTGTTGAGATGCCGAATAACTTCCCCGATCTGCTGAATGATGTTCGGCTGGATGCCTTCGGTGGGCTCGTCCAGAAGAAGCAGCCGTGGCTTTGTGATCAGCGCTCGTGCGATGGCCAGTTGTTGCTGCTGGCCACCTGAGAGGTCGCCTCCGCGGCGATTCTGCATTTGTTTCAGCACCGGGAACAGATCAAAAATCTCTTCCGGTACGGAGTGTTCGTTGCCAGGCAGACAGGAAAAACCCGTTTCCAGATTTTCGCGAACGGTCAGCAACGGAAAGATTTCGCGACCCTGGGGGACATAGGCCACACCCTTCCACGCCATTCGGTGTGCCGAAAAGATGCCCATTTGCTCTCCATTCAGCTCCAGTTTTCCGCCTGAGCGCGGGTGCGTACCTGAGATTGCCTTCATCAGGCTAGTCTTTCCGACACCGTTGGTACCCATCACGCAAGTCACCTCGCCCTGTTTGGCCTCCATCGAGATGCCGTTGAGGATTTGCGAATGCCCATAGTGCAGAGTCAGATCGGTCAACTTAAGCATTGTCTAGCGCCCCAGGTAGACGTCGATGACGTCTTGATTTGATGTCACGTGATCAAGGCTGCCTTCGGCCAGAACTGACCCTTCATGCAGAACCGTGACTTTGCAATTCAGACGCCGGACGAACTCCATGTCGTGTTCAACGACCACCACCGCGCGGGTTTTGGCGGCCTGCACCAGCAAGTCGGTGGTGTGCTCCCGCTCCTGCGGGGTCATGCCCGCGGCGGGTTCATCCACCAACAGCAGGCGCGGCTCCTGAGCGAGCAGCATACCGATTTCCAGCCACTGTTTTTGTCCGTGGCTCAACTCTCCCGACTTGCGGCTCAGTTCCCGTTGCAAGCCAATCTCGGCAGCCAGGTCTTCGACATTTTGCAGATCACCTGCAGTGGGACGGTAGCAAAGCACACCTAGCCAGCGCCGATTGTTCTTCAGCGCCATCAGCAGGTTTTCCTGCACGCTCTGGTCTTCAAATACAGTTGGCTTCTGAAACTTCCGCCCGATCCCCTCCTGCGCGATTTTGGCCTCGCTCATGTGCAGAAGGGATACGGATTTCTCGCCCCAGATTACCCGTCCTTCGCCCGGGCGGGTTTTGCCGGTGATGATGTCCATGAATGTTGTCTTGCCCGCTCCGTTCGGCCCGATCACGGCGCGCAATTCCGCCTCTCCAATTCGGAAAGACAGGTTGTTGATTGCGCGGAACCCGTCGAATGTCACTGATACGCCGCTGACCTCAAGCAGAGTGCTCATTCCGTGGCCTCCTTTTCGCGCAGGGATCCATCGTCTGGGCCGAGGTTTGCGCCGTGGCGATTCGGCGGGCGCCGGTTGGTCCATAGATCAAAAAGCCCTCCGATTCCCTGAGGGGCGAACAGCGTAACCAGTACGAAGGACACACCCAGCAAAACCTGCCACCAGTCGACCCATTTGATCGTATAGAACCCCAGTGAAATATCCGGTGCCTGACCGCCGGTGAACCACGTGCTCAGGAGGCTGACAAATGCCGCGCCGATTACAGCGCCGTACAGACGCCCACGCCCCCCGATAGCGACCCAGACGGCCAGATAGATTGAGGCGATGGGAGCCATCTCTTCGGGGTTGATGATGCCCGCCTGAGGATAATAGAGCGCGCCGGCGATGGCCGCGATGCAGGCAGTCACGGTGAATACCGCAAGCTTGTAGACTTCGACCGAATAGCCAAGGAACCGCACACGGGCTTCGTTGTCGCGGATACCTCGGATGACCGAACCGAACTTGCCTGACACTATCCAAGCCGCAAGCATGTATCCCATGCCCAGTGCAAAGGCCGAGGCCCAGAGGAACCAGATCGAAACCACGTCTTGTGATGCCGTGATACCGGGTAGGTTTTGCAAGCCGGACAGGCCGTTGTTGCCGCGAAGCCCGCTGTCGTTCTGAAAAAGATAAAGCGCCAACGCCAGTGTCATCGCCTGCGTCAGTATCGACAGGTAAACACCGGCGACCCGGCTGCGGAACGCCAGCCAGCCGAAGATCAGCGCCAGCAGGCCTGGCACGAGCACCACCAGGGCCAGTTGTAGAACCAGACTGTCCGAGAACACCCAGACGAGCGGAAATTCTGAAGACCCGACGACACCGAAGATTTGAGTACCGATGGCGTCCACCACCTCGGTTGAGGTTGGTGGGATTTCAGCCTGTGACAGGGACTCGACCACGATCAGCCGCGTGCGTTCGTACATCAGCCACATGCCGATCATGTAGCCCCCCAGTCCGAAAAAGGCGAAGTGGCCCAGTGACAGGATACCGGTGAAGCCCCAGACCAGATCCATCGCCACCGCGATCAGGCACAGGCACAAGGTTTTGCCCAGCGTCTTGACGAAACTGGTCGAGATGACTCCGATCCCGAACCCTTCGGACAGAAGAGTGACGGCGATGGTAAACAGCGACAGTATGGCCAGAAAGACCAGCACCGAGGGGTTCTTGGCGACAAAGCTGCGTTCCATGGCTCAATCCCCCGCCGCGCGGCCCTTGAGGGCGATGATGCCCCGTGGCCGGAACTGAATGAAAATGATGATGAAGGCGATCATGTAGGTTTGGGCCGCGAGGGTGTTGGAGGGGTTCATCCACTCGATCCCTTTCTGCAGAAAGCCGATCATCCCGGCCCCGGCCAGCGCGCCCCAGATGTTGCCCACGCCGCCAACCACCACGGTCATGAAGCTTTGCACGATGTAGTCACTGCCCAGATCGGATGTGACCTTGGCAAACAATCCGATGGCAACACCGGCGATCCCGGCGATGCCTGAGCCCAGCCCAAAGGTCAGCATGTTCACCCGTCCCGGGTTGATCCCCATCGACCCGGCCATACGGGGGTTCTGCGTCACAGCGCGCATCTCAAGCCCCAGCCGCGAGCGCTTAATGATGTAGAGGAACAGCCCCAAGAAAGTCAGCGCCAGCACGAAGATTGCGATGCGGATGTAGCTGATCGAGACCACGTCGTTCAGCACCCACGCCCCGTCCAGCCAGCCGGGCGCAGTGAGTGGCCGCGCCTGTGTACCGAAGATGTTCTTGGCTAGCTGTTGTAGGGCGATTGAGATGCCAAAGGTCGCCAGCAGCGTCTCTAGCGGGCGGGCGTAGAGCCAGCGGATCACCAGCCGCTCCATCGCGACGCCCATGGCGAAGGTGACCACAAAGGCCATCGGGATTGCGACGATGATCGAGAGCGTATGATCGGGGACGAATTGCTGCACCACGTAACCGGTGTAGGCGCCCATCATGATGAACTCGCCGTGGGCCATGTTGATCACGCCCATCACGCCGAAGGTGATCGCTAGACCGATGGCGGCAAGGAAATAGATCGAGCCCAGCGAGATCGCATCCAGCATCAGGTCTAGCATTTGGTTCAGCCCCACTTTCAGCTCGATCTCCTCCAGTGCCTTTTCAGCAGCGGCGGTGACTTCGGCGGACGGCTCGGTGTAGGTTTCAAAGAATACGTGCGCGCCCAAAGCTGCGTCTATATCGGCCTCTGTCACCAAGGCAGGGACGCTGCCTGCTTCAGCCAGAGCGTTGTATGCCTCTGTGCGACCTGCATCTGTGTTCAGCTGTGCAACCGGAGTGCCAGCGACTCGGCCACCATCGATATTGGCCGCCAGTGCGGTGCGGATGTCGCCCGGCGACATACGCGACCCAGCCAGATCGTTAGCGACCAGCAGGTCATAAGCCTCGGCCCGTGGCAAGGTGTCCGAACCGGGCTCTAAAACAAGCGCAACATTGACATCCGAAGGTAGTTCGGTTGCGGCCTTCCGAGTGGTCACAACCAAGGGGTTCAGCGCTGCGCGAACATCAACACCCAGATCGTCAGACATCTCCTCAATCGCGGCCACACGTGCGGCAATGTCTTCGTCATAGCCAATGGTTAGCAGCCGCTCGAGCCGTTGTTTCTGGGCTTTCAGATATGCGTCGGGTTCATTGTCGATGGATGCGCGCACGGGAACAAGCAAAGCACCATCAGGATCGCGTTGGATTGATTTCAGCGCCTCCAGACGTTTTGCCCGGTTCGGGTCGGTCAGCTGGAATTGGACCAACGCAGTACCGATCATCGCGCGGACGCCGCTATTGGGTTTGAGCTGTTTCAGGTCGGACTTCTCGAAGGTGCCGACGACCTCACTGGTATCGAAATCGGTCAGTTCGTACGACCGCCCCTCAATCTTTTTCCCCGCAAAGAACAGACCATCCGATTTGCGCATCCACATGTCCTTGGCGGCCCATGTCTCAAGCATCACCTGAGCCTGTGGCAAGCCGCTGGCCGCAATCGCATCAATCGCCGGTTTGATCGTCTTGCGCGAGCTTTTTGCGATGATCTCCTGATGCTCTTGCAGGATCGGTTGCAGACCGGTCTCCTGCGCGTTGGCGGTCAGGCAGGCGCACAGGATTGCGAGGCCCGCAAAGAAAAGTCGTAGCATGTGATGAAACCCGAGTGTCTTTTGTGCAAGGCGGGCGATGAGGCCCGCCTTGCAAGGGACTTAGTAGTTCGACAGGGTCTGAACGCAGGTCTCGGTCTCGGTGTTGTACATACCGCAGCCCAGATCCTTCCAATCCGATTTCAGTACCGCGGATTCCGGCAGGAAATCGGTCCAGGCGTCACCCGGCACAACGTCGGTTTCACTGATAATGTCGAACTGGCCGTCGTCCTGAATCTCACCGATCAAAACCGGCTTGGCCAAGTGGTGGTTCGGCAGCATTACCGCGGTACCGCCGGTCAGGTTCGGGAATTCCTGCCCGTACATAGCAGCGCGCACAGCGTCGACTTCGGTAGAACCAGCCTCGGTTGCAGCGTTTACCCACATGTTGAAGCCGATGTAGTGGGCCTCCATTGGGTCGTTTGTTACGCGCTCGTCGCCCATGGTCGCTTTCCATGTCTCAACGAATTCAGCGTTGGCTTCGGTATCAGCCGACTGGAAATAGTTCCACGCTGCCAAGTGGCCAATGAGGTTGGTGGTGTCCAGACCGGACAACTCTTCTTCGCCAACCGAGAAGGCCACGACAGGAATGTCATCCGCCGAAACGCCAGCTGCCGCCAGTTCCTTGTAGAAACCTATGTTGGCGTCGCCGTTGATGGTCGAGATCACGCCGACCTTCTTACCGTCGGCACCCAATGCAACAACGTCAGCCACGATCTTGGACCAATCGGAATGACCAAACGGCGTGTAGTTCACAAAGATATCTTCTTCCGCGATGCCCTTCTGCTTCAGATAGCTTTCCAGGATATTGTTGGTGGTTCTGGGGTAGACATAGTCCGTGCCGAGCAGAGCAAATTTCTCGACCCCCAGTTCCTCCAGGAAATAGTCGGTCGCAGGGATCGCCTGCTGGTTCGGGGCAGCGCCGGTGTAGAAGACGTTTTTCGAGGACTCTTCGCCCTCATATTGAACCGGGTAGAACAGCAAGCCGTTCAGTTCTTCGATGACTGGCAGAACCGATTTCCGGCTGACGGATGTCCAGTTGCCGAAGATCACATCCACCTCGTGCACTGTCAGCAACTCACGCGCTTTTTCGGCGAACAGCGGCCAGTCCGAGGCTGGGTCGACCACAACGGCCTCAAGCTGTTTACCCAGTAGGCCGCCCTTGGCGTTCTGCTGGTCGATCAGCATCAGCATGGTGTCTTTCAGCGTGGTTTCCGAGATCGCCATCGTCCCTGACAGCGAGTGCAGAACGCCAACCTTGATGGTATCTTCCGCGGACAGCACTGTGGTGGCCACGGCGGCAAATACAACCGAACTGGCGAGCGTGGATTTGAAAGATGTCATGTAATCCTCCTGGCGGGGCCGGGAGAGAGGGCTTGCGCAGAGGCGCACTCTTCTACTACCTGATCCCCGCAACTGTTGTTGCGTTCCGTGTGGCGGTTGTGTTCGAGGTCCAATTCGCGCAGCCGTCACACACCCCGGGATTTCTCTCCGCTATGGGCACCCACACGAATTCTGCATCGCAGCGAACTAAGCAACCAACCAGTGTAGCATTTCCGGAAATCGGCTGTGCCTGCTTAATTTTTAACCTACAGCTCGGGTCCGTGTTTAAAAATTGGTCACGCGCTTTGGAATATTGCCCGCTTGCGGCATAGCGGAATAGTTTTTCGACGCCCTAGCGAGGAAACAAGTGGCACGAAACAACATTCTGCGAGTGCCCCATTACCCAATTTGCCGCCATATTGCCCAAGCAGGGCGCGACGCCGCCGCGCGCGAAGGGCGCTGTTACCCTAAGCACCAAGAAATTGGGCGATAGGTCGGTTCTGGACAGCCTTCGACAATCTGGATCGCTTAAGTGCCTGTTTCCTCGTGCCACGACACACGGACTAAACGCGGTCTTGCTAAACACGGCTGGCGGCGTAACTGGCGGCGACTCGTTCCGGTTCACAGGTAAAGCAACCGCAGGCACCGCGCTGACCGTGACAACACAGGCCTGCGAGCGCGTGTACAAAGCGCAACCAGGTCCATGCGGTCAGGTCATCAACCATCTGACTGTCGAGCCGGGCGCCAGGCTGAATTGGCTTCCGCAAGAGACCATTCTGTTCAACGGCAGCGCGTTGGACCGTCGTCTGCTGATCGACATGGCGCCGAACACGACGACGCTTTTGGTCGAACCATTGGTCTTTGGGCGCGCGGCTATGGGAGAGACACTGACCGATATCCGCCTTCGCGACCGGATCGAGATTCGGCGCGACGGCTCGCCCGTTTTCCTGGATGCCATGCGGTTTTCCGGTGATATGCAAGCCCACCTTTCCAAACCTCATATTGCTAAAGGCGCAGGCGCGATGGCGCTGATTGTTTTTGTATCGGCCATAGCTGAGGGCCAACTGGATCCAGTCAGAAAGCTGCTGCCCGACACTGCCGGAGCCAGCCTGATCCAAAACGACCTGTTGGTCATTCGGATGCTGAGCGAAAACAGCTTTGCCCTTCGTCGCGCATTGATGCCGGTTCTGCGCCGATTGAACGATGACACTTTACCCCGATGCTGGATGCTCTGACATGAACCTGACACCTCGTGAAAAAGACAAACTGATGGTCGCCATGGCTGCCGAAGTCGCCCGCAAGCGGTTGGCGCGCGGCGTCAAACTGAACCATCCCGAGGCGATTGCAATGATCACCGACGCAGTGGTCGAAGGCGCGCGAGATGGGCGCTCGGTTGCGGACATGATGCAGGCCGGAGCCGAAGTCATCACACGCGAACAATGTATGGAAGGCGTGCCCGAGATGATCCACGAGGTTCAGGTCGAGGCCACCTTTCCGGACGGGACCAAGCTCGTCACCGTCCATAATCCTATTCGCTAACCCGCAAAGGAGTTTCCCATGAACCGCATGCTGCTTCCCGCCATTGTTCTGTCCGGTCCGGCCATGGCCCATTCGGATACCCATGTTCACGCTCACGGAACCGACTATGCCACGCTGGGCCTTGGCCTTGCCGTGATTGTGTTGGTCGCGTCTGTTCTGATCTCGAAGCTGCCAAAATGATCCCCGGCGAGCTTTTCCCTGCTGCAGGTCAGATCACTCTGAACTCAGACGCGGCCACGACGGCTCTGATGGTCTCGAACACAGGAGATCGCCCTGTTCAGGTTGGTTCGCACTACCATTTTGCTGAAACCAATGCAGCGCTTGATTTCGATCGCGCCGCCGCACACGGCTTGAGGCTGGACATCGCGCCGGGCACTGCTGTGCGCTTTGAGCCGGGGCAAAGCCGCGAAGTCACGCTGATCCCAATCGGCGGGGCGCGCAAGGTCTATGGGTTCAATCAAAAGGTCATGGGGGCGCTCTGATGCCGGCACAAATCGAACGCTCCGACTACACAGCGATGTTTGGCCCGACCACCGGCGACAAGCTGCGGCTGGCTGACACTGAGTTGATCATCGAGGTCGAACGCGACCTGACCACCTATGGCGAAGAGGTCAAGTTCGGTGGTGGCAAGGTGATCCGCGACGGGATGGGGCAATCTCAGGTCACGCGCACAGCAGGGGCGATGGATACGGTCATCACCAATGCGCTGATCTTGGATCACGCCGGGATTTACAAGGCGGATGTGGGCCTGAGGGACGGCCGTATCGCCAAGATCGGCAAGGCTGGCAACCCGGATATACAGCCGGGTGTCGACATCATCATTGGTCCGGGTACCGAGGCCATTGCTGGCGAAGGTCGCATCCTGACTGCGGGCGGGTTTGACAGCCATATCCACTTCATCTGCCCGCAGCAGATCGAGGATGCGTTGCATTCCGGCCTGACCACCATGTTGGGTGGCGGCACCGGCCCGGCTCATGGCACGCTGGCCACCACCTGCACCCCCGGACCCTGGCATATCGGACGGATGCTGCAGGCGGCGGATGCTTTTCCGATGAACCTCGCTTTCGCTGGCAAAGGTAACGCCTCGCTGCCCGCCGCATTGGAAGAACAGGTCAAAGCCGGGGCCTGCGCGCTGAAGTTGCACGAAGATTGGGGCACCACCCCGGCCGCCATCGACTGCTGCCTTTCGGTCGCCGATGCGATGGACGTGCAGGTGATGATCCATACCGATACGCTGAACGAATCCGGATTTGTCGAAAACACGGTGGCCGCCATGAAGGGCCGCACAATCCACGCCTTCCACACCGAAGGCGCAGGCGGCGGGCACGCGCCCGACATCATCAAGATCTGCGGTGAAAACCACGTTCTGCCGTCGTCGACCAACCCAACCCGGCCTTTCACAGTGAACACGGTTGAAGAGCATCTCGACATGTTGATGGTCTGCCACCACCTCGACAAATCGATCCCCGAAGACGTCGCCTTTGCCGAAAGCCGCATCCGGCGCGAGACGATTGCCGCCGAAGATATCCTGCACGACATGGGTGCGTTCAGCATCATCGCGTCCGACAGTCAGGCCATGGGGCGGGTGGGCGAGGTTCTGATCCGCACCTGGCAAACCGCTGACAAGATGAAAAAGCAGCGGGGTCGTTTGTCCGAGGAAACCGGGGACAACGATAACTTGCGTGTCCGCCGCTATATCGCAAAATACACGATCAACCCGGCCATCGCGCACGGGCTTAGCCATGAAATTGGCAGCATTGACGAGGGCAAGCGCGCCGATCTGGTTCTGTGGAACCCCGCCTTCTTCGGCGTGAAGCCCGAGATGGTTCTGCTGGGCGGCACCATCGCCTGTGCTCAGATGGGCGATCCCAACGCTTCGATCCCGACGCCACAGCCGGTTTACAGCCGCCCGATGTTCGGAGCCTACGGGCGCTCGGTCGAACACTCTGCAATCACTTTTGTATCCGAGGCTGCGCAGGCGGACGGGATTGGTGATAAACTGGGGCTGGCCAAGCAGACTGTCGCCGCACGCAATACGCGTGAGATCGGCAAGCAGGATCTGCTACTGAACACCGCCACCCCGCATGTCGAAGTCGACCCGGAAACCTACGAAGTCCGGGCCGATGGTGAATTGCTGACCTGCCAACCTGCCGAAGTGCTGCCGATGGCGCAGCGCTATTTCATGTTCTGAGACAAGAAGGAGGCCCCGATGACGACCGCGATAAAGACCGCTCGCATCTACCACGATCACCATCATGCACAAATACATGCGCAAGTCTCACTGGACTATGACGGCCGCTTCCTGCGCCGCAAGATGCTGGCAACAGATGACGGAGAGGCCTTTCTGGTCGATCTGGCCCAGACTAGATCACTGGACCACGGCGGTGTTCTGGTTCTGGAAGATGGACGTGAGATCGAAATCATTGCTGCCCCCGAAGACCTGCTGGCGGTCAGCGGGGACAATCTACTACAGTTGGCCTGGCATATCGGCAATCGGCATACGCCCTGCCAGATCGAGCCCAAAAGACTATTGATCCAGCGTGATCATGTCATCCGAGATATGTTGCTTAAACTGGGCGCAGACATTCGCGAGGTCGTCGAGCCCTTTACCCCGGAGGGTGGGGCTTATGGACACGGCAGGACTCATGGCCATTCCCACTAATGCCGATATTCTGACGCTGACTCAGTGGTTGTCTCCGGCATATCCGGTGGGGGGGTTCGCCTATTCCCACGGGATAGAGGCCGCAATCGAAGAGGGATCGGTCATCGACTCAGAGAGCACAAAGGCCTGGGTCTCAGACGTGCTGGAACATGGGTCGGGTTGGAATGATGCTTTGCTTCTTGCGGCGGCATTCAATGCAAGCTCAGTGGAAGAGTTGATTGATATCGATGCCATCGCGCGCGCCCTTTGCGCTTCGTCCGAACGGGCGATGGAAACCCACCTGCTGGGGCAAGCATTCGGATCTGTGACGGGAGACGTCTGGGGGTTGGACATGAGCCTCTTAACCTATCCCGTTGTCGTAGGGCGGGCAGCGCTGTTGAGAAACCTGCCGCTTTTGTTGACGACGCAGATGTTCCTGCAAGCGTTCATGGGCAACCTTGTGGCCTGCGCAACCCGCCTCGTGACCTTAGGCCAGACCGACGCTCAGAGACTGATCCGTGCTCTGACGCCGCTCTGCGCACGCATTGCGGAAAGGGCGCAACAGGCTGGTTTGGATGACCTGGGCTCGACCGCGTTCCTGACCGATGTCGCCTCGATGAAACACGAAACTCAATATTCAAGGATTTTCCGAACATGAGCAGTATAAACGGTCCCCTTCGCGTAGGTATTGGTGGCCCGGTTGGAGCAGGAAAGACCACTTTGACTGCTGCACTCTCCGAAGCCTTGCGCGACGTCTGCTCGGTTGGAGTCATCACCAACGACATCTACACACGAGAGGATGCCGAAGCGCTGATGCGCATGCAGGTCCTTCCACAGGACCGGATCATCGGAGTTGAAACAGGCGGCTGCCCGCACACAGCGATCCGCGAGGATGCGTCAATCAACCTCGCTGCGGTCGCCGAAATGCAGGCGCGCCATCCCGATCTGGACGTTGTGTTGATTGAAAGCGGTGGTGACAACCTGTCAGCCACTTTCAGTCCGGAACTGGCAGACCTGACACTGTATGTGATTGATGTCGCAGCAGGCGAGGAGATCCCCCGCAAGGGCGGCCCGGCAATTACCAAATCAGACATCTTGATAATCAACAAAACCGATCTGGCACCTCATGTTGGTGCATCGCTGGAAGTAATGGAACAGGACGCACAGAGAATGCGTAAGGGGCGGCCTTTTCTGTTTTCGTCGCTACGTCACAGAAAAGGGGTCGACGCAATTGTTGATTTGTTGTTTCAGTTAGGGGGTTTAAGGGTTTCGCAAGTAAATGAGTTTCCTGCAGGAGTTGAGTCGTTTTAACGGCAAGTAAAACACTGGCGTTCTTAAAAGTCTAACGTGCACGTCAAACAGTCGTCAGATTGGATTTGTCGCAAACTTTGGTCGGTATGTTGCACCTTGGTGTTGTTTGATCCAACTGGTGGTTTGACTGCGACAATGTTTGGAATGCTCAATGATCGACTTCAAAGGTGCTCACTACCCACGATCGGTGATCCTGTTCGCGGTCTATTTCTACGTTCGCTACGGCGTCTCGTACCGCGATCTCGAAGAGATCATGGCAGAGCGGGGTGTGACGGTTGATCATGCGACGCTGAACCGATGGGTCATTAAGTACTCGCCTCAGGTCGCTCAGATGGCGCAAAAAAGGAAAAGCAAGACAGCTGAATCCTGGCGCATGGACGAGACCTATGTGAAAGTTCGCGGTGAATGGGTCAATTTGTACCGCGCTGTCGACCGTGACGGTCAAACCCTTGATTTCATGCTGTCAGCGAAGCGAGACGCTGCCGCAGCCAAGAGGTTCTTCGCCAATGCGCTGTTTCACAACGGTATCCCAAAGCGGATCACAATTGACAAAAGCCGTAGCAACGCAGCC
>NZ_WPZY01000058.1 GCF_013031405.1 Ruegeria sp. HKCCD8929 | reverse complement strand
GGAACTACTTCAAGGCTGCCGGCTATGTCTCAGGTTAATGGCGGGAGGCTTTAAGGATTTTGTTCACTTCTCGAATGCCCGCCGCGTTGGCGCCACTTTTGTCGATGACGATCTTGCTCGGGAATCCATTTGAAGACAGCGCTTTGGCGAAGAACCTGGCGGCTGCTGGACGGTTCCTGCGCTCGGACAGCATGAAATCAAGGGTATTTCCGGCCTTGTCGACGGCCCGATAGAGGTACATCCATTTGCCGAGAACACGAGTATAGGTCTCGTCCATGCGCCAGGAACTCAGCGTTGGGCGTTTCTTCGATTGCACTCTTGCTGCGATCATCGGTGAATACTTCACAACCTACCTGTTAAGTGTAGCGTGGTCCACCTGCACGCCGCGTTCGGCCATGATCTCTTCAAGGTCACGATAGGACACCGTGTACCGCAGTTAGAAGTACACAGCGTACAAAACCGCATCCTTGGCGAAATGAGAGCCCTTCAATGAAATCATGCTCAATTAACCTGTTCGAAAACTATTCTAAGGGGTCGACTCCGGCTCAGTGCAGAATAGGGCGCTAAGAGCTTCTAAGCTGTTGATCTTGCGATGCCGAGTTGTTGGCCCAATCGGAAGGTTTGTGCGTAAGACGTTAAGTCGGAACAATAGAGGAACTGTTGAATGTCAGATGAATTCGGCTCAAACGGCGTAAACTGAGCCCAACCCCTTTTTGCCTGTGTGGCCTGTTTCGTTGATCTGACTTCCTCATGGGAAAATCAGGACTGATCTGCCATCTGGCGAACGCGGGAGGGCAAGATGCCCAGTCACCATTGCGGTCATTCGATTCTAGAGATTGAATAAGCAGGATGCGCAACCTTCCCGCCATTTGCTCACGCGGCTATTGCTAACGCAGCATTTGCTCGCTCATGAGGAACGTTTGTTGTTGCACCGCGGCGCACGCCTCCGAAACGGTCATTCACGGGCGTCGATTAACAGTGGAAAACCATCGTTTAGATGGACCAGTAGCCAGGCATGCAAAAACAATCGCGCCTGACCAATGAAATCGGGCTAGCCATCAGCGCCTTGCATGACCGAGGCGGCCACTTCGCGAAGTTTCTCGGCTGCCGGGGACAGGGCACGGCCTTTGTAAGTCAAAATTCCAAGTTTGCGGCTGATTGTTGGTTCAGAAATTGGGATGATCGCAATTTCGAGGTCGCGCCTTGAGAGGCGGATGAGGGAGGGAGTTGCCGCTATTCCAATCCCCCGTGCGACGAGGCTAAGTTGCGAATGGAAATGCCCGACCTGTATGTCGTTTGAAAGAACATCGTAGAGAGCGCCTAGGTGGCGATGTAGGAGTTTGCGTGTACCGCTTTCCGGTCTAAGCAGGATGAAGTTCTGGTTCTTTACCTCCTCCCAAGTGGTCGATGTTGCCGTCGCCAGTGGGTGGCTCTTGTGACAAGCGATGACAAAGCGGTCGTCAATTAACTGCTCGAAATCTAGCTCCGGATGGGATTCACCCAACGTGCCGAAGGCCAATTCGGACTGCCCGCTTAGAACCCGTTCAAGTGCTTGTGGGCTCGAGTCCTCATGCACCCTGACACGGATATTTGGGTAGGTCGTTTTGAACCTGTCGATAATTTCCGGCAGTAGCGTGTCCGATAACGTCATATTGCAGGAAAGCGTGACGATGCCTTTGCGCACCTTCACAAGCTCTGACATGTCGTTAAGCGAGCGGTTGTAGTCTTCAATTATTCGCTTCGCCTTTGGCAGAAATTCCCTTCCAAGGGTGGAAACCGCTACCGAGCGGGTGGTCCGATCAAGGAGAGGAGCACCTATCGAGTCTTCAAGTTTCTTGATCCGTTTGGATAACGCAGACTGAGTAACAAGAAGTTCATCGGCGGCCAAAGCGAAACTTCCAAGCCGCGCAACGGTAACGAACGCGATGATTTCTCCAAGAGAAGTGTCTCGGATCATTTATAAATTCCCCAAATTCATTAATGCTTGATTTTTTTGAATTTGCGTAACTTATCGCTCGATGTCAACCTGTTCGCACCATTGATCTTGAACGGCTATCTGAATGAAAGGCCGCTTCGACTAAGGGAGGACTATCCATGCTGAGTGGATTAAAGAAACTGTTTATGGGCGCGGCTGCAGCCCTAGCGCTGTCAGCGCCCAATACTGCTTTGGCCAATGACTTCACGCTTGAAGGTCAGACTGTGACCTGGATCGTCGGCTTCAGTGAAGGCGGCGGCACGGATCGTCTGACGCGTCTTTTGCAAGCCAAACTGGGAGAGCATCTGCCTGGCAATCCCAACGTAATCGTCCTGAACCAGCCCGGAGGAGGTTCGGTGATTGCGTCCAATGACTTTCACGAAAATGCTCCGAACGACGGTACGATGCTAATCATGGCTTCGACTTCGTCGCTCCTACCGGTAATCCTTGGTTCGGATGTTGCCAGGTACAACCCAAATGACTGGGTTGCGGTGACGGGCTTTGCTCGTGGCGCTACCATGTACGCGATCAGTGGTGACTTGGGGCTAGGCCATGAAGATATGATGGCCGACTATGAAGCTCTAAAGTCCGCTAACATCCGGTTCGGAACAGAGACGCCGCTATCGGCGGAACTCTTGGATTTCGTGTCGATGGAGATGCTCGGCGTAGAAGCGCGTTATATCTTCGGCTTGGCTTCGAAGGATGCAGAAGCTGCGTTCCAGCGTGGTGAGATGAACGTAAACACCGACAACGTAAGATCATACCTCAAGGATTACGGCGATGATCCCAAGGTTAACCCGGTCTGGAGCTACGGCGTTATTGACGGGAATGGTGACCTGCAGCGCGACCCGGATCTGCCCGACACCCCCACGTTCCCCGAGTTCTATGAAGCGGTGAGGGGCGAAGCACCAAGCGGCACCGCCTACGAGCTGCAACAGGCGCTGATGAACGCCAAGGTCATGCTGTCAAAAGCCGTCATGCTGCCGCCAGGTACGCCCGACAACATCCGTCAGGTCTATATCGACGCGATGAAAAAGGTGACGTCTGATCCAGAAATCATCGCCGCGCTCCCGCGCGAGGTCGGATCCATGCCCTTGAACTTTGGCGACGAAACTCAACAGGCCATGGCCACCGGGACGGCAATTACTCCGGAAGTCCGCGAATGGGCTGCAGAGTTCCTGATGGAGCGCTTCGATACCTCCCTGAACTAGGCTTGTGGTTTAATCCTAGTTAGTTGGGCGGGGCCACTTCGGCGCCGCCCTGCATTGCCAGCGGCTATTCCGGTAGCAAATCGATACACTCACGCCAGGTCGGCTAAGTCCGCAGGCCGGCGACGCAAGAAAATACCAAACGGGACAAGTAATATGTACGAAGCGGCGATCGTAGCGCTGGCTCAACTGACCACGCTCCAGACTTTTATAGCCCTCGTGGCCGGTGTCATCGTCGGACTCGTGGTCGGTATCCTGCCGGGACTGGGAGGCACGGCTGGCCTTGCTCTCCTTCTTCCAATCGTCTTTGGTATGGATCCAAGTTCTGCGCTGGCCATGATGATTGGTCTTCTTGCGGTAACGACGACATCCGACACATTCCCCTCAGTGCTTATGGGTATCCCCGGAACATCCGGGTCGCAGGCCACAGTGCTTGATGGGTTCCCGATGACGAAGAAAGGCGAAGGCACGCGGGCCCTGTCTATCGCGTTTATTTCGTCACTTTTTGGCGGTATCTTCGGCGCCTTTGTTCTGTCTTTCGCCGTTGTATTTGCAACGCCCATCATCCTGCAGATTGGGTTTGGTGAGCAGTTGATGCTGGTGATCCTTGCCCTTTCCATGGTCGGTATCCTTACAGGTGCGAATATCTGGAAAGGGCTGGCAGCCTGCAGCCTTGGTCTCTTGCTGGGTGCGCTGGGATCAGCGCCGCTCTCCGGTGTTCAACGCGCCGCGTTCGGCACGGAATACCTGCTTGATCCGCTGCCACTGGTTATTATTGGTCTTGCGATGTTCGCGACGCCCGAGATCGTGGATCTTCTGCGCCGCCAGTCGACAATCTCGGAAACCGGTCGGCTGGAGCGCACGGGCTGGGCGAAGGGGTTCCGCGACTGGGCGAAGAACTGGTGGCTTTCGTTGCGTTGCTCGATGATCGGTTCGCTGATCGGCGCATTGCCGGGGCTGGGCGGCAGCGTCGTGGATTGGATCGCCTACGGCCATGCAGTCCAGACCACAAAAAACCGCGAAAGCTACGGAACGGGCGACCCTCGCGGCGTCGTGGCACCTGAATCGGCCAATAACGCAAAGGAAGGTGGGGCGCTTGTGCCAACCCTTCTCCTCGGCATCCCCGGTTCAGGTAGTATGGCGATCCTGCTTGGCGGACTGATCTTGATTGGCATCGAGCCAGGCAAGGACATGATCGACAACAATATGGACAAAGTCTATCTGATGATCTGGTCCATAGCGGTGGCCAATATTGTGGGCGCGGGTATCTGTTTCTTTCTGGCCCCACAGATCGCACGCATCACAACGATCAAGTACACCCTGATCGCTCCTTTCATGATCGGCCTTATCTTTTTTGCCGCCTTTCAGGCGACCAGAAACTGGGGCGATCTGATTGCGCTACTGCTGCTTTCTGTTTTAGGCATCTATATGAAGCGCTTCGGATGGTCGCGGCCGGCGCTCCTGATCGGTTTTGTGCTGTCAACCCGGGTCGAAGCTTCGGTTTATCAGACGGTCACGCTGTATGGGATCACTTTCATCGAGCGCCCGATCGTACAGGTGCTCATCGCGCTGACGTTGCTGTCGATAGCTTTGGCGGTTTTCTTCAAACAGAAGAGTTCGGAACCTGTTAGCGTCGACGGCCCGCACAGCCATCTTCGACTGATGCCACAATGGATTTTCGTTTCCGGCGTCGTCGCACTCGCGATTTATGTCTTCCAAGACTCACTGAAGTTCAACTCCCTTACCGGGATGTACCCATTGGTCGCCTCGGTCAGCACCCTGGTGTTCCTGGCGCCGGTGGTACTGATGATGGTCTTCAAGCGTGCGCCGTCAGATTTCTTCTACGATGCAGAACTGAAATCCGTGCCCGAAGGGGGGCGCTCGGCAGAGTTCTACATCGGAATGCTGGTCGTGATGCTTCTTTTTTCGGGGCTTGTTGGCTTCGTACTGGGGATTGCGACCTTCATCGCGCTGTTTCTTTATCGCGCGGCGCATGTCCTCTGGTGGAAGGCAATCCTTGGCGGGGTCGGGTTCATTCTCTTCCTCGGGATCATCTCCGATCAACTCACGCTGCGCTACCCTACCGGGCTTCTGCAAGATTACCTCTCTCTCCCCTGGCCTCTGCAATAGGATCTACTCATGGCTCTTGACCAAACCGCCAAGAACGGCGTCACCCACGAACTGGTGAAATTCGCCCTCGACACCAACTATGCTGACCTGCCAGGCGAAGCCATCGAGATCGCCAAACGCTGCATTGTGGATGGCACGGCTTGCATGATGGCTGGCTCGAAGGAACCGGCACCCGGCATCCTGCGCAAACTCGCCCGCCAAGTCGGTGGCGCCGAAGAGGCGCGTACACTTGGCAAAAACAGCATGCGCGTGCCGCTTCACGTCGCGGCCCAGATCAACGGAATGTCGGGCCATGCGCTGGATTTCGACGACACGGCGTTATCCGAGGAAAAAGACCGGTCCGTTCTCATCCATCCGACCATTCAACCGCTTTCGGCTTGTTTTGCGGTCGGCGAACATCTGAACGTCTCGGCGGAGGAGTTTCTGACCGCCTTCGTCCTGGGCTTTGAGGTGCAGGTGAAGATTGCCGAGGCGATCAATGCCGACCACTTCACGGGCGGGCGCGGATTTCACACCAGCGGAACAATCGGCATCTTCGGTGCGACGATCGCCGCCGGGAAGCTTCTGGGGCTGGATTACAAACAGATGTCAAATGCCATGGGTATGGCCTCGACGATGTCGGCCGGTGTGGGGGCCAATCACGGCACCATGTCGAAGCCGCTGAATATGTCGCGCGCCGCTGAAAACGGGGTGACGGCTGCCCGCTTTGCCTCGCTCGGGATGGATGGGCCGGCCCACGCGCTCGAAGCCGGGCGCGGTTTCTTCGAGGCCTTCGGCGGCGGGTATGATCCCACCAAGATCATCGCGCGCATGGGCGACCCTTGGGCGATCATCTATCCCGGCACGTCGATAAAGCCCTACCCCAGCGGCGTGGTGGGCCATCCCGGCATGGATACGATGAAGAAACTCGTCGAGAAGCACGACATCAAGCCCGAGGACGTCGAGAAAATCGAGGTCCGCACAGGCGCAAACGTGATTACCCCCGGACCGCTGCGAATCCCTCATGCGAATAACGAGCTGGAAGCGAAATTCTGTGTCGCGTTCCAGATGGCCGCCATTGTTCTGCGCCGTAAGGCCGGGCTTGCCGAGTTTTCCGACGCCTTCGTGCAGTCTCCCGAATGCCAGGAGATGCAGACAAGGGTGAAGGCAGAACTGGACCCCGAGATCGTAGAGATGGGAAAGGGCGTCATCGTCGCACGCATCACACTGACGACCAAAGATGGGCACACATATTTTGAGCAGTCCGATCCGCACTACCGGGGAGGGCCGAAAAACCCGCTGACCTATGAAGAGGTTTCGGACAAGTTCAGGGACGCCTCAGCCGGCGTTCTGAGCGAGGAAAAGATGGAAGCGTTTCTCAAGCTCGCCCGCGACTTTGAAACCCTGCCGGGCCTCAGTGACATCATGGATACGGTTTCTGCCTGATGCCCAAGAACGATCCTGACGTGCGAGCCCCTGAGGGTACGACGCAGACAGTGGCGGACTATATCACGTCCGTCGCTGGTCAGGACCTGCCGGTCGCGGTTGCAACGAAGACCAAGTGCCATCTGCTCGACACGCTGGCCGCCGTCATCTCGGGTGCGCACCTGAAAGCGGGACGGCTGGCGACGGGGTTCATCGCGACCCAGGGCGGCACGCCCGAAGCAACGGTCTGGGGCTCCGATATCCGGACGACGGCAATCAATGCCGCATTGGCCAACGGGATTTCGGGCCACGCTGACGAAACCGACGATAGCCATCTCGAAGGCCGATTTCATCCCGGTTGCGCGGTTGTGCCGGCAGCCCTTGCCGTGGGCGAGGCTCGCGGTGCATCGGGCAAGGCGGTTCTGAACGCGGTGGCGGTGGGCTATGATATCGGTGCGCGGTTTTCGATGGCTCTGGGGGTTTCGGGGCCCCGGACGGCAACCCACAGCACCCACAGCCTCGGCGCGCTTTTCGGGGCATCGGCGGCTGCCTCGTCACTGATGGGATTTGACAGGCAAAGGGCGGCCTCGGCGCTGTCCTACACGGTCCAGCAGGCCAGCGGTATTCCCTATTGGGAGCGCGATAGCGAGCATGTTGAGAAAGCCTTCGACTTCGGCGGCATGGGTGCCCGCAATGGCGTGGCTGCAGCGATGATGGTCGGGGCCGGGCTGACAGGCGTTCAGGATCCGCTGGAAGGCAAACTGAACTACCTTTCGGCCTTCGCCGAAAACCCTGATGCGGATGTCCTAACCGCCGGTCTCGGGACGCGTTTCGAGATCATGGAAGCGTCGATCAAAAAATGGTGCGTCGGCTCGCCGATTCAGGCGGCCCTCGACGCGGCTATGGCACTTCTGGATCAAGGGCTCGACGTCGCCAGCATTGAAAAGATCGATCTCATCATGCCCGATGACCGCCTGACAATCGTCGACAACCGTGACATGCCGGATGTCTGCCTTCAGCATATGGTTGCCGTCACGCTGATCGATGGCGGCGCGAGTTTCGAGACCAGCCACGACAAGGCAAGAATGTGCGATCCGGCCGTTCTGGCCTTGCGCGAAAAGATGACGGCCATTCCGTCGCATGAACTCACCATCGCGCGACCCGCCCGGCAGGCTATCCTTGAGATCCGCACCAAGGGTGGCGCCACATTCCGCCATCATATCGAGGTCGTCCATGGCACGCCGGGCAACCCGATGTCGCCTGAGGACGTACAGGCAAAAGCGCTCGAACTGATATCGCCAATCCTAGGAAGGAAAGTATCCAATGCTCTCGCCGACGCAGTTTGGAAACTTGAGGAGATCGAAGACATCAACGCGTTGGCGGCCATTGTGAAAGGGGAATAACGCTCATGGATCCCAAAGTCATTCTAATGCCGGTATATTCGCGCGGCAACGAGATCGAACGGTTGCGGGGTGCCCTGTCGCTCGCCCGACACTTCAACGCCCACCTCAAGGTCATTTTTGCTCAGTCAAAGCCAAGCGACCTACTGGGGACTGAGCTTAGTGCGCTGTCGGCAAACCTGCGCGAGCAAGTCGTTTCGATCATGGATGGTGAAGCGATCCAGAATCGCGGCAACTTGCGGGAAAACTTCGAACAGCTTTGCAACGAGAACGGCGTTGCCGTTTCAGATCGGCCTGTAGACGGACTGCCATCGGCGTCCTGGTGCGAGATCAACGGCGCACGAAGCGAACTTGTCGCGGTTAATGGCCGGGTAAGTGACCTTATCGTTATCCCGCATTCAAAATCGGGCGATGCGACCGCGACATTCGAAGAGGCTATCCTTCACACCGGGCGGCCCGTCTTCCTTGTGCCGCGCGGCATGTGGGAGATTAATATCACAAAGGCCCTCATAGGATGGGATGGCGGGCTGGAATGCACAAAGGCAGTCCAGCAGGCGCTGCCCTTCCTCAAGCGCGCGTCGGGTGTGATTATTGGGGCCGGACCAGATACCCTGTCGGATAGACCCACCGCACGGGATGCAGCCGATTACCTAGCCTATCATGGGGTATCCGCTGAGATTCAGCTTCTTGACGAAAAAGCCGCGTCCACTGGCGCCGCCCTTCTGGATCTGGCTGCCGGCCAAAGTTGCGATTTACTTGTGACAGGCGCCTACACGCATACCCGCTTGCGCCACAGGCTTTTGGGCGGTGTCACAAGCCACATGCTCAAACACGCAGAGATCCCAGTGCTGATGGCGCACTGACGCCAGAGTGTCCGACGCATTGCTCTTCGAGTACGCCATGATAGCGGCGGCAGCCTTTGCCGGAGCCCTTGTCAGCGGTTTGGGCGGCTTTGGCGGTTCGTTCATCATTGTTGTTGTGCTGACCCCGGTGGTTGGACCTAAAGCGGTCATCCCCCTGATCGCGGTCTATGCCATCTGCGCGAACCTTTCTCGCGTCTATTTCTACTGGCGGACGATCGCCTGGAAGTCTGCGATCCAGTTCACGGTCGCGTCTTTACCCGGCATTTATCTCGGCGCGAGCTTCCTGCGCGAGATACCGGAAACCTACTTTCTGGGATTTCTAGGCGCGGTTCTGATCCTGATCCTGCCTGTACGCCGCTATTTGAAGCGCACCTCGTTTGAGCCGGGCATCAAGACGATTGCCGGTCTAGGGCTGGCCTTCGGGTTTATGAGCGGAACGGCCGCGGGATCGGGCATGGTGGTCATCGCGTTCTTTAATAGCATCGGTCTGAGCGGACCACTTTTGCTGGGAACTGACGCCGTAATCGGCCTCGCCAACGCCCTGTCGAGGTCAGGCACGTTTTACGGCATGGGTCTCTTGGACCAACGGCTGATCCTGCTTGGTCTCTTTATGGGGCTGGTCACGTTTCCCGGAACATGGGTCGCAAGCCGATTGGTCCGCCTGATGGGAACGCGCGTGCATGATCATTTAATTGAAGCTTTGATCGCGGTGTCCGGAATTGTGTTCATCTACAACGCCTTTTGGGGCCTGGAACCCTAGCTACCTGGATTGACCCAATTGAACCCGCCGGGCTTACATTTTGCGTTTGCCGTCGATTGGGCTGCTTAGATCTGGTCCAAAAACTCTAGCAATTTGGTCGTGCAGAAATCGGGATGGCTCAAGTGGATCATGTGAAACCGAGTCGGAGCATGCCAAATACGAAAATCCGCCAAACCTTGTTGCAGCAAGCCAATCTGCTGCTCGCTCGTTATTTGCCCGCTCGTTGGGTACAGGCCGAGCACTGGCACATGAATCTTGGGGAGAAAATCCTTGGCATTGGCAGCGTTGACAATTCTGGACATCGCAATTTGGGTGGTGGCATCACCTTTGGAAAACTCGTCAACGTACCAATCAAATAGACCTGGGTTCTCTTCTTGCGACAGCCGCGTGATTTTGGTGGTTTCAGCGACCCACTTGCGAATGCCAAGCTGCTCCATCGCCTCGATGCGCGATCCAAATCCCAAGGAGTACCTTTGTTTCATCTTCGTTTCGATGAAAACAGGCGCCGCAACCAGCGTCAGTGATTCCACTCGGTCCGGGTGCTGAGCGGCCAGCGCCATGCCCAAAATGCCTCCCATAGACTCGCCACAGAAATGTACTTTTGGAACTTTCAGATGATCCAGCAAGCGGAGGATGTCCTCGATCAGAGCCTCGACGCTCAACTGCCTTTCCGGATCGCTGATCGTAGAGGATTTGCCGAGCCCCCGCATATCGGGTCGGATCACCGCATGTTTTGCCGCTAGCGCCGGGATCCATCGATACCAAAACGCCCCAGATCGGCCATTGCCATGTTGGAGGAGAATAGGCGTCTTGGCATCCCAAGGATCGCTAAAATCGTCCAGCTGATAGTGAAGTCGAAGATCGTCAGGAACAGACAGCATTGGCATGGTTTCACTCCACCTTTAAGAACCAAAGAAGCTATGCTGGAAAATGGGAATGATACTCTGTGGGAGGTCTCGCCCCAAGAGTTCGGACAATCCGACAACCAACCCAGCGCCGACCAAGCCGCCAAAGACCGCTTTGTACCAGCGGACGTTTGCCCTGAAGATAAGGAAGAGCGAAACGAAAAGTGTTGCGCCAATCGCAAACCCGAGCGACGCTATCATGCCAACCAACCCAACGATCCAAAATAACCCTTGCCAAATCGAACGCGGAGGAAGTGTCTCCGCGGCCTCTGCATCAAAATGCAGCGACGGAGACTCCGCGTTTCGAGAGACTTGCCAGATCAAAACAAACGCGGCCAACAGCCCAAGCGCTGAAACAGCGATTGGGAAAATCTGGTCAATGAAGCTGGACAGCCCCATTGAATCGAACATTGCAAAGGCCAAAACAGCGGCAACGAATACCGCGAAAATCAACGGCGCTGTTCGGGAACCGAACGGAGGGGTATCATCATCACCTTGCGGCTTGTTCCGCATTGCGAGCCACAGAGACCCTGCAATCACAATCAGAATACAAATCCCGACCGGGGAAAGAAGATACCCAAGAGCGGCAGACCAACCGCCGATTGTGTGCCGAACGGTTGCGATTTGGGTCGCCTGATACGTGTAAACCTCCGCTTGGCTAGCGAGAACAAACCCAATCAAGAAGGCGGGTCGTGGCCAATCAAAACGCTTGAGCATAATGCCGAGAATGCCGACACAGACTAAGGCAACAAGGTCCCACATCGTTCGTCCTGACTGGAATGCAGTGAACGAAATCACGATCAAAAGGAATGGAGCGAATAACGGGAATGGGATCGTGGTGAGACGCGCAATCCCGCCGGAGAAGGCAATCGCCAATCCGGCACCCACAACATTTGCGATCGCAAGTGACCAAACGATCGAATAGGTAAGCGGCAATTCTTGGCGCATCATCGCCGGGCCAGCTTCGATGCCTAACAGAACCATACCGGCAAGGAAAACAGCCATCGCGCCTGAGCCCGGAACACCAAAGAGTAGCGTCGGGACGAGACCGCCCCCTTCCTTGGCATTATTGGAGCTTTCCGGTCCGATTACGCCGCGAATTTCGCCCTTGCCGAAACGCGATCTGTCTTTGGTAGTTTGAACCGTATGCCCGTAGGCGATCCAATCAACGACGGCGCCACCCAATCCGGGAATAACCCCTACGATCACTCCAATCGTTGCGCAACGGATCGATAACCATTTGTTTTGCCACCAGTCTCGAATACCTTCGAACCAACCTGACCCCAAACCCCCAGATTTGGAAATCGGTTTGTCTTCCCGCAAAAGCCCTAATATCTCAGGGATCGCGAAAATACCCAGACCGACTATGACAAGCGTCAACCCGTCTTGAAGATACCAATTGCCGAATGTCATGCGTTGTGACCCTTCGGCAGGCGCCTCTCCGATGGATGCCACAATCATTCCCAAGGCGACTGCAATCAGCCCCTTCAACGGGCTGCGGCCTGAAAGCACCGACACCATCGAGAAACCAAGAATCGTGAGCAGCAATAGTTCTGGCACACCGAACGATAAGACCAACGGCCGCGCCACAAGAATAAAGAC
Organism: Ruegeria sp. HKCCD8929; assembly: GCF_013031405.1. Taxonomy (GTDB): domain Bacteria; phylum Pseudomonadota; class Alphaproteobacteria; order Rhodobacterales; family Rhodobacteraceae; genus Ruegeria. Next base: position 4,153 of record NZ_WPZY01000058.1, on the reverse strand, counting down.
ACTTAAAACTACGGCACCAAACAATCCGCCAAATAGAGAGGACATAAACGCTGCTGACAATGCGCGCGCTGCGTGCCCTTGGCTTGATAAGGGGAAACCGTCCAAAACAGTGGCTTGAGAGGCCGCAGAGCCTGGTATCCCCAAAAGCACACTGGCAAATGTATCAGACGTCGGAATGACAGCCACCAGCCCGATCATCAATGCAAGACCAGACGCGGTGTCCAGCCCGTAGACAAATGGAAGGACGAGAGACAAGCCCGCGATGCCGCCAAGACCCGGCAAAACCCCCACACATAGGCCAACCACAACACCTAAACACAAATAGAGAAATGTTGATGGCGTTGCGATAATGCCTGCGGCCTCGGCCAAGGCGGGCAGTGCTGTATTGAGAAGGTCCACGGGCTACCTCTTGTGCTTAAAAACTAAAAACCGGGCAACCTCTGTGGCTGCCCGGTCGTCTGAAGGGTTTGATCAATTACAGGTCAACGTTGTACTTCTCGCGCAGCCAATTGATGACCCAAGCGCGTGTCTCTTCAGAGATGGTTGTTCCAAGTTTCAGCTGAACTTCCGCCGTGTCGCCTGTGCCTTGCGGGTAGACGCCCAGCTCTTTACCGGAAGAGGCGATGAAATCCGCATTCGCTACAACCTCTTCGAAGGCCGCTCGATAGGCATCCGCAATTTCATCAGAGATCCCTTCCGGTAGGAAAACCATTTTCTGCGCTGAAAACCCAGCGACAAAGAAGGCTTTCCATGCTTCCCAATCTGCTCCGGATGGCGCTTCGCCTTTCACCTTCTCAAGGATTTCTACGAAGGTTGGGATTTCAGGGAAGGTTGGGTCACGAACAATGTTGCCGCTGGCATCTACTGCGCCGAAAGAAAAGAGAGGCGCTGCGAGACCCTGCTCGACCAACGGCACGACGCGGGAGAGATAACCAGACGAGGTTTGCCAATCGATATTGGCCTCACCGCGCTCAAACATCAGGCGCCCCTCACCCCGGCCAGAGATGCCAAAGACAGGCCGTGCATCCAGGCCCAGCATTTCAAATCCGAGAAGCGGTACAAGATCCAAACGCGTCGCACCCTGTGAGCCCAAAAGGAATATATTATCGGACAAAGTGGCAGCCGGATCAGCCGCAAAGTCTTCTGCGATTTCAGGCGTCGTGTAAACAACGCCACCAGTGGAAGACACAAGAACAACCGACCAATCGGAATATTCATACTCAACACGCGGATCGCCTAGAAGATAAGGCAATTGGGTGGATCCACCACTACCAAAGATAGTCAAACCGTCAGGTTCAACGCGCTGCGCAAAATGGTTTGCTCCGCGCGTGGAACCCGCCCCTGGCATGTTGATAACGGCCACGGTTGGCTTGCCAGGTAGCGCTTCAGAAAGGAATGGCGCATAAAAACGTGCCCAGCGATCTGATCCGCCTCCTTCATTGAAAGGGATAATCCACTCAACTGTTTCACCTTCGAAACTTACGTCGGCTTGCACACCTGACGCTGCAAAAGACATCGCACTTATGGCGAGGCCAAGCGCCGCGCGCCGTGTATTAGAGAATAGTTCTTTCATGTTTGCCCCCCTCAGGCGTTTCGAGTTAGCGAATACTCGCGTGGTAATTGAATTCTTTCGCCAGACCTCGGCTGCGCCTCCACTCCAACGCGACATCGTCATAGGCATAGGCGATCCGCTCAATAACGATGACCGGTTCCGATGGTTGGACCTGGAGAATGGACGAGAATTCTACTCCCGCAGCTTCGGCTGTCAGATACTCTTCGGCGCGAGCTACGATCTGTCCGCATTCGCGATCGTAAACTGGGTAAAGAAGAGGACCGATTTCCCGCTCTTCAATGTCGAGGAATGCTGAAAAGCGCGGGAGTGGAAGCCAAATGTCCTCGACAAGTACTGGCTTTGAGTCAACCAGACGCAACCGGTTCATGAAGATCGCATCTGCGCCTACGTCAATCGAAAGCGCCTGCGCAACATGTTCGGGTGCTGGCAAAAGCAATCGGCGCAAAATGCGGCTTTCTGGCTCTAGATCCAACCCGTCGGCGCCCAAGAACCGAAAGAACCGAAACATTGAACTGTCGAATCTTGGATGGCGTACAAAGGTACCTTTACCGTGCTGACGCTCCAGAATTTGTTCATCTACGAGAATAGCGATGGCTTGGCGCACTGTTCCGGGTGCGAGACCGTAATGCATTGCAAGCTCTGTTTCGGAGGCGATCTGATCGCCCGGCCTGCGTTTCCCAAGTGCGATTTCCGTGCGAATGCTGTCCGCAAGCCGCATGTACTTTGGCAATCTGTTATCTCCTGAAAGCACACTGGACTGCATCATTGACCTCCCATATCCTAGCTACTATGGTCCTCTATAGGACTAGAGGAGTCAACACCAAACATGAAATTGACCGGCGCCAACGTTCTCATGGATGAACCAAGCGGAGACTTTGACGCTCACGCTCATGTCTTTGAGAAGGATTTGCCGTTCGCCCTGGGGCGGCGCTACACACCTACAAACTCGGCAACTCTTCCCATGTTGTCAGACAACCTAAGAACAGTTGGTCTAGACGGGGCCTTGTTGGTTCAGCCCAGCTTTCTTGGATGCGATAATTCTTATTTGATTGAGGCACTTGAAGTCGGAAAAAACTCCGATCTCACATTTCGTGGAGTGGCCGTCGTAAGCCAAGATGCGTCGGAACAAGACCTTGTCGGTTTGGCGAAAGCACAAGTTATTGGCCTGCGCCTCAACCTCATAAAACGAGAACAAATTGAGCAATTCAACATAGAGGATTGGTCAAACGTACTGAGCATGGCTAATACGCTTGGTTGGCATGTAGAATTACATTGCGAAAGTCATGATATACTCTCAATTCTTCCGGCGCTCCTAGACCGCTGTGAAAGAATCGTCGTTGATCATTTCGGGAGACCAAACGAAAAGGCGCCACTCGAATGTCCAGGGTTCAAGTACCTCGTGGGCAATAGATCCGGTCAGCTTTTTGTGAAAGTTTCAGCGCCTTATCGTGTGTTTGCAAACAGCCCAACAAGTGCCTTACACAACAAAGCAGCCCCTCTTTTCTCGGAGCTCCTTTCGGCACTAGGCCCTTCTCGTTTGATGTGGGGCAGCGATTGGCCGTGGACACAGCACGAGCATCTTGGACTCACCTACGAGAAAACGAGAGCTTGGTATTCGTCTTGGGAGAACGAAACCCAAGACGACTAAGACTCCCAAGTCTCGAGAGGTTGATTTCACAAGGAGCCTGCCTTGAGCCGGTCAGAGGGCATGCCAAACGCTTGTGCGCTGAAAATGAACGGCAGCCAGGTCCCACGACCTGTGAATTCCTCTCCAAAACTTCGCTGCAAAATGAACGAACGACGGCTATCTCCGCCGCCGCGCAGCGCTGTAGATTGAGCACTTGCAGCGATTTTCGCGCTGCGCGCGCTCGCAGCGAAAAAAGTGAATTCACAAGTTGGGCTCTCTGCCAGCATTCGCGACGCCACGCACGAACGGCTGCGTATGCTAACGTACGATCCTGCCCTCTACCGGAGTAGACCCCGGGAAGGGCGCAGCCCTCCCCCTCGGGCAACCCTATTAGACCGGACCGTGTCCTCGGCTGCGCCTGCGGGCCGCACCACCCGGATCGAATAGAATTGCCTCGCCCCCTCCCGCGTTCGCCACGTGGCAGATCAGCAGGAACAGGCGGCTACGCCGTCTAACCCTGCAAATCCGCCCTGATTATTCGGACAGGAAGTCCGCATCATCGGAATCGGTCTGGACGTTGGGCGCGCGTTGGAAGGCATAAGGGAAAGGTAGGTCGATGGCGACCAAACCGCTTCACCTCACAACTGCAAGGTCGCCAGCCAAAGACTACTCGCGATCAGGGCCCGGCCTGGGCCAAGTAATCAGGTGCTCATGGCCCGACCAGGTTTCGCTTTCATCGTCGTAAAACTTGTTGACCTCAGCCCTCAGAGTATCGGCAGCGGCCTCGAATGATGCAATTCTACTCAGTTGACCGGCACTTGTGGCAATGTGGGTGAGATGTTTGGTGTGGATGGTCACCTCCCCGTGTGGACCATACTCAACGAGGAATACATCCATCTCCGCGTCGGCAAAGAAGGCACAGATCTTCGGTATCGAAACGCCATTGTCGCCAT
>NZ_WPZY01000057.1 GCF_013031405.1 Ruegeria sp. HKCCD8929 | reverse complement strand
CTGGAACTACTTCAAGGCTGCCGGCTATGTCTCAGGTTAATGGCGGGAGGCTTTAGGGGTCCTCACTAAAAAAGAACAAGAACATGTCGAACCATTCCGACAGTTGTACGACCTCACCATCCGTGTACTCCTGGTCGCTGCGTGCCGTATTCAGGAGCGAGACATGGCCATTTTGAGAACGTATGACTGTCGCGCCGAATTTCAGGCCATGGTTCCCAGCTTTTTTCAGTACACCTTTGATGTCGGGAACCTTGATCTCCGACCACCGCTTCGCTCTGCTGCCAGTGCAATGAGATGGAATTAGGATTGGGTCAACCATAACGAACCCGGGTTTCTCGTAGGTTTTCTTCCAACCATCGGGGTAAGTAGACGCCGAAAAGCCCACGGCTCAACCGGGAGAGTTAACCGTCACGCTGTACCCTGATTTGGCCACTTCGCCCAACCGGGCTCGTCCGGCCTCGTTTTTGTTCCAGAGCCGCACTACGTCATGATCTGAGGCTTCGGTTTTGTCCGGGACTGATAGATCCACGCTCTTGGAGATCATATCCGCCCAGGAGGAATACCCTATTTCCCTGGCCAGGTTATTCTGGCTTTTGGCAAGCTGTAAGCCGCTGCTATTGGCAAGATCCTTGGCTTTCTTGCGCAGCTTTTCGATTTGATGGAGTTGGTGCGAGTCGACCAGCATCACGATCCCTACACGATATTGGATGACCGGCCTGTCCAAGACCTAAAGGGCTCGTGTGGCAGAAATCGCTGTCAATCACTGGCTCCAGGCCTTACCTCATATCGCCGGTCGGAGGAGGCGTGTGAATCCGCCTGCTCAAAAGGTAATGAAAGCGAACCAGCGAGGCAACTGCCTTACACTGTCCAATGCGGGGATGCGGGCCCACCTGGTGCCGCCCGCTCGCGAGCCGTCACCTCAATCCAGCAGCTGTTCCTCGATGACCTTGCGAATAAGGTGTGCGGTGGACTTGCATTCGAGCTTGCGCTTGGCGCTTGCGATGCGTTCCTTAGCGGCGGACTCCGTGATGTTGAGCTCGGCTCCAACTTCCCTGAAAGACAGTCCTTCTGTGTAGAGCTTCAGGACGTCGACTTCGCGCTCAGTCAACAAGTCGCCGGGCGCCACGTGCCTAACGAAGCGTTCCATTTCATCCGCGACCATGATCAATTCTTTGTCGGAGAATTCGCGGTCGGGTTTTGCAAGATAGATGACGGTGCGCTTGCCAGCGGATCTGTGGCTGAAGGAGGCGCCGAAGTTGAGATCGAACGCTCTCGCGCGCCTCCAGACCCCTCGTATGTCAGGAATCTTAATCTCGGACCACCGGATGTAACCTTCCTTGAACATGCTCCACATAAGGGCAGGATCGCCGACATGGTAATTCTTGCTGTCGTACTCAATCTGCCAGTCTTCGGGGTAGGTGCTGTCAAAGTGCTCGTAGCCACGCACGGAGTAATTGACCAGAAGCGTGTACCACTTGACATCCAGCGAATTTAAGAGCTCTTTCATAGGCCGAAAGTGGAGCTCTACCTTTTCGCTGATCTGCAGAATCTCACGGTCGACCTTCGGGATCGATTCGTCCATTTAACCAAACCTACCTCTCACAATCTGACAAATGACTGATGAAGTCTGGCTTTCGTCAGAGCGATTCTGGCTTTCGACAGTTGAAACCTGTCTTTCGTCAGAATTGAGGGTACTGCATGCATAAGTTGTAGTCAAAGCGGCCCGAAGCTGGTTGGCTGTGGCTTGCAGCATCTTGCCGACCAGAGAGATTGGGATGAACATCGAGACCGTGGTGATACCGTTTGGCCGCGACAGAAAGCACCAAAACCTTGTGCATGGGTACTACATGCTCAGGCACCGCGTCTTCGCCCAGGGTCTGGGCTGGGATCTCATCACCATCAAGGATGTCGAGCTCGATGAATACGATCGCGAGGGCGCGGAATATGTCATCGCGGTAGACGGTGATACCGGAGAGGTTGTGGGCGGGGCGAGACTTTTCCCTACTGACCATGAGTTCTACAGCTCGCAGCTGTCGCTTGATCCGAATACCTACATGATAGCGGACGCGGCGGCGGGGCTGCTTGAAGGCCTTCCCGAAGAGATTTGCACTTTTGAGCTGCCGCGTCAGGCCGACGTCTGGGAGCTCACTCGTGTGGCGGCTGTAAACCCTGGGGTCGCTGCGCCGATGCTTGAGGCCGCCAACAATCACCTGGCATTAAAAGGTGTCTGCAAATGTCTTGCCATGGGTTCTCCCGCCATAATGCGCGTCGCCAGGAAGCTCGGCTATGCACCGAGCTCAATCGGACCAATCGTTCGCAACGAAAGTGGCAATTTCCTTGCCTTCGAATGCGAAGTTGTTCCGCCGAAAGCGGCAGGTAGCAGTCCGAATAATTCGGGACTGCGATTACAACGCTGCATCTAACAGAATAAGCGAAGTACATGGAGGGAGTGTGAGATGGGTCACACAACAGGGACGTTGTTAATGCAGACGCTGGGTTTCGATGCCAGCGATCTCGCCAGGCACTACGGGGTTCCCGAAAGCACGGCCGTCGATATCAGCAATGCCGTTCAGCAAATGCCAATGGCACTCGAGAACCAGGTTTTCGAAACGATTGCCGGCATGCGGAGCCTGACGAAGAAGATGTCAAGATGGTATGTGGATGCGTCCAAGGACGATCCGACAATCGTCATTGGTTATCCGTGCGAGAGGTTCGCAGCACGGCATGGAATCAATGTTTCACAGAAGTTTTTGTCGACCGCTCTTGCGTCAATTATCGAAGAGGTTGGGCCTGACTACTTAATTGATATCGCCGACATGGAGACTGACCCGCCGCAGGACCAGGATCTTTATCGTCAAGCGGTTCACTGGCTGGATGTGGTTCTTGAGTTCATCGGCGCGCGTCCGAAGAAAAGACTGGAGGCGGGCGGGGCACTCGCCGCGATGCCGTCGCCTAATTATCGTCTACGAGTTGCTGGCAAACGGTAAGGCAGAACTTATGAGTGCGCAGATGACCGAGGCACAGCCGGTGATAGAAATTTATGATCCCGACACAGGTGAAAACATAGCATTGATTCACAAGTGGAACAACGGAGAGGTCACCGCATCTACTGGCAACTCAACGAGTAAAATATCGTTCCGACACGTCAAGTCCATCGGAGGTTCAGGATCTTCGGCCGACCGACCGGAATGAAACATGAAAGCTTTGGAGAGAGTCCGATCTTCTGTGTATGACTGATCTGGTCCATGCTTCTGGAAAAGGAAGCAAGGATGACGGACAGGTTGGGTAGTGCCTATGGGGAAAGCGCGTCGGCGGTTGGAACCGAGTTGGTCATGTCATCTGGCCGTTTGATGATTAATGGCATCAAGCTGCATCGCGAACGCGTCGACTGAATTGACAGGAAAGTTGCACAGCCGGTTGCGGCAGATATAGGCAGTCGGGCGGTTGTCCAGCAGCGGGCGGCCAGACAGCAATATCCAGTCGCCGTCGAGCTGTGGAGCATCTTCGGGGATCACTGCAAGAACCGTGCCAGGAAGCCGCCGACGGCGGACTTCTCGCAACAGGTCCTGGGTCGCGTCGTCCTGCAGGCGCCCGACAATGACGATTTCGCGTGCTTCATTCGATCGGAAAGAAAGTCCGTTCAACGATCCCGTCACCGAACCGGCCGAGGTTTCAAAATGACTGGCAAGCTCCAGAGCCACCTCCTCCGCCCGGCGGGCAAATGCCTCATCGGCACCGAAGAGGCGCAGGCGATAGAGGGCGGACATTGCTATAGCGTTGCCCGAGGGAGTTCCGATCTCGTCGAGTATGACGCGGGTTGGAATGTCCGAATCCCGGTCAATGGGCGTGAACTGAAACAGTGCTCCCGTTTCCGCCTGGAACAGCGTGAACGCGTCCTCCATCAAAGCAAGCGCCCGGTCCAGATGTTCGGGATCGAAGTCGGTCTCGAACAGGTCGATCAGTGCCTGAGCAAGAAAGGAATAGTCGTCGAGAAAAACATCTTCGCCCAAAACCTCGCCTCGTCGGCTGTGGACCAGGCGGCCATTCGCATTCACGGAAGCCATCAGTTGCTCCGCTTCCTGAATGGCCACCTGATAGTAGCGTTCCTCTCCCAGCACCTGGGCGGCCTTCGCAAAGGCACTGACGGCCAGGGCGGTCCAGGATGTCAGCACCTTGTCATCGCTCAATGGTGCAGGTCGTCTTGCCCGCGCAGCACGCAACCGTTGAAGGTTCTTGGAATGACGGGTCTGGATATCCAGAAACGCGGCCGGTTCCCGCCGAATCCGCAGGACGGCGCGTCCCTTCAACAAGCCGTGCTCGGAATCCAGATAGTCTGACAGGAACGGTGCAGCTTGGGCCTCTCCGAGAACCGCGCGCACCTCCTCGGTGGTCCAAGTGTAGAAAACGCCTTCGATTTCGCCGGAATCGGCATCAAGCGCTGTCGCAAAACCGCCCCCGGGCAATCTAAACCGCTCCAGAAGATCGTCGAGAATACCACGTGCCACCGCCGCGTAGCGTGGTCGACCGGAAGCCTGGTAAGCCTCTAGGTAAAGCACCGCCATAAGGGCATTTTCATTCAACATGATTTCGAAATGCGGCACCTGCCAGTAGCGATCGACCGCATAGCGATGAAAGGCACCGCCTAGTTGATCGCGAATTCCACCCGCAGCCATCTGATCGAGCGTGGCGAGCGTCTTTTCCATGAGACCCGTGTCGTCAAGCCTGACGGATTCATTCAGCAAGAAGGACAGGACGTTGGGAAACAGGAACTTCTGGCCTTGGCCGAACCCACCGTACTCCGCATCGAAGCTGTCGGTCCAGGCCTGCGTGGCAGCCCGGCGGGGATCGGACAGGCCCTGAGCCGGCCCGGCCGCGACTGCGCGGTTGTCGAACAATGCGCGCAACTCGCTGCTGATCTCCTCCACCTCTTTCAGGAATGCGTCGCGGTCGGTTGTCCACCGTGTTGCCAGCTTATCCGCCACGTCTAGCAAACCGGGGGTGCCGAATTCACTCTCCGGCGCGATGTATCCCGCAGCGAAAAGCGGTGTGAGATCGGGAGCCAGGAAGAAATTCGCCGGCCACCCCTGCTGGCCGGTCATCGCCGACATCACTGCCGCGAAATGATGATCGAGATCCGGTCGCTCTTCGCGGTCCACCAGAATACTGACAAAGTGATCCTTGAGAATGGAAATCACGCGTGGGTCAGAGAACGTCGTGCGGGCCTGTACGTGACACCAATGGCAACTCGCATACCCGATCGAGAGAAAGATCAGCTTCTGTTCCTGTTTGGCACGGCGCAAGGCGTCCTCGCCCCAGGGATGCCACTCGATCTCATCATCGGCATGCGCCCGGAGGTAAGGGCTGATCGCGTCTTTCAAACTCTCTGCCGCCGTCGCGCTGCTACCGGTCAGCATGATCCCCAGCAGCAGGACCAAGGCGGCGCGGACGATCGGGCACGGTCTCATGACGGCTCCGGCGTGTTGGCTGTGTGGACGATTGGCGAAATCGAGATCGCCTTCGTTTCGACGACGCAGGCCTCGCGGCAAAGCGCGCAGCCCGTACACAGATCGGCGCGGATGACAGGCCGAATGCCCATCTCGAAGTGCAGGGCCCCGGGAACCGGGCAGGCGTGGGCGCAGGCACCGCATTCCGGTCCGAGGTAGGCGATGCAGGCGTCTGAGTCGATTTCGGCACGGGCCAATTTCGGAAGTTCGGGCAGCTCCTCGTTGCCGTGATCGGGAACTGCCAGAGCGCCCGTTTCGCAGGCGGCGACACAAGGCCAGCCGTCGCACATGTGGCAGCTCCGGCTGAGCAGGTTCAATGCGGGAGTGCCTTCCGCCCTCCATCCCGAAGCCGCGGGAAGCGCGAAGATTGTCTGGTGCGGGCAGGCCGTGCCGCAGTCGCCGCAGCCGGTGCATTTCCTCAGAAAATCGGGCTCGTCCAGCGCATAGGGCGGGCGCACCCAGCGCAGGCTTCGTGGCCCCGGAGCGTCGTTCGGCTCGCCGCGCCAGGCGGCTGTCAAGAGCTCTCGTCGGTTCACATGGCCCTCCCGATAGTGGACCTAAACTTCCAGTTACAGGCGCATCACCATGGGCTGCATCAGAAGCCACAGGTGGAACGCGGTCATCCCGGCCGCAAACAGGGCCATCGGGGCCAACGCCACAATCTGCCTCGACCGGCCGTCCTGAGGCAGCAGGCTTTGCCCGCGGCTCTGGATTACGCGCATGGCAATCAGGAATCCAAGCGCGACCAACCCCGCCTGAATCGCATGGACCCAGCCATGCGGGATCGCCATGTCCATCGCGCGCACGTGTTTTTCCATGTCGCCAAGCGGAAGCGCGCCCTGGCCGAACGGGTTGACCAGAACCTCGGACAGGCTGGACCCCTCGCGCACCAGATGGTTTAGATTATGTGCCAGGTGGTAGGCGAAGGCCAGCGGCAGAGCCACGAAGGCAAATCGCGAGAACACGGTTGCGAACCCCGTTGTCAGACCCCCTACCCTGCAAGTCATCCAGACCGCCGCCGCGTAGAGCAGGAAGGGCGCCGCCAGGCTCGCCGCCAATCCCAGCGAGAAGCTCGTCAGCAGCTGGCCGGAATCGCCGATGGCGCGGGCAAGCGCGCTGATCCAGCCGTCCCAGAACGCCATCATCGTCAGACCGTGAAACCCGGTCAGGGCGAGCAGCCCGAGCATGAACCAGGCCTCGTCCCAATGCGGGCGCGCATCGCGGATCGCCTCGGCGCTCGGGCTACGCAGGCGCCAGACGACGTTGCTTTCCGGGCAAGACCGGGCGCAATTGCCGCAGGATGTGCAGAAGGTGTTCTGGCGCATCCGGCCCATCAGCTGGTGTGTCGGGCAAGGCTCGACGGTTTCCGATCCGTAGTAGCATTCGAGCGTGGTGCAATCGGCGCAGATTTGCGTATCGCGCGGGCGCTGCTCGACCGGTGCAAGTTGCGAGTAGAAGCCGACCGTGCGTCCGACCGGGCAGAAGAACCGACAAAAGGCGCGACGCTCGAAGATTGCCAGCGAGGCGGTTGCCAGAATGACGATGACCAGCGCCAAGATCGCCGTTGCGTAGGGGCTGACGGTCACGCCGACCCCGAGTTCGAGCCAGGTCAGCCCGATAAACATGATCAGCGCCGGCCAGAGGTTGCGCAGGTACTTCGGCACCCTCAGGACAAGGCGGCTGCCGCGGCGCGCGCGTCCGGTCAGGCGGCGGTTGACCAGCAGGTTGGCGAACGTATTCCACGGGCAGACAGCGCACCAGATCGAACCCGCGAAGAACACCGACACGATCAGTCCCGACCACCAGAGATTCCACGTCAGGACCGTAGCGGCGTTGCGCTCGGGGATCGGCGTGCCGTAGAGCCCGGACGCGATGATGAGCAGGAACAGGGCGAGAAACAGCAGCTTCAGCACCCGAAGCAGCCAGGTCGAGGAGGCCGCATAGCTGATCGCACCGCCGATCCCGGGCATTGCCGCGAGCTCGAAATGCCTGGTTCGGCTCTCCCCATCCGCGCGGGCAATCAGCATCACGCCTCCTACCAGCAGCATTGAGGCCAGAACCGCCAGGCCCCAGGCCAGCGGCAGCCCCGGGTGGATCATCTCGCCGCTATCGGTAACGCTCATCTCCACAGGTGTCGGCTCCGTCCCCAGTTGGAACTGGTCTGTGCGCCTGTGCCGCGCCAACGGACCGGACTAGTCATGGGCATTCCGTATCTTTCCGGTCATCGAGCGGCGCCGCTGGATAACGGTCACAGTCAGAAGGACGACCGTCAGAATGCCGATGGTTAGGCCGATAGGGCCGATCCGCGGCGGCGGACCGACGCGCAGCGGGAAATCGATCTCGTGCGGCTCCCCGTCGGCGTCGAAAGCGGCGCGGATCATGTAGCTGCCGTTCTCATGAAAGCTGAACGCCTGGCGGAACACGCCGTCGTCAAGCGACTGCCGGCCGAGGACCTCGGGCTCCCGGCCGAAGCCGAGGCGAGAGGCCCAGGAATCGTCCCGCACCGTGAAGGTCACCTGCCCGTCAAACAGCTCCTGCCCACCGAAACGTGTCACATAGAGGTTGATGCGGCCGGGATTGCCGGGTTTTGGGAAGGCGGGAAACACCATGTAGGTCACGAAGAAATTGCCGATCTGGGTTTCCGACTGAAGGCTTGAGGGCGTATTGGAATCCTCGCCGAGGCTGTAGGACGGGCGCCCCAGCACGTGATGGGCCTGGACCGCGGCCACCGTGCCCAGCCAGCACAACAGGGCAAAGGTTGCAGGTAGCAGCTGGCGCGAATGGCGGAGTTTCCAGGGCACGGGCATTGGCATCATTCAACCTCTGACGGGGGGACGCTCTGCGTCCTCGGGTCTTTCGACGATCCAGATCGGCTTGCTGGGGTGCGGGCAGATTTCCACGCACATCCCGCAGCCGACGCAGCCCGATTGTACCACGGGCCGGTAGACGTTGGCGAAATCGAAACTGATCGCCCTTTCGCCCAGAGGACAGATCGCGACGCAGGCACCGCAGATGCCCCGGTCGACCCAGGGGTAGCAGGCCGTCTCGTCGATATCGGCGTAACCCATATCGACCTCGTCGCGCCGCGCGACGGTCAGAGCTTCGGTCGGGCAGGCCTGCATGCACTTGTCGCACAGAATGCAGGCCTTATCGGTGGGGTCGATGTAGGGCGTGTTCACCGCACCGCCGCCGTCGCGGGCGTGGAACTTGATGCACCGCGGCGGACAAACTTCGCCGCAGAGACTGCAGCCGATGCAGGCGGAGACGAACGCATCGTCATCCTTAAGCGCCCCGGGTGGGCGCAGGTGGCTGCCATGGGTCCGCGCCGGCCCGCTCGGAGCCAGCAAAATCGCGATGCCATAGGGCAGCACGCCGGCCGACACCACGGCGGCGCCGGCCAGTAGTTCCTGCAGGAGTCTCCGACGCTTCATTCGGCCGCCTCCATGTCCTGCTGTGCGTACTCGCGCCGGTACTGGCGGCCAAGATGCCCCGGACCCTGTTCAGGATAGTCGGTGATCCGAAGCGTGAAGGTAAGCGCGGCGGTGGGGCAGATCGCCATACAGGCGGTACAGTTGTTGCACTCCTGCCCGAAGCCGTCCCGCAGCGGATCCAACCCGAATTCGCAGATCGCGTTGCATTTGGCGCAATCGTTGCAGGTCTCGACGATCCGTCGGATGCGCACCACCCGGTAGCGTCCCAGGAGGGAATACAGCGCCCCGCCCGGGCAGAGATACCGGCAGAATCCGCGCCGCGCGACCATAAGATCAAAGAGCAGCGTCCCGATGAAAAAGACCGCCCCGCCGCCGAAGCCGCCGAGCGCGACTGCGTAGTAGATCTCGCGCCCGATGATCGCCGGCGGATAGATCGTCGCGACCAATATCGAGCCGCTCGCCGCCGACAGGACCAGCCCGAGGACGAGCACGCCGTATTTAAGCCGCTTGTCGAACGTGCGGTTTCCGGGTTTCAGCCCAGCCCAACGCAGCCAGCCAGCGAAGTTGCTGTTGAGCTCGTAGAGAAACGTCGCCGGGCATACCCAGCCGCAGTAGAAGCGGCCAAAAACCATGCTCAGGACTACCGGGATCAGCGCGGTGAGCAGGAATGGCCAGTAGAGCGTCCTGCCCGCCGCCGACTGTCCAGCCGCAGCCAGCGGATCGCTCAGTTGCAGCCCCCAGAACGTGCCGGACCAGGTGTTGCCCTTGATCGCGTCGAGATCCTCAACCGGATCGTCGACAAACGGATCAGTCAGCGTTTCGACCACGTCATAAAGCCGCTGCTCGGACTCGGCCAACAGATCGTAGGCATGGGCCGAGACATAGGTCTGGTAGAGGTGCAGGAAGGGCAGCGCGACGAGCATCGCGAAAACGATGCTCAGAAAGGCCCACCTCAGCTTGTTCAGGTGACGCCAAAGAAAGAATGGTCCGCCGGTCTGCATGGCTCTGCTACCCCCGGTTCGGGATGATGCGAATGGCCTGGGGCATCTGGATGCAGGACCGTTCGCACAGTCCGCATCCCACGCATTCGTCGGTCACATGGGGCTGTTCGAGCCGACCGACCTTGATCGCCACGTCCTGTAACGGGCACGCGCGATAACACACGCCGCAGGTCTTGCCCTGGAAAGATAGGCAAAGCTGCTCGTCCACCCAGGCGGTGCCCATATCGACCTCGTCGAGGATCGCCTCGACCTCGTACTCGATGAACTGTATCGCCCCGGTCGGACAGACATCACCGCATTTCATGCACAGAATACAGCCCTTTTCGCGGGGAATGATATAGGGCGTGTCGATCGAGGCGTAGCCATTCTCGGTACTGAAATACTTGATGGTCCTGTTTGGGCAAACCTCGCCGCATTGTCCGCAATGAATGCAGAGCTGAAGGAAATCCTCCTCCGGCAGCGCTCCGGGCGGGCGCAGGTAGCGCAGCCCGCTTCCATTGCGCGCCGCCCGGCCGGCCTCCGGCGTAGCCGCAGAGGCCGCAGCCAAGGCGAGCGCCTGTACGAAGGTCCTGCGCCGCATCGACGGGCTGTGATCCTGCGGCACCGGCAAGAGGATCTTTTCGGTGCCGTTGCCTTCAGACATCTAGACCTTCTCGATCCGGCAGGCGCTCTTCTTGAAGTCGACCTGGCCGGACACCGGATCCCAGATCCGGCTGGTCACGCCATTAGCCAGCCACTTATTCTTCTTTGGATCGGCGCTGTCTGCCACCGACAGGTTCCAAGGCCCGAACATGTAGCCTCGCGGGACATTGTTGCGTGCCGGTTTGACCAGCGAGTTTGTACCGACCTGGGCACGGGCCTGAAGCGAGCCGCGCCTGGTGATTACGCGGACCAGATCCCCATCTTCGATCCCCAGATCCTGGGCATCCAGCTCATGCATCTCGACATACATTTCCGGCACCAGACGCCGTGTTGTTGGGCTGCGGTTGGACTTTGCGGTGTGGAAATGCTCGTAGACCACGCCAAGGCCGAACCAGTAGGGATACTTGTCGTCGGGCACTTCCTGCCACTTCTTCCCGCGATGCTCCTCATCCGGCATGTCAGGCGTCAGACCGGCATCGCGGACCTTTTCAATCAGGTCCAGGTTGTCGATCGTATAGAGCCCTTCTTCAGTACCGAAGCGCATCATTTCCTTGGTCAGGGCCTCGCGGTTGGAATAATCCTGGTGCACCAGTTTAATGTGCACCTTACCGTCCTTGGTGCGGAAGTATCCGTAGGGCTTGTCGGCCCAGTCGCCTTCCTGAAGCATGAAACGCCGCTTGGCCCCGCCGTTCTGGGCAATCTCGTAGGTCGGCGCAGGCCACTGGATGCCACGCAAGTACTCAAGCTGCTCATAGGGCGAGTCGCCGTCGAGTTTCTCGACTTCCAGAATCCCGGTCAGGTCGGTATCAGTTCCGTCGGAGGCCCTGATGACATCCCGGAAGACCTCTTCCGAGTTGTAGAACCCGTCCTCGCCACGCTCGTAGGGCAATGCCTTGGACATATCCAGGCCGAGCAGCTTGCCAATCCCCTTGGCTTTGTCGATCACCATGTCCATGTCCGGACGGCAGCCCGGCGGGGGCGTACCACCCTTCTGGCATAAGTTGATCCGGCGTTCGGAGCTGATATAGACGCCTTCGACCTCGCCCCAGGTCGCTGCCGGGAAGATCACGTCGGCATAAAGATTGTTTGGTGCGTGGCGATAGATTTCCTGCACCACGTTGAACGTCTTGGTGATCGCGGGGCGCACAAGATTGTATTGGTCCGGCAGGTCGATATGGGTGGCGTAGACAAGGAACATCGCCTTGACCTCGTCCTTGAGGGCACGTTCCATCATGCCCACCGCATAGCCGGGGTTCCCGGAATTATGCGCGTTGTCGAGGTTTTGCTGCGGAATGCCCCAGGCCCTGGCCATCTTGGCGCGGAAGCCGGCGTCGCTCAACGGCATGTTGAACGGCAGCCGCCCGGTCAGGCCGCCGGTAAAACGTTCGCCCATCGCGTTGGGCTGGCCGGTCATCGAGAACGGGCCGCAGCCGGGTTTCGCCAGGTTCCCGGTCAGGGTCAGCAAGTTGATGATCGAAATCACATTGTGCTGGCCGTGGATATGCTGGTTATAGCCGATGCCCCACATGATGATGACACCGCCATAGCCGCCTTCCTGGCTGCCCTTGGCGCGCGCCAGTCTCTTGCGTGTGGCATCGGCGAACATCCCGGCCACGCGGCGGATCAATTCGGGCGAAACATCGTGGTTGGGTCCACCCATCCGGTCCTGCACCTGTTCAGGACTGTAGTTGTTGAGCACACCTTCGACATATTCCTCCCATCCGGTGGCGTGTTGCTTGACGAAATCCCAATCGATCACGTCATCATGTTCTTTCAGCAGGACATGGGCGATGGCGTTGAGGAAGCTGATATCGCCATTCAGTATTGGTACATGGACCGTGTTTTCGGGGTTGATGTCCTCGTAACCCATCACAGTCCCGGTGCGGCGCGGATCAGCGATGACGGTCGGAATGTCGTTCTTTTTCTTGTGATCCGCGGCGCGCCAGAAAATGATCGGATGCGATTCACGGGCGTTGTGGCCGAAGTGCATAATCATGTCGCACAGCTCGATGTCATCATAAGCCAGTGGTGGGGTGTCCGAGCCCAGCGTCGCAAAATAGCCGGTAACGGCCGAAGTCATGCACATGCGGGCGTTGGCCTCGATCGTGTTCGAGCCGAGCACACCCTTCATGAACAGGTTCTCGAGATACTGGCCTTCCATAGTCAACTGGCCAGATCCGTAAAGCGCAATCGAGTTGCCGCCATAAGTCTGTGCAAGGTGCGCGATCTTGTGATCGACCAATTCCGAGGCTTCCTCGTAAGGGACGCGGACGAAATGCTCCTCGTCGAAGGAGCCCTTGGTCTTCGACACAAATTCAAGGTTGCCGTGGTCGGGCTTGTTCCATTCTTCCCAGACGTCCTTGCGGACATAGGAATCACCCTCCATCCGGTCGACGTACATCGGTTCGGCCGCCGTCAGGCCCTTGATGCACTGCAGGCCGTAGTTCGTGGGATGGTCCTTGTCGGGACGCATCGACACGATCTTGCCGTCCTCGGCAATGATGATCGTGCCGCAGCCGACCCCGCAATAGGGACACTGCGCGATCGCGGTGGTTCGTTCCGCCCCACCTTCGGCAGCCTCAGCGGATCCGATGAATAGTTCGGGGTTCTCGCTGACCATAAGGCCACTGGTTGCGGCGGCCCCGGAGACGAAGGCGCTGGTCTTCAGCATATCGCGGCGCGACAGCTCGTTCTTGATACGTTTCATGACGTTTTTCTCCGATCAATTCGCTGGAAGGCTGCGCAGATAGACGATGATGTCGTCGATTTCCTGGTCTGACAGGTTCGCCAGGCCGTCCGGCCCCTGAAACGCCAGCATTCTGGTGTTGGAGCGACCCTTCTTGATGGTCTCGCGAATGAACCCGTCCGAGACCTTGGTCAAGAAGCCCGGCAGACCAATGGCGGTCCCGGCGCCGCCGGCGTCGTAGCCCTCGGCATCGGCGCCATGACAGGTCGAGCAGATGTTGTGGTACCACTGCTCGCCCAGGCGCGGATCACCGTGGGCCTCGGGCTGGGCATCCACCTCGGCCGCCCGGTTCGGAAATTCGGAATGGGACCGCAGATAGGCCACAATCGCCTGTGCGCCGCTGCGGCCGATGTGCGAGAACGGCGGCATGCCGGTATCCTCGCGGCCGTCGCGGATCGTTCCGAGAAGGAAACTGTCCGACGAGATGCTCAGGAACTCGGGATTGGTCAGCGACGGCGCAATCCCGGGTTGACCAATGGCGTCGGCCTGGTGACAGGCCTCGCAATTGTCGACAAACAGCTCCTCACCTTCCTGCAGAACTTCGGGTGTTGCATCCTGCGCTAGAGCCGGCGGAACCATGCCGAACAATGCCCCGCCCACCAGTCCAAGCACCAATTGCCTTGAAGTCATCATTTCCTCCTCCTCTGTGTCCAAGTTGCTTGTCACAGGACTTCGCGTCTTCCTTGCGGCTACCATTCATCTCCGGGTTTCGGCCCCGCCATGCCCTCGTGGCAAAGCCGGCACTCCAAATCTTCGGACCTGAGCCTCACGTGGATCTCGTCCATCACCGCGTTGCGGTCGAATTCCTCGGGCAGGGAATGAGCAATTCCCTTGTGGCAATCGATGCAGGTCATCTGCCATTGGGTCCCCAGTTCGTGCAGCAAGCCGGCCTTGGTCTGCTGGGCGGACGTGTCCATGAAAGTGAATTCGTGGCAGTTGCGGCATTCGTGGGAGTCGGTTTTCTCCATGCGCTCCCAAACGTGCTGCGCGAGTTCGAGCCGTTTGGCATGGAAATCCTCGGGCGCATCAATCGACCCTCTCGCCCAATGATAGAGCTCGTTGGTGGCCCGTATCTTGCGAATGACCTTGGCTCCCCATTCCCGTGGCACGTGGCAGTCCGGACAGGACGCGCGAACGCCGGTCGGATTGGAATAGTGAACCGAGGATTTGTACTCCTCGAACGGATAGGCCCGCATCGCGTGGCAAGATGTACAGAACGTCTCGGTGTTTGTGACCTCCAGGCTCCAGTTGAATCCGCCCCAGAACAGAACGCCCGCCAGAAAGATGCCGCTCACACTCACCAGAGAACGAGAATAGGTCGACTTGGGCATGTTGGGTCTTAGCCATCCCGGCCACATCATCTCAACACGAGGTCCCCAGTTTCGCCTGCCGTCTGTACGTCAGGCCGGCTCTCTGCCGCATCCAATCAAAATGAACTGCCATCAACAGCAATATTTCGTGTATTCACGGCAACCAAAGCTGCCGGCGCGCTGTTTCGTGCGCGTCATATGGCCAAACGGGCCCACAGGAACACATCATGGATATCGACTATTGTATTCGAGGCTATGTCATGCAGGTCCGGTCCCATTTGATCTAGATCAAATGGGACTAGGGTCGCTGGACTCCTGCCGGGGCAGCGTGGACCACCTGACCGCTTGCGCCCGCAGCCACCTGCCGATCGAAACTCACGGGGTCCTTGCCTGCCATGCCCACCCTCCTACCGCCACCCCGACCCGTGAGTTGATCGGGTATCGAGGCGATCAAATGCCGCGAGGCTTAGCGACATACTCGATTATCAGACGGCCATGGGAAGTCCCGGCTTTGCCCGGATTTAACCGCATCACTCGCTTTCTTGACATCCGTCAGCCGGTCGTTCGAATTTCACTTGAAACAGAAACTCAGACCAACATGCCCCAATCTCGAAACCCGGAAATCCACGAACTCCCGATCTTTCGCGACATGAAAGACGACAATTTCGACCTACTCATGCAGCACGCAACTGTCGAAACTTTTCCACCCCTGAAGGAACTGATCCGCGAAGGCGAGTCGAGCGACGTGCTGGTGATGTAGACCTTCCCAGATACCGATGAGCACTGAATGCGGCTCGAACACGTGGCGGCATCGCATTTGGAGCGGTTTGCTTTTAGGAAGCCGCCGGTTATCGACTGGATCCCCGTCGCATGAGGCCTTTTGGCGGGATCAAGCGAAGGGTCATAATTCTTGGCTTTTTGCCGAAGCGAATTGGCTGGAATGAAGAATACGGTGAAGCGCTATCAGACGGATTGAAAGGGCGTGGTTGTGTCGGGGTTAACGTGTTCCTGGAACATTTCCGGCAGCAGATCAGACGGCAACTGTGCCCAGCAACGATGGACACTCCGAGATCTGAGTCGATTGTCATGCCGTCAGTCTTCGTGACCGCGCAAGCCAAAATCCCAATTTACGTCGCAAATATCGCAATGGAAGTGTATTGGCTTTCCAGAAAATCGATACCACCAACCTTTTGGAGCTCTGAGCGCACGACCGCAGTCTTCGCATGTGAGTGATTTCATCCATGCACCGGAAGCGATAATTGACACAAAAAGAGTTACGCAGAACACAATTAGTCCCGGAATCAAATTTACCCACGATACAGCGATGCCCACCAAGGAGACGAGGCCAATCAGAACCATAGCGGACTGCAGTGCAATTGGCTGGAAGTTCTTTATTTTTGAGCGTTTGAGCTGTGTCATAAACCGTTTCCTTCGGCTTGAATGCCCCCTGAACTCAAGTTGCGTATAGGATTGCAGCTCCACGATTGAACCCTATTCCGACGAGGCAAAGTCCAAGTAGCATACTTGCAACGGCAAGCGCTGTACGAACTGGACTTTTTTCACGCACCCCTCCAAAGCCTGCCGCTGCAGCGACCAAAAGCGATAAGGCAAATGCCAATAGGTACAAAAATTCAGTAGCGATCAAGACGCGTGCACTTACGAGCGAGCTCTGAAACAACCAATGCCCCACCAGCACCAACAGAACGAACCCAGTCCCAGTGAGGATCGGACATGTAGCCGCCAATAGCGATTCAATCTTCATAATTTGGGCTCCGGGTGCGTGGGTAAAGTAGATCGCTTTCGGGTTCAAATGGCAATTCGAATGCACAATTGCGGCAATGAGTGCGACAAGAAAAGTTTCAATCATCTTGCCGAGCCGACCGGTACCGTCATTTGTCTCCAAAATGGCAAATGTTCGTTTTTTTTAGCCTGGAAAGCACGGCGGTCTCGCAAGTCGATTAAACGGGCGGGGCCAGATGACCGGCCCCGCCATTGTACACAGAGCGAGGTCGTTACCTGTTCAGGAATTCCAACTCGCGTTTGTCTTCGACGTCCGGCAATGGATGTTCTTCGTGCAGGGTCCTGACCATGCCGTAAATCATCAATAAGACGATTACCGCAATCGGCAAACCTGCCACGATAGAGGCGGTTTGAAGCGCGCTCAGCCCCCCTGCGAGCATCAGTACCGCCGCAACGACACCAGAGGTCAGCCCCCAGAAGATGCGGAATTTGATCGGCGGGTGTTCGTCGCCCATCGATAGCATGGTGCACATGACAA
>NZ_WPZY01000056.1 GCF_013031405.1 Ruegeria sp. HKCCD8929 | reverse complement strand
CCACAAAGGCAATGATCATAGCCATCGAGGCAATGGCCATCGTGGCATTCATTCCTGTGAACAGTCCAGATTTTGCAATCAGGTTGTCCGCAGTTTTTTGCTGTTTTTCAGACATTTTGGTCCCCGTTATCGAGTTGTTCCAGACGGGCCCTGCAGACCCCCGGAATTAAGCCAGGTCTGGAATGCCTCTTCGAGGCGACCATGGTTGTCCGCCCACCATTCGGCATCAGAAACGATGCTCTGCTTATCGGCATAGGCTGGGCTGTTCGGCACCTTCGAAAGTATGTCATCCGACAAAAGCGCGAGCGAGGATTGACGGGTGGGACCGTTCGGCAGATGCCTCACCATATTGGCCAGGGACTCTGTTGAACTGGCAAAGCGAATGAACTCCATTGCCTCTTCCTTGTAGCGGCTGCCTTTGGGAATACCGAACAGGTCCAGTTCCAGCACACGTCCGTCAAAAACGATCTGAAAATCCGCGCCGTCGTTTTCAAGCGCCGAACTGGCCGTCGTTGCCCAGAGCGATGCCATGACCACTTCGCCGGAATTCAGTTTCCGAACCGGCTCAAGGCCCGCGGACCACAATTGCAAACCAGGCTTGATTGCATCCATCACAGACAAAGCCTGTGCAACACCATCCTCGGTTTCCAGTGTTGCGTAGACATCGTCACGCGCCACCCCGTCAGCCATCAGCGCCCATTCCATGATGACGGTCGGGTCATTTCTGATCGCGCGGGGCCCCGGGTAGGTGCCCGTGTCAAAAAAATCTGCAATCGTCGATGGTGGAGAAGCCCCAAAGGTTGACTTGGAGTAGCCAAAGGCGGTCGACCATTGGATAACGCCAACGCCGCAATCGTTCAAAGCACCTTCAACAAAGTCGTCCGCCGCTGCCGTGCCGTCCTTGCCGCTGGGCAGGCCGATACCGGAAAGGTTTTCCAGCAAGCCTTCGTTACACGCCCGCAGTGAATCCGCCTGTGTGAGGTCAACGACGTCCCACACAACATTCGCCGATTCAACCTGATCGCGTATCTCAGAGATTCCGCCATCATAGTGCTCAACGTGCACCCTGACGCTATTTTGCTCTTCATAGGGCCGCACGAAACCCAGCATCTGAGATCGCATATAGGGACCCGTCCAACTCACGAATGTGATTTCATTTTTTTTGGCAACGGGTTCACTCTGCGCCCAGGCCGGCGGTATCCAAGCCGTGCACGCAAGTGCAGCGGCCAAGACGAGCCGACCTTTGGGTATGGTGCATTTCTTCATCTAATCCTCCCGTTTTGTTATCTTTGCTCTGGTAATTCTGCCATGTTGATTTGGTCACTTTGTCATGCACCGAACTATTCATCGGTACTCCGCAGCATTCAATTCACATGACACCTCCTTATTAATCGGCTAAACCGATTAGCAAGATGCAGATCGATTGGATCGAAACCTTTCTGGACCTGGGCGAAACCCGAAGCTTCAACCGGACGGCGGAGCGGTTGGGGATCACGCAATCGACCGTGTCGGGCCGCGTCCGCAGCCTGGAAGCCGCCCTGGGTAAGAGGTTGTTCAACCGCTCTCGGGCGGGCACCGATCTCACGGTCGAGGGTCTCCACTTCGCACCGCATGCGCGCATGATCCACCACAGCTGGACCGAAGCGCGCAACGCGGTCCGGGATGCCGGAGCGGGGGGTACCACAATTCGAATTGGCATTCAGAACGATCTCGTGGGGCACCATTTCAGCGAGTTGATCGCAGATTTTCGCGTGGCGTTGCCCCATGCCACGTTCTTCTTAGAGGCGGACTACTCGGCCCAGATGAGCTCCGACTTGACAAACGGACTGTGCGATTTCGCCCTTGTCTTCTCACCCAGATGGCATCCGGATTTGCATTTCGAAACCTTGGGCGAAGTGTCCTACATCATGGTTTCTACCCATACGAACCAGCTCTCGGAGGTCACGCCCGAACGCTACATCACACCCAATTTCTCGGACGCCCTGCCGGAGTTGCATAGGGGGCTTTACCCACATCTTGCGCATACGATGCTGTCGATCGGGCAGGATGCCGCTATGGTGGCGCTGCTTGAAAGCATGGGTGGAACCGCCTATGTCCTGCGCACATCGGCCGATCGCCTGATCCGGGCTGGCATTTGTCGGCTCGTGGCAGATGCCACGCCGCTGCTCCAGCCGCTCTACGCGGGCTGTCACATCAAAAACCGTCACCGTCCGGTTCAGCGCAGCCTGCTCGGCGTCGTGCGCAAGAGGTTCGGCCCGTGAAGAAACTGCGCTAGAACACTTTCATTCCGCAACATTGAATTGGTAGCCTTATCACAGCGTTTTCTGGCTACGTGCGAGAATGCTTTCAACAGAGAGTTTGCTCCTTCCCAAAGGCAATAAATCCCCGGCCCGATCCTTGCGTATTTTGCAGATCCGCTTTGACGAAACAGAAGTATTCACACTGGGCAGAATCTCTTAAGTGCACGTTAGCGCAAACAGTCGTCGATAGGAGTAAGACAATGAAATACCTGCAGTTCAACAAACTCCGTACCTTCTTTGCCGAGCTGGTTCGGGAGGCCTCGCTCAATGCCCCGCGCCTCGAGAACGCCCTGCGTTCGAAAGAAGGCTAACTCACCAACAGCAAAACGGCCCCAGTATTTTGGGGCCGCTTTCACTTCCTGGCAGGATACCAGATTAGGTAAAGATGAAATAGGTCGAGACAACGACCAGAACAATCACTGCTCCGACGGGCTTGGCCAAAGACCAGGGCGTCATGTCGACCGCGTGGCTTTCGCGGGCGACAAAAGCAGGTTGCATCGGGCGAACCTTGCCGATCCACAACATGATACAGACGTTCATAACAAACAGTGCTGCCATGACGTGCAGGAAGTGCGGATATTGCTCAGCGCCAACGATGTTTTTCAGACCGAACTGGCTGATGATATAAAGACCAACACCGGAAGCGAGACCTATCTTTGCCGCAATTGGAGGAACATTTTTCGTAAAGACCCCAACCAAGATGATCGTCAAAATCGGAATTGAATAACAACCGTTCACTTCTTGCAGATAACCAAAGAGACCCTGCGGCGCGTTTGCAATGAACGGAGCGATTGTCATGGAAGCCAGAGCAAGTACAACGCCGAATTTCTTGCCGGCCATGACGGTTTGGGTATCCGTTGCGCCTGTCTTGAAGTGCTGACGGTAGATATCGACACCAAAAAGCGTAACTGAGCTGTTGAGCGCGGAATTGAAGGAGCTCAACACGGCACCAAACAACACTGCAGCGAAGAAACCGCGCAATGGATAGGGGAGAACTTCTGTTACAAGGCGCGGATATGCCTGGTCTGCAACCTCAAGGTCACTGAACAGGTGGTACGCGATGATGCCCGGCAAAACGACAATCAGCGGCCCAAGAATCTTAAGAACACCGGCAAAGAGGAGACCCTTTTGCCCTTCTTTCAGATCACGTGCCCCCAGTGCGCGTTGAATGATCGCCTGGTTCGTGCCCCAATAGAACAGCTGCACCAGCATCATGCCGGTAAAGATCGTGGCAAATGGGATTGATGAGTCCGGGCCGCCAATGGCATCAAATTTTTCGGGATTGGACTGATAGAGCGTCGAAATACCGCTGAAGAGGCTACCTTCACCCACAGCGATAAGTCCGAAAATTGGCACCAGTAGGCCGCCTGCGAACAGGCCAACGGCGTTTATGGTATCGGAAACGGCAACAGCTTTCAGGCCGCCGAAGATGGCATAAATCGAACCGACGATCCCGATCGCCCAGACTGTTATCCAAAGAGCCGTTGTATCATTAACGCCTAGAAGTGCGGGAACTTCGAACATAGTGGAGAGCGCGAGAGCGCCCGAATAAAGAACAATGGGGAGCAGCACGACCACATAGCCCGACAGAAACAGCAGCGACGTAATGGTCTTGGTCTGCGAGTCATACCGCTCTTCCAGAAAACTGGGAATCGTGGAAATTCCTGATTTCAGGTAGCGCGGCAACAACACTAGTGCTGTGACGACCATTGCGATGGCTGCAAGCGTTTCCCATGCCATGACAAGCACGCCTTCGGAGTATGCCTGACCTGTCAATCCGACGATCTGCTCGGTTGACAGATTGGTCAACAGCAGCGATCCGCAAATGACTGGCGCGGTCAGAGAGCGTCCACCGAGAAAATACCCTTCCGAATGCTCTTCATCAGTGCCTTTGGTCCAAAGATACGACAAGATGGCCACAAGGGCGGTAAACCCAATAAAGGCCAATATGTTGAATAGACCCATTGTCTCCTCCCGGGTTGTCTGGCTTTCAGGGTCACTAGCCCAAGTGAGGCGGCTCTATCATTCCAATATTCATACAGCATACTTATTCTGATCGGTGAATCGGAGTTATTGCCCTATTTCGCCCCCTACCCAAATCGACCCCTGATGGGGCGCTTTAAGTCTCCAAAGCAGGCGCAAAGGTTTCTTGCCGCCCACGATCAGATCAACACTGTCTTTCGCCCCCGTCGTTATCAACTCTCCACCGTCTCGTACCGCCACGCCTGGGCCGCTGCTTTTGAGCTCTGGGACGGCTACGCCCTCACAATGACCGCCTGACGGACGTAGATCAGGCTGCATTCAGGCATGCGCTAACAAGTTGGCAATGTCCAAACGGCTGTAACGGCGAGACGCAATTTCGAATCGAACGGAAATCCATCAGATCCGGCGCCATAACGCTCAGCGACGGATCCGCTTGTTTTGCATCAGCCGAAGTCGTCGAAACCAAGGAGGACCAATTGATCGATTACGCCGTTCGGCGCATCAATCACGGAGTTGTATGGCGCGGCATCGAGGTTTTCATATCGCAGGTCTTCGGCTTGCACGCCCTCCAGCCGATAGACATGCCCTCCGTTATTGAGCACCTCGATCAATAGATCTCCATCGGATTCACTCACATCTACTTGCCAGGCGGACATGTGGTTGAAGTCAATCACGTCCGACGCGGGATCAAAGCTGACCAGAACGGTTTTGGCCCAATCCCAACCGATCTCAAGCCGGTCGCCGGGATCTGTTGGTTCCGGCGTAGGATCAGGGTCCGGTGTTGGATCAGGGTCCGGCGTGGGATCGGGCTCACCGGTATCAGAGGGCAATTCGCCGGTCCGGGTCTGGTAGCCATCGGTCCCAGCTCCGGCGGGAGCTTCCGGCGTCAGGAGGCCAGCACGGCTGACCAGGGTAACATCTTCCTGTGAAAATCCGAACGGATCTTCCAGATTGTCCTCCATCACCTGATCAAAATGGAACTCAACCATACCGGGCCACAGGTCGGCCAACTCAACGTCCACCAAAAGCGTGCTCTGCCCGGTCGGCTGCACCGATATCAAAAGCCCGTCTTCGGTATCTTCGACCGACAGGCGTTCGCGGGTGCTGAAATAGAGAAAGCTGATTTTCATGGTCAGGGGATCGAATCCCTCGACAACATCATGCACCCCATATTCGTGCGACCGGATATAAACAGTGTCCGCCTCACGCGGACCAACGCCTTGCTCCCATGACAATGCGCCGCCGATATCTTGCCGCAGGTGTTCGTTGCCAACGATCCCGAAACTGTCGAGTGAAAGATCGTCGAATCCTACACCGACAAGGATCTGTTGCGCCGCACTCCACGGACTGTCAATGGCAACGTATCCCGATGCGGTTTTGGTAACGATCAGGCTGTGGACGGAATTAAACCCGAAATCAATGTCGTCAGTCGCAGGGTCGAAGCCAAATATGTTGGCGCCGCTCACATTGGCCACATAGGTGGTCCCGCCGTTGTCGTTGGGAGATTCAGGATCCGTCGGATCAGGGGCGAGATCTGTTCCGCCGTCTGTGTGTCCATCATGCCCATCATGACTGTCGTCAGCGGTGCCATCTAGAAGCGCAAAGACCTCGGCTTCCGCCCCGGAATCGCTGATCTTGAAGTTTTCCGGGCTAAGTTGGTCAAGTGTTACACCCTGCAATGTCGTGGACTGGTTGTTCCCTGGCACTGAAATGACCACGCCTTGCGACGTTTCCGTGATCTCCAGCGCGTCAGCGCCGATCCAACCGATATAGATAGTGCTGTGATGCGGGTCGAAATCTGTGGCGATCAGATGTTGCCCCCAACTCCAGTCGATGACGATATCGGCATTTTGCCGGGTGATGGAAGGGTCTTGGTGCATGGAAGATATCTCTCGTGCTCTTACGTCTGTGTTCCAGTTGTGACGTAACCACTGTCTTACATTCAACGTAAACGGGAGAAAGACGTTGATCACAGCGCAAATTCGCTGAATTGACAGGCGGATGCTCGCCGTTTCGCTGTTGGATCCAGGGGAGAGCACAGGATCGCGATCGTCGGCATGATGTGGCCAACTGAAAGCCGTGCTTCACGTCGAACGAAAAGCAATCACACGTTTTGGAACGGTAAATGGCTGGTTTTCACGCCGCGCAGCGGCGCTGAAAATGTTGCGGTCGCGGCGATTGATCTGCCGCGTGCACTCGCAGCGAAAATCTCGAATTCACGGGTAGGGCTCGCTGCCGCCACTCTCTGCGGCGAGCCTCAACAGGTCCTTGAGAGCCCCCTACGGACGTTAACCAGGGTGTCCGGCTTCGCCGGTGCAGCATGTCACGAACGGCATACACCGGACGTTCGGTACGCGGATTGGGAAAGGTATGGGAGCGGACGAAACAGCCTTTGCAGTCTGTACGCCGCTTGAAAGATACTTGAATAACCGCAGCAGATCAGATTGGCGGCAACTCCGACGATGGACTCAATGTAGGGTGCACAAACCTAACGCCGCAAGCGGGTCGCGCAGAACCCGTGAAACAAGTTCTGCACGCACCCCTTTAAACGAGGATTTCTTCCTTGAGGCTTTCAACATAGCCTACGACATCGTTGAATTCGGCCTCGGGAAGGTTGAAGGATTCCAAGGTTGCCCTCAGATGCCCTAGAAAGATGCCCCAGTCGTTCTCCGAAATTCCCATTCCAGTATGCGAGAGAACCATGCCCCGGCCCGTGTAATACATTGGCCCGCCAGCAACATTCGCAAGGTAATCAGCCAGGAGCTGCTTTTCTCTCGCAATCCCATCTGTACCTCGGTTTTCCCAGAAGCGTCCCAGAATCTCATCGCTCTGCAAACGCGGGATTAGGTTGTCCACAACTGCGCGTATGGCATCGTAGCCACCAAGGCGTTCATAAAGTGTCTTCTCAGTCATATCAGCCTCCAATCCTCATGAGGTATCAATTAATATGACTGAGAGCGGCAGCGCACCTTGACTAATGTTAACCGCTAACCCTTGTTGACTTGTTTCTGGGCAGCTTCGAAATCCGGAGCGAAGAGGCACTCATCTGAATGCTGCGATTATGAATGTCGTGGAAGGGCTCCTCCCGACGTTCTCCGCGATTGCACCTGAGCGTGTTAGCCTGAATTGCCAACGTCCGGTTGGCGTTGTGGAGGATCGTGGCGGATGGGAGGGTACCTCATGACCATTGCAAACTTACCTGCCATTCGTGCTTGCCGCCCAGCCTGGAACAAAGGGCGCATCGTCGGTCAGAAAAGGCCATTGTTGCCCAAACATGTCTGGGCGATCCGCGTTCGCCTTGAGATCGCCGGCAGCTATCGCGATTTGGCTTTGTTCAATCTGGCCATCGACAGCAAGCTGCGTGGCTGCGATCTGGTTAAACTGATGGTGGCTGATGTCTATGCAGCTGGTCAGGTCAAAGAGCGCACATCGATCATACAGTGCAAGACGCAAAAACCAGTTCGTTTCGAGATCACGGAGGGAACGCGAAAGTCACTCCTGAGGTGGATGGAGGACCCTTTGATGGTCGGTTCCGAATACCTGTGGCCGGGGCGTTTTCATGAACGCCTTCACATCTCGACGCGTCAATACGCACGACTGGTTCGTGAATGGGTCAAATCGATTGGATTGGAACCCAGTGCGTATGGTACGCATTCGATGCGCCGCACTAAGGTGTCAGAGATTTACAAGAAGACAGGCAACCTGCGTGCGGTTCAGCTTTTGCTGGGGCACACAAAGATGGACAGCACTGTTCGGTATCTTGGCGTCGAGCTGGAAGACGCATTGGCAATCTCGGAAGCCGTTGAAATCTAAAATTTTGGGCCGTCTTCAAGGACGGCCCTTAGCCGCCCTTGAACGCGGTGTCCGATTTCTGCGCTCGCATCCCGCATTGCAGACATTCATTTCTGACGCCCGATTGAGGCCTCTGCGAGAGTGCTCTCCACGCAAATAAGCTGTTACTGCAGAGGCGGCTGCTCAGGAGAGAAAGCACTCTAGAACTTGCCTGAGTTGTTCCAGGTCTCTCTCGGGCCTATCTTTTCCTGGATGTCCCAGTGTTCGACGATCTTGCCGCCTTTCAGGCGGAACAGGTCGAAGAAGGCCCAATCGTCGGCGCCCTGCTTCACGTGGCTGTAGATCACGACGAAGTTGCCCTGGCCCAACAGGCGGTGCACCTTGATGTATCGGGCAACCTGACCGCTTTCCATCACCTCCTTGAGGTGTTTGCCGAAGCCTTCCAGCCCGTCTCCGACCTCGGGATTGTGCTGGTCGTACTGCTCGGTCGAGATGTAATCGGTCACCAGATCGGCACGTCCGCCCATCAGGACATTGTCGATGAACCCCTGCACCAACGCCTTGTTGGCCTCGGTCTGATCCAGGTCGTCGATTTCGGTCTGGCCGTCTACCATGCTGCGCCCGGAAACCGTGGGCCACTTGTATTCGGCGATCACATCCCAATGCTCGACGATCCGGCCTTCCTCGTCAGTATCGAAGATATCGCCGGTGACCCACTGGGCCTCGCCGTTGTTGAGGCTTTGGTACACGTGGCAAAACACGAACTGCCCGTCCTCGATGGTGCGAAGAACCTGGATATCCCGCACAGGGTTGCGTTCCAGGAACGGGGTAAAGAACTCAATGAACCCTTCCTTTCCGTCCCGGACACCGGTGGAATGCTGCGTGTAGCGGTCGCCCGTATACTTATCGAGCGCTTCGACCATGTTGCCGTCTCGGATACCTTCGAGATAAAGGCCTTTGGCATTTGCGACACGGATACTATCTGTCATCACATTTCTCCTTAACTACGGGTTAGACAAAACCAAGCAATGCCAAAAGCGCGCCCTTGCCCGACCACGCGACAATAGCCGATAGCGTGCCGGTCATCATCGCTGGAACACCTTCTTTCCAGGTGTCCCATATAAGGTGGCAGCCGATGGCACCGACCGAGGTGCCCAGAAGTGCCAGCGCCCCCAGGGTGCCGACCCAGGACCCCTGGAACCAGATGGCGACCGCACCGAATAACTCGACAAAACCCAACAGCATCATGATCTGCCGGTTCAATCCGTACTTGATGAACATCGCCAACTGGGTCTCAAAGATGAACTTCTGCCAGCCCAGAATCTTGATCGAACTGGCAAAGAGAAAAAAGGCGGAGAGGAGCCCGACTAAGATAGTGATAAAGGTCATGCTTTTAGTCCTTTCCCGACACTACCTAGCAACTCTGGCTTCTTTCAATAACATGTGGCAAAGTGAAATCATTATTCAGCTAGGATGAAAGATGATTGATGACCTTCGCCCTCTGGCGATCTTCGCAGCTGTCGCTGAATCTGGCAGTTTCTCCGCAGCAGGGCGACAACTTCGGCTGGCCACCTCTGGAATCAGCCAGCATGTGACAAAGCTGGAAGACCGTCTGGGTGTCACACTGTTCTACCGATCTACCCGCTCGTTGTCGTTGACCAGCGAGGGCCAGCGATTGCTGGAGCATGCGCAACGCATGATGGCAGCCGCTGAAGACGGGTTGAATAGCGTCGTTGACGTAAGCAAGGAACCCGCAGGGTCATTAATCATAACGTTGCCGGCTTTCATGGCGGAAAGCATATATGAACGCGCTATCTGGGATTTCGCGTCGACGTATCGGGCAGTTGAACTCACGGTTCGATACCTGGACAGCAACTTCGATCTTGTAGCAGAAGGGATCGATCTAGCCTTACGAATGGGGGAGTTGCCCGATTCTTCTCTGCGCTCTCGTCGTTTGGGGAGTGCGAGCCGCAAACTTGTTTGTGCGCCCTCTTATTTGAAGGCGCTTCCACGCGTGACCTCGCCCGGTGATCTGAGAACCGCTGATTTTGTCGCAATGCAGGGGCTAACCGATCAGGTGGTGCTTATCAAAGGCGACGAAGAGAAAACGCTGCACACCAATCGCGGACGCGTTGTTGTCGATAACTTCGCTGCATTGCGATCCGCGCTTTGTGCTGGCCTGGGCATCCAAAGACTCCCTGCTTCTGTCGCCGATCCAGAGCTCGAAGTCGGCAACCTTGTCGAACTCATCCCCGATTGGTCAATCCCCGATTTGGGCACCTATGCCGTCTGGCCTGATACCAGCCGCCGCCTCTCTCTCACACGTCTATTGGTAGACCATATCGACGCCGCAACCTAATAGCCCCTGAGCAGACTCGAGCCCCCTACCAGACCTTCATCGGTGGCGTGAGCATCGCACGTGCAGCAAGTCGCTAACGGCGCAGTTCGGACATTCAGTTCCGCTCAGTGAAGGGGGAAGGCGCGGGACGGAGCGGCCGTTGCCTTTCTCAAAACAAACGACCGCATTACACGCTTTCCGCAGCAGCGAAAAACAGCAAGGGGAGAACCGTCATTCGCCACAAACAGCACCAATGTCTTCTATCAATGAGGGTGCGCTCTGATCTGCCTTCGAAGATGATCCAAAAACTGGCCAACCCGGCGGGGTTGAAAGGCTCTGTTGGGGTAGACGGCAAAGATGCCGACCTGCGGGAATTGCCCCTTGAGATGGATTGGCCGAAGATGTCCGGTTGCCACCAGATCCGCCGCCATGATTTCCGGCAGCAGGCCAATGCCTATCCCGCGCACCAATGCTTCGCGGTAGGTATGGGTTTGGTTCATGACAATTTTCCATGGCTGGTGCAGTTTTTGCAGCCCCATTTCTGTCATGAGCGGCCAGCTGTCGCCAAAGCGCGAGCCGCCAAAGACAAGGCAGCGATGATCGTCCAGATCTTCCACGGTTTCAGGAATTCCGTAGGCGTCTAGGTATTTTGGCGCAGCAAACAGCGTAAGGTGGGTTTCGGCCAGTTTGCTGACAATCAGGCTGCTGTCCTCCAACTTGATCGCCAGGCGAATGGCCAGGTCCACCCCGGAGCTGACGAAATCGGTTTGTTCATTGTCGAAGACCAGATCGAACAGAACCTCGGGATGCAGCTCCTGAAAGCTTTGCACTGCGTCCAGAAGCATCGGCACGCCGATGCCTTCCGGCGCAGCCACTCGGATCACCCCGGTTAGTTGCACCCCATCTTGCGTCGCTACATCCTGTTCCAGCGCCTCCAGCTGTTCGAGCATGGATTTGCAGCCGTGGTAATATCGGGTTCCCGCCTCGGTCACCTCCATAGACCGCGTGGTGCGATTGATCAGTCGCAGATCAAGAAGAGCTTCAAGGTCGGCCACGTGACGCCCGACAATGGCCGGTGTTACATTCAGATCATCTGCGGCACGGGCAAAGCTGCCCAGTTCAACCACACGGGCGAACACGGCCATTTTCTTCAGCTTGTCCATTCGATACCTTTTGTATTTTCTTAATTGCAACTAACGCCAATTATCCCGCGCTAAGTAAAGAGTATCTTACCTCCTATGAAAAGGAGGCACCTGCCATGAAACGCATTCTGACGGCCATCGCCGCTGCCACGACTATCGCCGGCACCGCTTATGCGGCTGGCGATGAAATGAAACCGGTCATGACCGAGCTGAAAGACGGGATCTATCAGTTTCACATGGCCCATTACTCCAGCCTGGTCATAATCACCGACGAAGGTGTGCTGGTTGTCGACCCGAACCACGAGTTCCGCGCCGAGGCCATGCGCGCCGAGATTGCCAAGCTGACTGATCAGCCGGTGGTCAAGGTGCTTTATTCGCACGACCATTTCGATCACTCCCGCGGAGGCCAAGTCTTCAAGGCCGAAGGGGCCGAATTCATCGCCCATGAGGGCTGCGTCGAACTGATGAGCCGAGATCTGGAAAACCGGGTTGTTGTGCCTGACGTCACCTACTCCGAAACCCACCGCATCGAGCTGGGCGACAAGGTTGTCGAAATGAAGCATTTCGGCTCCAACGACGGCCAATGCCAGAGCGTGATCTATATGCCGGAAGACAAGGTGCTGATGGGCGTTGACTGGCACCTGCCGCGCTATCTGGTGTCTGACGGACGCCTGAACACCCATGACTATGTCGGCGCGCTGAATACTCTGCGCCGTGTCAGCGCCGAGCTTGATTATGACACCGTGATCTCCGGCCACCTGCCGCAGTCCTCGCCGGAGCTTCTGGCTGAAGAACTGGCCTTTGTCGAAGCGCTTTATGCTGCTGTCTGGGATGGCCTGCAGAACGGCAAGACGGTGGAAGAATTGAAACAGACGGTCAAGCTGCCCGAGTTCAGCGACTGGCTGTTCTACGAAGAAAACCTTCCCGCACATGTCGAGCGCATGGCCTATGCCATCTGGCACGGCCACTGAGACCTTGGATCGGGCTGCCTGTCAGCCCGGTCCCCTTCTCGATGATGAGCTAAACCTGAAAGGAATACGACATGAAATCCATTCTTGCCTCAGCACTCTTGACCGTCGTGGCAACCGCGGCGTCTGCGCAAACGCCCGGACACAGACCACTTGAAATCGACATGCCGCATTTTGGTGAAACCGTGGGCGGGAATATCTTCTATCCGGCAGGCGCTGGCGGGACCGAAGAACAGTTTGGCCGCGGGCCGACTTTCAGTAGAATTCCGGTGATGGAGGGTGCCGAACTTGTCGAGGGCACCTATCCGCTGGTGCTCTACAGCCATGACTGGAACGGTGGCCTTGGCCCGCAGGCGTGGGTTCTCCACGGTATGGCACAACGCGGTGCCATCGGTGTGCATGTCGATCACAAGCACACCCTATGGGGCAGCAATGACGTGGGACAGGCGCTCAACCATTGGACCCGTGTCCAGGACCTGAGCGAAATTCTCGACCATGTCCTGACCGATCCCGAGGTGGGGCCGATGATTGACCGATCGCGCATCATGGTTGTCGGCTTTGGCGAGGGCGGTCTGACCGCACTGTCCGCTGCTGGCGCAACGGCCAATCTGGACGCCGTGGTCTCTGCCTGCGAGGCGAACGGGTCCGCCATGCGGTACTGCGACGAGATGATGGCAGATGACGTCAACCTCGCCGGTTATGATCCCGCGGCCTGGAACGCCAGCTACAAACTGGATGCCATCACCTCCGTTGCCGTGATCGAGCCCTCTCTGGTTTATGGGTTTTCCGCCGAGAATGTCGAAAACCTTGTGGACGACGTAACCTTGATCAGCTTCAAAAATGGTGAAGAGTTCGACGTGGCGACCGACATTGATGCAAGCGGCCTGGCGGCAGCTCTGCCAAATGCAACGCGTCTGGATTTCAACCCGGCTTATCGCTTCTCGGCCGCACTCACCTGCCTGGACGGCGTGGAAGAAGCCTTGGCTGAGGCAGGTCGTTTCCCCGTCTGCACGGACCCGGAAGGCAGCGATCGGACCGAGATCCAAGGAAAAATCCTCGACGCTCTTTCCTCCAAGCTCGGACTTCAGTGAACTTAGGATCTGGACTGTTTCTGTCGCGATAGGCGGCAGAAACAGTTCAGGTCGACGCCACAGGACCTTCTTCAAGCCCCCCAAACGACCAGAGTGCGTTTGTCATTCGATTACGCGCTTTGCCCTTCTTTCGACTTCTGGACCCCAGCAATGAAACTCTATGTCTTTGAAACCTGCCCCTATTGCATCCGCACCCGCATCATCGCCGGATTGAAAGGGCTTTCGCCCGAGATCATTCATGTGGAGCCAGGAAATATCCCCGAGGACCTGAAAGGACGGATCGAACGGCTGACCGCCCCAATCCTGATGGATGGTGAGACACTGATCCAGGACAGCACCGAGATTATTCGCCATTTTGACAAGACCGGCGCACCGATCTTGTCCTCTTATGGTCCGGGTCGCGACCTTGAAGACTGGCGCGCCACCTTTGCCGCGCCGCTTAATGCGCTGTGCTATCCGCGCATGCCACATCTGGATGTGCCGGAACTGGCGTCGCCGGAGGCCAGGGCGTTCTTTGGCCAGGTGATGCCGGATCGGATCGGCATGCCATTTGCCGAGGCGCTCGCGAGAACGGCCGAGTTCACCCGCGAGGTCGAGGCTGCGTTGCCTGGAGCCGAGCCCTATTTGTCCGGTGACACCATCAGCTTTGACACGCTGGCCACACTTGCCGATCTGCAAAGTCTCACCATGGTGGCAGAGCTCGAATTCCCAGTGCAGATCTCTGCCCCCTTCACAAAGCTGATGGCCCGGGCGGGCGTCCCGCCATTCCCAGCCG
This sequence comes from Ruegeria sp. HKCCD8929, assembly GCF_013031405.1. Lineage (GTDB taxonomy): Bacteria > Pseudomonadota > Alphaproteobacteria > Rhodobacterales > Rhodobacteraceae > Ruegeria. Next base: position 2,839 of record NZ_WPZY01000056.1, on the reverse strand, counting down.
TTGCTGCATAATCCCCATCTTGAAAGCGCGCACAATGACCCGCAATACACTTGCCCTGATTGTTGTTTTCTCGCTGATCCCGCTGGGTCCGCTTGCGATCGACATCTTCCTGCCTTCGATGCCTGAAATGCAAAATGCCTTTGGCGCTACTGAGGCCGAGATGCGTCTGACCATCCCGTTCTACGTCTATGCGCTGGGGGTGGCGCAGCTGTTCGGTGGCCCGGTGTCCGACCGTTGGGGTCGGCTTGCCTCGGCGATGCTGGGCCTTGGCGCCTATGTGGCAGCCAGTCTTGTCGCCGCGGTCGCGCCAGACCTGATCTGGCTATATGCCGCGCGAATTCTGCAGGGACTTGGCGCGTCTTTTACCATGGTGACCGCCTTTGCCTGGGTGCGCGATAATTTTGAAGGCGACGAGGCCGGGAAGTGGTTGAGCTACATGAGCGGCCTGACGGGATCTGTGCCGATGATTGCACCGGTGATTGGCGGCGTTTTGGCCGGGATCTGGGGCTGGCAGGCGTCCTTTGTCATGATGGCACTGGCTGGCGCACTTATTCTGGTGGCAGCGCCTTTTGCATTGACAGGCGAGCGAACCACCAAGGTCGCAGAACTCGATGCGGAGCGTTTGAGTTGTAACCTGCGCAGCCTCATGAGCAGCCGTTCTTTCCTGATCTACAGCCTCGCCAATACCACCACCTTTGGCGCACTGATGGCCTATGTGTCGATTGCACCCGAGGTGGCAATGACACGAGGCGGAATGGACGAGATGACGTTCGCCTTTACGCTGGGCGGAATTGGTCTATTGCAAATGGTCTTCAGCTTTGCCGCCCCCATTGTTGTTGCGCGGATCGGCGCACGCAGGACCGTCCTGACCGGATTGGCCATGTCGGTGGCAGGCGGCACCGGGTTGATGTTCATCAATGAGATGGAGACCTCCGTCTTTTTTGCCTTCGCAGCTCTTGGTGGCGGCGGGTTTAGCCTGATGATTGGCATCTCAACCGGCCTGACCCTGCAACCGTTTCCTAATTGCGCTGGATTGGCCGCATCGGTCGGAGGGTTTCTGCGCATGTTCGGAGGCGCGGCGATCGCAACTTTCGTCGGATTGACCGACCTTACTGGCCCCCAAATGCTCGCATTGGCCCTCTTGACGTCGTTGCTCCCGATGGTGTTGATGCTGTTTAACGCGGGTTTTCGGGCAGCGGTTTCCAACGCCTAAAAAAGAGAAGCGGACCTTGAAGTAGAGCATTACCAAGGTCCGCATTGGGCCTCCCTTATAATCAACAATGTCAGCAATCGTCGCTTTGTGGCTACTGGTGCAAGGCGCAGCATTGGTCGAAAAGGGGCTCGCTGCCGCCACTCTCTGCGGCGAGCCTCAACAGGTCCTTGGAGCCCCTACCGGACCTTCATCAAAGGCGTGAGTATCGCACGTGCAGCAAGTCACGAACCGGCACAGTCCGGACATGCAGTTCCGCTAAGTGAAGGGGGAAGGCGCAGGACAAAGCAGGCATTGTGAACCTCGTCAGATCTGCAAAAAATCTGCACAACTACTTTAGAAAAATTGCAAAATTCCTTTCCCATACATGAACTGAAACTGCAAACACGGGAGTAAGAGGATGGCAAGGTCCCTGTCTTGGTACGTTGATGTCGCTCTGCTCCAAGGATCGTTGAGCCGACGTTTAAAACCACTCGGTTCTACAAAGGAATGAGCTTGTGCTTTGGTTTCCTGTCATCGGCTTTTTGGCCGTCATATACCTCCCATTTGCAATGCGAAGCTGGCGCGCGTTTATTGCCCTTTGCATTGTGTATCTAATGATCGATACCGGCGTCCGCTTGGGTGTGGCGACCTATTCGGCGGATGACGTACCCAGATTCCTGGTGCTGGCGGGGAATACCTGGATTGACTTTCTCGTCGAAGTTTTGCCCGCAACGGTCATCGCACGCGCCTTGGTGCTTACGGCAAAATCGCTCGGACTAAGCGGACGACGTCTTTTGGCGGCCAATATTATTGGAATACTCGCCCTACCAGGAGGCATTGCGGGAATCGCTGCACATGAGCGATGGGAGCGTCGACCTGCACCACTGCAATGCACGAGCAAACAGATCCCCTTGGTTTTGTCCGGAAAGAGAGCGACAGCTACCTGGAGCAAAAGCACGGCGTTATTTGTTGGAGAGAATATTCGTGATGACGGTCGCTACCTTTTGTCTCCCCGCCATCAGCGAAGAATTTGTCGGGACACCTCGGACGGCACTAAGAACCTGACAATCGAGGCAATCACGTTCAGAACCCATAACCTTCCGACTAGTCGCTGCACCGCGCAAGACATCACACCATGGGAACTGAGCATGTGTGAAAATTGGAAAGACGATGCCTGGCATCGCAAACCTCACGAGGTGATCATCTTCAACCCAAACGGGATCCGGCTTGGCGATTTTGGCATCCCAAACGTTCCTACCAATGATGGCTTCCAGTTGGATGATAATGAGCGACTGGTATCAGCCACTAGCAAAAACCACGCGACGATTTCGGCAGTGTGTCGCGTGCCGACCAACTCTGATCGCCCGCTGCACTGCCAGATGCGTCGACCCATTTTCGAAGGCATTAGTCTTTACTGGGAAGCGAATTTGCCACGAGGGAAAATCGAAGAATACTTGCTTCGTACAGATGAGTTTGCCAGAGGCGTTTGCTTGGGTCTGTTTGTCCAGCCTCTGTGCGACACCCTCCATGGGAAACTTCCGTGACTTCGGCGCGGCATATGAGTCTGGTTGGGCTCGCTGCCGCCACTCTCTGCGGCAAGCCTCAACAGGTCCTTGGAGCCCATTGCGGATGAGGTGGATGGCTCCT
>NZ_WPZY01000055.1 GCF_013031405.1 Ruegeria sp. HKCCD8929 | reverse complement strand
GTGGTCCTCCGTTCCCTAAACATAACGGTGGTCCAGTTCAGTTGGGGAGGCTCAGTGTTGCAGGGACGGAAACAAATTCCCAAAGCGCTTCATTGACGATCACATAGTCAATGGATGTTCTTGGTACAGCGCTGAATGCACTGCAGACCAAGTACTGACGGTGCGGCACCTTGAATAAATCTACGGGCGTGCCATCATCGAGGTCCTGCCGCACAACATCAGAACCGCGATCAATCTGCCGATTAAAGTCCCCGAGCAAGGCGACCATTGCGCCGGAAGCTGACTTTTCGTCGATCCAGTCCTCAAGGATTGGGATTTGTTTTGCCAGTGTTCGACAGTCATCGCGTTGAGTGAGGTCGTTCTCGGTAAAGCAGCCGGACTTCAGATGGATCGAAGCCACCCAGAGGCGTGTGCCATTAATGTCGATGAGAGCCGCTGTGCCCTCGCGCGCGGGAAAGCCGTCCTCGTGAAGAATGTCCAACTCAATTCGTTCCGTGCTGACTACACGCGCCGCGTCGCGGCGAATGGCGAGAACAGTGTAGATGTCGCGTTTTGTCACATCGCTCAGTTGATTCGGATCAACTGCAAGATCATCCGCTAGCCGCATGGAAAACACGATTTGCCATTCGCTTGAGGGAAAAAGGAGATCCGCACCTTCTGGTGCCCCGATCTCCTGCAAGCCAATGATATCCGCGCCCAACGTCGCGATGACCTCACGGATATTGTCATAGTCATCTCCCGTCCGCTGCAGGCCTGGAGAACCATCCCGGCGCGGCCGGAGATGCTCGCCGTCAACATGCCAAAAATTCGCTATGTTCCAAGAAGCTAAACGAAGCGTATCTTGCGAAGCTACCGGGGCAATCGGCTGCAGACCTCCGGCAGGCTGAGCTGCGCCACACATGACTCCGTAGACATCTGCCGCGAGACCCGCGTCGTCAATAAACGGGTTACGGTTGCCTTGGATCAGCTCAATTCGGTCATTGCGTGCAATTTCACTTGCGTCCGGTGGGTCTGAAGAATGCCATTTCAGCAACGTACAGAGATCCCCGATTTGCGTACCGCGTCCGGGAGCACTGCGGTCAACTAATACAAGATTGGGTTCCCCGCCCGTACCTTCATATCGAATATCCATATAGAAAAGAGCACGCGCTACATCGCCCTTGACCTCATCGCGCGGCTCAAAACTGTCTCCGTCGAGAAACGTATCCAGCGCTTCCCCTTGGGGACCACCGCCTTCATCAAAATTCAAACTGCCTCGATCAGCATTCACCGTCGCATCAGTGGGCTTCAGGTGGTGCAGATCGCTTTTCATTGGCTCGCGACGTGTACCGCGCGATTGCGGCCAGAGATGCTCCCGGTTCCATCCATTGTGGGCGTCACCGTTAACCCGCTGGTCGGCATCTTGTGACCGGTTTGTATAGAACAAGATTACGTTTTCCGCGTTGTCGGGATCAGCATAAAGGGTCTCGAGCACATTGTAGGTGGCGCCATAACCAATACGTTGATGGCCTGCTTTTGATTGAGAATGGAGATCATCACGCAGGTTTTGAGCCTGCACGGAAGTAAGAGTAAGCGCGAATATCGATGCGGATAGGGCAATGGACTTGCAAAACATATCAGAACCAGAATCAAAACTAGGAATGACTATTAACCTATCACGAATGCCGCGTTTCGAATAGTAAGCGCATTTAATCCGGGCCGAACAATTCGATACCACTTTGTTTTTCACTTTTTGGAGAAGCTATTTCAAGGGCGCCGCCCATTGGGCCAAGCCATCGCGCTCCCAGACGTGGCAGGCGGCAATGGCATCCACCGGGCAACGATGACCTTTCCAGATGGCCGCACAGCGGCCATCTGGTGGAGTTTTTTTGCTTTTTGAGTCACAACGTACCCTCACCGAACGAACTGCGGCGCTATGTTCAGCCCCGTCAGGTTTCGCACAGCGTAGCCAAGGGCACGGACAGCCGTATCCAGAATGGTCTGCCGGAATTCGAAGGTCTCGTATTTCAGACCATTCAGATACACCTTCATTGCACGCTTGTGCGACCGCATCAAGAATTCGGCGTTCCGCTTGCTGATCCGATTTGCCGCGTAATCAATCTGCGTCTGGATAACGGCTTCAGAGATGCTTTTTAGGTAGCCGGTCATCTGCTCTCTTGTCTTGGCGAACCAGGTCTGCGCCTCGGACGCAAGCGCCGCGCCTAAACCTTTGAACAAATCATCAACTGAACCGGGTTTGAAGTTTTCGAAATCGAAAGACATGTGATCCTCACTGCAAAATGTCGTTGATTGGAATGGCACAGGTCACCTGTACCAAAGAGTATGCATTGGACGTTCCAAGTCCTGCGGCCTGATGCTCCTGCGCCATATCGGTGACGCCTTCTGAACACTCCGTCAGGCTAGATGCCAAGATCTTCGCAGCTTTGGTCGCTGGCCAGTTGTCGTCGCCATCTGCCCGCCTACTGACCCAGCTTCGTGTAACTTCTATTTGCGCCAGAGCGTCGGCATAACGCGTTGCTGCACTCTCATAGCTTTCAGGCCCTTTAAAATCGCCCAACTGTGCGGACGCAACCAGCGATGAAACGTGCTGCAGTCCCTCGGCTGCAGACTTTGTGACCTGGTCGGGATAATCAGGTTCGAAAAATGCGCATCCGCTGGTCAAAATGCTAACACCGCAAATAACCGTGACAGTTCTAAGAGAAATACTCATGCGACCAACCCCTTTTGATCTACTTCGCGAGCCCGATCGACTGCAATATCAATGCTAGTCTCAATAAACCCGATCCAATTCGAATTGGTTGACAGACTTCCCAACCCGAGCTCTCTTCGCACCAAGCGCTCAGCGGCTTGAGTTTCCGGTCCCCACACTCCATCAACGTCTAGGACCTGGTCGAACAGAAACCTCAATGCATTTTGCAAAAAAAGAACTCGGCTCTTGGAATGCCGCCGAAATCCAACGGAGTCCCCATTGTCAAAGTGGATGTGATCGCGATGCGCTGCGTTGTAGCCGTATGTTAATACCGTTCCAAAGCTCTGACGTAGAACGCCTTCTATTGCCAAGTAGTGATGCGGTTGTTTCTCGAAGGTGTCTGCGACCCAGATAAAGCCGCTGTCAAAGATTAACCCGTCCAAGTCAAACGCTCGGTTTTGGTGGTGCAAACTTGATCCGTTTCCGGACCTACCGATTCCGCCAAAAAGGATTGCACTGACTTGCCCTATGTTCAGCGCCTCAAGGGTCTGGAACATCTCATCAAATACGGAGTCGGCTTGGGCTGCAAATACCGCATCAGCATAGGGCCGCACACGATAGCCCCGCTTGCCGTAGTTTTCTGCTGGATCGCGATCATAAAGCAGCGGGACATCACCGAATTCACTAACTCTAGTATGTGCCATGAGCGCCTCCTGTGGGGTCATTGGCGCTTTTGGCATCAGGAACAATACCGTCACCGGGGCTTGGCGGAACAAGGAATCCGACCAAGAAACCGATGATCGTGATCGGCACACCCGACAGTGCGTCAGGCAACGCTTGCTGAAGAGCATGAAGCGGAAGGTCTGGTTGATGATACGTCATAATGGTGTCTCCTCCTCTTATCCGCAGGGACGCAGACAAGACTAATGAAGATGCTAGTGTGAAAGAGATCTGCGTTTCATCGCCCATTCGGGGTATAATTCGTGGATTAACCCACAAATTCAGGGCCGTTTGCTGCCTGAAAAAGGGCATCTCCAAGTCGCTCCACCAATATCGTCCAGAAAACTGTCCTTAAGGCGCGCCTCACAGTAGTTGCGATGAAACCATGCGGCGGACCCTGAAACCTTGACCCAAAGCCACGCCAAGGACCGAGTCAACTTGTTCGGTTAGCCTGTAAATGACGCCTTATGGCATTATTGGATTACAACCGAGCACTTGCAGCGAGTGCTCACAACTCATCAGCCAAGTCTGAGAGGCTGCGCTAACTTTGTGGGCTGAAGGCGATAGGGTGGCCAGGTTTGCAACCCCAGCCACCCAGCTCCTGGTGATCAGGAGAGTCGTTAAGGTTCGTCTCTACGCCGCAGGCGTTCTTCGATCCACTCCAGTATCTCAATCTCCAACCAGCCCACCCGGTTTGGGCCCAGCGGTACCCGCTTGGGGAATAGGCCTGCCTTCTCCAGACGAGCGATGTGTTGGGGTGAGTACAAGACCAGCTCCGTTACCTGGCGTTTCGAAAGTATCCTCATCACGATGTTCTCCATGATTGAAGAGCATCGCGATGCTCGGGTTACGACAAGTCTCCCGAGAGGCAATCATCGTAGCAACATTTCGTTGGTTGGCAAATCGAGCGGTTACTTTTTTTGTTTTGCCCGCGCTTGCTTTGTCAATCCTTGCATCGCCATTTTTGTCTGGAACTCGAATTTACGACCCCTTTGACCTGCGATCTCACCCATGCCGTTGAAATCGGTATCCGCAAATTCCTTACCAATTTACGCACCAGTTTCCCCAGAACAAATAGCTTCTCCCTGGCCAGTCGGCGCATGTCTCAATCAAACCGTCTCTTTCTTGGCGACGTCGATAGCGTGACGTAGGTCGACATTTCCATCACCGCTCACATGGAAAGGGAGGATCAGAAATGGCCTGTCACTGTTTCCGGTGAAAAGCCGGTCAATTCTCATTGCATGCTCAGGAACCGTGTAAACCTTCATGATTTTCGGTCCACATACGCGCAGCTAGGCGATGTTCATCCGGTCCAATGACCGTCGCGTAGATGGCCGTTGTCTCTATGGATGCGTGCCCCATCCAGCGCTGCAACATGTGAATTTGAATGCCCGCCATCGTGGCGTTCACCCCGTAGCCATGCCGCAATCCCTTCGGGCAAGCTTGCGCGCCGCCGATGTTGGCCTCTGCCATGATGGCTTTTATCCATCGGTACCCGGTTATACGTGGGAGCGGTCCATCAGCCACCGGCCAAAAATAGCCGTCTTGGGTTGGGGCGATAGCCAGCAAGGCATCTGCAAGCTCGTGGGGGATCGGTAACTCGCGAACAGCGTGCCGTCTTCGCTTTTTGAGACTAACTATCGACAGGCTCCGCGCGCCCGGCTGCAGTGCGTCTGACCGTAGTGAACAAGCCTCAGAGACCCGGCACCCCGTGAACAGAAGCGTTAGCGCGAAGGCTTTGATGTCCTTGGGTTGATGACTGGCAGCATCGTGAAATTGTCGGCGTTCTTCTTGGTTTAGGTACAAACGGCGGCTGTCCGCATCGTAAAGACGTAGAGTGGGTTGTGACATAACTGGGAAATCGGGCTAAATCTGCGTTGATACAGAATTGGCAATTCTGTATCGCGTCAGAAATTGCTTAACTATCTCAGCGCCTTACGGAACTCTCCACCGTGATTTCACCATTGTCCCGACCCGCTGTTTGCGGGTAAGGCGTTGCAATATATGGATTGTACAGAATTGCCAATTTTGTATCACGCCACGCCCTGGGGACATCCACTCAAAACAAGGAACGAGAATGAATGGACAGTGCTGTTTCCCCGTTCAAGAACGGTAATGCGCGAGGCCAAACAACAGCTGTTGCTGCCGCATTGGTCTTGCTGGCTGTAGGGCAAGGGTGCGCTCCAGTGAGTGCGGACACCGATTTGAAGGACACGTTCTTCAGTCAGTTTGTCGACACTAAGCTGGTTCGATCAGAAGGCCACACAACTTTCAAATCGGACGGCACGTTTTTTGGTGAGGCGTTTGGCGGCTCGTTACAGGGGGAATGGGAATGGAAGAACAACCAGTTCTGTCGCTCCGGCAGCTTTGATAGTGATCCATTTCCGTATGCCTGTGAGAAAGTGACGATCAGCGGCACCGAGCTCACCCTATCGGGGCCAGACGGGGCTTTCACCTACACGAGACCTTAACAAATAGTTGGCGGCGCAAAGGCGTGGCGCCAGTACATAGATGAGAAAAGAGAGAATGAATATGAAAGCTGGTTTTGGCGCAGTAGCAGCAGTCCTGGCCCTGTCTGTCGTAGCAACAACGGCAGGAGCCCAGGACCTGAAGGTTCCTAAAAAGGTTCGGTTCAAGGATGTGCCCGAGCCTATGCAGTGCAGTACGCCGGTAAATCCGTTCACCGAACCATTCCACACCAAGGGTCAACGCAGTAGAAAGACGAAGATCAAGGGCACTCTCTTCATCATTTGCCCGACAAGGCTAGCCGTTTGGAACGGACATCAATTGCCGATCAATTGGTTCGACGCGCGAGGCAACGGTTACACTGACTGTGAAATCGCGCCAGACGGGAGCCACAAATGCTGGGTGACTTTGCCTAAATAAGATCCAAACGTTGCCAAGCGATCGGACCGCTTTGCCGTTTGATCGCCAGCAAGTTTTGCCCGGCCTTCGGTGATCGCGGTCCGTTGACCTCGCGCGTCACAGCCCGATGTTGGACTAAGTCTCTCATGTGGCAGGCGGCAATGGCCGGGGCGGTCCAACCCCGAGGGCCGCAGGCTCAGCTGTGCCGTTAACGCGACGCTGAGCGGTGTGCAACTTCACATACAACTGCACTGGATGGGGCATGCCTCAATCCGAACCACGGCGATCTATGCCACCGCGCTTGGTCCGGATCAGCTCAGGCTGGCCGATCAGATGTGGGAGTAATCCGTCTCTGACCGGCCAGTGTGTGGTTCAGATTTCGAGCGCGGCGATATCGGCACCAGCCGTCAAGGCGTCAATGATCCATTGCGGCTTGCGGCCCCGGCCCGTCCAGGTTTGCTCGGCATTGTCAGGATTGCGGTATTTGGGAGCTGCCTTGGCTCTGGTGCCGCCTTTTGGCTTTGTGTTCAGATCGGCCAGCGAAAAGCCAAACTCAGCAACAGCTGCTTCCGCCGCCGCTTTAGCATCGGCGAGATCCTGGCGCTGGCGGTCCACCAGCGCAGCATCCACATCCACACGTAATTGCTTCAGCTGAACCGCCGACATTTTATCGAGTTTCATAATCGTTTCCCTGTGTTGTTGGTGAGTGACCAAGAGTGTCGATAATGGTGGATGCGGGATGTGTAAATAGTGGGCGGCTTAAAGGTGTGGAAAACGCCAAAAAGCCCGCCAAAACCACCGACCTATTTTCGTTGGGAAAGACAAGTCTTGTGAGGTTCGTTGTAGAGGCAGAGTGGCCTTGTCATCGTTGCATAGAAGGCAACGAACCCCTTCGAAAAGTGCTTTCAGAAACCGGCCAACTGCGCGACGGCTTTCAGAACAAATCGTACTCGGTTCGCGCTTCAGATGCCTATTCAACGACAGGACCTTCTCAAGAGAGTTGCCCGGCGTGCAAGGATGATGCAACATCTAAGAATCTGGGCTACTTGGTGAATGTCGGCAATGGGAAATGTGTTGCGTGGGATTTTGCATAGCTTCACATCGTTCAGGGCTCTTTGGAGAGAGTCCGCTTGAGAGACGTCATTCGTGATATTTTAGCTTGCGGCACAGCACCCGAGAACTGGAACAAGGCTCACGACACACTAGTGGCGGAACTCGCGATATCCGCATCATCAATGTACTCCGTCAATAACTTCAGAAGCAATCAACTTGACATTCGGATGAGTCGAGACTTACGGCGAACGATGACGCAGGAAAAACGAACTTTGATCCAAAAAAGCTCCGAAGACCCTGAAAACCGAGGTTACCAGTTTTTACGCTCAAACCCAGAACAAACATTTTACAATGACTACGAAGTTCACGGTCTTCCGGAAAATCAAAATCTGCCGGTATCCGCAACAAAGGCAATGCTTGGATCAGATGGGTACGTTATGCATTGCGGGGCAGCACTCAACACCAATGGACCTTGGTTGGACGTTATCTTGAGCTTCCATAGGAGCGAAGCGGAATGGCGTTCGTTCCTGAAAAACAATAGAACACCCGTCGTTTTGCCCATTATCGCCAACACTCTAATGCTTCAACGTGCTTTGTCCGAAATCCAATCGCGTTACGGAGCGATGTTGACAGCTCTGAACTCACTAGGGTTAGGTGTGTTCTTGGTCAGTGAGACTGGCACCGTCATCGACTTTAATACAGAAGCTCAGAATATCATTGATCAACGTGATGGTATTTTCTTCAGTCGAAGAAATAGATTGAGGCTGAACGACCCATCCCAATCGGCTTTCTTCACTGAGAAGCTATCCAAGACCTTCAGGCAATTACAAGGAGAGCCAGAACAAGAGTCGATCTATTTGTCCGCAAGAAGAACGTCAGGGCGGTTCGACTACTTGATGTCCGTACGACCTTTAATGGACACGAACGCCGAGATGGAAGCCGGTTTTCAATGCGCCTTCGTGATGGTAATCGATCCATCTCGACCGCAGAACTTGTCGGTGAAAGGAATCGAAACCCTAGGGCGATTGACCCCTGCTGAAACTGCAGTTGCTGACTTGATGATAAAAGGTAATCGCACAAAAGAAATCGCATTGGAGCGCGACGTCAGCGTCCACACGATCAAAAGGCAGTTCAAAGCAATCTTTCAAAAGCTGCACTGTTCCGGTCAAAGTGAAGTCATTCGAGTTGCTGCGGCTACGCGGTTGCCATTCGTTGACTAAAGCGCAAGCTAATTTGTCGAAATTTAGCTTTCAAAGGCTTTGATGATGTAACCCTCTTCCATTGTAGACCTACACTGCATCCTGAAAACCAGTATCAAAGCTCTTTGTCTCTACTTTCATCCTGACGTGTGGGTGAGCGTAGGACATCACCCATTTGGGCTATGCAACCGGAAATTTTGCCGACTATCATGTCTTAAACCGATGGCAGAGGGCGCACATGAATTCGCAAAGTCTAGACCTAACTCTAAAAATTTATGATGCCGTTGCCGATCCCACGGCTTGGCAACCTGTATTGGATGAGGTCGTTGATCGAACTGGAGCACATGGCAGCATCATCTTCGAATGGAACGATATTGGATCAAGCCGACAACTGACTGCGCCTTTGCACTCGGGGCGGTACTCATCCAACCTCTTATCCCTTTACCTCGATAAGTGCGCACATCTCGAGGAAGGCGATCAAGACATCGTTCGTAGGTACACGAAAGATCATGATGCGGTCGAGCTTCTGGATGACACACTGATCGCTGAATCGCCGGAAGCACTGCGCACCACCGAACATGTGAAGTTCCTCGAGCCTATCGGTATTTTTCATCGCGCAGCCGGCGTTATGAACAAAGACAATCGTTGGATTTCGCTTTTTTCTCTTCAACTTGGCGCGGGCCGGCCGCAACTCACTGAACCCGAACGTGTGTTTTTAGGACCGCAATTGCCGCATCTTGCCAAGGCGTTGGATTTATCGATTCCTCTGCGGCAACTCCACAAGCGCTACAAGGCTGTCTTGTCGGCCATGGATCAACTTACAATTGGACTGTGTGTCCTTGACAAGCGCGGCATGATCGTCGCGCGAAATGAAGAGTTCCAGCGTCAGCAGCAAGCCTATCGCAGTTTTCGGGTGACGACTGATGGTCGTTTGTTGTTGGGGAGCGCAGCCGCCACCAAACGTCTTTCAATCCTGATGGAACACGTCGGACATCACGGACAGTTCGGTGCGCGACCGCGTAAAGAGAGCGTGACGGGCGGTTCAGCAGACGGGCTTTGTGTCGAAGTGTCGCCTTTGAATAACTCTCAAGAAATCGGCAGCAGCTCATTTGATGGGTTTTTAGTCTGTTCGACAGACACGAGTCTCCCAATGCGGTGTAATGCCGAGCGCGTGCGAGCTGCATTTGGTTTGACGGATGCCGAAAGCGCTCTAATTGAACCGATTTCGCAAGGTTTGACAAACCCTGAGATCGCCGACCGACGCGAACGCGCCGTCGCGACCATCAACGCACAGATCAAATCAATACTCTCAAAGTCAGGATGCGCCAACCGCACTCAATTTGTCCGAGCGATGATGCGTTTCGGCACACGGTTCTTGCGAAACGAAGTATTACAAAAGGATTAGTTCTATGCAACGCCTCTATAAAATCATGATTGCACTTGTGATACTTGGCCATATCGGTTTTGCCGGGATGCAAGCTTTAGCTTGGCCAACTGTAGCCGAGCGATTGCTGGGCCTGACAGATCCTGAGGCTGTGGAAAAGACAGCGTCTGTAGGGACGAGCTTTGCCTCCTACAACCTGAGTATCGCAATCGGTATTGGCCTGAGTTTCCTCCTGACCGAGGGAGTTCGCGAAAAAATCCAACTTTCGGTTCTCTCTCTGATCGTTTTTACTGCCGTTGTTGGGTTTCTAGGCACCGGAAGCATGGTCATTTTGGGGGGGCGATTGCTACCGGCCACCATCGCCTTACTTCTGCAAATACACCTTTCGCGTCGTTCATAAGTCTCGGAGGGAAACAAGGCTTGGCCGAAATGCGTCAACACGCGCCCGAAACCAATGATCGCGTCAAGCACGTGCGCACCAAATACTACCGCAGCAAACTAAAGTGATTTGATCCGCATGCCAGCCCCTGGTGCAGGCCCTAACAAGCGTCCGCCTGCTCATTGGGTTACTTAACGAGCCAACGAATTTACTTGCGGGCAAATGATTAGAGCTAACCGCAATAGTTTTCAGAAGCGTTTCGGCGCCTCGGTGAGCGGCTGAGGATAGGCTCAGGCGACTTCGGCATCTTGCCATAGTTGCTCAACCCGGCCCACCCAAACGCATGAAAAAAGGGGGGCCGATAGGGGGACCAACCTATGCGCTTTAGAAAACTTTAATTAATATCAGTATATTGTGATGCTGAATGGTGCGGTCGAGAAGACTCGAACTTCCACGGGTGTTACCCCACAGCGACCTCAACGCTGCGCGTCTACCAATTCCGCCACGACCGCACTGTCAGGCTTGGTAGAGCGGCGTATAGACGCTCGGGCGGAGGATGTGAAGAGACAAAAACACATCCGATTGATTTCCCGCGTGCACCTCATATCTGTTACTCTCACCCATCTGAGACCCCGCGCCGGAGCCCGTCATGACCACCCGTGAAACCCGTCCCATCGTACAGATCGACATCGTCTCGGACGTGGTCTGTCCCTGGTGCATCGTCGGCTTTCGGCAGCTGGATCAGGCGCTTGCCCAACGCGGTATTCTGGCCCGGCTGCGCTGGCATCCGTTCGAGCTGAACCCGGACATGCCGGCCGAGGGCCAGAACCTGCGCGAGCATATCATGCAGAAATACGGCACCACCGCCGAACAAAGCCAGCAAGCCCGCGACCGGCTGACAGCAATCGGGGCCGAGTTGGGCTTTGCCTTCAACTTCACCGAGGACAGCCGGATGGTGAACACGTTCCAGGCGCATCAGCTGCTCGATTGGGCCGAGGGCCAAGGGCAGCAGCACCCGCTGAAACTGGCGCTGTTTGCGGCCTATTTCACCGATCAGCAGGACGTGTCAAAGACCGAGGTGCTGATCGCCGCAACCGAGGCCGCCGGGCTCGACCCGGCAGCGGCGCGGGCAGCGCTGACTTCGGGCGCCCACGCCGCGCCGGTGCGCGAGAAACAGCGGTTCTGGACCGGTAAGGGCATCTCGGGCGTGCCGTCGATGGTGTTTGGCGGCAAGTACCTGCTGACCGGCGCGCAGGGCGCCGAGACCTACGGGCAGGTGCTTGATCGCTGCCTGGCCGAAGCCGCCTGACCCCCTTTCGCACGCGACCCCGCCGCGCTATGCACGCTCCATGGAATGGAAGATCACAGACGGGCTGACCGATTATCAGGAGGCCGTGGATTTCATGGAGGCCCGCGCCGCAGCCATTGCCGCGGGCGAGGCCGAGGAATGCGTCTGGCTGCTCGAACACCCGCCGCTCTACACCGCCGGCACCTCGGCGCGGCGCGAAGATCTGACCGATCCCGACAGGTTTCCGGTCTATGAGAGCAAGCGGGGCGGGCAATACACCTATCACGGCCCCGGTCAGCGTGTGGTCTACGTCATGCTCGACGTGGGCAAGCGCGGCCACGACGTGCGCCGCTTCGTCAAGCAGCTTGAGACTTGGGTGATCGCCGCGCTGGCCGAGTTCAACGTGCACGGCGAAATCCGCGAGGGGCGCGTGGGCGTCTGGGTGCAGCGGGATGACAAGCCGCTGACCATCGCGGGACAGAAGACCGAGGACAAGATCGCCGCCATCGGCATCCGGCTGCGGAAATGGGTCAGCTTCCACGGTATCTCGATCAATGTGGAACCCGACCTGGACCATTTCTCGGGCATCGTGCCCTGCGGGATCACCGAACACGGGGTCACTTCGCTGGTCGATCTGGGTCTGCCGGTGACCATGGCGGATGTGGATGTCGCCCTGCGCCGGACCTTCGACGAGGTCTTCGAGACGGACGAAAGCCTCGCACAACCCTGAGTCGCACTCTGAGCGCTGAAGACACGTCCGATCGGCGATTCCTGCATTTCAGAGCTTCGAAAACGTATCCGAATTCCGGCTATCCACTCCAAATTGTAAACAATCGCCCGCTGTGGGCCGCTATGTTTCGCTCCGCGACGGCCATTTGGCGCTAGGAAAAAAAATTTTCCAATAATTTCAACGAAATCACTTAATTGCGAAATGCAAAGCAGGAAAAAAGCTCTTATGTTGATCCTACCATTCGAAGAGTGAGTGGTACGTTACTGCTGGGGATCGGGGCAACGCCCATGTGACCCGCACAAGTGTGTTGTTACGAGTCTGCCGTTCCGACCCCAATCGGAACGGCAATTTCGTTTTTGGGGCCCCTTACCGAAGCCGAGCAAAGTCGAATGGCGCTACGCCAGCGCGGCGCGGATCTGTTCGGCGTGTCCCGCGATTACCTCCATGTCGCCCATCTGGCCGGGCGGGCGCAGGCGGTCGCCCTCGCGGCGCGGCAGGACGTGGAAATGCAGATGAAATACCTCTTGCCCGCCGGCGGCTTCGTTGAACTGCTGGATGGTAACACCTTCGGCACCAAAGGCTTTCATCACCGCATGGCTCAGCTTTTGCACCGCCTGCATCACGGTAGCGAGTTGATCCGGCGAGGCGTCCAGCAGGTTGCGGCATGGCGTTTTGGGGATCACCAGCAGATGCCCGTCGGCGCGTGGCATGATGTCCATGAAGGCCAGCGTCTCATCATCCTCGTAGACCTTGGTCGCGGGGATCTCGCCGCGCAGGATCTTGGCAAAGATATTGTCGGGATCATAGGTCATGGTGGGCATCCGTTCTGTCTGAGCTTTTTCCGAGTTGTGAGCCAGCCGTTGGGTCGGGTCAACCCGCGCCTCGGAGGCCGTGCAGCCCAAGCGGCCTTAGAACGGCGATTTGACAGTTTTGTACTACGGCTTTCAGGGGGGTTGGCCGTTTTGTACACGTATTTGCGATACCAGACTTCACCAATTGTCCCCCTCATAGGTGCGCCTCAGGCGCGACACCGCAGGCAAGACACTCATGGCGTCGCACGGGCTGGCAGGAATTGTTTAACGCGGCGGATCTCCGGCTGTGCTCCGCCGAAACCAACCATCGCCATTTCGGACACAGTCCCCTTCTGATCAATTCAGCCTTGGAACTCAACTTGGCCGAATTGCCGGTAGATTGAGCGCCACCCATCGTCATGTGCAATCGATGCGACCCTGGCAACTTGTGGGAGCCAAGCTTGGGGCAAGACCGGCTTTCGCAGCGGGACATCAATGTCCGCCCTCTTGAAATCCTGAAGTCTCACGAGGCAGCCAAGGATCGCGGCGGTCTCACCACCCGCGCCGGCCAAACAGGGCGTGAATGCGGTTCTGTTCGGTGAAGGGGTCGACTTCGGTTGGGCGTGACAGGTTCGAGATCACCCGTTCGACCAGATACCAGCCAATTCCGGCAAAGATGACCCCGCCAAAGGCCTGACCCAACAAGACGCCCGGCGCCCCCGCGAGGTGAGATCCGATGACGACGAAAACCCAGGTTCCCACCGTATGGCGCCCCCAGTTTATCCACGTGGAATAAATGGGATGGCCCAGGTTGTTGAAGCTGGCATTGGTGACGAAGATCACCCCGTTGAAGAATGCCGCCAGCGCCAATGGCCCGCAGAACAGATAGATCAGGTTCCGGGTTTCGCCCTGCGCCTCGAACAGATCCGCAATCGGGGCACGCAGCAGGAACAGGACGGCTGCCATGATCAGCACATAGGCGCCGGTGAACTGAACGCCCGCCAGAAAGGCCGCCCGAACCCGCTGGTATTGTCCGGCGCCGAAGTTCTGTCCGATGATCGGCCCAATTGCGCCGGACAGGGCAAAGATGACCGAGAAGGCAACAGGCAGCAGACGACCGATCACCGCCATGCCCGCAACCGCATCCGTGCCATAGCTCGCGATTTCCCGGACAACGATGGCGTTTCCAATCGGAGTTGCGATGTTGGTCAGAATGGCGGGCGCAGCGATGGCCCGCACCGCGCCCAGGTCGCGGGCGACCTGTTGCAGAGATGGGCGCGAAAACCCGTTGTGAACGCGCAGCGCCGGCAGCAACGCCGCCGCCAACATCGTGATCCGCGCCAGAACCGAAGCGATCGCGGCCCCGTCAAGACCCAGCCCCACTGCAAAAATGAGCACCGGGTCCAGGACCGCGTTCACAGCGCCCCCATAGATCGTCGCCATCATCGACCGGCGCGCGTCTCCGTGGGCCCTGAGGACCGCCATGCTGGTCATGGCCGCGGCCATGACCCACATCGTCGGCAATATGATGAACACGTATCGCGCGGCCAGCCGCAGCACCTCGCCCTCGGCGCCAAGCAGGGACAGAAAAAAATCGACGTTCGTCAGAACAAGCGCGGATACCACCAGCCCGACCACGATCCCAAGGACCGCGACGCTGGACCCGTAGTTCCTGGCCTGTTCGGAGCGGCCCGCCCCCAGTTCGCGCGCGACCAATGCTCCGGCGGCGATGGAGAGGCCGATGTTGATGGCGTTGGTGAAAAACAGCAGCGTCCCGGCATATCCGACCGCTGCGGCCAGGGCGTCGTTGCCCAGCATCGAGATGAACACCATATCAACAAAGTCCACAGCGAAGATCGCCATCAGTCCGATGCTGGTGGTCAGCGACATTCTGACGACATGCCGCATCAGGCCGCCGGTCAGGAAAACCGCTGTGGTCCCGGATTGCTGTGCCATTGTTGCGGTGATCCCCTGCCCCCTCGTTCTGCCGCACTATGCGGGCCACGCTTTGCTTGACGCAATGCTCGTGGTGGATTTTGGGGAGTTGACGCCGTGCGGTTTGGGTTTGGGTGCAATGCCTGATCTGCCCGGCGACAAACATTGGCGGAGCCCCCCGCCCGGCCCGGAAATCACGGTGGAAACAGCCCCCAACTTCAAGGGGGGTGCGGCCATTTATCTTGATCCAGATCAAACTCCACCATTGAAGGTACCCCCTTCACCTTCTAAAACCAGCAGGAATCCCGCGCGTCGGAGAGGTCCGGCTGCGCGGTTTAGTTGCAACAGGAGGCACCTAATGGCAGACGCAGCCATTCATGGTCACGAGCATGAAGACCAGCGGGGGTTCTTTACCCGTTGGTTCATGTCGACCAACCACAAGGATATCGGGATCCTTTACCTGGTATTCTCGGCTATTGCAGGCCTGATCTCGGTCCTGATGACCGTCTACATGCGGCTTGAGCTGATGCACCCGGGCGTTCAGTACATGTGCCTGGAAGGGTTCATGGCCGATCCCTGTACTCCGAATGGCCATCTGTGGAACGTGATGATCACCTATCACGGCGTCCTGATGATGTTCTTCGTGGTCATTCCGGCGCTTTTCGGCGGTTTCGGCAACTATTTCATGCCGTTGCAGATCGGCGCGCCGGACATGGCGTTCCCGCGGATGAACAACCTGTCGTTCTGGCTCTATGTGGCCGGTACCTCACTGGGCGTTGTCTCGCTGCTGGCGCCGGGCGGAAACGATCAGGCCGGGTCGGGCGTGGGCTGGGTTCTGTACCCGCCGCTCTCGACGACCGAAGGCGGCATGTCCATGGACCTTGCGATCTTTGCCGTGCACGTATCGGGCGCCTCCTCGATCCTCGGCGCGATCAACATGATCACCACCTTCCTGAACATGCGTGCCCCGGGCATGACCCTGTTCAAGGTGCCGCTGTTTAGCTGGTCGATCTTCGTCACCTCGTGGCTGATCCTGCTGTCCCTGCCGGTTCTGGCGGGCGCGATCACCATGCTGCTGATGGACCGCAACTTTGGCTTTACCTTCTTTGATCCTGCCGGTGGCGGTGACCCGATCCTGTATCAGCACATCCTGTGGTTCTTCGGCCACCCGGAAGTGTACATCGTGATCCTGCCCGGCTTCGGCATCATCAGCCACGTGATCGCCACCTTCTCGCGCAAGCCGATCTTCGGCTACCTGCCGATGGTCTGGGCGATCATCGCGATCGGCGTGCTGGGCTTTGTCGTGTGGGCGCACCACATGTACACGGTCGGCATGTCGCTGAACCAGCAGGCCTATTTCATGCTGGCCACGATGGTCATCGCGGTGCCCACGGGCGTGAAGGTGTTCAGCTGGATCGCCACCATGTGGGGCGGCTCGATCGAGTTCAAGACACCGATGCTGTTTGCCTTCGGCTTCCTGTTCCTGTTCACCGTGGGCGGTGTGACCGGCGTGGTGCTGTCTCAGGCGGGCGTGGACCGGGCCTATCACGACACCTATTACGTGGTGGCGCATTTCCACTACGTGATGAGCTTGGGTGCGGTGTTCGCGATCTTTGCCGGGATCTACTTCTACTTCGGCAAGATGACCGGCCGCCAGTATTCCGAATTCTGGGGCAAGATCCACTTCTGGACGTTCTTCGTCGGCGCCAACCTGACCTTCTTCCCGCAGCACTTCCTGGGCCGTCAGGGCATGCCGCGCCGGTATATCGACTACCCCGAGGCGTTTGCCTACTGGAACTACATCTCGTCCTGGGGTGCGTTCATCTCGTTCGCGTCGTTCATGCTGTTCTTCGGCATCATCTTCTACGCGCTGTACCGCGGCGCCAAGGTGACCCAGAACAACTACTGGAACGAATATGCCGACACGCTGGAGTGGACCCTTCCCTCTCCGCCGCCCGAGCATACGTTCGAGATCCTGCCCAAGCAGGAGGAATGGGACAAGGGCCACGCGCACTGATCCCGGCCTGACAGAAACTGCGAGAAACCCCGCTGATCCCGGCGGGGTTTTTCTTTGGAGCACGTGATCGACGAACCAGAGGAGCCACCGCTTGGTTTCAAGCACAGCGACCGCTCCGAGCCCTTTGTTACATGACTATCTTGGTGCGGTGAATGTCGGCTTTGCTCAGCCAGATATAAAAACAAGTGTTCCTGACCTTCCCCCGCGATCAGGGCCGGTTTGATCTGGAATCTTCCGGTTGGGTGTC
>NZ_WPZY01000054.1 GCF_013031405.1 Ruegeria sp. HKCCD8929 | reverse complement strand
ATTCAAAGGTGGAAAATTCCAGTTCGCAATGGCCCGAAAATCGGGGGGAAGGTCAAATGCCACGAGACAGGCTGTGCCACGTGAAGACCCTGTTTTGTTGACTCATTTAGCATTGTTCGGCTTTGTCCGAGGTCTTCCGGTAGCCCTGAAGAAAGGTGTGTCAACCAACAACTGTAGCGTGACAGAACTTTGTTCAGCGTTTGACACACAAAGTTGCAGCAAGACGATTCCGGGAAGACGCATTGCCGCCATGGTTGCCTTAACTCGGCGCATTGCTGTTGTATTGCATCCCATGTGGCGCGACGGGATAAAATTCGAATACGTGGCCCCACCAATGGTCTCATAAACGCGAAGATATCAACACTCCGTTGAAGGTTGTCTGACGTCAGCCCTTGAAGTCCCTACCGGGATGCGGTTTCGAAGATGCCGAGTTCAGGACCGTGGTCCGTCTGTCGTTCTAGCACACCAATAAGATGGGTAATTCGGATCCGCACTAAACCAGCATCATGTTGACAGCCATCGCGCTGACCACGGATCGAAGCATGAACCCGGCTGCGATCTACTGGAAGGGGATGGGACGGCATCAAGACGGAGGACCAGATCTAACAATGAAGATCGGCGATCAGGTGAGGCTGCCGCAGATTGATCTGTGCACAATGCCCATTGACAGACCAACTCTCGCTACCGGAGTCCTGAACCTACGGAACTTGGATCTCATCAGTTTGGATGGAACAGAAGATTGCATTCAGTACCAGCAACAACTCAACGGCCGACCAACATAACCGCTTTACCTCCCTAAAAAGTGGAAAAATAAACATTGAATACGTATTCATGAAAACGTTATCCTCAATGAGAGTGTTGCGATTCGCGAGGGAGGAGAGAATGCGCAAACGAACTCTGCTGAAATCGGGCGTGGCTGCGATCACGATGTCGATGATGCCACTCGGCGCCATTGCGGATGAGGTTCCCTACAATCTGCAGGATGGCCAACCCTATGCCGGAACCAAGCTCAATATCCTGAGCGTCGTGACGCCCCAGTTTGACGGGTTGATGCTGCGCGACGATGAGTTCACCGAGCTCACCGGGATCGAGACCGAGTGGACGTTCATCCCCTTCGGTTCGCTGCAGGAAAAAATCAACGCCGAAGGTATCGCGGCAAACGGGACCTTCGATGTGGTGAACTATCTGGACAGCTGGGGACCGCCAAACGCACATTGGCTGATGCCAATAGACGACGTGATGGCGCGGGATGGAATCTCGATGGACCGGTATCCGGCGGCATTTGCAAGATCGGCCCAGTTCGAAGGCAAAACGCTTGGTTTTCCCCTGCGGGCCCATCCTCAGCTGATGTTCTACCGCAAGGATCTGATCCCGGAACCGCCGACCTCATGGGAGGAAGTGATCGAGATCGGCAAGAAGCTCAAGGAAACCAACCCGGATGTGGCTCCGCTGGCGCTGTATTATAACAATGACGGCAATCGGCAAAACCTGTTCATCTGGATCAACTTTCTTTGGGCTGCCGGCGCCGAAATCTTCAACGACGACTGGACCGCCGCGTGGACCAGCGAAGAAGCACTGAAAGCCACAGAGGACTATATCGCACTGCACACGGTGCATGGGGTCACCAACCCCAACAGTCTGGCTTTTGTCGAGCAGGACGCCCGCCAGTCCTTCATGCAGGGCAAATCCGCGATGATCCCGGTCTGGTGGTGGGCCTATTCCGGCTTCTACAACCCCGACTCGTCTACACTGACAAAGGACCAGGTCGGGTTCACCGGCATGCCGTCTTACCAGGGCCGGACCAAGACCTATGCGATCTCAATGCCCTTCTCGATCTCGGAATATTCCGGAAACAAAGAGGCGGCTTGGGAGTTCCTCAAGTGGCTTTCCAACCCCGAAATGGACAAGGCCAACGCCGTCGAGCGTGAGGTTGCCGGAAAATCGATCGTCAACAACGTGGTCACCCATATCTCGTCCCTGCAGGACGAGGATGTGAACGCGGCCAATGACGGCATTCAGGCTGCCGCTTGGGATTCGCTCAAAGAGTCCGACATCATGCCCCAGATCCCGGAATGGCCCGAGGTCGGCGACATTCTGTCTGCGGCCATCGCCAAGGCGGCCGCCGGTGGGGACGTCCGCGAGCTGATGACCGAAGCCGCCGAGCAGTCGAACCGCGTGCTCAAACGCGCCGGGCGTATCGAGTGATACTTCGCATGGCGCGGCCTCAAGGGCCGCGCCCGCGGCAATCGGATTGGACGGACCATGCGTGACAATACGCTGAAATACCTGCTGGTGCTGCCGGCGGTGCTGGTGGTGTTTGCCACCGCCATCTGGCCTCTGGTCGAATCCCTGCGCCTGTCCTTCACTGTGGGCCGGCTCAACAAACCCAACTTTCCGCAAGGCTATCTTGGGTTTGAGAACTATACCTGGGCCTTTCTGGAAGAGCCCGCCTTCTGGAACTCGGTCTGGGTGACTGCCATCTACACCGTGCTGACGGTTGCGCTGACGACCCTGCTGGCCCTCGGGCTGGCGATGCTGCTGGCCCCGGGCGGACGGCTCAGGTCGGGCGTGCAGACGCTGCTCATCCTGCCTTTCGCCATGTCGCCCGCGCTGATCGGCGTCTCGTTCCGGTTCATGTTCAACCCCGAATTCGGTTTGTTCGACGCCTTCTTCGGGGCCGTCTTTCCGCCGCTGGCCGATATCAGCTGGCTGGCGCACCCGCAGCTGGCCTTTGCGGTCTGCGTGATGGCCGATGTCTGGGGGTGGATTCCATTCCTGACGCTTGTGCTGATCGGCGGGCTGGCCTCGGTTCCGCCAGAAACAGTCGAGGCCGCGCAGGTTGACGG
This sequence comes from Ruegeria sp. HKCCD8929, assembly GCF_013031405.1. Lineage (GTDB taxonomy): Bacteria > Pseudomonadota > Alphaproteobacteria > Rhodobacterales > Rhodobacteraceae > Ruegeria. The sequence continues at coordinate 14,486 of NZ_WPZY01000054.1, read as the reverse complement.
CGCCTGTGGCTGGCGGGTGTTTCGCGATGTGACATTGCCGCAACTCGCGCCCGTTCTAGCGGTGGTGATCATCCTCAAATCGATTTTCAGCCTGAAGACATTCGATCAGATTTTCATGCTCACCAATGGCGGGCCGGGCACGGCCACCCAGACGCTCAGTCACTACATCTACTTCAACGGTATGAAGTACGGGCAGATCGGGTACTCGGCATCTGTCGCCTGGCTCATGGTCATCCCGATGATCTTCCTCACCTACGCGTACGCCAAGTTCGTGTTCAGGAAAGCATCATGACCGGCCGTCAGAAAAAGCAGATCGTCAATGCGATCCAGATCGTGCTGATCCTGATCGCGATCTTCATCATGCTGATCCCGATCATCTGGATCTTCCTTGCCGCCTTCAAAAACCACGTAGACGTTTATCAGCTGAAACTGCTGTTCACGCCGACGCTGGAGAATTTCGGGATCGTATTCGATGCGCCCTATTATCTGGGCGCCAAGCTGATCAACTCGACCGTCGTGGCGCTTGTTACGGTTGTCATCGCGATCCCCATTGCCACCCTAGCGGCCTATTCCTTTTCCCGGTTCCGCCTGACCGGCGAAACAGCGATGCTGGTCATGATCCTGGCCACACAGTTCGTCCCGGCTGTGGTGATCATCCTGCCGTTCTTCGTGATGTTCCGCGACATAGGGCTGCTTGATACACGTGCCGGTCTGATCCTGGTCAACCTCGCCATTGTGATGCCGTTTGCCATCTGGATGATCAAGGGTTTCATCGACGGCATCCCACTGGACACCGAAGAGGCGGCGATGGTGGACGGATCTTCGCGAATGCAGGTGATCGTCAACATCGTTCTGCCGATGGCGGCGCCGGGCCTGCTGACGGCGGGGATCTTCTGTTTCATCATTGCCTGGAACGAGTTCCTGTTCGCGCTGATCCTGACCAACAAGGACGCGGTCACACTGCCCATCGGGCTGGCCCTGTTCAAAGGTGAAGAAGGCGATCTGTGGAACCTGCTCAGCGCGGCGGGCATAATCATCATGCTGCCGATGTTCGTGCTCGCCCTCATCATCCGGAAATACTTTGTGCAAGGCATGACCATGGGAGCCGTACGCTGATGGCCGAAGTCATTCTCAAGAATCTGACCAAACGCTGGGGCGATTTCGTTGGCGTCGACGACCAGTCCCTCGAAATCCAGGACCGGGAGTTCCTGGTGCTGCTCGGCCCCTCGGGCTGCGGCAAGACCACGACCATGCGCATGATCGCCGGTCTCGAAGATCCGACAGATGGTGAAATCTGGATCGGAGACCGCATGGTCAACGATGATCTGCCAAAGGATCGGGACGTGGCCATGGTGTTCCAAAACTATGGCCTCTACCCCCACATGACGATCTTCGACAACATCGCCTATCCGCTAAAAGTGCGCGGCACGCCGAAGCCGGACATCGGACCCAAGGTGCACGAAGCCGCCGAAAAGGTGGAATTGACCCAGTTCCTGGATCGCAAACCCAAGGCCTTGTCAGGCGGTCAGAGGCAGCGGGTCGCGCTGGCGCGCGCCATCGTGCGCACACCCAAGGTCTTTCTGATGGATGAGCCGCTGTCCAATCTCGACGCCAAGCTGCGGGTGACGATGCGGGCCGAGCTGAAACATCTCAGCCGCCAGATGAAGATCACGACGGTCTATGTCACCCATGACCAGATCGAAGCCATGACCCTGGCCGACCGGGTGGCGGTGATGAAGCACGGGGTGATACAGCAACTCGGCACGCCGGACGAGATCTACAACGATCCGGCCAACCTGTTTGTCGCCGGCTTCATCGGCTCTCCGGCCATGAACCTGATCAACGGGTCGGTTCATGATGGCATGTTTGTCACCACAGGCGGGACGCGGCTGGTTCGCGTGGCAATCCCTGATCGTCCAGCGGTCATCCTTGGCGTGCGCGCCGACGACATGAAGGTGTTTGAACCCGGCGAAGGTGACATAGACGTCACCATCTACGCCTTCGAAAACACCGGTGAAAGCACTTTGCTGACGGTTCAATGGGGGAAACAGCGCGTCATTGCCCGCGGCAGCCGGCATCTACGCAAGAACCAGGACGACGTTGTCGGCATCTCGCTTTCGACCGAGCATCTATATCTCTTTGACCCGGAAACCGGCAGCCGGATCCGCGAGCCCTGAACAAAAAAGAGCTTCTGATGAAAGACACCGTGGCTCGGATCAGAATACTTGGTCCAAACCCTTTGCGAAGAACGGCCACCGCCAATGCTGAACGGCGTAACGTCAACGTGAGACGCTGTAGAGGGACCGCCGTTCACTGTGATATTGCTGCGGAGTATCATCGACCAAACGGGTAGCGGATGCGTGTGAACCGAGTAACAGCCGCCGAAGTGGCCAAGCTGGCCGGGGTGAGCCAGCCCACCGTCAGCCGTGTTTTCATGCCCGGCTCGAAGGTCTCGGAAGACAAACAAAAACGTGTTCGCGAGGCGGCAATCAAACTGGGTTACCGCCCCAACACGCTGGCCAGATCGTTGAACACGGGCCGGTCGCGCACAATTGGAATAGTCCTCGCCTACCTCAAGAATCCGTTCTACACCGAAGCGCTTGAAAAGCTGTCTGCCGGGTTTCACGAACATGGTTACCACATCATGACGTTCTTTGCGTCGAACCTGACCGAAGAGGTCGATGGCGTGGTCGAGGATCTGCTTGCCCATCAGGTGGACGGCATAATCCTGGCATCCGTCAGCATGTCCAGCGAACTCACCAGCAGATTGCGCGACTACGGAATCCCTCTGGTTCTGTTCAATCGCGGGCAGGATGATCCCAGCATCGCCTCGGTGACGTCTGCCAATTTCGATGGCGGCCGGCTTGCCGCGAAATACCTGCTTGCCGGAGGCCACAAACGGATAGCGCATATTGCAGGCTGGCTGAAATCACTGAACGGCCGCGAAAGGAAGGCCGGTTTTCTGGCCGAAATGAAGGCTCAGGGCATGGAGCCTTTCAAGATAGTCGACTGTGAATACAGCAGAGTGATTGCGCATCAGGCGACGCTTGAACTGTTTCGCGATGGCAGCGGCCCGGATGCGATTTTCGTCGGAAACGACCACATGGCCTTTGCGGTTCTTGAGACGCTGAAACAGGAGCTTGGTCTGGATGTACCGGAAGATGTTTCCGTTGTCGGCTATGACGACGTGGCAATGGCCGCGTGGAAAACGTTTGACCTGACCACCTTGCGGCAACCGGCGAACCGAATGGCCGAGATCACTGTGCAGATGCTACTTTCCATGATCGAGAACCAGGAACCCTCTCCTAGGCGGATTGAAATTGAAAGCCCGCTGATTGAGCGTGGCAGCGCCAAAAAGCCCGACAACTGGCCAAGGGATCTGTTGCAAACTCTTGACGGCTGACACTGAAAGGGCTGGGGCGCCAAAGAGCGACAGCAATTTCTATGAGAAGGCTGGTCCTTGATTTCCCTCAAAGGCGTGCAGTGTCCGGCGAGAGTGATTTTGTCCGCTGTGTACTTCCACGTCCGCAACGGTGCCTCCGACCGGGACCTGCATTGGTCCTGGCCGGACAATCGGATGTTTCAGCCGTGAATATGTGTTTGATCCGGCCACCCGCAATTCCGGCATGTTTGCAATCCAAGCGCCGGATAAATGCAATCCGTCACGAGTGTCGGAAAGGGAACGCAGCGCACGGTTGCGCTGCCAGAAAGCGGCTCCGAGCCCGAGTGCCAAATGCCGCAAGTGGATTGGAAGTCCGCTCTTCACACACCGCAGGTAATTACTTTATAAAATAACAAAATACATCCATCGGAGACTTTGACATGAGAAAGCGCGCCACAGCACGGCAGCAGGACGTGTTGAACGTGCTGAATGCATGCGACAAACCGATGACGGCCTATCAAATCCTCGAAGAATTACAGGCGGATGAGCCGGATATTGCGCCTCCGACGGTGTATCGCACACTTTCGGCGCTGACCGGTCAGGGGCGCGCGCACCGCCTCGAATCGATCAAGGCGTTCGTGCCTTGTCGGTGCAGTCACGCCGAAAGCGTTCCGGTTCTTGCCATTTGTGAAGACTGCGGATCGGTCGAGGAACATGACGGAAGTGGTCTTCTGCTACCGCTGACCAAACTCACAGATCGCAGCGCATTCTGCGCTGAACGGCACATTGTCGAAATCCACGGGCGATGCGGAACCTGCGCTGCATGAGCCCTTTGTCACCCGCATTGGAGATCCTATGAAACAGACCCTGTCTTTGATTGCCATCCTCGCCGCCTACCCTGCCCTTGCAGAGGAAACCCGTCAGCTTGACGCACATGAGCACGGCGTCGGCGCCTTGAACATTGCCGTCGATGGAACGACCTTGGCTATGGAATTCCACGCGCCTGGCGCGGACATTGTCGGGTTTGAGCATGCTGCGAACAGCCAGGAAGATCGTGCCGCCGTGGACGCCGCCGTCGCGACGCTTGCCGCGCCACTTGATCTGTTCGTATTGCCCGCCGGGGCCGAATGTTCGGTGACGCAGGCAAGTGCTGAGCTGGAAAGCGAAGAGGATCACGAAGATCACGCCGCAGACGAAGACCATGAAGACCACGAGGATCATGAAGAGCATGCGGAGCATGATGAACATGAAGAGCACGCCGATGAGGCAGGGCACACCGAGTTCCATGCCGAATACACGCTGAACTGCGCCAATCCCGAAGCGCTTACCGAAATCACCTTTGCCTATTTCGACACTTTCGAAAACGCGCGTGAATTGGAGGTGCAGGTTATCACCGCCTCCGGTGCTCAGGCGTTCGAGGTGGAACGCGACGCTCCGGTTCTGGACCTGCGGAGCCAGTTCTGATTTGAAACCAGCCGTTCTCAGGATCGCAGATGTCGGCTTTCGCTGGCTAGGGCGGGCCGGGTTTTCCCTTGCGGTGGCCGACTTCTCCGTTGCTGAGGGCGAAGCTGTGCTTCTCTTAGGTGAAAGCGGCTCGGGTAAATCGACGCTTCTGTCGCTGATCTGTGGCACAATTCTCCCGTCGGCGGGTCAGGTGCATGTTGCGGGCACCGACATTGCGACGCTTTCCGGCGGCAAGCGTGACAGGTTTCGCGCCGAGCAGATCGGTGTGATCTTTCAGCAGTTCAATCTGCTGCCGTTCGGAACGGTCACCGACAACATTCTGTTGCCGCTCCGCTTTGCCCCGGAACGACGGAAACGCGCCGGGGATGCAAAGGTCACCGCCTTGGCGCTCTGCACCTCACTCGGATTGCCCGACGACGTGGTATCGGCAAAAGCCAGTTCGCTGAGCGTGGGGCAACAGCAACGGGTGGCCGTGGCGCGGGCCTTGATCGGCCAGCCGCCCCTGATCATCGCGGATGAACCAACCTCGGCCCTGGATGCGACCAGTCAGACCGCTTTCCTCGAACTTCTGTTTCAACAGATCGCCGACAGCGCCAGCTCCCTTCTGATGGTCAGCCACGACCCCCGCTTGGGGGATCGGTTCGATCGTGTCGTCCGCATGGAAGACATCGCACGGATTGAGCGGGCCGCAGCATGATCCTGCGTCTCGCAATCGCATCGCTCCTCGCGCGGGCGCTCACCGTTGGAATGACCATCCTTGCCATCGCCCTCTCCGTCGCGCTGTTTCTTGGGGTCGAAAAGGTGCGGACCGGGGCCAAGGCCAGCTTCGCCGATACGATTTCCGGAACGGATTTGATAGTCGGCGCCAGGTCGGGTTCGGTGCAGCTTTTGCTGTACTCGGTGTTTCGCATCGGCAACGCGACCAACAACGTCACGTGGGAAAGCTATCTGGATATAGCGGCGCGGCCGGATGTGGATTGGATCGTACCGATCTCGCTGGGCGACAGCCACCGGCAATTCCGGGTCATGGGAACAACGCAAGGGTTTTTCGAACACTACAGGTACCGGCAGGGAAGGCCGCTCGAGATGTCCGATGGGGTCGTCATGGATGACCTCTTTGATACAGTTATCGGCGCGGACGTCGCAAAAACATTGGGTTACAGCGTGGGCGACCCGATCATTGTCGCTCATGGCCTTGCATCCTTCACGGAACACAAGGATCAGCCATTCCGCGTCTCGGGCATTCTTGAAAAGACCGGCACGCCGGTTGATCGGACCGTGATCGTGAGCATGCAAGCCATCGAGGCAATCCACGTGGATTGGCAAAGCGGGGCGCAGATCCCCGGTCAGTCCACCCCCGTAGAGGCCATCCGCCAGATGGATCTGGAGCCAAAAGCCGTGACCGCAGCCCTTGTTGGCGTCAAAAGCCCGCTCCAGACTTTTGCCTTGCAGCGCGCCATCAATGAGTATCCCGAAGAGCCTTTGCTGGCGATCCTTCCCGGCGTGGCGCTGCAGGAGCTCTGGGGCATTGTCGGCATCGCGGAAACGGCGTTGTTGGCCGTATCGGTGATGGTGGTGGTTACCGCACTCATCGGAATGATGGCCACGATCTTTTCCAGCCTGAATGAACGCCGCCGGGAGATGGCGATTTTTCGGGCCATGGGAGCAAGACCTGAGGTTATTCTCGGCCTTCTGGTGCTTGAGGCGGTGTTGATGGCTGCTGTCGGGACGCTGCTTGGTCTCGCCTTGCTCTACGTCGGCCTGACAATCGCGCAGCCCATCGTCGACGCTGCATTTGGTCTTTGGGTGCCCATCGACACCCCCTCGATGCGGGAAATCTTGACCCTCCTCGCTGTCATCGGTGCTAGCGCACTTGTGAGCCTGGTCCCGGCCTTGCGCGCCTACAGAATCTCCTTGGCTGATGGTATGATGGTAAGGACGTGACGTAGGGAACAAACTCACCCATGCTGAATCGCAGATCTGCCCTGATGCTTTTGACTGCAACGGCAGCCGCGCCGACAACAGTCTTGGCCAGAACACCGAGGGAGATCACGTGGGACGACCTTATTCCACCGGGCGTTCCATATTCTGAGATCATCGGTGAAGGAGAGCTGGATGAAGCAAAGGATCTGTGGAACCCAATCTACGACGCCAACGGCTTCAAATTGAACGAAGCGCTGAATGGCGCCTACATCAAAATGCCCGGTTTCATTATTCCCTTCGACGTGAGCGCCGAGGGCGTAACCGATTTCATGCTGGTGCCTTATGTCGGCGCCTGCATTCACACTCCACCGCCGCCTGCCAACCAGCTTGTTATGGTGAGGGCTCAAAAGCCCTGGCCGGGGGATCAATTGTGGGATCCGGTCTGGGTGACAGGGACGATGCGAACCCAATTGCAATCGACCAATCTGGGTCAAACCGGCTATTCGATTGTCGCAGATGAAATGGAAATCTACGAATGGTAGTCGGGCTGGAATTGCGACGCAAACAGGCGCGGCGACCGGCCCTTGGCCGGGGACTGCGCGCATCGGCATATGGTCTTTGCGTAATGGCGTTCTCTGTTGCTTCGGGCCCGGCTTCGGCCTGCGCCTTTGACATGGTCAAACCCGAGCGGACTCAAATCGACTGGATCGTGGAGTCAGAGAAATTGGTATTGGCGCGCCCCGATGATGAGAACCCCTTTGCCTTCGATGTGACCCGCATCCTGGTTGGCGAAGATGAGGGACCACCGATCAGCCAGCTTGTCGACAGCATGACCCGGCGAAAACTGGCCACGGACACCTCGGAAACAGTGCTGTTTGCCCATAACTCCGACATCGGATGGCGACGGGTTGCCTATGTTGACGAAAGCTATCGCAACATCCTCGATACGGCGCTGGAGTATCGCGTAACCTGGCAGACGGGTATGCCCCAAAGCCGTTTGGATTTCGTCACCGCTCTGCAAAACAGCAGTGTCCCAACACACAAGGCCATCGTAATTGGTGAGCTCGACAAGGTCCCATACGCAGACCTGCGTGCGCTTGATCTGCGGATCCCGAGCGAAGAGCTACTGCGGGATTTGTGGGCGCGCAACGGATACCCGTATCAGGCCATTCGCGCCCTGCTTTTGGGACTATCCGGCACGCCTTCCGCTCGGGCGGAAATCCACGACTACATAAACCGCGCCTCGGACCGGATATGGGCTGACAACCTTGGTGCCTTTGCTGCGGCCTTCATCGAACTTGAGGGGGTCGCAGGGGTGGAGCATTTGGCAAGTCGTATGCTTCTTGACCCGAAACAGCCGCTGGAAAAGCTTGAGCAAGTTGTGATGGCCATGTCGGTGCATCACGGCCTGGACAACCCGGAGCTCCAAGAGGCTATCCAAATCGCAATCCACGATCTGATCAACCAACGTCCCGAAGCGGGCGTAATCGTCGCACGGCAGTTTTCCCTCAGATCCGACTGGTCGCAGTCAGCCATTCTTGAGCCGCTGGTGCGCGAGCGCAAAATTGCTACACTTGGCGACCTGTTGACCGTATCGGTATATCTTGCCAAATCCCGCGAAGAGGCCGCCATAGCTGACGGAGAACGAAATGAGTGATCGGTCAGAACTACCTGTAGCAGAGGCGTTGAAACTCCATGCCAAAACAGACCGGGTCCGGCGCAGGCTCTTGGGCAGCATGCTGGTTTTGCCGTTCTTGAGCAAACAGGCCTTTGCCGAGGATATCGTTGAACTGCGTTGGAGTGATCTGCTCCCGGAAAGCGATACGTTTGTGCCGGATGTCTTGCGCGGTGTGATCGAGCATGAAAACGCGCCGCTCGCCAGCCAGCAACCCGAATCCAGCGGCATTCGAACCGAGTGGAATGGCATGACCGTGCGGCTGCCGGGTTTCATCGTGCCTATTGACTACAGCGGCGCCGGCGTGACGGCCTTTATCCTTGTGCCCTATGTCGGTGCCTGTGTGCACGTTCCGCCACCACCGGCCAATCAGCTGGTTTTTGTGACAACGGAACACCCTTACGAGAGCGAAGGTTTGTTTGAAGCCGTCAATGTCACCGGCAGGTTTGGCGTGTCCTCCATCTCAACGCAGCTCGCAGAAATCGGCTACGCATTGTCGGCGGACAAGATTGAACCCTATCCCGCGTAGTTTTCTGTTGCCTCGACGCAGGTAGCAGGCCTGCATTGAATTGTGTTGGCGTTCGAAAATGCCTTCGGGACATCAGAGTTCTTCCGCGAACAGCCTTAAAGCAATGATCACGCTCCTGGCTCTTGTGATCGAGCCGGGCGGCACGGCGTAGCTTGGTCGAAAGACAGTGCTGGCGGGCATTGTGACAATCACACGTTCGCTTTGCGGAAGCGCGCTATGTTAGCCTCGTCTCACTTCCGCCAGCAGGGGGCGCTCTGCCTGGATGCGACAGCAAGGATCACGACGGGTGCAGCCGGCTCCTAGAAAATGGGCTGGACAGAAAGCACCAAAAGGCACGTAGATTCACATGCGCAGATTGATCCTGAAACTCGCCGTCAAGACACGCATCAGATACTGCCGAAATCAGGTCGCTAGAACCCCAGAAATAGCATTACTGTTCAAAGCGTTAGGAGGGACTCTCAGACCCTCAGGTCTGTTTTGGTGCGGTCGAGAGGACTCACAAGTTCTTTTTTTTCCAATGCAGTACATTGCCGATTGCGTAAATTATGCGGAACTGACTTCATAATCCTCCCTTCTCACAGCGGCCTCGACAATCTTCTCCAACCGGAAGAATGAGCCCTTACCAGCTATTGCTGCGGCTTCACGCGCCTGCAGTCGCGGCAAGATGGTTCGGCCCTCACCTGCCGTTGACCACCATCGGCCCCTGCTGCGGTGCGCCCGTGATTCCGGACATTCGCTGCAACCGCGAAATTGGGTGTTGGACGAATTCACGCAGTGCGCAACACTGCCGTCATTCAATGTGAATCAACTAAAAACGAGGTAGAATTCTGCCTACCATATCTACCTCAAAATTTGCCTAATCAAATAGATGACAACCTATTTTGTGGATGGCGTAGCCGACGCCAACTCCTGCCAAGTGTGCAGTGGCACAATTAAAGAGTCCCTTCGGACAGGGAAAAACTGTCGTTCTTTACTTGGTGCAATCAAGATGAACTTATCCGTGCTTTCTAAGGGGCGTACAGACCAATCGACTTCAATTCCTCGGATACCCTCCAACCGTTCGCTGTCGCTCATCAATTGCCGGATAATAGGAATAGTAGGATCCCTTCTTAAATCCTCTTGAGTCGGAAGTTCGGAATCGGAGATATTTTGCATCTCAGCTTCAATCGGGGCTTCACCCCGAAACCAATACAGTGATGAAATTCTCATGAGATTGTATATTGCGATTTCATTATCTTCAAAACTTGGCTTCTCAATTGCCAGTCGTCGCAAAAATGTCAGAAAGTATTCCTTAGGAAGAGACGCCAATAAGAAACAATTATGCACTAAATAGTCAAGGTAATCAGCAGGCGACGTGGAAATCGAAACTGCAACCGCAAGTTCGGAGTTCAATCTCGAAGCTTCTAAACGGTCGGGTGGCTTGTGGCGTTTTACCATATGCTCGGCGGCGAGATACTCCTGCAACGATTTGTGCGAGAATTCGTACGCGTTTTTTCCCGTACGAATCAGCAACCCAGTATGCCCCTCAATTTCACTAAAAACCTCAATGCAGTCGTCTTTTCTAAATTGAAATTGCCGGTGAAGTTGTTCAAATGTTTTTTCCAAATCTTTCGGTCCAACGGTATATTTTCCCAACTCCACTGAAAAAAAGTGCGCGACCTTAGTAAGGAAGTCAAATTTTTCATCGATATGAAAGTTCTCAAACCTTGACTTTCGTGTTACAAACCTTTGCCGATCCCACTCCTCAAGCAGCAAGTGAACAATTTTTCTGTAAATGTGCTTTGGTTTCTCTGGAATGTAGCCTGTGCGGTCATAGACCGCACACAGGTGCGCCAGCGAAAGGGGTTTTGTCGCATTATCGTAGTAGGGAACCTTCCTCAATTGCTTTAAAAATTGATCCGACTCTCCTTCATTCCTAAGCCACTTTTGTGCAAGCAATTCTATCTTTTCTTGTGTCAAAGCTGCAATTTGATACTCCTTGAAGTCGTTTCCAACGTCCAATTCACCAATTCTGCTGGTTACAATAATTTTAAAAGCGGAACACCCATTGGATTCCTTCGAGAGCCACGAAATATCACGCTTGACACTTTCACGCAACTTCGGATCTGAAACTTCATCAAACCCGTCCAGAATAAATAACGGTCGAGCCTCACGTATCACGTCCATAATTAGGCCTTGCTCGGCTTCGCTGACCCTCTTTTTAATAATTGCCCAAATTTTGGATAGTGTTTTCTGAGAAGAAGCAGTGTCTTTACCATCAGGTTCTGGAATTAGGGATTCAAACCGCCTTTCGACGGAAAAAAACTCTTTTACGAAGTGAAAAATTGGCTGTTGTATACTAGGGTCTGGCGTTAGATCCCGCAACCTGATAAGGACAGGAAATGAGTAGCTACCATTCAATTTCGAGATTCCCTTATGAAACAACAGAATTACGCGCTTCATCGTAGTTGTTTTCCCGGCTCCAGGAAGACCGGTTATTAATACATGACTAGGGCAGCTTTCGATTATCGGAATAATTGTCTCAGAGCGGCTTTCCATCGGTCCCTTAGACGGTCCATAGTCATCTTCATGACTGCGCAGGAAGTTAGTTTCTAAATCAACATAGACGCTTTCAAACTCTTTTGGGTGCCGCATGTCGCGAAAGTTAACTACTGACGCCCATGCAACTGTAGAACTGATGTGACGTGATAATTTTTGATCAGTATAACCTTCGTCGAAACTGACTGAGATTCTTGTTACCGATCCTATAGTTGCCCTGTAACTGTCAGTATCTTTGACTTTCTTAAAAACTATTGGCAGAGAAACTTCCCCTTCTTCGGAGATATCATTTTTGCTTAGCTCTATTTTCTCATCTCTTTCGATTTTCGAGATAAAATACTTTTTTGCCACGTCAATTGCGGCCTTGACAGTTTCCTTAGCAGCAAATTCGATAACCAACGTCTGCCATCCTTATGTAGCCCGGACCCAAAATTGCAACGCCTTGATTAACATAACACATGATCCTTATGCCTTTCCACTGGTTCGCTTTGCGATGCACCGATACCGTTTCTGCAGTGAATGCCTACGCACCGTGCTTTCGCCTGGTGCTGCGTCACCGTACCCGGCTGGGTCGCCTTTGGGCTGAGGCTGTGTGAAAACTCAGATTTTGAGGGGCCCGGAAGAATACGGTTCCGACACGTTGCCATTCGGATGATTATTCTCCCGAATGACTGTGTTCGCCGGCCCTTAGAAGAACAAAATCCCGCGGCAAATCAAGAATTGTGATGTTCACGCGGCCTCGGCTCAGAACTGACCCTGGATTCAGTGCAGCATCACCTCGATCTCAGCTCGGATGGGCGTCAGAGCCGACCCACTCCGGGCACTCGACCTGGTTCTCCCATTCTGAGTCGCGGGCCCGCATTCCGGACAATCGCCGCACCAGCAAATTCACGACGAGAAGAACTTACTGATCGGGGGCCAAAGCCGGCCAAAGTGTGTCTTGGCCATAGGTCAGCTTCGGTGTTGGAATCCACATCCTGACAGTGTTGCTATTTGAGCGAACGCCGCCTCAATCTAACGCTTTGCGGTGGGTCGACTGACAGTGTGCCGCGGTCAACACGGCCCCGCTGGACCTGAACATGCCGGCGCGACAGGCAGGCTTGAACTCAGTATGCTCGTGTTTGTGTTGGACCAGATATCCCGCGCGACGCGCCAAGCGCCATCGTCTTCTCGGCGGTAGATGTGGATCCCGTGACCGGTCGAGACAGTCGCCAAGCCCGCGCCGTGCGGAACATCCGTCGCGGTAAACGCATAGCGCTCAAAGGCCCAATCAACCGCCACTACGAATTCTAGCGATCGCTTTTCCCAGGAGGTTTGAGCCGCATCGAAGTACCCGCGAACCCAGGGCGTCACGTCAGATTTGCCTTCCATGACAGGCGTACCGGGCGGGATGAACACAACGTCATCTGTAACGGTTTCGAGGAACCGGTCCAGATTATTGGAATTGATTGCCGCAAGGTAGACGGTGTGTGCGGCTTGCGCCGTCTCTGCTCGGATGTCCGAGAGCACGGGTGTCGCAAGAGCCAATCCCATGACTGCGACAAGCTGAGAAATTTTTCTGGTCATTTCAGCCTCCATATCCGGCAGCGGCTCGCCGTGGCCTGTCGTCGGCTTTCAACTTGCACCGTCAAACGCGGCGCAAGATGAACCTGTCCCAAGACAATCCGATAGGCCGCAAAGGCAACCGCAGTTTCTGATAGTCACACCACTCATTTCTCGACTCGCTATGGGGTGTGCCTCTTATCAATATCGCCCTATTGTCGACGTTACGAGTCAGGGATAATTCGCAACAATTAAGTAGCACTACTGAATGAACCTTATTGACTGGCATAAGTTGCCTCCGCTCACGACCCTACGCGCCTTTGAAGCGACCGGGCGTTTGGGCGGCTATTCTGCGGCGGCACGATCGCTCAATGTAACAACAGCCGCGATTGCCCAGCAGGTGCGAAAACTTGAAGCGGATCTGGGCATCGCACTTGTGCGCCGCGACGGACGTGGACTTGCTTTGACCGCAGCGGGCCGCACGCTTGCGGGGACGCTCAATGACGCCTTTGAGCAGATCGCAAAAGGGATTGACGATGTTTCGGTTCAGGAGGCCGCTCGCGGCGTGCGCGTGTCTACGACCGTCAGATTTGTCGACGCAGTCATCATGCCGCGCCTGAGCGACTTTTGGGCAAAGCATCCCGGTGTCCAAGTGTCCTTCGCTGCGGAAGGGAATTCTTGGGACCTCGACCTTGAAGCCTTTGATATTGCGATCCGCGGAGGCCCGCCGGACCATGTTTGGAACGGTGCCGCCCAGAAACTGCTTCTCAAGTCACCTTTCGTTTTGTGTGGGACACCAGAACTCGTCAGGTCGAGCGCGAAAGACTTGGCGGGTGTGCCGTGGATCCGAGATAACAGCATCGGTGGCCATGTTTTTGAAGGAGTTGTTCGAGACGTAGGACTGTCTCTCGCGGAGCTTCAACTCGTTGATCCAGGAGGTCCAAAATTTGAACTCGACGCCGCTTTGCAAGGGTACGGATTGCACCTTAGCCCTGAAGTGACGGTCAAAAAGCACTTGGACCAAGGTGATTTGGAAGCAATTGACATTCGCCTGGACTGGGTTGCCTGTTATTTCGCGGTCTACCGCAAGGGACGCGTCTCCAATCAAGTTAACAACTTCCTGAAATGGCTTACGGTCACGTGTGCGCCGCTCTCATATGGAGCTTGAGAAACTCGATCGGACACTCATGCAAACCGCGGCATTTGGAAATTTGGGCGCTTCGCCGCCATCGGGGTCAGTGCAGCATGCCTCTTCTGTCCAGGTAGCTGGCAGTTGAGGACGGCCCAAAGCCGCCCTCCGTCCGGGTGTAGAGATGCTGCGATGCGGCCCGTTGAACCTGCCATTCGCTGCGAGAGCTAAATCGGGTGGTGGTCGAACTAAAGCCTCCCGCCATTAACCTGAGACATAGCCGGCAGCCTTGAAGTAGTTCCAG
>NZ_WPZY01000053.1 GCF_013031405.1 Ruegeria sp. HKCCD8929 | reverse complement strand
CACCTTCACGCAGAGATTGGTAGGTATCGCCAGTTGCACGATACGCTTCGGCCGCAAAATACTTGAAAAGATGCCCGGCGCGATGGGCTTCTGCCTTGGCCTCGGACAGAGTTTTGCCCTCTTCGCGGGCCAGCATATCGCCCAGCTCGTCCACCCGGGAGAGAATTTCCGACCCGATCCCGTCCAGCGCTTCGAACCGTATCAGAGGCGATGTTGCGCGCCATTTTTTTAATGCGGCAGCCGCGCACTCGATCGCCTCGGCGGTCTGGTCGGCACTGGCTTGTGCATATTCACCAATCGTATCATTCAGGTCAGATGGGTTGGTATTGACGGTGACGCCGCTGGCAGAGGCCCATGTTCCGGCGATATAGTTGGGAAAGGGATCTACAGTCATAGCAATTCCTCAAGAACTGGTCGCCACCCGATATCTTCATGCCGGTGGTCGACCGTGTTGACGTAGAAAAACGTTGGGCCATGGTATCCCCGGCATACACGTCCGTCGGCGCGGCTGGCGACAGGTTCGGCCGTCCAGCTGACCGCACCGAACCAGTTCCACAAACGGTTATGGCCCGACTTCAAGTGATCCGGCCCGAGTGGAGCAACATGATCGGCGGCCGTGGGCTTGGGCGCTCCTGTCGGCGCAAACCTCGCGCAATCGCAGCGCCGAATTTCATGACCCATCGCCGGATCGTTGCATGCGAATATTCAGTTCCGCGTTCCATCAGCACATCTTCAACTTCACGAAAGCTCAGATTGAAACGGCAATAGAGCCAGACTGCATGGGCGATGATTTCTGGCAGAAACCGGTGACGTTTGTCGCTGATAGATATTGTCCTCATCATAGCTGGCTACTTGCAAATCCTGCTGACAGCGACTTGCGGCTGTTTATGTGACAACACCGATGCTTGTTGCCCCTGGGTCAGAGCCTAGGTCGAATGAACTTCTGAACGACCGTAGCGGCAAGCCACTGGGTGATCTCTGTCGGATCTAGGTTGGGGGCCACCTCCGCAATGTCGAAGGCCCCGATGTTTCGAGTGGCGAGCATCTCTACCGCCTCCAGCAGATCGGGTGGTCGAATGCCGTGGAAGTTCGGCGTACCGGTGCCTGGGGCCCAGGCGGAGTCTACACAATCTATGTCGACGGTGAGGTAGACCGTGTCGCAGCCCTTGCTGGCATGCTCCCAGGCCTCTTCCACAACGTCGCGCATCCCTCGGCGCTCTACGTCTGCTATTGAGTAGCCGTGGGCGCCGTTATCTCGGATCCAGTTCCACTGCTCTTCACGAATGGAGTGACCGGTGCCGATCCACACCATGTTGCTGGGGTCCACCATGGGCAACTCTGAGACACGCCGCGCATTGGTGGCGTTGTTCAGCTTTCCCATGATCGGGTTGCTGTCCCACAAATCCAGGTGGGCATCAAACTGGATATAGCCGATCTTGGCCTTGGGGTTGCGCGCCACGACGGCATCGCTGAAGCCCTGAAAGGCTGGATAGGAAATGAAGTGGTCGCCACCCAAAATCACCGGGAAGGCGTCTCTCTTCACCACATCCTTCACGGCCAATCGGATGGACTCTCCGGTCTTCACCACGTCCGTAGGATAAATGGGGATGTCCCCCAGATCCGCCAGCCGACCGGTCTGCGGGTTGTAGTGAGTGACGTTGCCGGTAACCGGATCCAGGGCCGGACCACTGACGCTGGAGTCTGCGTACTTCCATATGTGAAGCGACGCTTCTCGGATGCCACGGGGGCCGTAGCGGGCGCCGGCCCGTCCCGTGCGGGTGTAGTCCGTTGGCACCCCCATGACCGCCGTCATTCCAGGGGAGAGCTGATCCACCGGCATGATGGGAGCTCTCATGAAGGTAGGAATCCCGGCGAATTGAAGCATTGGCTGTTCACTCTGCATGATCTCCACCTCTTTCTTTTTGTGATAAGCTATGAAAACCCGCTTTAGGGCTTGATCGGTGCTCGCTTTTTTTTTGGGACGCAGCAGTTGCCCATCGATTTAACTTGCCCATACATGTCATCTATGCTGTTGCCATACTAAAGTTCGCTCTTGAGAAAGAATTACCGAACCGGTTTTGCTTTCGTTAAAACCCAGGTATCTGCTTGGGGAAGTAATCTTCACACGTCCCGTCTCGATACACATCCGCTGTCGCACAATGCAAACCTCCCCCAAATGGACCGACATCCCGAAATGGGACTGGAACCACTTCAAATCCAAGCTTATCAAGTTGCTCGATTTGAGCGGTCTCGCTTGCTTCAACACAAACAGTCTTTGGGTCGATCACGAGAAGATTCATCGCGAGAGAGTTGCCCCCTCCCGAAAAAGCCTTTCCTCTTTCATGTGCAGGTTTCGCACATTCAACAATTTCCCATCCATTCTTTCGAAAAAACTCGTGTAGTTCTTCACCTAGAGGAGGACGGGTATAATTTTGAAGGACCAAGCCGGGACGGAGAGGAACAAAAGTCGAGTCGATGTGGAAAGGGTATTCTTGATCAAAAGCCACAATGTGAGTTCTATGGTCAGGGAAGTGGCGCTTTATCCACTCAATGCCGGCGTTATTGGTAAGTGTTGAATGATGAATAAAAAGATCTTTTCCAAAGCGCCCAACATCTGCAGCATCGAACACTGGCTCTACTTCGGTGAGAGCCCAGTCTCTTTTTCTAGCGCGCTCAAGTTTTTGCTCAGAGCTCAGGCTTCTCCATTCTTTCCAGAAACCTTCTTTGTAAGTGCGATCCGTCAATCGCGGCTTGGGACACGCATTCCATTTCATGTTCGGATCATCGTTAAAATACTGATTTAATATTTCACGATAACAAATATATTCAAAGAAACGGGCCCGCCTGGACATCGTTGCTTCCAGTATTTCATTTCCAACGGTCATCAGCACATCACGAGGAGCCATACAAGCTCTCTGGTTTTTTTGCACCCAATCAGGGGTCTGAACTTGCTGGCTGAAATCAATTGGCGTTGGACGATCAACAATAATACCGCGTTTTTCAAGAATTTTGGCAAAGTTATCAAGTAACTCTTTGGCCTTTTCTTCTGCCTCCTCTGGATGACGCCCATACATCCCCAATGGCAAACCATCCTTCCTATAATCTGGTTGGTAAGCCGGTTCCGGTGCCTGAATGTTGCAATTATCGGCACGCCCGACAACAACACGCTTCAACGGATCCCATTCATTCCAGGAATTGACTATTTTTTTGTCATTCGCGTCCATTAGTACCTCTATGGCTAGATTGTTAAACAACTGCTCGCTTATTCGCTAAGCGCGTCGTCGGGATTTACTTCTCATCAGTTAGCAGGTGGCAGGCGATCCGGTGTCCGGAAGCCGATTCCACAACAGGCGGGGTAATTTCCTCGCATATTTTCCCTATTTTTCTAGGGCATCTGGGATGGAATCGGCAACCCCTGGAGGTTTCGGCCATGGCCAAAACGTCACCTTTCAACCGAATTCTGGTGGTCTCTGCAGTCTTGTCATCGAAACGAGGAACGGCGGATAACAATGCCTCAGTGTAGGGATGGAATGGGGGGCGAAGCACTTCCTCGACCACTCCTTCTTCGCAAATAATTCCCCGATACATAACTGCAATACGGTTTGAAAGATGGGCAACTACCGATAGATCGTGGGAAATAAACAGATAGGATAAATTTAGCTTTTCTTTTAAATCTTGCAAAAGGTTAATAATTGCTGCCTGTACTGAAACGTCGAGCGCTGAAATAGCCTCATCACACACGATAAACTTTGGCGAAGTGGCAAGGGCGCGGGCTATGCCCACCCTCTGTTTTTCTCCGCCACTTAGCTGATGGGGGTATCGCTCTGCATAGGCCGGAGGCAAACGAACCATTTCAAGCAATTCGCTAACACGACGATCCAACTCCGCATTATGGGATAGCCCGAAAAGAACCATCGGTCGTTTAATAATTTGACCAACAGTCTTGCGTGGATTGAGCGATGAATCAGGGTTTTGGAATATTATCTGAGCAGACTGTCTAAAGTGTTTTAGCTTTCTTTCAGGCTCTCGACTAATTTCTTTTCCTTCTGCAAATATCTCGCCCGATGTCGTTTCAATCAAGCGGACCATACAACGCGCCAAAGTTGATTTCCCACAACCACTTTCTCCTACAAGTCCAATTACTTCGCCGGGAGCAATGGCTAGGGATATACCGTCTACGGCCTTGACGTGCGGCGATCTTTGCAGGTCGCGGAAGACATGTAGTTTACTTAATTTGGCAACAAGTTCTGACAGGATGCCTTCGGAGGAAAAGGTTTTTGTGAGGTTAGAAGCTTCAATGAAGCCCTTTTCGCTTGGCTGGAATGATGCTTTTTGTTTTTGAGGAACATCCCCGTGGTCGGAAGGGAGATCCGTCCAGCGGAGGTTGGCCTCTTTTTGCGCCTTCCAGCAGCGTACAGTCCTGCCATCATCCATAGTGGCAAGGTGCTGAATCTCGGATGCACATTTGCTCTCCTTGAACGGGCATCGAGGTTGAAATACACAGTTGGCCGGAAGAGCAGTCATGTCTGGCAAACCGCCCGGGATTGGCGTTAGGCGGTTATTCGTTGCCTCAGACCCGAGACTCGCCAAGGATGCTATCAACCCTTTGGTATAAGGATGTCTTGGCTGTGAGAAAACTTCGCTGCTTTTGCCGTACTCTAGAACTCTGCCTGCATAAAGAATGCAGACTCTCTCACACAGACGATTGATGACAGCTAAGTTGTGACTGACAAAAAGGACACCTAACTGTCGCGTTCTGCAAAGTTCATCCAACAGGTCTAATATTTGAGCCTCGATAGTCACATCGAGGGCAGTAGTAGGTTCATCGAGTATGAGAATATCGGGGTCACACGAAAGCGCTGTAGCGATTAATACTCTCTGCTGCATTCCACCACTAAGTTGATGAGGGTAGGCCTTGATGATTTCGCGCGGACGGTTGATACCGACGCTGGCCAGAAGATCGACAGCTTTTTCAAGGGCCTCGGATTTACTCATTCCTTTATGAAATATGAGTGGTTCCGCAACTTGAGCGCCAATTGTAAGCGAAGGGTTGAGGGCAGTGAACGGATCCTGAAAAACGATGCTGATCTTGTTCCCTCTGATGGATCGTTGCTCCTCAGGAGAAAGCTCCCTCAAATCGGCGCCCGCATACATCAAAGAGCCCTTCTTGATGGTTGCTTCAGGCCCTAAGAGGCCTAAAATCGCTCGGGCCACGGTGCTTTTTCCAGAACCGGATTCTCCGGCAAGCCCAAGGCACTCTCCCTTTTTTATTTCAAAGGAAACATCATCCAAGGCAACCAATGATCCGTAACTGGTGTCATAGGCGAGAGACAATTGGTTCACTTCAAGAATATTATTTGGGTCGGTCATGAGCGTCCCCTCCCTCTAAGTCGCGGATCAAATAACTCCCTTAGACCATCGCCAAACAGGTTCACTCCTATGACTGTGAAAGACATGGCCAGTCCCGGAGCAATCGCAATCCACGGTGCAGCATCAAGAAACGGTCTGGCTTCACTTATCATCAAGCCCCAGTCTGATCGGGGCGGTTGCCCCCCGAATCCCAGGAAACTCAGAGTGCCTGCCAAGAGGATCGCCAAGGTGACACGAATGCTTGCTTGGACAATTATGATGGGATACGCGTTGGGTAGTATTTCGAATATCAAAATATATACAACTTTTTCGCCTCGGGCACGGGCGGCCTGAATGAATTCCTCCTGCATCAGATCCAAAGTCACGCTCCGGGTCACCCTAACCATGACAGGAACCCAAACCAGGCCAATTGCTCCAGCGGCCTTCCAAATACTCGGTGGCGTGACAGCGAAAATGAGCATGGCGAGAATGATTGGCGGGAATGACATGATCAAATCCATTGTCCGCATGACAATTTCATCGATGCGTCCCTTATTATAGCCTGCTGCAAGGCCGATCGGCACTCCTATCAAGAGGCTCAGACCGGTGGCTAGAATTCCCATTGTCAGCGAGGGTAGAGCTCCAATCAATACTCTGCTGAATATGTCGCGTCCAAATTCATCAGTCCCAAACCAGAACTCCGCGCTTGGTGGTTGAAGTAGAGATTCCACATGCATTTGGTCATAGGGGTATGGTGCAAGAAGTGGTGCAAGAAAGGATAGAAAAACCACGATGCCTGCAATCATCCCACCAACGATCAAGTTTGCAGGTAAACGCCGGCGTTTTGGCCTTACCTTTGTTTGATCTTTATTAAGCAATTGTTCGGCCATACCTAATCCTCGGGTTGAGATAAGCATAAAGAAGATCGGCGGACAGATTAGACAATGAGTAGATCGCTGTGATGATAAGGATGCCTGCCTGGATCAAAGGAAGATCACGGTGTTCAATGGCGAAAAGCAGCATTCTACCCATCCCTGGATAGGCAAAAACCGTTTCAACTACGACGATGCCGCCGAAAAGCCAGCCCACCCCGACTGCCAGGACGGTTATCGTTGGGAGTAGGGCGTTTCTAAGCGCGTGGCGAAAAAGAACGACTCTTTCTGGTAGCCCTTTTGCCCGAGCCGCAGTGACATAGTTGGTCCCAAGCTCTTCCAGCATACTGGATCTTGTCATGCGTGAAATATTGGCGAGAAGAGTTAACGTCAGGGTCGCCACTGGGGCAATAAGGTGTGAGAGCCAGGTTCCAAAGCCTTCACTTAGCGGTACATAACCAGTGGCTGGAATCCAGCCGAGGTATCGAGCGAAAAATAGAATTATCAGGATGCCCCAAAAAAATTCCGGCACCGAAATACCGAGATAACTGAAGAAAGAAATTCCATAATCTGGTGCCCGATTGTGCTTGACCGCGGCAATTACGCCCAGAGTAATTCCAATAGAGGCTACACAGAATAACGACATGAATGCCAAGATGGCGGATCGTTGGAGACTTAACGAAATTAGTGGGGCAACTGGGCGCTCCATAACCAGTGAATCTCCCAAATCGCCCGTCAGTAAAGCAGAGACCCAGCGCCAATATTGGAGTGGTAAGGGGTCATTCAGTCTTAGTTTTTCTTCGATTGCCTGAATTTGATCCACTGTCGCAAATTCACCGAGGATCATCCGAGCCACATTGCCGGGAAGGGCCTGGGTGATGGCAAAGATCAATACTGACATTACTGCCAAAATGCAGAATATATAAACGATCCGTTTCAGAATATAGACTAGCATAGAGAGCCCCGGATTTGGGGCTGCTACACATTGCAATCAATGCATAGCAACCATTTGGCTTCAACTTGAGCAGCGCTCAATTACTTGAAGAACTATTTCGTAACTTTTCTGAGATCGAGCCACATCATTGGATGGGAGTGCAGTCCTTTGATGTCTTTTTGATATGCATCGATGTGGTTCAGGTTGTACGATATTATGCTAGGTGGATCCTTAACCACAATCTCTTGAATATCCATATAGATCTTCTTGCGATCATCCATAGAGAGAGTCTCCCGAGCCAGATCAAGAAGTTCGTCAACTCTGGAGTCTTTGTAGTGCCAAAGTCCGTTGTTCCAAGATCCGTTACTGTGGTACCAGGGGTAAAGCATTGTATCGGGTGTGCTACGCGCACTGAACCCACTGGTGTAGAACGTGGCCTTACCCTCAGCCTCTGAAACAAACTTGTCCCACGTGACGCGTTTAATCTGGACATCAATGCCCAATGGCTTCAGCATCTCACGCGCAGCGACTCCAAGCCGTACTCGGGTTGGCTTGTTCCCAGGTACAAACATTTCAATCTCAAAGCCGTTTGGATATCCAGCCTCGGCCAAAAGCTTCTTGGCTTTATCAATATCCGTTTTGAATCCAATACTGCTATTGAAAAACGGGTGACTGGGTGGAATTGGAGTGTGCGTAGTTGTCCCCTTACCAAACAGAACAATCTTGGCGAGTTGCTCTTTATCGATGGTCAGATGAATGGCTTGCCGTACCTTTAAGTTATCAAAGGGCGGATTGTTGTTGTTCATAATAATTGCGTCCCAAGTGGACGTGGGAACCGACTCAACAACAACATTTGGATTTTCTTTCAGCAGATCCGCAGCCTCCACCGGCGCCCTCCAAAGTACGTCAACTTCTCCGCTTTCGAGAGCAGCAACCCTTACACTGCTTTCGGGAAGGATGCGCATCGTAACGCCATCCAAATGAGGAGCACCCTCAAAATAGTCAGCGTTCTTAACCAATTCTAATTGATCCCCTGGAGTATATGACTTGAATTTGAAGGGACCGGTGCCGATTGGTGCTGTGGTCAATGTGTCAATACGATCACTAGGGACAATTCCTGCGCGTCGGTGGGCCAAAATCTCCGGAAAGTCAGCGTATGGGGAATTCAATTTGAATTGAATCCTGTACTTATCCAAGACTTGGATTTCATCTACTACCAGGAAGTCGACCCTGGCCTTGGACCCTGTTTCCTTAACAAGTATACGCTCGATGGTTGCGGCCACATCTTCCGCATTGAGTTCTCGGCCATGGTGAAACTTGACCCCCTTGCGTAGGTAAAACGTCCAGATCTTAAGATCGTCACTACTTTCCCAGCGCTCTGCCAAATCAGGTTTAGTGATGAGGTCGCTGTCAATCATAGTCAGCCCGTTAAAAACCATGAATCCATAAATGCTTTCCTCAGCAAGTTTTGCCTTGGCGGGATCCAGGTTGTTAAGGTTGGTTCCAACAGCGACCGTTAGCACTCCACCAGCCTGCACGGTAAACGGCATGGCCAAAAAAAGTGACAGCAAAACTGCGAACCTAAGAACACATTTCCTTACCAAGATCATACTTTTCATCGTCTCCTCCTGTTTTATGTTTTTGTTGCTTTGGGTCACTTTCCCTGGATCACCTTCCCAACCGTGTCGTACCCAATATTCATAGGCCTGATCGATCGGGCACACTGATTTCGGTGTGTCAGTGCTCCTGCTTCACAGCCGAATAGGCAACCAACTCTTGTAGCTATTCTGTAGCCAGTTGCGCTATCTAGCATCTTGCCTTCAGCTAGTGAAACAACTCGCACTGTTTGTCAAGCCATTTATTTGGCAACCCATCCGCCGCTCTTGTCCAATTTGCTCTTAGATTTGCAGAGCTGAATGTGGAAAAAGCTATTAATTCCAATGAAGCGTTATTGAAAAAGAAGGCGTTGCCACAAAAACCGCAAGTCGCTGTCAGCAGGATTTGCAAGTAGCCAGCTATGATGGGGACAATATCGTTCAGCGACAAATTTCATCGGTTTCTGTCAGAAATCATCGCCCATGTGATCTGCCACCTTTGACGTTTCAATCTGAACTTTCGGGAAGTTGAAGAGGCGCCTATGGAACGCGAAAACACTTCATCACTGACAAGCTGTTCTGATATGGTACCGCCAGGTGCGAGATCACTCTGGGTGTTGAAACCTGATCACACAAAGGGTCGCAACAATGGGGCCGAATACGGCCACCTGCCATTCCGAAAGCAAGAAAGAGAGGCGTAAGGGATATCGGTCGCCGGAAAATTTGCAGCGGTTCGCATCGATCCACTCCTCGATCCGAAATTGCCGCTCTGTTCCAGCCCGCCGTCGCTCGGTACTAACAATTGGATATCACCGCCTGGAAGCATTTGACGCTTGAAATAGAGCGGCTGGACCTACTTAATAGCCGAAGTTTGACCTCTTTCAACCAACCTGGATTAATGTGACAATACTATGAAAACACCGATACGCCAGGCCGATCGCCACGTGGAGGCTGTGCTAGCCGCCCTTGATGTACTGGAATGTTTTTTGGCCAAGCCGGGCCTCAGCACCAATGAAATCATGCAGGCCACCGGATTCACCCGCAACCGGGTGATGCGCCTGACGGGAACGCTCACGCACAGAGGCTGCTTGATGGCTGACCCCGCAACCGGGGCCTTCAGTATCGGCCCAAAGATATTTGCACTCGGAAAAGTCTTCGAACGCAACCGCCTCATTCTTTCCATGGTCAGGCCCGTTTTGAGGGACATTACCCTGAAAACCGGGGAGTCCGCCACGTTTCATGTCAGGGAAGGCAGCGAGCGCGTCGTCCTGGCGCGTGAGGAAGGCACGCATGCCATCCGCCATGCCACTTCAGAGGGGCAACGTAAGGATTTGCATACCGGAGCTGCCGGCAAAGTCATTCTGGCGTATTCACCCGAAGAGGTCGTCGAAACCGTTCTGGCAAAGACCGGTTTGCCCAAGCGCACGGCAACGACGATCACCGACAAAAATAGGCTGCTAAAGGAATTGGAAATAGTTAGAAACCAGGGGAAGGCCATCAGCAAAGGCGAGAGTGAGTCCGATGTCTTTGCCATGGCAGCCCCCGTGTTGGACAATGGGCAAGAACTGGTAGGAGCGCTTTCCATTTCCGGGCCTAGTAGCCGCTTCACTCGTCAAATCCGCAAATCCTGCGAAGAGGTTTTGCTGGCTGACGCCATGAAACTTTCCCGGCAACTAGGATGGAGGCAACCGGGGCGATAGGATGTTCAGGCTGCGTCATGACAACAATCAAGAAAGAGAGACTGGAGATGACTGTCCAAAAAATCTCCCGCTTGAAGGTATCGTGGTGCTGGAGATAGGTCGAAATCAAGAATTTCTCTGGCGTGACGGGTCTGAAGGCGTTTATCGTCGAGGATCAAATGGTCGCCGTTATTGTCAAGACCGAGAACAATGGCGGGGGAACGACTTCACCCGCAGACTGGCCGACGAAGCCTTTCGTGCTGCGATGATGGAGTACGACAGCCGGTCGGAGGATGAGGTGAAGCAGATCCCAATGGTCTGGTCGGGCGCCGAATTGGACTGTGCCCGGATCGTTCTGCTCGGCAATTGCGACGGAGCCGGCGGGCGCTACCGCAGTCACGTGGCTTGGCCGGAACGTCCAATTTCGGCAGGCCGGTTTGACCCCTAGGCAGTAGTCTCTTCTCAGTCTTCGAAATAGTCGAAATAGCCGGCTCGGGTTGCCGTTCCGATCAGGTTGAGGATCAACCGCCCGGCGGTGATGCTGGTGATGTTATTCACGTCCAGCTTGGGCATGATCTCGACGATATCCATGCCGACCACCCGGCCCTTGGCGACGAGGCCGTGGATCAACTTGCAGGTCTGGTTATAGGTGACGCCGCCTGGTGCCGGCGCCCCCACTGCTGGCATGACGGCGGGGTCAAGGCCATCGGCGTCGATGGTGAGGTAGTAGTTGCCGTTGGCTGGTATGCGCTCCAGCACCGCCTGCATGCCCCTGTCATGAAGTTCGGAGGCGGTTATGAGGTGGCAGCCGTGCTTGAGCGCGGCGTCGACTTCCTCGGCCCGGGCGCTACCCTGGCAGCGCAGGCCGATTTGGAAGATCTCCTCAATATGGCCCATTTCCGAGGCGCGGCGGATTGTACTGGAATAACCTTCGCGTGCGCCGTGCAATTCGTCCCGCCAATCGAGATGGGCGTCGAGATGCACCAGGGTAATGGGCCCGCGGCCCTCGAAGGCCCGAAGCACGGGAATCGGCACGCCGTGATCACCGCCGATGGTAACCGGCATGGCACCGGCCGCGAGAATCCTGCGCACCGCCGCCTCGGCCCGGCGATAATGGCCGTCCAGGTCGCGCGCCTCGCCCGACACGTCGCCGCAATCGACCATTTTCACGGGACGGCCATCGAGAACCGTGCCGCCCAGGTCATAATCCCAACGTTCCCATCCTTTGCCGGCCCGGCCAGAAGCCTGACGCACGGCTGTGGGCGCATTGGTCTGGTCGTTGGTCACCTCGTCGATCGAATAGGGATCGCCGTAGGGAACGCCCAGGATCGCGACATGCGCACCCTCGGCCTCTAGGGCGTCGAGGTCGAGGGCGAGCGGAATGTCGAGAAAGCTCTTGAAATTCTGGCGCGGGGCGACGGTTAACGGCACGGTCATTGAAGGATCTCCTTGGTCAGTGCGTGAGCGGACTGGAACGCCCGCCATTGTGACAGTTGAATAGGCAGGCAGACAGTCCATATGGCTATTGAATAGCCTATCTCGCTACATAGCATCCCAATTTCGGCAACCTAAACAGCCTAAACTGCTTGTCAAGCTATTATTTGGTAACCGATCCGCTGCTCTTATTCAGATCGCACTCGATTTTTTGGTAGGTTTGCGGAGCGAATGTGGGAGTGGCAACTAGATCCGATGAAGCGTATTCAAAAAGATGATTGCATGAGGATGGATATCACACTCGCTTTGGTATCTTGCACAGTTAAGCAAATTTATTTCTGATCTGATTCAATTAGGCGGAATAATTCAGTGTTCAGGTCCTTCAATTGGAATTGGAATTTGCTTGGGTCTCGAAGGCTGAGACACTTTCGGTAGATTCCACAAAGTCCGGTTTGCTAGGTCGTTCCGGCCATTTCTGCAAATTGCAGCATCGGTGAGTTTGGGCTCTCCCGTTGAATTTGCTGCATGCGGCATGAATGGCAGCTGTCGACATTGCGTCGCAATTGAGTAGACCCACAGGGGACGATCGAATGTGACAGATTGCAGTGTCACATATGGGATGCGCTGCACTATATGTGACACTTTTTCAGCCGGATGGACTCTAAAGTTACAGGCCAACGCGACGTGTTCATGTCATGTTCTTCATAACGCCCAAATATGCAGCTTCGGGGCGGTTGGGCCCATTTGGGACCTGCTCTTGCCCGATTGCGATGATGGCATAGGACTGTCTGCTACGATTGTCCATCGCTTGAAACGCCAGGAACCTGCGGCAATGGACCGAAGGACCTGATGCCGGGGCATTCGGGCCGGGAGGTGCGGGTCATGCCAGATCGGTTTTGGCGAAGTCATCGCCCTTGTAGATGAGCCCGAGACGGTAGGCTTTAGCGCAGGCGTAAGCAAAACAGTCCCCGAAATTCAGGTCTGCGGGGTGGCCAACGGACTTGCCATATTCCGCTGCCGTCCGGATCGCGGCGTCTCCGATGCTGCTGGTGATATGAATGTCGCGCACGGAAAGCTCCTTGAGAAACTCCGCGACGATCGCCGCGCATTCGGTCAGCAGATCCGGTGACGGCGCCTTGTGCTGTCCTGACCGGGACCGGGCGAAGGCAACGCTGGCCTCGTAGCGCGCCAGCGGAGAGGTGTAGAGCTGGCCGGTCACGTCGTCTATGCGCCGCACCAGGTCCTCATAACCCGGCTCCTGCCGCAGGATGCCAACAATGGCTGAGGCGTCGATGAACATCACATTCCGCCCCACATGTCGTCGGTGTATTTCTTCATGTCAAAGTCCGGGTCCGGCTCGCCAAGCGCATCGGCCCGCTTGAGGATTGGCTGGATGCGTTCAAGCAGGGTTTTCTTGTTCTTCTCGGCGGCAAGCCGGGCTTGCAAAGCGGCACGGACGGCCTCAGTCTTGTTTTTGGCGCCGGTGGCCTTCATGACCTGTTTTGCCAGTTCGTCTACGGCATCGTCGCGAATATAGAGCGGCATCGTGTATATCCTCCTGCTTGATATATGTATATCCCAAGTGGGATATTCAAGCAATGCGGCTGCGCATATTCAGGACGCTTCCCTTGGTTCGAACAGGGCACCTTCGTTCCCTGCCAGTTTTTTTTGTAGAAGGCGCGTGATCTGTGAAACCAGCCGCCCGGATCGGACGGCTGATCGGCGTTGTCATGTTCACTCAGCGGCAACGGCCATCTCGTCGTCGCCGGGATCGCCTTCCGCGTCCGGTGCGATGTGGTCATTGTCCTGCGCCGGCAAGGCCATGAGCTCCGGCGCCCAGCTGGTGACGGATGTCCGCTGCTCGTCGGTCAGTGTGGCAAAGGGCTCCGCAAAGAGCTTGGTCATGTATTCGACCAGCTTCGATTTCTTGCCATCCTCGTAGACCTTGGCCTCGTTGCGCAGTCCCACGTCCCGGAGCACCTTGAGCAGATCCGGCTTGATCAGGCGTTTGAGGAAGCTCTCATCCGGGGTCCACACATCGCGGATGTTCGGCAGAGCTTCACGCTCGACAACCTCACGCACCGGATTGTTCAGACCTGGTGCTGTCCGGGGTTCCAGCGTGTGCGCCACTGCAAAGGCCAGGAGTGCCCTTCTGGCGTCATCAGACAGGCCTCGGAAGGCGTTGAAGGCCCCTGCCCCGTCCAGTTCCAGCCAATCGAGCTCCAGACCCTCCTGCAGCGCGCCGTAGACATCTTCGATCTGTTTCAGGCTGCCCTCCGGCTCAAGCGGCCCGTAATTGGCCCGGGAGGCCGAGATCGTCGACGCAGTGCGAACATACCCGGACTTCAGGACGGATGTGATCAGGGTGAAATCCGCATAGTCCCGTGCCAGCGCGGGTGATTGCGCCAGCGCCACGCCGATGGCCCGGGTGCGGACATGGGCCATGTCATCGCGGAGCTTGGCGGAGATCTTCGGACCTGTGTCTTCCGGGGCGGCATCGGCCGGATCCTCGGTCCGGGCCCCCTGCCCTGCCGGTTCATCCTCCTGATCCGGCATATGCTCCGGGCGGACAAAGCCGATCCGGTAATCCACATGGGACGTGTCCCAGATGGCTATCACGCCGGCAATGGCCTTGTCACCTTCGCTATAGGCATTGGTGAGAGCCTCGTATTCCTGGTTCAGTGCTTCGTGTTCATCGTCGAGCCGGTCCAGGTCTTCAGCCGATGTGGCTTCGTGGCTCTCCTCTTCGATCTTGTCCATCTTCTCGATCAGCGCTTCGGCGCGGGCCTGGTCCTCTTCGTCGAGATCGACGGGTTGGGGATAGACGCGCCCGTAGTCGCTCAGCTCACCCCAATCGATGGACGTGTGGGCCTCTGCCCAGGCAAAGCCCAACTCCGCACGCTTTTGCTCTGCGAGATCGTCAAGCTTCTGCGCAAGCAGCTCGTCAATGAGCGCACCGTCCGACAGGATGCTGTCTTCTTCGATGAGATCGGCAACGATGTCCCCGCCGGCAGCGATGTATTCCTCCTTGATGAACTGGCCGAGCGCGTGGCCGACCCGGACGAACCGGGTCCGGAACGCGCTGCGCACCCGCCATTCCTGGATGTGGCCGAACTCTTCCATCTGGCCCTTGAAGGTCGCCAGCTGCACTTCGGGATCCGGGTGGCCATCGAATGCCTTGAGCGCCTCGAGGTTCAGCTTGCCGGCCCGGTATGCGGCGCGGATCTCCGGATGGATGTTGCCCAGCCGGAGCGCCTCTTTCACCTGGCGGTCGGTGATGGCAAAGGCGCGGGCGATGGTTGCGACATCGGCACCGTCCTTGTCCTGCATCGCGGCAAAAGCCTCATACCGTTCCAGCGCACTCATCGGCAGCTGCAGGTTGCCGGAGAAACTGACAGAGACAACGGCACCCTCTTCCGCGCTCATTTCCCGGCACGGCACCTTCATCGCCCTGGTGAATCCCTTGGCAGTTTTGTCGCCTGCAAGCAGGGTCAGCGCGGCCCGGCGCCGGCCGCCATCGACGACGCCGTATTTGCCATCCTCCAGGCGGCGCACGATCAGCGGCTGGAGAAGGCCCCGCACGGCAATATTAGCCGCCAGCGGTCGGATATTACCCTCGTCATGCGCTTCTTCACTTTTGGCCCGGACGTTGTCGGGATGGATCACCAATTTGTTGAGAGGGACAAAGGTTTCTGTGTAGGTTGAGTTGGCCATCGATCGGCTCCTTTTGATCGGTTTCTCGATCCCCTTCCCGGGATCAAAAAATCAAAAGGTTCCCTTTTCCTTTCAGGCCGCGCCGTCGGTTGGAGGTCTGCCCGCCGGCGCCGCCCTGGCCGTCCCCGTCCGACCCTCCTGAGATGGACAGGCATTGCATATGTTCTATCTTTGTTCTTATAACGGCAAAATGCCGATCTATGTCCGTAACCTCATCGAAGACAATGCCGTCGTGTTCTTGTCCTGCCAGAATTGCGGGCGCCTGGTTCGGCTGGAAGGACCAAAACAATTGGCCAGGCTCGGACCACAGCGGCGCCTGCGACACGTGCAGGACAGGCTTTCCTGCAGCAAATGCGGTGTCTGGGGTGACATGGTTTTCAAGCTGATCACCGAAGGCCGGCAGCGGGAAAAGATGGCCCTGGGGCTAGATCTTCACAATGACTGGCCCTGCCCTTTGACTTTTACTGTCGCCTCGATGGGGATCTTTTTCGGATTTTTAGCGGGCGTTGTTTTTGCCTAGACGATCGGTTTGCGCGCCCTCATTCGTCCATGGTCTCTTGCGTAAAGCCCTCAACAAATTGGCTGTTGGGCATTCGTGGGCGCATCAGCAGATTGTCAATGCGTTTCGGCCTGAGAAAAGATGAACGGAGCATTAACGAGGCGTTCCATTTGCGTTCACCTGGTTGCTTACAAGCTGGCTTTTAGTCGCTGTGGCGCGACCTCTGGTTGGTTTGTGGTGGTCCTACCAGAGCACCCGAGGGGGAACATTGGTGGAGTGCGCTGCAGCGGCGCCGTACCTTGGTCTAGCTGGCTGGGAATGGATGGTGCCCATCTTCAGAGTTTGAAGCGGATCTTGTGAAACTGCATAAAAGACACCTGGTGGCCAACGTCTTCGAGTGCCAGGTCACAGAGATGCAAGTCCGCATCGTCATACTGACTGACTACTCTACTCTTGGCACATCCTTCGCTGAGCCCTTAGGATAGGCCTGTCAGGGTAAGGGAATGCGTCCCCAGCCCGCTTTTTTGCAGCGCCGCACCGCTAATCTACGTACGACGCGACCCAAACCTTTTGTTTTTTTCGAAGAACGTTGGAGCAGTCATGGTCATTTTTTTCACACGTCATGCCGAAAAGGCCGACATCGGTACAAACCCTCCAATTTCCAACGCAGGTCGGGCGCGGGCCAAGGTCCTGGCTCATATCTTGACCGACACCAAACTCGAGGCAGTGTATGTTACGCAATTCCTGCGCACGCAGATGACGGGTGAAACCATTGCGGAGGCGCTCGACCTGGTCGACCCTGTTCATTACGACGCCGGGAACCCCGCTGAGGTGATTACCAAGGCGCGGAATGAGTTTCCCGATGGCAGCGTGCTGATCATCGGGCATTCAAACACATTGGATGACATCGCAAATGAACTTGGCATCCCGTCGGTGCCGGAATTGGAGGAACACCAGTTCGATCGCTTGTTTGCGATTCACATCCACGAACATACACCGCATCTGCAACGTCTGCGCTATGGCACACCCACGCCTTGATCAAAGAGGATGACAGGGGCCCGTGCGGCATCAAAGATTTTCGGGGCTATCCTGATATTGGAACCCGGATCGCGCGCTTGTAGAGAATGTCTTTTTCGACGGGCCGCGCCACAGCATCCCAAACTCGTATCGGGTGCCCACATTAGGCCTGTGGCGGGATTGAACATTTCAAATCGCGCCGGAGTTCAAGCTATCGATGCGCCAGCCCACGCACAGAATCTGTGTAAAAACATGACCTTCGTAAAAAGTTTGGCTGCCTGCGGATTTGAACACCAGCGTTGCTGAAGGTTCGTGTAACTGTGCTGCCCGCCGTATCGTGACGCTTCGTCTCTGCCGCACCATTGCTTGGCTAAAACGCGTTTGCGCAACATTAACCAAAGGTGAACGACGC
>NZ_WPZY01000052.1 GCF_013031405.1 Ruegeria sp. HKCCD8929 | reverse complement strand
TGACAGCTCGGGGCGTTCCCGCAGGACCTGTCTGGTCGGTGCCCGAGGCGCTGGCGCATCCGCAGCTTGCCGATCGGGGCCTGCTGCAAACCCACCGCGTCGGCGCACAGGATCTGCAACTGGTCGGAATCGGCGCCAAGTTTGATGGCATGGCCCCAAAAGTCGAGTCACCGCCCCCTGCATTGGGCGCACATACAGACGATATCCTGAGCGAGCTTGGGTATGATAATGCCCAGATCTCGTACCTGAAAAAGGAAGGTGCGATATGACGGATTTTTCAGGACGCAAAGATGCCGATGACATTCGCCACTGGTGGCGCACCGCAATTATCGACATGGCTCCGGGGCGGATCGCCTTTCGCGGCTATCCAATCCAAGATCTTATCGGTTCTGTTAGCTTTGCTCAGATGATCTGGCTCATAGTGCGCGGCGATATGCCGACACCGGAACAAGCCGCACTTTTTGAATGTGCGCTGGTGGCGGGAGTCGATCATGGTCCGCAGGCGCCTTCGATTGCCGCCGCCCGTATGGCTGCGACCTGCGGGCTGGGGCTCAACAACGTCATGGCCACCGGGGTTAACATGCTGGGTGACGTGCATGGCGGCGCCGGTGAACAATGCGCCGAGCTTTACTTCGACGTCGCCCGACGGATCAATGGTGGTGCTGATCGCGATGCTGCCGTCCGCGACGGTCTCGCCGCCTGGTGCGCGGAAAATGGCAAGATCGTCTCGGGCTTTGGCCACCGTTTCCACAAGCCCGTCGATCCCCGCGCACCAAGGTTGATGGCGCTGGTACGCGAGGCCGCAATGTCAGGTACGGTGGATGGGCGGTTTGCCAACATCGGTGAGGCAATTCAGGCGGAAATCGGACGCAAGCGCGGAGCTGAGATCGCTATGAATATCGATGGGGCCACGGCTGTAATCTTTTGCGAGCTGGGTTTTCCACCCCCGCTTTCTCGTGGTCTGTTCTGTCTCTCCCGTTCGGTAGGCGTTTTGTCTCATGGCTGGGAACAGATGCAGCAGGGCGGCCGGAACAAAGGTCCGATGCCACCGCGTTTTCTGCCGGAATATATTGGTGTTAAATCGGAGAGCCAAACCGATGAAACCTCTGAAGACCGGAGTTTTCTGTTGCGCTCGGATTAGCGGCATCTATTTTAAAACGCTGGCAAAATATGACTCCGTTGAGGTTGTGGCCTGTGCCAGACTCGCACCGCAGATCGAGGAGCACTTGTCAGATACCAAAGGTCGCGCGATCCCGATGAACATTGATGGCGCGACCGCCGCAATTTACACCGAGCTTGGCTTTAAAGCCCCACTCGCGCGTGGACCGTTCTGCCTGTCCCGTTCAGTGGGCATCCTGGCCACGGCTGGGAGCAGACCCAACAAAGCAGTCGGAACAAAGGTCCGTTGCCTAAATGTAGTCTTTGGACGTATTTCAGCCCAAATTATAAATGATACGAATTTCACTCTTGTTCAAACGTCAACGAAGTGCATATTTCGTTGAAAAACTCTGGCTTGATTGAGGCGTAAGTCGCTGATTCAATTCCTTCCATTAGGAGGGATTGGCGATGATGGGACCCAAGCAGGAAGCTCAAGGAGCACTGTTTTATGAGTTCTCGCTGGAAGACCATGTGCCGCAAGATCATCTCCTGCGGTCGATTGATCGCTTCGTTGATCTGAGCAGTATCCGGGCACATCTCGCAGATTTTTACAGCCACACGGGCCGTCCGTCTGTTGACCCGGAGCTACTAATCCGCATGCTGCTGGTTGGTTATTGCTTCGGCATCCGCTCGGAGCGGCGGCTCTGTGAAGAGGTGCATCTGAACTTGGCGTATCGCTGGTTCTGCCGTCTCGATCTGAACGACCGTGTACCTGACCATTCCACCTTTTCTAAGAACAGGCATGGGCGTTTCCGAGAGAGCGAACTGCTGCGTCATTTGTTCGAGACGACAGTGGCGCGGTGTATCGCTGAAGGCCTCGTAAGCGGCCAGCGTATGGCCATTGATGCCAGCCTGATTGAGGCGGATGCGAACAAGCAGAATTCGACACCGAGGGAAGATTGGGATGCGACGAGCATCAATCCTGCCGATGCACCTCGCGCAGTCCGCGAGTATCTCGACACATTGGATGAAGCTGCATTCAGTGCCGCAAGCGAGGTGCAACCGAAGTTCACATCCCAATCTGATCCGGCAAGCCAATGGACGGCAGCCCGTAAAGGGCCAGCATTCTTTAGCTATTCCGACAATTACCTGATCGATACGGATCATGGTGTCATCGTCGACGTAGAAGCCACCCGCTCGATCCGACAGGCCGAGGTCGGGTCCACCAAAACATTGCTCAGGCGCGTGAAAGACAGGTTTGATCTGCACCCTGAACGCCTGATCGCCGACACGGCCTATGGCACCGGGCCGATGTTGGGCTGGCTGGTTGATCGCAAGATCGCACCGCATATCCCGGTCTTCGACAAGTCCGGCCGCAGCGATGGCACATGGACGCGTGCTGATTTCGAATGGGATCCAGAGAACGATCAATACATCTGTTCCGAGGGACATGCCCTCAAGCAGTTCCGTCGCAACTACTCCGACCCGAACCGT
This sequence comes from Ruegeria sp. HKCCD8929, assembly GCF_013031405.1. GTDB lineage: Bacteria > Pseudomonadota > Alphaproteobacteria > Rhodobacterales > Rhodobacteraceae > Ruegeria. The sequence continues at coordinate 15,299 of NZ_WPZY01000052.1, read as the reverse complement.
GGCCCGACCGGAAAAGGCACAGCCCGGTATCGTGCGTTGAAGCTGACCTGCCAAGCCTGCCCATCGAAACCCAGGTGCTGCCCAAACGCCGATGCGCGCAAAATCACACGTGAAGAACACGAAGATGCCCGTCACGTCGCCCGAGACATAGCCAAGACCCGCCAGTACGACATCTCGATGAAGCTCCGAAAGAAGGTCGAGATGCTCTTCGCCCACCTCAAACGCATTCTCGGGTTGGGCCGCCTCCGACTACGCGGTCCATGCGGTGCAAATGACGAATTCCTCCTCGCCGCCACCGCCCAGAACCTCCGCAAACTGGCAAAGATCTTTCCTGCACCGCAGCAATCGCGAAAAGCCTGATCAGAAAGGCGCTCGCACAATGTTCAGCGCATCATTTTCTGCGGAAGCAACACGTTGTTTTTCAACAGAATCTGCTCCAAGCTGCCATTGGTGCAAGCGCAGCGAAAGCCCGGATTGTCCGCATCTTACCTGTTCAAACAACGCGCAGCGAATGGTCACTGCATCGTGTGTTCTCGTTGTGTTTCTCATAACCCCCATCTGTGCACGTTCGGGGCGGTTGGGCCAAATGCCGGTACCGCAGTGTTTCGAGATCACGTTCCGCGCGAGCCGGTCCGGAACTCGCAAGCACATCGTGAAATCCGACAACCACGTATCTGCGATGGGCAGGATCAAGCGGGCCTACCCGGATCAGGACCTTTCCTTTGACGAGATAAGGTCGTTGTCGTCAGGCAAGCGGCTCTTCAAGCGCCGCTTTCTAAGCGACGCACTCCCGCCCGAAAAGTAAGAGGGGGCTTCTTTTTTCGTTGATTTTCAATCGACGAAAGGAGAAGGGCCATGCTGGCACAGCGTGTCATTCGGCAAATCACCAAGGACATCACTACGAAGTTTAAAGATGGCGGGCTCACCCCCACCCAGCTGAGCGATCTCATGACATCTGCCTTGGGCGGAACGGATGCCCAGGGCACATGGACCTGGCGCATGGCCTACGATCTGGTGCAGGCCGCCGCCGTGAGTGCCGCAGAGGTCGACCCGGGCAACCCCGCCAGAACGCTCGATCACCTGTCGGCGCTAATGGACCGGCTGCCCACCGAGACCCGCCGGTCCGAGCGGCAAGTTCAGCTGCAGCAGTTCTCCACACCGCTCGATCTGGCCTGGCTGGCCGTCTGTGCGGCCCGCCTCACGCCATCCGATGTTATTCTTGAGCCCTCGGCCGGGACCGGCACACTGGCGCGGCTGGCGGGCCAGTCTGGCGCCAGGCTCATCCTCAACGAGCTCGACGACCAGCGCGCGAGCCTTTTGCAGACTGTGACGGGCACAACCGTCAACCGGCACGATGCCGAGTTCATCGCAGATCTGCTCGAAGCGCAGCCACAGCCCAGCGTCGTGATTATGAACCCGCCCTTTGCATCGAGCGTCACGCGCTCCGATCCGACCCTTGCGGCCCGTCATGTTTTCTCCGCTCTCAAAGCCCTGCGCCCGGGTGGTCGGTTGGTGGCAATTGTTCCGCCTTCCGTCTCGGCCGAGAAGGCCGGGCGGCTCTGGCATCGGATCTGCGCGATGGCCACACCTGTCCTTCGGTTGCATCTTCCGCGGCGCGCGTTTCGGAAAATGGGCGTCTCCGTGAGCACCGACCTGCTTGTCCTGGACAAGACCGGGGCAGGGCAGGGGGGTGAAACCCCACCGCAGCCCTGCAGCGATCTCGCCATGGCGCTGAAGCTGATCCTCGCACGGTGTCCGGCTCGCCCCCAGATGGGTGGCACAGAGCCGACCCCTGTCACACGGAAGGTCATCGCCCCGAAGGAGTCCATGGTCCAAAGGACATCCCGCATCCTGTTGCCCGGCAAGAACGCGCATTCTGCGGCTACGACCGAGCCGCTGGCGTTCACCGTGTTCGACGCGCCCCGGGCCAACCCGCCCGTGTCGGACGTTTATGCAAGCTACGCACCCCAGCGGATCTCGATCGAGGGCGCACAGCCGCACCCGTCGCCGTTGGTCGAAAGCCTTGCCATGGGATCGGTGCATCCCCCGGCGCCTGCAGATCTGCCCCTCGCGCTGCCGAAGCGGCTCATCACCGAGGGCCTGCTGTCAGACGCCCAGCTCGAAACCATCCTGATGGCCGAAACCGCCTTCAACACCGATCTGCCCGGAAAGTTCACCCGAGACGATGCCGGCGCCCTTGAGCGCCGCGATGATGCAGACGGGGCCAAGCATTACCGCCAGGGCTACTTTCTCGGTGACGGGACCGGTTGCGGAAAAGGCCGCCAGGTCGCCGGCACTATCCTGGCCGGATGGCTTGCCGGTGTGGGATGACAGATAGTTCTGTGTCGTGAGACACATAGGTCTGATTTGTGCTCCGAAATGACGCAAATTGGCTGCGTCAGAGCAGTGAACGGACTAAGACCACTGAGCGCAGGTGATCGTGATAAACACCTTACGCAGGGGGTGTCCCTAGAATCACTCCTTCACGGTTCAGATGAGCCAGAATCATTCCGTTACGCAAATCCTCTAATCAGGCCCACAGGTGCTGATGTCAGACAGGCTCGACTAAGCAAGGTTGGGGGTGTCTCATCAGCTACCGCAGGGTTGCTGTCAGTGACAATCCAGCCTTAGTTTGTGAAACTTGCATGCACTGGTACAAAAACGCATCCTTTCGAAAGCCCAGGTTCAGGACAGCTCTAGATGTACGTAACGCGCGCGAATATTGAGAACGTTAGGGTCATATCGAAGTTTGACCTTGATTTAAAAAAAGGCGAGCCGACAGGCTGGCATGTGATCCTCGGTGACAACGGCTCCGGCAAATCGACCTTCATTCGCGCGCTCGCCGCTACCCTGATTGGCCAAGAAAACGCCACGGCTCTACGACAGGACTGGTCGACTTGGATTGGCGAACACGCGCCGACAGGCAGCATCGCGCTCTCCATCCGAGCGGACCAAAAGCTTGATCGATGGGTTGAAAAGGGAAAGCAATCGACCAGGACTATTAAGCCGCGAATGCTGTTCTCGCGCGGACCGGGATCGGAAACGGTGTCCGCAGAATTTAACGGTGACAACACCAAGCGAACTATTTGGGGTGGTGGAAAAGGTTGGTTCTCCGCTGCGTTCGGTCCGTTTCGTCGCTTCCGCGGAGGCGATCGGGAGTACGAAAAGTTGTACTACAGCCATCCCAGGCTGGCAGCGCACCTTTCGGCTTTCGGCGAAGATGTAGCATTGTCTGAGGCACTTGAATGGATAAAGAACGCGCAATTTCGTGCACTCGAGAAGGAACCGTCTGCCCTCGCCCTTACCGATGGTCTCATACGCTTCATAAACAACTCAGGGCTTCTTCCTCACGGTGCTAGGATTGCCGAAATCTCCTCGTCCGGTGTAATGGTCGACAATGGTGCCGGTGCCCGTGTGCCGGTGGAAGAAATGTCGGATGGCTATCGGTCCGTTCTTTCCATGACCTTCGAGTTGGTTCGGGCCATGGAGGCTGCCTTCGGCACCGAAACCCTCATTGCACAGCTAAACGCAGACAATGGGCAACTTTCTCTTCCCGGTGTGATCCTAATCGATGAGGTGGATGCCCATCTACATCCCGCTTGGCAAAAGCGTATCGGCACTTGGTTTACGCAATGCTTTCCAAAGGCGCAGTTCTTCGTCACCACACACAGCCCGATAATATGCCAAGCCGCAGAAAGTGGCTCGATCTGGCGGTTGGCAAGACCCGGATCAGATGAGCAATCGCACCGCGTCACTGGTCAAGATCTCGAACGATTGATTTATGGCAATGTCCTTGAGGCTTATTCGACAGAGTACTTCGGAGTGGATGTCACTCGATCACATGCTTCCAAGGACATGTTGCGCCGACTTGCGGAGCTCAATCGCAAAAGCCTTAAGGGTGGGCTCTCGTCTACTGAGGAGAGTGAACGTGCGACGCTCCAGCACCGGCTGCCAAGCAATGCCAGCAACCTCGTAGAGTAACGTTGGTATGCTACGTCTCGCCAATAACGGCCTGCCGCCCAAGGCCGCCGCCACACTTGCTGATTACCAAGCCGAGATCGACTGCGCAGGCGACTACGCCACCCGTGTCGCGGAGGGCAAGCGCAAATTCGGCTCTCGCAATACCCGCAGGAACTCCACATTTCGTGCAGTACGCAGCAGTCTGTCAAAGATGTGCGCCGGCGCCCAGCGTTGTGTGTATTGTGAAGACTCAGTGGGCGACGAAGTTGAGCATATCAAGCCCAAGGACCTCTACCCAGAAGACGTTTTCCGCTGGCTCAACTACGTCTTTGCTTGCGGGCCATGCAATGGCGGCAAGAACAACAAGTTCGCAGTGATCACTGCCGAAGGGCGGGTTGATGTTACTCGGGCGCGTGGCGCACCCATTACTCCACCGACACAGGGCAAGCCCGCTTTCGTCAATCCGCGCACCGAAGACCCGCTAGACTTTTTCACAATTGACCTCCTAGGTACGTTCTTCGTGCTGCCGCGCGAAGAACTGACTGGCATTGCTGCTGACAAAGCCGAATTCACCATTGAGACATTGAACTTGAACCGCGATTTGCTCCTGGAGGCGCGCCAGAATGCCTTTGGCGGTTACCGTGCCCGACTTCGGGAATACAGAAATCGCCGAGATGCGGTAGCAGACGCATCAGAACTCAAGGCATTGCGCGACGATTTAATGGCGACTCCTCACCCAACCATTTGGGAAGAAATGAAACGTCAGGCTCCAGATATACCCCAGCTTGCAGCCCTCTTTGCCACTGTCCCAGAAGCATTAGGCTGGACAAAACCGTAATCGCACCGAGCTCCTTAGGAATGACTGAGCGCAGCGTAACCGAAGCGAATGTGCCTCACTGAACCCGAGGTAAACATGACTTCAGAAACCAATCCGAGAGAAGGCCATTCACAAACGGAGGAGCTATGTTCGCGTGGATTAGATGCAACAGTGGTTTAGGCGTCAAGGCCAATGACTGGTCCCAAGCAACCCCGACCCAAGGATATGCCGCATCAACATTGGGCGGCTGGGAGCCCATTGTGCCCGATTCTTCGCAGCGGACTGACGTCCTCTCTTCAAGGGCGGCCAAAAACGTGACAAAATCAAACGCCGTTTTGCCAAGGGTTTGTGGCATAAGATTCTTCAAGGATTCTGTTGGGGTGGCCTTGCGTGACAAAAACGGCCGTTTTGGGCGGCTCTCTCTCTTGTTAAAGACATAGCCCTGAGGCGCACGAGCAGTGCTTCCAACGACGCCGTTTGTGCCATCGCAGATGACGGTTGATCCCGAACTTAATTATGGGCTCTCATCAATCGAGTAGTACGCTTTACAGACCTACTTGGAGGATTGCCAATGACAGAAGAGGTGCCACAAGGCGTGATAGACGCGCTGAAGAACGACATTCAGAAAGAAGTTTCCAAGAAAGTTGCAGGATGGGCGGTTGCCGGGGGAGCAGGTTTAGTAGTTCTTGCTGCGATCGGTGCCTGGGCTCTTCTGAAGCCGCAAATAGCGTCCCAATTAGGTGTCGTTCAACAAGTAGTTATTCAAGATATGATTAAAGCAGGAAGTATCAGAGAGGCGATACCGAAAGGAGCCATACTTGCTTTTGAAGGTCTTGCAGACTGTCCTGATGGTTGGTCGGAATTCGAAAGCGCGGCAGGCAAGTTTTTATTCGGCGCATCAGACAAAGGACGAATTAAGTTTGAAGTTGGAGCTACAGGACAGTCTGAGCTCTTTCTCGCCAGCTCTGGTGGCTCTATCGACATGGTGGGAAACGGCGACATCAACGATTATCGAGGCTTTGGTGTTACCTATCGTCACACTCCGAACCGTGGACGATTTGGAAAGTTGGTTGCGCTTACAGCTAAGCCTGACGACGAGATCGGTGGTGATAGCGATCTCCAAAGAGGGGGTGGGAAATCCGTTGTGGCCATGCCGCCCTTCGTTGCAGTCATGTTCTGTGTAAAGCACGGCTAAGCTCGCACGATGTATCCAGAACCAGTTGTCGATCTTAGAACCGCAATGGTAGCGGGTTTTGCCCAAGGATTATGGCAATGGCAATAACGACCGTTTTTGACGTAAGTGAATTGGCAAGGGGTTTTTGCCTCCTGGTTTGAAATAGAGCTATTGTCAAATCTGGTGTCCAGGCGATTTTCATGCGGCGGCTTGATCTTGGTTTGATGGCTTGATGCCGTTGACGAAGTCGACGCCTTGGATGACGTCTGCGAGATGAGCGAAGCCGCGCAGTTTTCTCCAGTTTTTCTCGGCGCATTGGCCGAGCTTGAACATCATGTGCAGCATGCTGTCGCGGCTCAGGCAGCCCTTGGTGCGCTTTGTCCGGTGGCGGATGGTGGCGAAGGCGCTTTCGATCGGGTTTGACGTTCGGATGCTCTGCCAATGCTGGGCCGGGAAGTCGTAGAAAGTCAGCAATTCATCGCGGTCTTTGATCAGGCATTCTGTGGCCCTCGGATACTTCGCCTCGAAGGTCTCCACGAACAGATCGAACGCGGCATGAGAGTCTTCGCGGGTCTCGGCCTGCCAGATGTCATGCAGCATCTTCTTGGCTTTGGGTTGGGTCCGTTTGGGAAGGTAGTTGAGCACATTGCCGGTCTTGTGCATCCAGCAGCGCTGCTGGCGGGTGGCAGGGAAGACCTCCTCCAACGCGGCCCAGAACCCCATGGCCCCATCCCCGATGGCCAGTTTTGGCGCGGTGAGCCCACGGGCCTTGAGGCCGAGAAGCACCTCGCGCCAGCTCTGAGTGCTTTCCCGGACGCCGTCTTCGATGGCCAGGAAGTGCTTCTCTCCAAGGGCGTTGACCCCGATCACCACGAGCACGCAAAGCCGATCATCGTTGCCGCGCAACCCGCTGTAGATGCCGTCTGCCCAGATGTAGACCCATTCATCGCGGCTCAGATCGGCTTTGCGCCAGTCGTCGTATTCCGCTGCCCATTGGCCCTTCAGCCGGGAGATAGTCGTCGCGGAAAGGCCGGTGGCCTCAGGGCCGAGCAACATTTTGAGCGCCGCGCCCATTTCGCCCGTGGAGATCCCCTTCAGGTACAGCCAGGGCAGCGCCGCCTCAATGGATTTGGCTTTGCGCACGTAGGGCGGCACAAGTGCAGAGCGGAACGTCACGGGCTTGCCGTCCTTGGCCCGAACCTTCGGGACTTTCACCGTGACCGGCCCAATACCGGTCTGTACGGCACGCTCTGGATGATAGCCATTGCCCACAACCGCCGCGCGCCCATCCGCTGTGCGCCGTTCGGCAAACTCAGCCAGAAAAGCATCTCTCTCGGCTTCAACAGCAGCCTGCAGCAATTCCCGAGCGCCTTTGCGTAAGAGGTCCGTCAGCGGGTCAGCGACCGCGTCTCGACCGGTGAAATCAATGATGGTAGCGTCGTCCATGATGGTGGTGCTCCTTTGGTTGGTGGCTTGTGTCGCAACAACAAACCAACCAGATGCACCGCCGTCATTCAAACCGCCCGAACACCAGATTCTCTCATAGCTCTTTGAAATAACCTGCTCTCCTGAAAAGTCCTCGATTTGAGGTTAGCCTGTTCTCCAACCGAACTGACATCGTTTTGGAATCGTGCTAGTGTTACCCTCGAACCGAAGGGGCAGCCATGATTGCAGCGGTTAGGCGATTTCCAGTTTTATCAGCAGCTATGCTTTTCTTTTTGTTTTGCACTGAAGGTCGAAGTGCAGACATTTTGGCTGAGTTTGGTCCATGGAGCGTCTCTTGCGAAGATACTTGTTGGGTCGTCGGTCGAGCGGGTTCCGGTGGCAGCCCAATGGTCTTGGTAGTACTTAGAGGTTCCACCTATGCGGTTCAGATTGTGCCAGGCGACAGTGCATCGCGTGCGACAGTTAATGTGGGAGGGAAAGTCTACACTTTTCAAAGACGCAGCGACGCAAACCTTCATTTGCCAGGGGAGCAAACGGCAAGTCTTGTGGATGCTTTTAAAGCCGGCAGGAGCGCGACAATTAGCAGCGGCAATCAAAATAAACAATTGTCGTTGATGGGATTCAGTGCTGCCATGCAAGATGCTCACAATCGAGCGGGCACACCGGCGAGAAGGGCAGAGACTGGACAGAGTGCGAAAATTAACAATCAACAATCCATTTGCAACTCCGTTTGCTATCGAAACGCCGGGCTACTCATTCAGCACTATGCGGTGACTGGATGGACGCGGGAGGGAGCAACCGCCGCTGGCACAAGAACAGGGCGTCAATGCTTGGAAGAATGTAATAGACCCTTCGGAAGAATTGAATGGTTCAACGACTTCATTGAAAGCAAGCTAGCGCATAATCGGAATTTGGTCGATTCTATTAGGCGAGGTGGCCAGGCACCCGTTAGCCCAAGCGTGACAAATTCGTGGAATGCCCAATGCCGTCCGCCAGATGTGACGTGTCCCTCGAATGACCAAGCCTTTTGCCAACTTCCTATCTGCAGGTAGGAGATAACTCTGCAGACAACATGTAAGCCCAATATTAGGGGGAAGGGAGACTATCAAATCTGCTATTGGTCGCAGCTGTCCATGAGCTTAAGTAGAGCAACTCGATAGGCAGTGCCATTCGCCAGCTTCCCAAAGCTGACCCCCATCTTACTGCTGCAGCCTAGCAGGCTCCAGCCTTCACCAGACGCCAACTGAACCGACTGATCGGACAAAACTCATACGTTTCTGGCACTGGCAATAACGACCGTTTCTGACACTACTCGGTTTGTCGAAGCAGACCTTCGTGCGATTGCAGCGAATCGGGGTTTTGTTGCGCAACTCGGATATTGCCTATCGACAGCTCGCTGCGATGTGCCTGAATGGCTGCATTTCATTCTGCCAAGCAACGGAAGCCTCTTGGCAGCACAGCGGGCAGGAGCTCGTTAGACCACCTCGCAGGCGCCCTCCTCTCACTGGTTAACCGACGGTTTTCCGCAATTGGGCGGGTCTTACTGTTCTGAGCTTGGCAGTACCCATGCATTCCGAAGAGCACAGCAGGTAACTCGAGTTCTCTGGATACCTTTGAAAAACGGTTTACTTGTCTCGAAGTTGTCGTTGGAAATGCGGTTGCTAGTGGGCGATTGATGACAGCATTGCAAGAACGAACGAGGAACACTAAAGTCAAAAGGTGGCTAGGGCGAAGCACAATGAAAGGCCCATTTGAGTGACATGGGAAGCCAACCGCAGAAACCCTTACCCCCCAATCCGAAGCGGCAAGCAGCGCATGTGATTGGCGCGTTTCGGTTTCAGCTGCTGGAAACCGCCATCGCCTGGCTGAACCTCTCCGAAACCGATAGCTTGCTGATCGAGGTCTTCGAAGATTTTGACGTCGAAACTGCCAGCGGCGGCACTGAGCTGACTCAGGTCAAGCATAGCACCAGCGATCGCACTCTTACGCTCGCGAGCAAAGACGCCCGTGACGCACTCGAAAACTTCTGGGCCACGAGCCGACATGGTGAGGTCCCGGACGTGTCTCTGGTCATTCATACCAATATGGAGATTGGGGCCGAACACGGCGCAGACTTGCCGGGAGGGGTCACTGGGATCGCATATTGGCACGCGGTCAAGTGCGGCGCAGACACTGCGCCCCTCAAAGACCTTCTATTGACCACGCTGCCGGGCGGCAAACTCAAAACCTGGCTCGAGAGCGACCCAGATGAGGACGCCTTGCGATCAAGACTCATCGAGCGCGTGTCTTGGAGAACAAGCCAGCCAAGCGGCGCGCCGCAAAACGCGTTGCTTGCAGAACTCATTGCCGGACGTCTCGCCGCCCTTGAATTGCCCGTTGGCCTGGCACCGCGCGCCGCGGCCGCGATCGTCGAGCGTATATTCGCTGCCGCCAGTGAAATCGATCCTGCGCTTCGACGCTTAACGGCAGCCGACCTGCACGGGTTTTTGCACGAAGTCGCCCGCTCCGGCCAACCTGGCCATGAGACCGGCTGGGCGCGCGCCAGTTGGAGTGCGCCCGTCAATGAAATCGATCTGCCCGGGTTTCTTGCCACGCGCGCAGCTTTGGTTAAGGAACTGTCGGAGATCCTTAAGGAGACCCACGCGATTTGGCTCCATGGTGCCAGCGGCACCGGCAAGTCGACTCTAGCCATGCAAATTGCGCGAGCGTCGGAGGCAAATTGGCTCACGGTTGAATTTCGCGGCCTGACAAGCCCGAACGACATGCTGTTGCGGTTGGATCGGACGTATACCGATATCACACTTGGGGCCGACGTTCGCGGCGTCATCCTCGACGATGTCGATAGCGACACTGTCGCACGGCATGCAACCCGTTTGGGTCGTTTCATTAGTTGGATGCGTGAGCGCGGTGGACACGTAATTGTCACTTCGGCGCGCACGCTCAGCCCCGCAACGTTTCAATCGACCCATCTTTCCCCAGAAGTGACAAAGGGCGCGCCCTACCTTTCCGTGGAGGAGGTAACCGAGCTTGTCGCGCAAACAAACGCACCGTTAGATCAGGTCGAAGCCTGGGGTCTATTTGTTCATATCGCCACATCGGGCGGTCACCCGCAACTGACTGCCGCGAAAGTCGTGTCGCTTAACCATCGCGGCTGGCCAAAAGACGCGCTGATTGAGGATTTTTCCGACACCCCCAGCGAAGCGATTGCGTTGACCCGCGCCGAAGCGAGGCGCCGTTTGCTGGAGGATGCAACTGAACATGGCCGCGCCCTCTTAAAGCGGCTCGGTTGCATCATGTTCAAGTTTGACCGACCATCTGCGATCGCCATAGCGGCCCTCGACCCCGCCATCGAAGAGCCATGCGCGAGCCTCGACTTGCTCACCGGCCCCTGGATCGAAAAAGTGCCCACGGCACCCGGCTATTTTCGTTTGTCTCCGCTGCTTTACCGTTTGCAGGAAGATCTCGGACCAAAGGCCATCCAAAACGTCCAGGTCGGATATCTGATATCAATGATCAACCGCGGAGCTATCCCATATGAGGCGCTCGATTCAGTATTCTGGACCGCCTTTGTCTCCAAACAAGGCTGGTTCTTTTCAAAGTTCTTCGAGAAATCCCTCTCGTTCGATGAGGACACCCACAAAGCCATTGCCGCTAAGCTAAGCGACCTAGTCTTTCTGCGGACCGATCAAATGCTGCTGCCAGAGGATCCAGGCACGTCTCATATCTTACGGATGCTGCAGATCGATGTCGCAGCTCTCAATGGCGAGAAAACCTTGTTCGAGCCCATAGCTCGTGCCGCCATGCGCGAGGCCATGGCGGTCAAAAATGAAGAGTTTAAGAGCGCGCTCACTATAATGGCGCTGCTAAAAATCCTTTTTGCCCAAGGCATGCGCCTGGATTGGGCCCTGCGCCTGTCCTACATCGACTTTTTCGACGCTTTGACTGCGACTGACCCTGACCTCATCGAACGCAATCAAGGCCCGGCGGTTCAAGCCATGCAGGCCGAGTTTGGTGAGACCGCAGATGTCAGCGGTTTCATGCTGCAGATCGGCGCCTCCGCAAACGAAACCCCCGGCGAGTTAAAGGCTCTCTTTCTGGCGCTTGACCGCTTGGAAGCCGACTTGCGGACGCGGCGCCTCTCCCAGCTCAAAACCTTTTTCAAGGGATATAGCCTGCATATTCAATCGGCCTGGGCGAACGCCTGGTCGGCTGGCAAGCTTGATGTGGTCTCCTCCATCGCGGATTACGAGACAATAGCTGACATGGCGAAGAAATGGGGCGATACCGATCTCGTCGCTGAATGCATCGTTGCGCAATCTGTACTCTGGGATGAACTCCAGCACGATCGACCAAAGGCCCTGGAGATCGTCGATGCGAGCCTCGAAGCTTTGCCTGATCATCCGGGACTTCTCCGACAAAAGGCCAAAGTGCTGGGCCATGATCATCAATATGACGAAGCACGCGCAATCCTCGAAAGCATTCGCGGACACACCGATCAAGGCTCTGATATTGAGCGCATGTACACTTTAAAAGAGCAGGCAGTCGCCTCCGCCAACCTTGGTGATGTGGGTGCTGCGCGGACGGCCTTTTTGGAGGCTGCCTCAGCCGCCGAAGCGGTTCAGTCCGAGGTAACATCTGCGCGCGCCCACGGAGTGGCGCTCCGTGCGGAAGCGGCCATGTGTCTCTGGCGAAGCGGCAATGTTGAACCGGCTTTGCGCGAACTCGCACCGCTAATCAACATGCTGGACAATATTGATCCGGAGAGCGATGACGCAGCGCGGATTCTTCACCTGAAGTTGCGTTGGCTGGTCGGCTGGCTGCATGAAACGACCAATGGCCCAACCGGTCTGAAACGAGAGCTTCAATACGGCGCTCTCGCCGCTCTCGATGCCGACTTTCCGGAGGAAGAACAACGCCAGACCGGTCGCCTTGAAGATGTCAAATTGCTGTTGATGATCGTGGGCCTCCGCAAAAACCTCCACGGCCTTTTTCCAGGCCTGAACTGGTCCAAGACCACTGTGGGCCTTCACATCTTCTTGGGCGCTGCCGAGTTTGATCTTGCCGTTGAGGACGGCACACCCAATCAAATCGCGCACGCCCTGGTCCAGCTCGCTGCCGCGTATGCTGTTGCCCAGAAAAAGAAAGCCGGAGCCCCCATCCCTCAAATTAAGAGAATCAAAGAACTAGATGCGAGTGATGTTGAAGACCCGGCAGTCAAAGCAGTGTTCGTTCACGCCATTGCGCTTGCCACCTTTTTCGCCGCGCGGGATCAGGGCGACAAATTTGCGTTTTGTGAAGCCATTTTGGTGGAGATCGAAAACTGTCTGAATGCGACCACACCTGAGATAGACCGATGGAGAGAGATTCTGACTGGCGGGTCGTCCGCAAATCTCGCAGATCATGCAACACGGGTTTCGAGCTTCGCGCTTGCTCCAAACGAGGAAGTCCTGCACCCGACCGCTATCATGAATCGGCAACTCTCCCTCATTCAGTGCGCGGTGACTTGCGGCTGCGGTGCACGCATGGTCAAACAACTCCACACCTACTTCGCCGATGACTGGGCGTTTATCATTGAGCATCAGCGCTTTCTTCTATCCCAACCAATCTTGCATGTGCCCGCGATCGAATCGGCGATCGACAATGTAAGACAAGGAGTAGCTGGCGCGCTTGCCAACCTACTGCAAACTGGAGTGCGGGCGCTCGACCGCCAATTGCCAGAGGTTTGTCTTGATTTGGCTGAAAGACTCGGCGGAAAGGCAACAGACTGACCCCGGAAAACCACGTTCTAAGTGTAGCGGCTTGTAGTCGAAATTAATTCGGGCGAGACCCCAGATGTTTGCGACGATCCGAGCGCCAGATAAATACAATCCGATACATCTAAGTTTCTCGCGAGCACCACCGAATAGTTCCTTCCCTGTCGCGAGTCTGCTTTCCGCCCAACAGGTTGAGCCGCTCGCACTTGCGGCGAGAAGTTTGTTGTCGTCAACGCCGATTGAATTTTCCCCAAAAGTGCCGAAGTAAAATTCCCCAGTTGCACGGGTCCGGTGATCAGCCGGGTTCAGTGATCGGCAGCTCCGTTTTTGGTTTTTTGGTGATTGTCCCCGGCGTTTCGGCGGTGGCGGCGGAGCGATCAGGGCATTCCCGTCCACCTTAAGCTCTTGATCTAAAATAGTAATTTTGGGCGTGTATTTCGACTCAAATCTATGCGTCCAAAAACTCAAAGTTGGTGCGTTCAAGAATTCTCCCGACCAACAAAATCAATGGTTTACGTAACGCACCGACTCTGAACTATCTGTCATTCCACAGCCGGGCGCCGGAAAGCAGTGTGGATCTCAAAGTCAGCGACCTTGCAGGAAGACGCAGTGCGTGATTGGGGCGACGTCGGTGGCGGGCAGAGCGACATTCACCCCATCTCCCGGTGGAAGCCGGATGAAGAGATCAACCTGACGCAAGGCATCCTGTTCGTCACCTATGCTACGTTGCGCTCGGTTGGCCAGACCGGTGCCCGCCGCCTGGATCAGATCCTGAGATGGCTGGGCGATGAGTTCGACGGCGTGATCGCCTTCGACGAAGCCCATGAGATGCAGAACGCCGGTGGCAGCAAGGGCAGCCGTGGTGCACAGGCGCCCTCACAACAGGGGCTTGCAGGCCTGCATCTGCAGAATGCGCTTCCGCGCGCCCGTGTGCTCTATGTCTCCGCCACCGGCGCCACGGAAGTGGCCAACCTTGCCTATGCCGCACGCCTCGGTCTCTGGGGGCAGGGGCCTGAGTATCCCTTCGCCTCCCGGCATGAGTTTGTCAGCGCGATGGAAGCTGGCGGCGTGGCCGCGATGGAGGTGGTGGCCCGCGATCTGAAAGCCCTTGGCCTCTATACCGCGCGGGCCCTGAGCTTCGAGGGCGTCGAGTATGACATTCTCGAACACGCGCTCACACAGGACCAGATCCGCATCTATGACACGTATAGTGACGCGTTTCGCGTTATTCACACCCATCTCAACGCCGCCCTTGAGGCCACGGGTATCACGAGCCCTGACCGGCAGGGGGCCGCAAAAGCGGCCGGGGCGGCCCGATCGGCGGCTGTCTCCGCGTTCGAGGGGGCCAAACAACGCCTGTTCAACCATCTTTTGCAAGGGCTCAAGGCACCGGCCGTGATCGCCGCGATCCGCCAGGATATCGAGGATGGCTGGGCACCTGTGATCCAGATCGTCTCCACCGGGGAAGCGCTCTTGAAGCGCCGTCTCGAATGCCTGGATCCCGACGAGGACCTCACGGAGGGAGCTCTCACTCCCAGGGAGGCCGTAGTTGGTTACCTGGAACGCGCCTTTCCCGTCACGCAACAGGTCCTCGTCGAGCAGGAGGACGGATCGGTGCTGTCCCAGCCCTTGCGGGACGAGAATGGTCAGCTGGTGATTTCGCGCGAGGCCGAGGCGCTTCGGGATGCCGCGCTTGAAGAAATCATGCTGCTGGCGCCGGTGCCATCGGCGCTGGATCAGATCATCTGGGCCTTTGGTGAGGACGATGTGGCCGAGGTCACCGGCAGAAGCCAACGTCCGGTCAAGGACAGCTCGGACAACATCCGCATTGCCCGCCGCGGAGCCAGTGCAAATGCAGCTGAAACCCGCGCGTTTATGTCGGACACCAAGCCACTGCTGATCTTCTCAGACGCCGGCGGGACCGGCAGATCCTACCATGCGGCCGCAACAGCGGTGAACCAGAAGCGCCGCCGCCATTACTTGCTTGAACCGGGATGGCGTGCGGATGCGGCTATCCAGGGCCTCGGACGGACCCACCGGGCCGCCCAGGTTTCGGCCCCCTTCTTCCGGGTCTGCACCAGCAATGTGCATGGGGAGAAGCGCTTCACCTCGACCATCGCCCGCCGCCTGGACACGCTCGGTGCGCTTA
>NZ_WPZY01000051.1 GCF_013031405.1 Ruegeria sp. HKCCD8929 | reverse complement strand
GGCACACCTATGCCTCCCATGCCATCATGTCCGGCGAGACCCTGTCGATGACCGGAAAGCTGCTGGGGCACCGCTCTCCCAACAGTACTGAGCGGTATGCACATCTCGATGCGAAGTACCTGGAACGTGCAGCCGAGAAGGTGTCAAAGAAGGTGGAAACGCTTATGGGTGGGTGAAACACAATGCCAACGGCTGCTGCCGCCGTAAGCCTTGGGTGTCTGGCGGCGGCAGCAAGGGCGGATAGCAAGTGCGCTCATTTACCTTGATACCACCATATGTCATGAATGAGCGCATCTTCGAACGCTTATACTCAAGCAAGGCTGGCGGTATTCCAACGCCAGCCTCCTTTTTGGGGTGGTGCCGATTTTAGTGCGATAAGACCGTTGTCCTGCCTGCCCTGTTGCAATCCGGGACGACGCACGGCATTCAACCCGTACATTCGTGTCGCACCCGATCCATAGGGCACGAATGAGGCGGGGTGCCGGGAAACCGGGCGCCGCCGTCCACGTCGGCGGAGAGTTGAGCCTCGCGATTTTTCGATATGCCAAGAACGCCGACTCTCGCCGCAGTCGCAGCGTCGATTGAATTGTTGGCAGATATGCACACAAATCGGAATTTACAAGGTCTCGGGGCGGCCCAAGGGCATCGTTGGACTGCTGCCCACGATGCCGCAGCACAGCCTGTCTCGCTGCCAAAACGTCAGTCAGCCATTTGCCGAAAAGTACTATTTTCGTTGTAATGACAAAATTTTGTTGAAAACAGCAAAATACCCCTTACTTTTTCAATGGAATGGAGTGAGTCATGCTGTTCAAGGTAGAAATCGAGAATTTCCTATCGATCGCGGAGCCTGTTTTGATCGATCTTCGAGCTAGAAAGGGTATGGACGATGTCCTCGGACGGCTGTCACCCATCTACAAAGGATCTGATGAACGCGCTCCGAATGTTGTGGCGCTATTTGGACCCAACGCTGCTGGCAAGACCAACGTGCTTCGGTCGATAACGTTCGCCGCTTGGTTCACCACTAGCAGCTTTGATTGGCAGCCGCATGCTCCGCTGCCCTACGAGAAGTTCGGGTCGAAAGAGAAGATTGGGGAACCAACGCGTTTGGCGTTCAGCTTCGCCGGGTTTGTCGACTTCTCAAATCCAACTGAGGATGGTGCCCAGTGCCCATATACCTACGAGGTGGTTCTGGGGCCTCGCAGGACATCGGAAGGGGACGGTCTCGAGGATGAAGTTCTCGTCGAAAAGATCAGCTACCAGCCCAAAGGGCGTGGCAAGCCGATGACGATATTGGAGCGGCGCGGGCGGGAGATTGCTAAGTCTGCCTCAGGCCTTATCGATAAGGGCACGCGGACAGCTCTGGAGTCGGTTCTGCATCCGCGAGCGAGCATAGTTTCGACACTCGCAAGACTGAACAATCCTGTAGCGAAAAACTTCGTCGCATCAGTCTCGGCCATCTACTCGGATATATTCATCGAGAAAGTGCTGATCGACGACAGGGAAGTTGCGAAGTTTTACCATCAGCAACCAGGAGCATTTGAGCTCCTGAAAGACGTCTCGGGCCGAATTGATTTGGGCATCGAAGACATCAAGGTTGTGGAATACCTCGATGATCTATCACTTCACTTTCAACATTCTGGCCTCGACCAAATCATCCCGTTGCGGAGGGAGAGCGAGGGGACGAAGAACTTCGTCAAGGTATTCCCTCATATTGTGCAAGCGCTAGCCATTGGCGGTATCGCCATAATCGACGAGCTGGACACAACAATTCACCCGATCTTGCTACCGGAGATCTTGCGGTGGTTCGGAGACGACAAACGGAACCCGAATGGCGCTCAGCTGTGGATGACGTGCCACTCGGCGAGTCTGCTGTCGGAGCTTACAAAGGAGGAGGTCCTCTTCTGTGAAAAGGACCAAACGGGCAACACGACCGTGTTCAAATTGTCAGAGATCGAAGGCGTTCGCCGGACTGAGAACTTCTATGGGAAATACATGAGCGGCGAGTATGGAGCCGTTCCCGTGATTGGGTGATGGAACTGAGTTGATCAGGGGACGACGGAAATCAATATTTGTCGCCTGCGAAGGCGAAAGCGAGCAAGGCTACGCGGCGATGCTGCAAAGCTTCGCAGAGGACGGCGGTCTGCGTGTCCACCTCGATCTGAATGTACCGGGGAGGACGGGCAACGCTCAGAAGCTCGTGACAAAAGCCATCGCAATCGCTCAGAAGAAGCAGCGGGGCAGGAGCAACAAGTACTCGTCGAAATACATAGTCCTTGATACCGACTGGTTGAGCGCCGTCAACGCCGAGAACATAAGGATGAAAAAGGCGGCCGCGCAGGCTGGGTTTGAATTAGTCTTCCAGGATTGCTGCTTTGAAGCGTTTCTGCTTCGGCACTTTGAGGAAACCAGAAACGCAGCACCACCAAATGCGGCCGAGGCGTTAAAACAGTTGTCGAAAGCTTGGGAGGGTTATCGAAAGGGCTTGTCGGCCAAGGATTTGATGAAAAAGCTCAATGCCAAGATGGTCAGAGCTGCGGCCACGAGGCCGCAAAACCGCGACTTCAAAGGGCTTCTGCACGATATTGGCCTCCTCTAATTGGAGGCACAGCTCAACGGTGCGAGGTGCGGATGGAGTATCTGAGTTGTACAACCGCTGTCGTTGGGGCCTTTGATCATCCAGTGGCGGCACCGGCAAATGCGGTAGGCAAGCGCGCTCAATTACCTTGATCAATGCAATTCAAGAAACAAACGGGTAAGAGCCCAGGGTATTGTTCCATTATTTTGGACAGTATTATGAATGCGCCTGTTCTCCTACAAACTCACCTTTAGCATGCATATGCGTAAATACCTGCCATTGAACTCCAAAGCCATTGACTATTGGCCGGTATTAAACAACTAATACCGTTTAGAAGGCTGAAGTTAAGGAATTTTTCATGAAGCGTGTTCTGTTTGCTGGTTTTGTTGGGTTGCTTTTTGGGTCGGTTGCAATTGAACGAGGACACGCGCAGGACGCCCCACAATATGCCAGTTCCAAAAACCTTGAGGTTGCGGTGCCCAATGACGTTTTGTCAGATGGGAGCTTTCGGTATTCCGTCCCGATCGACGTGCCGTCGTTTCGTGGACTTGAGCCGCGCCTAGCTCTAAACTACAGCTCGTCCTTCAATGGCCGCGGCTCCCCGGATGCAGTACTTGGCGTGGGTTGGCGACTGGGTGGGTTGTCTTCGATTGAACGGGTGTCACTGGGAGGCGGTGCGCCGACGTTCAGAAACAAGCAGGACATTTTTCGTCTGGATGGCGAAGACTTACTGCTGTGCAATGATGCGGCAGCAACGAACAAGCTGACCAGAGATTATCCCAGTCAGCGCAAGACCAACCGGGCCAGTGCAAGCTGCTCGTCGGGGGGGCATTTCGTTACGTATAGCGACAATTATGCAAAGATAAACTTCAGTCAGCACAAATTCTATGTCCGGGCCAAGGACGGCACTTTGCGTGTCTACGAGTCCATGGAAGACCTGTCGGGCATCACGACGGTGGAGGATTCGGAAGAGAATTTCGTTCTGGACCACAGCCGGTTTCTGTTATCGTGGGTCGAGGATCTGAATGGCAACAAAGTTGTTTACCAGTATGCCTTTGCTGGCAATCACAATGGATATGCGCCTCGGCTGACGGACATCCATTATCAGTTGCCGGATGGGCAAAAGCTGTACCGCGTACTTTTACGGTATCAGAGTGTCTTCGAGGTTGCGTCCGAGCCGTCCTACGCAACGGGTACCGGGTTAACCGGTAGACAATATTTCCGTATCAGCAGCATTCAAATCCACCTTAGTTCTAACAAAATTCGTGCATATCAGCTGGATTACAACGTCAGCGGCCAGACCGATGTCAGTCGGCTCGCAACCGTTCGCCGTTATGGCGCAGGCTTCGAGGTTGTGGACAATCGGATCGCAAGCGGACCGCAACTCGGGCAGCCTTACCGGTTCACCTATTCGCCGGACGCGATGTCCTTCCTATGGCGGATCAGTGGCGACAAGGTGTTCAGCAACACCGAAGCTGTCACGGACCTGGACCAAAACGGCTTCCAGGAAGTATTTGCTTGGAATGGCGGCAGAATCTGGGGTTACCAATTCAACAAAGACCGCGCTATGGTCGCGCGAACCCTGCCTCAGCCGCTTAGAGAGATGAAGGGGTCGGAGGCTTCTCTTCCTGTAAAGACAGGCACATATTATTACGATGTCTTTAGAACATTCTCACGATACCTGCCGTCATCCAATCAGACTCATTACTACTACGACCGCTGGGTGGTGCGGAAATGGCAGGAAGACGGATGGATGGAGTCCAAGAGCAAGATCAATTCTGCCGTCAGAGGTGTTACACCGGGGACATCCGAGAGAATAACACCGTTTCCTGATATAATTGGGAACTTCGATACAGACTATAAGCTCGAAGCAATCGTAATCCCCGAGCATGAACCCGATCCGGACAAACCATTTGAACCCAAACCGAACAATTGGCTGTATCAGATTGGTGATGATGGAGTTCTGATCTCAAGACGGGAACTGCTAGCAAACGGACCCTACGTTGCCGATATCGATGGCGATGGCCAGAATGAGATTTTCGGGAAAGTCATAAATGGCGGTAATGATTGGGAGTATTGGGACCCTCAGATCGACGGAAACTTCACCAAGCGCGTGTTTCCGAACCCGGTCAAGCGCTACAAGGATGCACATCAGGTTCACAATATTGGCTTTGGTGATTTTAATGGTGACGGCGCACAGGATATGGTGGTTTTTGCGCAACTTTCCAACCAGCCAAGGGGAATTCGTGTCCACCTGTCGAAAGGCAAGCATTTCCATTCCAATGGCACGGAGTGGTATCCCGCGAGCGAAGGGATTGGCGACTCCGGTTGGCTAGGCGTCAACCTTCAAGTCCGGGATATGAACGGGGATGGCCTGGCCGATGTCGTAATCGCGGAGAAGTGCCGCGTCAACTCCACGCATTGTCAGAAGGACAAATGGCGGTCGCATCCGTTCATCTCGACGGGGACTTCCTTTTCACGGATGAGAAACGGTCCAAGTGGTTCGGCAACAAGCTATTGGGGTAACTTTGCAGGTGTATTGGCGGATGTCGACGGGAATGGCATTGGGGATATCGTTGGCAAATATGACAACGGCATCCTGTTTGGCAAATACGAGCCGAAAAGTCTCCTGACATCTGTTAGCGAACCTACTGGCGGCAAAGTGACTGTACAGTACAGACCGTCTGCGCATTTCAACGACAACAAGGTGCCGCGCTCCTACCACGTGGTGCGACAGATCACGCGGTCGAATGGCTTTGATGGTCAGAACCGGGTGACCGATTACAGCTATGTCGGTAACCGTTACGACTATGAACGGCGGCGGCCCTTGGGATACCGGACTGTAACCGCCACCCTGCCTGCGATCGAGGGTGAAGCGGAACGGCCGCGGCTGGTTACAACCTATGTCCATAACTATGACAAGGGCCGGGCGAACCTAGCGCTGCGGGGCAAGGTCAAGTCGCGCACGTTGTTCGTTGGGACCACCACGTGGTGGCAGGAGATCAACGATTGGACCGCAACCGGCCTGAACAACAAACCGCAGCGGACCCAGAAGACCAAGACACGGGTAAAGGTTCGAAACGGGTCGTCCCTGCTCGAACGCACGACAGAGTATCGGTTGAACCTGTATGGCGAGCCCAGAGAAATCATTGAGTTTGGTTTGCCTGGGTTCAAAGATGACCGGATTATTCGGTTCAACTACAACCCGAACCACGGCAAGTACATCGTCAACAAACCGACGTATCGGGTCGTACAATCGGGTTCGGAAGTCTCCAGTGACAAATCAACCTGGCTAGAGGGCGAATACTACCGCTACGACGGAGAGCCCACATTCAACGGCAATCCGCCAGTTCGCGGGCAACTCACCGATGTTCGATTGTGGATGGGTGAGAACAACCTGAACCAAAAGATTGTCCGCCAGTACACCTATGACAGCTGGGGCAATGTCCTGACCGAGACAGACGCCAAGGGGCGGGTGACCAGTTACAGCTATGACGGTCACAAGCACCTTTTCCGAATTCATACAACAAATGCAGCCGGTCAGGTGACCACTACCAATTGGGACCATAGTTGTCAGGTCCCCGTGAAGCAAACCGATGCGAACGGCTTGGTCACCGATATCAGCTATGACGCACATTGCCGGGAAATCCTGACCCGCAACCCGAACGGTCATGAGATCGCAACAAGCTATCATTCCTACGGAAACCCGACGGCACAGCACAATAAAACCCGTGCCCGTTCTGCATCCGAGGCGAGCGGAGCGCAATACACCGAAACCCGGGAGTTTTTTGACGGCTTTGGCCAGATCTACAAAACAACCGCCAGCGGCAGCACCAGCGACATCAATGACGCGCTTGTGACGCTGACTGAGTATGACCGCCGGGGCAATGTCGCCTGGTCCAGCATTCCGATGGACTGGCAAAACGCGCTCGACAATCATGCGGCAGCAAATCGGCGGACAAGTTACCGCTATGACACGCTGGGACGGATGACGAAAGCCACCGCCCCGGATGGCACCTATACCACCCGCCTCTACTACGCCTCCAGTGGACTTACATCATACAGAACCGGGCAGAGCACATCGTTTCCGGGCGTCGAGACTAAAGATGCCGACTGCTACGATGGTGATACATCCACGCTCTGCCGCTGGCAACGCAACGTCTATGACGCGCGCGGAAACCTGATCCTGAGTTTCCGGGAAGATAATGCTGGAACCGACGTCGGATCATCCACGGTGCGGCGCTACACGCACTACGGTTATGATCTGCTGAATCGCTTGGTGGGCGTGCGTGACCCGAACCGTGCAGAATGGACCTATACCTATGACGCCTATGGCAACCGGCTGACGGCTGACGATCCCGGGCTGGGTCTCTGGACCATGACCTATGACGCCACCGACAATCTGGAACGGCAGACGGATGCCAAGGGACAGACCATCGCATATACCTATGATGCGCTGGACCGGGCTCTGACCAAGACAGTGGCCGGGCCGGGACTGGACAATGTGGTCACACGCTACACTTACGACCAGCCGCGCGGCTCCTTCGCCAATATCGGCCAGCTGACCCGGGTCGCAATCGACGGCACGCATGCCATCGAGTATGACTACAACAATCAAGGCCTGCTTGCGGAAGAACGGCACGAGATTGATGGCTCCACCTACACTCTGGAGAATGAATACGCGCCCAATGGCACACTGTTGCGCCGGACCCTGCCGACGACACCGGGCCAGACCACAACCGCGTGGACCGATCCCTTCGCTTATGATGCCGCGAACCGGCTGACCGGCTTCGGCCCGCATATCACCGGTGTCACCTACGACTTCTGGAGCAATACGACCGAGGTCACCTACGGCAACGGCCTGCGGGCACTGAACGAGTTCTCGTTTGGGCGCGGTTGGATGGACCGGGCCGAGGTACGCGACAGTGCCGGGGCAACCCTTGCCAAAACGCAATACACCCGATCGGCGACCGGCCGCGTAACGCAGCAATGGACCACTCGCGATCAGGGTAATCTCGACTACAGCTATGACTACGCCGGGCGCCTGCTGACGGTGACCAACCGAGACGGCGCGACCGAGTTCGATCAGACGTTCACCTATGATGCCGCGGGCAACATGCGTTCGAACAGCCATGTGGGCGATTACAGCTATCTGCCCGGCACCCACCGGCCCACCACGGTCGCGGGGCAGGGCCTGAACTATGACGCCAACGGCAACATGACGCTGGGGCTGAACGGCAAGGTGATGAGCTATGACGGCGAAAACCGTCCGCTCAGCGTCACTCATGCGGGCCGGACGACGTCCTATGTCTATGGCGCCGACGGTACCCGGTTGAAAAAGATCGAAGAGACGGGCACCGCCAGCGAGGCCGTCACCGTGACCTTTGGCGATGTCGAGATCCGCAACTTCGGGCAGGGCGCTGCCGAAGAGATCGTGACCTATCCGCACCCCGACGTGCGGCTGGTGAATGGCGCGGCAAGCTATATGCACCGCGACCAACTGAGCTCGGTGCGGCTGATCACCGGGGCCGACGGGGCCGAGGACAAGCGCACCGTCTACCACCCGTTCGGCCAAACCCGCGATTGGATCTCGGACGCGGCGGCAGCGGAGGAAACCAAGGGCTTCATCGGCGAGCGCTACGATGCCGATGCCGGCCTACAATACCTCAACGCCCGATACTACGACCCCGAACTTGCCATGTTCATCCAACCAGATTGGTTCGAAGTGACACAGCCAGGTGTGGGGACAAACCGATACGCGTACTCCGCAAACGATCCTGTGAATAAGTTCGATCCAGGTGGGAATGTATTCGGTGACGGGTTGCGTGATTTTTTTAGCGGTCTTTTTGGAGGTAATGAAGGCACACGCACTCAAGCCCAAGACCGTATCCGGGGCGCTCAACAAATCATCGATGATACTACTGCAGACTATATTAGCGGCAAGCTAGATGCCGCGATTGCCCAAGATCGCATTTGGGAGCAGGACAAGGCGATTGAAGAGGAGATTGGACGTCTAAATCGAATTGGTAAGCCTGGGCGTCAAGCTCTGCATGCTTTGGTCGAGGCGGGTATTGTTGGCGTGACGGCAGGTGGCTCTATAGTTCCGAAAGGACGCCTCGCGGCGCCGGTGGGCGTTTCTGCTAAAGCCTCTTTGGCGCAACCATATAAATCTGTCAGAGGGCATCATATACACCAGCAGGCCGCTTTTCGCGGCGCCAAAAATTATGACGCCAATCAGGCGTTGTCGTTGAGCATTGATGCGCTAGAAGCAATTGGAGCAAAGAAACCCCATATCGGGAAAAACTCAATCACTACTACTCAATCACGGTTGCAGAGACAACTGCGTGACTCTGGGGCGCCCAACAATATGGCTGCTCAGACTAGGATCGCTGCAGAAACGTTGATTGATGCCGGTGTGAATCCAAGTCTTGCGAGAGAAATTGCAGTTCGAAGTGAACTGAATATTATAGGGCAAGGTGTGCGTGCTCCAACAAGGATTCCGGGAAGATGAACATGGGTGTACAAGAAGAGATCGGTAAGGATTTAGTAGAAAGTGTTCTGAATCAAGTTTTGCGGATATATTCTGGTCCACTTAATGATGAAAATCACCCTTTGCGCCAAAATGAGACTCTAGGGCCACTACTTAGAAAGTTAGACGGAGCTGATACCCAGGTTTTGCTGGAATTGATCGAACACAGCTCAGTGATGGTTATGCACGCACTTTTGAACCATCTAACTAATTTTTGCAGCCCTGATGTTGGTTATTCTTTTGAAATTATGGTCGTACAGGAAGGCGGCAATGCCACATCATTACTAGACTATTTTGATGACCCTGGAATGGAATTGGTTGCAGAAGGTGGTTGGGTCGATCAGTTTTGCAAGCCAACCTAGCTTTTTTGTTCTGAAAATGTGCAACAGCACTCTTCAGGAAGTCGCTAACACGGGTGGGTAACGAAGTTATTGTGAGGCGCCAGGCTTTAGATCGACTTTTAACGCGCGGCCATGGCTCCCAGAGCCCTTACAGAGTCGGCAACCTATCCCTTTGCATTCATTGCAATATGCAACTTCCAGTTCCTGCCCCAGCACTCCCTGCAACACATCCTGCACCAAAAACTCATCCACTCCCAAATCCACCAGCCGGGTCACCGCACCGGCAGCAGAACTGGTGTGCAACGTTGACAGCACCATTCGCCCCACCAGCGCCGCGCGGCAGGCGATCTCGGCGGTCTCGGAATCCCGGATCTCGCCCAGCATGATCACATTCGGGTCCTGCCGCAGGATCGACCGCAGCGCATTGGCAAAGGTCAGCCCGATCTCATCATGCACCTGCACTTGCTCGATCCCGTCGAGTTGATACTCCACCGGATCCTCGACCGTGATGATCTTGCGCCGGGGCGAATTCAGGTGCGTCAGCGCGGTATAGAGCGTCGTCGTCTTGCCCGACCCCGTGGGGCCGGTGACCAGAAACAGCCCGCTCGGCTGTTCGATGATCTGCTTTACCTGCGCCTCGATCTCGGGCTCGAATCCCAGCTTGTCCCACCCAAGGCGCAGCGCGTAGGGGTCCAGAACCCGGCACACGATGCTCTCGCCCTGTTCCGTAGGCAGGGCTGAGACCCGGAAATCAATCACCCGCCCTCCAATGACCGAGCTGATCCGTCCATCCTGTGGCAGCCGCCTTTCGGCCACGTTCATGCCCGACATCA
Source organism: Ruegeria sp. HKCCD8929 (assembly GCF_013031405.1). GTDB lineage: Bacteria > Pseudomonadota > Alphaproteobacteria > Rhodobacterales > Rhodobacteraceae > Ruegeria. The sequence continues at coordinate 9,268 of NZ_WPZY01000051.1, read as the reverse complement.
CCTTGAGCCGCGCCATGACCGAGGTCGCGTTGATGTGGCTGACCCCGGATTGCGTGACCAGGATGCCGTTGATGCGAAACCGCAGGCCCAGCCCCTTGGCCGTGCTGGAAAAGTGAATGTCCGACGCCCCGACGGCCACCGCATCATTCATCTTTTCTGCCACGAATCTGATGATCGGCCCATCCGCCTGGCTCGCTCGCCATGCGGACTGATCGCGGGCCGTGACATCCTCGGACGTCTCGGCCTCGGCCCGCCGGGTCGCCGTTTCAAGACATTTCCGGATCGCATGCGTCGGCGCGATCAGGAGGCGGACCGGTTTCTCCAACTGGAACTCAACCTCTTCAAGCACCGCAGCGTTGCCCGGATCGGCGGTCAGCAGTGAGGTTTTACCATCCTCGGACGTTATCGGCGCAACTGCGTGCATGTCGAGATAGCTGGCCCCAAGCTCGGCAGCAGCGGTTTTATCCACAAACAACCGGCCCGGGTCGTCGATATAGGGCAGATCCAGAACATCCGCCAATGTCTTTAGCAACTGCCCCTCTTCGATGAACCCAAGCTTGAGCAGTGCACGATCGAGCGGGATCTTCTCCAGCCGCGCGAGTTTTCGCCCGCGCGCGACAACGGCCGTTTCAATGGCATCTTCACTCTCCAACCGCCTTAGAAGTTCTTGTTCAAAGTCCCCGGGGTGTATCGACACTGGTCATTCTCGAAAAAATTGCAGATAAATAACTTACTATCTTATGTCGCGACATAGCCAAGAGCTTTGATGCACACCAATTTGTCAATGCCGCATCTGCGCCACGCGCTGAACCGCCTATTCGTTCATACGCAACGGATTGTTCCGTTCTGGGTCTTTCAACCCGGATTTCGTCCCGATGGGATCAGGCGCATCGTCCTTGACCGCGCCGATGCGCCTTTGCCGGGTGATCTGAAATCCGGAGAGGTTGTGAATGTATCCCTGAACCGGTCCGCCTTTTTGGTGAAGGACATCAATCTGCCGTCGAAGGTCGGTGGCAAGGCCGTGGCGGCCGCGGAACTGAAGCTAACACAGCAGCTCCCAAATCAGGGTTCGGGCATGCTTTGCCGACTTGGCAACTTTGAACGAGCTGGTGATCAAATCACGCTGACGGCATTTGTCATAAAGCAGCGGGCCGTTGACCAGTTGTCCGACCGTTTTCACCGGCAGGGCGTTCTACTCAGAACCCTGCGCGTTGACGGAATGTCGGGTTGCGAGCCGCTAGTTGACAACCGGCGCATGACCGATCGCGCTGCCGTGAGTTGGATGGGGGGAGCCCTGTTGGTTGTTCTCGCATTGTGGTTGCTCCACGTACTCCATGTCAGAGCAGACAACGCCCGGGCGGTTGAACGGATTCAGGAACTTGAAAGTGCGAAAATAGAATTGGCTGAACGTGCTGTGGAAATTTCTCAGGCGAAGTCGTCTCAAGTCGCCAATCATCAGAGGCTGACCGAGGATCTGAACCGATTGAAGCAGGGGCGGGGCAGAACAAAACTATTACTTGAATTGACCGAAATCTTGCCAAATGACACTTGGCTGACGGAGTTTAATCTAGCAGCTCAGACATTGAGGATATCCGGGCACTCAAGCCACGACATTCCTGAACTTATTCAATCACTACTCTCACAAACCTGGGTTCAAAGTGCCAAACTAGATGGGCCCATCGTAATGGACAGGTTAACAGGACAAAGTCGTTTTGATATCGTTCTGGGCCTGCAAGCAGAATGAAACCTCTGATCGTTGCCGCAACATCCTTTGTACTGGTCGCGGGGGTGACCTTTCTGCTGTTTGCAGTGACGACTTACCCCATGGGTGATCAATTTCGGGTCAATTCCGATCGATTACGTGCGGCACAGCAGGCTTTGCACGAGGTTCGGCTGCGACTCTCTGAGATCGAAAGCTCGGCTGAAAGTTTGCCGAACATCGACCGCGTTGCAACTCTCGCGGAGAACCAGCAACAGGCTGAGATCGATCTGCAGGAGGATGTGCTTCACATGGCGAACGAAGTGGACCTGCGGCCAAATGCGTTTGGACAAGATAGCAGCCCACAAGGCATGGGCGCGCGTTCTGCCGGGTTCTTCGTTGAAACGGAGGGGGCCTTTGAAAACGTAGTCGCGTTTCTCAGCGAGTTGGAACGCGCAAACCCTCCGATTGCCGTGGAAAAGATATGGGTGAGGCGCTTGTCCCCCAGATTGATCGAAGGTGTTGAAACGCCTGTATTCGCCAGGATTTCAGTCTGGAGATATTGGGTGGAGGGAGAGCAAGGGACATGATGCGGCTGGGTCGGTTACTCCCATCAATTGCTTCATGTGCGGTTATACTTGGTGCCATGTTGGCTTCTCTCTTTGTCTCAGGTCGGGCGCAACCGAACATTGATAAACCCATTGCGGTGTCTGACGAGCCAGTTGAGCCCAGAGCAGATCGGGTGGTGAATGCACAAGACGATGAGTCTGAGCTGCCGATTTCCACAACGCATGTGGTAGAAGCGCCGCTCTTCTCGCCAACGCGCCAGCCGATCAAGTCAAATCCGCCAGACACAGAAATGCTGATCTCCACACCTCTGCCACCGGAAAGCTCAGAAGAAAATGAGGAAGCCCTTGAACTGCGGTCCCCTCCAGTACGTCCTAATGTGCGTCTATCCGGCATTAAGTTTGAGGGTGAGGCGGCCTCGGCCTTGATTAGCACCGATAAAGAAGCCGAAAGCCATTGGCGTGAGGTCGGGTACACCTTTGAAGGGTGGAAACTCACGAAAATTAACCGAAATAGCGTGACTTTCGGCGCCGACAGGCAGGAATTTACTGTGCATCTTTTCGAATAATCTCTATAGTTGGTCCAAAATAAAAAGCGCTCTCACGCAATTACAGGCCGGCATGTCAAAAACACTTCTCGGGAAAGCAATGATCGTGGTTTGCGCGTTCGTCGTTTCGGCTTGCGATCCGGAGACCGGACCAAGCTCCGGACGGTTTGGAGCCGACGGCCCCGTGAGTTCCCAAGGGTCGCGTGGCTTCTTTCAGTCGTTCAGAGGGGAAGATCAGCATCGTCCGACTTCACTGCAGCGCGGAACAGATACATTTGTGAACTCCGCGTCCCGGTCGAGCAAAGGACGTTCTCAAGCTATTGTGGTGCCATCAGGCAAAGAAAAAGTTGAACTGAGCTTGGTAAATGCAAGTGTTGAGGCTGCAGCAAAGGCTGTTTTGGGTGACACGCTGAACATCACGTATGCAGTATCCGATCAGGTGAACGGCCGGATCACCATTCAATCGACGGGCCCAATTCCTAAGCAAGCCTTGCTCGAACTTTTTGAAGCTGGGTTGGCGGCAAATGGTGCAAAATTGGAACGCTCTGGCAACGTTGTGAAGGTGGTTCCGGGAACATCGGGAAATCGAACGTTTCGCCTTGCCTCGGACAATTTGGGCGATGGGGCCTCGATAGTCGTGGCTCCGCTTCAGTTCGTGTCAACCGGAGAGATGATCAATCTCCTTGAGCCCTTGGTTGAAGAGGGGCTGAATCTTGTAGGGGACAGAAGCCGAAATCTCCTGCTGATGAGTGGAAATCCGCAGCAACTGGAAGCTGCGCTCGATGCGTTGAATCTTTTTGACGTGGATGTTCTGGAAGGTAAATCCATTGCTCTGGTGCGCCTGCGCTCAGCAGATCCGGATGCGATTGTGGACGAGCTTAATACGATTTTTGAGACCAAGGAGGGCGGCAACCTGAACGGTGTGGTTGAGTTTGTGCCCAACCAGCGCCTGGGGTCCGTTTTGATTATCACGTCCCGAAAGAAATACCTGGATCGAGCTCAGAAATGGATACGCGATCTGGACCGGACGGCAGAAGGGTCGTCCCTCTATCTTCAAACTTACAGCTTACAGAACCGTAGCGCGGAAGAGGTTGCGCCCATTCTGAATGACCTGCTGTCGGGAAGTACTGATAGCAGCAAGAACGGGAAAGCGGGTGAGAGCAAACCTGTTCCCACACCAGGAAAAGAAGTCGCTGCGCGCGTTGCTGCGGATAACAGCCGGAATGCCCTGATTGTCCGGGCCAGGCGGCCCCAACATCTGGAAATCCAGGCCTTGCTGCGAGAATTGGATACAGCGGCGCGCCAGGTTCTGCTGGAAGCGACGATCGCTGAAGTGACGCTAAACGACACGGTCGACGTTGGCGTGCGATGGTTCTTTGAGGCCGGAAACTGGGATTTTCGGTTTTCGGATCTGGACTCAGGTGCGGTGGCAGGAACCAATCCCGGTTTCACAGCGGTATTTGGAACTGGCGGAGCGAAAGTGGCCCTTTCGGCACTGGCAAGTGTTACCGACGTGAAAGTGATTTCCTCGCCAACACTCATGGTGCTCGACAACAAAGAAGGTGTGCTGCAGATCGGTGATGAGGTTCCAATTGCTACTCAGACGTCCAGTGATACCTCGGAGGGGTCCGCCGTTCTGACGCAAATCGACTATCGAGATACCGGTATCATTTTGCGGGTGAAGCCGCGCATCGGAAACTCCGGGCACGTGACCATGGATATCACCCAGGAGGTCAGCGATGTCGCGGAGACCCGGACATCTGGAATCGACAGTCCAACGATCAGTCAAAGAAAGGTTCAAACCAGTGTTGTTCTCTCAAACGGCCAGACGCTTGCGCTCGGCGGGCTCGTCAAGGAGGGTGATAACTTGACGCGCACGGAAGTCCCGGGGCTTGGAAAGGTTCCGGTTGTTGGCGGTTTGTTTCGGAGGAAAGAGAGTACAAAGAAACGGACTGAGTTATTGATTTTGATCCGCCCGCAAGTGGTCCACAATGCGCAGGCGGCGAGCTCGGCTACGGCTCAATGGCGAAACAAACTATCCGGCGCGAACTCCATTCTTCAAAATGGCCTCGGCAGCCCGAAACACACCTTGGACGAGGTCCTTCGTTAATCCCAAAATGCCACGATACTCGTATAGCGGTATAGCCGAGAATGGATCGGATGATAGCGGAACAGTGGTCGCCGCAAGTGAGGTGCAGGCGCTGAACATCATCGAAGCCACCGGGACCACCATTTACGAGCTCAGGCCGGAGGGCACCGGCAGTTCCTCTAAGCCGTGGTACACCAGAGATATTTCGTTCTCCTCAGGCAAGTTTTTACTAAACCATCAGGCATCTGCAGCGGAGTTGATGGCCGTCGTTTTCCAAGCACGTATTCCATTGGCTGATGGTTTGCGCATTTTGAGCGAGAGTGTCGATAGCCCAGCCATGCGGCTGCACTTTGAACGAACAGGGCAACTCGTAGAAGATGGGGTGCCTTTTACAGAAGCGTTTCAGACGGCGGGAACAGGTTTTTCGCCGATATTCTGCTCGCTCCTGAAGGTCTCGTTCGAAGCGAATAAACTGCCTGATGCTCTGGGCGGACTGGCAAAGTACCTCAGAAACCAGGCGAAGTCGCGTGCACAGATCTTGGGTGCGCTTGTTTACCCGGCGATATTGATTGTTGCGGCCGTGGTTGTGATCCTTGTCTTTTCTTTTGTGGTGGCTCCTTCACTGGAGCCAATATTCAGATCTGCAAACGTGGCGACCCCGTCCGCGTTGCGGGCCTTCCTGGCGCTTCGCAGCGGTTTAACCGAAGCCTCACTTCTGGTTATCGGTAGCTCTGCTCTCCTTTTGGGGTCTGTCACAGTTCTGCTCTCTAGCGAGAGTGGGAGGTCGATCCGCCTGGCGCTGCTTCACCGTATGCCGGTCATACGTGGCTTGCTTCGCAGGTCTGCTCTTATCCGTGATATCCGTGCCCTACTTGTTCTCCTTGAGGGAGGTATTTCACTTCCAGCAGCCTTTCGGGAGTTGTCGTCATCTGCCGACGAGCGTGCAAGCGGTCTCTACGCCACTCAGGCTTTTGAAGAACTGCAGAAGGGCGGAAGAGCCTGGCGCGCAATAGAGAAAGCCCCAACCACCCCAAATGTTGTCAAGGAGCTGTTTCGGGTTGGGGAAGAGACCAACAGCCTAGTGGAAGCACTGTCGCCGCTTGCCGAGTTTCTGGAGTTCCAGCAAGAACGACAACTCCAGCGGATGATAGGATACTTGACACCCATGATGACACTTGTGCTGGGTGGCGGTATCGGTGTTCTCATCTATTCAATCATGAGTGCAATATTGCAGGTCAATGAGTTGGCGTTCTAATGGATACAATCAATGACACGCTTCTTCATCCCAAACCTGGAGTGTTTCATTGAACCTTCGGCGCGTTGACAGAGGGGCGGGAAGAAAAGGCCGAAAATCTGGTTTTGCACTGCTGGAAGCAGTGATCGCACTTCTGATCATAGCAATGGCGATCAGTGTTGGGTATCTTGCGTCTATCCAATCCCTGAAGCGACAAAACAGAGTTGAGTTGGATCTGCAGCTACTCCAGTTCGCACAGGCTATCGTTTCAGAATATACCGTCACAAGGTCAGACGCTTTATTGACCGGGTCCTACCGGGAGACCTGGTCCTGGCAAATTGAAACAAACACCCAAAGTCACCCTATTCTCGACGGTGAGTCATACCAGGAAGTCAGCGTCGCCGTATGGGCCGTTGGCCGGGATCATCAAAAGGTGACTGTCATCAGTGCACTACCAGTGGGAGACTGAACAGTCAGTGCAATCCATGCGAAAACTTAACAGTGGAGTGTCTCTGCTCGAAACGATGATCGCGCTCATGGTGATGGGGTTCATATCCGTCATGATCGCTTCTTCGTTTGGGTTTTATGGGAAGGTCTTCGACAGAGATGATGGCCACGAGCGTTTCATTGGCTCGGCAATTGCGCGCAACGATTTGAGCCAGTGGGTCCGGTTGATGCCCGGCGCGCCATCAATCGATGGGGTTGCGTTCGCTTTGAAGGGCAGTGCCACGCGGATGGAGTTCGCAACCGTCACCGACATTGGAGGATTCTGGGTTGGCGGCGCGACACTCGTGTCCCTGGAACGTCACGAAAATCAGTTGCTTGTGTCAGCTCGCGGAGCGCTTCCTGACGGGACCAGCCATGAAGTGCAGCCCGTGATCTTCGACGGTGCGACCGATCTCCGGATTAGTTACTACGGCACGCTGATCAGTAATCATTCAAAAGAATGGCAGTCGAGCTGGGAACATCCTGTTCAATTGCCGGATCTAGTGAAGATTGAGGCAAATGGAGACGATGGTCCGATGGTACCAATCGTTCTACGACCCGGGTTAAATGAAGATCAGAGACTCAGGTCGCTGTCCTCTCCTGCGCCACCGGGCTGACTGTCACGCCCCAGTGAGTATATGTCGAATGCTCCGTCGTTTCCCGGGTAGCGGTACAAATAGCGACGTCCCCATGGATCGATCAGATCTTCGTTACCATCGACGTAAGGTCCGCGCCAATTGGGCAGGCTCTGTGAAGGCTCCAGCAGGGCCACGAGGCCCTCGGCGGCGTTTGGATAACGCCCGTTGTCGATGTAGAAGAGTTGCAAAGCGCCTTTTAAGTTCACCATCTGTGTTTGCGCGACAGATGACTTCGCGCGGCCAAATGTAGCCATCAAACGGGGGGCGGCCAAGCCAATCACCAGCCCCATGACGGCCAACACAACCATTATCTCAAGAAGTGAAATCCCGGCGTTTTTTGCGCGGCGATCTTCCCTGGGCTCTACCATGAACTTTCCTGCAAAATTGGAGCGAAACCATGTGTCAGGAATAGGGCGTATGCCAAAAATGGCGCAAAGGGAATGCCTGACTTTCCGGCCCTTGGGGTGTTCTTACGAGCGAGAAGCACGGCAATAACTCCCGAGAGCGATCCCAGGACGATCACCAGACCAATTGCCTCAAGTCCAACGCAAAGGGTCGAAGCGCCCAAAAGCTTTACATCTCCCAGGCCGAGGCCGTCTTTTCCTGTCCAGCGAAAGAACAGCTCGCTGGCACCCCACAGGAATGAACCAACTACAATCGCTCCAACGACCGGGATCAATGGGTCATCGCGAACGATCCAAAGACCTACGGCGGTCACACCGACAACAGCTAAGTCGGGTACGATGAAATGGCGAAAATCAGCAGTTGAGATCCATACCAGCAAGGGTACAAGTAATATGAGGGTGGTCGAGCCTGATCCGCTTGCCGCAAAACACCAATAGGTGAGGAGATACAGCAAAGTGAAGCTGACGATCGCCCAATTCCAGTGCACTAATGTTCGCCTTCGCAATTCTCGTAAAGGCATTGTCCTGGTGCCTGTGATTGTCGCCGCAATTCTTATAACGGGCGTCGTTACACTTGTGCAATCTCGCAGCATGGCTCGGGTTACCGTTCTCGGTCACCTCTCGGCCGAATTGCACAGACAGATTGAATCTGATGCTGTACATGCGTTGCTCGCACCGGTGGTGTCGCGAGCATTTGTGGAAAGTGTGGATACTCGGTCCGCTTCCATCCGATTGGATGGCACCCCGATCACGTTCGAATTCGGACAGCATAAATGGCACGTGAGCCTGCAGGACGTCGAGGGTCTTGTAGATATCTACCTCGCCGACCCGAGGGTTCTGCAAGCCGCTGGGTTGGACGCTGTTCAGGTCGACGTGTTCCGCCGAAGCCTGCCCGAAGGGAAACGCTTTGCAACGGTGGAACAAACTTTTGCCCATCTGGATATGACAGCCGGAGCAGCGGAATTTGTGACACAGAGCGCTCTGTCAGGGAGAATTAATCTGGAAACTGTTCCATCAGGCTTAGCTGGTTGGGCCAAACAGTTACCCCGCAACTTGATACTGTTTTCCCAGCCAACAACAGTTCGGGTCGGCGTAAGGCCGGGAACTGGAATCGAAGCACAAAATTTCTAAGCATCCAAGCGGCTTTAGGATTCCGTAATCAGTGCCCCTGGGCCTGATCCCGAACAATTCGTTGCTGCAAACCTAAGTTGCCGAGTAGCTATGTGCCAAATATCAAGATTGGTCAGCACGAATTACATTAGGGAAGGCGTCCCCATTTTAGTCATCTTCACCGATTTTGACGGGCATCAAAACAGGCTTCCGCCATCAGCAAGACCATCTCAATTGGACCGACGCGGTGCAATTCTCCAATGTGTGGACAACCTCAAACGGTGGACGGGAAGCGCGGATTCCGGTAGTTCTTTTCCTGAAGCAGAGGATTTTGGAAGGGTCCGGAATTTTCAGATCCCACATATGGGCGAGTTTTTCATTGATCAACTGGGCTTTGTGGCCCGCCATATCGAAACTGGCCTTGCAGCCCTGCTGCGTGTGACCTTCCCCCCGATTTTCGGGCCATTGCGAACTGGAATTTTCCACCTTTGAAT
>NZ_WPZY01000050.1 GCF_013031405.1 Ruegeria sp. HKCCD8929 | reverse complement strand
CGCGTTTTCCGACGGCACCGAACTGGACGCACAAGGCATCCGGGACAAAACAGTTTCGGACATGAAGGCAACTGGAGCGGTCACCGGATCCCGTTATGAGGAGAATTACCAGCACGCGCAAGGCGATGGATCTTACACGATCTACGACAGCTCTGATCGCAGCCACTACATCGACACTTTCACCTTCACCGATGTCAATGCGGAGGACGTGACCTTCTCGCAGAATGCAGGCCAGGATCTGGTGATGACGCTGAGCAATGGCGAGACGATCACCATTATCGATCACTTCCGGGGAGGATCCTGGGACATGGAGCAGATCGCGTTTGCTGACGGCACCGTGCTGGATGCCCAGGGCATCCGGGAAAAGGCGCTGATCGGCGGAGTAGGCGATGACACAATCACTGGCTATTCGACCGACGATATCCTGAACGGCGGTGCCGGAAACGACACCCTCACCGGTGGCTCCGGTTCCGACGAGTTTGTCTTTGGTGATGGCTTCGGTCTCGATCAGATCACTGACTTTGCCGACGGCTCGGACATGATCCGGATCGACATCACCGGGCTCACATTTGCCGATCTGAGTATCTCGGACAATGCGGGCGATGCGGAGGTGGATATCGCCGGGCATGGCAAGATCACGCTCTCCGGTGTGGACGCCAGCTTGCTGACCGAGGACGACTTCCTGTTCTGATGTCCTCGTGGTACCGGATTTGCCCCTGAATTTAGATGGCTGCGCCACCGCCGAACGTGGTTGGCGCAACCCATTCTTGATGTGGGTGCTGACTCAATATTCGGGAGTTGTCCATGTCATCACATGGCGGACGTAAAACGCCGCTCAAGATGTACATGGTTATGTGCCGGAACCGACGCTTAAGACCAATCGAAAGGTTCAAACCGGTCGCTAAAGGACGACCCAACGTCACATCCGAATTCGGCCCAATATTGCCGTTATTTCGGGGCAGACCGGCGTTGACAGTTCGATTGAAAAACTTGGAGACCCACTGGTATGTCCAACGCTGACTTTCAGGATCGTTTGCAGCGCATCAATGCCAAGGCAAGACAACAGCAGCCCTTGGCCCAAGGTTCGGCTCTTGCAGGGCAACTCGGAACAAGAAAGCCGCGCTACGGTCTTTTGGCCATCGGTGGTGCGACCATGACACTCGGTTTGTCGGCGGTGAAGTTCGCCAACGTCAATTTCGAAGGAATCACGGACAGCTACGGGATCGGGGTGGTGGCTGGGATTGCTCTTGGCGGAATGGCGGTATTGCTGATCGGGGCCAGCGCAATCCTGCGCGCGGTCTTCATAAAGCGTACCGCATCTGCCGGGGCCGTCAGTTTTCAGCCTAAGGCCAATGTGGTGCGGCCCAGACGGCAAACGTCAAAACGGGCACGGGTGATTTCCTCGCTTGTCGGTTTTGTTTTTGGATTTCTGTCGTGTTTTTACCTGTACATGGCTGCCGCGGCACGGACCATCGAAACAGAGGCCGCCCAGAACTTTGCAGCCGCTGGCTTTTTTCCCACGTTTCTTCTCGCGATTGTGTCCGTGTTAACTGGCATCACCGGGCTTATCCTTCGCGGTTATGCTCTATGGCGTGTCCCGGTCTACTTTTTTTCCGGGTGGCTTCTGACCTGGGCCGCAATCGCGATTTCAGGGATTAATATACTCGAATGGAAACAGTTCGTGGCATTTCTGCAATGATACAATCTGTTCCCAGGCTTATCCTATCGCAGGTGTTCCGGCTTCAATAAAGTGGTCAGTCGCCGCCACCGGTCAGCACCAATGCCGCGGGCGCAATCGACAGGTCGGCCGGAGCGGACCTACCTCCAAAATTGAGACCTGGCGAAAAGCGGACATCCCCACGCCAGGCAGCGCCGACAAGGACGCCACGTTGCAGACATTCGCTGCGGTCGCCAAATTCGTGTTGTGAGTGCGAATTTACCTGGCGGGACGGCGGAGAGCGGTCTTTAGCTGCAATTGCAAAGTAGCTTTGTACGGAAGCCAAAAGCTGACGTTCGTTCTGGAAATTATCCTGTACCGCCGCACCTCTATCAGCGTGAGGCCTACATCAGCAAATTTTAATTTTCAACGATCTCAATGTTCCGCTTCCGATTTTACCTGTGCTAGTAGACTGCAAGGTTACAAAAATATAGAGAAGACCAGATGGCTCGCAACAAGGCCAAAACAGAGATACTGAAGTGGTACGACAGAGCGCAACCAACGCAGCCCGAGCGCGATCGCTTCTCAAGGAACATTGATCTCTTTTTTGATACAATTTCTCAGAGGGGGCATTGGAACGAATGTTTATCCACGCTTTTGGAAGATGGGGGCAAGGCGTGTTTTGCAATTAAAGGAAATACTTGGCGAGCCGATCCGACCGAGAGCGGACTGGTAGTTACCTCGGTCGTTCCTGGATGGAGTTTCGGTTGGCGAGGTGTTTTCAATGACAAGATGTCTGAAGACTTCTTTTCGTGGCTCGGACATTACTGCAGGCAATACATCCACCGCGCAAATATTTGTAAGGTACTGATGGCATCATGGGAAAAAGAAGGAATAATCCTTCATCCCTTTGGATCTGGAGGCTCCTCACAACGATATGCTGGCTCAACATGCGTCGGATCATCGACAGAGGTTTTGGCCGCTGCGATGCCCAGAGTGGCACTAAGCTGGGGGCCGCTTTTGGCGAATCCAGCGATCTTCAGATCACGGTGGACTGGACGAAATACACTAGATCCATCTATTCACCAAGGCATAGCGCATTTCCTCAGAGCTCAGAGCCTTCTGAAATCTAACTTCGAAATAGAGGCGTTGGTGGCGCTGGATTGTGTAATCCAGTCCTTACAAAATATGGATTGGTCTTGGGCAAGTGGAAATCCAAAACGCGAGCGCCGAGATTTATGTCGAGCCCTTGGCTTTGGGGCAGCATCACAAGACATTTCAGAGGAAGTATATTTCCTTAGAAATCAATTTGGCGCGCATGCCGGAGGATGGCGCTGGTGGGACGCAGGTGAGTATCTTGAAGATGACATCTGCGGAAAAGCCTCAAGGCTTTCAAGTAGGCTTCTTAGAAAAGCAGCAGACATCGAAGTACAGCATCGGATATTTGACCCTGAACCAGAAAACTGGGCCGTTTGGCTAGAAGATAGTTTCGACAGGATCTGGAATGCGGTCTGGTTCAAGGACCCCACTTGATCATGTCAAGAGCGCGTCCATTGGAGATTTACCTAAATGTCTGACTTAAAATGCATAAACAGACTATACTCTGCGCTCTTCGCGTTGCATCAAGAGATACACGAGTTTTCCGAAAACTTGGATAACCTTTCGCAACTTCTGGATATTCAGAAAAAGCTCATCGCATCAATTATGGAGTCTGAAGAAGAGATCAGACGAGCCAAAGCTGAAAAACGCGACCCAGGTGAATGGCAGTTCGTACGTTACAATTTTCTGTGTTTGGGCGACTGCTTAGTTTTCCTATATATTGACAGGTTCGCGTTGAAGCAGACGTTTTTCAATGTTGACAATGAGAACCCCAAACAAGGCGGCGGCTTTCTCACAGGCAAGTCAGGTTTAGCAGCGGAGCTAACAGCCCTGATGGACGCAATATCTCATGATGTGCCAGCTGTGCTTTGCGACTTAACAAATGTTGTCAGATACGGTGACATTTGCCTTTTAGGCGCAAGTGATCCTGTCCCGTTGGAAGTGAAATCTTCAAAAACTAAAGATTCACGTGGCAAACGCCAAAAGAGGAAGCTGGAAACGCTGACGAATTTTTTTGAGAACGATCAGGCTGAAAACCTACGTGGCTTCGAAGGAACAACGTACCGAACCGCATTTTTGGCAGAACCAAAGTCCTTTGATGGATTGTTGGCTACAGCGTTCACCGAAGCAACGGAGAACGGGTCGGCTTTTTTTGAGGTTGATGGATGTTTGCGGTTCTTGATTACGACAACGGATGGTGTTGAAAGTTCTGAGTTAGACATGCTTTTTGATGGTGTCGAACCCTCTAGATCGCTCTACAACTTTGTTAATCAACTTAAATCAAACATGCTCTGGGGATGTTATTTTCCCTACGCCTTAACGCTCTCAGAGCCTGAGCACTATGCGATGTTTGTTCGGGGGGAAATTTCTGTAATTTCGATGCTAGACTTGAATGCCTTTGAACGTGAGTTTTCTGTCGATGGCGTGAAGGTAGAGATAGAGGCGACCGAAAACGATCTCCAATGTAAGATAAACTTCGAAAACCTTATGACAGACGAAGGTATTCCCTCCTTCATTGTGGGGGATCATATGATGAATCGGATTTGGTTTGATTTTTTGTCTCCAAGCTGGATCGTACAAAACAGCCGCGATGCAATGGAAAACAACTCCCGTTTCTTAAAGGCGCAGCTCCTAGAAGACTAGCGGTCGGTTGGAAACAGACCGAGTTGGATAGTGCAGCCGTAGGCAGGCTGCCCCCTGCGGAATGAATTCACCCGGAGCTTAGCGTGACTTAAACAGCGAATGTTGGCAACGCGGGCTGCAATTGCAGAGTCCCAGGCGCATGTCCAATGTCTCTTATGGTCCGAACCATCTTGCCGCGACTGCAATCGCGTGAAGCCGCAGCAATGGCCGATAAGCGCTGTGACCGACGTGCTGCGTTTGCAAAGCGGGCTGGCTTGGGCAAAGGCGGCTGTGGGCTCCAAGGACCTGTTGAGGCTCGCCGCAGAGAGTGGCGCAGCGAGGCCCAACCTGCTCGTTCGTCAGGGTGCAGCGAATGGCAGCTTCACGAATTCGGTTTCCAATCCATCCCCATGTAGCCTGATCCGGCTTTCAGCTCAGTCATCATCTTAGAAAGCCGTTTCTGCTTGGTGTCGTCCCGCTTCGCGCTGTTGATCCACCAGAGATAATCGTTCCGCTGGTATGGTGGTCTGGCGTCGTACTGCTCTGTCAGACCAGCTTCCTGCAGCGCGACTTTCACGAAGGTTGGCATCGGCTGTTTCGGTCGCTTCAGTTCAGGCACGATTTCAGCCTCCAGGCATTGTGAAAACAATGCTTTTTGTCGAACGCACTGCGGGGCCGTGCCAGACCGCTTCGATGTTGTTGCCATCAGGGTCGAGAACATAGGCTGCGTAATAGCCGGGATGGTAGTCTCGGGTTCCGGGCTGACCGTTGTCTGTTCCGCCGCTCTGTAAGGCGGCGGCAAGGAAAGCGGCCACTTGGTCTTCGGACTCCGCTTGAAATGCCAGATGGATCCGCGTGATCGGGTTATCTCCCGCTGGGGCGACGAACAGCTCATCTGCAATAAAGAAGTGTTCCGTATCCTGCGAGAGATCACGTCCCAGAGCTGCCAAACATGCGCTATAAAACGTTCGGCTGGCCGACAGGTCCGAGACATTGAAGTGAATATGATCGACCAGACGGCCCTTGTGTATCTGCATGACTTGCTCTTCGTTACACAATATTGTTAGCATAGCTAATGAACAAAGAGAATACCAATAAGTTCCGCGCTGCTCAGGCACTTCACCAGACCTTGCCGAAGCTGGATCGGCTCATGCGACAGACGGAGCGTCGTGTAGGCGCGACGGGCGGCCAGCTTTCCGCGCTTGCGGCAATCTCAGAGTTTGGACGGGACCGCCTTCACCTTCTGGCCAAACATGAGGGCGTCAGCCGCCCGACGATGAGTCGCTTGGTTAATGCACTTGAAGCCAGAGGATTGATCGAAAAACAGACAGATGAAGTTGATCGGCGCGCACCTAGGCTATCCATCACCCAGGTCGGTCGCAGTGTCCTCGTTGAGAGTTGTGACGAGCGCACCCGTATCCTGATGGCGTTGATGGAAAATCTCACTAACGAAGAATGCGCAACGCTCAATGAATGCCTGCGAAAACTAGGCCCTCACAGCAAAAATTGAACCCGTTGACGGTGCCCACTCACCATAAAGCTGCCATTGGCCTAACGGCGGCAAAGTCCGCGCCTTCCCCCTTCACTTAGCGGAACTGCATGTCCGGACTGCGCCGTTCGCGACTTGCTGCACGTGCGAAGCTCACGCCACCGATGAAGGTCTGGTAGGGGCTCTCAAGCACCTGTTGAGGCTCGCCGCAGAGAGTGGCGGCAGCGAGCCCAAAAACGCTGATGCTGCACATTGTAAGAATGGCAGCAAAACCAGTATGATCTGCGGCGTCTTGTCAGCATGGCACCACCAGACAATACTTACGTCATTGATTACTAAGTGGGTGAAAAAAAATGTTGGACGAAAAAGTTGTAAGACTAGAGGGCCGGATTGCAAGCCTCGAAACCTATTTCAAGGTTGGCATAATAGTCGCCGCGATTTTTGGAATTGGCGGAGGGTTCGGCGCTTACGCCGTGAATACAGCCCGTTCTGAGGTCGCCGCGTTGCAAACCGGAGTATCGGAGCTTTCCAGCCAAATTGCTAACTTGCAGTCTGGCATTGAAGCTGCTGAGAACAAACTTGATGGCGTCACAGATGAGTTATCGGATGCCTCCGCTGAACACATCAATAGCTTGAACGCAGCTATGCAACGCCACTTGAATAGCATCGAAACAGCTTCAGATGACGCACAGAACAAGGTAGTTGAGAGAAGTTCTGTCGAGCAAACTGCCATTGGCAAATCAGTTGCACAAGAAATTGCGGCTCAACTGTCGAATCTCGGTTCAGTTCGCATACACAAGGCCTCACAAATCACATGTGATGGTCGCGACAAGCCGGTGACCGGTCAGTTTACTGAAATATGCCGAACGCAAGTTGATGGTGACTTTCCCTCCGGATACACCGTTATGTACTCTATTCCGCATTTTAATCACCAATACGGAGAAATTCCGCCGGTTTATTCAATCGGATTGGACAAGAATTCAGACGGTTTCGCGTTAGTCGTTAAGACGGCTTATGGGCATCTCTCAGAGTTGATAGTCCAATACGTTGTTCTATCTGAATAGGTCAATTGGACTGTCCATACCAAGTGCGTGTCGGCACTCCCAGTTATCCAAGTGTAACTGCCACAGCGGTCATTGGCCCGTCGGCATCGAACAGCAGCTTCGTCCCGCGCCTTCCCCCTTCACTGAGCGGAACTGAATGTCCGAACTGCGCCGTTCGCGACTTGCTGCGCGCGCATAGTAAGGAAGCGTGGCTAAAGGCTGCTGAGGGCTCAGACCTGCTCGAACTCGCCACAGAGAATGGCGGCAGTGGAGCCAAACCGACCGATGCTGCGGTATGCTCGAATGTCTGGTTTTCGAATGCTCATTTCATCGCTATTCTCCGTATCTGAGATCATTCGGAGAAAGAACCGTGATCACCGTTGATGCTGCCAGCGAAATTGCAAAGCGCCATGTGCAAACCTTAGGCGAAGACCTGACACTCTTTGAGAAGCCAATCACATTCGGCGACTACGGGTGGGTTTTTTCATACCAAAGCAACGCGTTCATCGAGACAAACGATATAAGTGACGCTTTGGCTGGGAACGCTCCAATACTGATCGACAGCGATCAAGGCCAGGTTTTCACTCTGGGTACCGCTTATGATGTCAGCAGATACGTTCAAATGTATCAGCGCTTTGGCGATCCTCACGCTGAGCCTGGCCCGTCGTTGGAGCTATGTGGCTGGAGGACTGGAGCGAACAAGGTGATGGCCACAAAGGAGATCAAAAAACACACTCAACTCGGCCTGAAAGATGCTAAGGGAGCGGTTGATGCTTGTCTTCACGGTAGCAAGCCGATTGTCAAATGTGCTGATCCTGAAACTGCAGACTTACTGGCCCAGAAGCTAAGCGCAATTGGGTTCGACACCAGACATCTCGCTCTCTAGCTTTGCTGAGGCAACCTGAGGCCCTGACAATCATTTAACATATAGGCCACTTTCCAACAGCAGCCATTGGTGCCGCCGCAGCGAATTGGCGCTTCGTCCGCGCTGCCGTCATTGCCATGATGGGAATGCTGCGGGATGCACGAACGGCAGGAAACCGAAGCTGTATTGCGGCGTGATCCGGTCTTCTCAATTTCCTCTGTACGCCGCCACCGTCATGCTGCACACGCGAAGGTCCGTGCCTTGGTCAAAGTCCGCAAAGGGCTCGAACGACCTGCTCGAACTCGCCGCAGAGAATGGCGGCAGCGAGCGGTTCCACAAGACAGTGCTGCAGGAGTTTTATCAAGTCGCGTTCCGCAAGAAGCTCGACGACAGCATCGACACGCTGCAAGCCGACCTGGACGAATGGCTGGGCGCCGAACAGCTATCACAGATAGCTTCAGCATCGGCAGCATCGGCAGCATCGGATTTGCCCCGCTTCACATATGGCTCACATGAGGAGGATTGGTTCAAGCAAATTTGTCAGGCCATCGTTATTCTCCACGAGTTTTTTGGATCTCAGGGCCGAACCCTACGATGGAGCGCGTGTCGAAGTGACCTGCGCGCTCAAGCTCACATGCGGTCGCCGGGGATGCCGGCTGCACCATAATTCCGCATCCTGCGGTCAGGGTTCGGGAGGACGGGACCATTCTTGACTACGGCATGTAAGGCCAAACCATATGCCGGTTCGTCCCCCCGGATCCGCCGGCACTGATCAGGTCCCGGTGGAATTTGTTGCTCGTTTATAGGCCTGCGGTCAGGCTGCCTTCATCCGGGCACCTTCGATCACAACGCCTGCGTTCACGTACTTCCACAGAGCGACAAGCAGTTTCCTTGCCAGGGCTACGATCGTGACCTTCCTGGTGCGCGGGCCGAACCGGCGGACCCTCTGGTGATACCATCGCGCAAGTGCCGTGTCCGGCTGATGCCGCAGCCAAAGCCAGGCCATTTCCACGGCAATGGCGCGCAGACGGGGATTGCCCGCCTTCGAAACACCCTGCTCGTGGTTGATCTTGCCACTGTTCCAGGGCGTGGGCGCAAGACCGGCATAGGCTGCGACCTGACGCCTGTTGGCGAATTGCCGGAACAGGCCTTCGGACCATAAGGCGCCGGCAAAACCGGGGCCAATGCCCTTGAGCCCGAGCAACATCCGAACCGGCTCCGGTGCACATCCATCGGCCCGAGCCTCCTCCAAGAGCGCGTCACGCTCAATCTTCACGGTCTCGATCTGCCGGTTCAGCAGCTCGATGATGTCCAGCTCGCGCAGGGCCAACGCCTTGAGATGCTTCGGAAGCGGCCGCCCGTTGCCGGTGCGCAGATCCTCCAGCCGTTCCCGGCGATCCTTGTTCCGCGGTTCGTATCCGCCGATCCCTTGCGAGAAGAACAGGCCCTTCAACCGGTTCACATGACGAATACGCTCTCCGATCAGCGTCTTCAGTTCCCGGCAAACACGCCGGCGATCCTCTTCTTCCGGTGTCGGTGCGCGAACCATCGAGCAGACCCGCGGTTCGCCCCGTTTCCACGCCATGAGCGTGCGCACAAGCGCCTCCCCGTCGATCTTGTCCGTCTTAGCGCGGCGATGCCGGCGGGAAACTGCGATCGAGGCCGGGTCAACGACGTGGCTTTCGATGCCTTCCGCGACGAGAGCGCGGTGAATCCAGAACCCGTCCAGTCCGGCCTCCTGGATCACGATCACTGGGGCAAGCTGACCAGTCCGGTGGTGGACGTTGCGTTGCAAATCCGAAAACCGCGCCAGCAGCCCAGGCATGTCCCCACCCTGTACTTGATGCTTCGACAACCTGGACCCCACAGGCGCCGCAAGGGCAGTCACCAACCAGGTCGAGCGGCTGAGTTCCAGGGAAACGAAGATTGCACTACATTCAACGGTCGCAATCGTGCGCGGGGTGGTCATTCTGGCAGTCTGCATGGCAAGGATCTCCATCGAGAAAGTGAACACCCGGACTCTTCCAGAGCTATGGGTGCGAGTCTCCTCCTCATGGAATCTTGTCGTAGCCGGCTGGCATCAGCTTCATGTCGTGCCCCAGTTTGCGCAGAGCTCGACCCCAGTGATGAGACGATCCGCAGGCTTCTATCCCGACGGTACACGGCGGAAGCGTATCAAAGAAGGCAAGCAGTTTTGCCGCTTGATGGTTTTGCGGAAAATAACGCAACCGTTCTCCGAAATGCCGTGCACTTGAAAACGTCCTTGGCCAAATCCAGGCCTACTGTCTTTACTGTCATTGGGTGGCTCCTTTCCTAGCAGTCAATCACAACTGCACTTTGGCACGTTCGATGCCGGTGGAGCAGGAGCCACCCACCTCATCCGCAATGGGCTCTAACGACCTGCTCGATCTCGCCGCAGAGAATGGCGGCAGCGAAGGTCAGCGCGCAGGTCTCGTGCGGGGCAGGGGGGCGATCATGACCCATCCTGACCTTGTGGAACGGCATTGCAGCAATTCTTGGCCCGATCCATTTTTCACGTCAGCTGCTTTTCGTTCTTCTGGATTGCCGACCCGTCGCTCAGTGGCAGTTGGCCTGACGAAACAAGGCCTAAGATGCCTTTGATCAGCCATACTTTCGCCAAAGACCTGCGGTCTTAAGGCCTGTATGGGAAAGTCATTTGGGGCAAAGGCGAGATGAGTGCCAGCAACATTGTCCATTTATTAGGCGACGATGGCGTCAAGTTGGACAAGCGCGCGCCGTCCGTCACGCTGATTGTTCCCGTCTTCAACGAGGAAGCCAGTATTTCTGCGTTTCTCGGTAAGGTGACACCCGTTCTGGAGAGCATCCGGCCAAGAATTTCCTTTGAGATTCTCTTTGTAAACGATGGCAGCCAGGACGCCACCGAACGCCTGATCCTGTCCGCCGCCGCTGAGCAAAAAGAAATCGGCCTGATCAACCTGTCGCGGAATTTCGGTAAGGAGGCGGCTCTCTTTGCGGGCCTCAGAAATGCCAGAGGTGCAGCAGTGATTCCGCTGGATGTCGACCTCCAGGATCCGCCAGAGGTGATCTCGGGATTGATCGAACGGTGGCTCGCCGGGGCTAAAGTGGTCAACGCGCGGCGCAAGTGCCGCGATGGAGACAGCTGGTTGAAACGAGTGACTGCTAACTCTTTCTACCGTGTTTTCAATGCCATGGCGGAACAACCTATACCTCAGGACGTTGGTGATTTCCGTCTCTTTGACCGTGAAGTTGTCGATGCGATCTGCCAGCTCGGCGAGCGTTCGCGTTTTAACAAGGCGCTGTTCTCGTGGGTGGGTTTCGAAGCCGATGAAATCACTTATGAGCGTCCAGCGCGCGCTGCAGGCGAATCCCGGTGGTCCTATTGGAAGCTGTGGAAACTGGCGCTTGACGGGATATTTGCGTCTTCCACGCTGCCCCTGCGCATTTGGACCTATATCGGCATGGTCATGGCCCTAGCGTCGTTGACCTATTCCTTTGTGATCTTCGTCCAGACGATACTCTTCGGAAACGATGTGCCGGGCTATGCCTCGACGCTTATCCTGATCCTAGTTTTCGGTGGGATTAACATGTTCGCTCTGGGCATCATCGGCGAATATGTCGGCCGCATCTACACCGAGGTGCGCCAACGCCCCGTCTATATCGTACGTTCACATCATCCCGCTTCACACACGGACGACTGACATGGAACGCAGTGTTTACGACCGAATGGTCGAGTTGGAAACGCGGCATTGGTGGTTTGTGGCGCGTCGCAAGATCATCGCCTCGCTGATTGAGCCTATGCTGGAGAAATCCTCAAACCCGACGATCCTCGAAGCGGGTTGCGGAAGCGGCGGAAACCTGTCGATGCTTCGCCGCTTTGGCAAGCTGGATGCATTCGAATTCGATGATGCCGCGCGCGAAGCGGCCCGACAAAAATCAGGGCTCGACATTCGTTTCGGCGCTTTGCCGGAACAACTGCCCTTTACCGAACAGCAGTATGACCTGATCGGGCTGTTCGATGTCTTGGAACATATCGAGGCCGACGACGCTTCGCTTCGGGCTCTGGCCGAGCGCCTGGACACCGGCGGTCGAATGATCGTGACGGTTCCGGCATTTTCCTTCCTGTGGTCGAAACATGACGAACGGCACCACCATTTCCGCCGTTACACGCGTAAAAGCCTTGCGGCGGCAGCTGACAAGGCCGGGCTGCAGGTCAGCTACAGCTGTTACTTCAATACGTTTCTCTTTCCGGTTGCGGTCATATCCCGCGCACTGAAAATGTTCACGGGACGCGACACGCCGGACGATGCGTTGCCCCCTGTGTGGCTGAACGCCGTTCTGACGCGCGTCTTCGGTTTCGAACGGCATTTGGTCCGGCGTGTGAACATACCTTTCGGTCTGTCGCTCGCTGCGATTCTTGAAAAGGCCTGATCCATCATGATCGCTCAGGTGATCCGATTCTGCGGTATTGGGGGGCTTGCCACCCTTACGCACGTCACCGTTGCGGTTTTGACGCAGAGCCTTTTTGGGCTCGCCCCTTTGCACGCTAATTTCGCAGGCTTCGCCGGCGCGCTTTTCCTGTCTTATTTAGGTCACTCACGCTGGACATTCGGGGTGGCGGCTTACCACGGGCTCCAGTTTTCCCGATTTGTCGCGGTCGCCTTGATCGGGCTTGCAACCAGCAGCGGCACCGTTTGGCTGTTCGGGCAGATGGGTCTGGGTTTCGGGGCCAGCATGCTATGCGTGGCGGTTTTGGTGCCTGCCGTAACCTATCTTGCGCTCAAATTTTGGGTTTTTGACGACGCTGAGAAATCCGCAGTGATTGATTGGCCTGGGATTGCCTTGTCTGGCCTTCTGGCCCTGGTCATCCTGTCGCTTTTCTGGGGACGAATGATCAATCATGATACTGCATGGTATCTGATCGCGACCAGAGAATTGCTCGGCGGCGCTGAGCTTTACACTGACTTGATCGAAGTCAACCCGCCGCTCAACTTCTACTTTACATACCCCGCGCTTGGGTTGGCAGAGCTTTTCGACATCAGCGACACAGATGGCGCGTATCTGTTCCTGTCTTCGATCATCTTCGCAGTTCTTTGCTGGAGCAACAACATTGCACGTAAGGAGCTTGAGCTCTCGGTAACCCGGCGCCGACTGCTGATCTGCGGGACAGCAGTGGCTTTGGTGCTGCCTGCGCTCAACAACTTTGGCCAGCGCGAGCACGAGATGGTGATCCTGACGTTGCCTTGGTTGTTGGGCGAATTGGCATCACAACGCTCCCCAATCAGATGGCAGGTTGCACGCGCTTTTGTGGCTGCCCTCGGCATCTGCCTCAAACCGCATTTTCTGATCTTTCCCATCGCCGTAACTTTGTACCATGCCTTCCGTACGCGTTCTGTGCAGCCGATTTTTTCAGTCGCGAACATGGTCATTTTGGTGGTCGGGCTGAGTTATGTGTGTTTCGTGGCCTTGGTTCACCCAAATTACCTGAGCCAAATCGTGCCGCTCGCGCAGGAGATTTACGGGGCTTACGGCGCACCCTTCCAACTTGTGTTGCGCATAATCCTGAACGAGAGCGTTGTGGTCTTGTTGTTTGCGCTGGTTGTTGTGTCGAGGCATTCTCAGACGCCGGGCTTCGCTTTGTTTTTGGTCGTCGCGCTTGCCGGGTTGGGATCGTATTTCCTGCAAGGCACAGGCTTTGACTATCACTCCATCCCGTTCCGTGCATTTGCCACAGTGTCCTTTTGTTTCGTACTTGTTCAAAATCCTCGCCCGAGTGCCGGTGTGGTTGCTGCCCTGCTGGCCATTGTTGCCTTGGGCGTGATGCGGGTTGAACGAGGTTTCTACCGTAATGGCCCGGCGCTGCAGATTGCTGAAACCGCGCAGGATTTGGGTGGGATTGATAACCTTGTAGTCGTCACATCCTATGTACATGCGGGACCACCGGCTGCGATTGCAAGTGGGGCTCGTTGGGACAGCCGCTATCCAGCGAACTGGTTTGTGCCCGGCGCGCTGAACCGTCTTGAAACCGCAGATTGCACCGTTGCCATTGAGACATGTGACATGCTTCTCGCCTTCGCAGAACGCAATCGCGCGGACAATCTGGCCGATATCGCGGCCAGCAAACCGGATCTTTTGGTTTTTGACCAAAACGCCGGCTACATCGACGATGCAAGCTTCTCTTGGCAAAAGTTTTTCTCGAAAGATCCCGCTTGGCCTGATCTGCTCAAAAACTACAAGGCGGTGCGGCAGACAGAACGCTTTACATATTTCCAGCGAATGCACGACAATAAAGAAATCGGATCATAGCTTCAAGCTCTGAAATTACAGTTCTTGGCTTCTTGTCGTAGCTTTCAGCGGATTGACAGGATGTATATCCAGGTTGCGTGCACGCGCCGTCCCGGATTGCAACAGGGCAGACAGGACAACGGTCTTATCGCACTAAAATCGGCACCACCCCAAAAAGGAGGCTGGCGTTGGAATACCGCCAGCCTTGCTTGAGTATCAGCGTTCGAAGATGCGCTCATCCATGACATGGCAGGAGGTCAAGGTAAATGAGCGCACTTGCTATCCGCCTTTGCTGGTGCCGCTACCGAAGGCCCAACGGTTCCGTTGGCGGCGGTTGGGACTGTGTTTCACCCACCCATGAGCGTTTCCACTTTCTTCGACACCTTCTCGGCTGCGCGTTCGAGGTACTTCGCATCGAGATGGGCATATCGCTCGGTGCTGTTGGGAGAGCGGTGTCCCAGCAGCTTGCCGGTCATCGACAGGGTCTCGCCGGACATGATGGCATGGGAGGCATAGGTGTGCCTCAGATCATGCAGGCGAATGTCCGGGGGCAGCCCGGCCCGGGCGCGGAGCGTGTGCCAGGCGGTGTCGATGGAGGTGCGGTAGGGCTTGTCCCCGCCCGAGGCCGGGAAGACATAAGCCGACCTGCGGTTGGCGCGCAGCCTGTCCAGATGCTCCAGCGCCGCCGTGGAGAGGGGAACGCTCCTGGGGCCGGTCTTGGTGCGGGAGAGTTTGAGCCTGCCGCGTTTGACCTCATCCCAGCGCAGGCGCAGGATTTCTCCGGAGCGGCAGCCGGTGAGCAGAATGAGCCGGATGGCATCGGCGGCATCGCGCCACTTTGACGGCGCCCTGTCCAGGATCTTTGCCAGCCGCTTGATCTGCGCGCTGTTGAGCATGCGCCCGCGTGCGCGGCGGGGGTTGAACCGGATCGGGGAGGCGGGATTGCGGAACCCATGCGGCAGATGCCCGGCCTCCCGCGCCCAGTTTAGCATGGTGGTGAAGTGCCCCAGGGCCTGGTTGGCACCGCCCGGGCGGGTCCGGGAATAGCCATAGAACCACGTGGCAATCTCCGGTGTTGTGATCCGCGCCATGTCGTGGCGTCCAAAAGCGGGCAGAAGCTGAGTGTCCAGATAGTACCCGAGTATCTCCAGGGTGCTTTCCGCATAAACACCCTGCTTGGCCGCCACGAAGCGCTTGCAGAGTTCACCGAAGGTCAGCGCGCAGGTCCCGGGCGGGGCAGGGGGGCGGTCATCGCCCATCCTGACCTTGTGGAACATCTCCCGGGCCGCATCGAGGTCAAGGGCTTCGAACCGGCCCAGGGTGATGCGGCGGGTCGTGCCATCTTGCCGTTGCCAGCAGATCCAGGATTTGGCGCCACCAGGCTGGACCCGCAAGGCAAGCCCCTCGCACTGGGCATCATGGAGCACATACTCCTTCTTGCGGGGTTTGATCGACGCGAGAAGGAACGGGGTGAAGAGGGCCTTGGTTTTCATGCGCGGGCCTCCTTCCTGGTGTAGGCTTCGCGCCAGGTGATCAGTTCCCGCCGGAACCGGGCCGGGTCAAGCCCTTGCGTTCTGCAGAACTCCGGCAAGGACAGGGAGGAGGTCACGAAGTCCCGGAAGTCATCCCTGTCTTCGATCCTGCCTTTGATCTGCCGCTTTCTGTCGCCGGTCAGTTTAGCCAGATGGGTGCCGACGCGCTGACTGGCCGCCCGGATCGTCTTGTCTTCGAGATGGGCATAGGGTGCGATAGAACCCGACACGCTCCAAAGAACCGATCTCTGTCGGCCCAGATCCGGTCGATAGCGGCAACCTTGCCCTTGTGTCCGAAGGCACCTGATGCCGATTGGCCCGACGCCACCAGTGGCATCACCGCATCAAAGATCTTTCGGGCGACCGTCCATCTCATGCCGGAATTGCAGATGATGTAGATGGCTTCACGCGCAAACTCTTCCGCATTCCCCGGCGGCATGACGGTCTCTGCCCATCGGATCTCTTCCGCAAAACCAGCGGCCACGATCGATGCCCGGATGTCTTTGTACCTTGCAAGACCCATGGACACCTCCAATCACAGGGCTCCGACTTCAGCTCCGGTTCCTCAGTTCTGCGCCGCTTCCGTCAGACTCGCCATCGACCGAGGACGCATCACCACCTTCGATGTCCTTATTCTCAGCCCTGCGGGCTGCCAGCCGGTACAGCCGCCCCGTCAACTCGCCCGGCGATTCAAGCTCCTCGAGATCTTCTTTCGGCACATCGAGGAGATCCGCGAGCTTCAGGACGTTGCGGCGGACACGCTGCGTATCGGCATCGTCCGCACTCCGGCCTTTCCCTTCGGCGCTCTTGAACAATCCATCGAGGCCCGTGCCGGGTTTGTATTCTCGCGGTGTCACGTCAGCACCCCTTGTCGAGCTTCACACGCTCGAGCACCGCGCTGCGCTCGCTGATGGCCAGGGCCTCGTTATAGGTCTGCGCATTGGGTCCCGAGGGGCCAGTGACAGTGTGCGCGGCGGTGCCGGCCAAGGTGGTGGCGGTGCCGACATTCTTGATCGCTTGTGCTGAGCCCGCGTTGGCGATCGCGCCGGCACCCAGAACGGACAGCCCGGCATCGACCAGACCGCCGGTGAGGTTGGCCTGCCGTTCGCGAGCCCGCTCGGCGCGGTTGATCTCTTCCATCCGGGCATAGTGACGGGCCAGTTCCGCCTCGATCTGCGGACAGCTCATCGCCAGATCGGTCTTCGACGGCTGCGCATTGGCGGCGCGCTGTACACCCGAGATGGATTGAAGCCCCAGGACATTGGCCGAGGTCTGGCTGGTGCCGCCCGAACAGGCCGAAAGGACTAGTGTGGCGCTCATCAGGGCGGGGATCAGTTTTTCGGTGACTTGCATGGTGTTGCCTCATTTTCGTTAAGATTATGGGAGAATTCTGCGATGCGGCCTTTCAAGCGGGCCGCGGCGGGAGGGGGTCATTTGGTGACGATGGGAAGCCGACCCTGGTGCCACTCGAGGTGAACAGGGGATTCCCTTCCGCCACTCCGCCTTCAGCCCTCCTTTCCGCTCGCCGCGTCAGGCGCCGGACGTTCAGGCGGCAGCGTGATCGCGGACAGGTCTTCCGGAGATCCAAACCCCCGGACGATCCCGCCCGGGCCGACAAAATACGGTGTTCCTCGGGCGCCCACCTTCCGGGCCAGCCGTTCCGCGAGGCTGAGATCGTGGGCGCCGGCACCATTGGCCGCCGCCTGGATCACGGCCTCTGCATCAAACCCCAGATCCGTGAGCGTGGCGCGCACCGAGACCGGATCGGCATTGCCCGGCAGGGTCATCAGGGCATCGGCGAACCGGGCGTAGGCCTCGAGTCCTTCGGTTGCCTTCAACGCCAGCGCCACTTCGGCCGCATGTCTGGAGGCCTCTCCAAGAACGGGGGTTTCCAGCAGCACCACCTGCAGATCCGGACGCTGCCGTTTCAGCTCCGCCACATTGGCGTGAACCCGGCGGCAGTAGCCGCAGTTGTAGTCCTGGAACTCGACCAGGATCGGCTTTTCTCGATCGAGACCCTCGAACAGCTCATCGGCAACGGAGGCCACGATCTCGAGATCGGCAACGGCGGTCTGCGCACTTTGTTGCTCCTCCAACAATGCAAAGACTTCGAGCATGATTTCGGGGCGCTGCAGCAGTGCCTGGCGCACCTGCTCGATAAACTCCGGCGACGGGGGTGGGAAATCCTCTGCTCCGGCCGGAACCGCGCGGGCGAGATCCGCCGCGATAAGGGCGGCAATGAAGGCCTTGCTAAACTTATGTGCCATCTGCTTTCTTTCTCCTTGTCTTGCCTTGAATGTTCGGATGTTTCCGGTGGAGCACATCCGATCTATTTCGAGCCCTGGAACGCTGCCTCTCGCTGCGCTCGAACGCGCTCCAGTGCGCACTATTGTTTTGGTGATCGGATGTGTTGGATTGTTTGTTCCCCTTTTGTGCGCTATAATTCGGACCCCATAAGGAGACCGGCCATGACGCGCCTGAAACAGAACTGGAAAGGGCTTGCTGCCTACGCCGCCGTGATGCTCGTGCTCACGGGCTTCCTTCTGTTGCTCGTGGATGCATTGGCTGGTGCCAATGGCCACCCGGCCGTGCGCCAAGCACTTGCGATCACGGTTTGTGTCTGGTTCGCCGTCCTTGTGCTCGGACTGTGCGCTGTCACGGCTGAGGGTGGGATCCCCGGTTGGAGCCGCCGCAACTGGGGCGTGCCAGTGTACCTTGTCGTGATCTTCGCGCTCGCCTGGGCCGGCGTTATGCTGCCCGCTGCCGGGCTTGCCGGAGCAGGCGGTCTCTACCTGATCGTCAAAGGGTTTAAACTTGGTGTAATCCGGTTTGGGCAACAAGAACTCGGACCTCACTACTCGGTTGATCCAAGCCACCCGCTTTATCCGCACAGATAGCACTGTCGAAATTCGCATGTTATTTTTCTCTCCCATGTGGATTTACGGGTTCAATTCGTGAAGCCTCACCTGGACTCGTTGCTAGTCTCTCTTGCAGATTTGCCAGGTGTTGTTGGAACTCCGGATCGGTGAGTGGCTTATGGGGCCGTGGTGCTGGCCGGGCCTGGCTGGCCAGCATCTCCTTCACCCAATCCCGGTTGCCACCTCCGCCGTAACCAAATTGCCCAAAGCCTTGCATAGGGGAGAATGCCAGCGGGGAGACGGTGTCGAACATGCCGCGATCGGCAGAGGCCATCTGGAAGCCGGTCAGGCCTGATCCACCACCTGGGCTGTAGACACTGGACGGCATACGCACTGGGACGGTGCCGCCCAGGAAGGCAATGGCGTTTTCACGGTGACCCGCCATCTGGTTGTTCACCTTGTCCGCCACGGTGCCCGGGGCGCCGCCATTGTTCTCATCGGAGGCGTTGTACCGCCCCACAGATCCCGCGTTGATCGCGCTGTAGATATCCAGCAGCCCCATGCCCGGCCGGACGCCGGCATCCCGGAGATAGTTCGCCACGGCACCATTGGCGCCAAGCTGCGATCCAACTGGGTTGTTCCAGTCCACACCATAGCGCGCAGCCTGGGTTTCCCCGAACTGGATCAATCCCGCATGCTGGCCATGTTGAGTGGTTGGACCCGCAATCGTGGGCGAGAAGGTGCCCGCCGTCTCGTAGCTGATGGCGGTCGCCAGATCGACCGGGTCAACGCCAAGAGAGGCCGCCGTTTCGACAATGCCCATGCGGATCTGTGTCTGCTGGGGGCTTTGTGATGCCGAAGATGGCATCACGCCGCCGCCATTGACGATCGATAGCATTCTCATGCCGTGGTACATGCCGCCACCAGAGCTGGGACGGAACATATCCACACCGCTGTCCACCACGTCCCCAATGGTTGTGCCGCCCTTGACGACCAATCCGGGCACCACCCCAAGGTCCTGCCCATCGATGACAATCCGTTCTGTTGTGCTGGCTTTCCCAGTCGCGCGTGCGGAGCGTGCGTCATACCTGTCGTCGAGCGCACCCTGCACTTTGGAGGTTGCTCCCTGAACCCGATCCACCTCCGCGAGATGGTCTTTTCCATCCGACGGCAGTGGAACTGCCATGACCTCGGGCCGCGGCTGGTTCAGCGCGAACGCACTGGTCAGATCCGGTGAAGGCTTCCTGAAGCCCAACCCGTCCATCAGGTCGGGCAGAACCCGTTCGATCGCTTGTTCCTGGCGCTTGTAATCCGAAGCTGTATGCGGGTTGAGGAAACCCGAGATCTGCTCATCGCTAAACCCATCCTCCCGCCACTCATTGACGATCGCGTTGATCAGCTGGCTATCGTAGCTCGTCCCGCGCGAGGCCAGTTCGCTTTCGCGCGCTGACAGCGTCTCGGCCTCTTCCCGCGCCTTTGCATAGGTCGCACCGATCCGGCTGGTCTCGTCTATACTCCAGCGATCACCGGTGTTCTGGCTGTTGCTGAGAGACGAAGTCTCGCTGGCCCGGATGGATTCAACAGCATCAGAGTATTTGGACACGGTCTCGGCCAGGCCAACCTCTCGCGCGGCTTTGGAGGCTCTCTCGAAACTGTCCTTGTCAAGGCCCGTCGCATCAGCCGTGAGTCCATTTCCCAACGCCTTCATTCCAATGCCAAGGCGGTAAGCTGCATCCACCGAGATCCCATGCTGTTTGGCGAAGTCCTCGATGGCCTGGTGCGACTGGCGCGCTTCATCCCGGGCACCGCGTCCGGAGCTCGTCGAACTGTCCCGTGCAGTGCTGGATCCGGACGCAAGCTGTCGCCCGAAATCCGTATAATTCGATGCCGTCTGATTCAGCGCAGAGGTCCACTCGTCACGCGCCGAGGTGGCCGTGCGGATTGCGGCATCCTTGCTTTCCGAGACCTCGCTTCGGATGGTTTCTCCAAGACGTGCAACCAGACCGCCTGTGGTCTGCGCAGTTCCGGTGGAATAGCTGACCGATCCGTCCGGATTGGTATTTTTGAATGCCCCGTTCGACAGCCGTCGCGTCGCTACGCCCGTGTCATAGAGGCTCGACGTGTTGTACTTGTTGGCGGCCATGTTGTTCATCGACGCATTGGCCAATGAGATATTGCCGGTCGCTGTCTCGCGCCCCGCTTCCATCGCAGCCCCCTGCCCCA
>NZ_WPZY01000005.1 GCF_013031405.1 Ruegeria sp. HKCCD8929 | reverse complement strand
GTTTTCCGAGCCGTGAATCACGCAGAGCAGCGAAAATCAATGCATCCTGACCCTAGGAAGGGCACCACAGGGTCAAGGCAGGAAGCCGCGAAGAATACAAAGCTCTAAGCATTACAGATTTGAAACTCTCAGACGAAGTAATTTCAACACTGAGAGACTACATCGCTTATTCACGCGATGAGGATGGTGAAAAAATCGCTTTGATACTTAAGGAGTATCAGGTCTTTTTCTCGCGCTGGCGCAGCCGATTTGATGACAGTGACTATTTTGCCCGTGAACAAGCTGCTGATAGATGTGAACACACCACATCATGGGCGTATCTATATGCTCTTTCTTCAAGCGTATTCGATCATGCCAGAGGCAAGAACGACACTATTGGTCGACCAGAGTATTTGAAGGACAATGTTGCAAGCGCCTTACGGCTTTCGACGATCATCCATGGTCAGGAAGATAATTTTGAAGAGTACGTAAATTTGTACCAACGACGATACAATCGACATTTTGGAAATTAGTAGGATGGGTGCTTGCACCCATCGTTCAGGTCAAACCAACCCCAGCAACACCACCACCCAAGCCACCCCCGCAGAAACCGCCGTCAGCGCCACAGCCGCGCTGCCTGCATCCTTGGCCTGACGGGCCAGTTCGTGATGGTCGGTCGAGGTGTGGTCCACCGCTCGCTCAATGGCGGTGTTGAACAGTTCGGCGGTCGACATCAGAGCGCTCGGCGCAAGGATCAGTGAGCGTTGGGCAACGCTAGGATGGTCGCTACGGTGAGCAGCCGGATCAAGGGATCATCAATAATGCTAGCGAACGTCGTCTGAGTGCATCCCCAGGAAGGAGCGCGGCCCCGAGAGCGGGGCCGCGGGGGGGTTTAGCTTTCCGGCAGGATCACCTTGTCGATCACGTGAATGACGCCGTTTTCGGCCTCGACATCGGCGGTGACGACGGTTGCGTCGTTGACCATGACCCCGTTGTCGAGGTCGATGGTCACGGTGCCGCCCTGAACGGTTGCGGCGGTCATGTCATCGCTCAGATCGCCGGACATGACCTTACCCGGAACCACGTGGTAGGTCAGGATCGCCACCAGTTGATCCTTGTTCTCGGGTTTCAGCAAATCCTCGACGGTCCCCTCGGGCAGCGCTGCAAAGGCGTCGTCGGTGGGGGCGAAGACGGTGAACGGACCTTCGCCTTTCAGCGTGTCGACGAGATCTGCGGCCTGTACGGCGGCGACGAGTGTGCTGAACGAGCCCGCCTCAACCGCCGTGTCGACGATATCCTTTGCGTGGCCATCGGCGAAGGCTGTGCCGGACATAAGAACGAGGGCGGTAGAAGCGAATACGGTCTTGCGGAACATGTCGGTCTTCCTCTGTTGCAATGCTCAACTTGCATCACGGTCGGTACGCACGAGGTTGTGAGCCGGTTCAGGGTCTCACGCTTGAAAACGCGGCTTGAAAACACGGCATCGCGCGCTAAGCCCGGCAGTTCTGGATCTTCCAGTCAAAAAGATGTGATCCGCCGTCGCGCCGGGAGTTCCGGCGGGAATATGGCGCGGGGCCTTGTTGGACTCGCTTCAGTGGTTCTGCCGTTCGCGCTGACGGTGCGCGATTGCTCAGATCAGCCCGACCAGCACCACCACCCAGACCACGCCCGCCGCAATCGCGGTCAGCGCCACGGCGGCGCTGGCAGCGTCCTTGGCCTGACGCGCCAGTTCATGATGGTCGGTCGAGGTGTGGTCCACCGCCCGCTCGATGGCGGTGTTGAACAGTTCGGCGGCCAGGACCAGAACCCCCAGGGCGAGGATCAGGGCGCGCTCGGCGGTGATGAGCGGCAACCACAGGGCCAGAGCGGCGGAGATCAGGTTGGCCCAGACCCAGCTGCGAAAGGAATACTCCTCGCGCCAGGTGGCCGTAAGGCCTGCCCAACTCCAGATTGTCCTGTCTTTCAAGCGTTTAAAGAACGTCCGCATGGTCCCTCCGGCGGCCACTCTGGCGCGGGGCGTCAGGGGATGCAAGCGGCGGGGCGATCCCTGCCCTACCAATTCACGCCCCCCGCGCTATCCTCGGCACCAGACATCAGCCAAGCGAAGGAGAGCCACATGTCCGACGCGCCCAATATCGCGCAGAAAGCGCCGTTTCCGGTCGAGGTGACCGAGGGCAAGACCTATTTCTGGTGCGCCTGCGGCAGGTCCGGCAAGCAGCCTTTCTGCGACGGATCGCACAAGGGGACCGGGTTCGAGCCGGTGAAATACACGGCGGAGGCGGACAAGAAGGTGTTTTTCTGCGGCTGCAAGCACTCGTCGAAACAGCCGCTATGTGACGGCACGCATTCCAAGATCTAGAGCACTTTTGCGAAATACCTGAATCACTTAACGCTGCCTGAAATCCTAGATTTCAACGCGCTAAGCGATGCTGGGTGTTTCAAGTTTTTCGCAAAATGCCGTAAGGGATCATTTCAGCCGGTTGAGCGCCTCGGCATTGGCACAGAAGGCGGGTGCGGTGTCGGCCCGGGCCTGCTGCGCGGCCAGCCAATGTTCGCACTGGCCGTGGCACTGCGCAGCGCGGCAGCGGGTGATGAGTTGGGCGTAGTCATGCTCGGTCAGGCGCCCCTCGGCCATCGCCTCGGTCAGCGATACATCCATGCAGCGTGCGACCGAGCGGGTGAGCCAGAAGTGCCTCTCGATTTCACCAAGCGGGATCTGCGGCATCAGTCGTCCTTTTGAGTTTGCTCTCGCAATGCGGCCAGTCGGGCGCGGTTGGGGCAGGTTTCGGGGGCCTCGTGGACGCATTCGTTCTCGTCCAGCCATTCCGGGCAGTCCGGCGCCCATTCGCATCCCCGGCAGGTCTGCACCATGTCGGCCCAGTCCTCTTGGCTCAGCCGCCCCTCGCGGTGCGCCTCGACGATATCCGCGCCGGTCGCACGCCCCATCCGCAGCACGAGGCGGAGATGGGTCATGATCTGTCCGAGGCGGGGCATGGGCGTTTTCCGGGGTTTCAAGGGGTCAGGCGAGCGAACAGCTCCTGATTGCGGCAATACTCCGGGGTATGGCCCGGTGTGGCCGCACGGGCGAGGAACTGCGCGCAATGGCCCGGGTTCGGGCAGTCGGTGCAGCGCAGCACCGCATCCGAAATTTCATCCGTGGTCAGATCGCCGTGGATGGCGGCCTCTTGCAGGTCGATGCCTTGGGCCAAGGCCATGCGGTCGACAAGGTCGGCGTGGCGTCGGAGCGTATCGCGGTCGGGCATTGGGTGGGGTCCTTCTCTGTCGCGCTATGGAACAGAGGGTAGTCCAGGCGGGGTGCGCGGGGCCTTGACTCAGGTCAAAAGGCCGATGTGGTCGAGACAGGCGCGCGTCGCGTCCTGCACCCGGCGGAACCGGTCGCCGCCCAGTTTCTTGCCGCCATACCAGCGGGTGACGACGATGACGTGGTTCTCCAGCCCCGCCCGCTCGATCATCCGCAGGATCACCATGCCCGCGCCGCTTTCGCCGTCATCGGCCTTGAGCGCGCCGGTGGGCAGCATTGCGGCCCAGGTGTTGTGGGTGGCCTTGGCATAGGCGCGGTCAGCCTTGAGCTCGGCCAGCACAGCGTCGACCTCGGCCCGGCTGGTGGCGGGCGCACCGGTGACCGCGTATTTCGAGCCGCGGTCAGTCAGGATCACGCCCAGCCGGGTGAGCTGGCTCATTGCGTGACGCCCAGTTGCCGCGCGGTCTGCCGCACGATCTGCACCCGTTGCGCGTTGGGCGGGTGGGTGCCCAGGAACCGGTCGCCGGGATCGGGAATGCGGTCGAAAAACTTGACGCCAATCAGCGGGTTGTAACCTGCATTATGGGTGATCACGGTGCCAAGCTGGTCGGCCTCAAGCTCGAATTCCTTGGAATAGCTGCGAGCGCCCACGGTGGCGCCGAGCTGCTGGGCGGCCTCGACCGCGGCGGACCCGCCCCCGGTCAGACCGGCCAGCTGGCCGAAGATGATGGCGCCGGCCGCAGCGTTCTGCGACTGGCGCTGCAGATGCGAGCGGATGTGGTGCGCTGCCTCGTGGCTCATCACAAAGGCCAGCTCATCCGCGTTGCGGGCGGTGGCGATCATGGACAGCGTAAAGATGATGAGTGGGCGGCCCTGCTTGTCGACGGTCTGATAGGCGTTGACCGGCGCGCGGGTGTTGGGATCGACCAGGATGCGGAAGTCGCAGTTCATTCCGGAGGTGCGGTTTCTGCATTCCCTGCGTGCCTGCGGCCCCACAGCCTTGGCCACCGCATCGAAATTGGCCGCCGCCGTCTGCGGGCTGAGCGGTGCCGGGCCGGGCCGCGTGGCACTGACGGGGGGCGCGGGCGGTGCGATATCGCATGCCGCCAGGGCGAGAATCAGCAACAGGACTAACCGGCGCATCGGGGGCCTTTCGGTTCACGGGGCAACGGGAAGAAACTCTAACCGGCGTCCGGGCGGTCTTCCACCCCCTGCTGCCGCCATCGGCTTGCATCGGCGACAGACGGCAGGCAGTCTGGCCCCATGTTTAGTATCGAGCATGAATTCGACGCGACCATCATCACTCTGGTGGATGAGGGCGAAGCGCCCCTGAACGAGGATGTGGTCATCAACAGTTTCGCGGAATGCGTAACGCTGGAGCAGCTGGACCCGCGCACGGATCAAGTGCAGAAGATCACCCTGTCGCCCGAACAGCTGCGCGACCTGGCGGCGGCGCTGGATCTGCCCGAGGGCGTATATCAGATCCGCGAGACCCCTCCCGATCAGGGATCGTAGACAAAGGTCTTGTCCCGCGCAGCCTGCCCGCGTTTCAGGGTCAGATGCGACGGGGCCACCCCCATGGCTGCGGCCAGCAGGGCGCGGGTGGCGGCATTGGCCTTGCCGTCCTCAGGTGGGGCGGTGACGGTGATGCGCAGGCCGCCCTTGTCCGCCGTCACGCTGTGGCGGGCGGCCTTGGGCGTGACGCGGACGCGGATTTCACGGCCAGGTTCGGCCAGGTGGCTGAGATCGGGGAGGTTTTTGATCTTGGGTCTGGCCATGGGTGGGATCGTACTGGTTGGATGTTCTGCAGGTGTACATGAGCCGCGCGCAGGGTTAAATTCGCCATGGCATCTTTTCTCATGCGCGGGCATTCTGGCTGCCGGATCGCCAGCGACATTCGCCAAAATTCAGCACGCCATTTCCTTTTACCCTTGAAACGCGCGCCCGCCTGACCGAGATACAGGGGGCTTATGTAAAAAGGCTTCACATATGTCGCTTGAAAACCCCGCCGCATTGGAATTTCTGCTGGCCCGCCGCTCGCGCCCTGCCAAAACGCTGGTGGCCCCTGCACCGACACGGGACCAGTTGATGCCGCTGCTGACCGCGGCCGCGCGCAGCCCCGATCACGGCAAGCTGGAACCATGGCGTTTCATCGTGCTGGAGAAGGGCGCGATGCCCCGGCTGGCGGCTCTGACCGAGGACTGCGGCAAGGCACTGGGCAAAAGCCCCGAGGATATTGCCAAGGGGCGCAGCCAGTTCGATCAGGGGCAACTGGCGGTGGCGGTGATCGAGGTGCAGCGCCCCTCCGAAAAGGTTCCGGCGATCGAACAGACCTATTCGGCGGGCGCCGTCTGTCTGGCGCTGCTGAACGCCGCGCTGGCGGCGGGATGGGGGGCGAACTGGCTGTCCGGCTGGGCCATCCATGACCGCGATTTCTGCGCGCAAGCACTGAGATTGGCGGAGAACGAACGGGTGGCCGGTCTGATCCACATCGCCACCGAGGGCTCGGCCCCGCCCGAACGCCCCCGCCCCGATCTGGGTGCCATCACGCAATGGGTGTCGGAATGACCGTTATCAACTCATTTTTCCTGGCGCTGGGCCAGATCGGCGATCCCCGGTTCCGCAAGGTGCTGTTGCTGGGGATCGGGCTGACATTTGCGCTGCTGGTCGGCGCCTATGCGGGGTTCCTGTGGCTGATCAACGCGCTGGTGGGCCCCGAGGCGACGCTGCCGGTTCTGGGCGAGGTCACATGGCTCAACGATCTGCTCAGCGTGTCGTCCCTGCTGTTCATGATGGTGCTGTCGGTGTTTCTGATGGTGCCGGTGGCCTCGGCCATCACCTCGCTGTTTCTCGATGACGTGGCGCAGGCGGTCGAGGACCGGCATTACCCCCACCTGCCCAAGGCGCCGCGCGTGCCCTTTGCCGAGGCGATGCGGGACACGGTGAATTTCCTGGGCGTTCTGGTGCTGGCCAACGTGCTGGCGCTGGTGCTCTATGCGCTTTTCACGCCACTGGCGCCCTTCATCTTCTGGGGCATGAACGGGTTTCTGCTGGGGCGGGAGTACTTCACTTTGGCCGCCATGCGGCGCCTGGGGCGCGAGGGCGCGCAAAAGCTGCGGGCGCAGCACATGCCGACCATCTGGTTGGCCGGGACGCTGATGGCGATCCCGCTCTCGGTGCCGCTGGTCAACCTGCTGATCCCGATTCTGGGCGCGGCGACCTTTACCCATATTTACCATGGGGTGGCTGAAACCAGCCGCCGCCCTGCGCGCTGAGCGGCGGAGGTTACTCCGCCGGTTTCAACTGACCGGTCCAGTCGAAGTCGCTCACCGAGATCACGCCCGACAGGATGATCCCTGCGATGATGCACCACAGCACCACCGACACACCGGTAGTGATCCACGCCTTTTTCTTCAGGTGATGCTCTTCCGGCGCGCCCGCATGGGTGCCCGGCACGATCTCACCCATGTCGCCTTGCGTCTTGACCCGGATGGGCAGCACCACAAGGAAGGTCATGAACCAGATGACGGCAAAGAGAACGAGTGCTGCGGTGATCGACATGGGCGCGTCTCCTGTTGCTCAGGCGGTCAGACCTGTTCGAGTTCGACCAGGCAGCCGTTGAAATCCTTGGGGTGCAGAAACAGCACCGGCTTGCCATGGGCGCCGATCTTGGGCTCGCCCGAGCCCAGCACGCGGGCACCGGTGTCCTTCAGGTGGTCACGGGCAGCGATGATATCCTCGACCTCATAGCACACATGGTGGATGCCGCCGGACGGGTTCTTGTCGAGGAAGCCCTGGATCGGGCTGTTCTCGCCCAGCGGATAGAGCAGTTCGATCTTGGTGTTGGGCAGTTCGATGAAGACGACGGTAACACCGTGATCGGGCTCAGCCTGCGGTGCGCCGACCTTGGCGCCCAGCGCGCTGCGATATTGCTCGGACGCCGCTTCCAGATCCGGAACGGCGATGGCGACATGGTTCAGGCGGCCGATCATTTGGGTCTCCTCTTTCCTCGGGCTGGCCCGGGTTATGGGGGCTGCCTTGACAAAGGGCAAGTGCGCCAAAGCGCCCATTAACCCGCTGTTAGCCAGATTTTCCTAGCGTCATGGGGTCTGCTGAAAGGAGCCCCGCCATGGATGATTCGGACCCGTTTGCCACTGCTCATCGCCTGCCCAACTCGACCCGGCCGCTGCTGGGCCTGACCATTCTCGTGGTCGAGGACAGCCGATACGCCTGCGAGGCGATGCGGCTTTTGTGTCTGCGCAGCGGGGCGCGCATCCGGCGGGCGGATTGCCTGAAATCGGCGCGCCGCCACCTGCAGCTCTACCGCCCGTCGGTGATCGTGGTTGATATGGGCCTGCCGGACGGCTCGGGCGCTGACCTGATCAGGGAAATGGCTGGTGCGAGCCCGCGCATCAGTGTCATCCTTGGCACATCGGGTGACGACTGTGCGCAAGAGGCCGCGATTGAGGCCGGTGCTGACGGGTTTCTGCCCAAGCCAGTGACGTCGCTGGCCACGTTTCAGGAGGTCATTCTGTCACTGCTGCCCGAAGACCGGCGCCCGTGCGGGCCGCGTGTCTTGCAGGATGAGGTGGTGCGGCCCGACCCGCTCGCCTATCAGGACGACATGGCCCATGTGGCCGATGTGCTGAGCGATCAGGAGGATGAAAAGGCATTGGATTATGTCGCCCAGTTTCTGAGCGGCGTGGCCCGGGCCGCCGACGATCACACGCTGGCGGCTGCGGCGGCAGGTCTGGCCCGGGCACGGGCGCGTGGTACTCCGGTCGCGGCGGATGCGGCCCGGGTGGCGGGGCTGGTGCAGGATCGGCTGGAACGGCGCAAGGCGATCTGAGATGGGTGAAGGCATCTTGGCGGCTACGGCCGCATTGGGGATCGGTTTGTATCTTCAGGCGAAGGTGGCCGCGCGAGCGATCCGCCGCAGCCGGGCCACCTGGAGGAACCCGATTGCGCGCGACCCTATCCTGCGGAGGGAGCCATAACGGCCCTTGAAGGCACCGCATTTTGGGCAACAGGACCGTGGTGGACAGCGGCTCGCAGTTTTGCTGAATGGATGCACCCAGACCATTGGGCTTGCCCGGCGAAAGGTTTCCAGCCGTGCGTTCAGATCCGGCCCCGGCACGTGGGTGCGATATGGCACAAAAGAAAACCGGCGCCCCGAGGGGACGCCGGTTCAAGAGGTTCGATCTGGTTTATTGATCCTGCGGGATCACGCGCAGGCCGAGTTCCATCAGCTGGTCCGAGGTTGGATCGGAGGGCGCGGCCATCATCAGGTCTTCGGCACGCTGGGTCATCGGGAACATGATGACCTCGCGGATGTTCACCGTGTCGGCCAGCAGCATCACGATGCGGTCGATACCAGCCGCGCAGCCGCCATGCGGCGGGGCGCCGAACTGGAAGGCGTTGACCATACCGCCGAAGCGCTTTTCGACCTCGTCCTTGCCGTAGCCTGCAATCTCGAAGGCCTTGAACATGATCTCGGGCTTGTGGTTCCGGATCGCGCCCGACAGGATCTCGTAGCCGTTGCAGGCCAGATCGTACTGATAGCCCAGCACGTCCAGCGGATTGCCCTCCAGCGCCTCCATGCCACCCTGCGGCATCGAGAACGGGTTGTGCTCAAAGTCGATCTTGCCGGTTTCCTCGTCCTGTTCGTAGATCGGGAAATCGACGATCCAGGCAAAGGCGAAACGGTCTTTCTCAGTCAGGCCCAGTTCCTCGCCGATCACGTCGCGGGCCTTGCCTGCGACCTTTTCGAAGGCTTTCGGCTTGCCACCCAGGAAGAAGGCGGCATCGCCCACACCCAGCCCCAGCTGCTCGCGGATCGCCTCGGTGCGCTCGGGGCCGATGTTCTTGGCCAGCGGTCCGGCGGCCTCCATGCCCTCACCCTGATCGCGCCAGAAGATGTAGCCCATGCCGGGCAGGCCCTCTTTCTGGGCAAAGGCATTCATGCGGTCACAGAACTTGCGTGAGCCGCCGCTGGGCGCCGGAATGGCGCGAATTTCGGTGCCTTCCTGCTCAAGCAGCTTGGCGAAGATGGCGAACCCGGACCCGCGGAAATGCTCGGAGCAATCCTGCATCTTGATCGGGTTGCGCAGATCGGGTTTGTCGGTGCCGTACCAGAGGGCAGCGTCCTTGTACGAGATCTGCGGCCAGTCCTGATCGACCTTGCGGCCGCCACCGAACTCTTCGAACACGCCCGTCAGCACCGGCTGGATGGTGTCGAACACGTCCTGCTGCTCGACAAAGGACATCTCGAGGTCGAGCTGGTAGAAATCCGTGGGCGAACGGTCGGCGCGTGGGTCCTCGTCGCGGAAACAGGGCGCGATCTGGAAATAGCGGTCGAAACCCGAGACCATGATCAGCTGCTTGAACTGCTGCGGCGCCTGCGGCAGCGCGTAGAATCTGCCCGGATGCAGGCGCGAGGGCACGAGGAAGTCGCGCGCGCCTTCGGGGGATGAGGCCGTGATGATCGGGGTCTGGTACTCGCGGAAGTTCTGATCCCACATGCGCTTGCGCATCGAGGCCACCACGTCCGAGCGCAGGGTCATGTTCTGCTGCATCGCCTCGCGGCGCAGGTCGAGGTAGCGGTAGCGCAGGCGGGTTTCCTCGGGGTATTCCTGTTCGCCGAAGACCATCAGCGGCAGTTCGGCAGCCGAACCCAGCACCTCCAGCCCACGCGCATAGACCTCGATCTCGCCGGTCGGCAGCTTGGGGTTTACCAGATCGGCGGCGCGCGCCTTGACGGTGCCGTCGATGCGGATACACCACTCGGACCGGACCTTTTCCAGCTCGGCAAAGGCGGCGCTGTCGCCGTCGCACAGTACCTGGGTGATGCCGAAATGGTCGCGCAGGTCGATGAACAGGACGCCGCCGTGATCGCGCACCCGGTGGACCCAGCCGGACAGGCGAACGGTATCGCCAACATTGGCGGCGGTCAGATCAGCGCAGGTGTGGCTGCGATAGGCGTGCATCGGTCATATCCCTTCGGGCGGAGAATTCGTCGCGCCGATACACCGCGTGGCGCGCGGGAAGTCAAGGGAACTTGGGGGCTCAAAACGGCCTTTGCACGTTGCCTGAGTAGAAATAGACACCCAAGCCCACCGCAAACAGGATGTTTCCGGCGATTGCGTGCAGCAGGACGGCGTAGAAGAACGAGCCGCGCCAGCGGTAGGCCCATGAGAACAGGAGCCCTCCGGCCAGCGTCATGGCGGCGACGATCCAGCTCCAGTACATCAGATGCGCAAAGGAAAAGAGGGCGGCGTTCAGAAGGTCCGCCGCGCGGCCTTGCGGCAGGATGGCGCCGTAGCGGCGGTAGAAGAGCGGGCGGAACAGCAGTTCCTGCGGCAGCGCCGAGACGAGCGGGTAGCCGAGCCAGATGACGGCCAGCAGTTCGGGTCGGTTCTGCAACAGGAAAAACGTGGCCTGCGGTTTCGTGGCGTAGATCACCGCGATGCAGAGGGCGGTCATGGCGGCAGAGAATCCCAGCACCTCGGCCCAGGACCAGTTGCGCCAGCCGTGACGCAGTTCGGCCCAGCGAAAGCCGTGGGTGAGGTGCAGCAGGATGATGCCCAGCCCGGTGAAGGCAAAGAGCGCCGGGAACATCCAGTCGGGCGGGAACAGGACCGCGATCAGCAGCGGGGCACCGATATAGAACAGCGCGAACTCGATCCGCAGGCGCAGGCGCGCGGGCCGCGTGGCGGGTATGGCCTGTACGTTCGTCAAACTGCCATCAACTCCGCCTTGATCAATCCACGCAACGAATTTCCTACATGAACAGATCGGGCTTTGGCGAGGTCCGTCAAGGTCAGGGGGGCCTCTGCGGCCTGATTTTGCTCCAGCAACTCCTCGCGCAAGATACCCGGCAACAGGCCCGCGCTGAGCGGCGGGGTCAGGTGGCCTTCGTCGGTTCCGATGAAGAGGTTGGTGATGGTGCCCTCGCACAGCTCGCCGCGTTCGTTGAGGAACAGCAGCTCGTCGATGCCGTCGGGCAGGTTGGAGCGGGCAGTGTCGTAGAGCGCGCGGCGAGTGGTCTTGTGGCGCAGCCACGGGTCGTCCGAGGCAAGGCGGGTTTCGGCGATGGCGACGCGCCAGAGCGGTGGCGTGTCGGTCAGCGGACCGGTGGTGAGGTCGAAGCCGCCCGAGGTGTCCAGCGTCAGGCGGCAGCGCAAGGCAGTGCCCTCTTCGGCCTCGTCCAGCTTGGCCTTTGCCCGGGCGGGATCGAACGGGATGTCCAGCGCCGCGGCCGAGCGGGCCATGCGCGCCAAGTGGCGGTCGCGGCGGGCAAAACCTTGTCCGGGGCGGTAGCCCAGCGTCTCGATCAGGCGGAAACCAGGCTCAGCTGGCGGGCAAAGCGCGCTTTCCATAGCGCCTCCTCATATTCCGATGCGGCGGTGCTGTCCCAGACCACGCCGCCGCCCACGTTGAGCGTGGCGCGGGTGCCTTCGGTCATCAAAGTACGGATCGCCACGTTGAACTCGGACCGGCCATCGGGGGCGGCCCAGCCGATGGTGCCGCAATAGATGTCGCGGGGCCAGGGTTCGAGATCGTTGAGGATCTCCATCGCGCGGATCTTGGGCGCGCCGGTGATCGAGCCGCAGGGGAAGAGTGCGGTCAGAATGTCCGACAGGCCTGCATCGGCGCGCAGTTGTGCCCGGACCAGCGAGACCATCTGATGCACGGTGGCGTAGGTTTCGACCTTGAAAAGCTCGGGCACCTTGACCGAACCCGGCACGGCGACGCGCGAGATATCGTTGCGCAGCAGGTCCACGATCATCAGGTTCTCGGCCCGGTTCTTTTCGTCGCGGGACAGGAAGGCGCGGCGGCGGGCGTCCTCGGAGGGATCGGCGCTGCGCGGCTGGGTGCCCTTCATCGGGCGGGTTTCGATCACGCCACCCGCGTCGGTGCGGAAGAACAGCTCGGGTGAGCGGCTGAGCAGGTCGGGGAGCCCCTGTTGCTGCACCAATGCGCCGTGGCCCACCGGCTGGCGCGCAGCAAGGGCGGCGTACAAAGCGGCGGCGTCGCCGGTGATGTTCAGATCAATGGGAAAGGTCAGGTTGGCCTGATAGATGTCCCCTGCCCCGATGGCGTCGTGCACGGCGGCAAAAGCGCGGGAATAACGCGCCTCGTCCCAGCGCGGGGCAAAACCGGTGATGCCCCCGGCCTCGGGCGGCAGGGCGCGGGTGGCCAGCGCATCGTAGACCCCGAAACACAGCAGAGGCAGGCGGCGGTTCGTGGGCATCCGCGCGGCCAGACGCGGCTCAAGCGCATAGCCGAGCTCGTAACTGGCATATCCGGCCAGCCACGCGCCATCGGCCCGCGCAGCATCCAGCGCCGCCAGCGCGCCCGGCACATCCGTTGCCGTATCGGCCCGGATAAGGCGTTCGGGACGGTGGAACCACGTCCCCGGCCCAGCCGGTCCCTGATCGAAACGAATACGCAATTGCATCCTCATTTGCCGTGAGGCAGCGATATAGTGGTTTCGGGCCCGAACGAAAGGGGGGAAAGCGGCAAATTCGCACCTGTTTCCGATCCCTCTTGCACCTTTTCGCGCGGTCCCTATAACGCAGGACAATTTGGGCGCTCGGTCGGCGCCCTCGACTCGCGACATCATAGGGATTTGGGCCATGCCGAAGAGAACCGACATCCAGTCGATCATGATCATTGGAGCGGGGCCGATTGTCATCGGGCAGGCCTGCGAGTTCGACTATTCCGGCGCACAGGCCTGCAAGGCGCTGCGGGAAGAGGGGTACCGGGTCATTCTGGTCAACTCGAACCCGGCGACGATCATGACCGACCCCGGTCTGGCCGACGCCACCTATATCGAACCGATCACGCCCGAGGTCGTCGCCAAGATCATCGAGAAGGAACGCCCTGACGCGCTGCTGCCCACCATGGGCGGGCAGACCGGCCTGAACACCTCGCTGGCGCTGGAAGAGATGGGTGTGCTGGAAAGGTTCGGGGTCGAGATGATCGGCGCCAAGCGCGATGCCATCGAAATGGCAGAGGACCGCAAGCTGTTTCGCGAGGCGATGGACCGGCTGGGTCTTGAGAACCCCAAGGCCACCATCGTGACCGCGCCCAAGCGTGAAGACGGATCCACCGATCTGGATGCGGGCGTGCAGATGGCGCTGGACGAGCTGGAGGAGATCGGCCTGCCCGCCATCATCCGCCCCGCCTTTACCTTGGGCGGCACCGGCGGCGGTGTGGCCTATAACCGCGAGGATTACATCCATTTCTGCCGCTCGGGCATGGATGCCTCGCCTGTGAACCAGATCCTCGTCGATGAAAGCCTGCTGGGCTGGAAGGAATACGAGATGGAGGTGGTGCGCGACACCGCCGACAACGCCATCATCGTCTGTTCCATCGAAAACGTAGACCCGATGGGCGTACATACCGGCGACTCGATCACCGTGGCCCCGGCCCTGACGCTGACCGACAAGGAGTACCAGATCATGCGCAACGGCTCGATTGCCGTTCTGCGCGAGATCGGGGTGGAGACCGGCGGCTCGAACGTGCAATGGGCGATCAACCCGGATGATGGCCGCATGGTCGTGATCGAGATGAACCCGC
The DNA here is from genome assembly GCF_013031405.1 of Ruegeria sp. HKCCD8929. Classification (GTDB taxonomy): domain Bacteria; phylum Pseudomonadota; class Alphaproteobacteria; order Rhodobacterales; family Rhodobacteraceae; genus Ruegeria. The sequence goes on along the minus strand of NZ_WPZY01000005.1, from coordinate 307,817 downwards.
GCGTGTCGCGCTCCTCGGCGCTGGCCTCCAAGGCGACCGGTTTCCCGATTGCAAAGATCGCGGCCAAGCTGGCGGTGGGTTACACGCTGGACGAGCTGGACAACGACATCACCAAGGTGACGCCGGCGAGCTTTGAGCCGACTATCGACTATGTCGTCACCAAGATCCCGAAATTTGCCTTCGAGAAATTCCCCGGCTCCGAACCGCACCTGACCACGGCGATGAAATCGGTGGGCGAGGCCATGTCCATCGGCCGTACCATCCACGAATCGATGCAAAAGGCGCTGGCCTCGATGGAATCAGGCCTGACCGGGTTTGACGAGGTGGAAATCCCCGGTCTGAACGTGGGTGTCTGGGACGAGGCCGACGACAAGGCTGCCGTCATCAAGGCGATCAGCCAGCAGACCCCCGACCGGCTGCGCACCATCGCGCAGGCGATGCGGCACGGGCTGGCGGATGACGAGATCTTTGGCGTCACCAAGTTCGACCCGTGGTTCCTGGCTCGCATTCGCGAGATCGTCGAGGCCGAGCGGGCCCTGCGCAAAGACGGCCTGCCGGTGACCCAAGAGGGCCTGCGCGCACTCAAGATGCTGGGCTTTACCGATGCGCGTCTGGGCAAGCTGACCGGCCGCGACGAGGCCAACGTGCGCCGTGCGCGTCACAATCTGGGCGTGACGGCGGTGTTCAAGCGCATCGACACCTGCGCCGCCGAGTTCGAGGCGCAAACGCCCTATATGTACTCGACCTACGAGGCCCCGATGATGGGCGAGGTCGAATGCGAGGCGCGCCCGTCCGACCGCAAGAAAGTCGTCATTCTGGGTGGCGGCCCGAACCGGATCGGTCAGGGTATCGAGTTCGACTATTGCTGCTGTCACGCCTGTTTCGCGCTGACCGAGGCGGGGTACGAGACCATCATGGTCAACTGCAACCCCGAGACGGTTTCAACCGACTATGACACCTCGGACCGCCTGTATTTCGAGCCACTGACCTTCGAACACGTCATGGAAATCCTGACGAAGGAACAGGAAAACGGCACGCTGCATGGTGTGATCGTCCAGTTTGGGGGCCAGACCCCGTTGAAACTGGCCAATGCGCTTGAGGCCGAGGGTATCCCGATCCTGGGCACCACGCCGGACGCCATCGACCTGGCCGAGGACCGTGAGCGCTTCCAGGCACTGGTCAACGAACTGGGCCTGAAACAGCCCAAGAACGGTATCGCCGCGACCGACGAGCAAGCGCTGGAAATTGCCGAGGATATCGGCTTTCCACTGGTCATCCGCCCCTCTTACGTGCTGGGCGGCCGCGCGATGGAAATCGTGCGCGATATGGACCACCTGAAACGCTACATCAACGAGGCGGTGGTGGTTTCGGGCGACAGCCCCGTGTTGCTCGACAGCTATCTGGCCGGGGCGGTGGAACTGGATGTGGACGCGCTGTGCGATGGCACCGACGTGCATGTCGCCGGTATCATGCAGCATATCGAAGAGGCTGGCGTGCATTCCGGAGACTCAGCCTGTTCGCTGCCGCCCTATTCGCTGTCCAAGGAGATTCTGGCCGAGATCGAGGATCAGGCCTTCAAACTGGCCAAAGCGCTGAATGTCGTGGGTCTGATGAACGTGCAGTTCGCGATCAAGGATGACGAGGTTTACCTGATCGAGGTGAACCCGCGCGCCTCGCGCACGGTGCCGTTCGTGGCCAAGGCGACGGACAGCGCTATTGCCTCGATTGCCGCGCGCGTGATGGCGGGCGAGCCGCTGTCAAACTTCCCGATGCGCCCGCCCTATCAGGAAGGCAAGGACACCAAGATCGCCGATCAGATGACGCTGGCCGACCCGGACATGCCATGGTTCTCGGTCAAGGAGGCGGTGATGCCCTTTGCCCGCTTCCCCGGCGTCGATACCATCCTGGGCCCGGAAATGCGCTCGACCGGCGAGGTGATGGGATGGGACCGCGACTTTCCCCGCGCTTTCCTCAAGGCGCAGATGGGGGCAGGTATGGTACTGCCTTCGGGCGGTCACGCCTTTATCTCGATCAAGGATGCCGACAAGGGCGCGCTGATGCTGGAAGCCACGAAAGTGCTGGTGGAACAAGGCTTTACGCTGGTGGCCACACGCGGCACGCAAAGCTGGTTGAGCGGGCACGGGGTGCCCTGCGACGTTGTCAACAAGGTCTATGAGGGCCGCCCGGACGTGGTGGACATGCTCAAGGACGGGCAGGTGCAACTGTTGATGAACACCACCGAGGGCGCGCAGGCGGTCGAGGATAGCAAGGCCATCCGCTCGATCGCGCTTTATGACAAGATCCCCTATTTCACCACCGCTGCCGGTTCGCACGCCGCCGCGCTGGCGATCAAGGCGCAGGCCGAGGGGGATGTCGAGGTGAAATCGCTGCAGGGGTGAACCCCGGTTTCGATCTCAGGAAGCCCCGATATTTCATCGGGGCTTTTTTGCAGAAGGCTTTGCGCGGGTCTTTTCAGTCCTGGTTTGCCCCATCCACGCGAAGGAACACATAGGTTTTCTGCAAGGCGCTTTTGTCCTTGAGGGAGACCGAAACGGTGACCGGTCCTACGTGGTATCGCTGTAAGCGATAGAAGTCGGGGTGATTTACAGGCTGATCGTGTTCAACTCGGGCCCGGTCCGCGAAACAACGATGGAGCGTCCTGTCGAAAAAGGTGAACGCTTTCTCAGCCTCTGCCGCACGGTATGTAAACTCCCAGACACAGTGAAAGCCTCGCGACCCGCCTGGGGAGAAGAACGTCGCGCAGCTATCGGCTCCATCCAAGCGAAGTTGAGGCAATGACCCGACATCCCCGGCAAAGTTCGACTGAGCTTGTTCCAGCAGGGTATTCATGTCTGCACACACCCCGTCGGCCCGCCCACGCTCTGCAGGGAGGGCGATGAGTAGGGTCGTAAGCAGCGCAAATGTTGCCCCAAATGGGCTGGGCGTTGTTCGGACGCAAGGCATGCCGGTATCTCACAAGCTCCGCCGCACCCGGCGGCCATGTTGATGATCTTAGCGCATATTCTGATCGGAACGAAAAATACGCCTTCAGCCAAAAAAACGTTGGATGGAACCGACGAAAAATCGACAAATGACGCTGCAGCTTCATACTTTGCGGCGTGTCACTTACGTTCGCACCTTCCCTCGGGTTCCGGCCAGATGCATGATGCCGGCGTCCCGGCCAAGCGAGGTAACCCGTGAATCTCTACACCACATACGGCACCAATGATCTGGTTCGAGCGATCCGCTTTTACGACGCAGTATTCTCTGTCCTCGGACAGCCCCGTCTTCCCGGATGGACCGAAGGCTGGGCCGGATGGGGCACGGATTCGGACAACGGCACCGGGTTTTGGATATGCCGTCCCCTCGACGGCGCACCCGCCAGTGCAGGCAACGGCACGATGATCGCCTTCCCTGCCTGCGATGCCGCGCAGGTCCGGCGGTTTCATGCGGCAGGTCTCGAACATGGCGGCACCGACGAGGGTGGACCGGGTGTTCGGGACTTCTATGAACCGGATTTCTATGTCGCCTATCTGCGCGATCCGGATGGCAACAAAGTCTCCTGCTTTTACTTCCACTACGATCCCGCGAAAGATCTGGGCGGCTGAACCAGCCGTCGGATCACACGCCCGCGCACCGGCGATCAGGTCGCGTGCCGAGGGGAATGTCGCGTTGAAGTCACTGAAGGGACAAGTGGTGCCCAGCAAAATTCAGGGAGCTCAAGATACGCCCGGGGCAAACTTATTTGTTTGATTTCTGTCATCGAGCTGCGGGGCCGCCGACCGGCCCGCGATTGTGCCTACCAACTGACGTGTTTGGTTGACCTATGTGGGTGTTCGGTGAACATATTGAAAGGGAAGCACTTTATGAGAGATTTCCATGTTTTGGTCACGCCCGACAGTCTCGGACGACATGCGCGATTGGATCGCCGAGTGCTTTGATTGGTTCGACGCGAGGTTTGAGCCACCCAGCGTTCCGATTTTACCGACCAGAGAGTTCTTTTCGGCGCCTGGCGGGCAGGATGCGGCGACGGCCGAGTTGGTTCTGTTGGACATCAAGCGCCTCACCGGTATCGAGCGGCGGATCGAACTCATGCCACTCGATGTGCTCCCGGAAGAGTTACGCATCGACTATCACGCGTTGTCCGCAACTGCGGGAACGTTTCAGGAATCTGGAAATTCGGCGATCATCCAGTATGACCCTGAATTGATGAAGCGCCCCTTGTTGTTCATCAACACGATGGTGCACGAGGTAATGCACGCCCGATTGTCCGGCCTTGAACATGACATCCCCGGCGGCGCAGCTGTGCATGAGTTGGCAACCGATCTGGGATGCATCATTGCAGGATTCGGTGTCTTTCAGTTGCAGGCCGCCGACGATGCTGGCTGGACCGGTTACCTCAGGCAACCCTCACGCGCGCATGCTCTGGCGCTGTTTTTGAGACGACGTGAACTCGGGATCGAAGCCGTCGCAGCACATCTGTCACCGAGGTGCCGGAAACTGCTCAGACAGGCGATGAAGCAAATCTGAGCGGGGATGTCCGGAGTTCTCGGGTACCCAGAGCGGTCAAGGCCGTTCGAACGGCCTTGAATACCCGGTTTCGAAACCGGGTTGAAAGCGCCTTCGAAGGCGCTTTTTCAAGGCGCTTCGAAGCGCCTTTTTTCACAAGGGCCCACGGTCAGGCCATTTCCCGCCGCTCATCCCGTTTGAAGAACACAAGATAAAACACCGGGGCCGCGATCATGGTCAGGATGGTGGCGAAGGCCAGACCGCCCATGATGGTCACCGCCATCGAGACAAAGAACGCGTCCGTCAGCAGCGGCGCCATGCCCAGAATGGTGGTCACCGCTGCCAGCATCACCGGGCGCAGACGCGAGACCGAGGCCTCGACGATCGCCTCGCGCAAGGGCTTGCCGGTGGCGCGCACGAGGTCGATTTCCTCGACCAGCACGATGCCGTTCTTGATCAGCATGCCCGAGAGGCTGAGCAGCCCCAGCAGCGCGGTGAAGGTAAACGGCAGACCGGTGCCCAGAAGTCCAATCACCACGCCATTCACCGACATCGGCACCAAGAGCCAGATGATGATCGGCTGCCGGATCGCGTTGAACAGCAGCACCGAGATCAGCACCATGATCAACAGGCTGAGCGGCAGTTGCTTGCCGAGGGAGGCCTGCGCCTCGCCCGAATCCTCGAACTCGCCGCCCCATTCCATCTTGTAGCCCGGCGGCAGTTCCATCGCCTCGATGGCCGCGCGGACCTCGCCATGGACCTGTGCGGCGGTCATGTCAGGCGGGATGTCGGCACCGACGGTAATGGTCAGCACCCGGTCACGGCGGTGGACCAGCGTGTTGAGCGCCTCGTATTCGAACCCGTCCACCATCTGCTCGACTGGCACGAAGTTCTGCGCCTGATCGGAATAGACCACCTGATCGACCACGGAATAGGCGCCATCGGCTGGCCTGCGGATGATGATGGGGATCAGCCGATCCCGCTCGCGGAACACACCACCGGTGATACCGTCGGTCGAGAACAGCAGCGTATTGGCGATGTCGTCGCGGGTGACACCGGCGGTCTGGGCGCGTTCGGTCGCGTAGATCGGGCGTAGCGCCAGTTCCTGCTCGCGCCAGTCATTGCGCACGCCGATCACGTTCGCGGAGGCCTCGGCCATTCGCCGCTCGGCCTCTTTGGCCAATTGCCGCAGCACCACCGGGTCGCTGCCCGAAAACCGGGCCTGGATCGGATCGCCGCCGCCGGGGCCGAAGACCAGCCGCTTGGTGCGGAACTCGCCCTCAGGGAAACTGGCGGTGCCATAGGCCTCGAGATCGGCCTGCAGCGCCGGGATATCGTCCAGCGTTTCGGTGCGGATGATCATGTGCCCGTAGCTGGGGTTCGGGTTCTCGGCCGAATAGGTCAGCATGAAGCGTGTTGCCCCCTGCCCCACGAATGTGGCGACCGAGACCACGTCTTCGCGCTCCGTCAGCCACTCTTCGATCTGGGTCAGATCCTGCGAGGTGCGCGCGATGGGCGTGCCCTGCGGCAGCTTGTAGTGCACGAAGAACAGCGGCGTGTTCGAGTTGGGGAAGAACTGCTGTTTCATCAGGCCGAAGCCAGCAAAACAGGCCGCCGTGATACCCACAAGGCCGACGATGACCAGCCAGCGCAGTTTCAGCGCCTGCCGCAGCAGCGCGCCATAGGTCCGGAACAGCCATCCGCCGTATGCGTCCGCACCATCCGCATGGCCCTGTTTGAAGAAATAATGCCCCAGCAGCGGCGTGACGGTGATGGCCAGCACCCAGCTGAGCAGCAGCGAGATGGCGATGACGGCGAAGAGCGAGAACAGGAACTCGCCGGTCGCATCGGGGCTGAGGCCGATCCCGGCAAAGGCCATGATGCCGATCACGGTCGCGCCCAGCAGCGGGATCTGGGTTTTCGAGGCCGCGTCATCCGCCGCATCGCGCGAATTGCGTCCGCGCAGCATCGCGATCTGCATCCCCTCGGCCACCACGATGGCGTTGTCCACCAGCATCCCCATAGCGATGATCAGCGCGCCGAGAGAGATCCGCTCCATCTCGATGGAGAACAGCGCCATGAACAGCAGCGTACCCACAACCGTCAGCAGCAGGGTCGAGCCCACCACGATGGCGGCGCGCCAGCCCATGAAGATGCCCAGCACCGCCACCACGATGGCGACCGACATGGCGAGGTTGACGAGGAAATCGTTGCTGGCCTGCTCGACCACCACATGCTGCTGATAGATCGGCAGGATCTCGACGCCATAGGGAATGTCGCTGTCCAGCTCGGCCATCTTAGCATCGACCCGCTTGCCGACCTCGACGATGTTTTCGGTGGCCAGCCCGGCGACACCGAGGGTAAAGGCCTCGGTCCCGTCGAAGCGGATCATGATATCGGGGTCGTTCTGGCGGCCCCGGTACACGTTTGACATGTCGAAAAGGTTGATCACGTGACCTTGCGAACCCACCGACAGCCCGGCGATGGCCGAAACGCTGTCCGAGCCCTCGGCGGTCAGGATCGCGCTGCGGTTCCGATCCGAGCGCACCGAGCCGGAATCGTTGACCGAGTTGGCATTGGCAATCGCATCAGTGATGGATTGCAGCGGCACGTTCTGGTTCACCGACAAGGCCAGATCGGGTTCGACAAAGATCGCCTCATCCGGCAGGCCCTGCACCTCGACATCCGCCACGCCTTCGACGGTCAGCAGCTCACGCCGCAGGAACGTGGCCAATTCATGCTTTTCGGCGTCGCTGAAACCTTCGGCGGTGACCGCGTAGAACAGGCCGAACACATCTCCGAATCCGTCGTTCACATAGGGCGCGCTGACCCCCTGCGGCAGGCCACGGGAGGCGTCACGCACCTTGGCGCGCAGGCGGGTCCAGATGTCGGGCAACTCGCTGCCGTCGTAGGTCGATTTGATCTCGACCTCGATCAGCGACTGGCCCGGGCGGTTGGTCGAGGTGATCGTGTCCACCTCACCCATCTGCTGGATCGCCGATTCCAGTGGTTCGGACACTTCCAGCGCCACCTGTTCCGCCGTGGCGCCGGGGTACTGGGTGACGATGACGGCCTGTTTGATGGTAAAGGCCGGATCTTCGAGCCGCCCCAGCGAGAAGAACCCCCAGATTCCGCCAAAGAGCGCGATCAGGACGATCAGCCAAGTGTAGAGCGGTTTGTCGATAGATGCTCGCGCGATAGTCATCCGTCAGCCCTCAGTTCGCGAAACCGGCAAAGCGGCGCACCGCCTGCCCGTCTTCCAGCGCATTGCCGCCGGTCAGGACGATCTCGTCCCCGCCGGTGAGGCCCGACAGCACGCGGATGTCGCCCGATTGCGTCGGTTCGATCTCGACCGGTACCCGTTTCACCGTGCCCTCATCCGCGCCGGTCGGGGTAAAGATCATGACGGCGGTGTTGCCGCCTGCATCGGTGACGATGGCCGTGGGCGGCACGACGATGCCGCGCCGGTGGTCCTGCACTTGCACGTTGACGGTGACGGACGCACCCGGGAAAACCTGAAAATCCTCTGGCGGCGCGAAACCGAAATTGATGCGGAAGGTCTGACCAACACTTGAAGTTTCGGCGTCAAACTCTCGGATCTGCAGCGGAAAATGCTGATCGCTGGCCGGGAACTTGGCGGTGATGACCACGTCATCCTGCTGGCCCGCGCGCTGGAACAGGATCTCGGGCACATCCACCTCGATCCGCAGTTCCGACATGTCATGGATGCGCACGATGGGGGTTCCGGCGGACACGGTGCTGAACGCCTCGATCGTGCGGCGCGAGACTAGGGCATCGAAAGGCGCGGTCAGCGTGGCATGTTCCAAGGCATATTCGGCATCGCGCAGCTCGATGGCGGCAAGCTGGGCTGCGGTTTCCGCATCGTCCAGCGACACCTGGCTGACCGTGGTGCCCTTGAGCCGCGACAACCGCGCCACGGTGCGGTCGGCCTGTTCCTTTTGCAGACGGGCCCGGTCAAGCTGCAACTCGAACGGCTCCTGATCCAGGCGGGCGATCAGTTCGCCCTTGGGAATCACCACCCCTTCGTTCACCGGCATCTCAAGGATCTGGCCCGCGACCTGAAAGGCCAGATCGACAGTCTGGCGCGCGGCCACCTGGCCGAAGAACTGGCGCGAAAAGCCGGGGGTGGTTTCGCGCACCAGCATCAGTTTCACCGGTTTCGGCGCCTCCTGCGCCACGGCGGGAACGGCCAGCAGAGCCAGACCAAGGCTCAGAGCAGTGAGAATCTTCATTTCTTCAACCCCTCGGGAATACCTGTTTTCAGGATGTTGTCTCGGATCTTTCGGGCAAGCTGCGCGAATTGCGCAGTCTCGTGGGCGTCAAGGCCGGAGGCGCGGCGGAACATTTCGCCCGCCTCGGTGGCGATCATCTGGCGGGTCTGCTCGCCCTGTTCGGTAAGCACGAGTAGCCAGGCACGCCGGTCTTCGGGATCGCGCTGCCGGGTCAGATAGCCTGCGCTTTCCAGCGCGTCCGCCGTCGCGGTGATGGTCGACGGGGCCGCCAGCATGTCGCGCGCCAGAACACCCATGCGCTTGGGCCGGTCGAGCTTGATCAGCATGTGGCATTCGGGATGGGTCAGATCCGGTTCGGTGCTGAGCGCATCGATGCTCTCTTCCAGTTTCCAGTAGAGCGCATAGACCCCCATCATCGCCTGAATCTCGGGGCTCAGCCCGTCCATCACGAATGTATCGTCGTCTGCCATGCCTTAGTCCCATTCAAGATGGCGCGGTATATACTTCAGAAACTGAACTATTCAAGATGCGAAGCGGATTTTCTCTCATCACCGCCCCTTCCCTGGGGTAAACTGCCCTTGATCCGTTGTGGCGGCGCCTGCATTTTGGGCAAATCCGCTAATCGCCAGGAACCCGCCATGTATACCCCCGCCATCACCGGTACCGGTGTCTTCACCCCCGAGAACGTCATCACCAATGCCGAGCTGGTGACCGCCTTCAACGCCTATGCCGACCGGATGAACGCGCAGAATGCCGAGGCGATTGCCGCCGGAAAGATGGAGCCGATGCAGCACTCCTCGGAGGAGTTCATCGTCAAGGCATCAGGCATCGAGAACCGTTATGTGATGGACAAGACAGGAGTTCTGGACCCCGAGGTGATGTATCCGCGGCTGCGCCAGCGGTCTGACGATGAGCCGGGGATCATGACCGAGATGGCCGTCGATGCCTGCCGCAAGGCGCTGGAGCAGGCCGGGCGCACGCCCGAGGAGGTGGATCTGGTGATCTGTGCCGCCTCAAACCATGAACGCGCCTATCCGGCGGTGGCGGTCGAGATTCAGCAGGCGTTGGGGATCAAGGGATTCGGGTTCGACATGAACGTGGCCTGCTCGTCGGCCACGTTCGGAATTCAGGCGGCGGCGGATATGGTGCGCTCGGGCTCGGTCCGGGCGGCGCTGGTGGTGAACCCCGAGATCTGCTCGGGCCATCTGGAGTGGCGTGACCGCGATTGTCACTTCATTTTCGGTGACGTGGCCACGGCGACGCTGATCGAGCGGGTCGAAGACGCCAAGGGGCCGCATTTCGAGATCCTCTCGACCCGATGCGCCACCGAGTTTTCCAACAACATCCGAAACAACAACGGGTTTCTGCGCCGCTCGCGGCCCGACGGGCTGACGGACCGGCGCGATATGCAATTCATGCAGAACGGACGGAAAGTGTTCAAGGAAGTGCTGCCGATGGTCAGCAAGCACATTTCCGATCACATGAGGACCGAAGGGATCGCCAATACCGACCTCAAGCGCCTGTGGCTGCATCAGGCCAACAAGACCATGAACGATTTCATCGGCAAGAAGGTTCTGGGACGCGAGCCGGAGCCGAGTGAACAGCCCAACATCCTGCAGGATTACGCAAACACCTCGTCCGCAGGCTCGATCATCGCGTTTTCAAAGCATTCCGACGATCTGCAAGAGGGCGATCTGGGCCTGATCTGCTCATTCGGCGCAGGTTATTCGGTGGGTTCGGTCATCGTCCGGCGCCACGTCTGAGGCAGAGGCGGCTTCTGGGCTTGGGGAGGTCGCCCCTGCTCAGCCGCTTTCCTCTTCCAGGTGCAGTTTCATGTCGATCAGCACCTGCTGCAGCATCACGGTCTCTTTCAGCAGTCGCTTGGCCTCGTTCACGGTGATGATGCCATCCTCGATCGCCGCCTGATATTCAGTCATCAGCATCGCAAAACGCTGGCTAAGCGCGATGACGTCCGAATTGACGCCGCCCTTGCGCTCGTTTTCCTGCGAATTGCGCCCGTCATAGGACAGGGTTATGTTCTTGAGGTCGGCCAGCGCCGAGGTCACGTGCGGATAGGCCGACGCGTTTTCCAGCTTGGCCACCGCGTCGACCGGCATGAAACGATCCGTATGCTCCGCATTATCCGAGTAATACCTTCCTAACGTCGCTTTCGATTTGCCGGTAATCTCGCAGGCCGCTTCGATTCCCACATCCTTGACCAGTGCTTCGGTATGTTTTTTCAGATATGCGCCGACTTCGGCCATTTTCACCCCTTTTTTGCACCTGCGATATCTGTCCATCCCCCGCTATTGGGGAATGGACAAGGAATTTTCCCATTCCTGACTCATAAGGGAAATGTCATATGTTGGCCATCCCTCAGAGATGCAGGGATAAATTGAGTGAGTGGCGGCAGTCCATGCCGGTAATGAGTATCAGTGGGGCAGCATTGTTCGCTTCACGCATGTTCGGCCACGATGTGGCCATCGGCGTCGTTGTTGCGGAAGCGGGGAGACCATCCCCAAGGGCGCAAGCCCGGTCCCTGTGCCCGCAGCGACGGCGCCACCTGTATCCGCCATCTTGCCCGTCGCGGGCAGGCGTTCTAGACCGGCGCCATGGCTAAGCTCTACTTCAACTACTCGACCATGAATGCGGGAAAATCGACCGTGTTGCTGCAGGCCTCGCACAACTATCGTGAGCGGGGCATGGATACGTACCTGATGACCGCCGCCATCGACGGGCGCGCGGGCCAGGGGCGAATCGCCTCGCGCATCGGCATCGGCGCCGAGGCCGATACGTTTCGCCCGCAGGACGACGTGTTCGACATGATCGAGCAGCGGCTGGCACAGGGGCCAGTCGCCTGCGTGTTCGTGGATGAGGCGCAGTTTCTGTCCGACGAGCAGGTCTGGCAACTCGCCCGCGCGGTGGATGATCTGAACGTACCGGTTCTGGCCTATGGGCTGCGGGTGGATTTTCAGGGCCGGCTGTTCCCCGGTTCCGCCACGCTGCTGGCGCTGGCTGACGAGATGCGAGAGGTGCGCACGATCTGCAAATGCGGGCGCAAGGCGACGATGGTGATCCGCCAGGACGAGGCCGGAAACGCCATCACCGAAGGCGCCCAAGTGCAGATCGGCGGCAACGAGACCTATGTCTCCCTCTGCCGCAGGCACTGGCGCGAAGCCGTGGGGGAACAGCCGCCCACCGAGACAACCTGACCCACGGGGGCTCCCGCCCGCCGCGCGCGCATCAAAGATGCGCCCGGGGCCGTTGGGCCCGGCAGCGCGCGGGGCAAGCCCCGCGCGCTGTGAGCGGATGGTCAGCGCAGTTTTTATTGGGGATTTCGCGGCCACAGCGCGCCGCAGGCGCGCTGCCCGGCCCAACGGGAGGCGACGCATCTTTGGATGCGTCAGCGACGGGCGGGAGCGCCACGGCCCCGGATCAAGTGACCGCGTTGGGAGGCTGCTGTCCGGTCAGAAACGCCGCTACATTGTCGAGCGCCATGTGGCCCATGTTCGAGCGCACCTCTTCGGTCGCAGTCCCCAGATGCGGCAGCAGAGTCACGTTCTCCATCGCCCGCAGCGTCTCGGGCACTTCCGGCTCGAACTCATAGACGTCGAGCCCTGCCCCTGCGATCTCGCCTGCCTCAAGCGCCGTGATCAGGGCGGCCTGATCCACAACCTCGCCGCGTGCGATGTTGATCAGCAACGCCGAAGACTTCATCGCGGCCAAAACCTCCGCGCCGATCAGATGCCGGGTGTCCGCCCCGCCGGGCACGGCAAGAACCAGAAAGTCGACAGATGCGGCCAACTGGGTGAGACCGCTCGCGTACTCCGTCGGAAAATCCAACTCCTTCCGGCTGCGCGCCGGATAAGCGACCTGCATCCCGAACCCGAAATGGCACCGCCGCGCGATGGCTTGCCCGATCCGGCCCATGCCCACGATGCCAACCCGTTTACCGGTCACGTGATGGCCCAGCATCTGCGTCGGATGCCAACCCTCCCACCGGCCCGCACGCACCAGCCGCTCGCCCTCGCCCGCGCGCCGTGCCGTCATCAGCAACAGCGTCATCGCAACATCCGCCGTGGCATCGGTCACAGCCCCCGGCGTGTTGCTCACCAGCACCCCCGCAGCCTGCGCCGCATCCACGTCGATATGGTTGTAACCCACCCCGAAATTGGCCAGAAGTTTGCAGCGCGGCTGTGGCGCTGCGGCAAAAACCGAAGCCGAGAACATATCCCCCAGCGTCGGTACCACCACATCGAATTCGGTCAGCGCCCGGTGCATCTCAGCCGTACTGAGCGGCGCGTTACTCTCGCGAATCTCCACGTCGAACGCGGTGCGGGCACGCGCCTCGACCTCCGCCGTCATGGGCCGGGAAATCAACAGCTTCATCAGCGCATTCTCCCCCCGACGGGTACCTTGCCGTCCGGCCCGATCAACACGATCTCGCCATTGTCATCCGGCAGACCCAAGACCAGCACCTCGGACATGAACCGCCCGATCTGGCGCGGCGGAAAGTTGACCACCGCCATGACCTGTTTGCCGATCAGCGCCGCCGGATCGTAATGCGCGGTGATCTGGGCCGAGCTTTTACGCTCGCCGAACTCGTCACCGAAATCGATCCACAGCTTGATCGCGGGCTTGCGCGCCTCCGGATAGGGCTCGGCGCGGATCACCTCGCCCACACGGATATCGACCCTCAGGAAGTCATCGAACGAAATCTCAGCCACCGGACAACTCCTTTGAGCGGTTGGTCGCGGCAGCTACCGCACGGTTCAGCAGGTCGGGAAAACCTGTTTCGGGTTCCATCAGCACCTCCAGCGCCGCCTGCGTGGTGCCGTTGGGCGAGGTGACGTTGACGCGCAGCTGCCCCGGGCCTTCCTCCGCCGCTTCGGCCAGCGCCCCAGCACCGGCCACGGTGGCCTTGGCCAGCTGCATCGCCAGTTCAGGCGCAAGCCCCTGCGCCTCGCCGGCGGAGGCCAGCGTCTCGATCAGGTGGAACACGTAGGCAGGCCCCGAGCCGCTGACCCCGGTCACCGCATCCATCTGCGCCTCGCGCTCCAGCCGGACGGTCTGACCCACGGCGGCCAGCAACTCCTCGGCCAGTGTCACATCGTCTCCGGATGCATGAGCGTTGCCGATCAGCGCCGTGATCCCACGGCCGATGGCAGCAGGCGTGTTGGGCATGGCGCGCACGATCGGAGTGCCCGCACCCAGAACCTCTTCGAAAGTGGCGATCGAGGTGCCGGCGGCTACCGAGACGAACAACGTCCCACCACCGCCCAGCGCGGTCAGCACTGGCAACGCATCGCCCATCATCTGCGGTTTGACCGCCACCAAGACAATGGCCGGAGCCTCAGGCAGCGGCGCGTTCACATGCACGCCCTGCGCCTTGACCCAATCCGACGGGTAGGGATCGATGATCCAGACCGAACCGGTAGGCAGTCCGCTCTCAAGCCAGCCCGCCAGCATCGCCGAGCCCATCTTACCGCACCCCAGAAGCACCAGCCCCTGGCGTGCGATGCGCGACATGTCCATGATTGCCCCTCCCCGCGACTCAGGTCCGGGGCAAAGCTTTACGCGCGGCCGTAGGCCTCTGCAATGGCGACCTGCATCGCCTCCGCCGGGCTGCGGTTCCCCCACGTCACCAGCTGGATCGCCGGGTAGTAGCGCTCGGCGCTCAGCACCGCTGCGGTGATCATCGTGTCGATCTGCTCGGCACTGGCAACCTGACCACCCGCCAGCACCAGACCGTAGCGGTACACCATCAGCTTTTGCCCGCCCCAATAGGTGAAGGCGCCAGCCCAGCACTGATCGTTCATCGCGTTGAGCAACTCATAAAGCTGCGGCACCCGCTCTTCGGGCGGCTCCATCTCGAACGAACACACCATGCGCAGCGTCTCATCATAGCCGGACCAGGCCAAAGTGATGGAATATGTACGCCACTGCCCTTCGACCGCCATGGCGATCTGATCGTCCCCGATACGGTCGAAATCCCAGTCGTGGTGCTCTGCGAGATGTTCAACGATGTCGATCGGATGAATGTCTTCTTCCAGATACTGCTCGGAAAGGGCCATGATACCTACCTCACTGATCTCTAGCGGATCGGGGCTGGCAGCGCCCCAGCGCTAGTTGCCTGCTCTACAAGCCGGGTTCCCCCCGTGAGCTTGTACTATATATGGTGCGGTGTGGCGCCCTGTCTGACAACCCCCATTTTTGGGGATAACAGCAATAAGTTGTGGACAGAGGGCAACGTCACCCAAAATATCGCGGCACAATGCAGCTTCTTCTTGCAAAAAATACGCAAAGCGCCAGAATGCACCGCACCGCGCAGGTTGAGCGAATTGCGCGGCGCCTCAGCCAAAAGTCGGAATAAGAGCGGCGCGGCAGCGCCTCAATTGGATCACGCTGCGTGGATCAGTCGTCCAGCTTCGCCTCCAGCGCCGCAATCCGCGCCTCGAGCGCTGCATTCTCTTCGCGCGCCTTCTGCGCCATCGCGCGGACGGCGTCGAATTCCTCGCGGGTGACGAAGTCGCGGTCGGCCAGCCAGCGGTCGATCATCGACTTCATCGCCGTCTCGGCCTCGTCCCGCGCGCCCTGGGCCACGCCCATGGCATTGGTCATGAGCTGGGAAATATCGTCGAGGATCTTGTTGCGGGTCTGCATGTCACTACTCCGGATTCACGGTTGCCCCCTATATGGGTAACAAGTGGCGCGGGCTCAAGGTTGACTTGCCCCGCCAACCCCGGGCAATGAGACGCATATGCAGGCAGTTCTACAATTCCCCGACCTTTCGCCGGAACTCTTCTCGATCTCGATCTTCGGGATGGAGTTCGCCCTGCGCTGGTATGCGCTGGCCTATATCGCGGGCATCCTGATCGCCTGGCGGCTGGCCGTCATGGCCGTCAGACGGCCCGGCCTTTGGCCCGATAACAGCCCGCCGATGACCCCGCAGCAGGTTGAGGATTTGCTGACCTGGATCATCATCGGCGTCATTCTGGGCGGGCGGCTGGGATTCGTACTGTTCTACCAGCCCGGCTATTACCTTCAGAACCCGACAGAGATCGTGAAGGTCTGGCAGGGCGGCATGGCCTTTCACGGCGGGCTGCTGGGCGTGGTGCTAGCCTGCTGGGGCTATTCCAGGCGCCACGGTCTCTCACTGCAGGCGATGGCCGATCTGGTGGCCCACACGGTTCCGCCGGGGCTGCTGCTGGGGCGGCTGGCCAATTTCGTCAATGCCGAACTGTGGGGGCGCCCCTCCGAACTGCCATGGGCGGTGATCTTCCCCGGCCAGGCCGCGCAGAACTGCCCCGGCGTGGCCGATCTCTGCGCCCGCCATCCGTCGCAACTCTATGAGGCTGCGCTTGAGGGGTTGATTCTCGGCGCGTTGCTGCTGTGGCTGGTCTACCGCCGTGGTGCGCTCAAGCGCCCCGGTCTGGTACTGGGCGTGTTTCTGGCGGGCTATGGCCTGTCGCGCTTTGTCGTCGAGTTCTTCCGGCAGCCAGACGCACAATTCGTCACACCCGGCAATCCGCTGGGGCTGGTCTGGCATGTTAGCGGGTACGGCTTGACCATGGGCCAGCTGCTCTCGCTGCCGATGATCGCACTTGGGCTGTGGTTCTTTCTGCGTTCCCGGCGGGCAACATGAGCCTGCGCGCACTTCTGATCGAGCGCATCCGGCAGGACGGCCCGCTGAGCCTTGCCGACTACATGGCCGAATGCCTGCTGCACCCGGTGCACGGCTACTACACCACCCGTGACCCGCTGGGCGCGGCGGGCGATTTCACCACCGCGCCGGAAATCAGCCAGATGTTCGGAGAACTCATCGGCCTCGCGCTAGCGCAAGCGTGGATGGATGAGGGCCGCCCCACGCCCTTCACGCTGGCCGAGCTTGGCCCCGGGCGCGGCACGCTGATGGCCGATCTGCTGCGCGCCACCCGCGCGGTGGCCGGGTTTCACGACGCGGCCCGGATCGCGCTGGTCGAGGCGTCACCCGCGCTGCGCAGGATACAGGCGGAGACGCTCTCCGGTCACACCCCCTCATGGCTTGACCGCGTCGAGGACCTGCCGGACCGGCCTCTCCTCCTTGTGGCCAACGAGTTCTTCGACGCCCTGCCGATCCGGCAGTTCATCCGCGACGGCGATCTCTGGCGTGAGCGGTTGGTCGGGCTTGAAAACGGAAAGCTGGCCTTCGGCCTGGGTGCCGCAACCCCGCAAGCGGCGCTGGAACACCGACTCCCCGACACGCGCGACGGCGATCTGGTCGAACTATGCGCCCCGGCGCAGACAGTCACCACAGAGCTGGCCCGGCGCATGGCAGCCCATGGCGGCGCCGGGTTGATCATCGATTACGGCGACTGGCGCTCGCTGGGGGACACGTTTCAGGCGCTGCATCGGCATGAGATGGCCGACCCGCTGGCCTCGCCAGGTGAGGCCGATCTAACCGCCCATGTGGATTTCGAGGCACTGGCCCTGACCGCAAAAAACGCCGGATGCGCCCATACGAAATTGACCCCGCAGGGCATCTTTCTGGAACGGCTGGGCATCACCGCACGGGCGCAGGCGCTGGTCCGGGGGCGTACCGACAAAGAGGCCAAGAGCATCATTCATGCACATCGCCGGTTGACGCATCCCGAGGAAATGGGAAACCTGTTCAAGGTGCTGGGGCTCTTTCCGGCACCTGCCCCACCGCCGCCCGGATTGGAACCATGACGCTGGAGATCCTGACCTCGGACCTGCTGTCCCCTGTGCGCCACGGCTTTTTCAGCCGCCGGGGCGGTGCGTCCTCGGGCATCTTCGCCGGGTTGAACTGCGGTCAGGGCTCGTCGGACCAAAGCGGCGCCGTAGCGGTCAACCGCGCGCGCGTGGCCGACGCGATGGAGGTGAGCCCGACCGAACTGGTGGGCGTGCACCAGTATCACTCGGCCGATGTGCTGACCGTGACCGGCCCACGAGAGGACAAGCCCAAGGCCGACGCGCTGGTGACCGCCACGCCGGGGCTGGCGCTAACGATCCTGACCGCCGACTGCCAACCAGTGTTGTTTGCCGACCGCAACGCCCGGGTGATCGGCGCCGCCCATGCCGGATGGCGCGGCGCGCTGGACGGCGTGCTGGAGGCCACCCTTGACGCCATGGAGGCGCTTGGTGCCCGCCGCGCGGATACGGTGGCGGTGATCGGCCCCACGATCTCGCAGGGCGCTTACGAGGTGGGGCCCGAGTTTCTGGACGATTTCATGCTTGAGGATTCGGGCAACACCCGGTTCTTCGCCAACGGCAACGGCGACCGGATGCTGTTCGACCTGCCCGGCTACGGGCTGCACCGCCTTCGCCGCGCCGGAATCGGACAAGCAGAGTGGACGCGCCACTGCACCTATTCGGATGCCGAGCGATTCTATTCCTACCGGCGGACCACGCATGCGGGCGAAGCTGATTATGGCCGCCTGATCTCGGTCATCCGCCTCTGAGATAACGGCGCTCTCGGTCATAATGGTTAACATAACAGCCATGTTTGCCACACGCGCCGGACACCCAATGCGCGCAAGCACAGCCGACACCCCAATGAAACATAGTATTCTCTAAGGGTTGTGGTCCGTAGACGATAGTTAACAAAATGTGACGGTCACGGGCATATTTGTCCTCATTTTTTCCTGAATCGGCCCAATCCTCGCCGCAAACTTTGATCATATTCACACTAACGATTAATCGGCCTCGCACCCCGTTGGTTCAGGAGACGACGAATGCAACTCAAATCCCGCTTCCTCAAATCGGTGATTGCGACTGCAAAGAGTCACCAGACCAAGCTGCCTTGGGGGCGCGGAAAAGGCCGACCGGCCAAGGTGATACGCCGGGTGGCCGAACGAGGCTGAATTTAAGTGATACGGGGCCGAGTTTCGCCCCGACAAGTTCCGCGCCGGGGTGGCCTCGGACCGGCCGGATGACACGGACGCTCAAAACGATCTGAGCGACCGTCCGAGGCAGAGGGGTACCGGACGCTTGTCGTCCGCTTGGTAATGGTTCTGATGGGGGGGTCACTGTTTTGACCGCTGAAATGCGATCAAGGCGTCGCTGTTCCGGTGAACTTTCGGGTTGTCAGGGACGAAGGCGTTACTTTGAACCATCAGTTTGGTTTCGCATGCCCGCGCTGGTCTGAGGGGGCCGCGTGGGCATGCTCTGATTTGAAAGGGACAGAATAGATGACTATTCCCCGATCACCAACGCAGGCGCCGCATACCGCGGTCGAAACAAACTCGTTCCTCAATGACGTCGCGAACACACCCTGCGCGCGGCGCGCCCAACTGCGCCGGTACGAGGTCAACGCGCTGACATCATGCGGCGAGATGGTGCAAAGCCGCCACATCGCGCCGGCCCTTCCGATGTTCGAGGACGCGTTCTGCGCCTTCACGCGCGGCTCGCTGGTGGAAACCGATCAGGGGCCGATGGCGATCGAGGATCTGCTGCCCGGCGACAAGATCATCACCGGAGACGGCTCGACCCAGGTTCTGCTGTGGAAAGGGTCGACCGTGATGGTTCCCGGTCGCCCGAATGCCCGCGGACGTACCCATACCCTGACCCGAATCATGGCGGACACGTTCGGAATGCAGCGGCCAAGGTCAGGGGTCATTGCCGGGCACTCGGCCCGGCTGTTGGCCACCCCGGCGCATCTGCGGCACCTGTCGCTGGACAAACCGATCCTGACGCCGGTTCACGCATTCCTCGACGGAACGAGCGTGGTCGAAACGCTGCCGCCGACGCCCGTTGAGCTGTTCCACCTGTGCCTGCGGCGCCACGCATTGATCAACGTGGACGGATTGCAGTTCGAGACCTATCACCCGGGCATCGGCGCGACCCGAACCGTCGGCCAGCCGCTGCGCGATCTGTACCTGAGCCTGTTTACCCATATCGATTCGCTGACCGATTTCGGCCCGCAGATCCTGCCGCGCGCCGGCGATGGCGAAATCAACGCCATCACGGCCTAAGGCGCGGCGCGATGAACCTGATTGTAGGCTGGGCAGTTTCCCTGACAGTGGCGGCGGTTCTGCCACCCCTCGATGCAGCCCCGAAAGGCGGGGCACTCAGGCGCTTCGGCTCAGGCGTTCTTCGAGTACATCGAAAGGTACGCCGGGCTCGTCCTTGGCGCCGCGGATGACGAGCGAGGTTTTAACGCTGGCCACGTTCGGGGTGGTCAGCAACTCTCCGGTCAGAAACTGCTGAAAGCTGCTGAGGTCGGGGGCCACGCATTTCAGGATGAAATCCACCTCGCCGTTCAGCATGTGGCATTCCCGCACAAGCGGCCAGTTGCGGCAGCGCTCTTCAAACGCGCGCAGCTCGACCTCGGCCTGACTGTCGAGCCCGACCATGGCAAAGACCTGCACCTCGAAGCCCAGTTCCCGTGAATTCACCTCGGCATGGTAGCCGCGGATCAGCCCCGATTCTTCCAGTGTGCGCACCCGCCGCAGACAGGGCGGCGCCGAAATTCCCACGCGTTTGGCCAGTTCGACATTGGTCATCCGGCCATCTGCCTGCAATTCGGCCAGGATCTTGCGGTCAATTTCGTCCAGTCGTGTGGCGACCATGAATTGCTCCCATTTTTCCGGTTCTTATAGCAGCCCCCCGGTGAGGCGCAATAATGTTTCGCACCCGAGCAATATTGTTCATTCCGGATGCTCCTTTACCGAACAACCCGCCTCAAACTGAGACACGCACAGATGTGATCTTGGGGGGTTTAAGCCCGGGGCTGCCGTCGTTATATCCATGCCCCGAAGGCGGCAAACCCGCCGATGCAGAAGATGTGCCAGAAAAATTGGGGGTACCATGGCCGAGACACGTCACACCCGGGTTCTGATCATCGGGTCGGGCCCCGCGGGTTATACCGCAGGCGTCTATGCCAGCCGCGCCATGCTTGAGCCGGTGCTGGTGCAGGGGATCGAGCCGGGCGGTCAACTGACCACCACCACCGATGTCGAGAACTATCCGGGCTTTACCGAGGTGCAGGGCCCCGATCTGATGATCAAGATGCAGGAACACGCCAGCGCCATGGGCTGTGACGTGGTGGGCGACATCATCACCGATCTGGACGTGTCGAAACGGCCCTTCACCGCGCGCGGCGACAACGGCACTACCTACACCGCTGACGCGGTGATCCTTGCGACCGGCGCGCGGGCGAAGTGGCTGGGTCTCCCGTCGGAGGAGAAATTCAAGGGCTTCGGCGTCTCGGCCTGCGCCACCTGCGACGGGTTCTTCTATCGCGGGCAAGAGATCGTGGTGATCGGCGGCGGCAACACCGCCGTGGAAGAGGCGCTGTTTCTGACCAACTTCGCCAGCAAGGTCACTCTGGTCCACCGCCGCGACGAGTTGCGGGCCGAGAAGATCCTGCAGGATCGCCTGTTCAAGAACGAAAAGATCGAGCCGCTCTGGTTCCATGAGCTGGACGAGGTGATCGGCACCGACGCGCCGCTGGGCGTCGAGGGTGTGCGGGTCAAGCATGTCAAGACTGGTGAGATCACCGAAATCCCCTGCAAGGGTGTCTTTGTCGCCATCGGCCATGCGCCGGCGAACGAGTTGGTCAAGGACTCGCTCGACACTCATATGGGCGGCTATGTGGTGACCAAGCCGGGCACGACCGAGACCTCGGTGCCGGGCGTATTTGCCGCCGGCGACCTGACCGATCACGTCTACCGTCAGGCGGTCACCAGCGCGGGCATGGGCTGCATGGCGGCGCTGGATGCCGAACGGTTCCTAGCGGAACAGGAATAGGCGTGCTGACATTCTCCGGCATCGTCTGGAGAATTCTGTATCAGGCGCGGGCGGATCGGCCTTTATCCCCTGCCCGTGCCCCCGAAGGCCGCTTTCACCATTCCGGCCAGACCGCACTCTATGCCTCACTGACACCCGAGGGTGCAGGCGTTGCGATCCGGCGCTATGTGGGTGCGGACGATCCGCCGCGCGTTATCCTTCCCTTGCAAGTGACCAATGCCAGGCTGGCCGATCTACGGGGCCGCCCTGAGGTGTCGGTCATCTGGCAGGATCTGCACGCCGCAGGAGCGCCCTCGCCCACCTGGGCCTATTCCGATCAGGCACGGCGGGAGGGCGCGCAGGGCTTGCTCTATTCGTCACGCTCGCGCCCGGAGCTCAGCCATCTGGTGCTGTTTGACTGTGCCGCCGATCTGATCCGCCCAGCAGGCGCGGCTGCACCCTGGCCCCCGGGGTCATGAAACCCCGTCTTGACCTGCCCTGCACGGCCCCGCACACTCAGATCCAGCGAACAGAAAACCGGAGGAGTCTTTGGCCAGCGCACTCTGGCGGGGAAGCTGGACAACACGTCTGAGGATCGCAACCGGGCTGATCCTGTTCACCTATGCCTTTTCCCACTTTTTCAACATCGGTCTGGGCCTGCTCGACTTTGAGTGGATGAACGCGATGCAGGACGGGCGGCAGGTCATCACCCGCAGCCTGGCGGGCAGCGTGCTGCTCTATGCAGCGCTGCTGATCCATGCCGGGTTGGCGCTGACCTCGCTGGCAAAACGGCGCACCCTGCGTCTGAAATTCAGCGAGGCGCTGCAGGTGACGCTGGGCCTGCTGATCCCGCTGCAACTGATCGCTCATGTCGTCCAGACCCGCTACGCGCATGAAATCTACGACGTCAATGACGAGATGGGCTATCTCATCGTCCTGATGTGGCCGTACCCGGTGCTCTGGTGGCAGAGCCTGCTGCTGCTGATTGTCTGGATACATGGCTGCATCGGCCTGCACTTCTGGCTCCGCCTGACGCGATGGTGGCGCGCCAGCATTCCCTATCTTATCGGTGTGGCCGTGCTGATCCCTGGATTTGCCTTTGCCGGGCTGCTGACCGAAGGGCGACGGATGTGGGACGCCTTTGCCGATGACGGGTTGCGCGAAGACTATGTGGCTTATTTCAACTGGCCCAGCGGCGACGCATTTCAGCACCTGATTTCCGTCACCAGCTACGGCCGAATGGTGTTCTGGGGGGCACTGGCGTTGACGGCTGCGGTCTATCTGGGCCGCAAGATCATGCGGCGGCGCCATGCGGTGCGCATCAGCTATATCTACGGCCCCGATATCACCGCCGAGAAGGGCATGACCCTCTTGGAGATGTCGCAGGCCAACGGGATCGCACATGCCGCGCTCTGCGGCGGCAAGGGGCGCTGTACCACCTGCCGGGTGGTGGTCGAGGAAGGCGGCGAGTTGCTGCACCCGCCCAGCGAGACCGAGGCGCGCAGCCTCGCCGCCGTAAACGCCCCGCCCAACACGCGGCTGGCCTGCCAGATCCGCCCCACCCATCCCGCCACCGTGTTCCGCGTCTTCCGCCCCGAGGGCGGGCGCAACCGCGCCCATGCCAGCCAGGGCCAAGAGCGACAGTTGGCCATCCTGTTTCTGGACATGCGCGGCTTTACCGCCCGCACTACCGGGCAGCTACCCTACGACGTGGTCTTTCTGCTGAACCGCTTCTTTGATGAGATCGTGCCCGCTATCACCAGTTCGGGGGGGACGGTAGACAAATATCTGGGCGACGGATTGCTGGCGGTGTTCGAGACCCGTGATGCCGCAAGCTCAGCCCGCGCCGGGCTGCACGCCGCACGTGAGGTCGGGCGCGCGCTGGAACGGTTCAACGAACGGCTCGCCACCGAACACGCACCCGAGATTCGCATCGGCATGGGCTTGCATCTGGGCAATCTGGTTCTGGGTGAGATCGGCGCGGCCGGCCACGCGCCACGCACCATCATCGGCGACACGGTCAACGCCGCCAGTCGGCTGGAAGGCCAGACCAAGGAACTGGGTGTCGAGCTGCTGGTCTCGACCCAGGTTCTGGAGGCGATGGAGACCGAAACCGCCGATCTGCCCCTACGCGAATTCCAGCTGCGCGGGGTTTCCGAACCGGTGTTCGCCCTGCCGGTCGCTCAGGCCTCGGAGCTGGAAATGCAGATCGACCTGTCGGAACAATAATTCCGCAAGCCCGGCCTGATCGCCCCGGATCGCGAATGATCGGTTTATCCGTTGCGGAAAAGCCCGAACTTCCTCCCATTCTGCGCAAAATCCGCCCAAAACGTCCTTAGTTGACACAACCCGGCTGGACTTCCCCTTGCCGACATGGCTAAAGCCCCACAAAACACCCCGGACACTACGGATTTTCAAGCAAAGCAACACGAGTATTCGAATGACGATGTTGAGCAATCTTGCCCCGATTCCCGAACTCTACGTTTCCTACGATTCCGCCCAGAAGCTTAAGGTCGAAGCCGCCGATCTGATCAGCCACGATCTGACCCCGCGCCAGATTTGCGACCTGGAACTGCTGATGAATGGCGGCTTCAGCCCGCTCAAGGGGTTCCTGTCCGAAGAGGACTACCACGGCGTGGTCGAAGACATGCGGCTGGCCGACGGTACCCTCTGGCCGATGCCCATCACTCTGGATGTCAGCGAGGAGTTCGCCGAGAAAATCGAACTGGGTCAGGACATTGCCCTGCGCGATCAGGAGGGCGTGATCCTCGCCACCATGACCGTGACCGACCGCTGGACGCCGGACAAGGCCAACGAGGCGGAAAAGGTCTTTGGCGCCGACGACACAGCGCACCCGGCGGTGAACTATCTGCACAACGTGGCCGGCGAGATCTATCTGGGCGGTCCCATCGTCGGCATTCAGCCGCCCGTGCATTATGACTTCAAGGCCCGCCGCGACACCCCGAACGAGTTGCGCGCCTATTTCCGCAAGGTGGGCTGGCGCCGCATCGTCGCCTTCCAGACCCGCAACCCGTTGCACCGGGCGCATCAGGAACTGACCTTCCGCGCCGCCAAGGAAGCGCAGGCCAACCTGCTGATCCACCCGGTCGTCGGCTTGACCAAACCGGGCGATGTCGATCACTTCACCCGCGTGCGCTGCTACGAGGCAGTGCTGGACAAGTACCCGGCCTCGACCACCTCGATGTCGCTGCTGAATCTCGCCATGCGCATGGCAGGCCCGCGCGAGGCGGTCTGGCACGGCCTGATCCGCAAGAATCACGGCTGTACCCATTTCATCGTCGGCCGCGACCATGCAGGCCCCGGCAAGAACACGGCAGGTGAAGATTTCTACGGCCCCTACGACGCACAGGACCTGTTTCGCAAATACCAGGACGAGATCGGCATCGAGATGGTCGATTTCAAACACATGGTCTATGTGCAAGAGCGCGCCCAGTACGAGCCCAATGACGAGATCAAGGACAAGGATAATGTCACCATCCTGAATATCTCGGGCACCGAACTGCGCCGCCGTCTGCGCGAGGGGCTGGAGATCCCCGAATGGTTCTCGTTCCCCGAAGTGGTGCAGGAGCTGCGCAACCGCTTCCCGCCACGCTCGCAGCAGGGCTTCACCGTGTTCTTCACCGGCTTCTCGGGTTCCGGCAAATCCACCATCGCCAACGCGCTGATGGTCAAGCTGATGGAAACCGGCGACCGCCCGGTGACGCTGCTGGACGGCGATATCGTGCGTAAGAACCTGTCGTCCGAACTTGGCTTCTCGAAAGAACACCGCGACCTGAACATCCGCCGCATCGGCTATGTGGCGTCCGAGATTACCAAGAACGGCGGCATCGCCATCTGCGCGCCCATCGCGCCCTATGCCACGACCCGCCGCGCGGTGCGCGAAGAGATCGAGACCTTCGGCGCCTTCTGCGAGGTCCATGTGGCAACCAGCATCGAGGAATGCGAGCGCCGCGACCGCAAGGGGCTCTACAAGCTGGCGCGTGAGGGAAAGATCAAGGAATTCACCGGTATTTCAGACCCTTACGATGTGCCGGTGAATCCCGAACTGCGCGTCGAGACCGAGAATGTTGACGTCGACAACTGCGCCCATCAGGTGCTGCTCAAACTCGAAAGCATGGGTCTGATCGCCGGGCACTGATCCCCGGGCACCATGCAGAAACAAAAGGCAGCCTTCGGTTTTCGAGGGCTGCTTTTTTGTGAGGTAAAGATACGGCGTTCCTACATGATGACCCAGTCATCTGGATGCGCCACCTCCCCGATGGCCAGCCATGACACACGAATGCGGGCGACAAGCGTATCGGACCAGGTGCGAAACACGGCATCGAACCCGTCGCAGGTGATCTCTTCGGCCCGCACCTCGGCCCGCAGGGCCGAGCTTGTGTCCACGTCCCACAGCGCCACACCGATCTGGACAACCGGCGGGGTCCGGAAGGCCGAGCTGAACCCGATCCGGCAGCGCCGCTCGCGCGGGCCCTTGCCGGTCCACATCTCGCCGCCATCCGCGAAGTCCGAGAACAGAACCTCTTCGCCCTGATCAATTCCGATGGGGTGGGATTGGAATAGCCTCATACCATCATCGCTTGTTCTTTAATTTCCGCACCTTACTGTGACGGGATTGAAAAGGCAGCACAAAAAAAAAACGGCCTCGCCTGGGGCGAGGCCGGTTCACTAATTCGGGCGCAAGGAACCGCTCAGAGGCTCATATGGGTGCCCAGGGCTTCCATATCGGCCAGCAGCTTGGCGGCATCATCCACCAGATTGGTTTCCTGCTGTTCCTTGGCGGCCTCATGCGAGGCGCGCGCCTCGGCGATCAGCTCGTCCAGCTGTGCGCGGGTCACTTCGGTCACCGGGATGGCCTTTTCGGCCAGCACCGACAGCCCGTCCCCGTTGATCTGGGCAAACCCGCCGGTCACCAGATATTCGCTGGAACCTTCGGGGGCCTCGACCTTGAGGATACCCGGGCGCAGCGTGGTGATGGTGGGGGCATGATCGGGCATTGCCGTCATGTCCCCGTCCGCGCCGGGAATCTGGACCGCGCTGGCCTGCAGCGAAGCAAGGCTCCGCTCCGGGCTGACGAGGTCGAATTGCATCGTGTTTGCCATCAGGGTTACTCCTTAGGCAGCTTCTGCGGCCATCTTCTCGGCTTTTGCGATCACTTCGTTGATGCCGCCAACCATCAGGAAGGCCGCCTCGGGCAGGTGGTCGTATTCACCGGCCACAACCGCCTTGAACGACGAGATGGTTTCATCCAGCGGCACCTGCACTCCGGGCGAGCCGGTGAAGACTTCGGCCACGTCGAACGGCTGGCTGAGGAAACGCTCGATCTTGCGGGCGCGGGCCACGGTCAGCTTGTCCTCTTCCGACAGTTCGTCCATGCCGAGGATGGCGATGATGTCCTGCAGCGATTTGTAGCGCTGGAGGATCTGCTGAACGTCGGTCGCAACCTTGTAGTGCTCATCACCGACGATGGCCGGGTCGAGCAGACGCGAAGTCGAGTCGAGCGGGTCCACGGCAGGGTAGATACCCTTTTCCGAGATCGCACGGTTAAGAACGGTGGTCGCGTCAAGGTGCGCAAACGAGGTTGCCGGCGCAGGGTCGGTCAGGTCGTCCGCAGGAACATAAATGGCCTGCACCGAGGTGATCGAGCCAGCCTTGGTCGAGGTGATGCGTTCCTGCAGGGCGCCCATGTCGGTGGCCAGCGTCGGCTGGTAGCCCACCGCCGAAGGGATACGACCCAGCAGAGCCGACACCTCGGAACCCGCCTGCGTGAAGCGGAAGATGTTGTCGACGAAGAACAGAACGTCGGTCCCGGACTGGTCGCGGAACTGCTCGGCCAGGGTCAGGCCGGTCAGAGCAACTCGGGCACGCGCGCCCGGAGGCTCGTTCATCTGACCGTAGACCAGCGCCACCTGGCTTTCCGACAGGTTGTCCGGCTTGATCACGTTCGATTCGATCATCTCATGGTAGAGGTCGTTGCCCTCACGGGTCCGTTCCCCAACACCCGCGAATACGGAAAAGCCCGAGTGCACTTTGGCGATGTTGTTGATCAGTTCCATGATCAGAACGGTCTTGCCCACGCCGGCACCGCCGAACAGGCCGATCTTGCCGCCTTTGGCGTAAGGCGCCAGCAGGTCAACAACCTTGATGCCGGTGACCAGAATCTCCGACTCGGTCGACTGTTCGTCAAACTCGGGCGCGGGCTGGTGGATGGCACGGGATTCGGTCGCTTCAACGTCGCCCTTTTCGTCGATCGGCTCGCCGACCACGTTCAGGATGCGGCCCAGGGTGGCATTGCCCACCGGCACCGAGATCGGTGCGCCGGTGTCGGTCACGGCCTCGCCGCGGACCAGACCTTCGGTCGCGTCCATCGCGATGGTGCGGACGGTGTTTTCGCCCAGGTGCTGCGCAACTTCCAGCACCAGACGCTTGCCGTTGTTGGTGGTTTCCAGCGCGTTCAGAATTTCAGGCAGCGCATCATCGAACTGCACGTCGACGACGGCCCCGATGATCTGAGTGACTTTGCCTTTTGCATTCGCCATGTTTCGTCTCCGGTTTTCTTACAGCGCTTCGGCGCCGGAAATAATTTCAATCAGCTCGTTGGTGATCACGGCCTGGCGCGAACGGTTGAACTGGATGGTCAGCTTGTCGATCATCTCGCCCGCGTTGCGGGTCGCGTTGTCCATCGCGCTCATCCGGGCACCCTGTTCGGATGCGCCATTCTCCAGCAGGGCCGAGAAGATCTGGGTCGCCACACCGCGGGGCAGTAGGTCGGCCAGAATCCGTTCCTCGCCGGGCTCGTAGTCATAGACCGCGCCCCCGGTTTCCACCTCGACATCCTCGAACGAGGCCGGGATGACCTGCTGGGCCGTCGGGATCTGGGTCACCACGTTGACGAACTTCGCGTAGAAGATCGTGGCAACGTCGAACTCGGCCCCGTCGAACCGGGTCAGCACGTCCTTGGCGATATCCTGCGCGTTGGCATAGCCGATGCGCTTGACCTCGCTCAGGTCGACATGACCCACGAACAGATCGCTGTATTCCCGCTTGAGCGCGTCGCGGCCCTTTTTGCCGACGGTCAGGATCTTGACCGTCTTGCCCTTGGCCCGCAGCTCGTCCGCGCGGGCACGGGCCAGCTTGGCGATGTTCGAGTTGAAGCCGCCGCAGAGACCGCGTTCGGCTGTCATCACGACCAGCAGATGGACATCATCGCTGCCGGTGCCCCGAAGCAGCTTGGGGGCGCTGTCGCTGTCCCCGACCGAGGCCGCCAGCCCCGCCATCACGGCATTGAACCGCTCGGCGTAGGGGCGCGAGGCTTCGGCAGATTCCTGGGCGCGGCGCAGTTTCGCGGCCGCGACCATCTGCATGGCCTTGGTGATCTTGCGGGTCGATTTGACCGACTCGATTCTGTTTTTAAGGTCCTTCAGACTAGGCATCAGAACCTCCTATCAAGCGAAGGTCGCGGCGTATTCGTCGATCGCTGCCTTGAGCTTGTCGGATGCCTCACCCTTGATCTTGGGATCTTCGTCGGTGATCCACTGAAGCAGGTCGGCGTGCTTGCCGCGCAGATGCGCCAGCAGACCGGCCTCGTAGCGGCCCACTTCCGATACGTCGATCTTGTCGAGGTAGCCGTTGGTGCCCGCGAAGATCACGCAGACAATCTCCGCGTTGGTCAGCGGCGAATACTGCGGCTGTTTCATCAACTCGGTCAGACGCGCACCACGGTTCAGCAGCTGCTGGGTTGCGGCGTCGAGGTCGGACCCGAACTGCGCAAAGGCCGCCATTTCGCGGTACTGAGCCAGTTCCAGTTTCACCGGACCGGCAACCGACTTCATCGAGTCAGTCTGAGCCGACGAACCCACGCGGCTCACCGACAGACCGGTGTTAACGGCGGGGCGGATGCCCTGATAGAACAGCTCGGTTTCCAGGAAGATCTGGCCGTCGGTGATCGAGATCACGTTGGTCGGAATAAAGGCCGACACGTCACCACCCTGGGTTTCGATAACCGGCAGAGCGGTCAGCGACCCGGCACCAAAGTCTTCGTTCAGCTTCGCCGAACGCTCCAGCAGGCGCGAGTGGAGGTAGAAAACGTCACCCGGATAGGCTTCACGCCCCGGCGGACGGCGCAGCAGCAGCGACATCTGACGATAGGACACGGCCTGTTTCGACAGGTCATCATAGATGATCAGCGCGTGGCGGCCGTTGTCACGGAAGTATTCGGCCATCGCGGTCGCGGAGTAAGGCGCCAGGAACTGCATCGGCGCCGGGTCGGACGCGGTTGCGGCCACGACGATCGAGTAATCGATGGCACCGCTTTCTTCCAGCTTCTTCACCAGCTGGGCCACGGTCGAACGCTTCTGACCGATGGCGACATAGACGCAGTAGAGTTTCTTCGACTCGTCGTCGCCGGCTGCGTCGTTCACCGATTTCTGGTTCAGGATGGTGTCCAGCGCCACGGCGGTCTTGCCGGTCTGACGGTCACCAATGATCAGTTCCCGCTGGCCACGGCCAATCGGGATCATCGCGTCAACCGATTTCAGGCCGGTCGCCATTGGCTCGTGCACCGACTTACGCGGGATGATGCCGGGCGCCTTGACGTCGGCCACGCCGCGCTTGGTGGCGTTGATCGGGCCCTTGCCGTCAATCGGGTTGCCCAGACCGTCCACAACGCGGCCCAGCAGCTCGTCCCCGATCGGCACGTCCACGATGGCGTTGGTGCGCTTGACGGTGTCGCCTTCCTTGATGTCCCGGTCCGAGCCGAAGATCACGACGCCGACGTTGTCGCTTTCCAGGTTCAGCGCCATGCCCATGATGCCACCGGGAAACTCGACCATCTCACCGGCCTGCACGTTGTCGAGGCCATACACACGGGCAATCCCGTCGCCGACGCTCAGCACGCGGCCGATCTCGGCCACTTCGGCTTCCTGACCAAAATTCTTGATCTGGTCCTTCAGGATTGCAGAAATCTCTGCAGCTTGGATACCCATTTATCCGACCTCTTTCATTGCATTCTGGAGGGAGTTGAGCTTGGAGCGGATCGAGCTGTCGATCATCTTCGAGCCCACTTTAACGACAAGACCGCCGATGAGGCTTTCATCAACGGTCGCATTGATAGTCACGGTTTTGCCCACGCGCTCGCTGAGCGTCTTGGACAATTTGTCCATCTGGGTCTTGGTCAGCGCCTTGGCCGAGGCGACATCGGCGGTCACTTCGCCGCGCTCGTCCGCCAGCATGCCGCGCAGGACGGTCACCAGTTGCGGCACCACGAACAGGCGGCGTTTCTGCGCCATCAGGCCCAGCGAGTTGCGCAGCACGCCGCTCAGGCCCATCTTGTCTGCAACTGCGGTGATTGCGGCTTCTTGTTCCGAGCGGGACACCAGCGGAGACGCGATCAGGTCGCGCAGATCGTCGCTGTCGCTCAGGGCGGTTGCCAGATCATTGATGCCGGATTCCAGACCCGCAAGGTCATTGTTGTCTTTTGCGATCTCGAAGATCGCCGTGGCATAGCGCTCGGCGATGCCTGCGGAAATCGAAGCTGGTTCGGACACGTCCACCCTTCCGATACTTTTGGCCCCGTAACTGCCCGGAACGGCACCCCGGGGGCGTGAAGAAACCCCGCCAGGACAGGCAGGGCATCAAAATCACCGGGGATGTAGCAGAGCGTATCCAACCTCGCAATATAGTATAGCGGTAACGCAGTTATCCCCAAATCGCGTGTTTTCAATAGGTTAGGGAAACTGCGACCCTTTGCACCCGAACGGGCGGTTGAAAAATGTTACGGAATTGCAGGTTTTTGCGATTCCTGTGGCATAAATCCTTCATAAAAGGGCCAACTGGCACGGCTGATAAGTCCAGATCAGCCGCTTCAAACGTGCCTAAGCGGGCTTGAGCATCCCGTCCAGCGCCTTGAGCGGACGGCGCGCCGTGTCCTTGATCGCATTGCCCCGTGGCGGATGCACTCGCTTTGAGACTTCAACCATGAAAACACCACCCGCGAGGATCGTGGGCAGCCGCGTGCCCGTGCGCTCGATCAGCGCGCCGGATTTCAGCCAGAACCGCCGGAAAGACGGCGGCTGATACAGCGCCGAACAATGGTTCTCCGGCAGAAATTGATGGGTGCGCAACTGGGTTTCCAACTGCCCCAGCGTGTAAGGACGGCCAAAACCAAACGGCGTCTTGTCCGAGCGTGACCACAGCCCCGCCCGGTTCGGCACTACGAAGATCGCCTTGCCCCCCGGCCCCAGCACCCGCCAGCATTCCTCCAGCAACTGGCTGGGCCGTTCCGAGGTTTCCAGCCCGTGCATCACCACCAGCTTGTCGATATGGCCGGTTTCAATCGGCCATATCGTCTCTTCGGTCAGGACCGAGACATTCGCCATTCCGGCGGGCCAAGGCATCACGCCCTGCGGGCCCGGCATCAGACCGATCACCCGGCGCGCATCGGCCAGATAGGGCCGCAGCAGCGGCACGGCAAAGCCGAATCCCGCCACGGTCTGCCCCTTGGCCTCGGGCCAGATCTTGAGCAACCGGCCCCGGACCGCAGCCTGCGCCGCGCGCCCCAGCGTGCTGCGGTAGTAGAAATTCCTCAGATCCTGCACATCGAGATGCATTGCGGACACCTGCGCGATCGGCTTAGCTGGGCGCAGTCTAGCAACGAAAGGGCAAAAGGCCATGCCTCTTGAGATCGTCACCATCCCCTGCCTCAGCGACAATTATGCCTTTCTGGCCCACGATGGGGAAAGCGGCGAAACCGCGCTGGTCGACGCGCCCGAGGCCGAGCCCATTCTGGCCGAACTGACCGCACGCGGCTGGCGGCTGAGCCATGTGTTGCTGACCCACCATCATTACGACCATGTGGACGGTCTGGCCGGGATTCTGGCGCAGCATCCCGCGCAGGTCGTAGGTGCCTCCGCCGATGCCCACCGGCTGCCGCCGCTGGATGCGCAGGTGGCCGAGGGCGACACGCTGACGATCGGCGGCGAGCCGGTGCATGTTCTCGACGTCTCGGGCCACACCGTCGGCCATATCGCCTTCCACATGCCGCAAAGCCACGCGGTCTTTACCGCCGACAGCCTTATGGCGCTGGGATGCGGGCGGCTGTTCGAGGGCTCGGCACCGCAGATGTGGGCCTCGCTCAGCAAGCTGGCGGCACTGCCCGAGGAAACAATCGTCTATTCCGGCCACGAATATACACAATCCAACGGACAGTTTGCCCAGACCATAGAGCCGGAAAACCCCGCCCTGCAGCAGCGCATCGCCGACATCGCCCGCGCCCGCGCCGCCGGAGAACCCACGGTGCCCTCGCCGTTGGCATTGGAAAAGGCCACCAACTCCTTTCTGCGCGCGGAAGATTCCGGCATTCAGGCCAATCTCGGCATGACAGGCGCCGACCCTGCCGCGGTCTTTGCCGAAATCAGGGCGCGAAAGGACCGGTTCTGACTAATTTTCACGCTCCTCACAGACACGGTCACGGGAAATGTGACTGTCAAGTGAAAGAAAACCCTTGAAGCCGGGCCATGATCAACCAAACTCTAATACTATGAGGACATGGTTGGGACGGGGGTCGCCGACCGATACTCGGCCCCCAATCCGACCCAAGATTAGAGGAGCACCCGCGTGCCTTCATTCTCGAGCACATTAGAACAAGCCATTCACGCGGCCCTTGCGGCGGCGAATGAACGGCGGCACGAATTCGCGACGCTTGAGCATCTGTTGCTGGCGCTGCTGGAGGAACCGGACGCCGTGCGCGTCATGAAGGCCTGCAGCGTCGATCTGGACGAGTTGCGCAGTACTTTGGTTGAGTTCATCGACGAGGACCTGTCGAACCTGGTGACGGATATCGACGGCTCCGAGGCGGTACCGACGGCGGCCTTCCAGCGGGTGATCCAGCGCGCCGCGATCCACGTGCAAAGCTCGGGCCGGACCGAGGTGACAGGCGCCAATGTGCTGGTGGCGATCTTTGCCGAACGCGAAAGCAACGCGGCCTATTTCCTGCAGGAACAGGACATGACCCGTTATGACGCGGTGAACTTCATCGCCCATGGCGTGGCCAAGGACCCGGCATACGGTGAAAACCGCGCGGTGAAAGGCGCCGACGAGGTCGAGGATGAGGCGCAGAGCTCCACCAGCGAGGTGGAGCAGAAGGAAAGCGCGCTTGCCAAATACTGCGTCGATCTGAACGCCAAGGCCCGCAGCGGTGATGTCGACCCGCTGATCGGGCGCGAGGATGAGGTCGAGCGCTGCATTCAGGTGCTCTGCCGCCGCCGCAAGAACAACCCGCTTCTGGTGGGTGATCCCGGTGTTGGCAAGACCGCCATCGCCGAAGGTCTGGCGCGCAAGATCGTATCGGGTGAAACACCCGAGGTTCTGTCTCAGACCACGATCTACTCGCTCGACATGGGCGCGCTGCTGGCGGGCACCCGCTATCGCGGCGATTTCGAGGAACGGCTCAAAGCCGTGGTAACCGAGCTGGAAGAGCATCCCGATGCGGTCTTGTTTATCGACGAGATTCACACCGTGATCGGCGCCGGCGCCACCTCGGGCGGCGCGATGGATGCGTCGAACCTGCTCAAACCCGCCCTGCAGGGCGGCAAGCTGCGCACCATGGGCTCGACCACCTACAAGGAGTTCCGCCAGCATTTCGAGAAAGACCGCGCCCTGTCCCGCCGGTTCCAGAAGATCGACGTGAACGAACCCACGGTCGAAGACAGCGTCAAGATCCTGCGCGGCCTGAAACCGTATTTCGAAGAGCATCACGACATCAAATACACCGCTGATGCGATCAAATCCGCGGTGGAACTGTCGGCGCGCTATATCAACGACCGCAAACTGCCCGACAAGGCCATCGACGTGATCGATGAGGCCGGCGCGGCGCAGCACCTGGTCGCGGAAAGCAAACGCCGCAAGACCATCGGCGTGAAAGAGATCGAGGCGGTGGTCGCCAAGATCGCCCGCATCCCGCCCAAGAACGTCACCAAGGACGATGCCGAGCTACTGAAAGATCTCGAAGCCTCGCTGAAACGGGTGGTGTTCGGCCAGGACGTGGCCATCGAAGCACTGTCGAGCGCCATCAAACTGGCCCGTGCAGGTCTGCGCGAACCCGAAAAACCCATCGGCAACTACCTATTCGCGGGTCCCACCGGCGTCGGCAAGACCGAGGTGGCCAAGCAACTGGCCGATACGCTGGGTGTGGAACTGCTGCGCTTCGACATGTCGGAATACATGGAGAAACACGCGGTTTCCCGTCTGATCGGCGCGCCTCCGGGCTATGTCGGCTTTGACCAAGGCGGCCTGCTGACAGACGGCGTCGACCAGCATCCGCATTGCGTGCTGCTGCTGGATGAGATCGAGAAAGCGCATCCGGACGTGTTCAACATCCTGCTGCAGGTTATGGACCACGGTGAGCTGACCGATCACAACGGGCGCACCGTGAACTTCCGCAACGTGGTCCTGATCATGACTTCGAACGCCGGCGCGCAGGAGCAGGCCCGGGCCGCCATCGGCTTTGCCCGCGACCGGCGCGAGGGCGAGGATACCGCCGCCATCGAGCGAATGTTCACGCCGGAATTCCGCAACCGTCTGGACGCCGTGATCTCCTTCGCGCCGCTGTCGAAAGAGGTCATCCTGCAGGTGGTCGAGAAATTCGTCCTCCAGCTCGAGGCGCAGCTGCTTGACCGTGGCGTGTCGATCGAACTGACCACTGCCGCCGCCGAATGGCTGGCCGACAAGGGCTATGACGACAAGATGGGCGCCCGCCCGCTGGGCCGGGTGATCCAGGAGCACATCAAGAAGCCGCTGGCCGAAGAGCTGCTGTTCGGCAAACTGGCCAAGGGTGGTGTGGTCCGCGTCTCGATCAAGAAGGGTGAGCTCAACCTGCAGATCCTCGGTCCCGATCAGCCTCGGATTTCTGGCGACCGGCCCCCGCTTCTGACCGCAGATTAAGTGCGTGGAGGGCTGAGTGCCCTCCTGACGCTCGCCGCCACCATGGCGGCGAGCCAACCCGTTCTGGACCTGCCCGTCGATTGCGTTCCGGGCAAAAGCTGCACCATCCAGAACTTCGTCGATCATGTCCCTGGCCCGGACGCCGGGGATTTCCGCTGTGGCCCGCTCAGCTATGACGGCCACAAGGGCACCGATTTCGCGCTGCCGACCCTGCGAGAGATGCACGAAGGCGTCCGGATTCTGGCCTCAGCGGCAGGTGTGGTGCGGGGGATCCGCGACGGGATGGAGGATCGCAGGTTCGAGCCCGCCGATCAGGACACAATTGCCGGCCGCGACTGTGGCAACGGCGTTGTCATCGCCCACGAGGATGGCTGGGAAACCCAGTATTGCCACATGAAGCGCGGCTCGCTCCGGGTCAAAACCGGTGACACGGTGCTGGCGGGCACCGTGCTGGGCGAGATCGGTCTCAGCGGCAGAACTCAGTTCCCGCATCTGCATCTTTCGGTCCGCCATCAGAATCGCGTCGTCGATCCGTTTGCCCCGTCGGGCACCGCAACGTGCGGTGAGACCGGGGAAACCCTCTGGAAGGCACCACCCGCATATGTTCCGGGCGCCCTGCTCTCGGTCGGCTTCTCGGATCACGTGCCGGATTACGAGGACATTCAGGCCGGAACCGCCGCGCGCGGGGCAATGCCGCCGGATGCCGCCGGGCTGGTCCTGTTCGGCTACGCATTTGGCGGTCAGACCGGCGATATCCTGCGCCTGACAATTGACGGGCCCGAGGGGACCTTTCTGTCCGAGGAATTCGCACTGGACAAAACCCAGGCCCGGTTCTTTCGCGCCGCCGGACGGCGGTTGACCGCGACGCACTGGCCAGCGGGCCGGTATCTCGGCGAGGTCGCGATGCTGCGCGATGGCACGGAGATCAGCCGCAAGACCGTCGAAATCAACATCGAATAGCGGGCTACTTTTCGGTCAGCTTCAATTCGATCCGCCGGTTCTGCGCCCGCGCCTCGGGCGTATCCGCATCGTTTACCGGCTGGAACTCTCCGAACCCGTTGGCGGCCAGACGGTTAGGCGGAATACCGAGGAAGTCCACCATGTAGCGCACCACCGACAGGGCGCGTCCCTGGCTCAGCTCCCAATTGTCGCGATAGCGGCCTGTGCCGAACAAAGGCACGTTGTCGGTATGCCCATCCACCCTGATTATCCAGTTAAGCTCGGGAGGGATGTCCTGCGCCACGCTGCCCAGAATGCGGGCAACCTTGGCGACCTCACGCTCGCCCTCGGATGACAACACCGCCGAGCCCGGATCAAACAGCACCTCGGACGAGAACACGAACCGGTCACCTTCGATCCGGACCCCCTCCTGCTGACCCAGCACGTCTCGCAGACGGCCAAAGAACTCGGACCGGTAGCGTTCCAGATCCTCGGCCTGCGCCGTCAGTTCCTCGGTTTCCTGCGCAAGCGCCTGCGCCTCGGCCTCCAGCCGCTTGCGCTCGGCCTCTTCCAGAATGCGCCGCCTGCGCTCTTCCGAGGCCGCGCGGGCGAGTGCGGCGTTCAGATCCTGCCCCAGCGTCTGCAGCTGCACCTCGGCGGCCGCATTGCGATCCTTGTAGTCGTCCAGCAATGCCTGCAGGCTGCCCAACTGGCCGCGCAGCGCCGCGACCTGCTGGTTGAGCAGCGCCGTCTGGCGCTGTGCCTCGACCGAGATCTCCTTTTCCGCCGCCAGCGTCTCACGCGCCAGCGCCAGCAGTTCGGCCCGCTCCTCGGCCAGCGACCGCTGCGCCTCGGCACCGCTCTCCGCCTCGGCCTGCGCACTCAGCGCTGCATCCAGACGGGCCTGCAATTCCTCCTGGGTCAGCGCGTCGCCGAACTCGCGTTCCAGCGCCGCCCTCGCGGCCTGGGCGGCGGCAAGCAGGGTCAGCGTGTCCTCGGCCTCCTGCCGCTGCGCCTCGAGCGCCAATGTCATCGCGGTCAGCTCGGCATCGGCATTCTGCAACCGCTCGCGCAGCGCCTTCGCCGCGGCGGCTTCGGCCAGCTTCGCGGCCTCTTCCTCGGTCAACTGCTGTTCCAGCGCCTCGATCCGGGCCGTGCTGGCCGCGCCGGTGCGCTCAAGATCGGCCACCAGCGCCTCGAGCGCCTCGCGGCGGGCGGCGGCCAGACGGGCAGCCTCGGTCTGGGCGTCGATCTCTTCGCGGCTGCGGGCCAGCGCAAGGTTCAGCGCCGCCTGCTCCGACAGAAGCTGTTCGCGCGCCGCCTGCAACTCCTCGCGCTCGGCCTCCAACTCACGAATATCGCCCAGCGCCCGGTCCCGGTCCGCCAACAGCGCCGCAACCTGCGCCTCGAACCCGGTGATCCGGGTCTGCGCCTCATCCAGCGCGGCGGCCTGCCGGTCACGCTCCGAGGTCAGCGAGGTGATCAGCGCCTGTGCCTGCGCCAGATCGTCCTCTGCCTGGTTCAGGGTGGTGCTCAGCGCCCCCAACCGGGCCTGCAGCCGGCTGTTCTCGCGCTCTTCCAGCCCCAGCGCATCCGCCAGCGCCGACACCTCGGCCGAGAGCGCACTCAGCTCGTCCTCCTGCCCCGAGATCGTCTCGCGCAACACGTACTGGACCACCATGAAGATGGTGAGCACGAAGGTCAGCACCATCAACAGCCCCGTCATCGCATCCACGAAACCGGGCCAGACCGAGCCCTGAAATCGCTGACCGGTGCGGCGGGACAAGGCCATGGCTCAGTCTCCGTCCCGCGTGGACTTGGCCCGGGCCGCCCCACGCACACGCGGCTGCGACAGCGCCTTGACCAGCAGCTCGATATCCTTGCGCAGCTCGACCATGCTCTCCTGACGGCCCGCCGAAATCTCTTCGAGAATGCGCAACAGCTGCACATCCATCGAGCGCAGGCGCATCCGGCTTTCGGCATCCATGCCCTCGCCGGGTCCCTGATTGCGCATATGTTCCAGAAGCGCATCCTGACTGACCGCCACCCGGTCGAGCGCACCGATCACGCCCTCGGTATCGGTCT
Organism: Ruegeria sp. HKCCD8929; assembly: GCF_013031405.1. Lineage (GTDB taxonomy): Bacteria > Pseudomonadota > Alphaproteobacteria > Rhodobacterales > Rhodobacteraceae > Ruegeria. Next base: position 269,343 of record NZ_WPZY01000005.1, on the reverse strand, counting down.
GCCGCTGGTTCATTTCGCCAATGACATCAACCAGGTTGCCAAGACGCGTAGAGACCTCGGCCTGACCCTGCTCATTGGCGGCAAACAGGTTCTGCAGCGCGTCCATCTGTTCCGACATCGCATCCAGAACAGGGGCCAGCACCGCCACCTCGGCGCCGCCCTCATCGCCCGAGGCAAAGCCGACGCGGGTGATGGTCGACAGCCACTCCTCAAGCTCGCGGTAAAACCGGTTCTGGCCATGCCCGGCAAACAGTTCCAGCAGCCCCACGATCAGCGACCCGGCAAGGCCCAGAAGCGACGAGCCGAAGGCCACGCCCATGCCCTGCAACTGCGATTCCAGCCCGGTCATCAGTCGGTTGAACACCGCCAGACCTTCCTCACCCTCCTGCGGGTTGAGGCTGCGGATGGTGTCGACGATGGCCGGAACCGTGGTGGCCAGACCAAAGAACGTCCCCAGCAAACCCAGATAGATCAGCACGTTGGTGATATAACGGGTGATCTCGCGTTCTTCCTCGATCCGCTCGGCCACTGAATCCAGAATGGACCGGGTCGAGGTCGAGCTGATCTGCATCCGCGCCCCGCGCGAGCGCAGCAGCGAGGCCAGCGGCGCCAGAAGTTGCGGCGGGCGGGTTTCCTCACGCTCGACCCCGCCGACAAAAGCCTCGATCCAGCGCGCCGACCCGATCAGCTGCGTGACCTGATAGAAACAGGCCAGCACGCCGATGATGAAAACCAGCAGAATGAACCCGTTGAGATAGGGGTTCGCCTGAAACACCGGCATCACGTAGGGCAGCGCCACAAAGACCCCCAACCCGGATAGTCCGAGTGCGATCAGCATCATCAAGATTTGCCGGATCGGTTGCGAGAAATGCGGTCCCGCGTCCCGGTGTGCCTGCGCCATGCGCTTATTTCCTGAACTTCTCTGCTCTGAGGAGAACCTACCGAAGAAACGCAGGTTAGGCCAAGAGTTTATGCCACCAGAGCGCGCACCCGTTGGGAAAGCCATTCCAGATCCGGGTCATGCAGCCCGATTTCGGCCAGATGCTCGGTGGTGTTGTAGAGATACTCGGTGTTGGGGCCGCGCCCGCCCACCGCATGGGCGATGATCTGGGCCTGCTCCTCCAGCGGTATGCCCCCGCAATACTGTACGTGGTGCGGGTCGATCACGTAGGTGACGGCATTCACCGTCTCGCCGCTGTGCAGTTCGACATCCAGCATCCGCTCCAGATAGGCCGACGAGATCAATTCGCGCTCACGCAGATCGGCCAGCGTGCGGTCCTCGTGTCCGGCCTCGACCGCCAGCGCCAGCCCCCTGCAATGGGCATCGTCCACCTCATCCAGCGCCAGAACCAGACCGGGCTTGTCCTCGGTTCCCCGATGGTGAATCGAGCTCATGCAGAAGGACCGTGCATAGCCGTGCAGCGTCGCCAGCTCTTGCCGGGCCACCGGAAAGCCGGGGTTCCACAAAAGCGATCCATATCCGAAAACCCACATCGTCATCGCGCTGGTCCTTGCCTGTTTGCGTCTATAAACATCAATTCAGTGGCAGGAAAAAGGGGCCAAATCCCATGGGCAGGCTGGTTCGCATCCTCATCTTCATCGCGCTGGCATGGTCGGGCTACTGGTATGTGGCGGGATACGGGCTGCGTTCGGCCATCGTGGCATGGTTTTCCGCGCAAGAGGCACGGGGCTGGCAGGCCGATTACGCCGAGATCGCCACCTCGGGCTATCCCGCGCGCCACCAAACCCGCCTGACCAGCCCCGCGCTCGCCGATCCGTCCAGCGGCACCGCGTGGCAGGCCGAGTGGCTGGAGTTGGACAGTCCCGCCATCTGGCCGGGCCGCCAGACCATGCGCTTTGCCGAGACACCCCAGCGGCTGTCCTACCTCGACCAGACCGCCATCGTCAGCGCCCGGGACATGCAGGCCGAGTTGCATCTGCAACCGGGCGTCGCGCTGGCGCTGGAACGCATGGCCCTGACCTCGGGGCCCTGGTCGATCAGCCGCGAGGGCGAGGCGCTGGCCAGCGCCGGTGATCTGACCCTGCTGATGGAGCAGACGGAGACGCCCGAGACCTACCGCATCGACCTCGAAGCTGCCGCCTTTTCCCCGGGTGAGGATCTGCGGCGGCTCATGCGCTCATCCACCGCCCTGCCCCGCAACTTCCAGACGCTCAAGGCGGACATGACCGTGCGGTTCGACAAGCGCTGGGACCGCAGCGCGCTTGAGGAACGGCGCCCGCAGCCGGTGCGGGTCGATCTGGCACTGGCCGAGATGAAATGGGGGGAGCTGCGCCTGTTCGCGACCGGCAAGCTGGATGTGGACACGCAAGGTATTCCAACCGGTGAGGTCGCGCTCAAGGCCGAGAACTGGCGCGAGATGCTGGCGATGGCGCACGCGGCGGGCGCCCTGCCCGATCAGGCAATTGATCCGGCCACACGGGTGCTGAACCTGCTAGCCGGGCTGGGCGGCAATCCCAACGCGCTGGATGTTCAGCTGAACTTCCGCGATGGCTTCGTGGCCCTGGGTCCGATCCCGCTGGGCCCGGCGCCCCGCCTGATCCTGCGTTAAACTATCACTTGCAATAGGGACCTCTGCGATAGCGCGCCGTATCCATGTGGAAGTGATCCTGATGATAGCGGTCCGCATTGGGCCCCAGCACCGTTCCGAACGGACCGCAGGCGCCACGCCAGACCTTTTTCAGCAATGCCTGGGTCGATTTGCCCCGCCAGCCGTTCAGCACGGTGATCCACTCCCCGTCATTCATCTTGAACGCGGAAATATCAATCGCCCGACCCTTGCCATGTTCCGAGATCTTGGCGCCCTTGCGGTTGTTGCGGGTACGGCAGGTATAATGCGCGGCCACCTTCAGCTCGACCACCGGACCGCGACGGCGGAAGGTCGGTTTCACCGTGCGATCCACCCAGCGGTTCAGCGCCTTGGCGGTGTCGCAGCCCATTACCGAAGCCTGGCTGAGCCGCACACCCGAGACCGAGGTGACCTGCACCGCGTCCTCAACCCCGCAACCGCGTATCCGGCCCGGCACATCGCCCACCTTCTTGCCCTGTATCTCTATGACACCGCAGACCGAGCCCTTGCGCAGGCGCCGCTTTCTGAACAGCACCTCCTGCTCCAGCGTCTCGGGCCGAAGCAGCGGGCGCAGCGATACATCGGGGCCCAGTGACGGCAGGTCGACAGGCCGCGCGGCGGCCATCAGGATCTGTTTCGACACCGGCCGCAGTTGCGGGCGCAGCGGGCTGATCCGCCCGATCTGCGGGGTCACGTTGATCGCGGCGCGGGTGACAACCTCGTTCGCGGGAGTCTCAGGCGTCCCACGCAGACGCGGGCGCAATGAGCTTTCCGCAAGATTGGCCAGCGCCGCATCGCCGCAAAACACTAGCGCCCCGATCAGCGCAACTGTCGCCCGACCCATCATGCCTTGACCTGCCCGCGCCCGAAATCCGGTGCATCCGTATCCTGCCCCGCCTCGATGATCCCCCGCCGGATGGCGCGGGTGCGGGTGAAGTAATCGAACAGATGCTCTCCATCCCCGGTCCGGATCGCCCGTTGCAGCGCAAACAGCTCCTCGGTGAACCGGCCAAGGATTTCCAATGTCGCGTCCTTGTTGGTCAGAAACACGTCGCGCCACATGGTCGGATCACTGGCCGCAATCCGGGTGAAATCGCGAAAACCGGCGGCGGAATACTTGATCACCTCGCTGTCGGTCACTCGGCGCAGATCGTCGGCCACGCCCACCATCGTATAGGCAATCAGGTGCGGCGCATGGCTGGTCACCGCCAGCACCAGATCGTGGTGATCGGCGTCCATTTCATCGACATGCGCACCCATGCCTTCCCACAGCGCACGCAGCCTTGCCACCGCCTGCGGGTCCGAGCCCTCGACCGGCACCAGCAGGCACCAGCGGTTGTCGTAAAGCTCGGCAAAGCCTGCCTCGGGGCCGGAATGCTCGGTCCCGGCCAGCGGGTGGGCAGGCACGAAATGCACGCCTTGGGGGATATGGGGCTGGACCGCGGTGATCACGTGCCGCTTGACCGAGCCAACATCCGTCACCGTCGCCCCCGGCTTCAGCACCGACGCGATCTCGGCAGCCACAGCCCCCATCGCCCCCACCGGCACGCAGAGCACCACCAGATCGGCGCCCTCGGCTGCCTCGCGGGCACTGTCGCAAACCCGGTCGCACAACCCGATGCGGCGGGCGGTCTCGCGGGTCTCGGCCGAACGCGCATAGCCCGTCACCTCGCCCGCCAGCCCCGCGCGCTTGATCGCCCAGAACATCGAGGACGCGATAAGACCGAGGCCGATCAGCGCCACACGGTCGTAAACCTGGCTCATGCAGCGCCTCCCTTGAACGCCTTGACGGCTGCAACCACACGGGCGCAGGCCTGTTCATCGCCGACGGTGATCCGCAGCGCATTTGGCAGGTTGTAACCCGCCACCCGCCGCACGATCAAACCCTGAGATTGCAGATAGCCGTCACAAGCCTCGGCCTCGGCCCGATCGGCAAAGCGCGCAAGGATGAAATTGGTGCAGGACGCATCCGATGGCACGCCCAGTTCGGCCAGCGCATCGGCCAGCCAAACCCGCAACCTGGCGTTCTCGGCCTGGCAGAAATCCACATAGTCCCGGTCCCGCACAGCGGCCTCGGCAGCGGCCAGCGCGGTCGCCGACAGGTTAAAGGGCTGCCGGATACGGTTCAGCACGTCGATGATCGTCTGCGGCGCATAGCCCCAACCGACCCGCATACCGCCCAACCCGTAGATCTTGGAAAAGGTCCGTGTCATGATCACGTTGGAGCGCCCATCAACAACTGACACGCCGCCATCAAACCCGTCCACGAACTCGGTATAGGCTCCGTCCAGCACAAGGATCACCTGCGGCGGCAGGGCATCGGCCAGCCGGGCGACCTCCGTCCCGGGGATCATGATCGAGGTCGGGTTGCCGGGATTGGTCAGAAACACCACCCGGGTCCTGTCGGTACAGGCCGCAAGGATGGCATCCACATCGACCATCCGCTCCCGCTCCGGCACCTCGACCGGCACCGCACCCGCCATCCGCGCCAGAATGGGGTACATGGAAAACCCGTGCTCGGTATGAATGACCTCATCGCCGACACCGGCATAGGCCTGCACCACGAATTGCAGCACCTCGTCCGAGCCCACGCCGCAGATGATGCGCTGAGGGTCCAGCCCGTGTACCTCTCCAATCGCCGCCCGCAGCTCGGCATGATCGGTGCTGGGATAGCGATGCAACTGCGCCGCACTGTCCCGCACCGCCTCGATCGCCTTCGGGCTGGGGCCGAACGGGTTCTCGTTCGAGCTGAGCTTGATGACATCGGCCACGCCCTCGACATGGGACTTGCCGCCCTGATAGAGCGCGATGTCCATGATGCCGGGTTGCGGAGTGATCTTGTTCATGTCGGGGCTCCCTAAGACACGCCCCTCATACCGGTCTCACCCCGCAGAGAAAAGCGGCAATCCCGTCAGGCCGCCTTGAACCGGGCGGTGGCCGGGTCGGCGTCGTAATGGGGCACGAACTCAACCGTCCGCCGCGACAGGTCATTGACGCTGTCGATGATGAACTGCACCGTCTCCTCGCTCATGAGATATGAGAAGTTCAGCCGCACCCAGCCGGGTTTCAGCAGCTCCTTGCCCGCAGCCAGATCGGCATGCAACGCCTCGGACGCCGCGCGGTCGATCCCCAGCAACCGGTGGGCGTAGGGACCCGCGCAGGCACAGCCGCCGCGCGCCTGAATGCCGTAGATATCGCTCAGCATCCGGGTGAAAAGCTGCTGATGCACCGGCTGACCGGCGGCATCACGCACCAGGAAGGAAAAGATCGGCAACCGATGCGCCTTGTCCGCGCCCAGCAGCGTCAGGTGCGGGTTGTCACCCCACCCCTCCAGCGCCATGCGGTTACAGAGCGCCTCGCGTTTGGAAATCTCCTCTGCGCCCACCACATCCTTGACGATAAAGGCCAGCGCCGCGCGGATGTCGCCGATCACGTTGGGCGTTCCCGCCTCTTCGCGCGCCGCCAAATCCTCACTGTAATCATGCCCCCAGGGCGAGACGAAGGACACGGTGCCGCCGCCCGGCCAGCTTGGGCAATCGCGATGCACGGGCACCTTGTTGACGACCAGCACGCCGGACGCGCCCGGCCCGCCGGGGAACTTGTGCGGCGAGACTACGATGGCATCCTTGCGCGCATCGCCCGCGCCCATCCCCATCGGCAAATAAGGCCCGCCACCCGCATAGTCCCAGACCGCCAGCGCCCCATGGCGCTTCAGCAGCCGGGTCACCGGATCGGGATCGGTAACGATACCGGTCACGTTCGAGGCCGCCGAGAAAGACCCGATCAGCAGGTCCGAGTCCCGGTTGGCGATCAGCGCTGCCTCCAGCGCCTGCAAGTCCGGGCCGCCCTCATGCGCCTCGGGGATCTCGATCACCTCAGCCTTGCTCTCCCGCCACGGCAGGATGTTGGAATGATGCTCATACGGCCCGATCAGGACCACCGGCCGGTCAGCCTCTGCGACCCCAAACAGACTGACCAGCCGGTTCAGCCCGGCGGTGGCGCCCGATCCGGTAAAGATCACCGCATCGTCTTCCGTGGCGCCGACCATCCGGGCGATCTCACCCCGCGCCTCACGGCGCAGCCGGGTGATGTAGGACCCGCAAAAGGAGGCTTCGGTGTGGCTGTTGGCGTAAAACGGCAGCACATGCTGGACCACATAGTCCTCGACCTGCCGCAACGCGCGGCCCGAAGCGACGTAATCCGCATACACAAGCGGCACGTCCCCGCGTAGACCGGGGATGAGGATGTTCTCACCGATCAATCCATCCCGCAGCGTGTTGGTGTGAGTGGCAGCTTCGATCGCTGCACGGAAAATGGAAAGGGTCATGCTCCGGGCTCCTTCTGATACACCCAATGTGATCGTGACAAGCTGCGAAATCTTCCCCTTTCTTTATTCCGTTTCACGTGATTTTGTGTCATATGATCCAACATGGAGAAAAACATCGATCAAATTGACCTGAACCTGCTGCAGGAACTGCAGAAGGAGGCAACCCTGTCGCAGCGAGACCTCGCCGAGCGGGTGGGACTGTCGCAAAACGCCTGCTGGCGGCGGTTGAAGGCGCTGAACGAGGCCGGCGTGCTGCGCGGCTCGACCGCGCGTATCGCCCGTGAGAAGCTGGGGCTGAACCTGGTGGTGTTCGTGATGCTGCGCACAAGACACCATTCGGCCGAGTGGCTGCAGGCCTTTCGCAGGCACGTGCTGACCATCCCCGAAGTGGTCGATTTCCACCGAATCGGCGGCGATTACGACTATCAACTCAAGGTGGTGACGCAGGATATGGCCTCGTATGACAAGGTCTATCAGCGCCTGATCGAGAAGGTCGAGCTGGACAGCGTCACTTCGTATTTCGCGATGGAGGCAATTGCCGAAGGGCGCCCGCTGCCGCTTTAGCGAAACCCCGGCGGGCGCCATGGGCCACACAGCGGAGAATGCCCCCCCGAGACCCGATTAACTTCGCAATTTCATACACCTACCGGTTGCGAAGCGCGCGACGCAGGCCCGCCTGTCTCAAGGACGCCGTATTGCTCCGATCCGGCGACCCCGATCCTAGATCCGATCCGACAAAGCTCAATCGTTCTGGCCAGTTAGGCGGTGAATCGCCACCTGGCCCGCGCAGCGCCGATGAAGTTGCCGCAGGGGAATTCAAGACGTATCCTAATGAGACACCCCGATTTTTTCGGGGAATATAAGGTGACTAAAAAGGATTGATGGACATGAAACTCAAGCTTGCCGTTCTCGGCGCATTTGCACTTGCCCTCACAGCCTGCGCACAGCCCGAGCCCGACCCCGTCTACGTACAACCGACCTATGACAAGGTTGGCAATGCAAGCTGCCCGGACGGCTATCTTGTCGCCAGCACCGATGCCGGTGAAACAGTCTGCACGCCGGCCACGGAATAACAGTGAAGTGGGCAGTCGCAACCGGCTGCCCGTTTTTGTCTCTCCTGCGCAATGGACGTGACCCGAGCCTTCCGTTCCGGGCCCGGGTCTAGAGGATTGCAACAAACGAATAGGCTTGAACCAAAAGAAAAGGCCGCGCGGATTGCGCGGCCTTTCGAAATTCGGCGGGATGGCGAAGATCAGTTCTTCGCGTAGAATTCCACAACTAGGTTCGGTTCCATCATCACCGGGTACGGCACATCGCCCAGACCGGGGGTGCGCACGAACGTGGCGGTCATCTTCGAATGGTCGGCGTCCAGATAATCCGGCACATCGCGCTCGGCCAGCGACACGGCTTCCAGAACCACGGCAAGCTGCTTGGACTTGTCACGCACCTCGATCACGTCGCCTTCCTTGACACGGTAGCTGGGGATGTTCACGCGCTTGCCGTTCACCTTGACGTGGCCGTGGTTCACGAACTGACGGGCGGCAAACACGGTCGACACGAACTTGGCGCGGTAAACGACGGCGTCCAGACGGCGTTCCAGCAGGCCGATCAGGTTTTCACCGGTGTCGCCTTTCACACGCTCGGCTTCGGCGTAGATGCGGCGGAACTGCTTCTCGGTCAGGTCGCCATAATAGCCTTTCAGCTTCTGCTTGGCGCGCAGCTGCAGACCGAAGTCCGACAGCTTGCCCTTGCGGCGCTGGCCGTGCTGGCCGGGGCCGTATTCACGACGGTTGACCGGGGATTTCGGACGACCCCAGATGTTTTCGCCCATCCGGCGGTCGATTTTATACTTGGCAGACGTGCGTTTGGTCACGGCTGATCTCCTTTATAAGTGGCACTTCGGCTTGATCCGAAAACCGGTTCCCACTTTTCAGGCCGAAATCGCGTTTCCGCTCGACCGTCGCGTGCAAACCAGCCCGAACCGGGCCTTGCGCCGTTTAAAAGGGCGTTGTCCTCTTGGGTTTCCCTCTGCGGAATTCCCATGACAGGCATCCCCTTGCGGGGGCCACCAACACCAATGAAGCCGCGCTTATATAGGCGCGGCGGTCAGAGTCAACATCGCAATGCGCGGTATTTTCACGGGCGGGTCAGGCCGTAAACCGGCCAGCTCCGCCATTTGCGACACGGGGCTCGGCAATGGCCACCTGCGGGGCTTGCCGATCGGACTTGCCGCTGACCGGGGCCGATGCACGCACGCCCGGCGCGAACAGAACAACAGCTTGACCGGCCTGCATGTGCCATTCGACATCGGGCAGGCTCACCGCGCATTCGCTGACCCAAAGATCCGAGTCCTTCGGCGGCATCTCCCCGTAAAACACCAGAAGCGGCGATTCCCCGTCCCCCGAGTGAACCACGGACACAGTGTAGCTGCGGGCGCCATTGGTCACGACAAAGCTCTGATCCGAATGCCCCGCGCGGCCTGCCGCATCCATTACGCTGCCGACAGCAGCACGCTCAAGCCGGGTTCCATGCCCGTGACGGATCGCCCGCCCATACCGGTCGCCCGCCAGTTCCCACTCGGAAACGCCATTGCGGTCTCCCAACCGAATGACCCGTCCACGCCATGACCAGGCCGCACCAACACCAAGCGAAGCAAGAGGTGCTGCCTCAAGCCCGTCAAGCTCGGTTTGTGACCAGGAAATGACGAAGGTGTCGCAACTGTCGACCCTCATGTGCCCATCCACCTACTACAACGACCACTCTCTACGCACAATTTGGGCTCCTTTACCAACCAAGGACGGAAATGGGTAGACATGCCCCAACGGAAACTTTGGACTGTTGCCAGAGTGTCAATTCAAACTGAGACCTCGCGGCAATCCGATCCGAAAACCGCCTGAGGAAGAGCGGTTCACATAACGGATATTGCCGCACTCAAAAAAGAATTATATGTTCCCTTTTAAGACATCGGAGGGCCCAGCCATGTCAGAAACCGCAATATCCCCAGACACTTGCACACAAGACGACCTGACCTGCATGGACGCAACCGCCCAGGCACAACTGATTCGCACCGGCGAGATCTCGGCACTTGAACTTGTCGACCACGCCATCGCCCGTTTTGAGCGGATCAACCCCAAGATCAACGCGACCGCATCAACAAATTTTGAACAGGCCCGAGCGCGTGCGCGCGGGCAACTTCCCGACGGGGTTTTTGCCGGCGTTCCCACCCTCATAAAGGACCTGATGCCCTATCCCAGCCATGCTGCTGGGTTTGGCACATGCCTGTTCGACGGCGTCCCGGCGCAGGGCGGATCGCCATATACCGAGGCGCTGGATGCAAGCGGCCTGATCGTGCTCGGCAAAAGCACGACCTCCGAGTTCGGCTTGCTGGGGACAACCGAAACCACGGCCAAGGGCGCGACACGAAACCCATGGGATCTGACACGCTCACCCGGCGGCTCATCCGGCGGGGCGGCGGCGGCAGTGGCGGCGGGCCTGGTGCCGGTTGCCCATGCGTCCGACGGCGGCGGGTCGATCCGTGGCCCGGCGTCGCTGTGTGGCCTTTTCGGCTTCAAACCCAGCCGCGACAGGACCGTGTCCAACGGGATGCCCGCCGACCTGCCCACCGCCGGATTGCTCAGCGAACATTGCCTCAGCCGGTCGGTCAGGGACAGCGCCAACTGGCTGATAGCCACCGAACGTCCGAATATTCCAGCCCCCCTGTCCCCAACGGAAATCGCCACGCCGAACCCGCCCGAACGCCTTCGGATCGGGTTTTATCTAGAGGACAGCCGGGGCCAGACCCCCGACCCCGAAATCGCCACAGCCACGCAGGCTGCCGCGCGCCTGTGCGAGGATCTGGGCCACGAGGTCTTTGACATCGCCCCACCCGTCTTCGACGTGGACGCCACGGCACAAGCCTTCTTTGCCCTCAACGGGGCCGTTCTGGCAGGCTTTTTCGACCAGTTCGCGCAGATGATGGGCCCAGCGTTCGACGAAGACGGCTTCGAACCCTACACGCGCACCCTTGTTCAACGCGCACGCCTGCTGGCACCGGACAAGCTGCACGCAACCGGTGCAGTCATGGCAAGCGCTTTGGCAAGCGTATCGGCGACCGCCGAAACCTGTGACGTCATGCTGTGCCCAACCATACCCTTCGCTGCCTTCCCGCTCGGGCAATACGATCCCTCCAAGGACCCGGATAGACTCAATGCCTTTGTGGAGCGCATCGCCAGCTACACTTTCCCCGCCTCCCTCGCGGGTTGGCCGGCCATGTCGGTGCCACTGGGACAGACCGCAGACGGGCTGCCCATCGGATGCCACTTCGCCGCCGCTCCGGGACAGGATGCCCGCCTCTTCGCACTGGCCCTCCAACTGGAACATGCGGCTCCGTGGCAACTCCGCCTGACCGCACTCGCGCAGGGCCTCTGATGGTCCAGCGACTGAAACCCGAGGTCCGCGACCGCATCCTAACCGCCGCCGCCGAGATCTTCGCCGAGCAAGGCTATGCCGCCGCCGGTCTCGCCCAGATCGCCAAGCGGGCCGGGACCGCAACCAGCAACCTCTACAAGTATTTCGACAACAAGCAGACCCTGTTCGAAGCCGTCGTCACCCCGCAACTCGCCGCCCGCCTGCTGCGGCTGCTCCGCGCCCGGCTGCGCGAGTTCACCCTGATCGAGCAATGGGACAATGCCGATGCGCGCGGCTCGGCTCATGCCCGCGCCTTGCTGGCGTTCTGGGTCGAGCACCGGTGCGTTACGCTGATCCTGCTGCGCGGCGCCGACGGCACCCGCTACGCCCATGTCCGAACACTGATGATCGCCGAGATGCAGCGGCAGGCCACCGAATATCTCGCCCAGACCGGCCAGACCACCAGCCCTGAAATGCATCGCCTGCTGCGCTGCCTGTTCCACCGCACAACCGAGACCATCGCGGACATCCTGCTGCACCATGAGGACCCCGCCGCCATCGAGCGCAGCATCGGCCTGTTCTGGCGCTACCAACTGGCCGGGCTGCAAGCCTTGCTGAACCCGTCCCGAGGGTAACCGCGCCTTGCGCCAAATCGGTGCGGTTGCTACCACTTGCCCCCATGAACGACACCCCGGCCCCTCCCCGTTGCGTCGCCATCACCTGCATGCGGGACGACGGGTCCTATATTCTGGAATGGCTGGCCCACCACATTCCCCGGGGCTTCGATCACTTCCTGATCCTGACCCATGATTGCACCGACGGCACTCCGGCCCTGCTGGACGCGCTCGCCGCCGCCGGGATCGTCACCCATGCGCCGTTTCAACGCCGGGGCAAAGCAACCGTGCAGTGGCAGGCGCTGAAACTGGCCCGCGCCCATCCGCTTCTCGATGCCGCCGACTGGGCCCTGTTCTTAGACTGTGACGAGTTCCTCTGGCTGCCCCCCGACCTGCCCACGATCCAGCACCTGCTGGCCGCGTTCGAGGCCCAATCCGGCCCCTTCGACGCCCTCACCATCCCCTGGCGCTTCTACGGCGCGGGCGGAGCACAGGCGCGCGAGGACGGGCTGACGCCGGAACGCTTCGCCGCCGCCGCCCCACCCGACCTGCACTTCCCGATGGGACATCTGTTCAAATCGCTGATCCGCCCCGCCTGCTTCGACAAGCTCGGCGTGCACCGGCCCAAGCGCCACGCTGGCCCCGACCTGCCGCGCTGGCTGGCCGCCGACGGCACCCCCCTGCCCCCGATCTTCGCCCGCCAATCCGCGCGTATCAGCCTCTACGGCACCCCGCGCGGGCAGGACCAGATCGGCCTCAACCACTACTCCCTCCGTTCGGTCGAGGAGTTCCTGGTCAAACGCCAGCGCGGCCTGCCCAACCACATGGACAGGCAGATCGGGCTGGACTACTGGGTCGAGCGCAACTGGAACACAGTGCAGGACCCCCGCCTGCTGCCCATGCTTGACGCCACCCGCGCCAAACTGGCCGAGCTGCTGTCCCTGCCCGGCGTTCATGAAGCGCATCAGGCCTGCCATGCCGCCTATACCGCGCGGGCGCAGCAGGTCAGGGACAACCTCGACACCCTGCGGCTGGCCTGGCAGATCGGCCTTCTGGCCGAAAACCGCCCCCCCAGCCCGGAACAGGCCGCCCTCTATATCCGCGACCAGTTGACGATCCGCGACCGTGACGGGGCGGCAAACCAGCCTTAGGACGAAATCCGCCCATCCTGCTGACCCCAAACCGAAATCCCGCTCCGAACCGATGAAAAACGACCTGGGCATTCCCATCTGTGTTTGGCAGCAAAACGGAGGTGCCGAATGAAATGCCCGATTGACGGAAATAACCTTGTGATCACCGAGCGCAGCGGGGTCGAGATCGACTATTGCCCGCAATGCCGGGGTGTCTGGCTGGATCGCGGCGAGCTGGACAAGATCATCGAGCGCTCGGCCGCCTACACGACACCCCCTCCGCCCCCGCAACAGGGCTACGACGACCGTTCAGATCGCGGCTATCGCAAGAAGAAAAAACGCGGCGGGTTCCTCGACGACCTGTTCGACTTCTGAACCGTCCCTCCACCGGTGGGCGCTGGCACGCATGCCCCCAACTGGTGGAATACCTACATATCGGGCACGCCCACCCTGTGATATCATCCGCGCATTGTTTGAAACGTTTCTGGGACGAAAATCATGCCGGATCTGATACCGAATGCCGCCAAGAAGAAGATGGAGGGCGCCTGCAAGAAAGTCGGGCGCAAGATCGGAAAAGCTGTCAAGCCACTGGATAAAAAGGGAAAGCTCGAAAAGGCATTTGTCAAGAAATGTCAGAAAGAAGTCCAGTCCGTCGACAAGACGATCGTCAAGTTCTTTGCCGATCAGCTCAAGAAAGAGCTGGCCAAGAAGAACAAGAAGGTGGACGGCACAACACCCGTCCCCAAGGTGGACGGCAAATGGGCGCCCAAGCCGCCGGGCTCGGGCGTGCCGTCGCTCACCATTCCGATCACAGAATTTGTTCTGGACCCAAAGCTCGACACCAAGGGCAAGGTCTCGATCAAGGTCTGGGCCGACCCGCGCCAGTTCGAGAAGAAGGACAAGGGCGTAATGGTCAACTTTACCGTGGTCAATTGGTAGGCGGCCGCCCCGCTCTGGAAGGGCGGCCATGACACGGGATGAGTTCAACACATTCTGCTCCGGCCTCAAGGCCACCTCGCACGTGGTGCAATGGGGCAATGCGGATGTGTGGAAAGTGGGCGGCAAGGTATTCGCGATCTGCGGCTGGAACGAAGGCAACGATGCCTTCACCTTCAAGGCCACCGATCTGGCCTTCGAAGTGCTTCAGGGTGAGCCCGGCATCCGTCCCGCCCCCTATCTGGCCTCGCGGGGCATGAAATGGCTGCAAGTCTACGAGGAACGCGGTATGTCCGACACTTCCCTGCGCGAGCATATCGTGACGTCTTATGATCTGGTCGTGGCCGGGATGACCAAGAAAAAGCGGGCAGAGTTGGGCCTGTAGGATGGGTTTTCAACCCATCATGCGGTGACCCATCTCCGAAGTGATGGGCTACAAACCCATCCTACGCTTGTCACGAAGCGACCTTGCGAAGATAGGCAAAACGATAAGCCAGCGCGACACCACCCGCGCCGCCGGCAATGTTGCCCAGTGTGACCCAGAACAGGTTCCGGCACGCAAGCACCCAGCCGACTTCGGCTCCGGACAAGACACCCTGCGGCAGCAGGTACATGTTGGCAATCGAATGTTCGAGCCCAAGAAGCACAAAGCCAGAAATGGGCCAGAGCACCGCCAGAACCTTCCCCATGACCGACCTCGCGGCAAAGCTGAGCCAGACGGCAAGGCAGACCAGCGCGTTGCACAGGATGCCGCGCGCGAAAGCCTGCGCTGCCGAAAGCCCGGCCTTCGCGTCTGCAATGGTCGTTGCCGTGGTTCCCATCGGTCCGTCCAGTAATCCGGTCACGGCAAAAGCCAGCGCCAGCGCCACGGCCCCGATCAGGTTGCCCAGGTAAACGAGGCCCCAATTCCGCAACAGGGCCTGCATCGAGATCTTTCGATCCACCGCCGCGATGGTCATCAACGCGTTGCCTGTAAACAGTTCGGCGCCGCCCACAACCACCAGGATCAGGCCCAACGAAAACACCACGCCACCCAGAAACCGGGCCGGCCCGAACCCCGGATCGACACCCGTCATAACCATGGTATAAGCCGCGCCGCCAAACCCGATGAAGATGCCCGCGAGAATGGCCAGCGTCAGCGTCTGGCTGACTGACAGATGCGCCTTGGCAACGCCTGCGGACTCGACCAGCTCAGCGATCTGCGCTGGCTTATACGCGTCGAGACCGGTGGGGTTTGGCTGTGTCATACACGACAGCATGGCCGGTTCCGCGCGCCAGCGTATTGATTGGGATCAAGATTGCCGGGCCGACGTGAAGGCTGTTTTGACGCGTCCTACGAACCCCTTACCTTGTCTCCGAATGCCCCGGAATTGACGCGGTCGCAGCCGATGCTTCTTCCGTCGGAACCGCCGATCTGGCGTCTCGGGGGATGAAATGGCTGCAAGTCTACGAAGAACGCGGCATGAGCGACACCTCCCTGCGCGAGCATATCGTGACGTCTTATGATCTGGTCGTGGCCGGGATGACCAAGAAAAAGCGCGCGGAGTTGGGCCTGTAGGATGGGGTTATACCCCATCATGTGTGTGGGTAGCCCCGGAATGGTTAACTGGCACCCATCATGGGCCAACTAATTAGAGACGGCTTCGATTCGGGAAAATGTATGCCCAAACCCACTTAACTCACCCGTCGCCTCGATGAGATCGCCAGTTTCCAGCCGGCCGGCCCAATAAGAGTCCAACCCACAATTCGTGAACCTGTGATTCCATTTGTCCGGTGTTTTAAATTCAATACAGCCACGAAACCTCCCTCTTTCCTCAATATCGACGACCTGATAGAAAATTGTCGCTTCAGGATTTTGGGTTACAGCATTCCAAACCCAAGGGATCCCATGGCTCGTAGTCACAAAAAACTGAACGAAAGATATGAAGGGTAAACCAATGGCATACGCTATAATCTTCATTCCTACTCCTAGTTTTGCCTGTTGCCTCAACGGCGGGCGCACCCAAGTCCGGATCAGCATTATCGCCCAAGGCATGGCACCTATCACCAGAAAGCTCAGAAGATAGTTGCTGTCGACCCAAGCTTTGAAGGGGCCAGACGATATGGTGTCTCCAAACCGGTACGCGAGCGCAGATCCTAGCAAAACAACGACAACCGGGGCGTCAATCAAATGGTCCCAGATATCGCGTTTACGGTAAGCTGTTGTTTCAAAGTCCGTACTTTTCGCTTGCACCAAAGCACTTTGTTCGCCCGGATCGCCAAGACGCTGTTTAGCCCCGGAGTATGCCCACCCAATGGGAAAAATGGTCAAGCCGAACAGAAAAAACATACACGGAGTCACATGTTTCAATACGAACTCTTGCCAGTCAGTAGGCAACAGAGGTTTGCCATCATCAATACTCGTTTGTAAAACCCATACTGAAAGAAGTAACCAGAGCACACTGGCCAGAACAAGCGGTACCCGTCCCGAAGCCCGAAAACTTCTCTCAATGACAAGATCATGAAATCTTGGCAACAGGTAGGCCGCAGTTAAAATCAGAGAGAGAACGGAAAACCCCATACCAAGGATATTTCCAACATTTGGGCCGTATGGAATCGTGAACCAGGTTCGCGCTGTTAGCACGGTTACGTAAAAACCAAAAACGCCGATGATTCTGGCGGAGACATCGCTAACTAGCAGGCGCCAATTCACGTAGTTACCTCTATCAAGTGATGCATGGGGAAATCGCCACTGCCAGGATTCGAAGCTGGCAGCGCAGCTTACATTTCACCGAGGTCGTCTGATAACTTACAAAAAACAACTTTGACAAGCGCAGAGCGGCTCAGTTCAACCGGAGTCTTTACAAAACACCTTCTTGCGCCAGGCCAAGCAATCGGAAAACTACCGCTTCCGCCGCTTCACATTCCCACCCCGCTGCCCCGGCCTGCCAGCCGTAGACCGCCCCCGAGACTTGACAGCGTCCTCCGAGGCTTTCTCCACCGCCCATTGCCGCGCCATGGGGTCGTCGGCGACGGCGAGGTCGACCGCTTCCAGACGTTTGATCTCATCCCGGATGTTGGCGGCCTCTTCGAACTCCAGGTTCTCGGCGGCTTTGCGCATCTGGTCGCGCAGGCCCTCCAGATGGGCCTCGAGATTGGCACCGTGCATCGGTTTGTCGATGGTGGCGGTGACGCGGTTCATGTCCACGTCGCCTTCGTAGAGACCGGCCAGAACGTCCTCGACATTCTTTTTCACCGTCTCCGGCGTGATGCCGTGTTCCTCGTTATAGGCAAGCTGTTTCGCCCGCCGCCGGTTGGTCTCGTTCAAGGCGCGTTCCATCGAGCCGGTGATCTTGTCGGCATACATGATCACCCGCCCGTCGGCGTTGCGCGCGGCGCGGCCGATCGTCTGGATCAGCGAGGTTTCCGAGCGCAGGAAGCCTTCTTTGTCGGCGTCCAGAATAGCGACCAGCCCGCATTCGGGGATGTCGAGCCCCTCGCGCAGCAGGTTGATGCCGACTAAAACATCGAAGGCGCCTAAGCGCAGGTCGCGCAGGATTTCGATGCGTTCCAGCGTGTCGATATCCGAGTGCATGTAGCGGACCTTGACGCCCTGTTCGTGCAGGTATTCGGTCAGATCCTCCGCCATGCGTTTGGTGAGCGTGGTGACCAGCGTGCGGAAGCCGTTGGCGGCGACTTTGCGTACCTCGTCAAGCAGGTCGTCCACCTGCATGGATACAGGGCGGATTTCAACCTCGGGGTCCAAGAGCCCGGTGGGGCGGATCACCTGTTCGGTGAAGACGCCACCGGTCTGTTCAATTTCCCACGCGGCAGGCGTGGCCGAGACGAAGACGGATTGCGGGCGCATGGCGTCCCATTCCTCGAATTTCAGGGGTCGGTTGTCCATGCAGGACGGCAGGCGGAACCCGTGTTCGGCCAGCGTGAATTTGCGCCGATAGTCGCCGCGGTACATGCCGCCGATCTGTGGCACGCTCACGTGGCTTTCATCGGCAAAGACGATGGCGTGGTCGGGGATGAACTCGAAGAGCGTCGGGGGCGGTTCCCCCGGCGCGCGACCCGTCAGATAGCGCGAGTAGTTCTCGATCCCGTTGCAGACGCCGGTGGCCTCGAGCATTTCCAGATCGAAATTGGTGCGTTGTTCCAGCCGCTGCGCCTCCAGCAGCTTGCCCTCGCCGACCAGTTGATCGAGCCGGATGCGCAGTTCCTTTTTTATGCCGATGATCGCCTGCTGCATTGTCGGTTTCGGCGTCACGTAATGCGAGTTGGCGTAGACCCGGATGTGGTCCATCGTGTCGGCCTTTTCGCCGGTCAGCGGATCGAATTCCGTGATCTGCTCCAGTTCCTCACCGAAAAAGGACAGTTTCCAGGCGCGGTCCTCAAGGTGCGCGGGCCAGATTTCCAGTGAATCGCCACGCACCCGGAAGGACCCGCGCTGAAACGCCTGATCGTTGCGGCGGTATTGCTGGGCGACCAGATCAGCCATCACCTGCCGCTGGTCGTAATCCTTGCCGATTTTCAGGTCTTGCGTCATCGCCCCGTAGGTCTCGACCGAGCCAATGCCGTAGATACAGGACACCGAGGCGACGATGATCACATCGTCACGCTCCAACAGCGCCCGGGTGGCCGAGTGGCGCATCCGGTCGATCTGTTCGTTGATCTGGCTTTCCTTTTCGATATACGTGTCCGACCGCGGCACATAGGCCTCGGGCTGGTAATAGTCGTAGTAGGACACGAAATACTCGACCGAGTTTTCGGGAAAGAAGCCCTTGAACTCCCCATAGAGCTGCGCCGCCAGCGTCTTGTTGGGCGCCAGAATGATCGCTGGGCGCTGGGTTTCCTCGATCACCTTGGCCATGGTGAAGGTCTTGCCTGTGCCCGTCGCCCCCAGCAGAACCTGATCCTGCTCGCCGTCCTGAACCCCCTGGGCCAA
The DNA here is from genome assembly GCF_013031405.1 of Ruegeria sp. HKCCD8929. Taxonomy (GTDB): domain Bacteria; phylum Pseudomonadota; class Alphaproteobacteria; order Rhodobacterales; family Rhodobacteraceae; genus Ruegeria. Next base: position 250,411 of record NZ_WPZY01000005.1, on the reverse strand, counting down.
CTCGGTAATCGCCGTGGGCTGATCGCCTGCCGGGTTGAACTCCGTATGCATGACAAACCGCCTGCCGCCCTCAAGCTTGAGGCGCGCCCGCACATCGTCGGCGGTCAGCTGGGTCTTGTCGGAATGGGCATAGGGCATGGGCAGGCTCCGGGTCAGGCCCTTACATTTGTTCTTATTTTGTCCAACTGCAAGACCTGATCTGGCATTGAATCCGAACAACCTGACATCATGCTGGCTGCCCCCCTGAATTCACCCGATGGGCCAGTCCTTCCAAGTTTGCATCCAGGATACGGCCCATCATCGCCTTCATGAGCGTTTGCCCCATCAGCCAGCCAAAGGGGCCATATTTCATGCGATAGTCCATGGACCAGATCACGCGGGATTTGTCATTTGCCAGCGGTTCGATGGCGATCGCCGCGTGGGCTTCGTGCAAAGGCATCGCTGCCATATCGGACAGCTCAACACTGTAGCCCCGGTTGACCTGCCAGTTGGTGACTTCTTCAACCAGAGAGGTGTCATTCTCGAAATGGCAACGCCGCTTCGATCCGATACCGTCCTCGCCATTGGTCAAGGTGTCCACGGATTTTACCTGAGGCGCAAATTCGTCGATATGCATGAACCGGCTTAGAACGGCCCACACGGCCTCTGGCCGGGCATCGATGTCGCGGCTTCTTTCGTGGTGAATCATCTTGCTGTCCTCATCTTGGGTCACCTTGAAACATAAAAGCCCCTCATGACAGTTTCTGACATCAGAGAGGCCCGCCAGCCAGTGGCGGACAGTTTGCCGACCCGTGACAATTGCGATCTTGTCCCCGCCCCCGCTCTGACGCATAAACGAGCCCAGCCAAGTGAGTACGGAGAGGCGACATGCGCGCACGGATTTACCAGCCTGCCAGGAATGCGATGACCTCGGGGATGGCCAAGACCCGCAAATGGGTGCTGGATTATGCCCCCGCCTCGACGCGCGAGGTCGATCCGCTGATGGGCTGGACCTCTTCCTCCGACACCCAGACCCAGGTGCGCCTGAAATTCGACACCAAGGAAGAGGCGCTGGATTACGCGCAAGCGCACGGGATCGAGGCCGAGGTGTGCGAGCCGCACAAGCGCAAACCCAACCTGCGCCCGCGTGGCTATGGCGAAAACTTCGCCACCGACCGGCGTGGCCCCTGGACCCACTGAACGGCCCCCTCGCATGATCGAGATACGCGAGACCGATCCGGGTGCAGACGATCTCCGCCCGATCCTGACCGCGCATCTGGCCCACAGCCAGCAGGCCGGGCCGGACGAAAGCAATCACACGATGGACATCGCCGCCCTGCGCGAACCCGGCATCCGGTTCTGGGCGCTCTATGACGATGCCACCCCTCTGGGCTGCGGCGCGCTCAAGGCGCTACCGGACGGCACGGCAGAGGTGAAGTCGGTGCATATCGTGTCCGCCGCGCGCGGACGCGGGCTGGCGCGGCGGATGATGCAGTACCTGGCCGATCAGGCGCGCGCCGAGGGTATCTCGGCCCTGGTGTTGGAAACCGGAGCCGATCATCTGCCCGACTATGACGCGGCCCGCAAACTCTATGAGGCACTGGGATACAGCTATTGCGGCCCGATCCACGGATACGAACCCGACCCCAACAGCGCCTTCATGCGGCTGGAGCTGACACCATCCTACGGGCGAACGAACTTTGCCCCGCCAACGGTCCGCTGCCGTGGTTCAGGCGCTTGTGCCGGGCTCGTATCCTGCGGCTGCGCAGCCACCTGCTCGGCCTGCCGCTGCGGCTCGCACGCCACCCCGTCCCCGTCCACATCGTTGCGCGCGTGATATCCCGGCCATCCCCGATAGGCCGGGGCCATCCCGACCGACTCCGCCGCATCGCACCCGGCGCGCGCAATCAGATGCAGCACCGCCTCTGCGGGCTCATAGGGGCTGGTGCGCAGATAGACGCCCAGCGCGACACTGGCGGTCATCAGCGGGAACCCCACCAGCACGGACAGGATGATCCGCGCAGGCGACAGAGCCCGCGCCCGCAAGGCCTCGGCACGACGCTGCCGCCGTGAGACACGGCGGTTTGGACTCTTCGCGTCGCTGGATGCGTTCTGGTCGCTCATTGGCGCAACCTAGGGGGCCATTGTGGCGAAGCCATGACCGCCCGCGACCATCAGAATGCGCCCCAAAACCCACCCCCGACGGCGCCCGAATTTGACACATCGCCCCCAAAGCCTGGATAATGGGCCATTATTTTCGCCGGCCCACCCAATTCGGGCCATATATTTCAATGATTTACGATTAACCGGAGCGCGTTCATGCTTCATCTTTTTCTCGGTTACGGTCTCGCCATGCTGACGGCTCTCTTCGTTCTCGGCGGCGACTACCTCATCAAAATTGCAGCCGATGGCGATCTGCCGCTGACCTCCCGCCACATGGTCGGAGGCAGCCTCATCTATGCCGCATCGGCCTTTCTCTGGCTGGTCTGTATGCGCCACGCAACGCTAGCGCAGGCGGGGGTGGCGTTTTCGATGTTCTCGCTGCTGGCGCTCTGCGGGCTCGGAGTCTGGTTCTTCGACGAAAAGCTCCACGCGCGCGAGGCATTGGGCATCGTCTGTGCCCTGCTGGCCATGATGCTGATGGTCCGCATCGCCTGATCCGGAACGGCACATTCGGCTGGAGGAACCGGGACGCCCATGCCAAAACGGGGCCATGGCAAAACCCGACCCGTTCCAGCCCGCCGATGACGCCGCCCGCTCCCTCGCCCGCGAGTTGGTGAGGGATGCCACGCACGCCGCGCTGGCCGTGCTGCGCCCGGGCACCACGCTGCCCTCGGTCACCCGCATCGCGCTGGCCACGGATGCACAAGGCCGCCCCGTCTCGCTGATCTCGGACCTTGCCCCGCACACCCAGGCCCTCACCACCAATCCGGCCTGCGCCCTGCTGATCGGTGAGCCCGGCCCCAAGGGCGACCCGCTCACCCACCCGCGCCTGACGCTGCACTGCACCGCCCGCCTTATCGAACGCCCCACAGCCGAACACCTGACCCTGCGCGACCACTACCTGAGCCTGCGCCCCAAGGCGAAACTCTACGCGGATTTCGCCGATTTCCGCTTTGTGACTTTCATGGTCATCGACGGCCTGCTCAATGGCGGTTTCGGCAAGGCACTCCTGCTGACGCCCAAAGACCTCTGAGTGTGGAACATCGCTGAGCTTTGACTCGAAATACGGGTTTTCTGAATCAAATCAGTGAAGCAGCTCAGGCAATTTCGACCCAATGGCGGCAGCGCGGACAGGGCCGCCGTTGACGTTTGCAAAATACTATTCAAACGTTTTGGCATGAATTACTCAAACAAAGAACGCGCTATGAAACTTCCAGATTACAAAGAGTTGCCACCACACGCAGGAGAGCGCGCGACCGAGTACTGCGCGCGGCTTGAGCTAAACGGATTTGAAGAGATGTTTATTCGCAAGGCATTGCGTTATCATTTGGGCATGCAGGTCGAAGAATTTGGGGCTTTTTTCAATGGGTTCGAGCAGGCGCGGCTTCGGCATCTAACAATGCTCTCGCGAATGTCACCCAATCGCACCGAGTACTCATTCACAAAGAAGGTGTCAAAAAACTTGGGAATTTCCGAGCAGTTGGCCTCTCAATGGGTGGCTCGGTTTGAAGAAGTTGGCGAAGTAGAATACATCGGAATGAAAGCGCCGACATCAAGTCCGGATTAGCTTAGAAGCCCAACCTCTTTGGGCTCCTTGCAGACCTTTCCCTCAAGCGCATCTTGGCACTTCAGGTCAGTTCATGACGTGAAGGTCAAAATCATCTGACCTTCTACACTGAGCCGGGCTTGCCCGACTCGGGCAACGGGCGCACACTGTCCGCCTCACATCCACTCATGGCGCCTGGCTGCGCCACTTACGCGGACCGGGTCGCCAATGGCTCTACGGAGGACACCATGACCATTGCCGCGCGTCTGAAACACCACCTCGAAGCTCAGGGCCTGCCGTTCGATATGGTCCGCCACCCCTATGCCGCCACCGCCAGCGAATGCGCCGAGGCGGCTCATGTGCCCGGCGACCATCTTGCCAAATCCGTTCTGATCCACTTGGAAGAAGGGCCGATGCTGGCCGTTGTCCCCTCGAACCACCAGGTCGATCTGACAACCCTGCAGGCGCTCCTGTCCCGCCGCATCGGCCTGGCGCCCGAGGCGGATGTCGAAGAGGTCTTCGACGATTGCGATCTGGGCGCGGCCCCTCCGGTGGGCGCAGCCTATGACGTGCCGACGATCATCGATGACAGCCTGTCGGGGCTCGACAAGATCTGGTTCGAGGCCGGGGACCACAAGACGCTGATCGAGATGAAAGGCAGCGATTTCGACCAGCTAATGCAGGATGCCGACCACGGCTCGTTCTGCTGCGTGCACTGATCCCTGACGGCGCGACCGGTCCTTCGCGGGTCCGGTCATCTGCAACAGGGTCTACCGCACCACAAGCACCGCGCATTGCGCGTGGCGCACCACATGTGTGGCCGTCGAGCCCAGAAACAGGTCCTGCATGCCCGGCCGATGCGAGGCCAGAATGATCAGGTCGGGCTTGTTGGTCTCGGCCCAGTCGAGGATCGACCGGCCCGAATGCCCCTCGATCACCTCGGCCTTGGCGTTGGGCAGCTTGGCTGCCAACCCGTCAAGCTCCTCCTTGATGGCCTTGCGCGCCTCGCTCAGGTATTCGACCGGCATGTAGGAAATCGCATAGTCGGGAATGTGTTCGACCACATGCATGAGCGTGATCTGCGCATCTTGGGTCGCCAGACGCTGGGCCAGCTTCATCGGGCCGGAAATATCCCGCTCCTCATCGAAAGAGATCGGGACAAGGATGTTGTGATACATGACTCACGCCTCCTTTTCAGATGCAGTCAGCCTGTACGATCCCAACCCGTTCAGCCTTGATTCAAATCAGCTTTGGTGCGCAATCCGAAAAGTGGGCGCCGGTTTTCGGATTGCGGCACCGCGAAAGGACAGAGCGGCGCCGACGCTTCAGATATGCCTGCCGCCGTTCTACCCAAAGGTTTCGGCCACGTCATACATGACCGGCTCAAAGCTCTTGCACAGCTCATTGATCTTGCGGTTACGGTCGCGCATCTCGTCGGTGCGCAGCATCGCCAGAAAATCCTCGCGCCGCTGCCATTGCGAATAGTTGGCGATCCGGGTCTGCGCGTCGTTCACGTGCAGACCAGCTGCGATGAAACCGGGCTGTTTCGAGATGAAATTGGCATAGGCATCGGTCAGCGCCTCAAGCAGATCCTGACAGGTGCCGGGGGTCATCTCGAACGTGGTGATGACGGTCTGAACGGTTGCTTCCTTGGAAATCTTCGGCATGGGTTTCCTCCCTTGTCTCGCCTTCAGCCTAACACAGCTTTTTCGGATTGCTCGCAATTTTCTGCGTCAATCCAGCCACTTCCGGGATTTCCGGCCAATTGCCGCGCGCGCTAGATTCGGCGGCTAACCATCCATTAACCAAGGTTGACGCATGGTTGCCCGCAAAGGGGACCCATGCGCCGTACCTTGCTCGCCATAATCCTGGCCTTGATGGCCACGGAACCGGCTTGTGCCGGGGCCTGGCTGCGCGAAAAGGGCACCGGCTTTGTCGCCGCGACCACCACGGTCCACCGGCTGGACAAATACGCCTACGAGTACAAATCCTCGCTCTATCTGGAATGGGGCGCCTTCGAACGGGTCACGCTCGGGCTCGACGTGAACGAGCATCAGGGGCTCAGCGGCCACGCCCTGCTGTTCGCGCGTCTGCCCATCCACGATTTCGGCAAGGCCGGCCGTTTTGCCGCCGAACTGGGCGCCGGCGCCTATCACTGGCAAACGACATGGGCGCCGATGTACAAGGCGACCCTGTCCTATGGCAAAGGTCTGAACACTGGCTGGGGAAACGGCTGGATCGCGGTCGATACGGCCCTAGAGTACCGCACAAACCAGCCCTTGATCCGCAAACTGGACCTGACAACCGGCTTGTCCTCCGGCAGGCTTCTTGACCCGCTTCTGCAGGTCGAGACAAGCTATGTCCCCGGCAAACCGTTCTACTGGAGCGTCACGCCGTCGCTCATCTACCGTCCGAAACTGCTCAAAAGCACCTGGGTGCTCGGCATCGAACAAAACGCGCTGAAATCCCAACCCGGGCTCAAGATCGCCCTGTGGCGCGATTTCTGAGCGGTCGGGCAGGCCGATACACGGCCTGCCCCTTTCCGTTAACCATCGACCCGCATGATCACCGACACTTCGCCTTTCAACGCCTCGGACCAGTTCAGACGGATCTGATCCTTGTTGGTGCCCTGCTGCAACTGCACATAAGGGGCCTGGTAACGCACCGCGTTGGCGCCGGCCAGCAAGGGCGCCACCGCCACCACGCTGTCGCAGCCCCGCGCCCGGCCCCAGAACGGCAGCCGGTTGCCGGAACCGATGGTCCAGGTCTTCGCCGCCGAATTCTGCGCGAATTTCAGGCGCAGAGGGCTGACCGCATGGGTGGTCACGTTGTGGTAGGTGTTGGCTTCGTACACCACGTTGACAAACCGGCCATAGTCGAGACCGGCATGGGTCGTATCCACCCGCTCGGCCCGGTCGATCTTGCCATCGGTCGAACGGAACTTGTTGCCGGTCACGCTCAGCCCGTTCAGGAAATGCCCGGTCCCGTAGGGCCGCACCACGATATAGCTGAACCACGGCGCCACATCACCCGACATGAAGATGTTGTCGGTAATGCTCAGCGCGCTGAACGAGAACCCGGTCACAAAATCGGGCGAGGCCGTATGCTCGTTGGTCCATTCGATGAAACAGTTGTCGACATAGTTCTCGGCCACGGTCGATGCGATGAAATCACTGGTCAGGACCAGCCCGCCGGTGCGGGTGCCATTGGCCACGCTGTCGCCCTGGAAGAAGTGATTGCCCAGAACCATGTTGTTGGTCCCGCTCAGCACCGCAAAATGGCGGAACCGGGTCGCCCGGTTGTGGCGCAGCTTGATGTCGTTGGCATTGGCGTTCAGCGCAATCGAGCTGCGGTTCGGAACCGTCTCGGCATCCTCGGCGGACAGAAACTGGCAACCGTCGATCAGCATCCCCTGACACCCGGTTCCGATCGAGCTGATACCGCGATCCTTGGGACGGCTGATAAAGCAGTTCTTGAGAACAAACGTCGCCCCCGACGGCGCCAGCCGGATGGCGCTGCACCGGCTGTTGCACTGGAACTCGATGTCCTCCATGCCGAATTTCGACAGCCCGTTGAATCCCTTGAAATCCAACAGATACTTGAAATCCCTGAAGGTAAAGGTCTGCGTTCCGGCCGCATCAAAAAGCTGCGAACTCAGGGTGATCTCACCGGCCCCCACGTTCTTTGAGCGCACATAGACCTCGCGCCCGACACCGGCGCCCTGCACCAGCGCGCCAACCGGGATATTGGCGATATTGGCCACGTTCGTAAGCTTGAGCGCATCGCTGGGGCTGTAGGTCGCCTGCGAGGTATAGGTCTGCGTGTCCCAGGCGGTGCTGCTCAGCACATCGAACTGCCCGTTGCGGATCACCCGGCGGGTGGAATAGCCAGTCTTGTTCGGCACTGCGGCCTGCATGTCGATAGGCCCGGTCACGGCCACCTTGCGCCCGCCCAGATCCAGCGATTCATGGTCCGAGTTGTTCAACAGCGCCTGAAACGCCTTGCGAAAGGCCAGCGCTTCGTCACCGAATGCCGAGATATATGTCGGCAGGTCGTAGTTCTTGGTCAGCAGCAGCATCTTGTCATCGGGCATCGTCACCGTGCCCTCGAACTCGATCTCGGAACTCATGCTGACCGTCTCGGCCAGCAGATACGTCCCCGCCGGGACCAGCACCTTGCGGCCCTCGGCGGCCTGATCGGCAGCCTCGAACGCCGCCGAGTCGTCGGTCACCCCGTCACCGCGCGCGCCGTAATCGCGCACATCCACCACGCCGATCATGTCGCGCAGGAACACGCCGGTCGCATCGACGATCTCGATATCGTCGATCCGCACGACCGAGCCGTTCGGCCCCTCCAGGTTCAGACCGAAATGCCCATAGATCGCCGCCGCGCCCCAAGGCATGTCCACACCGTTCCGGTGCCCGGTGCCGACAATCGCCGTCACCTCGAAAACCTCGCCGTAATTGGTCAGCGCCACCGCCGACCCCTGCTCGGTCAGGCCCGCCACATGCACATCGCCCGCGCCCCCAGCCCATCCGGCAATGCGCACGCTCGGCAGCGGCCCGCTGACCGCCTTGACCCGCGCTTTGATCTGCAGATAGCACCCCGGCAGCAGCGGCGTCTGCCCCATATAGCGCAGCTTCTGGGTCGAGCTGATCTTTTGCAGCTCCAGACAGCCGCCGAAATCCGCATCCGCCGGCACATAAGCCGCGATGCCCGACCCCGCATAGGTGTCCGACCCGGCGGTGCCGTCACCGCTCGACCAGACAGACAAACCGTTCTTGAACGCAGGCGGCGTGAATACGATGCCGTCGGTGATTGCCTTGTTCATCCAAATCCCTTTCCCAATCGCGCCGCAGACCACCTGCCAAGACGCATCCGTTCCCGGGTCCGGGTCGCACCCGAACGCGGGCCCTTGGGTACGGGAAAGGGATTAAGCCTGCCTCACTCCACCGTCACGGTGGCGTTGCCTCAGGCGGCAACGCCCGGCGCCTCCAGTATCTGCACACCATTGATTTTCCAGCCGCTTTCCAGATTAACCATCTGGTAATCCAGCACGTGAACCGCGCCGTCCGCATCGGTGATCCTCACCTTCTGCCACAGCGCGCCGGAGATTTCGCGCAGCTCCAGAAACTCCACCTCGGCAGGCCGCCAAACCATCGGATAGCCATTGCGCACCATCGCTCCGAAATTGTCAGGCGTGCGGAAAATGTCGCGGATGCTCGGGCTGGCAAAGGTAAAGGCGGTGACAAAATCATCCGCCTTGAACGCCTCGATCTGGGCCCGGATATTGGCCTCGATCTCATCGCTCTGGGCCTGCGCGGACACCGCCAGACCAAGACTCAGAAACACTGCAATAAACAAATGACGCATGGGGCTCCCTCCTCGGCGTCAGGTAGCCCCATGCGGATCGGCGTCAAATCAGGCCAACTCGCCTGCCAGCCCCTTGTCGATCAAGGCGATGGTTTCGGGCACGCCATAGAGCGCGATGAACCCGCCAAAGCGCGGTCCCTGACTGGCCCCCAGCAGCACCTCGTAAAGCGCCGTGAACCACGCCCGCATCGGATCGAACCGCTCGCGCCCGACGGAATAGACCACCGATTGCAGCGCCTCATCCTCAAGCGGCCCGTCATAGGCCTGCAACTCGGCCTTCAGCGCCTCCAGCGCCTCGCGCTCCTGATCGGTCGGCGCGCGGAACTGGCGGGTCGGCTTCACGAAATCGTTGAAGTACCGCACCGCAAAGCCCGCCGCCTGATCCAGATCGGGATGCGTCTCGGCGCTGGCCTCCGGCGCATAGCGGCGGATAAAGCCCCACAGCGCATCCTTGTCCTCTGCCCCGGACACCGAGGCCAGGTTCAGCAGCATCGCAAACGGCACCACCAGATTGCTCTCGGGCACGTCACCGCCATGGATATGCCACACCGGATTATTGAGCTGCGCCTTCAGCTCCTGCCCCGGATAGCCGCGCAACTGCTGGTGATACTCGTCCACCGCCTTCGGGATCACGTCAAAATACAGCCGTTTGGCCGTCTTCGGCTTCTGATACATGAAGTACGACAGGCTTTCCGGCGCGGCATAGGTCAGCCACTCCTCCATCGACAAGCCATTGCCCTTCGATTTGGAGATCTTCTGCCCCAGCTCATCGTTGAACAGCTCATAGCTCAGGCTTTCAGGCGGCTGCTTGCCCAGTGCCCGGCAGATCTTGGACGACTGCGTGACCGAGTCGATCAGGTCCTTGCCCGACATCTCGTAATCCACACCCAGCGCCGCCCAGCGCATCGCCCAATCGGGCTTCCACTGCATCTTGACGTTACCGCCGGTGACCGGGATCTCGACGGTCTCGCCATCCGGCTCCTGATAGACGATAGTACCTTTCTCGACATTGCGCTCCAGCGTCGGCACCTGCAGCACATGCCCCGTCTTGGGCGAAACCGGCAAGAAACACGAATAGGTCTCACGCCGCTCCGGTCCCAGCGTCGGCAGCATGATCTCCTGAATCTTGTCGAACCGCTCCAGCGCGGTCAGCAACATCTCGTCGAACCGGCCTGAGGTGTAGTATTCGGTGGCCGAGGCAAACTCATACTCGAACCCGAAACTGTCGAGGAACTCGCACAGCCGCGCATTGTTGTGCTGGGCAAAACCTTCATGCGTGCCGAACGGATCGCGCACCTTGGTCAGCGGCAGATGGAGGTCGTGGCTCAACTCCTCCTGCATCGGCACATTGCTGGGCACCTTGCGGAACCCGTCCATGTCGTCCGAGAAACAGATCAGCTTGGTCGGAATGTCACTCAGCTGCTCGAACGCATGGCGCACCATCGACGTCCGCGCCACCTCGCCAAATGTGCCGATATGCGGCAGGCCCGAGGGACCGTAACCGGTCTGAAACAGCACATAGCCCTTCTCCGGAGGAGATTTCTGATAGCGTTTGAGCACCCGCCGCGCCTCTTCAAACGGCCAGGCCTTTGACGCAAGGGCGGTTTCACGCAGTTCAGACATGTCAGTCTCCATCGGGAAAAGCGGCGCCGGTCACCCCATGCAACCGGCCCGGCCCCTCCTATTGTGCCAGTGCAGCATGAGTCAATAAAGCGCGGCCAGTTTCCCCACCCGAGTGCCCGCTAACCGAGGCCGGATCAACCCGCTAGCCTTGGTATCAGGCTGTGCATGGTTTCGCTTGACGAGCACACGCGCTCGACATGTAAGGCCAGAATCTCCCTGAACCGGTCTGCCACCTCGTTGGGCTTTTGCGACTTCGGCAACAACAAACCAAAGGTCATCCATCTCTCGGGTTCGATTGGAACCGCCGAGACCCGGTCCCGAAATAGGTGGGCAACCATCTCATCCGCAATCGTGATCCCCGCACCTTCCGCGACCAGAGCGCAAGCCAGTTGCGATGCGGACACTTCGTGCGTTTTGCGCGGCGTCACGCCTGCCGAGTTGAATGTGTCATCCAGCTGATCGCGCAGCAGCAGCCCGTGCATCAGGCGAATTACCGTATCGTTGGCGAGCTGATCGGCGGTTACTTTATCCGCATCCGCCAATGGATGATCTTTCGGCACAATGGCCAATGCCCGGACCCGGACCAGCGGTGTTGTCCGAATATCCGGATGGCTGACCGGCAGGGCCGCGATGCCAATATCGTATTCCTGCCCGGCCAGCCATTTTCCGGCCTCGCGACGCGCCCGCACATCGAGGGTCACGTTGACATCCGGGTAATCCTGACTGAATTGCGCCACGGCGGGCGCGGACAAAAACTGGGCGACCCTGGGCATCGTCACGATCCTCAGGCTTTCGGTCCGGCCCGCCCGGATTTCCCCGGCAATGCGGGGAATCTCGTCGAGATTGTCGAGGATACGGCCCGCGTCCCGGTAGAATGCGATCCCTTCGGTGGTGGGGGACAGGCTGCGCCCGCTCCGGTCAAACAGCTTGAGCTTCAGCTCTGCCTCAAGACCGCTGATCAATCTGCTGATGGCAGGCTGGCTTAAATGCATGACCTCAGAGGCGGCGGCAACCGACCCCTCGGAAAAGGCGTAGCGGAAGGCCCGAAGCGCTTTGATGTTCATGATCCCGACTCTTTATCAATTTGCAGCATTAGATGCTATATTTGCAGAAATCACAATGAAAGCGCCTGCTAGAAAGGCTGCGTCACTATTTTTGGAGGAGCCCAAATGAAACGCAGAGCATTCCTTGGTGCTGTTACAGCGGCAGCCGCGCTGGTCGCGACCACCACCGCCGGCCACGCGGCTGACTGGCCAAAACGCCCCATCAACCTGGTCGTTCCCTACAAGGCCGGCGGCGGTACCGACGCCTATGCGCGTGCCATCTCTGCCGCCGCAGAAGGCGTGTTGGACGTTCCGGTCGTCGTCGTGAACAAGCCCGGCTCGGGCGGGCTCAATGGCGCCAATGCGGTGGTCGGGGCCCGGCCTGACGGATACACGATGATGATGACCTCAGGCGGATCGTTCCTGCTCTCGACCATGACGCGGGACACCAAGATCGACGCACTGGACAGCTTTGATTTCGTCGCACAGGTCGGTCAGCTGCGCACCTCGCTGATGGTGCCGACGGGCAGCCCCTATCAGACCGTGCAGGATGTCATCGACGCGGCAAAGGCCGACCCCGGTTCGCTGCGTTGGGCTCATTCCGGTCGCGGTGGATTCCACCATGTGGGCGGTCTCGGCTTCCTGGCCAATAACGGGATCGAGGCGCAGGATGTCCCCTTCAAAGGCGGCGGCCCGACCCGTGCGGCCCTGATCGGTGAGCAGGCCGATTTCGGCTTCCTCGGAGTGCAGCAGCTTCGCGGCTTCGAAGAGCAACTGCGTGCCCTGGCCGTCAACAGCGCCGACCGGGACACCATCATGTCCGATGTTCCGTCATTCGGCGAGCTGAGCGTGCCCTTCGCCGCCGTGTCGTCCCCCGTGATCGTGTTCGCGCCCAAGGGCACACCGGCCGAGGTCATTTCCACCATGGAAACGGCACTGGCCGAGATTGCCGCCAAGCCCGAATTTGCAGAGCTTTTGGCCGAACGCGGCACTGGCCCGGTCTATGCAAGTGGGGCTGATGCCAAGGCCGCACTGGCAGCGATGAAAGCGGATGCCGCTCCGCTGGTTGAGACCCTGAACAACTGAGCCGGGTGATGGTTGGGCCGACATCAGCTCCGGCCCAACCCTCTCATCTCAAGTGTTTCCGAAGGAGGACGCCATGCGGGATATGGTCGAAGGAATTGTACTCGCGCTATTGTCTCTGATCGCGATCTGGGGTGCCTGGCAGGTGCCTGCGGCAAGCCCCGGCGACACCTGGGCAGGGATCGTGCCCTTCGCGGCCTCGGTTGCCCTGCTGGTACTGTCCGGTCTGGTGTTACTCAGCGGGCTCCGCGCCACGCAGACAGGCCCCGACATCGCCCAAGAGCGTGACACTGGTACGCTGGATATCCTGATCCTGTTCGCGGTTGCGCTGATCTATCAGCAATCCTTCCGCTGGTTTGGCTATGTCCTGCCCACGGCCATCGTTGCACCCGTGGTTCTCTACATCTTCGGCGTCCGCAACTGGATCGGGCTGGCCGTATCCATGATCGCCTGCCCGCTCATCTTCCACATCATCTTCTTCGAGCTGCTCGGCGTCTTCCCGCCCTATGGCGAGGTGTTCGACCTGCTCGACTGGTTCCGGGGGTAAACCCAATGGAGATCTTTCCCGCCCTTCTGTCGGTCATCACCGATCCGACGCTTCTGTTCGCCATCGTTCTGGCGGCTGCCGTCGGCATGATCGTCGGCGCCACGCCCGGCCTCACCGCCTCTGCGGCCATCGCGATGCTCCTGCCCATCACATTTTACATGTCGCCGCTCTTTGCGCTGGCGTTCCTCTATGTGATCGGCAAATCCGGGCGCTATGGCGGCTCTGTTGCCGCGATCCTGTTCAACACACCCGGAACGGCGGCAAGTGCCGCGACGCAGATCGACGGCTATCCACTGGCCCGCGCCGGCAAAGCCGGAAAGGCGATGAAGGTCGCGACGATCTCATCGGTCATCGGTGATTTCATGGGGGATGTCATGCTTGTGATCGGCGTCGGGTTCATCGCCGCCATCGCGCTCAAGCTCGGCCCGCCCGAGACCTTCGCCATCTATTTCGCGGCCTTCGTGGTGATCGGGTCGGTGATCGGCAAATCCGTCACCAAGGGCCTGATCTCGGCCCTGCTCGGCATCCTCGTGGCCATGGTCGGCCTCGACCCGATCTCCAGCGAGGAACGGTACACGTTCGGCTCATTCGAGCTGTCGAACGGCATCGGCCTGGTCCCGCTCATGATCGGTGTCTTCGTGCTGGGCGAGGTGTTTGCCCAACTCGAAGAGCGCAAGATGGCAAAAGGCGAAGTCCGGGAAAACGAAAGCGATCCCGCCGGGCACAGCCTCACTTACGAAGAATACAAACCCTGCATCCCACACGCCGTCCGGGGCGGGTTCATCGGGGCGGGGATCGGCGTTCTGCCGGGGCTCGGCTCGGCCATCGCGGCGTTCATTTCCTACGGCGAGGGCAAGCGCCGCGCCAAGAACGCCGAGCAATGGGGCAAGGGCGCGTTAGAGGGCGTCGCCGCTCCCGAGGCCGCCAACAACGCGGTGTCCGGTCCGTCGATGGCGCCGCTTCTGACCCTCGGCATCCCGGGCTCGACCATCGGAGCCATCCTGCTGGGCGTTTTCTTGATCCACGGTATTCAGGTTGGCCCCACCCTGTTCTTCACGGACAAGGAACTGGTCTATCAGCTCTTTGCCTGCGGGATGTTGGGGATCTTGGCTTACGGGATCATCGGCTATTTCGGCGCCACACAGGTCGCGCGCTTGATCCTGAAGGTTCCGGTCAACGTGCTCTACCCGCTGATCTTCATGACCGCCTTTGTCGCCGCCTATTCCGCCCGAGGGTCGATGTTCGACGTGACCGTCATGACCTTCGCCGGTTTCGTGGGCTGGCTGATGCGCAAGTTCGACTTCAACGTCGCGGCCTTCGTGATCTCGTTCGTGCTGGCCAAAGGGGCCGAGGAAACGTTCCGTCAGGCACTGCTGATGTCCGACGGTGGCGCGCTCATCTTCATCGAACGTCCCATCGCCGCCGGTTTCCTGCTGCTCGGGCTTGTCGCCATAGGCTTGCGCATCCGGTCGATCATGAAAGAACGCCGGATCGCCGAAGGGGGGCTTGGCGATGCTTGACTACCGGATCTATCGCAACTGTTTCTCTTCTGCCGAAATGCGGAGGATCTGGTCCGAACATGCCACCATCGCCGCCTGGCTCAAGGTCGAACAGGTCCTTGCCCGCTGTCAGGCCGATCTGAATCTGATCCCCGCAGGCGCGGCCGCTGCCATCGAAACGGTGGGCATCTCCGATCTGGACACCGAAGCACTGGCCGCCGAGATGGATCTGGTCGGGCGCCCCATCGTGGGGCTGGTGAAGCAGCTTCGGGTGTTGGTTGGAGAACACGGATGCCACGTGCATCACAGGGCAACTACGCAGGACATCATGGATACGGCCATGGTCATGCAGATGAAGCTCGGCCTTGCCGAAATTGAGACCGGCACCGCCCGGCTGATCAACCTGCTGGACGGCCATATCCGCGCCCATCCATCGACCATGGTCCTGGGGCGCACCAATGGCCAGCACGCGGTTCCCATGAGGTTGGCAACCAAACTGACCGTGTGGCGCTCTGAACTGGCGCGGCGCCTCGAGGCGTTGGAACAGGCCGCCAGCCGCGGCCTCAACGTGCAGATCGGCGGCCCGGTCGGGGATCTGCGCGGCTATGAGAACGGGTCAGGAGAACGGGTCAAAGCCGCGGTTGCGGCGCGGCTCGAGCTTGGCACGGTTGATCCGCACTGGCAGAATGCCCGCGACGGAATAGCGGATGTGGTGACCGCGCTCGGTGCCCTCTGCGCCTCGCTCTGCAAGATCGCCCACAACGTAAATCTGCTGTCATCGTCCGACATTGCCGAGGTTTCGGAAGCACATACCAACGGCAAGGGCGCCTCCTCCTCCATGCGCCACAAACGCAATCAGCGGGCCTCCGAGTTCATGGAGGCAGTGTCCCGTCTGGGCCGGCAGAAAGCCGAACAGATCGGAGAATTCACCTTGCACGAACACGAAAGGTCCGGCGGCGCCTGGATCGGAGAATGGGTGATCGTGCCTGAGGTGTTCCTGCTGACCTCCGGGGCTTTGCACTGGGCACAGGCATTGTTTGAGGGGCTGACCTTCCATCCCGAAAAGATGGCAGAGCGGTGCCATGCGTCGGTCACAGCAACAGCCGTTTAGCGTAGAGATCGCATCAGGCCACCTTAAACTGTCACCATTGACAATTAATTTCTGCGAACCTAAATGCTGTCACATATGACAACTTAAGGTGGCCTGATGCGATCTTTAAAACCCACCGTAATGGCGGCCCTTGCTGCCACTGGATGCGCAACCTTTGCCGCCATGGGACGCCGCGGCTTGTCGTCGAAATTCGAGGATGCGGCAGTCACCACCGGTGGCGGCGCCGTATCGACATTGCGGCTGAAATACCGGAACTGACATGGTTGGACGTCCTTCAAACCGTGACGAACGCTATGCGCAGGTCATGCAGGCGCTGGTGCGATGTGTGGCACGCTTCGGGTTGGAGGGCGCCTCTCTGACCCAGATCGCAGCCGAGGCCGGGCTGACCCGCCCGCTGATCCGGCATCATCTGGGCAATCGCGAAGAGATGATTGCAGCGCTACAGAACTATGTGCTGCAGAGCTTTGCCGAACAGACCGAGACGCTGATCGCCGCCCTGCCCGAGGACAAACCCGGCGCGGCGTTGGTCGATTTTCTGTTTTCCAATACCGCCGGGTCGTCTCCGGACATGGTGCTGGCATTTGCGGCGCTGACCGCGCGCGCTGCCGAAGACGCGGACCTGCGCGCCGCCTGCCGCGAGTCCCTGCTGGGCTTCGAGGCCGCGATCACCGCAGTGCTGCGCAAGAACTACCCGCAAGCCGACCATCACGCCGTCGACGCCGCGGCCCATGGCATCATCGCGCTGTACCTTAACGTGGCGTCTCTGGCACCGCTGAACATGCCGCAGGACTGGACGCAAACCGCACACACCCTCGCGCGTAACCTACTGGAAGGATTGGACGATCCATCATGACCCAGACCCGCGCACTCAACTACATCGCCTTCGCCGCGCTGATGGGGACAACCGCACTTGGCTATCAGTCCCTCTGGGGGCTGCTGTTCCTCTACTGGACGGTCCAGAGTTACCACACGGGCTACGCGTTCCTGTTGTCGGACGTAACGCGGGAGGAAGATCCGGTCCTGTACTGGCTGATCCTGATCGCCTGGACCGTCTTCGGCATCCTGCTGGTGATGGCCGATGTTCTGCCCGGCTGGGGCTGACACCAATCTTAGGAGTACCCGAATGACCCGAATGCTGCACCTGCTGCCTGTCGAGGCCTATACCTCGCAGGAGTGGTTCGATCGTGAAATGCGCGACATCTTCTCGAAAACCTGGCGCTACGCGGGGTTCATGGAGGATGTCAGCGAACCCGGTCAGTACATCTCGGTTCAGGCCGGGCTGAACAACATCTTCATCGTGATGGGCCGCGACCGCCGCCTGCGCGCGTTTCACAACATCTGCCGCCACCGGGGCACGCAACTGATCCGCGCCGTCGGCAAGACGCAAAAGGCGCTGACCTGCCCCTATCACGACTGGACCTATGATCTGGAAGGCAACCTGATCTCGGTGCCCGAAGAACAGGAAGAATTCGGTCAGGTCGACAAATCCTGCCTGGGCCTCAAACCCGCCAAGGTCGACATCTGGAAGTCGATGATCTTTGTGCACCCCGACCCCAACGCGCCCTCCGTCGCCGAATGGTTCGGGCCGGCAGAGCCGCATATCGGCCCGCATATTCCCGAAGAACTGGTCGAATACGAAGAGCTGAACAACAGCTACGAGATCAAGGCCAACTGGAAGGTGGTGGTCGAGAATTACATCGACGTCTACCACCTGAGCCATCTGCATTCGAACACGCTGCAGATGTATGACCACAAGGCGGCGAAATACCACTGGGAAGGCCCCCACTACATGTTCTGGGAGCCACCGGCCGAGGCATTCCTGAAGGATCAGGAAAGCAAGCTCATTGCGCCACGGGTGATCCCCGAGGACATGAACGGCGCCTGGGTACCGATGCTGTTTCCAGGCATCGGGCTGGCCGGGTCGGAAGATGGCTGGAACATCTTCATTGTCGAACCGCTGGGCCCTGAACTGACTCGCGTCAGCAACCGGGGGCGGGTATCGAACAGCTCGGGCTGGGAGTTTGCCAAGCAGGAAATGCGGTCCTCGAACTTCTGGGCCAAGTTCGGCCTCAGCGGAAAATACGAAGCCCATGACGCCATGAGCGAGGATGACCCGATGGTTGCGGGCGACTTCACCGGCGAGGACATTTATGCCTGCGAACAACAGCAGAAATCGCTGAAGTCTCCCTATTTTGAGGTCGGCCCCGCCGCCGTTGGCGAAAGCCCCGTGGTCGATCACCAGAAGGTCGTTCTGGAATGGTTGGGAGACGCCAGATGAGCGCGCGCAATTTCCACCCGCTGACCGTTCTGGACACCCGCGAGGAAATCGGCGGCATGGCCAGGACGGTCATGTTCGACGTGCCCGACGCCCTGCGTGAAACCTTCGCCTGTCGGCCCGGCCAGCACCTGTCGTTCCGCTTCATGGTGAACGGAGAGGAACAGCGCCGCAGCTATTCGATCTCGTCCTCGCCCTTCACCGGCGACCCGCTGCGGATCACCGTGAAGCGGGTCCGGGACGGCGTGATCAGCAATCACATCAACGACACTGTGCGAAAGGGCGACGTGATAGACGTGATGCCGCCCTTCGGCGGGTTCTGCCTCGATCCCGGCGCAACGGCGCGGCGCACGCATTACTTCTTTGGCGCGGGCTCGGGCATCACCCCGCTCTATGCGATGCTCAGCTCGGTCATGGCGGCGGAACCCAACTCCGTCGCGCATTTGGCCTATGGCAACACCAACGAAAAATCCGTTCTGCTGCAGGATGAGCTGAACACAGTCTGGGAAACCAACCCCGACCGGATGACGGTCCATCACGTCTTTTCCAAGCCCGGCTTCTGGTCCTCCGCCGATTACTGGCGCAAGGGCATCATCGACAAACACGCGATCGAGGCACTGATCGCCGAGAACCCGCCCTATGCGCAGGACGCGCAGTATTACATCTGCGGGCCGGGCGGGATGAACAAGGCGGTCAAGGCCGCATTGATGTCACTCGACGTGCCGGCCAGCCGCATCCACATGGAAAGCTACGGCGGCGCGGCAGAGCTTGACAGCAGCGTTGAAGGCGTGGCCGCAACGGCAGAAATCACGCTCGGCGGCGCCCGGCATTCAATCGACGTGGCCAAGGGGCAAACGGTTCTCGACGCGGCCAAATCCGCTGGCCTTAAACCACCGTTCTCCTGCCAGTCCGGGGTCTGCGGCGCCTGCCGCGCCAAGCTGACCAAAGGCGATGTCCACATGCGTGCCCGCATGGCACTCGAGGACGCGGACATCGCAAAAGGGGCGATCCTGACCTGCCAATCTCTGCCGACAACGGAAGCCCTGTCGCTCAGCTATGACTAACCGCGTCAAAGGCGACGAGGCCGGTACGTTCTTCATCGCATCTATCGGCCTCACCCTGGCGACCTGGCGCCTAAGCTTCACGCTCGGCGCATATGGCGAGGTGCTCTACACCGATTTCGTCACCATCTGGCTCGTCTCGCTTACAGCGCTGGCCGCAGGCATCGTGATCGGCAAGACGGTCAAGGTGGCAGCTATCTCACCTGGTGGGGCGCCCTCCTGTTGCTGCTACCTTCCGTTGTCATGACAGGAGCGCTTTGGTCCACCGATATCGGCGCGTTGGCGTCAATTCTCCCATGGCTGCTGGTGCCCTCAATTCCCTATATCGCCTATATCCTGTTCTCCGTTGCGGTGCCCGAGGCCGCCGAACTGCACAACCGCCGTTCCGAAAGCAGCCTCAACCCCTCCGACCACAACCCTTGAGCCCCGCCCAGACCGTTTTTCGAAGCTCTCGGGTAACGTTTCCGTTATTCCTGCATCTGCCGGTCAGTTTCTTCCGATCCAGTAAGTGGAGCGTCCAGAAACGCTTCATTTTTTGAGAAAGGAATTAAAGATGACCATTGAAACCGACGCCGTCGTGCCACCGTCGATCACGGCGCTGTGCAAGCACGCGACCAAATTCTCTCAGGCGCTCAAGCTGTTGTCCTTCGACGATGACAGCGATGTCGGGGTTACCGTCGCCGCCGAAAGGCTCTCGGCCGCGGTGGGCGCGTTCAACGACCGGCTGGCGCGGCCCGCCAAACCCGATGACGGGGCGCTGGCGGACATCGAAGACCGCATCGCGCCTGCGGTCGACACGCTTGGTACGCTCGTACAGGTGTTCTCCGACGACGCGGCCAGTGGCGCCGTGTCCCTGCCCGACATGGACGATCTGGCCGTCATGATGGGTTTTCTCGGCCAGAACGAAGATCGGCTCTTTCGGGTTCTGGAACTGACGCCATCCGCCACGAAGGTGAAATCGACGCCTGAACGGGCCGAACTGGTGGAATGCCTGACCTCGTTCGGCGTTCCCCTGGCCGAGGTCGGGCTGCACCCGCCGACCATGATCAAGGTGATCATCATTCTGGTGATCGTGGTCATCCTGCTGCGCCGCCGCGATGCCGAGGCGCTGGTCATCACCATCGTGAATGTCCTCGTCCTGATCGACCGGCGCGGACAGGGCGGTACCAAGCTTCCCGGTGGTTCCCAACCCGGTGGCTCGCAACCCGGCGGGGCAGTCACACCCGGTGCGCCACCTGCGCCTCCGGCCCCCGCCGCGCCGGTTGACCCGTGCGCCGCAAAAGGGGAATTCCGGATCATCGTCGGCGGAAGCGGCGTCACCGAACAGGCGGCCCTCGCCGATGCCATGCGCAACGCCTTCTTGGAGGCCGCGCGCCGCTGCGGTCCCGGATGCAGGCCCCGTGCGCTTGGCATGACCAATGAGCGCGCTACCCTGATCGGCGACGCCAACAACCCCTTCCGCACCGCCCGGCGCTTCATCTTCCGGTGCCGGAAATAAGCCGCTTTCGTGGTACTGCTGCACCCCGGTCCCTGGCCGGGGTGTGGCCCGCAATCTGGCCATTTTCACTGATACAGCCTAGTATTCCGGTCGCCACCGATGAGAGAATGGCCGTCTGATGCACACGACAATTGAGGAGCTGCTGAGCCGAACGGCCGCACGTGATCCCGAGGCGTTCCGGGCGCTCTATGACCGCACCGTTTCCCGTCAGCTTGTCATCGCGCGGCGGATACTGCCCCGCAACGATCTGGCCGAAGAGGCCGTCCACGACGCCTTCGTCTCGATCTGGCACAGCGCGGATCGCTTTCGGCCCGAGGCGGGCTCAGCGCTCGGCTGGATCTGCACCATCGTCCGGCGGCGCGCCATCGACCGCCTGCGGGCAAGCCCGTGGCTGCACCGGGAACTGACCCTCCTGCCCGAGGACGATTACAAGTCCGCAGACACAACGCCCGAGGAACGCCTGACCCTCGAACAATGCCTCGCCGAGCTGTCGGCGCATGTTCGAACCGCGATCCGTCTGGCCTATCTCTACGGCATGACCCATAGCGAGCTCAGCGCCAGGCTCGACATGCCGCTTGGAACATTGAAAAGCCAACTGCGGCGTGGCCTGGCATCACTAAGGGAGTGTCTGTCACGATGAACGATACCAACGACCCATCTGACGACGACCTGCCGCCCGATGCAGCCTCCTATTTCCTCGGGCTGACCGATGCGCCCGAGCAGCCGGACGACGCGTTCCAGAAGGAAGTGCTGGCTTGGGCGGACGGCCTTCTGCCGCTCGAAACCGGTGAGACGCAGCCGCCACCGGCTTCGCTTTGGCAGTCAATTGCGCAGCAGATCGAAACCGCGCCCGGAATTCGGACCGTCGATCGCGGGGAAGGTATATGGGAGGAAATCGGCGAGGGTCTGCGGCGCAAGATCGTACACACCGATGCGGCGTCCGGCCGGATCAGCTATTTTCTGGAACTGGCCGAGGGAGCGCGCCTGCCGGAACACGACCACCCCGGCGACGAGCATTGCGTGGTTCTGGAAGGAACGCTCAAGGTCGGGTCCCGCGAGTTCGGTGCGGGCGCTTACCAGTTTGCCAAATCCGGCCTGCCGCACCCGGTGATCACAGCGCAGACACCAGCGCTTGTCTTCATCCACGGGCCGATCTGAGGTCATTGCTGCCTGCCCCCCCCCTCTCCCCAGCGGCCGAAACCTGTAGCGACAGCGAGAGGGGGCTGAGAGGCGTAAAAATGCAGATCGACAAGAAAACGCTCGCTGCCTGGAACGCGGACGGCATCACCCCGGCAACGCGCGAAGAGATTTCACAGCTTCGGACCAGGGCCGGTGATGCGCTGCCCGACGACTACCTGAACTTCGTCGCGACCTATGGCTTTCCCTCATGGCCGCTCGATGCCGCGTCCCGCTTTACCCACTTGCACGACCTCGGGCATCGCCAGGTCACGCAAGAGGATGATCTGGGCAGCCTGATCCAGTCCGGACAGATGAAATACACCGAACATGAACTGACCGAGGCCCTGCCCGGTTTGTCTCCCCGTCTCGCCCGCGCCATGCCGCTTGCCGGAACCTATGACGGCCATTCCCTGCTGGTTCTGGAACTCGCGCCCGTTGCCGGACGGGTATGGCACTGGTCCGACGAAAGCCTGTGGATAGATTTTGACACACCCACGCTGAGTTTCGTGGCAAACAGCTTCAGCGCTTTCATCGAAGGGCTGGCGCCGCTTACGGATCACCCGTAGGGCAACCGCCCGGCCCTCATTCCGGCGCCGGAGAACGGCCTCCCACAACGCGAAAACCACGTTCTCGAAACAGAATGTCTCAAACGACATGCAGACTGCACGGCTGGCACGGTTTGAGTCACTGCAGCGCGTCGATGATCAGCCCCATGATCCGTTCGCCAACCAAGTGACTGAAATCGTTGTAATTACCGGCGAACACCGTGATCGCTAATTCGGCATCGGGCAGCACGAAAATCCGCTGATCGCCGTTCCCGACTGCGCGGACCACCCTCTGCCCGCTCCTCAGCGTACCCGGATACCAGAAATAGCCATACCCATAGACGCCCGGCGGCCCCCACGGATTGTCCTGGACATGGCGGGTGGTCGAGGCCGCAACCCAGTCCGCAGGCACCATCTGGCGCCCCTGCCATTTGCCATCATTCAGAATGAGCGAGCCGATCTTGGCAAGGTCCCGCGCCCGCAGACGCAGGCCCGACGCCGCGCTGGGTGAGCCGTCGGTCGGCCAGTTCATCGACCGGTGCCACGTATAGTCGGTAATGCCAAGCGGGCCGAAAAGTACCTCTTCGGCATATGTGTCCAGCGGTTCCCCGGTCAGGTTCTCGATGACACCGGCGGTAAGCTGGGTCAGCCCGCCATTGTAATACCACTGGCTGCCGGGCGCATCGCGCACCGCGCGGGCCAGCACCAGACCGATGGGATCATCGGTCATATAAAGCCGGATCTCATCATTGCGGCTGTCCGTATAGGGAACCACCATCTCGTTCCATTCAAGCCCGGCCGTCATGGTCAGCACATGGTGCAGCGTCACAGCGTCCAGCCCGGCGCCGAGACCGTCTCGATCCGGGAAGAAACTGGCAATCGGGCGGGCGAGCGCCGCGTCGGCGGTCTCGCCCAGCGCAATGCCCAGAAGCACCGAGGTCACGCTTTTGGTGACCGAGCGCAGATCGTGCTGGGTCGTGGGGCCGTGCTCGATGCGGCCGAGAGGCTGGCCCCAGTTTTCGTCCTCACCCGGCCAATAGCGCTCAAAAACTAACCGGCCCTTGTGTTCGATCAGCACAGCATGGACATTCGGCATCCCCCCGCCATCGATTTTCTCGACCAGGGCGGCAAGCGCGTCCGGATCAAGCCCGGCCTCGGCAGGCTCCGCAACCGGCCAGCCACCCCCAAGCGCGGCGGGCGCGGTGGCAACCTCCTGCGCCGCTGCCGACAGGGGCAGGCAGATGGCCATCAGGGCAGAGACAAAGCAGCGCCGGGTGAACATGACAGTCCTCCTTCAAACGGCACGATAGATGCCCGACCTGCCGCACACAACGGCTGCGCGCCACCTTTGGCATCACCACGCCCACGACCATCCCGCCCGCTCTGCGGCCCTCGCCGCACAACCTGCGCCGGTCGCACATAGCACCTCTGGCGGGTCGCATCGCAACACCGAGATGAATGCTGCGTCCGGGGAGTGCATTGCCATCGCAAGGCAACTGACTACCTCTGATGAAAGGAGGGGTGTCATGAAACCCGGCAACCGGACGCGTCGACATGCAATTCTTGGATTTACGGCACTCGTCGGAGGGCTGTTCTTCTCACGCAGGGCAGATGCCGCAGGTCTGACCCCCAGCGCCGCCGAAGGGCCATTTTACCCAAGGCCGTCCATGCGGATGAAGGATGTGGACAATGATCTGGTCAAAGTCGCCGGTCTCGTCCGGGAAGCCGGAGGTGAAGTGATCATCCTGAAGGGCAAGGTCACGAACAAGGCCGGCGCGCCTCTTGCCGGGCATCGCATTGAAATCTGGCAATGCGACATGAACGGCAAATATCTGCACCCGGGCGACAACCGGTCCGTCGCCTATGATCAGGGCTTTCAGGGCTTCGGCCACGACATTACCGATGATGACGGCAACTACAGCTTCCGAACCATCAAACCAGCGCGCTACCCGGGCCGCACGCCGCATATACATGTGAAGATATTCGACAGGAGGCGGGAGCTTCTGACCACTCAGTTCTATCTCAAGGATCACCCGGAGAATAACCGCGACGGCCTCTACCGCCGCATGTCTGCAAAACAGGCCGCATCGGTCTCGATGGAGTTCTCCGCAGGCCAGAACGGGCCCGAGACCACGGTGAATGTCGTGGTGTAACGGCGGGCGTTTTCCCATGCCGCCACATCAAATGACACGGTCCAAGCCAGGCCGTTTGCCCTTCGGCCCGCCGGAACGCATACGTCGTCCGGACGCGCCTGGATGGCCAAGCGCTGCACGGTACTTGGCCACAGTGCGCCGGGATATCACCATATTCCCACTGCCCATAAGCCGGGCCAAGGATTGATCGGACAGAGGCTTGGCCTTGTCTTCCGTCCGGATCAACAAGTCCAGCCGCTTCAATATCTGCTCTCTGGTTCTGTTGGAGCTTTGCGCGTTGAAGGGGCGGACAAAGAACGTCTCGGCTGGCAAAATGCCGTGGGGTGATTGCACCAGACATCCCGCCATCGCCCGGCTGATCGTGCTCTTGTGCAGCCCAAGCGCTTGCGCTGTACCCTCCATCGTCGATGCCGCACGATCGGACGGGCGACCGGTGATCAGAAAGCGTTTCTGAACCCCGGCGATATGCCCGCCAATCCGCAGCAGGGTGTTGGCCCGCTTCTCCAAGGCGGCGACAAGCGCGGCCGCGGAACCATGGCAGTCCTTGTAATACCTCAACGCCGCGCCATCGGGTTCTGTGCCTCGCAGATGCGAAAAGAACGGGTCGTCAACCTGCATGTCCGGCAGTGCTTCGGGATTGAGACTGACGGTGATCTCTCGCCCCGCATCCAGTCGGAATATCAGGTCCGGACCCCGCAGCGGATCAGCCTCCCTTTCCAAGATGCAAAGCGGGGCCGGGTTCAGCGCACGAATGTCGTCCAGCATTTCAACCGCATCTTCCCGGTCCACCTCGCAGAGCGCGCAGATCGCATCGACATCGCGTGCGGCCAACAGATCGAGATGATCGAGCAACTTTGCGATTACCGGATCGAACCGGTTTCGTTCGACCAACTGCAACTCAAAACACTCAGGCAAAGAGCGCGCGAAAACCCCTGTCGGTTCCACCGATGATTGCAACCGGGCAACCGTCGTTCGCAGAGTCCCCTCATCCACCGACAGATACCGGCAAAGCTTGTCCGGGCTGTCGGTCAGAAACCCGCGCCGGTCCAGGCAGTACACCAGATCGCGCGCCAGCCGCGCCTCATCCTGACCCAAACGGATCAAGCCGATCTGCCGTAACAGCATCTGCGCCGCGCTTTCGGATTGCGCAAGCTGGTCGTAGGTATCTGCCGCACGGCCTGAAGACCCATGACCGGACCGGATGCGCAGAAACGGGTTGCGCCGGGCTTCTGCCGCGATTTTCGCTGATATCTCGCCCGGATCCATCTGCAGCAGGTTCAGAGACGTGCGCATTGCCTGCGACAGCGCCAGTTTTTGCTGTGTGACCTGCTGCTGAACCTGACGAAACGCCATTTTATCCCCTTAAAACAAATAGATACTGTCCACACCAAATGACACACATCAACGACCGACCGCACTTTGGCATAGTTGTTGCTTGTATACGGTAAGTGGGAGAGCTTGCCGTGTCAAAAGTGGGCATAATCGCCAACCCTGTCTCCGCCCGGGACATCCGCCGGATCGTCTCGCATGCCGGCAATCTGCCGATCAACGACCGCGCCAATATCGTTCTGCGTTTGCTGACGGGGCTCTTCACGGCAGGGGTCAGGGATGTCCTGATCATGCCCGAAAACGGCGGCATCCGCACGCAGCTCATGCGCACGATCAAGCGCGAGGCCAAGGTGGGCGAGGCCCGGTTTCCGCAGGTCAGCTATCTGGACATGCCGGTGACCTGCACCTCCGACGACAGCGCGCGGGCAGCCCGCATGATGCGCGAGGCCCAGGTCGGGGCGATTGTGGTGCTGGGCGGCGACGGCACCAACCGGGTGGTGGTCTCGGAATGCGGCAACATTCCGGTGTCCGGGGTTTCAACCGGCACCAACAACGCCTTCCCGGAGATGCGCGAGCCCACGATCACCGGGCTGGCCGTCGGGCTGGCCGTCACGCGGCAAATTCCCTGCGCCCATGCCTTTACCTACAACAAGCGACTTGAGGTGAAGGTGAACGACCAGCGTGAGATTGCGCTCGTCGATGTGGCCGTGGTCGCCGAACGCTTTGTCGGCGCCCGCGCGATCTGGAAGACCGAGAACTTCCGCGACCTGTTCACCACGTTCGGCGCACCGGACGGGATCGGCATGTCCTCGATCGTGGGGCTGCTGGCACCGCTCAGACGCGACGACCCCGAAGGGCGGCGCATCCAATTGCGGCCTCTCGAGGGCGCACACCACACGATCAACGCGCCCATCGCGCCCGGATTGATCGAAGCGGTGGGCATCGGCGGGGTCGAGACCATCCTGCCCGACCAGATCTACATGCCCAGCGTGTCCGCCGGATCGATTGCGCTGGATGGCGAACGCGAGATGACCTTCAGCGAAATCGATGAGGTCAGCATCCGGCTTCAGGTCGACGCGTTCCGCACCATCAACATACCCGAATGCATGGCTTATGCCGCGCGGCACGGGCTGTTGACCAACGGGGCACAAGACTGTCCCCAAACTGCTCAACCACACGGGAGGACAACATGAGCAACAATCCATTCCCACTGGAAAAAGACGGGCTCCTCGAGGCCTATCGGCGGATGAAGACCATCCGCGAATTCGAAGAACGTCTGCATGTCGATTTCGGCCGCGGCGACATTCCCGGGTTCGTGCATCTCTATGCCGGGGAAGAGGCCGCGGGCGTCGGCATCATGATGCACCTGCAGGACCACGACCGCATCGCCTCGACCCATCGCGGCCATGGCCACTGCATCGCCAAGGGCGTCAGCGTGAAAGAGATGATGGCCGAGATCTACGGCAAGACCAGCGGCTCATGTGCGGGCAAGGGCGGGTCGATGCATATTGCCGATCTGTCCAAGGGCATGATGGGCGCAAACGGCATTCTGGGCGCCGGCGCTCCCCTGGTGTGCGGGGCAGCACTGGCTGCGCAAAAGCTGGGCCATGATGGCGTCGGGATCACCTTCTTCGGCGACGGCGCGTCGAACCAGGGCACGGTCCTGGAATCCATGAACCTGGCCGCGATCTGGAACCTTCCGGCGATCTTCGTGGTGGAAAACAACGGATACGCGGAATCGACCTCGGTCGATTATGCGGTGGCGTCGGATTCCTATGTCGACCGGGCCACGGGGTTCGGCATGCCGGGCATCACCGTGGACGGGCTCGATTTCTTCGCGGTCTATGAAGCCGCTGGCGAGATTATCCGGCGCGCCCGCGAGGGCGGCGGACCGACGCTGATGGAATGCAAGATGATCCGCTTCTTCGGCCATTTCGAAGGCGACGCACAGACCTATCGCGCGCCCGGCGAAAACGAGGAAAACCGCAAGAACAACGATTGCATCAAGCTGTTCCGCGCCAAGGTGACCGAGGCCGGCGTGATCAGCGACGCCGAACTGAACGCCATCGATAACGAGGTTCTGGCCCTGATCGATGAGGCGGTCGAAGAGGCGATTGCCGCCCCCCTGCCCGGCCCCACACAGCTCACCACCGACGTGTACGTGGCCTACTGACACGTCCGGGACGAAAGGAGAAAACAGATGGCACGTACACTGAGCATGAAAGACGCAATCAACGAAGCGCTCGATCAGGAAATGACCCGCGACCCGACCGTCATCATGATGGGCGAGGATATTGTCGGCGGTACCGGCTCCCCCGGCGAGGACGACGCCTGGGGCGGCGTTCTGGGGGTCTCGAAAGGGCTCTATCACAAGCATCCCAACCAGATGATCGACACCCCGCTGTCGGAAAGCGCCTATGTGGGCGCCGCAATCGGCGCCGCCACCTGCGGCCTGCGCCCGGTGGCGGAACTGATGTTCATCGACTTCATGGGGGTCTGTCTGGATCAGATCTACAATCAGGCCGCCAAGTTCCGCTACATGTTCGGCGGCAAGGCGGAAACGCCGGTGGTGATCCGGGCCATGTGCGGCGCAGGCTTTCGCGCCGCCGCGCAGCATAGCCAGATGCTGACCCCGATCTTCACCCATGTTCCCGGGCTCAAGGTGGTCTGCCCGTCAAACGCCTATGACACCAAGGGGCTGCTGATCCAGTCGATCCGCGACAACGATCCGGTGATCTTCCTCGAACACAAGAACCTCTACGCCTCGGAATGCGATGTGCCCGAGGAATCCTATGCCATCCCCTTTGGCGAGGCCAACGTGGCCCGCGAAGGCTCGGACGTGACCATCGTCGCCTACGGGCTGATGGTGCCCAATTCTCTGGCGGCGGCGGAAACGCTCAAGGGCGAAGGCATCGAGGCCGAGGTGATCGACCTGCGCACCCTGTCCCCCATAGACATGGACACCGTCATCGAAAGCGTCGAGGAAACCGGGCGGCTGGTCTGCGTGGATGAGGCCAATCCGCGCTGCTCGATTGCCTCGGATGTGTCGGCGGGCGTGGCGCAGGATGCGTTCTCGGCGCTCAAGGCACCGATCCGGATGGTCACCGCGCCGCACGCCCCGGTGCCGTTCTCACCCTCGCTCGAAGATCTCTACATCCCGTCGCCCGACCGGATCGCGGATGCGGCCCGCAAGACGATGGAGGCGTGACGGGAATGAGTGATCTGATCACACCGATCATCATGCCGAAATGGGGGCTCTCCATGCAGGAGGGCACCCTGTCGGAATGGCATGTCGAGGAAGGCACCGAGATCTCTCCGGGGGATGAGATCATGGATGTCGAAACCGACAAGATCGCCAATGTCGTCGAGGCCGCCGATGGCGGCCTGCTGCGGCGGCGCGTCGGGCAGGAGGGCGAGGTCTATCCCGTCCGCGCCCTGCTCGGCGTCATGGCGCCCGAAAGCGTCAGCGACGCCGAGATCGACGCCTATATCAGCGCCTTCGAAGTTCCCGAGGTCGAAGAAGAAGAGGACACCGGCCCGGCTTATGAGTTCGCCGATCTGCCCATCGGACGCGTCCGCTATGCCGAGCGCAAAGGGGACGGCGTGCCGGTGCTGCTGATCCACGGGTTTGGCGGCGATCTGGACAACTGGCTGTTCAACATCGACGCCATTGCCGAGGCCGCCCCCGTCTATGCCATCGACCTGCCGGGCCACGGTCAGTCGATCAAGGCGGTCGACAACCCGGGGCTTCAGGCGATGACCGATGCGGTGCTGGCCTTCATGGATCATGCAGAGATCGACAAGGCCCACCTGGTCGGCCATTCCATGGGCGGGCTGATCTCGGGCCGGATCGCCAGCGATCATGGGGGCCGGGTGGCGTCGCTGACGCTGATCTGCTCGGCCGGTCTGGGCGAAGAGATCAATCGCGACTATCTTGACGGCTTCGTCGCGGCCGCCACACGGCGGGAGCTAAAGCCGAAACTGCAGCACCTCTTCGCCGACCAAAGCCTTGTGAACCGCGCCATGGTGGACGATCTGCTGAAATACAAACGGCTGGACGGCGTGCAGAGCTTTCTCGAAGGGCTGAACGCCAGCCTTTTCAGCGATGGCAAACAGACCGAAAGCATCGCCGGGGCTCTGGAGGCCGCTGATCTTCCCTGTCAGGTCATCTGGGGCGCCGAGGATGCCGTCATCCCGCAAACCCATGCCGGTGCGATTGCCAGCGCCAGGGTCACCGTGGTCGACGCCGCCGGTCACATGGTCCAGATGGAGCAGGCCGCAAAGGTCAACGACCTGATCCGGGATCTGCTCTGACCCGCTTTGCCCTGCGTGGCCGGTCGCACTGACGATCGGCCACGCGAGACACCGCCAGCACCGCACGCATACCAAGGCATAACTCGCATTTTCGCCGCGAATTTGGTAAACACGCGCGTCCGTGACGGCCCGGGTTGGCACCCAAGACAACCCGAGCCCGAAGATGCCGCCTGGGGAGGGGGCTGCGATGTCCGATGCCAGCGCATTTGAAAGCCATGTCCGCGAAATCATCACCGTGGCCGAAGGCGGCGCCAGCTCGCGCGATCCCGAGGTGGTCAATTCGTGGCTCCGCTGCCTCAACGACCACAAGCTGGACCCCGAACACAAGGGTGAGGCCATCATCCTGCCCGAGGCCCGGCTGCGCCAGCACCAGCAAGAGGCAGAAGAGCTGCTCTCGATTGCCCGCTACGGGATGGAAGACCTCTATCGCCGCGTGAACTCGATGGGCTACGTGCTGCTGCTCACCGACGCCAAGGGGGTGACGGTGGACTTTATCGGCGACGAAAAAGTCGACCGCGAACTCAAACGCGCCGGGCTCTATATCGGATCCGAGTGGAGCGAGGAAACCGCAGGCACCTGCGGGGTCGGGGCCTGCATCTCGTCGGGCAATGCGATCACGGTTCACCAGACCGACCATTTCGACATGGCACACACGCCGCTGAGTTGCACCGCCGCCCCGATCTATGACCTGACCGGGGCGCTCAAAGGGGTGCTCGATGTCTCGCTGCTGATGTCGCCCACGGAAAAATACAGTCAGGCGCTGACGCTCGAAGTGGTCAAATCCTGCGTGCGCCGGATCGAACTGGCCAATCTCGAAGCGCATCGCAAGTCGGACTGGATCGTGCGGATGAGCTCGTCGACCGAGTTTCTGGGCGTCGATCCCAACAGCGCATTTTCGGTCTCGTCCGACGGCACGATCTCGGGCATGACACGCGGCGCGATGGTGATGATGGCACGCGCGCTGGGCGATGAACCGGTGGACCCCGCCACGCTGATCGGGCGGCCACTGGAGGACGTGTTCGACTTTGATTTCAACGACCTGCCCTGTCTTCTCGGGGCCGGAACGCCCGGTGAGCAGGCGATGGAAACCCGCGACGGCCACGTTGTGTTTGCCAATGTCCAGGCGCCGGTTCGGGCCCCGAAATCGGCGTCGCGAACGGATCTGCCCGCCCCGCTCGCCCAGACCCATGGCGGTGACCCGGCCATGGCGGCCCTGACGGCCAAGGCGGCCCGGATCGTGGACAAGCAAATCAGCATCATCATCGAGGGCGAGACCGGCGTCGGCAAGGAATTCGTCGCCCGCGCCCTGCATGCGTCGCGCAAGAAAAAAGGGCCGTTCGTGGCCATCAACTGCGCGGCGCTGCCCGAAACCCTGATCGAAAGCGAGCTGTTCGGATACGCCCCGCACGCCTTCACCGGCGCCAATGCCAAGGGCAAGAAAGGCCTGATCGAACAGGCACATGGCGGCACGCTCTTTCTGGACGAAATCGGCGACATGCCGCTCGCCCTGCAGGCCCGCCTGCTGCGGGTGTTGTCCGAGCGCGAAGTGATGGCGGTCGGCGGCACCCGTCCGGTTCCGGTGGACATCCGGGTGGTGTCGGCCTCGCACCGCGATCTGAAACTCCTGGTCGACAGCGGCCAATTCCGTCAGGACCTGTTTTACCGGCTCAACGGCGTTGTCCTCAGCATACCTCCGCTGCGCAAGCGGCAGGACATGGCCTGGCTGATCAAACGCGTGTCTGCCCTCGTGGGCGAGGATCAACCGCTGAGGTTCTCCAGGGACGCCGTCACCGCGCTCGGCGCCTATGACTGGCCCGGCAATATCCGCGAGATGATCAATGTTTTCGAGCTGTGTTCGGCGCTGAACGACAGCCATGTGATCGAGGCGGTCGATTTGCCCGATCAGATCCGGGCCGTGCAATGAACCCCCGCTGAGCTGGTCCTCCCGACCGGCTCAGAAACAGGGGATTTTCCCGGCGCAACGACCTCCGGATTCTGGATATTTGCAGGCGGCGCACACCAGATGAGACGCCGCAAGGACGCCGCCCCACCTGCTCAGGCCCTTGCAACACACCGCCTACACATGGTTTTCAATTGAGAAAAACCGCTTCGCCGTATACACTTTCAGCCACAAGGAATGTCGCAGAACTTTCCCGGGGGACAGGTCGTTTCCCCGCTTTGGGGTAGGGTTCGACCGCGCATGAACGTTTGAGCGTGCGAGGATGTTAGACATGACCGGACTGGAGTTTCTGCCTGTTCTCATCATGGTCGCCGGGGTGGTCCTGGTGGCGCTGGCGACGCTTTTCGTCTCGTCGCTGCTGCGGCCTTCCAACCCCTATCCCGCCAAGAACATGCCCTATGAATGCGGCATGGACCCGGCGGGCGAGGCGGCGGCAGGACAGTTCAAGGCGCAGTTCTTCCTGGTCGCGATCCTCTTTGTCGTGTTCGATGTCGAGGCGATGTTCCTGTTCCCCTGGGCCGTCGTGCTCAAGGAAATCGGTATCGTCGGGTATATCGAAATGTTCGTGTTCATCGTTCTGCTTCTGGTGGGGTTTGCCTATGCGTGGCTGAAAGGAGCGCTCGAATGGGAAACGTGATCAATGACAGCGTGCTGTTCACGACCGCCGATCAGGTGGTCAGATGGGGCCGCCGCTCGGCGCTCTGGCCCGAAACCTTCGGCATCGCCTGCTGCGCCATCGAGATGATCTCGGCCGGTTGTGCGCGCTATGATCTCGACCGGTTCGGCGTGGTGTTCCGCCCGTCGCCGCGCCAGTCCGATGTCATGATCATCGCCGGCACCGTGACGCGGAAATTCGCGCCGGTGGTGCGCCGGCTCTACGATCAGATGCCCGAACCGCGCTGGGTCATCGCGATGGGAACCTGTGCGATCTCGGGCGGCGTCTACAACACCTACGCCGTGGTGCAGGGGTCCGAAACCTTCGTGCCCGTGGACGTGCACGTGCCCGGCTGCCCGCCCCGGCCCGAGGCGCTGATGCACGGCTTCCTGCTGTTGCAGGAAAAGATCAAGAACTCCGGGGCGCTCACCGACACACCGATTGGCCGGGCCGTCGGCACATGACCGGTGCGGCGGAAACCTTCGTTTCCCGGATCGAAGACAGGTTTGGGGCCGCGACCACATATGTCGGTCTCAGTCACGGCATCCACGTCTTCAAGGTGTCCCCGGATATTATCACCGATCTCTGCCGGTTTCTGAAAGACGAGTTGGAGTTCAACTTCCTCTCCGATATCTGCGGCGTCGACTACCTGCCCGAAACCCCGCGGTTCGAGGTGGTGTATCACCTCTACTCGCTGTCCCGGAAATGGCGGATCCGCCTGAAATGCCGTCTGGACGATCCGCCCCAGATCAAAACCGTAACCGGCATCTGGCGCACCGCCGACTGGCACGAGCGTGAGGCCTGGGACATGTATGGCATCGTGTTCGAAGGGCATCCCGACCTGCGCCGGATCTACATGTGGGAGGGGTTCGAAGGCTTCCCACAGCGCAAGGACTTTCCGCTCAGGGGCTACCGGGACGAACTGAACCCCTTCGGCGCCGAAGGCCCCGCACCGACACGGCCCGATCTGGAAACCAAGGACATCCCGTAAGGAGGGCAGCACCGGAGCAGCACCATGACCGAAGCCACCGAATTGCGCGCCCCGGAAGGGGCCTCGCCGGACACGAAAGAGGTGCTGCTCAACCTCGGGCCGCAGCATCCCAGTACGCACGGTGTCCTGCGGCTGGTTCTGGAAATGGATGGCGAATATGTCGAACGGGTGGACCCCCATATCGGCTATCTGCACCGGGGCACCGAGAAGCTGTCCGAGACCTTCACCTACACCCAGATCTTCCCGCTGACCGACCGGCTCGACTATGTCTGCCCGCCGTCGAACAATCTGGCCTTTGCGCTGGCCGTCGAAAAACTGCTGGATATCGAGGCGCCGGTGCGCGCGCAATATATCCGGGTGATCATGGCCGAACTGGCGCGCCTGTCCGGGCACCTGCTGATCACCGGCGCGCTGCCGATGGATCTGGGCGCGATGACCGCGCTGCTTTACGCGATGCGCGAGCGCGAGATGATCATGGACCTGATGGAAATGGTCACCGGCGCGCGGATGCATACCTCGTACTGCCGCGTCGGCGGCGTGCGCGAGGATCTGCCCAAGGAATTCGCCGTAAAGATCCGCGAATTCTGCGACATCTTCCCCAACCGCATCCGCGATTACGAACGGCTGGTGGAGAAAAACCGCATGTTCCTCAAGCGGACCGAGGGCATCGGCGTGATCAGCCCCGAGGACGCGATCGACATGGGGCTCAGCGGGCCGAACCTGCGCGCCTCGGGAGTCGATTGGGACATCCGCCGCGACGAACCGTACGAGATCTATGACCAACTCGAATTCGACGTCATCACCCATGACGAAGGCGACTGTTATGCCCGCTGGCGCTGCCGGGTCGAAGAGATGCGCGAAAGCGTCCGGATCATCGAACAATGCCTGGCGCAGATGCCCGACGGCCCGTTTCTGGTGGACATCCCCACCGTCGCCTTCCCGGTCGACAAGGACCGGGTCCACAGCTCGATGGAGGCGCTGATCCAGCATTTCGACCTGTCCGCCTATGGCTTCAAGGTGCCCGCGGGCGAGGTCTATTCCGCCATCGAGGCGCCTAAGGGAGAGCTTGGGTTCTACATCGTCAGCGACGGCTCCCCCAACCCGTTCCGGATGAAGGTGCGCGCGCCGTCCTTCGTCAATCTGCAGGCGCTCTTCGTGGCCAAGAACGCCCATTACCTCGCGGACATGATCGCGATGCTGGGCAGCCTGGACCCGGTGATGGCGGAGGTCGACAAATGAACGCGCCCCTTGATATGCGTGCCCGGATCGAGGCGGCGGCCGAGGCCTATCCCGATCAGCGCTCGGCCATCATGCCGGCGCTGATGATCGCGCAGAAGGAATACGGACATCTGACCGGAGACGTTCTGGAAGAGGTCGCCGATATCCTCGGGGTCGAGCGTATCTGGGTCTATGAACTGGCCACGTTCTACACCCTGTTTCACACGGAACCGGTGGGGCAGGTTCACCTGCAGCTTTGCGACAATGTCTCCTGCATGTTGCGCGGCGCCGAAGCGTTGCTGCGACACATGGAACAGGTGCTGGGGATCGCCGAGGGCGAGACTACCGGGGACGGGATGTTCACGCTCTCGACCGTTGAATGCCTCGGCGCCTGCGAGATGGCGCCGGTGATGCAGGTCGGCGACGACTATCACGGCAATCTGGATGCCGACCGCATCGACGCTCTGCTGGCCACGTTGCGGGCGCGGCGGGAG
This sequence comes from Ruegeria sp. HKCCD8929, assembly GCF_013031405.1. Lineage (GTDB taxonomy): Bacteria > Pseudomonadota > Alphaproteobacteria > Rhodobacterales > Rhodobacteraceae > Ruegeria. The sequence goes on along the minus strand of NZ_WPZY01000005.1, from coordinate 214,772 downwards.
AAAGCCGATGTTTGAGCCGGTCCTGCTCAAAAGCGTCGGCCAGCCCGACAGCCACAGTCTGAGCCACTACCGTTCGGTGGGCGGTTACGAGGCGCTGCAAAAGGCGCTGAACGACTACACACCCGACGAAATCATCGAGCTGGTCAAGGGCTCGGGCTTGCGCGGGCGCGGCGGCGCGGGGTTTCCGACCGGCCTCAAATGGAGCTTCGTGCCCAAGGGGCAGGAGAAACCGAAATACCTCTGCTGCAACGCGGATGAGGGTGAGCCGGGCACTTTCAAGGACCGGATCATCATGGAAGAGGACCCGCATCAATTGCTTGAGGGCATGGCGATCTGCGCCTACGCGATTGGCGCCGAAACCGGCTATCTCTACATCCGCGGCGAGTATGTAAAGGCGATCCGCATTCTGGAAACCGCGATCCGCGAGGCCCATGCCGAGGGCTGCCTGGGGCGCGGCATCCTGGGCTCGGACTTCAATTTCGAGGTTCACATTCACGAGGGCGCCGGGGCCTATATCTGCGGCGAAGAGACCGCGATGCTCGAATCCCTGCAAGGCCGGCGCGCGCAACCGCGCCTGAAACCGCCATTTCCCGCCGTCGCGGGCCTCTATGACAGCCCCACGGTCATCAACAATGTCGAAACGCTCGCCTGCGTGCCCCATATCGTCGAGCGCGGCTCGTCCTGGTTCAACGGCATCGGGCCGGAACGCAGCCCCGGCCCCAAGCTCTATTGCCTGTCCGGAAGCCTGCGCAAGCCGGGGCTGTATGAGCTGCCCATGGGCATCCCGCTGCGCGAACTGATCGAGGAACATGGCGGCGGTGCGCCCGAGGGCCGCCAGATCAAGGCCGTCATCCCCGGCGGCGTGTCCGCGCCGATGATCCCGGCAGAGGGTCTGGATGTGGGGATGGATTTCGACTCGCTCGCCGGGGTGGGCTCGATGCTCGGCTCGGCGGGGGTGATCGCCATCGACGACAACACCTGCATCGTCAAGGTGGCCACCCGGATCGTCGAGTTCTTCCACCACGAAAGCTGCGGGAAATGCACGCCCTGCCGCGAGGGGCTGGACTGGGCCGTCAAGATCATGCGCCGGATCGAGGCGGGCGAAGGCGCGCCGACCGATCTGGAACAGCTCGAACGGCTCTGCGGCGGCATCTTCGGAAACACCTTCTGCGCGCTGGGCGATGGCGCGGCGATGGGCATCCGCGCGGCGCTGATGCACTTCAAGGATGAATTCACGGCCCATATCGACGAAGGGAGGTGCCCGTACCATTGAGCGACACCAGCGACATCACCACCCTCGCCGTCACCATCGACGGCCATGACCTGCGGGTTGCGCCGGGCACGACGATCCTGACCGCGGCAGAGGGGTTGCAGATCGACATCCCCACCTTCTGCTACCAGAAACGCCTGCCGGTTCTGGCCTCGTGCCGCATGTGCCTGGTCGAGATCGAGGGGCAAGGCAAGCTGCAACCGGCCTGCGCCACCGCGGTCATGGACGGCATGGTGGTGCGCACGGACACCGAGCGGGTGGCCGAAACGCGGTCCTCGATGCTGGACATGCTTCTGGCCAACCACCCGCTGGACTGCCCGATCTGCGACAAGGGCGGCGAATGCGAGTTGCAGGACATGGTGATGGCGTACGGCCCGCGCGAGAGCCTGTTCCGCGATCCCAAACGCGTGTTCCACTCCAAGGACATTCAGCTCAGCCCGGTGGTGATCATGAACGTGAACCGCTGCATCCAGTGCCAGCGCTGCGTCCGCATCTGCGAAGAGGTGGTGGGCGCCGTGGCGCTGGGCACCGTCGACAAGGGCATGGACACGGCGGTCACCGGGTTCGAGGGCAGTCTCGCCAGCTGCGATCAATGCGGCAACTGTATCGAGGTTTGCCCGGTCGGCGCGCTGATGAGCTTTCCCTACCGCTACAAGTCGCGGCCCTGGGATCTGGCCGAAACCGATACCATCTGCCCCCATTGCGGCACTGGCTGCCACCTGACCGTCGGTACGCGGGACGGTGAATTCATGCGCGTGCGCTCCAAATGGGACACCGGGCTGAACCTGGAAACCCTCTGCGTGCGCGGTCGCTTCGGCATGGACGGCTTTGCCAGCCCGGACCGGATCAAGCGCCCGATGATCCGGCTGGAGGACCGGTTGGTCCCGGTCTCCTGGGACGAGGCCGGCGAGTATCTGCGGGAGCGGGTCGCGTCCCTGACGGGCCAGGCCGCAGGGATCGTCTCGCCCCGCCTGACCAACGAGGTGCAGTTCCAGTTCCACCGCCTGATGCGCGCGGTCTTTGACAGCGATCTGGTCGCGACGTCCACGCGCTTCGATATCCCCGAGACACTGGGCCCGCTGATCCGCGATTTCTACACCCGCGCACCGCTGCAAGAGGTGATCCGGGCCGACTGCACACTGGTCATCGGCACCAACGTGACCGAGGAAAACCCGGTCAGCGAATACCTGCTGCGCGGCGCCGTCCGCGAGGGAGAGACCCGGCTCTGCCTGCTGTCGGCCCGCCCGTCACGCCTCGACGCCGACGCGCAGGCGGCGCTGCGGATACCGCCCGGGCACGAAGATACCGTCCTGTCCGCACTGCTCGCCGGTCTTGCCGCCGGTGAGTTCGACAAGGACGCATCAGGGCTGCAGGGCGTCTGGAACGATCCGGCCTGCCAACACGCCGAGGCCGCTCTCGGTCATGTGCATTCAGCTCTCTCATCGGCCCAAAGCATCACCCTTCTGATCGGCACCGACCTGTTCAGATCGCCGAACGCCGAAACATCGCTGTCCCTGATCTACAACATCCTTCACCACCTGCAGTCGCAGGGCAAAAAGGTCGCGCTTCAGGGGCTGTTCGACCGCCCCAATCAGCTCGGGTCCTGGGACATCGCCACAACGTCCGCCCAGACGCTGTCCGACCTGCTCGACCGGTGTGCAAACCGGCAGATCGGCGCGCTCTATGTGGCCGGAGGCGATCCGCTCCTGTCCTGTCCCGACCGCCCTCGCGTGCAGGCTGCGCTCGAAGCGGTGGACCTGCTGATCGTGCAGGACGCGATGCTCAGCGACATTGCGGGTTCGGCCCACATCGTGCTGCCCGCAGCGGCGCATGGCGAGGAAACCGGGAGTTTCACCAACAACGAGGGCCGGGTTCAGTCGGTGCGCGAATTCCGCGTACCGATGTTCGACGCCAGACCGAATCTGGACATCTTCCAGTGGCTCGCAGCGCTGTTCGACAAGCCCCTTGCTGCCTCTCCTGCCGAAATATTCGACGAGATTGCCGACACCATCCCGGCCTATTCCGGTCTCAGCGCGGCGGGGATCGACCCCGATGGCACCTTCACCGCATCAACTGAGACACACTCAACCGGCCCGCTTGATCCGCCGGCATCATCCGGGGCCAAGGCAACGAACGGGTTGCACCTGATCACCGGCAACGGGCTGTTCCACGGCGGATACCTCTCCGAGCATTCCGAAACGCTGGAAACCGTCGCCCCCGCTGCTTTTGTCGAGATGAGTACCGCGGATGCGCAGGCCCGAAACCTTGCGGATGGCCAGACCGTTCAGGTCGCCTCGGCCAAGGGAAAATTGACGGCTCGCCTGAAAGTCACCCCGGATTTCCCCGAAGGTCTGGTTTTCGTGCCCGAAACCTACCGGAACCTGCGGCTCAACAGCCTGATGACCCGAGGAGAATACCCCTGCCCCGTCGATCTGCAGGCCGCAGACCGCTGAACTGCGAAGCTTTAATGATACCCGGTCCCGGCGATGTAATGGTGCAGTTCCTTTTCGGTCCGCAGCGCCTCGTCCAGCCGGTGCTTGACCACATCACCGATACTGATCACCCCCGCCAGCGTCTCGCCGTCCATCACCAGCACGTGGCGCTTGCGCTCCTGCGTCATGATCGCCATCACCCGGGGCAGCGTATCGTCCGCCGCGCAGGTGATCAGGCGGCGCTCCATGATCGCGGCCACGGGCTGGTTCAGCGCCTCGGGGCCATGCGTCGCCACCGCGTTGCAGAAGTTCCGCTCCGAGGCCGTCCCCTCAACATGCGTCGGCGTCTGCCCGACGACAACAAGCCCGATCTGCCTGTCCTGAAACAGCCTGAGCACATCGACCGCAGGCGTGTCCGCCGCAACCGAGACAACGTCGTGCCCCTTTAACTGCAATACATCAGAAACATACATCACACCCTCCCTGGCAGTGACCCTGCCAATGGCTTTCCGCACGTTTCCATGTTCCTTGCCGGCGCGCTCAGGGCTTACTTGCGGCGGATGTTCCGCCACCAGTTATAGCCTTCGTCCTGCGCGGTCTCCACGCGCACGCCGTCGGCTGTGTCGAGACGTGCCCGGACCACGCCGCCGCCGGTTTCCGCCTTGCCCGGTTTCGTCAGCAAATCATCCCGCCCGACCACCAGATCGGACGAGTTGAAGCTGGAAAATTCGTACTGCTGCCCAAGCGCGATCGCATCCGCCGGGCAGGCATCCTCGCACAGCCCGCAGAACAGGCAGCGCGCGGTGTCGATATCGAACACCTTGGGGTGTCGGGCGCCGTTTTCATCCTCATAGGGCACCACGGTGATGCAGTCGCAGGGGCAGATCTTGGCGCATAGCTCGCAGGCGACGCAGTTGATCTCGCCCTCGTCGTTCCGCTTCAGGAAATGATGGCCGCGATAGCGCGAATAGGGCAACCATTTCTCGGTGTCGGGATATTGCTCGGTCACCGGGCGCGAGATCATGTAGCTGAAGGTCAGCATCAACGCGTCCCCGATGTCGGAGAAGAAGGCCCACCCGATCCAGGTATTCCGCTTGTCTGCAACTTTGGTCATGGCTGCCTCATACGAAAACAACCCCTGTAATGATTATGTTCGCCAGCGACAGCGGAAGCAAGACTTTCCACCCGATGGCCATGAGCTGATCGTAGCGGTAGCGCGGAAAGGTGAAGCGGAACCACATGAACACGTAGATGAAGAACGCCACCTTGATCAGGAACCACAGGATCGGCGGCAGCGGGATCAGCACGCCGTTCCAGCCGCCGAAGAACAGGATCACCGTCAGCACCGAGACCAGCACCATCACCGCATATTCGCTGACCATGAAAAAGGCAAAGCGGATGCCGCTGTATTCGGTGTGAAACCCGGCGCCCAGATCGCCCTCGGCCTCGGCCAGATCAAAGGGCACCCGCTGCGCCTCGGCCAGCCCGGCGACGAAGAACACGAAGAACCCCACCGGCTGATAGACCACGTTCCAGACATCGGACTGCGCCCGCACGATGTCGAGCAGGCTCATGGATTGCGCCAGCATCACCACGCCGATGACGGCAAAGCCCATGGGGATTTCATAGCTGATCATCTGGGCACAGGTCCTGAGACCGCCCAGCACACCATATTTGCTGTTCGACGCCCAACCGCCGAAGATCACGCCATACACCTCGATCCCGATCACCGCGAGGATGAACAGCAGCGCCACGTTCATGTCCGAGACGTAAAGCGTGATCTCGTGGCCCAGAACCGAGACACTCTCGCCGAAGGGAATGGCGACAAAGACCACGAAGGGCGGCACCATCGCCAGGATCGGCGCCAGTTTGAACAGGAACTGATCGGCGTCGCGTGGAATGTGATCTTCCTTGGTGAGCAGCTTGATACCGTCCGCCACCGGCTGCAGCAGGCCATGCCAGCCGACCCGCATCGGCCCCATCCGCTGCTGGATATGCCCGGCGATCTTGCGTTCAAGCCAGACCAGCGGCATCGGCAGCAGCAGCAGGGCGGCAATCAGGATGCCGACCTTGATGACAATCAGTCCGATAGCAATGGCGAGTTCCATGTCAGACCACCCATCCGATGTGGGGGCGCCGGCGCATTGGCGCGGCGGTTTCGCCAATCATACCACAAACTTGCCGAACCCGCCGCATCCCAGATCTATCTTTGCAGGATCGAGCTTTGCGCCAGGTCCAGAAACCACTGCGGAAACAGCCCGATAAGGATCGTTCCCGCCGCCGCGATCGCCAGAACCAGCGTGAGGTCCGGGGTAAAGGCCGGGGCGGTCCCGGCCACCGGCTCGCGCATGTAGATCACCATGACGATGCGGATATAGAAATAAGCGGCAACCACGCTCAGCAGCACGGCGATCACCGGGATCGCCACCATGCCCTGATCGATCAGCGCGACCAGAATGTAGAACTTGGCAAAAAACCCGGCCGTGGGCGGGATGCCCGCCAGCGCGAACAGGAAAAGCAGCATCAGCAGCCCAAGCGCACGGTGGGACCGGGCCAGGCCCGAGAAATCCTCGATGGCCTCGCCCTGCACCCGCTCGCTGCGCATCACGACGATGGCGGCGAAGATGCCGATATTCATGAAGGTATAGATCAGCAGATACAGCATCACGCTGGCAATCCCGTCTGGCCCGCCCGCGACGATGCCCAGCAGCGCAAACCCCGAATGCGCGATGCTGGAATAGGCCAGCAACCGCTTGATGTTGTCCTGCACCAACGCCACAAAGCTGCCCAGCGCAATCGTGACCACGGCGATCACGGCAACGACCAGCCCAACCTCGGAGACCGCCACCAGCGGGTTCAGGAAAACCCGCAGGATCACCGCGAACCCGGCGGCTTTCGGCCCCACCGACATGAAGGCGGTGATGGGCGTGGGCGCGCCCTCGTAAATGTCGGGCACCCACATATGGAACGGAACCGCGCCGATCTTGAACACAAGCCCCGCCACGATGAACGCAACCGCAAGCAGGATGCCCGGATCGCGCGCCTGCCCGGTTGCGGCGGCGGCAATCGCGCTCAGCTCGGTGGTTCCGGTCAGCCCGTAGATCAGCGAGACGCCATACAGGAACACCCCGGTGGCCACCGCCCCCAGCACCACGTATTTCAGCGCTGCCTCGTTCGAGCGCCGCTCGCGCCGCATGAACCCGGTCAGCACATAGGTGCACAGCGCCATCAGTTCGAGCCCGACATAGATCGACAGCAGATCGGTGGCCGAGGCCATGATCATCATCCCCGACAGCGCAAACAGCAGCAGGGCGTGGTATTCGCCGATATTGATCCGCTCGATCTCGATGAACCGGCGCGACATCAGCAGGGTCAACGCGGTGGCGATGTAAAAGATACCCTTGAAGAACCTTGAAAACTGATCCGTCACGAACATACTCGAATAGGCACCATCATTCTCGCCGCCGATGGCAAAGGTCAGCGCGGCGGCCAACAGGATCACCGCGATGGCGGCCCAGCCCAGCAGATGGCGGCGCCCGGGCGGCACGAACAGGCCCACGATCAACAGGATGCAGGCGCCGATGATCACCACGATCTCGGGCAGGCTGGCAACGACGGACTGGAGGAGCTGGGCCTGGTTCATTCCGTACCCTCCACCCCGTGGACCTGCTCCAGCAGATGCTCGGCGGACGCGCCGATGATGGTCAGGAACGGCTTGGGATAAAGCCCGATCCAGATCACCAGTATCGCCAGCGGCAGCGCCGCCGCGACCTCGCGCCGGGTCAGGTCCCAGATCCTGAACCGTTCTCCCACCTCAGCCGCACCCAGCGCCACCCGCCGGAACATGCTGAGCAGGTAGGCGGCCGCCAGCAGCGCACCAAGGATCGAGATGGCGGCAATCACGGGCCGCGCCGCAAAGGCCCCAGACAGGATCAAAAGCTCACCGACAAAGGAGTTCAGCCCGGGCAGCGCCATGGACGACAGCGTGAAGAGCCCCAGGAACACGGTGTAAATCGGGGCGGCCTTCATCAGCCCGCCATAGTCCGCGATGCTGCGCGTATGCGTGCGCTCATAGATCAGGCCCACGAACAGGAACAGCGCCCCGGTGGTGACGCCGTGATTGAACATCTGCAGGATGCCCCCACCCAGCCCCTGCCCGTTCAGCGCAAAGATACCCAACGTGACAAACCCCATATGCGAGATGCTGGAATAGGCCACCAGTTTCTTCAGATCGTCCTGCGCCAGCGCCAGAAACCCGCCATAGACGATGGCAACGGCCGAGAGCAGCAGCATGAAGGTGGAATAATAGACCGACGCCTCGGGCAGGATCGGCAGCGAAAAACGCAGGAAGCCATAGGCGCCCATCTTCAGCAGCACACCCGCCAGGATGATACTGCCCGCCGTCGGGGCCTCGACATGGGCATCGGGCAGCCATGTATGCACCGGCACCATCGGCACCTTGACCGCAAAAGCCACCAGAAATGCGAAAAACAGCCAGGATTGCAGGGCAAAGGGCAAATCCGCCTGCATCAGCGCGAGGATGTCGAACGTCTTTCCGCCCTGAAAATACAGGACGATGATCCCCACAAGGAACAGCACACTGCCCGCCAGCGTATAGAGGAAGAACTTGAACGCGGCATAGACCCGGCGCGATCCGCCCCAGATCCCGATGATCGCGTACATCGGAACCAGCATCGCCTCCCAGAACACGTAGAACAGGAACAGGTCCAGCGCCGAGAACACGCCCAGCATCAGGGTCTGCATGGCCAGCAGGCTGACCATGAACTCTTTCACCATGGTCTCGATGGCCCGCCACGAGGCCAGAACGCAGATCCAGCCCAAGAGCGCCGCCAGAAAGACGAACAGCACCGAGATGCCGTCAACGCCCAGCGCATACCGGATCCCGAGACCGGGAATCCACGTGTGCGTTTCCGTGAACTGCATCTCATGGGTGGAGGCGTCGAACCCCAGAAGCAGCGGAAAGCACAGCAGAAAATCCGCGAAGGTGACCCCAAGCGCAACCCGTCTGATCGCCAGATCGTCCCGCAGGAACAGCAAAACCAACGCCCCCGCCGCCGGCAGGAAGATGATTATGCTGAGCCAAGGGAAATCCATGCGGTTCCCCTATTGCCAGACAACGGCATAGACAGCGATTGCGGCAACCACGCCCGCAACCATTGCCACCGCATATTGCGACACGATACCGGTCTGGACCCGCCGCAGGCGGCGCCCGCCCTGCAGGATGGTGCTGGCCACCCCGTTCACCACGGCGTCCACCCCGCCAAGATCCGCCCGCAGGCTGGCGTTTGCCGAGCGGTGCAGAAAGCGCAGCCCCACGGTTTCGGAAAACCGGCTGACGGCCTGCTCAAAGCGCGCCACCGGCACATCGGCGACCCACATGAAGGCACGGGCGCCCTTGCGATAGACCCAGTCGGTGTCGAGGCTGATCGTCTTCTCGGGGTCCAGCGATTTCAGGAACAGGACAAAACCAAGTGCGGTGAACATCAGAATGCCAAGGCTCTCGGTCACATGCTGCGCGGTATAGGGAACGAAATCGACCTCATGGGGCAGCAGCGCGTAGAGCGGTGCCGGGTAGACGCCGATGCCGATGCACAGGGCCGCCGCGATGGACATGGCGATCAGCATGTTGCGCGGCGGCTCGGGCGGGCGCAGCCCGGAATCCTTGGCAAAGAACATGTAATAGGGCAGCTTCAGCCCGGTATGCAGGAAGGTGCCGGACGAGGCGAGCGTCAGCAGCAGCATCACCCAGGCGCGGTGATCATACCCGGCGGCGGCAACCACCATGGATTTGCTGACGAAGCCCGAAAAGAACGGGAAGGCCGAGATCGCAAATGCCCCGATCATGTAAAGGGCCACGGTCAGCGGCATGGTCCGGTAGAGCCCGCCCAGCTCGGTCAGCTTGCGCCGCCCGGTGACATAGATCACCGCGCCCGCGCCCATGAACAGCAGCGCCTTGTAAAGGATATGCGCAAAGGCATGGCTGGCCGCCCCGTTGACCGCCATCTCGGTCCCGATGCCGACACCGGCCACCATGTATCCCACCTGACTGACGATGTGATAGGCCAGCAGGCGGCGGCAGTCGTTTTCCAGCACCGCATAGATCACCCCGTAGATCGCCATGGCGGTGCCCAGCCAGACCAGCAGCTCGGTGCCCGGAAAGGCGCGGGCCAGAACGTAGACGGCGGTCTTGGTGGTGAACGCGCTCATGAACACCGCACCGGTCACCGTCGCCTCAGGATAGGCGTCGGTCAGCCAGGCGTTGAGCGGCGGCACAGCGGCGTTCAGCATGAAGGCCGCCAGGATCAGATAGGTGGCAACGCCCATCGCGCCCTCGACCGGGCCGAACAGGACCGAGCCATTGGCCGCCCCGTAGATGACGATCCCCGCCAACAGCGCCACGCCTCCGGTCAGATGCACCATGAGGTATCGGAACCCGGCCCGCGCCGCCGCCTGATCGCGCTTGGCAAAGATCAGATAGGCCGAGGCAAAGGCCATGCCCTCCCAGAACAGGAAAAGCGTCAGGTAATCGCCCGCGAACACGACACCCAACGCGCTGCCCACATAAGCAAACGCCGCCACATGCTGATCGCCACGCTTCAGGTGCAGGGCATAGATCATGCCGATCAGCGACATGATGGTGAACACGGTGGCAAAGACCAGGCTCAGCTTGTCGACGCGGGCAATCAGGATCTCCTGCCCGAGAAACCGCAGGCTCCCGTAGTCCCCAGGCGTCGCCGTCGCCACGGATATGATCGCCAGCACCGGCACCAGCAGCAGCCAGATCTTGCGCAAAAGCCCGTTCAGCACCGGGATCAGGACGGCTCCGATCAGGAACAGGACGGTGGGGTGGAGGAACTCAGTCATAATAGTCCTCCCGCCGCATCAGCTTGCCCTGATGGCCGAGGAATTTGGAAACGAAGATGATCAGGACGCAGGCGCCAAACCCATAAAGCGCCGACCAGCCCGGCAGCCGCTCCCACAGGTATTCGGTATGCACACGCGGGGCCAGGAAATCGGCCACCACGATCAGAACCAGCACGGCATAGAACAGCAACCGCCGCGGCTTAGCATACTTAGGATCGCCGAAGAAGTTGACAACGCGTGCAATCATCGGACCACCCCTTCTGCCAGAGCTATGAAATATCCGGGAAAAATCCCCATTAGCAGCGACAGGACCGCGGTCACCACAAGCGGGATCGTCACCATCGGGATCTCGCGGACACCGCCCTGGCCTTCGTTCGGCTCACCGAAAAAGGCGACATAGCTCACCGGCAGGAAATATGCGGCGTTCAAGACCGAGCTGACCAGCAGCACGATCAGAAACGCGAACTGCTCGGCCTCGACCGACCCCAGCGCGAGATACCATTTCGAAACGAAACCCGAGGTCGGCGGCACGCCGATCATGCTCAGCGAGCCGATGAAAAACGCCCCCATCGTCCAGGGCAGCCTGCGCCCGATCCCCCCCATCTCGCTGATCTTGCGCTTGCCCGACGCGCAAAAGATCGAGCCCGCACAAAAGAACAGCGTGATCTTGGAAATCGCATGTGCCGCGATGTGGTATATCCCGCCGACCATTGCGACCGGCGAAAACAGCACCGCACCCAGCACGATATACGACAGCTGGCTGACCGTGGAATAGGCCAGCCGCGCCTTCAGATCGTCGCGGGTCAGCGCATAGACCGACGCCATGAGAATGGTGAACGAGGCCAGATAGGCGGTGACCAGTGCCAGCCCCAGCCCGTCCATCAGCCCGGTGCCGAAAACATGGAAGACCACGCGCAACACGCAGAAAACACCCATTTTCACCACCGCGACCGCATGCAGCAGCGCGCTCACCGGCGTCGGCGCCACCATGGCCGCAGGCAGCCACGCATGCAGCGGCATCAGCGCCGCCTTGGCGAACCCGAAGAGATAGCAGAAATAGACAACCGTCAGCACCAGGGATGAGGCACCAACATCGGCCAGCAGCCCGCCCGGCACGAAATCGAGCGACCCGGCCAGATGATAGGTCAGCGCAATCGCGGCCAGCAGCACGCTTTTCGACGCTCCCATAAGATAGACGAGGTATTTGCGGCTGCCGTCCCACGCCTCGTCATCCTCGTGGTGATAGACCAGCGGATAGGTCACCAGGCTCAGCACCTCGTAGAAAATCACCAGCGTAAAGATATTGGCGGCAAAGGCGCCGCCCGCCGCTGCCGCCAGACTGGTCGCGAAACAGGCAAAGAACCGGGTCTGCGCGTGTTCGTTCAGGCTGCGCATATAGCCCAGCGAATAAACCGAGGCGACGATCCACAGCCCCGACGAGATGGTGGCAAAAACCAGCCCCAGCGCATCCACCCGGAACGCAAAATCAACGCCCGGCAGGATCTCGAACAGGACCAGCCCGTAACTGCCCCCGGCCAGCACCCGGGGCGCCATCGACACCACCAGCACGAACATCACCACGGCGGCCACCGGCGACACCAGATCGCGAAGCGGTTTGCGGTCATGGAGAATAAGGACCAGCGCGGCGGCCAGCCCCGCGACAGCAACGGCCAGCAGCGGCCGAATGGACATCACCATCTCCAAGACCGCTACCCTTTCATGATCGCCACCTCATCGACTTTGAGGGTGGCCTTGTTGCGCACCAGCGCGACCAGAATGCCCAGTGCGACAGCAACTTCCGCCGCGGTGATCGCGATCACGAAAATTGCAAAAATACGCCCGCGGAAATCGTCGTAGAAATGCCCGAACGCGATGAAATTGATGTTGACGGAATTGAGCAGCAGCTCCAGCGACATCAGCACCACAAGGATGTTGCGCCGGATCAGAACACCGGCGGCGCCGATGACGAACAGAACCACGCCCAGAACAATATACCATGAGAGCGGCACCATCATCCGCTCTCCTTCCGCGCCAGAACGATGGCGCCGACCAGCGCGACCAGCAGGATGACCGAGGCCACCTCGAACGGCAAAAGGTAATCCGAGAACAGCGTGACGCCCAGCTCGCGGATCTCACCTCCGGTGCGGGAACCGGCGGCGGCCTGCGGAAACCGGTTGCTCATCAGCACCAGCACCAGCATCTCGATCCCCAGCAGCACCAGCAGCGCAAAGGCGGCCAGGTTGCGCCCGGGCAGGAACCGCTGCAACTCGGCATCGCGGATATCCAGCATCATGGTCACGAACAGGAACAGGACCAGGATCGCCCCCACATAGACGAATATCTGGATCACCGCCAAAAGCGGCGCCTGCAGCAGCACGAAAATGGCCGAGATGTTGACGAAACAGGCCATCAGGGCGACGGCGCTGTGCACCGGATTTCGCGCCAGTACCACCCCCAGGGCCGTCACGACGGCCACGGTTCCGAACAACAGAAAAAAAACCAGTTCCATCGACGTCGACCCTCCGACGGGGGTTGCAATCCGGTGCAACAAAACCGGGCTGGCAAGCGTGACGTAAAACGAAAACTTCCTGAAATTGTGCCTCAACTGGCGATTTTTCACAAGGAATTCGTGGTCTTATGCTGCAGCTGCATAATCCTGAGGTCCGAGCCAGAGCGAGTCGTTGCGGGCCCATTCCACCGGAGGCCACGGCTGAACACGGCCGGACATCCCGCGCAAAAGGGCCGAGCTGAGCTTGATCCAATCGCCGAAACTCAAAGCCAAAGTTCAGCCGCAAACCTTCGTTCAACACCGCAACCAACAAGGTGTTGAACCTCGCCCCCGCCCCCAATATCTTGCGCCGGCAGAGAACCCGCATTCAGGACAGACACATGACCGCGCAAGCCCCCCACCCGATGACCCCGCAGGATTGCCTGGTGGCGATCATGGTGGCGGTGTCCGCCTCGGACGAGAACATACGCACCGCCGAACTGGTCAAGATCCAGTCCGCCGTCAACATGCTGCCGGTCTTCGCCAGCTACGACATCGACCGGATCAACCGCATCTCGCAGGTGGTGTTCGATCTGTTCGAACAAGAAGACGGGCTGGATGCGCTTTTCGGCCTGATCCGCGACAACCTGCCGGAACGCCTGTTCGAGACCGCCTATGCGCTGGCCTGTGACGTGGCCGCCGCCGACGGCTCGCTGGCCGAGACCGAGTTGCGCCTGCTGGAAGAGATCCGGTACGAGCTCAACGTCGACCGCCTGCACGCCGCCGCCATCGAACGCGGCGCCCGCGCCCGCCACGTGGTCTGAGCCCCGGAAAAGTCAGCTTCCGTAGACCGACCCCCAGCGCTCGATCAGCGCCTGCTGCAATTTGCGCGACCGGCGGTTCCATGACCGCGCGCCCTCGGGCCGTTCCCGCTCGGCGCGGCTCAGCGTCGCCCGACGCGCGGTGTCGGCGGTAAAGATGGCAAAGGCGAGCTCGGCCCCGCCCGCCGCCGTCATGAACCCGCCCAGCCCCGACACGAAGTTCAGCGTGCCGGTCTTGGCGTCCACCCGGATGGGGTGATCCTTGATCGGCTGGCCCTTTTCGTTGCGCAGCCTGAAGGGCTTGAGCAAGGGCCGCAGCGCCCCGTCCTGCCGCGCCTGAACCAGCGCCTGCACCAGATCGCCCGGCGTCATGCGCGAGGCATCTCCCAGCCCCGAATGATCCACCATCGCGGTGCCCGCCATGCCGTATTTCCCGGCCGCCCAGCGGTTCATCTCGGCGGCCGAGGCCGCCAGCCCGTCGGGCCGCACCCCGCGCGCCCGCGTCGCCGCCATCCCCACCATCTCGGCGGTCAGGTTGGTGGAGTATTTCAGCATCCCCCGCAGGATGTCCCGCAACGGCTCACTGCGATGGGTCACTAGCGCATTGCCCTGCGGCGCGCCCCGTACCACCTGTACCCGGCCCAGAACGATGCCGTTCACCCGCGCCAGCGTCCGGAACACATCGCCGATATAGAGCGACGGCTTGCGCACCGGCAGCCAGCGCGCGCCCCCCTTGCCCAGCGCGCCGCGCGCCACGGTCCACTTGTCCAGCCGTGCGGCGGTCTCATAGGTGTAGACCGGCAGGCCCCGGTCCACGACCTGCATCTTCGCCATCGCCACCTGCGGCTTGTAGTTGGCGGTGCGCGCATCCATCGTCACCGCATAGCCCGAGGCACCCCGTTTCCACTCGAAATGCACCCGGTTGAAATTCAGCGCGATCCCGGTCACCGCCGGGCTGTAGCCCAGATGATCGGGCTGCGTCGGGTCGATGCTGCGCACATAAGGCAGCGCGCCCTCATAGACCTTGAACGCCCCGCGCACCTCGCGGATACCGGCCTTTTTCAGATTACCCGCCAGCCGCGCCAGCGCCTCGGTATCCAGCACCGGATCGCAGCCCCCGGCCAGGATCAGATCGCCCCTGAGTATGCCGTTCTCGACCGGACCATCCGCGATCAGCCGCGTCTCGAACCGGTATTCCGGGCCCAGCACATCCAGCGCATAAAGCGCGGTCAGCGCCTTGGCCACGCTGGCCGGCGGCAGCCCGTCGCCCGCGCCCACCGCCTCAAGCTGCGTTCCGGTCTTGGCATCGGCCACGGCGAACACCACCTCGCCCTTCAGCCCGGCGGCCCGGATGATCCGCTCGGGCCCGGTCAGATCCGCCACCCGCATCCGCGGTCTCAGCGAACTGATCGCCGCATCGGCCCAACTCATGCCCGGCGTCAATGCCGCCCCGGCTCCGGCAAGAAATAACCGTCTTGAAATGCGATCAACCATAGCCTGATAAAATCCCAGACTTGGCGGGCAGACAAGCAGGGGCGGCAAGATTTTTCGCCCCCGCCTTCGCCACGAGGATCACGCCCAGCCGCCCCGCGCCCGGATCTGGGTGGAACTCACATCCACCATCGGCACATTGACGAAACACCAGGCGGGTGCGGCGCTGCGGCCCAGCAGATGCCGCGCCTGCCCGTCGATCCGGTGGGGCGCATAGGCCCGCGCCGCCGGCGACATCCGGGCCGAGATCCGGTCGCCGGGCCGCGCCAGCACGCCCACCGGCACGCTCTCCATGATCTGCCGCCAGTTCCGCCAGCGATGCAGCTGCGCCAGATTGTCCGCGCCCATCAGCCAGACGAACCGCACACCGGGATACATCCGCCGCAACGCCGCCAGCGTGTCCGCCGTGGCCCGCGTGCCGAGCCGCGCCTCGATATCGGTGACCTCGACCCGTGGATGCCGCATCACCGCCCGTGCCGCCGCCATCCGCTGCGCCAACGGCGCCGGGCCGCGCTCTTTCAGCGGATTGCCGGGTGAGACCAGCCACCATACCCGATCCAGCCCGAACGCCTTCAGCGCCTCGCGGGTGATATGCACATGGCCCCCATGCGGCGGATCGAACGACCCGCCCAGCAGCCCCACGGCCTGCCCGGGCCGCGCCAGAGGTTTGTTCCGGATCACTGAATAACTCGCAGCATGTCTCGCCTGCTTCGCCCTCATCGCGGCATCTGTCAATCCTGCCCGCGAATTGCGGAAACAGACTGTTTCCGGTACAATCCACAGGGTCCCGCAATTGATCCGCGGGCGGAAGTTTATTTGTTTCAGGATAGTCCGATGGTTAAAAGAATTTCAGCGTCAGTGGGCAAGAAAGGCAAAAATTCAGCGGCGGATGTGACCACCGTCCAACAGCTTCTCAACCCCTTCGCCGGCAAGGCCGGTTTCAGCAAACTCAAGGTCGACGGCGCCCCCACACCGCAGCTCAACAAGGCAATCGGCCAGTTTCAGCTCAAGATCTGCGGCTTCCGGCCCGACTATCTGGTGGAGCCCGGCCGCACCACGATCAAGAAACTCAGCGCTGGCCCTTCAAAAGTCGCCGCCGAGAAAAAGGCTGAAGAGAAGAAGGGCCAGAAGATCAAGGAGGACACCAAGACCAAGGTTCTCAAGGCGGTCAAGGACGCCGCGATGAAAGAGGCCAAGACCCAGTCGCTCGACAAAAACAGCTGGGCGGCCCTGCTCAAGGAGGTCGAGGATTACGCGACCGATCTCTATGAGAAATACTTCAAGTCCAGCGAGAAAAAGGGCGAGCCGCCCGAAAAGGCCGCCCCCAAGATCGCCAGCATCGTCACCAAGCAAACGCAGAAAAAAGCGGTCTGCGAAAAAGTCACCGAACTCAAACAGCAAGAGACCAGCACGCCCGGCAAGCTGACCGGCAAGATCCAAGGCGTGAACAAGCAGGTTCTCAACGTGCTGCGCGAGGTCTCCTCCTTCTACGGCGTGCCCATCCACGTGGTTTCCGGCCTGCGCGACAAAAAGGGACAGGCCCGTGCCATGTTCGCAGGCTGGAACAGCCACCTGGATCGCGGCAACATCTATCTCTACCTGCGCAAGAACAAGAAACTGCGCGAGGAACTGGACGCCTTCGTGCAGAACAAGCAGCGGGATGAATTTGTCCAGCACATGCTCAAACATGCCGACTGGAAACGCGTCTCACGGCATCTGAGCGGCGACGCGGCGGATGTCACCACCCGTACCGACCGCAAGATCATCGCCGCGATTGCGACCTGCCTCAAATACATACCCGAGCGCAACAGCGAAGGCATCAAGTGCCACCATTTCGACAACCGCAAAGTGGTCTGGCCGATCAACGACACCGTCAAGGCAAAGTGGAAAAAATAGCGCGGCTCAGTCCACCGGAGTAACCGGATCGCCCACCCGGATAAGGCCCGGCTGCACCACTTCTGCGCACCAGCCGCCATGCCCGCGCACCGCGGAATACCCGCCCGCGCCCAGCGCCTCCTCCATCCGGCTGCACGGCGCGCAAATGACGGTGAGCCGCAAAACCGCCTCGCCCACCCGCAGCTCGCGCCCCTTCAAAGCGGCCAGATTGATGCCCCCAACCACGATATTCCGCCGCAGCACCTCGGGCGCCACCGGCCCCTGCCCCAGATAACTCCCGATCGCCGCCAGATGCTCGGCCTGCACCAGCGTCACCGCCCGCTTGCCCGCCCGCGCCCGGTCGCCGTCCAGCCCGTCCGCCGCAACCCGCACGCTGTCCGCCGCCCGCATCTGCGCCCTGCGCTCGGGCCGCAGCCCGATCCACTCCACCCGGCCCGCCTGCGCCCAGCCTGAAATAAGATCAGCCAAGTTCATGTGTAGCCACTATTTCTCTCCGCACATCAGGAGAGCCCATATTTACGATCAACACCGAAATGCTCGCGACGATGACAGTTCGGGCATAGAGCAACCATGTTCCAAGGCTCATCAATCCCACCTTCGGAAAGCCAGACCTTGTGGTGAACTTCCAGAAACCACTCACCCAGTGCATTTCGAAACGTTCGCGTGTGACAGCACTCGCACCGTCCCTTTGCCCGGGTTCTAACCTCCTTGACAAATTCAGAGTTCCGGACAAATCGGTCGGTGCACACCTGCCTTCGGTTAGGCGCAGCATCATCGCAAAAGACAAGTCCGTTTTCTTCGATGCGGCCCCCTGCCCTGACGACCTCATGAGGATCGTCAATCTCCATGGGATCGCAGCCTCTTACTCCCAGTATCCTGGATCTGTTCTTCTTGAACTTAATAATATCAAAACCCAGGCGGCCCAAATCCGGCTCATAGGTTTGCGTCACCCACTCACGCGGTTTTACCCCGACTGGAATACTTGACATGGCCCTATCCACCACGATCTTCA
Organism: Ruegeria sp. HKCCD8929; assembly: GCF_013031405.1. Classification (GTDB taxonomy): domain Bacteria; phylum Pseudomonadota; class Alphaproteobacteria; order Rhodobacterales; family Rhodobacteraceae; genus Ruegeria. The sequence goes on along the minus strand of NZ_WPZY01000005.1, from coordinate 196,477 downwards.
AATCCCAAAGCGTGCGGTCAATAGGACACAGAACATAGGTGTTCTGAGAAGGTGCCCGTCCAGAGGGAATAACCGTCAACGATTTTGTCCAATCTATCGCCTCCTGAACTTGCCCGCGATCAATACCCATCTTCTCAAATGACATCTGCCAATTGCTCCTCGAGTTCTTTTAAGAGATCCCTGCCATCAAACTTCGCTTCCACTGGCGTACATCGGCTACCGCTCCTTAATTTGTCTACCGCGTACAGGGTGTCTCCAAGGCTTATCCCGTGGAGAGAAGCGGCTTGAAAGCATGCACCTGAGCGTCCGACTTAATGTGAAAGTCATCCTCGCCCGCATCTGCGCCCTGCGCTCGGGCCGCAGCCCGATCCACTCCACCCGGCCCGTCCGCGCCCAACCTGCAATCAGCTCCTTTAGCTCTGCCACTACCGGTCTTCCCCGGGATATTCCAAGGCCAGATCGGGCAGCCGCTCCAGCGGATAGTCCCCGTGCAGGCGCCAGATATTGTCCTGATCCTGTTCCAGCGGCCTCAGCGTTCCGCCCGGAAACGCGCGCGTGCGCAGCGCAAGCGCGATATCGGACATCACGCCGGGATTGTCCCGGAAATAGGAATGCCCAAGACCGCCCACACCTTCAACGCGGATGAAATGCACCAGCCCCACCTTGCTCAGCGCGGCCAGTTCGCCCGGCGCGAAATCGGACGTGTTCAGCCGCCCGAACCGCGCCTCCTGCGTCAGCAGGGACGAATAGGCCAGCGCCTGATCCTTGGGGTTGATATAGACATTGACCTGCTCGAACGCTTCCGCAAAGCGTTCGCTGATCAGGCGCTGCCGCACGGTGCCCACATCCAGATCCGGTGCCGCCAGGATCAGCGTGCCGGTCTTCATCGTCACCTTGGGCTTGTTGCCCCGCCCCCGCTCGCGGATGACCAGCTCGCGCAGCGCCGATGTCACCACGTCCGTGCCCCTTGAATGCGCCACGATGTCGATCTGGTCGACCTCGGGAACCGAGGCCAGAAAATCCAGCAGCTCCTTGAAGTGGAACACCGAGAACTCACCCGATTCCCGGTCCTTGAAATACTTGAACACCCCCGAGTTTCCCGCTGGCCAGGAAAACGCCAGCGGAATCGATTGCCGCCCGGAATAGTGCCAGACATTAGTCAGCGTGGTCAGCGCGTCCTCAAACCCGTTGTTGAACCCATGCACATAGATCAGGATGTTGCCGGTCCCGCTCTGACGCACCTGCTCGGTGATGGCGGCCCGGAACTGATCGGCATAAAGGTCATATTCGCGCTGCGCATTGGCCTCGGTCTGCAACCGCCCGTCCCGCCGTTCCGACACCAGCGGCGTCTTGGAAAACCGGATCCGGTCGGAGAACGAAGCCACATCCAGCCGCCCCGGCCGGGTCCCGATTCCGGCATTGGTCTGGGCCAGCAAAGCATCCCAGCTCTCCACCCCCCGAAACGCAATCGTCGCCGTGCCGTAGGACATCGAATCCGACCGCTCGGCCAGATACACGACCTCGCCGTCCTCGCGCAGATCCTGCGAGCGGTCGGTGACATAGAGCACCTGCGGCGTGACCGTCCGGTAGACCCGCGGCACCCGCTCGGCCAGATAATTGCGCCCGCCGGCATAGATATTGGGCACCTCGGCCAGCCGATCCGGCCGGGTCGTGCACCCGGGAACAGACATCCCGGCAACGGCCACGGCGGCGGCAACCCCGGCAAACGAGAAACGACTCAGCATCGGCACGTGACCTCCCTTGAACCGCGAGCGCAGCGCAAATGGGGAAAAAAATCAAATCAAACCTGCACATATGCCTCGCCGGCCTAGACGATTGCCCCCGACTGCAAGCTTCGCTATCACACCGCCCAACCCGAATTCCCCGACCCAGAGGACGCAACATGGCCGCCTATCAATATGTCTACCACATGCAGGGTGTCTCCAAGACCTATCCCGGTGGCAAAAAGTGCTTTGAAAACATCCACCTGAGCTTTCTGCCCGGCGTGAAAATCGGTGTCGTCGGCGTCAACGGCGCCGGTAAATCGACGCTGATGAAGATCATGGCCGGCCTCGACACCGACTTCACCGGTGAGGCCTGGGCCGCCGAGGGCGCCAAGGTCGGCTATCTCCCGCAAGAACCGCAGCTCGACTCGGGCCTCACCGTGCGCGAAAACGTCATGCTGGGGGTCAAAGCCAAGAAGGACATCCTCGACCGCTACAACGACCTCGCCATGAATTACTCGGATGAGACCGCCGACGAGATGGCCCAGTTGCAAGACCAGATCGACGCCGAAAACCTCTGGGACCTCGACAGCCAGATCGACGTCAGCATGGAGGCCCTGCGCTGCCCCCCCGACGACGCCAATGTCGAAACCCTCTCGGGCGGTGAGAAACGGCGCGTGGCGCTCTGCAAACTGCTGCTCGAAGCGCCCGACATGCTGCTGCTGGACGAACCGACCAACCACCTCGACGCCGAGACCATCGCCTGGCTGCAACAACACCTGATCGACTACAAGGGCACCATCCTGATCGTCACCCACGACCGCTATTTCCTCGATGACATCACCGGCTGGATCCTCGAGTTGGACCGCGGCCGCGGCATCCCCTACGAGGGCAACTACTCAGCCTGGCTGGAACAAAAGGCCAAACGCCTCGAACAGGAAGCACGCGAGGACAAGTCCAAGCAGAAGACCCTGCAGCGCGAACTGGAATGGATGCGGCAAGGCCAAAAGGCCCGCCAGGCCAAGCAAAAGGCCCGGATCAACGCCTATAACGAACTGGCCGCCCAGTCCGAGCGCGAGAAAATCTCCCGCGCCCAGATCGTCATCCCCAACGGCCCCCGCCTCGGCGGCAAAGTGATCGAGGTCCGGGGCCTCGCCAAACACATGGGCGACAAGCAACTGATCGAAAAGCTCGACTTCGCCCTGCCCCCCGGCGGCATCGTCGGCGTCATCGGCCCCAACGGTGCGGGTAAATCGACGCTCTTCAAGATGCTCACCGGCCAGGAACAGCCCGACGCCGGCACCATCGAATACGGCGACACCGTGCAGCTCTCCTATGTCGACCAGTCCCGCGACGACCTGCACGACAACGACACCGTGTGGGAGGCGATCACCGGCGGTGCCGAGATCATCCAGTTGGGCGACGCGCAGGTCAATTCCCGCGCCTATTGCTCGTCCTTCAACTTCAAGGGCGGCGACCAGCAAAAGAAAGTCTCGCTGCTCTCCGGCGGCGAACGCAACCGCGTCCACATGGCCCGCCTGCTGAAAGAGGGCGGCAACGTCCTGCTGCTCGACGAACCCACCAACGACCTCGATGTCGAAACCCTCCGTGCGCTGGAAGACGCCCTGGTCGACTTCGCCGGCTGCGCCGTGGTCATCTCGCACGACCGCTTCTTCCTTGACCGCATCTGCACGCACATCCTGGCCTTCGAGGGCGACGCCCATGTGGAATGGTTCGAGGGCAACTTCGAGGACTACGAAGAGGACAAAAAGCGGCGGTTGGGGCCGGACGCGCTGGAGCCCAAGCGGTTGAAGCATAAGAAGTTTGCGCGGTGACGAGTCTCGATGTAAAACCTTAGAGAATACTCTTCAGAGGGGGTACCAATTGGAATCGGAAAAAACCGCCATAGGCAATGACGTCCTTGAAGAAAGAATCCGTGGAATTGAGCGTGGAATAGATCGCGCTTCTCAGAGAGATTCGCGATTTACGACAGCCATTAGCTGGAGTTCAGGAATCGTCGTCGCGGCATTTGTCGGACTTCAAGTCTACAGCGCGTTCACGTTAGATGAAAAAGCCAATCGCATTGAGGAAAGAGCCAATACAACGCTTCAAGATGCAGAGACAAAAATTAGGAAGTTGACAGAACGCTTAGGCATTTCAGGTTCAGATGTCGGGAACTTGGTAGGCGATGGAACTAACTATTTGAACGGCACTGTCCACTACTACAAAGGTGAGAATGAGAGCGATAACCCTTATGAAGTTTATTCGCTGGCGGTTTCAATTTCTTTTCAAGTCACAGTAAAGGGTGATGAACCGGGAAAGTTGCTTGGATATGAAATCAGATTCACTGAAGAACTTCCAAATGTTTTGAGAGAAGGAAGCGCAAACGCGGATGCTGAAGAACTGTATAAAAACAGGATGTTAAGACCTGATTACTACAACATGGGATCCGAAGGCATTCTTCTAGCGCCGGAAATACCGATTGAGCTTTCGTATTCCATTAACAGGAATAGACTATCTTGCTCAGACATTGAAAAAATGCATGATAACCTAATTGGAATGCGAACCGCCGGAAAAGTTTTTGTTAAACCTATTTTTGAGAACCACGACAACTCTTCCGCCAAGGAAGAAGAGTTTCATTTGAGGTTTTATACAAACACTATTTATGACTGTAACACACTGGAACAACTGCCGGCCGTCGATGTCGCAGAGAATTGAGCAAGCGTAGGATGGGGTTCCACCCCATTTTTTACCTGTCGAACTTCCAACTTATCCCCAACCCCGCCATCCCTAATGATGGGGTGAAACCCCATCCAACAGCTCCCCAAACAACCCTTCCCGGGGCACACCACCCCATTCCGGATCAACCCGGCCCGCACGAATGTCGCGATGGATCGAGGAATACGGCCACTCGCTTGGGCGATCCACCAACCCATGCTTGACCGGATTGCCCCAACAATACGCCATGTGATTGCGGTAATCGCTTTCATCGCGAATGCAATGCTCCCAAAACCGTCGCTGCCAAATCCCCGCGTCCCCCTTCACCACCTTCGACCCGGATCGTAGGATGGGGTTCCACCCCAACGCTCCAGATGCCTTCACCCCGCGCGTAAACCTCGATTTGATCGCACCCCAACGTGTCGAAAAATCCGTGTCACCGGGCGGCAACGTCCAAATCGCGTGAAGGTGATCCGGCAACACGACAAAAGCATCGCACCAAAAGGGCCGTTCCTGTTGCGTCACCGAATAGGCTTCACGCAGACGTGCAACCTCGCGCGTTAAAAGGTCCGATGATCTGTCGGCCAACGATACGGTGAAAAAGTATTTGGCTCCGGGAATGCGGACACGACGGTAATTGGTCATGCGGTATCATGACCATGATCACGGCTAAGGATCCGTTAAAACTCGATCACCTGCACCACCCGTGCAGGCGGCACATCTTCGCCTGCGATCCTGACCGATTTCTGCTGCCCGGCCACACCGATCCCCAGCCGCGCGTCGATCTGCTTTCGATGCTTCGGATCAATCCGGGGATCGGGGCAGGTGTCATCCTCCCATAGCCTCTTGGAGATCCCGCTGGACACCGCCCAGGTGATCGCACTCGGCTGCACGTCGCTGCCCGCAACCGGATTTTGCGTCTCCAGCGTCTTCAGCATCTCGGCCATGATCTCGAAGCTCTCACGAAAGGTGACGCCGTCCACCTTCGCCTCATCCGTATCGGCGTCCTTCGCGTTCACACATCTGTTCGCGGCAAACAGCCAGTCATGCACCATGTAAGCCGGCGCATATCCCCACGGGTTCAGCCCCTTCACCGGCTGCACCAGCCGCGGGACGCTGCCGCCGTCGGTATACATCAGCCGTGGCTCGATCGTTTCGATATGTACCTCCCGCCCGTCCGTCTGCGCGCCCCGCCTGAACGTCAGCGCCCGCCCCTGCCGATCCAGATCCGGCACGTAGACGAACTTGCCTTCCCCGGGTTTGCCGCCGCCGCCCTCGACCCACATGACCAGCAGCGACCCGGTGAATTCGCCCGGCTTCGACTGGTCGTAGATCCGGCTCCCACAGGCGGTCAGAAGGGTCAGGGCAAGCAGGCCAATGCAGCGGACAATCATCACAGCCTCCAATAATCTCGATCAATGACCCGAGCCTAGTTCCATAACCAAAGCCGCGTCAAAACATCGGCGGAATTATGTACAAACCGGACGATGCCCCCTGAAAACAAAGTACAAACCGGCACAAACAGCTTGTCAGATGCCCGGACGAATGCCATATCCCGGGGGCTTACGTTTTTCTAATTCGACCTACTGTCTCCGATTCCGGCGTTCAGTCTATCGATACAGACAACGACGCCGGGCTGCCGCAATACCGTGGGCAGCACATATTCAGGAGACGACGCAATGCCTTCAGGCACTGTAAAATGGTTCAACACCACCAAAGGTTACGGCTTCATCGCGCCCGATGATGGCGGCAAGGACGTGTTCGTGCACATCTCTTCCGTCGAGCGCGCAGGCCTCACCGGTCTGGCCGACAATCAGAAAGTGACCTACGAGCTGCGCTCGGGTCGCGACGGCCGCGAGAGCGCGGACGACATCGCTCTGGCCTAAGCCATTGAGAGGGCGGGCAAATTTCCCGCCCTCCTTTTGGTCCAGCCCGCGGCCCGCTGTAGACAAATTGCGCCCGGCTGGCCTCGTTTCTCCTATCGTTTCAACAGCTTGCCCCACCGGCAAGGCGCGGATGCAACACCGCCCAGCGGGTCATTTTTTGTATCCAACAATCCAGCGTGAACAGCTGCTAAAACGCACTGGATCACGAAGCCGTCAAACCTCTTCCGCACCGCCGACCATCGCCTAAATCGGGGCCATGACACATATTCTCCGCCTCGCCCTGCCCGCATTTGCCCTGCTTGCGCTGGCCGGCCTCGCCCAGGCTTTCGGACTGACGCAATCCCTCGGTGCCCATCCCTGGTGAGCCGGCAAGGTGATCTGGATCGGCCTGCCCATCGGCGTTCTTTTGGCTGCGGCAGCATGGGCTCTGGCCGTTCCCACGGTGCTGCGGCTGATCGGGTTCGGCCTCCTCACAGTCGTCGCTTTCGGCATCGCGCATTTCGGCAAAACCCGCTTTGCCGCCTCTTTCGCCGAAGACGCGCTTGCAGGACAGGCCTGGTATTTCGGCTGGATTGCAACCTGCGCCCTTGCAGTCGCACTGATTGCATCACTTTTGAGTTATTCGCCCAAGGCGGATTGACCCGTGCGCCTCACCTGCGGAAACTGTCAATCTATTGGTTTTCGTATGTGAATGAGGTCTGTCTATGTTTACGCGCCGCACATTTCTTGCTGCAACCGCCGCTGCCACGGTCCTGGCCGAAATGGCCGCTGCGAAGAAAGCCGTCGAGTACGATCCGACGCCGCAATTCGTCAGGATCAAGAAGCAATTTTTGCCCGGCCAGTTGCTGATCCTGCCGCGATCCTTCTACCTCTATTACATCACTGAACCGCGCAAGGCGGTCCGCTACGGCTGCGGAGTCGGTAAGGCGGGGCTCGAGTTCACCGGCACCGCCACCATCGACGTCAAGAAGGAATGGCCCACCTGGCGTCCGACCGACGAGATGATCGAGCGCGACCCTGTAGCTTATTCCAAGTTCGTCGATAACGACTATGTGCAACCGGGCGGCGGGGACAATCCGCTGGGCGCGCGTGCGCTCTATCTGTTCCAGAACGGGATCGATACCTATTTCCGCATCCACGGCACCACGCAGCCCCAGACCATCGGCAGGGCGGTCTCAAACGGCTGCATCCGGATGCTGAACGAACATGTGGTCGACCTGTACGAAAGGGTGCCGCTGGGCACTGTCGTCACGGTTCTCTGACCGGACCGCAGAGACGGAGCGGCGATGTGATCCGTGTCCTGACAGTTCTGACCGTGCTGCTGCCGGGCCTCGCGCTGGCCGAGCCCGTGCACACCCCGCCGGATTTCCAAGTCGCATCGGTGAAAGAGCGCTTTGCCCCGATCCAGCATCTCTCGTTTGCGGCGGGGCTGGAGTATTGCGGCTATCTGGGGACGGACCCGAGCGGCCATCTGGCCTTTACCGAGATGGTGCGGGGTGATCGCAACGGATGCACACCGCCGGATCTGCCGGACGGCTTCACGCCGATTGCCTCGATGCACACCCATGGCGCCTATGACGCCACCGTCCCGGCGGAGTTTCCCACGGTTCTCGACATGGAGGCGGACCAGAACGAGGGGGTGAACGGCTATGTCGCCACCCCCGGCGGACGGCTGTGGTATATCGACAGCGAGGCGATGGAAACCTATCAGCTGTGCGGGCTGGGCTGCCTGCCGCAGGACCCCGGTTTTCACGCTGGGGACGATGGTGTCATCGCGCAGAGCTATACGTATCAGGAGCTTGAGGAGCTGGAATTCACGCACTGACGGTGGTCAGGCCGCCGACCAGTCCACATCCGAAGCCTCTTCGATGGCCAGCCGTCCCTCGGGCCAGGGTTGGGTCAGCGCCTTTGCCTCTTCTTCGTCTCCTGAGAGCCAGGTCTGCACGTCCTCCGGTTCCAGAATGACGCCCATCCGGTGATGGATGGGGCGCACCTCGGCGTTGGGTTCGCAAGTGACGGCAGCGATCTGGTGCACGCTTGTCCCACCCGGCGCCTGCCAGCAGTCGGTGATCGCGGCAAAGAGCAGCAGCCCGCCATTGGTCGGCGCAATCCGCCACGCGGTCTTGCGGCGTTTCTCACCGGTCCATTCGTACCAGCCGTCGACCGGGATCACCGCCCGCCCGACCCCTTCGAAGGCGGATTTGTCGAACACGGTTTCCGAACGTGCGTTGATGATCGTCTCCATCACCGGGCGCCCGCGCGCATTGACCCGGCCCACCGGAATCATGCCCCAGCGCATGCGCGTCAGGCCATCGGCGGTCAGGGTCACGATTTCCTGCCCTGGTTGGATGTTTTGGCGTGGCGGTTCTTCGGCCAGATCACCCACCGGTGTGCCAAGCGCCTCCGCCACCTGCGTCATCGGCGTGGTCAGAAAGAAACGGCCCGGCATGATCTTATCCCTCTCACTCGGCGGCGCGGTCCACCAGTTCCAGAACATGTGGCCCCAGCGCAGCCACGATCCGCGCCACGCCCTCGGCATTGGGATGTATCCCGTCGGATTGCATCAGCGCCCGCGCCGCCTGCGGATCGCCGTCCACGTCGAGACCGGCAAAGAAACTCTCAGCATAAAGCGCCCCATGCGCCTCGGCCAGTTCGGGGTACATGGCGTCAAACGCCTCCTTGTAGTCGGGGCCGTAATTCCCCGGTGCCTCCATACCCACCAACAGAACCTCGACCCCAGTCGTGTCGGCAGCGGTCAGGATCTGGTCCAGATTGGCGCGCGACACTGCCGGGTCGATCCCGCGCAGCAGGTCGTTGCCGCCCAGCGCCACGATCATGCCCTGCACATCCGGCGTCAGGGTCCAGCCGACGCGCGCCGCGCCGCCTGCCGTGGTGTCGCCGGAAACGCCGGCATTGATCAGCCGCACCTCGGCGCCGTTTTCCGTCAGCCAGCCGCGCATCTGGGGCACGAAGCCTTCCTGCTCGATCAGGCCATACCCTTGGGTCAGCGAATCCCCCAGCGCGGCGATCACCACCGGCTCGGCCGTTGCCGCAAAGCCGCACAAGGCGAAAACGCCCGCGATCAACACCTTGCGCATATCGCGATCGGCTCCATATCCATTCGAACAACCCTTCCCAAGGACCCGGCCATGTCAGACCCCGTGCTTACCCTCCAAGATGCCGCTTTGTCGCTGGATGGCAATGCCGGGCGTGTCGACATCCTGCACGGCATCTCGCTGACGGTAAACCGGGGAGAGACGCTGGGCCTGATCGGGCCGTCGGGATCGGGCAAATCCTCGCTGCTGATGCTGATGGGCGGGCTGGAGCAGGCTACCGGCGGCACCATCACCGCGCTGGGCCAGGACCTGACCCGGCTGGATGAGGACACACTGGCGCGGTTCCGGCGCGACAATATGGGAGTGGTGTTTCAGAGTTTTCATCTGATCCCCACCATGACGGCGCTGGAAAATGTCGCCACGCCACTGGAACTGGCCGGCCACCGCGACGCCTTTGCCCGGGCCGAGGCCGAGCTGGAGGCCGTGGGGCTCTCGCACCGCGCCGGACACTATCCGGCGCAATTGTCAGGCGGTGAGCAGCAGCGGGTGGCGCTGGCCCGCGCCTCGGCTCCGCGCCCGCAGATCCTGCTGGCGGATGAACCCACCGGCAATCTGGACGAGGCCAATGGCGCGGCGATCATCGACCTGCTGTTCGGTCTGCGCGACCGGCACGGCGCGACGCTGGTGCTGGTAACCCACAGCCACGAGCTGTCCCGCCGATGCGACCGGGTGATCCGGCTGCGCGATGGCCGCATCGCCGAGAACACCAGCCGCGAGGCCGCCGAATGAGCTTGCGTCTGGCCGCCCGCTTTGCCCGGCGCGAGCTGCGCGGGGGCTTGGGCGGCTTCCGTATCTTCCTTGCCTGTCTTGCGCTGGGCGTGGCTGCCATCGCCGCCGTGGGCTCGGTACGCTCGGCCATCGAGGCCGGTCTGGCGCAGGAGGGCGCGGCCCTGCTGGGCGGGGATGCGGAGATGGAATTCACCTACCGCTTCGCCTCGGAGGCCGAACAGTCGTGGATGGAGGATACTGCGCAGGCGGTCTCCGAGATCGTAGATTTCCGCTCCATGGCCGTGGTCGATCGCGATGGCCAGACCGAGCGCGGCCTGACGCAGGTCAAGGCGGTGGACAGCGCCTATCCGCTGATCGGTGCGGTGGCGCTTAGCCCCGAGATGCCGCTGGACCGGGCGCTGGCCGGGCGTGCCGGGCTGCCCGGCGCGGTGATGGAGCGGGTTCTGATCGACCGGCTGGGCCTCGCCCCGGGCGAGCAATTCCGGTTGGGCACGCAGGATTTCGTGCTGATGGCCGCCCTGACGCACGAACCCGATGGCGCTGCGGATGGCTTCGGCCTCGGCCCCCGCACGCTGGTTCTAACTGATGATCTGTCCGAGTCCGGCCTGCTGGCCCCCGGCACGCTCTTCTCGACCAAATACCGGCTGGATCTGCCCGAGGGCACCGATCTGGCCACAACCGCGCGCGATGCCCGGCAGAAGTTTCGCGATTCCGGCCTGCGCTGGACCGATGCCCGCAACGGTGCGCCGGGGATCGCGGAATTCGTGGAGCGCCTCGGCGCCTTTCTGATCCTCGTGGGTCTTTCGGGCCTCGCGGTGGGCGGCGTCGGTGTCTCGGCAGCGGTGCGGGCCTATCTGGCGGGCAAGACCGGCACCATCGCCACGCTGCGCACATTGGGTGCGGACCGGGCCACGATCTTTCAGACCTATTTCCTGCAAATCGGCATCCTGTCCGGCCTCGGCATCCTGATCGGCCTTGCCCTGGGCGGCTTCGCCCCTGTCCTGCTCGCGCCCCTGATCGAGGCGCGCCTGCCGGTGCCTGCGGAGTTCTCGCTCTACCCCGGCCCGCTGGCCGAGGCGGCGGTCTATGGCCTGCTCACCGCGTTTCTCTTCACCCTTTGGCCGCTGGCCCGCACCGAAGAGGTGCGCGCGGCCACTCTGTTCCGCGACGCGCTGACCTCGGCCAGGCTGCTGCCCCGTCCGCGCTACCTGCTCGCGGTGGGGATCGGCCTGTTCCTGCTGGTCGGTCTGGCCGCCTATTTCAGCGGCTCGGCACGGCTGACCCTGTGGACCACCGGAGGGTTGGCCGGCGCGCTGGTCCTGCTCACCATCTCCGCCTTGGCCATCCGCGCGCTGGCCCGTGCGGGCACGCCCCGAGCACGCGGCAGACCTGCGTTCCGCTGGGCGCTGGCCGCGATTTCCGGCCCGCGCGAGGGCGCGGCATCGGTCGTGCTGTCGTTGGGCCTCGGCCTGTCGGTGCTGGCGGCCGTCGGACAGATCGACGGTAACCTGCGCAATGCGATCTCCGGCAACCTGCCGGATGTGGCACCGTCCTATTTCTTCGTTGATATCCAGAAAGACCAGATGGACGGGTTCTCAGCCCGGCTCGATGCCGACCCCGCTGTCAGCCGCGTGGACAGCGCGCCGATGCTGCGTGGCATCATCACCCAGATCAACGGCAAACCCGCACGCGAGATCGCGGGAGATCACTGGGTCATCCAGGGTGACCGGGGCGTGACCTATTCCGCCGCCATGCCCGACAACACTCGCCTGACCGAAGGCGAATGGTGGCCCGAGGACTATTCCGGCCCGCCGCTGGTCAGCTTTGCCGCCGAAGAGGCCGAGGAAATGGGCCTGAAGCTGGGCGACACCTTGACCGTCAACATCCTGGGCCGCGACATCACCGCCGAGATCGCCTCCTTCCGCGAGGTCGATTTCTCGACCGCCGGAATAGGCTTCATCCTGTCGATGAACCCCTCCGCACTGGCCGGGGCGCCGCACAGTTTCATCGCAACCGTTTATGCCGAGGAACAGGCCGAGGCCGTCATCCTGCGCGATCTGGCCAGCCAGTTCCCCAACATCACCGCGATTCGCGTGCGTGACGCCATCGACCGGGTGTCCGGAGTGCTGGCCGGGCTGGCCGCCGCCGTCTCCTACGGCGCGGGGGCGTCGCTGCTGACCGGGTTTCTGGTTCTGATCGGCGCGGCTGCTGCGGGAGAGGCCGCGCGCAGTTACGAGGCGGCGATCCTGAAAACGCTTGGCGCCGCGCGCCGCCGCATTCTGCTCAGCTTTGCCCTGCGCGCCGCACTTCTGGGTGCGGCGGCGGGGATCGTGGCGCTGGCCGCAGGCATCCTCGGCGGCTGGGCCGTGGCGACTTACGTGCTGGAAACCGGCTTTGCGGTGATCTGGCCCTCGGCGCTAGGCATCGTCACGGCGGGCATCGTCACGACGCTCGCCGCCGGGTTACTCTTCGCCTGGCGTCCGCTTGCGGCGCGCCCGGCCCACATTCTGCGCGCCCGCGAATGACCTAGCGGGTGCAGGCCACCGGCTGCAATATCCTGAGCAGGCTGGCATTGTCGCACACCAGTGCATCCAGCGTGATCTCATCCAGCGATGCATAGAAGGCCTGAGCTGCATCCTGCAATGCCACCCGCAGGCGGCAGGCCTTGGTCAGCGGACAAGTGTTGTCGGCATCCGCGAAACACTCGGCCAGCGGCAATCCACCTTCGACATGGCGAAACACCTCGCCGATGCGGATCTGCTCGGCGGATTTTGCCAGACACATCCCCCCGTTCCGGCCGCGCTGGGTGTTGAGGTAGTTGAGCTGGCTCAACTGATTGATCACCTGCGCCAGATGGTTTTCCGAAATGTTGCACACTTCGGCGATCTCGGATTTCGTGACCAACCGGTCCTGATGCGCGGCGCAATACATCAGAAGACGGACAGCGATATTCGTCCTTTTGGTGATGCGCATGAGCGTTCTCTCCACTTTCACGATGGGGCCTTATTGCATGGCGGTGAAAAAAACGGTTTGACATACATCAATTGCAACGAGGATGGCGGCACGGATGGCAGACCCCTATTTCTTTGGCTACGGCAGCCTGGTGAACCTCGCCACCCACGATTTTCCCGACCCGCGCCCGGCCACTCTGAAAGGATGGCGGCGTGCCTGGCGGCACACCGACCTGCGCCCCGTCGCGTTTTTGACCGCGATCCGGGATGAGGCCTGCGAGATCGAGGGCATGATCGCCCATGTGCCGAAAAACGACTGGGCGGCGCTGGATGAACGGGAATGGGCCTATGACCGGGTACCTGCCACCGACGCGGTGACCCACCCGCTGACCCATGAGGTGGAAATCGCGGTCTACGCCGTCCCGGATCATCGCAACGGTGCGCCGAATGGACAGCACCCGATCCTGCTCAGCTATATCGACGTGGTGGTGCAGGGCTATCTGCGCGCCTTCGGATCAGACGGGGTGGACCGCTTCTTTGCCACCACCGAAGGATGGGACGCGCCCATCCTCAACGACCGGGCCGAACCCCGCTATCCAAGGCATCAGCAACTCAAGCTGGAAGAAACCGCGCTGGTGGATGATCGCCTCGCCGCCATCGCGGCAAGTATCGTCGAACCCGCCTGACGCAAAAAGGGCAGGCCCTTGCGCAGCCCGCCCTCTTCATCTTTTCAAAAAATACTCTCGCCGAAGGCACGTGCCCAATGGGCACGTATCCCTCACCCCCGCGCCCGGATCACCTGCAGGAGGGGCATCAGCGCCGCCATCTCCGGCCCCCGCTCCATGCCTGTCAGCGCCTTGCGCAGCGGCATGAACAGGCCCTTGCCCTTGCGACCCGTGGCCTCTTTCACAGCCTTGGTCCATGTACCCCAGGTGTCGCCATCGAACTGGCCCTCGGGCAGCAGTTCCATCGCCTGTGCGATGAAGTCACGGTCTTCTTCGTCGATCAGCGGCTCGGCGCCGTCGCGGCAGAGGTCCCACCAGCCGGCAAGGTCGTTCAGCGTGGTGATGTTCTCGCGCGCCATCAGCCAGAACGGTTCAGCCAGTTCCGCCGGAACGCCTGCCTCGGCCACCGCACCGCTCACGGCGTCCAAAGGCAGGGATTGCAGATGCCTAGCGGTTAGCGGGAACAGGTCCTGCACGTCAAACTTGGTCGGGGCCGCGCCAAACCGGGAGACATCGAAACCGTCGATCAGCTCGGCCATCTCGGCCCTCAGTTCGACCGGATCGGACGAGCCCAGCCGCGCCATCAGGCTCAGCAGCGCCATTGGCTGCACACCCTGCTCACGCAGATCGCGCAGGGCCAACGTGCCCAACCGCTTGGACAGCGCCTCGCCCTGTGGGCCTGTTAGCAGCGAATGATGCGCAAAGCGCGGGCAGGTACCGCCCAGTGCCTCGATGATCTGGATCTGGGTTGCGGTGTTGGTCACGTGGTCCGAACCCCGCACCACATCGGTCACGCCCATCTCGGTGTCGTCCACCACGGAGGCAATCGTGTAGAGAACCTGTCCGTCTCCCCGGATCAGCACCGGGTCGGATACCGAAGCCGCATCGATCGAAATGTCGCCCAGAATACCGTCCGTCCACTCGATCCGCTCGTGGTTTAGCTTGAACCGCCAGACGCCATCGCCACGTTCGGCGCGCAGGGCGTCCTTTTCGGCTTCGGACAGGTTCAGCGCAGCGCGGTCATAGACCGGCGGCTTGCCCATGTTCAGCTGTTTCTTGCGCTTGAGGTCCAGCTCGGTCGGCGTCTCGAACGCCTCATAAAACCGCCCCATTTCGCGCAACTTGTCGGCGGCCTCGGCATAGCGGTCCAGCCGCTCGGATTGCCGTTCCACACGGTCCCAATGCAGGCCCAGCCACTCCAGATCCTGCTTGATGGCGTCGACATATTCCTCTTTCGAGCGCTCGGGGTCGGTGTCGTCGATGCGCAAGATGAAACTGCCGCCGGCCTTGCGGGCAATAAGGTAATTCATCAGCGCGGTGCGCAGGTTGCCCACGTGAATGTAGCCGGTGGGCGACGGGGCAAAACGGGTGGTGGTCATGGGTATCTCCTGTTGCCGCGTGCTCTGTCACATGGGGCGCGCTTTGTCCAGCGGATGGCGGGGATACGCGCCGGGACGGCGCGTGCCTCCGGCGGGAGTATTTGGAAAAAGATGAAGGGGGTCAGGTCGGCTGAACTCGCCAGTAGGTTTTGAGGTCCCTCAGACCCGCGCGGACTAGGTCGGCGAGCGCGTCCATGTCGATATCGGCCAGCTTGTTCACATAGAGGCAAGATTTGCCGATCTTGTGTTTGCCGAGCCGGGCCAGGATATCACCGAAATCCGCGTAACCGGGCATGATGTAGATCGAATGGGCGGACTTGCGGGGTGAGAAGCCGGTGGCCAGGAAATCCCCCTCGCGCCCCGATTTGTAGCGGTAGCGGTATTGGCCGTAACCGATGATCGAAGGACCCCACATCAGCGGCTGAAATCCAGTTACCTCGCGGAACAGCGCATCGAGTTTCCGGGCATCGGCGGCCTTGTTGGCCGGTTCGACGCTGTCGATGAAGGCACCCACATCGGCGCCGGTGGGGACGGTCTTGTTGTTGCTCATGGCCGTCAGTCTACCCGCTCTGCGCCTAGCTGCACAGGCGGCTGCTCGCTGGTGCGCATGGTCGGTGCCGGTCTGCGCCCTAGTTCATCTCAAAAGCCGTCCAACAAGGAGAGAAGCCATGACCCTCACCCTGACCCGCCGCGCCGCATTGGGCGGGGCCGCCGCCCTGCCTCTGGCCGCCGCCGCAACTCCGATCCTGGCCGCTGGCCATGGCGGCAAGGCCGAGGCACCGATTGCCCATACTTTCAAGCTGGGCGACATGTCCGTGACCACCTTGCTGGACGGCAGCGCCATGCGCGAAGGGCCGAAAGAGATGTTCGGGGCCTCCGCCTCGGACGAGGAATTCGCGCAGGTTTCGGCCGAAAACTTCATTCCTGCCGATACACTCCAGTTCTACTTCACCCCGACGGTGATCGACACCGGCGGCGAGCTGGTGCTGTTCGACACCGGTCTGGGCCAGGGCGGCATCGGCAAGGCGCTGGATGCGGCGGGGGTTAGCCCCGACGCGATAGACGTGGTGGTGATCACTCACATGCATCCCGACCATATCGGCGGGATGATGACTGACGGGGCGCCGACATTCCCGAATGCCCGCTACGTGACCGCTTCGGCCGAATACAATTTCTGGTCCAAGATGGAGGCCGGCAACCGCGTCGGCGACATGGTCGCCAATCTGGTCACACCGCTGGCCGAGAAGATGAAGTTCATCGACGACGGCGCCAGCGTGGCGCCGGGTGTGACTTCGGTGGCCAGCTTCGGTCACACGCCGGGGCACATGTGCTTCATGCTGGAAAGCGGCGGGCGGCAGTTGCTGCTGACGGCGGATTTGGCGAACCACTATGTGTGGAGCTTTGCGCGCCCCGACTGGGCGTTCAGTTTCGACGCCTCGCCCGAGGATGCCGCCGCCTCGCGCCGCAAGGTGCTGGGGATGCTGGCCGCCGACAAGATCCCGATGATCGGTTACCACATGCCCTTCCCGGCCGCCGGATATGTCGAAACCCGCGGCGACGGATTCCGCTATGTGCCGGTGAGCTATCAGTTGATGGGGTGAGACCGGCTAAAAGCCCGCATCGGGGCGCACCCGCGTCCCGTCGGTGAAACGCGACAGGCGGAAGTCTGTGGGATCGGCGCAGGGCGTCGTTCCCGTCACCAGATCGGCCATCAGGCGCCCGGCGCCGGGACCGATGCCGAAACCGTGACCCGAGAAGCCGGTGGCGATGTGCAGGCCCGGCAGGTCCTCGACCGGCGAGATCACCGGGATGGCATCGGGGGTCACGTCGATCATGCCCGCCCAACTCTGCACGATCTCGGCCTTGTCCAGCGCCGGAAAGGCCTTGCGCGCATCCGCCCAGGCCTGACGCAGCACCCGGGCCGAGGGCTCGGGGTCGAGTGTCCGGCAATGTTCGAACGGGGTCACATCGGTCGGCACCCACTGGCGGTCCTGCCGCATTTCCTCGGCCCAGCGGCCAGATAGCCGGAACCGGAGCGAGCGCCATTCCTGCGCGAAGGCAGGCAGGAACCGGCGGGCCAGGCGGAAACTGTCGGGCACGATATCGACGACATTCCCGGTTCCCGAGGCGACAGTGTAACCGCCATCGGCGCGTTTCCGGATCGCGAACCGCTCCGACCAGAGGGCGGCCTCGGGCCCGTCCTCGACCGGCGAGGTGCGCATGACCGTGTTCAGAACCTTGAGCTGCGGCAGAAAGATGCCCGCATTGCCCGCAAAGAGCCGCGACCAGGCGCCGCCGGCCAAAACCACCTGATCACAGGTCACACGCCCGCGTTCGGTCACCACTCCAGCCACCCTACCCGCCTCGACATCCACGCTGCGTACGGCGCAATTGGTCATGATGAAGGCACCACGGTCGCGCGCGCCCTCGGCAATGGCGGGCGCGGCCCATTGCGGCTCGGCCCGGCCGTCCTTGGGGGTGTAGAGCGCGCCCGGCAGAGACATGGCGTGTCCCCGCAGTAGCGCGTCCATTTCGGCGCCGGATACCATGCGCGTGCCGGTCTGCAACCCGTCCACATGCTGCGCCCAACGTTCCAGATTGTCATGTGACCGCTTTCCGGAGGCGCCAAACAGGATGCCGGACTGCGTGTAGCCGGTCTGGCGCCCGATGCGGTCCTCCAGCCCCTCCCACTGTCGGATCGCCTCCATCATCAGCGGAATTTCCCGGGGATCGCGCATGCCCAGCCGGACCCAGCCCCAGTTGCGCGAGCTTTGCTCGCCACCGATCTCACCCTTCTCGCACAGCAGGACGGATACGCCCCGGTCAGCCAGTTCCAGCGCGGTAGATGTACCGATGATACCCCCGCCGATGATAACGACATCCACCTGCTTGGGCAGGGTCAGATCGGACTCGACAGGGTTCGGTTTCGGACCCGGCATATTTGTTTCGCCATCAATTGCCTCTCCCTAGCGTTGATGTCGCTCTTTGCCGGAAGTGGAAAGCGAATTTGACGGCGGCTGCGCGGTTGGCGGCAGATTGTGGCACCTGCGCCATCCCCTGCCGACAACCAACATGCCTCAGCCGGGGTCGCGCCAGCAGTTGACGATGGGATAGCGCCGGTCCAGCCAGAAGGCACGTGGTGTCAGGCGGGTGCCGGGCGCGGACTGGAAGCGTTTGTACTCGCTGATAAAGAGAAGATGCTCGACCCGCTTGGCGGTTTTCTCATCGAATCCGGCGGCCACGCAATCGGCAATCGAGCCGTCCTGATCCACCAGAATGTCCAGAATGGCATCCAACTCGGGGTAGTCCGGCAGGCTATCGCTGTCTTTCTGGTCCTCGCGCAGTTCGGCGCTGGGGGGTTTGTCGATGATCGAGGGACGGATCACCTCGCCCGCCGGGCCCATCATCCAGTCGCGGTGATTGGCGTTGCGCCAGCGGCAGGTTTCGAAAACGCGGGTTTTGTACAGGTCCTTGATCGGATTGTACCCACCGTTCATGTCGCCATAAATGGTGGCGTAGCCTACCGCGATCTCGGATTTGTTGCCGGTGGTCAGCAACATCTCACCGAACTTGTTCGACAGCGCCATCAGCAGCAACCCGCGCAGGCGGGACTGGATGTTTTCCTCGGTGATGTCCTCGGCCAGCCCCTCGAACAACTGCGCCAGCGTGTTTGTCACCGCCGCGCGGCTTTCGCTGATCGGCACATAGTCGTAGCGAACGCCAAGCGCCTCGGCGACAGCCTCGGCATCGTCCAGCGAGGACTGGCTGGTGTATTCCGATGGCAACATCACACAGCGCACGTTGTCCGCACCGAGCGCATCCACCGCAATCGTCGCGACCAACGCTGAGTCGACGCCCCCCGACAGGCCCAGCAGCACCTTTTTGAACCCGGTCTTGGCCAGGTAGTCGCGCAGCGACTCGACCATGGCGCGATAATCCTGCTCCCACTCATCGGGCTGCGGCACGATCTCGGCGGGCACGATGCGCCAGCCGGCATCGCCGCGGGCGAGATCCAGGTGAGTGATTGCCTCATCAAAGACCGGCATCCGAAACGCAAGTTCTCCACCCGGGTTCAACCCGAATGTGGCGCCGTCGAACACCTGATCGTCCTGCCCGCCCACCATGTTCAGATAGATCAGCGGCAGGCCGGTCTCGACCACGCGCGACACCATGTGGTTCAGCCGCACATCGTACTTGTTGCGGAAATACGGCGAGCCATTGGGGATGAGCAGGAACTCGGCCCCGGTCTCTTCCAGCGTCTCCGACACATCCTCGTGCCAGCTGTCCTCGCAGATCGGGCTGCCGACACGGGTGTTGCCCACCGAGTAAGGCCCGCCCAGAGGGCCCGCGTCAAAGATGCGGACCTCGTCGAACACGGTCTCATTCGGCAGATGATGTTTCAGCACCTTGCTGGCGATCTTGCCGCCCTTGAGAATCAGATAGGCGTTGTAAAGCCTGTCGTCTTCGACCCATGGCCCGCCGATGGCCAGCGCGGGACCCTCTGCGCAATCTTCCGCCAACGCCTGAACTGCGGCGATGGCCGCCGAATGAAAGACGGGTTTCATCACCAGATCCTGGGTGTTGTAGCCGGTGATGAACATCTCGGGCAGCGCCACCAGATCGGCGCCTGCGTCGCGGCCTTCTTCCCACGCCTTGCGCGCCTTGCCTGCATTGCCGGCCAGATCGCCGACAATCGGATTCAGCTGCGCCAGCGTGATGCGGAAACGGTCGGCCATTTTGCCCTCTTGCCCTCGTCAGTCCTCAAGCCATTTACCAGATCACGCCCCGAGGAAAAGATAAATGCGGCAAAAGACGTTGCTCCGCCCCCGGCGGTGGCCTAATTTTGTGCTGCCGAGCAGAGTAGTGATTGAAACAGAGCAGACAGGGGCAGCCATGAAAACGATCCATAGAACGATCACGGTTGCAGCCTTGGTGACGACTGCAGGACCCGCCTTTGCGCAAGAAGGGCAGATCCTGACCACCGAGGATGAGATTGGCGGCATATACGAGGGTACCTTTCGCGGCGGGTTGCAGCATGGCACCGGCACCTATCGGCTGCCCAATGGCTACGAGTACACCGGCGAATGGGTCGAAGGAGAGATCCGTGGGCGCGGCGTGGCCCGTTTCCCCAACGGCTCGGTCTATGAGGGCGAGTTTGTCAAAGGCAAGCCCGAGGGCGTCGGCAAGATCACCTTTGCCGATGGCGGCACTTACGAGGGCGAATGGTCCGGCGGGGTCATCAACGGCACCGGCATCGCCGTCTATGCCAATGGCGTGCGGTACGAGGGCGGCTTCAGCAACGCCCAGCACCACGGCAAGGGCGTGATGCAGAGCCCCGGCGGCTACGTCTACGACGGCGACTGGGTGGATGGTCAGAAAGAGGGCAAGGGCAAGATCACCTATCCCGACGGCGCAATCTACGAAGGCGAGATCCTGGCCGGGCAGCGCCACGGCGAGGGCTCGTTGACCCTGCCGGACGGGCTGGCCTATGTGGGCACCTGGGCCGATGGCCAGATCAACGGGGTCGGACGGCTGACCCAGGCCAACGGCGACGTCTACGAGGGTGAACTGGTGGCCGGACGGCGCGAGGGCATGGGCAAGGTGACCTATGCGAATGGCGATGTGTACGAAGGCGCGTTCTCGGACGATCGTCGCCACGGCAAGGGCACCTTCATCGGCACCGACGGTTACCTCTATACCGGCGACTGGGTGTCGGGCCAGATCGACGGGCTGGGCGAGGTCACCTATCCCGACGGGTCGATCTATGTGGGCGACCTGCGCAGCGATCTGGCCGACGGCAAGGGCAAGATCACCTATCCCGACGGCTCGACCTATGAGGGCGACTGGGTGGCCGGCGTGATCGAGGGCGAAGGCACCTCAACCTATCCCAACGGCATCGTCTACAAGGGCCAGTTCAAGAATGCTCGCAACCACGGCAAGGGCGTGATGACCTATGCCAACGGCTATCGCTATGATGGGGAGTGGCAGGATGGCGTGCGGCAGGGACAGGGCAAGGCGACCTATCCCGATGGCTCGGTCTATACGGGGCAATTCGTGGGCGGCCAACGGCAGGGTCAGGGCGAGATCGTGATGGCCGACGGGTTCAAATACTCAGGTGAATGGAACGAAGGCAAGATCAGCGGCTACGGTACTGCGACCTATGCCAATGGCGATGTCTATGAGGGCAATTTCCTAGATGGCAAACGGCAGGGTGAAGGCACCATGCGCTACGCCACCGGGCAAGAGGAAAAAGGCGTCTGGGACAAGGGCGCGCTGACCAAGGGTGACACAGCGCCTGCCGCGGTGGATGAGCCCCCGGAACCCGTGCCGTCGGACGGTTGAAGCGGAACGGTCAAGCCCGGGTTGTCTATCACAACGCCATAGCGCGGAGGTTCGTCAGTCGGCATTAAACACCGGTTTACCAAGGCACGGACTTTCCGGCCCAATCGAAGAACCCGCCGCTATCCTTGGGGCTTAGCCCGTCGATAACCGCAAGCAGGTTTTGCGCGGCGGTTTCAGGCGTCACCGCGGGATGCCGTCCCAGATATTTGCGGGTGAATTCGGTCGCCACGGTCCCGGGGTGCAGGCTGACGCAAACCGCCTGGCTGTGCGTGCGCGCCAGTTCGATTGATGCGGTGCGCACGATCTGGTTCACCGCAGCCTTTGACGCCCGGTAACTGACCCAGCCGCCGAGGCGGTTGTCACCGATGGAGCCGACACGCGCCGAAAGAACCGCAATCACGGACCGCCGGTCGCGCGGCAGCAACCGATGGACGCGCCGCAACACCAGCGCGGGTCCCACGGCATTCAGCGCAAATTGATCCATCATTGCCCGCGCATCGACGGCGCGGATGGTCTTTTCCGGTTCGGCCCTGTTGATCTCCAATGCGCCCGTAGCCACAACGATCAGATCAAATGGCCCTTCGATTGTTTCCATTGCACGCTCAACCGCTGCCGGGTCCGTCAGGTCCATTCCATCGACCGAGCGCGACAGTTCCCGGACGGCGTCCCCGCGCGCTCGCAGCGCGGCCACAATGGCCCGTCCGATCCCGCCGGAAGCCCCTATTACCAAAGCCTTATTCATGCCCATCCAGCCAGTGACCAAGCCCCGCGTTCAGATGATAGGCCGTTCTTCTTTCACAGCAATTCCCGCGCGCAATCCCGGTTCTAGATCCCGGGCAATTTCGCTCTTTCCATTCCCGAACGCGGCTGTATAAACTCATCCCCATGATCAACCACGCAGATATCCTCTTTGCCGACGCCCTCCGTGGCGCGTCGCTGCGTGGCCTACTGATCCTAATCCGCCTCTGAGCGTGCCATCCGGCGCGCCCGCTCAGAGGAGGACGCCTGCGCGCCATATGGCTTTAGGACAGACAAGAAAGACACCGACATGACCAATGCGACCGACCAAGACCGCGTCTTGATCTTCGATACCACGCTCCGCGATGGCGAACAGAGCCCCGGCGCCACCATGACCCATGACGAAAAGCTCGAGATCGCCGAGTTGCTCGACGAGATGGGCGTCGACATCATCGAGGCCGGGTTCCCCATCGCCTCCGAGGGTGATTTCAAGGCGGTAACCGAGATCGCCCAGCGCTCGAAAAACAGCCGCATCTGCGGTCTGGCGCGCGCCAATCTCGCCGATATCGACCGCTGCTGGGAGGCGGTGAAGCACGCGGGGAAGAACCGCATTCACACCTTCATCGGCACTTCGCCGCTGCACCGCGCCATTCCGAACCTGACCATGGACGAGATGGCCGATAAGATCCATGAAACGGTGAGCCACGCCCGCAACCTGTGCGAAAACGTGCAGTGGTCGCCGATGGACGCGACGCGGACCGAGTGGGACTACCTGTGCCGCGTGATCGAGATTGCCATCAAGGCGGGGGCGACCACGATCAACATTCCCGACACCGTGGGCTACACCGCTCCGGTGGAAAGCGCCGATCTGATCAAACGGCTGATCGAAACCGTGCCCGGCGCCGATGAGGTGGTTTTCGCGACCCACTGCCACAACGACCTCGGCATGGCGACCGCCAACGCGCTGGCCGCTGTTGCAGGCGGTGCGCGCCAGATCGAATGCACGATCAACGGTCTGGGCGAACGCGCCGGCAACACCGCGCTGGAAGAGGTGGTGATGGCGCTCAAGACCCGCAACGACATCATGCCGTGGCACACTGGTGTCGACACCACCCGGATCATGCATATCTCGCGACGGGTCGCGACGGTGTCGGGTTTTCCGGTCCAGTTCAACAAGGCCATCGTCGGCAAGAACGCCTTTGCCCATGAAAGCGGTATCCACCAGGACGGGATGCTGAAGAACCGCGAAAATTTCGAGATCATGCGGCCCGAGGATATCGGCCTCTCCGGCACCTCCCTGCCCTTGGGTAAGCATTCGGGTCGCGCAGCACTGCGCGACAAGCTGAACAATCTCGGCTATGAGGTGGGCGACAACCAGCTCAAGGACATCTTTGTCCGCTTCAAGGAGTTGGCGGACCGCAAAAAGGAAGTGTTCGACGACGACATCATCGCGCTGATGCATTCGGGCGGCGATGATGAGGACCATCTGCAACTGGTGTCGATGAAGGTCGTCTGCGGCACCGGCGGCCCGGCGGAATCGACGGTTGAGATGGAGATCGACGGCAAGGACGTCAGCGCCACCGAGAACGGAGACGGGCCGGTCGATGCAACCTTCCGCGCGATCCGCGCGCTCTATCCCACCGACGCACATCTGCAGCTCTATCAGGTGCACGCGGTGACCGAGGGCACCGACGCGCAGGCCACCGTCTCGGTACGGCTGGAAGAGGACGGCATGATCGCAACCGGCCAGTCAGCCAACACCGACACCGTGGTCGCCTCAGCCAAGGCCTATATCAACGCGCTGAACCGCCTGATCGTGCGCCGGGAAAAGGCCGGCCCGGGCGCCGACGCGCGCGAGATCAGCTACAAGGACCTGACCTGAGAGGTCCCCGGCGCTCCGGTCTCACCGGGGCGCCCAAGGCGTTTTGCAAACGCCTTGGGCGGTTTCCAAACCGCTTCCGCGCCCGGTTACAACCGTGCAAACAACGCGTCCAACCGGGCGGCTTCCTCCTCGACGCCAAAAGGCGGGTTGACGATGAACATGCCCGAGCCCACCATCCGATGCCCCTCCCGCGCGGCCGGAAACTGCACCTCGTGGCAGAGCGCCTTGGACAGCTGCTGCTGTTTCAGCGCCTTGACCATCCCTTTGTGACGCCCGTCGGTCAGGATCGGATACCACAGCGCGATCACGCCCACGTTCCATTTCCTGTGCAGCCGCGCGACGATCCCCGGCAGGCGGTCGTAGTCGGCTTTTACCTCATAGCTCGGGTCGATCAGCAGCATGCCGCGCCGGGGGCTCGGCGGCAGCAGTGACTGCGCCAGTTCGAACCCGTCCTTACGATACGCCTTGGCCTTGTAGGACTTCAGCGCGTCGGTCAGGCCCGCATATTCCTGCGGGTGCAACTCGGCAAAGTGCAGCGTGTCCGTCTCGCGCAGCAGGTTGGCCGCAATCAGAGGCGAGCCGGGATAGGCCGTCTGGCCATACTGCGCACGGGTGCGCTCGATGGCGAGGCTCAGCGGGTGATCCGAGCCAAACCATGTTTCACGCTCGGCCCGCCCGATGCCTGCCGCTGCCTCGCCGGTCTTGATCACCTCGCTGGCGTCGAGATGGTATAGGCCCCGTCCCGCATGGGTCTCGACATAGCTCAGCGGCTTGTCCTTGCGCGTCAGATAGGCAAGCACCCACGCCAGCAGCGCATGCTTTTGCACGTCCGCCAGATTTCCCGCGTGGTAAATATGTTGATATGAGAGCATGTTGCCTTTTACTGTCCTGACGTCATGGGGCGGATTAGCGCTGACATGCGTGGAATCGGGCCTTTAACCGCACGGCTTCGCGCCCTATAAGTCATCCGTCCCAGGCCCGTCGAGTCGTGGGTAATAGAAAAAACACTTGAGAAGCAGGATCACAAGGCATGGGGATCTTTGGCAATCTGGGCGGCCTGTTCACGTCGGACATGGCGATTGACCTCGGGACGGCGAATACGCTGGTCTACGTCAAGGGTCGTGGCGTGATCCTCTCTGAGCCGTCGGTGGTAGCCTACCACGTCAAGGACGGCGTCAAGAAGGTGCTGGCCGTGGGCGAGGATGCCAAGCTGATGCTGGGCCGGACCCCGGGTTCCATCGAAGCGATCCGCCCGATGCGCGAAGGCGTGATTGCCGATTTCGACACCGCCGAAGAAATGATCAAGCATTTCATCCGCAAGGTGCACAAACGCTCGACCTTCTCCAAGCCCAAGATCATCGTCTGCGTGCCGCATGGCGCGACCCCGGTGGAAAAGCGCGCGATCCGTCAGTCGGTTCTGTCCGCGGGCGCCCGCCGCGCCGGGCTGATCGCGGAACCCATCGCAGCCGCCATA
The DNA here is from genome assembly GCF_013031405.1 of Ruegeria sp. HKCCD8929. GTDB lineage: Bacteria > Pseudomonadota > Alphaproteobacteria > Rhodobacterales > Rhodobacteraceae > Ruegeria. Next base: position 170,813 of record NZ_WPZY01000005.1, on the reverse strand, counting down.
GGTGCCGGCATGCCGATCACCGATCCGACCGGTAACATGGTCGTCGATATCGGCGGCGGCACCACCGAGGTGGCCGTCCTGTCGCTGGGCGACATCGTCTATGCCCGCTCGGTCCGCGTTGGTGGTGACCGGATGGACGAGGCGATCATCTCATATCTGCGCCGCCAGCAGAACCTGCTGGTGGGCGAATCCACCGCCGAGCGTATCAAGACCACCATCGGCACCGCGCGCATGCCCGATGACGGGCGCGGCCAGTCAATGCATATCCGGGGCCGTGACCTGCTCAATGGCGTACCCAAAGAGATCGAGATCAGCCAGGCGCAGGTGGCCGAGGCGCTGGCCGAGCCGGTGCAGCAGATCTGCGAGGCGGTGATGACCGCGCTGGAGACAACTCCGCCCGATCTGGCCGCCGATATCGTGGACCGGGGCGTTATGCTGACCGGCGGCGGCGCGCTGCTGGGCGATCTGGATCTGGCGCTGCGTGAGCAGACCGGGCTGGCCGTGTCGATTGCCGACGAAAGCCTGAACTGCGTCGCACTGGGCACTGGCAAGGCGCTGGAATATGAAAAGCAGCTGCGCCACGCGATTGACTACGACAGCTAAGGCGCGCACCCTTTAGCGCACGGGTCAAAGGAACGGCGCATACCGCACCGGAAGGAGCCCTGTGGCAAACGACCGATCACAGCGCGAGGATTATACCGCCCCCCTGCGCCGTCTGCTTCTGGGGGTCGTCCTGTTGTGCCTGCTGGGGATCTTTCTGGTCTGGCGGATCGACAGCCCCAGGGTGGAACGGTTCCGCGCGCAGGTGGTGGACAAGGTGGTGCCCTCGATGGACTGGGCGATGGTTCCGGTCACCGCGACCGTCAACCTGATCCGCGATTTCCAGAGCTATCAGCGCCTGAGCGAGCAAAACCGCGAGCTGCGCAGCGAGCTGCGCCAGATGCGCGCCTGGAAAGAGGCCGCGCTGCAGCTTGAGCAGGAGAACGCCCGCCTGCTGGACCTCAACAACGTGCGCCTCGACCCGCGCCTGACCTATGTGACCGGTGTGGTGATGGCCGACAGTGGTTCACCCTTTCGGCAGTCGGTGCTGCTGAACGTGGGCGCGCGGGACGGGATCGTGGATGGCTGGGCAACGATGGACGGGATCGGGGTCGTTGGCCGGATCTCGGGCGTGGGTCAGAACACCTCGCGGGTGATCCTGCTGACCGATGCCAGCAGCGCCATCCCGGCGACGATCCAGCCCTCGGGCCAGACCGCGCTGGTGGCTGGTGACAACACCGCCGCCCCAGCCATCGATTTTCTGGAAAACCGTGAACTGGTTCGACCCGGTGACCGGGTGATCACCTCGGGCGATGGCGGCGTGTTTCCCGCCGGGCTGCTGATCGGACAGGTGGCACAGGACCCGGGCGGGCGGCTGCGGGTCAGGCTGTCGGCGGATTACGAGCGGCTGGAGTTCCTGCGCGTGCTGCGCCATCACGGCACCGCGCCGATCACCGATCCGGGCAGTTTGGTCACCCCCGACGGCCCGGTGACGATCAATCAGAGGCAAGAGGAGGCGGCGGATGGATAGCCTGTCGCTTTCGCGCGTATGGATGATGCGGGCGCTCTATCTGTGGCTGGCGTTGCTGATCCTGTTCTTCCACCTGCTGCCGCTGAACACCCTGCCCAGCCGCTGGGCCCCGCCGGATCTGCTGATCGCGCTGACCTTTGCCTGGGTTGTGCGGCGCCCGGACTATGTGCCGACGCTCAGCGTGGCAGTGGTTATGCTGGTCGCCGATCTGCTGCTGCAGCGCCCGCCGGGCCTGTTGGCGGCGCTGGTCGTGGGCGCGCGCGCCTACCTGAAACCCACCTCAGCCGGGGGACGCGAGGTTGGGTTTCTGAGCGAATGGGCTACCGTGAGTTTCGTTCTGGTCGCGATTGCCGTGCTGAACCGGCTGATCCTTGGTATCACCGCCGTCGAACAGGCGCCGCTCTGGCTGGCCGTTATCCAGCTGGTGCTGACCATCGCGGTCTACCCGCTGGTGGCGTGGCTCAGCCAGACGATCTGCGGCGTGCGTAAACTGGCACCCTCGGACGCGGACGCATTGGGAGGACGGGCATGAAACGCCATCCCAAGGAACTCGGGCGTATTCACCGCCGCTTCAGCCGCCGGGCGCTGGTGCTGGGCGGGTTGCAGGCGGGGTTTGTCGGCACGCTGGCGATGCGGATGCGTTACATGCAGGTGGATCAGGCCGATCAGTTTCGCCTGCTGGCCGAGGAAAACCGGATCAACATTCGCCTGATCCCACCCACTCGTGGCGAGATCTACGATCGCAATGGCCAGATCATCGGGCGCAACATCCCCTCGTACCGTATCGTCATCGTGCGCGAGGACGCTGGCGATGTGGAGAAGGTCATCGCCAACCTGTCGCAGCTCATCCCGCTCAGCGAGGAAGAACTGGAGCGCGCCCGAACCGAGATGCGCCGCTCGGCACCGTTCCTGCCGGTGACGCTGGCCGATCAGGTGACGTGGGAAGACATCTCGAAGGTCGCCGTCAACGCTCCCGCCCTGCCCGGCATCACGCCCGAGGTGGGCTCGACCCGGGTCTATCCCCAGTATGAGGATTTTGCCCATGTGGTGGGCTATGTCGGCCCGGTCAGCGACTATGACCTGAGCCAGATGACCGACCCCGAACCTGTACTGCACATCCCACGGTTCCAGATCGGCAAGGTGGGGCTTGAGGCCAAGCAAGAGGGCGAGTTGCGCGGAAAGGCCGGGGCCAAGCGGGTCGAGGTTAACGCCACTGGCCGCATCATGCGCGAGTTGGACCGGCAGGAAGGTCAGGCTGGGGCCGATCTGCAACTTTCGATGGACGCAGACCTGCAACAATATGTACAGGCCCGCCTTGGCGGAGAAAGTGCCGCCGCCGTTGTCCTCGATTGCGAGACCGGCGATCTGCGGGCGATCTGCTCGTCGCCCAGCTTTGACCCGAACCTCTTCGTGCGCGGTATCTCGGTCGCCGACTACCGCGCGCTGACCGAGGACAATTATCGCCCGCTGGCCAACAAGACGGTGCAGGGCACCTATCCACCTGGCTCGACCTTCAAGATGATCACCGCCATGGCCGCGCTTGAGGCGGGCACGGTCGGACCCGGAGAAACCGTCTATTGCCCCGGCTTCCTCAAGGTGGGCAGTCGCCGCTTCCACTGCTGGAAGCGCGGCGGGCACGGGTATGTGGACCTGCTGAACTCGCTCAAGCGCAGCTGCGACGTCTACTATTACGATCAGGCGCTCAAGGTGGGGATCGACAAGATCTCGGACATGGCGCGGATGTTCGGGCTGGGGGTCAAACACGACCTGCCGATGTCCGCCGTGGCCGAAGGGCTGGCACCGAACCGGGACTGGAAATTGCGGGTACATGACGAGGAGTGGCTGGTGGGCGACACCGCCAATGCCTCGATCGGTCAGGGCTTCATGCTGGCCTCGCCGTTGCAACTGGCGGTGATGGCGGCGCGGATCGCCACCGGGCGCGAGGTCTCGCCGCGGCTGGTGAAATCGGTCAACGGGATCGAGCAACCCTCGGGCGCCGGGGAAGAGCTGCCGATCAACAAGAACAACCTGCGGCAGTTGCGCAAGGCGATGTATGCGGTCTCGAACGACCGGCGCGGCACTGCCTATCGCAGCCGGATCATCGCCGAAGGTTACCGTATGGCGGGCAAGACCGGCACCAGCCAGGTCCGCAACATCACCGCTGCCGAACGCGCGGCGGGCGTGATCCGCAACGAGGACCTGCCGTGGGAGCGCCGCGACCACGCGCTGTTCGTGTGCTTTGCCCCCTACGACAATCCGAAATACGCGGTCTCGGTGGTGGTCGAGCATGGTGGCGGCGGCTCCAAGGCTGCCGCGCCGGTCGCCCGGGACGTCATGTTGCAGGCGCTCTATGGCGGCACCCCACCGCTTGAGGCCTATCCCGCTGGCGACCGCGAGCGCATCAAGGCGCAGCAGCAACGGCTGGAACGCGATCAGCGGCCCAAGGCGCGCCCCGGAGAGAAGGACCGGGCATGAGCTATCTTGAGTACACGGTCAAATCGACGCCATCGGGATACCGCAAGCTGTTCCACATGAACTGGCCGCTGACGCTGTTGCTGATCAGCGTGGCGGGCGTCGGGTTCCTGATGCTCTATTCGGTGGCCGGGGGCTCGTTCACTCCTTGGGCCGAGCCGCAGATCGAGCGCTTTGGCATGGGGCTGGTCGCCATGTTCGTGGTGGCGATGGTACCGATCTGGTTCTGGCGCAACATGTCGACCCTGGCCTATCTGCTGGGCATCGCCCTGCTGATCGTCGTCGCCCAGTTCGGGGAAGAGGGCAAGGGCGCGCAACGCTGGATCAACCTTGGCTTCATGCGGTTACAACCGTCTGAAGTGATGAAGATTTCCGTGGTGATGATGCTGGCGGCCTATTACGACTGGCTGCCTGAAAACCGCACCTCACGCCCGCTTTGGGTTCTGCTACCGGTCATCCTGATCCTGCTGCCCACGGCGCTGGTTCTGAAACAGCCCGATCTTGGAACCTCGCTGCTGATCATGATGGCGGGTGGTGGTGTGATGTTTCTGGCCGGTGTTCACTGGGCCTATTTCGCCGCCGTGATCGCCGCCGGGATGGGTCTGCTTACCGCTGTGTTCAAAAGCCGGGGCACCGATTGGCAGTTGCTGAAGGACTACCAGTACCGGCGCATCGACACCTTCCTCGACCCCTCCACCGACCCGCTGGGCGCGGGCTATCACATCACCCAGTCCAAGATCGCTTTGGGCTCGGGCGGCTGGAACGGGCGTGGCTTCATGCAGGGCACCCAGTCACGGCTGAACTTCCTGCCCGAGAAACACACCGATTTCATCTTCACCACACTGGCCGAAGAGTTCGGCTTCGTCGGTGGCTTTTCCCTGCTGGTGCTCTATTCGCTGATCCTGATCTTTTGCCTCTTCACCGCGCTGGCCACCAAGGACCGGTTCTCGTCGCTGGTGACGCTGGGCATATCGCTCAATTTCTTCCTGTTCTTTGCCGTGAACATGTCCATGGTCATGGGGCTTGCTCCGGTGGTGGGCGTGCCGCTGCCGATGGTCAGCTATGGCGGCTCGGCCATGCTGGTGCTGATGGCGGCCTTCGGCATCGTACAGAGCGCCCATATCCACCGTCCCCGATAGTCCCGCGAGAGGTCCCGCAATGCCCGTGAATGTGCTGTTCTCTGCGCGCGCCGCTCTGTGGCCAGTCTATGAACCGCTGCTCACCCGCTATCTGACCGAGGCCGGGCTGGACTTTTCGCTCGGCATCGAGTTCGCGCCCGGCGAGGTCGACTACGTTGTCTACGCCCCCAATGGCGGCTTGCGCGATTTCACCCCCTATACCCGGCTCAAAGCGGTGCTCAGCCTCTGGGCCGGGATCGAGAGCATTGCGGACAACGAAACCCTGACCGTACCTCTGGCACGTATGGTGGATCACGGGCTGACACAAGGAATGACCGAATGGGTGGTGGGTCATGTGCTGCGCTACCACCTCGGCATGGACGCCCATATCCACGGGCTGAACGGCGAGTGGCGTCAGGACGTGCCGCCGCTGGCATCCGAACGGAGTGTGACCGTGTTGGGCCTCGGCGCATTGGGCGAAGCCTCTGCCCGCGCGCTGGCGGCGCTGAATTTCAACGTAGCCGGCTGGAGCCGGTCACCGAAGGGCATTACTGGCGTGACCTGCCTGCATGGTGCGGATGGGCTGGTGCGAGCTTTGTCGAATGCCGACATAGTCGTGCTGTTGCTGCCCGACACGTCCGCCACCGAGAACACGCTCAATGCCGAAACCCTGGCTTTGCTGCCCAAGGGCGCCCGGATCATCAACCCCGGGCGCGGCCCGCTGATCGACGATGACGCGCTGCTCACCGCCCTGAACGCAGGCCAGATCGACCATGCCACGCTCGACGTGTTCCGCACCGAGCCCCTGCCCGCCGATCACCCCTACTGGACACACCCGAACGTCACGGTGACCCCGCATATCGCCTCAGAAACCCGCCCTGCAACGGCGGCGCAGGTGATCTGCGAGAACATCCGCCGGGGCGAAGCAGGCGAGCCTTTCCTTCATCTGGTGGATCGCGATCTGGGCTATTGACGCGTCCGGCGGGACCGTCGGATTTGCGTATTTGGGGCAAGAAGAAGCGCAGAGCCGCCTCTTGCTCTTGCTCCAAATATCCCCGCCAGAGGCGCAAACAAGTGCGTTCAGGCCGCCACCAAACCGCGCCCCTTGAGCAGCGCTTCGACCCCCGGCAGGCGGCCGCGGAAGGCCAGATACAACTCTTCGGCCTTTTTCGAGCCGCCCGTCGAGAGAATGTTCTCTTCCAACGCCTTGGCCCGCTCAGGGTCGAATGCGCCGCCCACCTCTTCGAAAGCGGCGAAGGCGTCGGCGTCCATCACTTCGGACCACATGTAGCTGTAATAGCCCGAGCTGTAGCCGTCGCCCGCAAAGACATGCGCGAAATGCGGCGTCGCGTGGCGCATGCCGATGGCATGGGGCATACCGATTTCGGCCAGCACCTCGGCCTGTTTTGCCATCGGATCATCCGGCGCCGCGCCGTCATGGAAGGCGAGATCGACCAGCGCCGAGGCCACGTATTCCACCGTCTGGAAGCCCATGTCGAAATTGGCCGCCTTCAGCACCTTGTCCAGCATTTCCTTGGGCATCGGCGCGCCGGTCTCCGCATGGGTGGCAAACTCGGCCAGCACCTCTGGCACTTCCAGCCAGTGTTCGTAAAGCTGGCTCGGCAATTCCACGAAATCACGCGCCACGGAGGTGCCCGAGATGCTCTCATAAGTCACGTTCGACAGCATCTGGTGCAGCGCATGGCCGAATTCGTGGAACAGCGTGCGGGCGTCGTCATAGGAAAGCAGCGCCGGATCGCCCTTGGCGAAGTTGCAGACATTGATGACGATGGGCGCCTGGACCTTGGGGTATTTCGCCTGTTGCCGCATGGCTGAACACCACGCGCCCGAGCGCTTGGAGCCGCGCGCGAAATAGTCACCGATGAAGACGGCCACATGTTCGCCTTCGCGCGTCACCTCCCACGCCCGGCAATCGGGGTGGTAGAGGGGCACGTCGAGTGGCTTGAACTCTAGCCCGAACAGGCGGTTCGCGCAGGCAAATGAGGCTTCGATCATCCGGTCCAGTTGCAGGTACGGTTTCAGCGCCGCCTCATCGAGGTCATGCTCCGCCTTGCGCCGTTTCTCGGCATAGTGGCGCCAATCCCAAGCCTTGAGCGGGCCGTTTACGCCATCGGCCTGCATCATTTGGGTCAGCACCTGCGCATCGGCATCCGCCTGTGCCTTGGCGGGCTCCCACACCTGCATCAGCAGGTCGCGCACACGGTCAGGCGTGCCAGCCATCTCAGTTTCCAGCTTGTAGTCGGCGAAATTTGCATATCCCAGCAGCTTCGCCCGTTCCTCGCGCAGCGACAGGATTTCTGCGGCAATCGCCCGGTTGTCGGTCTCGCCGCCATTGGCCCCACGCGCGGTCCAGGCACGATAGGCCGTCTCGCGCAGGTCGCGGCGCGGGGAGAATTGCAGGAACGGCACGATCAGCGAACGAGACAGGGTGACGACGGGGCCGCCCGCGTCCTTTTCCTCACCAGCGGCGCGGGCGGCGTCGACGACGAAATCGGGCAGGCCGTCCAGATCACCTTCGTCGAGTTTCATAAACCAGTCACGCTCATCGGCCAGCAGGTTCTGGGTGAATTCGGTGCCGAGTATCGCCAACCGCGCCTTGATCTCTTTCATCCGCGCCTCATCCACTCCTTCCAGCGCCGCACCCGCGCGGACAAAGTTGCGGTGGGTCAGCATCAGCACCCGTTGCTGTTCCTCGGTTAGGTCAAGACTATCGAGCTGATCCCACACGGCAGCGATGCGCCGGAACATGGCCTTGTTGGCGGAAATCTCAGAGTAATGCGCCGCGAGTCTCGGCGAAAACTCCCGTTGCAACTCTTCCCGCTTCGGGTTGCTGTCGGCCCCGGCCACCGTGAAAAAGACCGACAGCACCTTGTCCAGATCCTCGCCGGCCGCCTCAAGCGCTTCGACCGTGTTGGCAAAGCTCGGCGGCTCAGCATCGCCCGCGATGGCGTCGATCTGCGCCGCATGGGCGGCCAGCGCCTGTTCCAGCGCGGGGGCGAAATCGTCGTCGTCGATCTGCGGGAAGGGGGCGATTTGGAACGGGGTCTGCCAGTCGGCGAGGGTCGGGTTGGTCATGCGTATCTCCTTTGCCGCACAAGCTAGGAGCGACCGCCGGAATGGTCCAGTGGCAGGCGTCGCAAATGCGCCATCGCTGTCGGGATGCCGCTTGCAAGCCAGACGCGTCCCGCGCAGGCTCTGGCGCAACGAGGAGACCTGAAATGACCCACACAAACCGCCCCGCCGGACCGATGACCACCGCCATTCACGCTGGCGAAGCCCCGGACCCGACCACGCAGGCCTCGGCCCCGCCGCTGCACATGAGTTCCACCTTCGTCACCGATCAGGTGGCCGGGTTCTCGGCCCATGATCTGGAGGACGGGGCCGACGGATATCTCTATACCCGCTGGGACAATCCGACCGTGGCGATGCTGGAAAAGAAGATCGCCGCGATGCAGGGGGCCGAGGCCTGTTTGTGCACCGCGTCGGGGATGGCGGCGGCCTCGGCCATCTTCTTCACCTTTCTTTCCGCGGGCGATCATGTGGTGGTTTCTGACGTCTCCTATGCCGGGGTGGCCGAGCTGGCACGGGACACCCTGCCCCGGATGGGGATCGAGGTGAGCGTCGTGAATATGAGCGATCTGGAGGCGGTGGCAGCAGCGATCCGGCCCAACACGCGGCTGATCCATACCGAGACGCCGGTGAACCCGATCGGGCGGCTGACCGATCTGGCGGCAGTGTCGAAACTGGCGCGCGAGGCCGGGGCGCTGCTGAGCTGCGATGCGACCTTTGCCTCGCCTCTAGGCATGGACGCTGTGGGGCTGGGGGCCGACCTGACGATGCATTCGATCACCAAATATATCGGCGGGCATGGCGATGCCTTGGGCGGCGCCGTGGCGGGGCGGGCCGATCTGATCGCGCGGATGCGTGCCGAAGCAGCGATCCATCACGGCGGCATCCTGTCGCCCTTCAACGCCTGGCTGATCGCGCGCGGGGCCTCGACCCTGCCCTTACGGATGAAGGCACATGAGGCGGGCGCACAGGAGGTGGCCGAGTGGCTGGAAGCCGATCCAAGGGTGACGCGGGTGATCTATCCCGGGCTCGCCTCGCATCCGCAGGCGGAACTGGCGGCGCGGCAGATGAAGAACAGATCGGGCATGATCTCGTTTCAAGTGGGCGATGCGGCGGCGGGCGAGCGCGTGGCGCAGCAGATGATCGACCGGTTGGAGGTGATCCACTATGCCGTGTCGCTGGGCCATCACCGCAGCCTGGTCTTCTGGATGGGGACTGAGGCGCTGATGGAAACCTCGTTCCGACTGGAGGGCGCGCAGTTGGAGGATTACCGCGCCTATGCGGGCGACGGGATTTTCCGATTGTCGGTGGGGCTCGAGGATGCCGAGGACCTGATCGCCGATCTGGACCGGACGTTGGGTGATCGTTGATATTGCTACGCCAAGTTCCGAACAGGAAGGCCGGGCATGTAAACCTGCTCACTCCCCACTACACACCGGACAGTCCACACGCCTCGACAGGGTGATCTTCCGGCTCTCCCCGTAAAGCGCGTCGTAGATCAGCATCTCTCCTTTCAGCACCGCGCCCGCACCGGTGATCAGCTTCACCGCTTCAACCGCCATCATCGAACCAACCACGCCCGGCAACGGCCCGATCACCCCGGCCTCGGAGCAGGATGGCGCCAGCCCCGGCGCGGGGGCTTCGGGAAAGATGCACTGATAGCAGGGGCCGGTATCGGCGGGGTGAAAGACGCTCAGTTGCCCCTCCCACTGTGCCAGCGCGCCCGAGATCAGCGGCTTGCCCTGCGCGACAGCCACGCGGTTGGCCAGATAGCGGCTGTCGAAATTATCGGTGCCGTCGAGGATCAGATCGTAATCGGCGAACAGGTCCGCGGCGATCTCCTCGGTCAGACGCCGGTGATAGGGGCGGACCACCACATTGGGGTTCTGCGCTTCCATCGCGGCCTGCGCCGAAAATACCTTGGGCAAACCGATATCCGCATCGCGGTGGATCACCTGCCGCTGCAGATTGGCATTCTCGACCACGTCATCGTCGATCACACCGATGGTACCCACCCCGGCTGCTGCGAGATATTGCAGCGCTGGCGCGCCAAGGCCGCCCGCGCCAATCACCAGCACTTTCGCCTGTTTCAGCCGCTTCTGCCCCGGCCCGCCTAGCTCACGCAGCACGATGTGCCGAGCATAACGCTCTAGTTCGGTGTCCGAGAACGTGCCGGGGTTCTTCGCTGAAGTCGCGGCCAGCTCAGGCCGGGCACGCGATTTCAGCCACGCCAGACCGCGCCCATACATTGCCCCCAGCCCGACGAACCCGGCCAGAATCAGCCACGGCGCCGGAGACTGGCCGGTCGCCTCGCGTATCGGATGACCATCCGGCAGCACCAGTTGCAGCGCCAGCACCACCAGAAAAATAGAGCCGACAAGCATCAACCGCGCCTGACGCGAGACACCCATCATCAGGCCAAGCCCCCAAAGGGCGCCCGCTATGACCAGAACCAGCAGCATCAACCCTGCCCGGTTGAGCCAAAACCGCCTACGCCGCGCGCTGTCTCACTCAGCCCCTCGGCCAATTCGAAGCGCGCCTGCAGCACCGGGGCGACCACTATCTGCGCGATCCTGTCGCCATGGGAAATCTCGAACGGCTCCTGCCCCGCATTCAGCACGATCACCCCCAACGGGCCGCGATAGTCGCTGTCGATGGTGCCAGGCGTGTTGGGCAGGGTGATCCCGTGCTTCAGCGCCAAACCAGAACGGGGTCGCACCTGCACCTCGAACCCTGCGGGAATCTCGATCCGCAACCCTGTGGGGATCAGCGCCCGCGCGCCGGGTTCCAGCACCATCGCTCCACGATCCGGAAAGTTCGCCCGCACATCAGCGCCTGCTGCGCCCGCCGATTCATACGACGGCAACGCCACACCGGGATCGGCCCCCTCATCACGGATCACACGGATTGCCACCATCTGCACGCCCCCGCTTCTTCTTGCTCAAAATACGCAAATCACGCCGTCAACGCCGCCGCGATCCTCTGGGCCAGACGCGCGGCAACCGCATCCTTGCCCATGCGCGGCCATTCCTCGGCACCATCATCCGAGATCAGGATCACCGCATTCTCGGACCCGCCCATGATGCCCGTCGCCGGGCTGACATCGTTGGCCACGATCCAGTCGCAGCCCTTGCGCGCCCTCTTTGCCGTGGCGTGCTCGATCACATCATTGGTCTCGGCAGCAAAGCCCATCACCAGGCCGGGCCGCCCCTCATCCATCTGCGCGACACGCTTGAGGATGTCCGGGTTCTCGGCAAATTCCAGCACCGGCAGCCCATCCGCGCTTTTCTTCAGCTTGCGGTCCGAGGCGCTGGCCACGCGCCAATCCGCCACCGCCGCCGCAAAGACGCCAGCATCCACGGGCAACGCGGCGTCGACCGCTTCGGACATCTCACGCGCGCTTTCCACCCGCACCACTCGCACGCCGTCAGGTGGCGGCACCTCGGCAGGGCCGGTGACAAACACCACTTCGGCCCCAAGCGCAGCCAGCGCCCGCGCCACTGCGGTGCCCTGTGCGCCTGACGAGCGGTTGGCGATGTAGCGCACCGGATCGATGGGCTCATGCGTCGGGCCCGAGGTCACCAGAATACGCTTGCCCTTCAGAAGGCCATCGCCGAGTTCGGTTTCGATAGCCGCGACGATCTCGAGCGGTTCGGACATGCGTCCCGGGCCGTATTCGCCGCAGGCCATGTCGCCCTCGTTGGGGCCGACGAAACGCACGCCATCGGCGGCCAGTTGTGTCCGGTTGCGCTGCGTCGCGGGGTGCTCCCACATGCGCACATTCATGGCAGGCGCGATCAGAACCGGCGTGTCGGTCGCCATCAGCAGGGTCGAGGCGAGATCACCTGCCAAACCCGCCACCATCTTGCCCATCAGGTCAGCCGTGGCTGGCGCCACCACCACCAGATCAGCAGACCGAGAGAGCTGGATATGGCCCATCTCGGCCTCGTCCGTCAGATCGAAAAGATCGCGATACGCTTTTTCGCCGGCCAGCGCCGCCACCGACAGGGGTGTCACGAATTCCTCGGCGGCCCGGGTCAGCACAGGTGTCACCGCAGCGCCCCGCTCGCGCAGGCGTCGGATCAGGTCCAGCGACTTGTAAGCCGCGATCCCGCCACCGATGATCAGCAAGATACGTTTCGACGCCAGCATGCCCGCCCTTTCCCGTTCCGGATCGCCCCGACATTAGGCAAGCGGCGCCCGTTGCGCCAGCGCATAATCCCCGGCAATCAGTCCTGCGGTGCAAAGGCCGCGCAGGGGTCTTCACGCTCGGCGGCGGGGCTGTCGACAACCGCGTCATAGTCACCATCGACCCGACCATCCTCGGACTGGCCCAGAACGAAAACCCTCAGGCCGGGCTCCAACCGCGCCAGATAGACCGGGACACCACGGTCCTTACGGGCATGACCGTTTCCGGTGATCACGGCGACAGGACCGCCGGTTTCCCGCATTGCCCGCAGCACCGCTCGCGCCAGCACCGCATCGCGTAGACGCTGGATTGCCACCATCTGAGGCAGCATCTCTTCGGGCAGCGCATTGCAATGGGCGATCTGCTGATCCGCCTCGCGCGCGGCCTGCTCCTCGGGCACAAGGGGGACCGTAAGCCCGTAGCGCGCCGCATCCGCGCCAAGCGCCGTGGCGGCGCCGGTCTCCATCGCTGCGCGTGCCGCAGCGCGGGGCACCAATGCGCCATAAAGCGGCGCATCGGGAGCTGCCCGGAAGATCGGCAGATACATGGCAAGCGGCGGCCAGCCCAACTCGGCCCAGCGCACGGCGGCCGCCAACTTGTCGGGCTCGGAGATCAGGGTGGCATTCACCCGTCCCGCGCCTTCCTCGGTCAGCATCTCCCAGACGATGGCCTTGGGCTGCATTTCGGCCACCATCGCGGCCTGAACCTGGTGATGGTGCGGGTTGTCATGCACTTCGCCCAGGATCACCACATCCGCCGCCAACGCCTGCTCGGCCACGTCCGCCGGTACATTCTCATCCGCAAAGGCCGCCCGGAGCGAGGCGGCCCAAAGCGCCATCGCGGCGCATACCAGAATGGTCATGTTTCTCATACGAGGAACTGTTGCACCTCGCGCGATTGCGCTTCAAGGTTCTTGCGCATCTTGGCAAACGCAGCGGCCTCAAGTTGACGCACCCGTTCCTTGGAGAGGCCAAGTTCCTGACCCAGACTTTCCAGTGTACGCGGCTTGTCACGCAGTTTCCTCTCACGCACGATGAACCGCTCGCGGTCGTTAAGGGCCCGCATCGCGATCAACAGCCATTCCCGCAACTGCGCCCTGTCGTGCCGGTTCTCGACCTTTTCCGCGGCCTGCACGCTTTCATCTTCAAGCGCGTCAATCCATTCACGGCCATCCTCATCCGCCGCCTGCACGGCGTTCAGCGAGAAATCCGAGCCCGAAAGCCGCCCTTCCATCATCTCGACATCGCGCAGGGGCACACCGATCTCAGAGGCAATCATCTGGTGCAGCTGGTGTCGGTCCAACTCCAACCCATCGGCAGCGGCCTCACGCTCCAGCCGAGCCTGCACCCGGCGCATGTTGAAAAACAGCGATTTCTGCGATGACGTGGATCCTGTGCGCACCATTGACCAGTTGCGCATCACATAGTCCTGAATGCTGGCCTTGATCCACCAGACCGCATAGGTCGAGAAGCGCACCCCGCGATCTGGATCGAACTTGTCAGCAGCCTTCATAAGGCCCAGACCGGCCTCCTGAATCAGATCGTTCATCGGCGCGCCGTAGCGCTTGAACTTTGCCGCCATGGAAATCGCCAACCGCATGTAAGCGGTGATCAGCCGGTGCAACGCCTGTTCATCCCGCTCATCGCGCCAGGCATAGGCCAGCCGCAACTCGGTCTCGGCATCCAGCAGTTCCGCCTTCATCGCCTGTCGCGACATGGACAGGTCTCGTGGATGGTCCAGTGCCATAAAATGCTCCCCAAAAGCCAGGCATTTGCCGGCCTTGTCATGCGCAATTACTGCCGATACGCAGAACAATAACCGGGTGGATCACCAGAAAGGTAATAAAAGTGCATCCCAATTTAACCTTAATTCTTGGCGGCGCAGCATCCGGAAAATCCGCATTTGCCGAACAACTGGTTGTATCAACTGGAAAATCCCGAGTTTATGTCGCCACATCACAAGTGTTTGATGACGAGATGCGCCAAAAGATTGAGCAACATATTGCACAAAGAGGCGCCGATTGGACGACGATCGAGGCGCCTCTGGATCTGGGCCCGGCCCTTTCGGGACTGGAGTCGGATCACATCTGCCTGATCGACTGCGTCACCATGTGGCTCAGCAATCATCTGCTCGCCGACAGCGATCTGGACACGGCGCGCGCCGGGTTGCAGCGCGCCCTGCGCACCTGCGCGGCGCAGTTGGTGGTGGTCTCGAACGAGGTTGGCCACGGTATCGTCCCCGAAAACGCACTGGCGCGGCGGTTTCGCGAGGCGCAGGGGCGGCTGAACATTGCCCTGGCGGCTGAGGCCGATCTGGTGGTGCAGGTCACCGCCGGCCTGCCACTGGTGCTGAAAGGGGAACTACCGTGACCCGCCTGCATCTGGTCCGCCATGGCCCGACCCACGCAAAATCCATGGTGGGCTGGTCCGACCTGCCCGCCGACCTGAGCGACCATGCGGCAATTGCGCGCCTGTCTGCGCACCTACCCGACCCTGCGCTGGTCATCTCGTCCGATCTGTGCCGCGCCGCTGACACTGCGACGGCCGTTCAGGGCACCCGCACCCGCCTGCCGCACCGACCCGACCTGCGCGAGATCAACTTTGGCACGTGGGAACTGCGTCGCTATGCCGAGATCGAGGCCGAAGACCCCGTACTGGCCCGCGCCTACTGGGGCTATCCGGGCGAGGTCCGCCCGCCAAACGGCGAAAGCTGGAACGAGGTCTGTGCCCGCGTCGATGCCGCCATCGACGCGTTGATCCGCGACCACGCCGGACATGACGTGATCGTCATCGCCCATTTCGGCGTCATACTGTCTCAGGTCCAACGCGCGCTGCGCTTGACGGCGGAAGAAGCATTCTCGCATCGCATCGACAACCTCTCTGTAACCGAGATCACCCGGCTTGAGGACACTTGGACCGTGGGTCGGATCAATCACTGCCCGTGATCGGCACCCGCACAAAAGACCGTTTTACCAAGGCGCGCATCCCCGCCTAGCGTCTGTGCATGACCTACGACCTCTATATCGGTGACCGCCTGTTCTCGAGTTGGTCGCTCCGCGGCTGGCTGATGCTCGAGAAATTCGGCATCCCCTACCGCACCCACATGATCGGCCTCTATTCCGGAACCATGGCGCAGGACATGGCGGCACTCGCGCCCGCCCGGCTGGTACCCACGCTGCGACTGCCCGACGGCACCGTCGTCGGCGAAAGTCTCGCCATGGCCGAAACGCTGGCCGAGCGCCATCCAGAGGCTGGGCTCTGGCCCACAGCCCCCGCAGCCCGCGCCACTGCCCGCTGGCTCTGCGCCGAGATGGTCGCCGGATTCACCGCCCTGCGCAGCGAATGCCCGATGCAACTCGCGCGCCGCTACCGGGATTTCAGCCCGGCACCCGATACCCGCATCGATCTCGCCCGCATCGAAATCCTCTGGGCCCATGCACGACACCTGTCAGGCGCATTATCTGGCCCGCTCTTCGGTGCGTACTCTCTGGCGGATGTGTTCTACACGCCTGTTGCCGCACGGATTGTCGGATACGGATTGCCGGTCTCGAATGAAAACCGCGCCTATTGCGAGATGCTTCTGGGCGACTCTGCCGTCGAGGCATGGCGTCGGGAGGCACTGAAGGTCACCTACGATCCGTTCCCCTACGAATTGAACCTACCCTTCGATCACTGGCCCAGCCCGGTTGCTTCTTCTTGCTGAAAATACGTAAATCCCAACGCCGCCGCCCGCGCGGCGTTAACCCTTCCTAAACCACGGCCACGCTAGCAATCCCCTGTTAACCAAAAAACAGGACAGCCATGGTCGCCCGCGCCTACACCGTCGCATTCCAAGGGGTCGAGGCCCGCCCGGTCGAGGTGCAGTGCGCCGTCACCCCCGGCCTGCCCGCCTTTTCCATCGTGGGCCTACCGGACAAGGCTGTGTCCGAAGCCCGCGACCGGGTGCGCAGCGCGCTGAGCGCCATGGCGATCGCCCTGCCCTCCAAGCGGATCACCATCAATCTCTCACCCGCCGACTTGCCGAAGGAGGGTAGTCATTTTGACCTGCCCATCGCGCTGGCCCTGCTCGCCGCGCTCGAAATCGTGCCCGCCGAGGCCGCCGAAAAAACGCTGGCTCTGGGCGAGCTTTCCCTCGACGGCTCGCTGATCCCGGTGATCGGCGCCCTGCCCTCGGCCATGACCGCCGCTGCCGAAGACCGGGTTCTGCTCTGTCCCAAAGCCTCCAGCGCCGAGGCCGCCTGGGTCGAGGCCACGACCGTGATCGGCGCCGACACGCTCGGCGCAGTCGTCCGCCACTATTCCGGCCAAGCTCCTCTGGCGGCAGCACAAGCGGGCGAAATTCACACCGACCCTTTCGAAAAGGACCTGCGGGATGTGAAGGGACAGGAGCGAGCAAAACGTGCGCTCGAGATTGCCGCCGCCGGCCGCCACCACCTGATCATGATCGGCACGCCGGGCTCGGGCAAGTCCATGCTCGCCGCCCGCATCCCCGGCATCCTGCCGCCGCTCACCGCCGCCGAGGCGCTCGATACCTCGATGATCCACTCTCTGTGCGGGCTGCTGGACGAAGGTGGCATCAGCCGGACCCGCCCGTTTCGGGACCCGCATCACACGGCATCGATGGCCTCCATTGTCGGAGGTGGGAAGGGGGCCAAACCGGGCGAAATCTCACTGGCCCATAATGGCGTCCTGTTCATGGACGAGTTCCCGGAATTCCCACGCACTGTTCTGGAAACCTTGCGCCAACCCATCGAGACCGGGGAAATCATGGTGTCGCGCGCCAATGCCCACGTAAACTACCCCTGCCGCTTCATGCTGGTTGCCGCCGCCAACCCTTGCAAATGCGGCTACCTGACCAATCCGGCCCGAGCCTGCTCCCGCGCGCCCAATTGTGGCGAGGACTATCTGGGTCGCATCTCCGGCCCCCTGATGGACCGGTTCGACCTCCGGCTGGAGGTGCCGCCGGTCGAATTCACGGATCTGGATTTACCGTCATCCGGGGACAGCTCAGAAACCGTGGCGGCCCGGGTTGCGGCTGCTCGCAATGTTCAGATGGAAAGGTTTCGAGAGCATATCGGCATCTCCCAGAATGCCGATGCCGAAGGCAAAGTGCTCGAGGAAATCGCCTCGCCCGACGCGGAAGGCAAAGAGTTGCTGCTCAAGGCCGCCGACCGGTTCGGCCTGTCGGCCCGCGCCTATCACCGTATCCTGCGGGTGGCCCGCACCATCGCCGACCTTGAAGGCTCAGCACATGTCTGCCGGCCGCATGTGGCCGAAGCCCTAAGCTTTCGCATCAGCGCCCGGGTCATGGCTTAGAGCTTGGCCTCTATGGCCTGCCAGATCTTCTCGGCGACATTGACGCCGTTGAAGCGCTCCAACTCCTGAATGCCGGTGGGCGAGGTCACGTTGATCTCGGTCAGGTAGTCACCGATCACGTCGATACCAACGAAAACCTGCCCCTTCTCCTTGAGCAGTGGCCCGATAGCGGCACAAATCTCCAGATCGCGTGCGCTCAGCCCGATCTTTTCCGGCCGCCCGCCCACATGCATGTTCGAGCGTGTCTCACCCTCTGCCGGTATCCGGTTGATCGCCCCCACCGGCTCACCATCCACCAGAATGATCCGCTTGTCGCCATTGCGCACGTCGGGCAGGAATTTCTGCACGATCAGCGGCTCACGCGAAAACCCGGTGAACAGCTCATGCAGCGAGGTCAGGTTGCGGTCGTTGGCATCCAGTCGGAACACACCCGCGCCGCCATTGCCGTAGAGCGGTTTTAAAATGACGTCGCCATGCTTGGCCTTGAACGCCTTGATGGTCTCGAGATCGCGGGCAACCGTGGTGGGCGGGGTCAGGTCCGGGAAGTCCAGAACCAGCAGCTTTTCGGGATAGTTTCGCACCCAGAAGGGGTCGTTCACCACCAGCGTCTGGCCCTGCAGCCGGTCCAGCAGATGGGTCGAGGTGATGTAATGCATGTCAAAGGGCGGGTCCTGCCGCAACCAGACCACGTCAAATTCAGCCAGATCCACTTCACGCACCTGTCCCAGTACCGCCGGATTGCCGGTCACACGCTGCACGGTCATGTCCCGCCCGCTTGCCGTGATCCGCCCCTCCTGATATGCCAAGTGATCGGGTCCGTAAAAGAACAGCTCATGCCCGCGCGCCTGCGCCTCCTCCGCAAGACGAAACGAGCTGTCGGCATTGATGTCCACGGCCCCGATCGGGTCCATCTGAAAGGCGATCTTCATGGTGCGTCCCTCTGTCGATTGCCCGATACATGGCGCAGGCAGACCGAGGGTTCAATGGCGATCAGCCGTGGCCAAAGGCATTCTCGACAATTTGAATCGCGCCCGAGGCGTCTACCAAAGCCACATCGAACCGCGCATTGGTTAGCGATCCGTCAGGTTCTTCGGAAAGAAATTGTTCGGCTGATGCGTAGATGCGGTTCATCTGCTGGGTACTCAGGCGCTCTGCCGCCTGTGCGAAATTCCGGCTTTTCTTGACCTCGACAAACACCACACCCTGCGCGTCGCGGGTGATCAGGTCGATTTCACCGCCCACGCCACGCCAGCGGCGGCGTGCAATTGTAAAACCGCGCCGTTCATAGTCCTGCGCGATGCGGTGTTCCGCCGCCGCACCGGAATGGTAAGCCACTGAACCCTTGGTGGATCGCGTATTCATGTCAGCCCTTTCCCAGTTTCAAGGCCCGCTGATAGATAGGACGGCGGGGCATCCCGTACATTTTCGACACCAGATCCGCTGCATCCCGGACCGAATGGGTTTTCAGCGCCGTCTCCAAAGCTTCTTCTATGTCAGAATCACTAACGCCTTGTGAACGGGCGCGATCCACCAAAACGACGATCTCTCCTTTCACGGTTGCGCTCCGCATCTCTTCGGCCAGTTCCTGCAGCGATCCGCGCCGGATTTCCTCGAATTTCTTGGTCAGCTCCCGGCAGAGCGCGGCCTGCCGCTCACCGCCCAGCGTGGCGGCCATGTCGGTCAGGCAGGCAGAAATCCGCTTGGGGGATTCATAAAATACCAACGTCCCCGGCACGCTGCTGAGTGCCTCAAGTCGGGTGCGGCGGGCATTGGTGGCGTTGGGCAGGAAACCCGCGAAAAAGAACGCATCCGTGGGCAGCCCGGCCAGCGTCAGGGCTGTCAAGACGGCGGACGGTCCCGGTGCGCAGGTCACCACAAATCCCGCCTCCGAGGCCTGTCGGCCAAGATCATATCCGGGATCCGCGATCAGAGGCATCCCGGCTTCGGAGGCATAAGCAACGGACTGACCTTGCGAAAGTGCGCCCAGAATCCGCGCGCGCGCGCCTGCGCCGCTGTGGTCGTGATAGGCGAGCATTCGCCGCCCATCAAGCGGAACGCCGTGGATATCCATCAGACGCCGCAGGCTGCGGGTGTCCT
Source organism: Ruegeria sp. HKCCD8929 (assembly GCF_013031405.1). Taxonomy (GTDB): domain Bacteria; phylum Pseudomonadota; class Alphaproteobacteria; order Rhodobacterales; family Rhodobacteraceae; genus Ruegeria. Next base: position 150,962 of record NZ_WPZY01000005.1, on the reverse strand, counting down.
CGGCTGCGATCACATCCGCCGAGGCAAGGATATCCAGCGCCCGCAACGTGATGTCGCGGGCCGTGCCGATCGGTGTCGCCACAAAGTAAAGCCCCGCGGGCAGTGAGACCTTATGGAAATTCAATACTGGACCCCCCATGCATGACGTTTATTATCGCAGCCCGACATAACGCGGCACTTCAGACCGCCGGATCAGGGAGTTGTGATTTAGATGTTTAGCGTTTTCAAGCCTGCCCGAAAACTGGCCTTGTCGGCCTGTGCCCTGGCGACGGCCGCGTTTCTGGCGGCTTGCGACACCATTGCGGTGGGCGGCGGCGGCCCCTCGATCAACACGTCAAAACCGGTTCCGGTGGCCCTGCTGGTGCCGCGCGGATCGGGACAGTCGGGTGACGCGGTTCTTGCCCAGAGCCTTGAGAACTCGGCCCGCTTGGCCATTGCCGATCTGGGCAATGTGCAGATCGACCTGCGCGTCTATGACACGGCGGGCAATCCGAACACCGCTGCCGCCGTCGCTCAGCAGGCCGTCAATGATGGCGCCAAGATCATTCTCGGACCGGTCTATGCCCAGGCCGCCAATGCCGCAGGTCTTGCGGTGCTGAACAAGCAGGTCAATGTCCTGTCCTTCTCGAACAACACCAACATCGCCGGCGGCAATGTTTTTGTCCTGGGACCGACCTTCAGCAATACGGCGAACCGGTTGGCCAGCTTTGCCGCATCGCAGGGCAAGAGCAGCGTCGTGGTGGTGCACAGCAATGATGACGGTGGGCAACTGGGCCGCGCAGCCATCACGCAGGCTGTCGGACGCAGCAGCGCACGGGTGGTCGGCACCGTCGGCTACGAACGCTCGCAGCAGGGCGTGATCAACAGCGTGCAGACCATCAGGTCGACGGTCAGCAGCAGCGGCGCGGATTCGCTGTTCCTGACCTCGACCACAGCCGGCGCGCTACCGCTTTACAGCCAGTTGCTGCCCGAAGCGGGCGTCTCGCCCGCCGCCACGCAGTTCATCGGCCTGACCCGCTGGGATATCCCGTCGCAGACACTGGAACTGCCCGGAGTACAGGGCGGTTGGTTCGCGCTGCCCGATCCGGGTAAGGCGCAGGCTTTCCGCTCGCGGTATCAGGCCAGCTATGGCGGCGCACCGCACCCGATCGGCGGGCTGGCCTATGACGGCATCGCGGCTATCGGCGCATTGGTGGGTGCCGGTAAGTCCGACGCCCTGACCGGAACGGCGCTGACCCAGAATGCCGGGTTCCAGGGTGTCGGTGGCATCTTCCGTTTGCGGCCCGACGGGACTAATGAAAGGGGGCTGGCCGTGGCCACGATCCAGAACAAACAGGTGGTTGTGATTGACCCTGCCCCACAAAGCTTCTCCGGTGCCGGTTTCTGACCCGGCACCTGCTGTCCTGACCGAACCAATGCTGACCGGCGAGCTGATCTGCCCGCCGGAACAGATTTTTGACGCCGCTGCCGTTCACGCCCGGATTGCGTCCGCGGCGCAGACCTGCGCCGATAGCGCCGCCCTGCGCGGGCAGGTTGTTGCGATTCTGCGCGATGTGCAGAAATCGGGCCGCGCTGCAATTGCCGAGGCCTTTGCCGCACAGCCTTTTGCGGCCCGTCCCCTGACCCGGGCCTACACCTATCTAACCGACGGGTTGGTGCGCACCGTGCTGTATGTGGCCAGTGAGATTTTGCACCCTCTGGCCAACCCGACTCAGGGGGAGCGCATCGCTGTTATTGCGGTGGGCGGATACGGCCGGGGCGAGATGGCGCCGGCCTCAGATGTCGATCTGCTGTTCCTGACCCCTTACAAGATCACCGCCTGGGCCGAGAGCGTCATCGAATCGATGCTCTACATGCTCTGGGATTTGCGACTGAAGGTCGGTCATTCCTCGCGCACCATCAAGGATTGCCTGCGGCTGGGCGGCGACGATTTCACCATCCGCACCGCCATGCTGGAACACCGGTTCCTCGCCGGGCATGAACCGCTGGCCGAAGAACTGGACGAGCGCCTCAAATCCGAGCTCTTCAAGGGCTCCGGCCAGGAGTTTATCGAAGCCAAGCTGCAAGAGCGTGAGACGCGCCACCGCAAGCAGGGCGAGCGTTACATGGTCGAGCCCAATGTCAAAGAAGGCAAGGGCGGACTGCGCGACCTGCAATCCCTCTACTGGATCGCCAAGTACCTTTATGGCGTGCAGGATGTGGCCGAACTGGTGCCGCTGGGCCTGTTCACCCGTGAGGAGTTCGACACTTTCGTTCAGGCCGAGGATTTCCTGTGGGCGGTCCGCTCGCATCTGCATCTGGTGACCGGGCGGGCGAGCGAGCAATTGTCTTTTGACCTGCAGGTCGAGGTGGCCGACCGCATGGGGTACGAGGATCGCGCCGGGCGCCGAGCCGTCGAGGTCTTCATGCAGAAGTATTTCCGCGAGGCCACCCGCGTGGGTGAGCTGACCCGGATCTTTCTGACCAAACTGGAAGCGGCACACATGAAGGGCGCTCCTCTGCTAGAGCGCATTTTTCGCCGCCGTCCCCGGGTCAAACCCGGCTACCGCGTGGTGCATGGCCGTCTGGACGTGGCCGACCCGGCGAAGTTCCTCGCCGACAAGGTCAACCTGCTGCGCCTCTTCGAAGAAGGGTTGCGGACAGGCATGCTGATCCATCCCGACGCGATGCGGCTGGTGACGGCAAATCTGGACCTTATCGACGACGACATGCGTGCCGACAAAGAGGCGCAGCGCATCTTCCTCGACCTGATGCTCAAACACGGCAACCCGGAACGCGCCCTGCGACGGATGAACGAGCTAGGCGTGCTGTCGGCCTTTCTGCCCGAATTCGAACACATCGTGGCGATGATGCAGTTCAACATGTATCACAGCTATACGGTGGACGAGCACACCATCCAGTGCATCGTGAACCTGGCCCAGATCGAGCGCGGCGAACTGATTGAAGAACTGCCGCTGGCCTCGTCGATCCTGGACCGCGGGGTGAACCGCAAGGTGCTCTATGTGGCGCTGCTCCTGCATGACATCGCCAAGGGACGGCCCGAGGATCACTCGATCCTCGGCGCCAAGATCGCGCGCAAGGTGGCGCCAAGGCTGGGGCTGAACAAATCCGACGCCGAGACGGTGGAATGGCTGGTCCGGTATCACCTGCTGATGTCGGACATGGCGCAGAAACGCGACATCTCTGACCCGCGCACGGTGCGCGATTTCGCCAAGGCGGTGACGACAGTCAAGCAGCTGGACCTGCTGACGGTACTGACCGTGTGTGACATCCGCGGCGTCGGCCCCAACACCTGGAACAACTGGAAGGCCACCCTGCTGCGCGCGCTGCATGCCGAGACCAAGCGCGCGCTGGAAACCGGGATGGAGGACCTCAACCGCGCCAATCGCGGCGCCGAGGCCAAGAAGGCGCTGCGCGAGGCGATGGAGAACTGGTCGAAGGCGGACCTCAAGACCGAGACGGGGCGGCATTACGACCCCTACTGGCAGGGTCTGAACCTGTCGACCCATATCGAGTTTGCCGAGATGCTGCAGGCGCTGGAACACAGCGGCGATCCCGGCGCGATGGAGATCCGCCTGCATCCTGACGTGGACCGCGACGCCACCCGGGCCTGTTTTGCGATGGCCGATCACCCGGGCATCTTCGCGCGGATCGCGGGCGCGCTGGCGCTGGTCGGGGCAAATGTGGTCGATGCGCGCAGCTATACGACCAAGGACGGCTACGTGACCGATGCCTTCTGGATACAGGATGCCGAAGGCCACCCCTTCGAGGCCTCTCGCCTGCCACGCCTGACCAAGATGATCCATAAGACGCTCAAGGGCGAGGTCGTGGCCCGCGAGGCGCTGAAATCCCGCGACAAGATCAAGAAGCGGGAAAAGGCCTTCAACGTGCCGACGCATATCACCTTCGATAACGATGGCTCGGAGATCTACACCATCATCGAGGTGGACACGCGCGACCGGCCCGGTCTGCTTTATGATCTGACCCGAACGCTGGCGGCGGCGAATGTCTATATCGCCAACGCGGTGATCGCGACTTATGGCGAACAGGTTGTCGATACCTTCTACGTCAAGGACATGTTCGGCCTGAAATACCACTCGGAAAGCAAGCAGCGCGGGCTTGAGGCCAAGCTGCGCAAGGCCATTACCGAAGGCGCGGAACGGGCCGCCTCATGAAGCCCATCCGATTGCTCTCGGGCCTGTTCACGGTGGGCTTCTGGACCTTGGCCAGCCGGATACTCGGGTTCCTGCGGGAGATCCTGCTGACCGCATTCATTGGGCCCGGCCCGGTGATGGACGCTTTTGTCGCCGCCTTCCGCCTGCCCAACATGTTCCGCCGCTTCTTTGCCGAGGGCGCGTTCAACGCCGCCTTCGTGCCGATGTTCTCGAAACGGCTGGAGGGCGGCGAGGATGCGGTGGGGTTCGCCCGGGATGCGTTCAACCTGCTCAGCACGGCGGTGCTGGCGCTGGTCGGGCTGGCGATGGTTTTCATGCCTGCTTTGGTCTGGGCCACGGCCGAGGGGTTCCATGGAGACGAGCGGTTCGATCTGGCGGTCGGCTATGGCTATATCGTGTTTCCCTACATCCTGTTCATGTCACTGGCGGCGCTGTTTTCCGGCGTTCTGAATGCCACCGGACGCTTTGCCGCCGCTGCCGCCGCACCGGTCCTACTCAACATCTTTGCCTGTAGCGCACTGATCGCGGGTGCCCTTCTGGGCGGTGAGGTCATCGACTGGCTGATCCGGGTGATCCCGGCGGCCGGGGTGGCGCAGCTAGCGCTGGTCTGGTTCGCCGCTGAGCGCGCGGGCATCCGTATCCGCCCCGGCCTGCCCCGCCTGACACCCGAGATGCGCCACATGGTCCGCATCGCCGTGCCCGCGGCTTTGGCGATGGGTGTGACGCAGATCAATCTGGTGGTAGGGCAACTCGTGGCCTCGAAAACCGAAAAGGCGGTGAGCTGGCTGTTTGCAGCTGACCGGCTCTATCAGCTGCCGCTCGGCGTTGTGGGCATCGCGGTGGGCATCGTACTGCTGCCCGATCTGTCCCGGCGTCTTCGGGCAGGCGACGATACAGGCGCGCGGGATGCGTTCTCCAGGGCCGGAGAGTTCTCGCTGCTGCTGACCATCCCCTCGACTGTGGCCTTTCTGGTGATGCCGCTGGCGCTAGTCTCGGTCCTGTTCCAGCGTGGGCAGTTCGGGCCCGAGGACAGCGCGGCAACCGCGCTGGCGGTGGCGATCTACGGGATCGGCTTGCCGTCTTTCATGCTGCAAAAGCTACTGCAACCTCTCTATTTCGCGCGTGAGGATACCAAATCTCCCTTCCGCTACGCGGTCGTTGCAATGGTGGTGAACGCCGCGCTGGCCTTTGGCCTGTATCCGCTGGTCGGCTGGATTGCCCCTGCCATCGCGGCCTCAGCGGCGGGCTGGGTGATGGTGGGGCTGCTGGCGATTGGTGCACGGCGGATGGGCGATGTGGCGCGGTTCGACGCCCGCTTTCATGAGCGGGCGTGGCGGATCGTCGTAGCGTCCGGCGCCATGGGCGCGGCGCTGCTGGTTGCGGTGCGGTTCGGTGGCTGGATGCTGTCGGTGCCAAGCTGGCGTTATCTGGCACTGTTCGGCCTGATCGTGTTGGGAGCCATGGTCTATTTCGCCGCTGGGCAAGCCATCGGTGCCTTCCGCATGGCCGAGTTCAAACGCGCCCTGCGCCGAGGTTAATCGCGCCGCATCCGATCGCGGATACGAGCCCAGCCGCCCGGCGCCAGAAAGAAAGACAGGCCAAACCCGGTGGCAAAACCGCCCAGATCGGCCACCCAGTCATTTGTACCGCCGAAGAGCAGCCCGAACAGCAACTGTATCCCCATCAGCACCGCGATCAGGTTGAAGGCCCGCGCCTGGTTCGCGCCCACCAGGGACAATCCACGCCAGAGCAGCCATGTGAAGGCACCGATCAGACCATAGACCGGTGGAAAGCCCCCGACCAGCGGATAGCGCGGGTCCAGCAGCAGGGCATAAGCCAGCGCCCCACCGACACCGGACAGCACGAAGATGATCAGCATTGCAACGCCCCCGAACACCTCACCCACCATCTTGCCCATGGCGAGCACAAAGACGCAGACAAAGATCGCCTGCGTCATGCTACCATGCACAAAGGGATAGGTGACGAAGCGGATCAACTGCTCGAACGGCCAGCGGCCGGTTTCCCACATCCAGCTTAGGACATCGGCGGAAAACGCGTAGGAATTCAGTGCCGACAGGCGCCAGCCAACAGCGCCCGGGCCACCGATCATCCCCCGCGCGCCAAGCGAAAACGCCACCTCGATCCCCATGATGAACAGAACCAGCGCCACCACCACCGGCGGCAACGGGTTCACGGCGGGTGTGTAATGCGGGCTGCTCATGGGTTCCGGCCTTTCCTGCGCCTGTTGACGTCCCCTGGCACCATGGGTAAGCGACGGGGGCTGTTTTTTCCAGACCGGAGTTCCTTTTGATGACCCAGACCCAATTCACGCCTCGCGTGTTTTCCGGCATCCAGCCCTCGGGCAACTTGCATCTGGGCAACTATCTTGGCGCGCTCAAACGGTTCGTCGACATGCAGGAAGAGGATTTCGAGACCGTCTACTGCATCGTCGATCTGCACGCGATTACCGTCTGGCAAGACCCCGAACAGCTGCGCCAGAAGACCCGTGAGGTCTGCGCGGGCTTCATCGCGTCCGGTCTCGACCCGGCCAAGTCGATCCTGTTCAATCAGAGCCAGGTGCCCGAACACGCACAGCTGGCCTGGATCTTCAACTGCGTGGCCCGCATCGGGTGGATGCAGCGGATGACACAGTTCAAGGACAAGGCGGGCAAAAACGCCGAGAATGCCTCCCTGGGTCTGTTTGCCTATCCGTCCCTGATGGCCTCGGACATTCTGGTCTATCACGCCACCCATGTGCCGGTGGGCGAGGACCAGAAACAGCATCTAGAGCTAACGCGCGACATCGCGGCCAAGTTCAACCATGATTACGGCGTTGATTTCTTCCCGATCACCGAACCGGTCATCGGAGGCGCGGCCCCGCGCGTGATGAGCCTGCGTGACGGGTCCAAGAAGATGTCGTCGTCTGACGCCTCGGACATGAGCCGGATCAACCTGAACGACGACGCGGATGCCATCGCCAAGAAGATCCGCAAGGCCAAGACCGACCCCGAGGCGCTGCCGTCGGAAGCGGCGGGGCTTGAGGATCGGCCCGAGGCCCGTAATCTGGTCCGTATCTATTCCGCCCTGTCCGGGCTGGATGTCGATGGGGTTCTGGCCGAAGTGGGCGGCAAGCAGTTCGGCGCGTTCAAGCCGATGCTGGCGGATCTGGCGGTCGAGAAACTCTCACCCATCACCACCGAGATGGACAGGCTGCTGGCCGATCCGGCGGAGATCGACCGCATCATGAGCGATGGCGCCAAGCGCGCCCGCGAGATCACGGCGCCGATCCTGCGCCGGACCTATGAGATCGTGGGGATGGTCGGGGCGTAGCCCGATACCGCGTGCGAAAGTGAAAAGAGCCGCCGCTCTCTCCGGCGGCTCTTCTCTTCGCCCAGACGCCGCTCAGGCGGCTTTCTGGTGCAGAATGTCGTGCACGATCCGCTCGGCCACGTCATTGGGGCAGACGGACAGGCGGGCCGCAGTGCTCAGAATGCGGTCCATGGTCCGGTCCAGCGCTTCGAGCCGGGCGGCCACCCAATCCTCACGGTCGGCGATCTGAAGGATCTCAGTCGCCACATTGACGATGCCACCGCCATTGGCGACGAAATCGGGCGCGTAGAGAATACCGCGTTCATGCAGGCGCTGGCCGTCGGCTTCGGTGGCAAGCTGGTTGTTAGCACCGCCCGCAACCGCACCGACCTTGAACAGGGGGATGCTGGCCTCATTCAGGATAGCGCCTATGGCACAGGGCGCAAAAATGTCCGCTTGCGCTTCGTAAATCGCATCCGGTGCAACCAGTGTCGCCGAGAATTCTTGGGCAACGCGGGTCACCTGCGCCGCGTCGATATCAGTAATGATTAGCTCTGCCCCGGCTTGATGCAGGAAACGGCAGAGGTGGTGGCCCACGTTCCCCAGCCCCTGAACCGAAACGGTCTTACCCCTCAGATCCCTGGACCCGAACCGATGCCGGGCCGTGGTGCGGATAGCGTTGAAGATGCCGCGTGCGGTCACCGGTGAAGGATCGCCACTGGCAAATGCGCCGTCGGCCAGACCGGCCACGAACCGGGTCTCGGTTCCGATCTGCGCCATGTCGGCTGGTGTCATGCCCATGTCTTCGGCGGTCCAGTAGCGGCCTTCGAGGCTTTGCACGACACGGCCAAAGGCCTGCATCAGCTCGGGTGTCTTGTCCATCGAAGGATCGCCGATGATCACTGCCTTGCCGCCGCCCAGAGGCAGGTCCGCCGCCGCATTCTTGCAGGTCATGCCGCGCGACAGGCGCAGCGCGTCGTTCAAAGCCTCGACCTCATGCCCATAGGGGCGCATCCGCACCCCGCCCGCGGCGGGGCCGAGCCGGGTGGAATGGATGGCGATAAAACCTTTCAGGCCGGTGGCCGGGTCCTCGAACCGGACCACTTCCTCATGCTCGGGCGTGTCGACTTCTGTGACCTTCATTTTCCCCTCCAATTTGCCTGTTTTGGTTTTCGCACGGACCGGGGGGAGAATGTCACCAAGATTGCCTGCCTGCCGTCATTGGATTAGAGTTATCCTCCATCATTCGCAGCAATTTCGGAGGAATCCTCCAATGGACCTGATCGACCGCAAGATCGTGCGCGCCTTGCAGCGCGACGGGCGCATGACGGTCACCGAGCTGGCCGAGACCGTGGGCCTGTCCCCTACCCCCTGCGCAAGGCGGCTGGACCGGTTGCAGCGGGACGGGGTGATCACCGGATACGCCGCGCAGGTCGATCCCGCCAAGCTGGGGCTGGGTGTGTCGATCTTTGTTTCGGTGGAACTCGACAAGCAGGACCGGGCCGCCATCGATTCGTTCGAACGCGCGATCCGCGCCTGCGAAGAGGTGATGGAATGCTACCTGATGACCGGGTCGCGCGACATCCTGCTGCGGGTGGTGGCCTCGGACCTGTCGGCCTTCGACGCCTTCCTCGAACACCGGCTGATGCAGATCCCTGGCATCCGCAACCTGCGGTCCAACTTCGCCCTGCGCGCCATGGTCAAACGCGAGGTGCTGCCGATGCCCGAATGAGCAGGCCCATGATGAAAGGTCTGGACCTCTGACCCAACGGCACCTACTTTCTGCGCCAAGCGAGGGAGAGAGTGATGGCAGTCGGCAAGAATATCCGCACCTATTTCGAGGGTCAGTGGCACGAAGGCGATGCGCCGATCATGCGGGCGGGCGATCATGGCGCCTGGCTGGGGTCGAGCGTGTTCGACGGCGCGCGCTATTTCGACGGGATGGCGCCGGATCTTGAGGCCCATTGCGCGCGCACCAACCGTTCGGCCGAGGCGCTGATGCTGACCCCAACCGTCTCGACCCAGGAGATGGTGGATATCGTGCGCGAAGGGCTGGAGGCCTATGGGCCGGACAAGGCGGTTTACATCCGCCCGATGTATTGGGGCATTGACGGCGATGCCTCGGCCATTGTTCCCAAAGCCGACAGCACCGGTTTTGCTGTCTGCCTTGAAGAGATCCCGCTGGCCGCGCCCACCGCCTCGGTCACGTTGACCACCACGCGGTTCCGCCGCCCGGTGCTGGAGGATGCTGTGGTGAACGCCAAGGCGGGATGTCTCTATCCCAACAACGCCCGAATGCTGCGCGAGGCGCGGTCCAAGGGGTTCTCCAACGCGCTGGTGGCCGATGCCATGGGCAACGTCGCCGAAACCGCCACCGCCAACATCTTCATGGTCAAGGACGGCGAGGTCTTTACCCCCATCGCCAACGGCACGTTTCTGGCCGGGATCACCCGCGCGCGCCATATTGCGAACCTTCGGGCGGATGGGGTCACGGTCAACGAATCCGTCCTCGGCTTTGCCGATTTCCACGACGCGGATGAGGTGTTCATGTCGGGCAACATGAACAAGGTCACTCCGGTGACCGCTCTGGACGACACGCAATTCCAGATTGGCCCTATCGCGCGCCGTGCGCGTGAGTTGTATTGGGATTGGGCGGCGTCAGACAGATAAACCTGCGGACGAACGTCATCATTGTCAGTCGCCGCATGGTCAGGCATGATCCGGCGAAACAGAAAGGATGCTTATGCGTAAGTTTCTTGTCGTCCTCGATGACAGCCGTGAATGCCTGAACGCCATGCGTTTTGCGGCCATGCGCGCATCGCATACGGGCGGTGGCGTGGCCGTGCTGTCGATCATCCCGCCAGACGAGTTCAACCACTGGATCGGCGTTGGCGAAGTCATGCGCGAAGAGGCGCGCGAGCGCATTCACGCGCATTTCGAGGTCTTCGCCAAATGGATGCGCGACAAGCAGCAGATTGAGCCTGAACTGATCATCCGCGAGGGTGAGCCAGTGCCGGAAATCATCAACTATGTTCAGGACGACCCGGAAATCGGGGTTCTGGTTCTGGGGGCCGGAACCGACAAGAAGGGCCCGGGGCCGCTCGTCACCCAGCTCTCTCGCAATTCCGGCAGCCTGCCGATTCCGGTCACGATCGTGCCGGGCGATCTGAGCAAGGAGAAGCTGGAAGAGATCACCTGAGCCGGGTCTCCACCACTTTTAGAATCATTCCAAACTCTTGACTTGGGGCGCTGAACGGCGCATATCCAAGTCAATCACCACGGAGTCCCGCCATGTTCATCCAGACCGAATCGACGCCGAACCCGGCAACGCTGAAATTCCTGCCCGGCCAGACGGTTCTGGAGGTGGGTACCGCCGATTTCCCGTCTTCCGAAACGGCAACGAAATCGCCGCTGGCAGCGCGCATTTTTGCGGTGAACGGTGTCACCGGCGTGTTCTTCGGCAATGACTTTGTGACCGTCACCAAGGCCGATGCCGTGGAGTGGGACCACATCAAACCCGCGATTCTCGGCGCTGTGATGGAGCATTACCAGTCCGGCCAGCCGGTGATGGGCGACGGTGCGCAGACCGCGTCCGGTCATGCCGAGCACTCGGGCGAGGATTCCGAAATTGTCAACCAGATCAAAGATTTGCTGGACAGCCGCGTGCGCCCGGCAGTGGCGCAGGATGGCGGCGACATCACCTTTCACGGTTTTGACCGCGGCGTGGTCTACCTGCACATGCAGGGCGCGTGCGCGGGCTGCCCGTCCTCGACACTCACGCTGAAGATGGGAATCGAGAACCTGCTGCGTCACTACATCCCCGAAGTGACCGAGGTGCGCCCCGTTGCCGTCTGATACCCTGATTCTGGGATTCGACACATCGGCCGCGCATTGCGCGGCCGCTTTGTTGCGGGGGGGCGAGATTATCGCCTCCCGCACCGAGGACATGTCGCGCGGACAGGCCGAGCGGCTGATGCCACTGCTCGAAGAGGTTCTGGCCGGGCAAGGCACGACCTGGCGCGATCTGTCGGCCATCGGCGTGGGCGAGGGCCCGGGCAATTTCACCGGGATTCGCATCTCGGTCTCGGCGGCGCGCGGGCTGGCTCTGGGTCTCGGCATTCCTGCCGTTGGCATCACCGGATTCGAGGCGCGCGCTTTCACCGCCCCAGCCGGTCACCTGCCCATCATCCCGGCCCCGCGTGAGCAGGTTTATGTCCAGCCTGCCGAGGGCAGCCCTGCCCTTTTGCCCCTGGCCGACGCAGAATCGCTCGGGAATCTCTACACGCAAAACGACCCGGGCGTGTTGGTCGAGGCGATTGCCCGTCTGGCCGCGACCCGCTGGCAGGACACGACTCAGCCCCCCGCCCCGCTCTATGTCCGCCCGGCAGACGCCGCGCCGTCGCGCGATGTGCCGCCGGTGCTGCTGGACGGATGACACCCGAGGAGATGGCCGCAACGCATGTGGCGGCCTTTACCCAGTCGCGCCCGTGGACGGCGGATGAATTCGCCGATCTTCTGGCAAACAGATTCACCTATCCCATTGGTAATGTGGATTGTTTTGCGCTTGTCCAGATCATCGCGGATGAGGCGGAACTGCTGACCATCGCCACCCATCCTGACCACCAGCGGCGGGGCCTTGCGCGGCGCTGCATGTCCGAGTGGCAGGCCGAAGCCGCCGAACGAGGTGCTACCCGCGCCTTTCTGGACGTGGCTGCGGACAACGCGCCCGGCATTGCCCTCTACCAACGCTGCGGCTATGCGCCCTGCGGTCGGCGCCCGAGCTATTACCGGCGCGCAGGCGGGGAGAACGTGGACGCGATACTGATGGAACGCGGCCTGCCCTGACGGCAAGCCGCTGAATCTCGGACCATCCGGTCAAAAAGCGGTTGACCCTGCGCGCCGCAAGCGGCCTTAATTGCCAGCATCACAGCAGTAATGCTCGCGTGAGCGGGGTTTGGCCCTGTCTCTTGCACCAAACGATAAAACCAACGGGAGTGAAAAATGACTCTAATGAAATCCCTGATGGGGGCCGCCGCTGCAGTAGCTCTGACCGCAGGCGCCGCCCTGGCCGAGCCTGCGCTGATCTTCGATCTGGGCGGCAAGTTCGACAAATCGTTCAACGAAGCCGCGTATAACGGTGCCAAGCGTTGGGCCGATGAGACCGGCAACAGCTTCCGCGAGATCGAGCTGCAGTCCGAAGCCCAGCGCGAGCAGGCCCTGCGCCGCTTTGCTGAGGCCGGCGCCAACCCCGTGATCACCATGGGCTTTGCCATGGCCGATCCGCTGAGCGCTGTTGCCGCCGATTATCCCGACACCAAGTTCGTCGCGGTTGACGTGACCTGGCTGGACGCGCCGAATATCCGGCAGATCGGCTTTGCCGAGCATGAAGGCTCGTATCTGGTCGGCATGCTGGCCGCGCTGGCCTCGAAATCGGGCACCGTGGGCTTTGTCGGCGGGATGGACATTCCGCTGATCCGGCACTTTGGCTGCGGCTACGCGCAGGGCGCCAAGGCCGTGAACCCCGACGTCAAGATCATCGCCAACATGACCGGCACCACCCCGGCGGCATGGAACGACCCGGTGAAGGGATCGGAACTGACCAAGGCACAGATCAGCCAGGGCGCTGACGTGGTCTATGCGGCAGCTGGCGGTACCGGTGTGGGCGTGCTCCAAACCGCTGCTGATGAGGGCGTTCTGTCCATCGGCGTCGACAGCAACCAGAACCACCTGCATCCGGGCAAGGTCCTGACCTCGATGCTCAAACGCGTGGACGTGGCCGTCTACGATGCCATGACGGCAGGCGAAAATCTGGAAACCGGTGTGTTCACGCTCGGCCTGGCCGAAGAAGGTGTGGGCTATGCGCTGGACAACAACAACGCGCCGCTGATCTCGGATGAGATGAAGGCCGCGGTGGACGACGCCCGCCAGAAGATCATCGACGGTGAAGTCAACGTGGTCAGCTACTACGAAAACGACAGCTGCCCCGCGCTGAGCTTCTAAGCAGAAAGCCTCAGGCCATGACGGATTGTATTCATACTCTGTTCGCGGCCTGGGGCGATCCGTCGCCCGAGGGCCGTGCCGAAAAGACGGACGCGGCCATCGGGCCCAACTTCTACTATTCCGATCCAAACGCACCCGAGCCCGTGCAGGGCCGTGACGCCTACCTGGCCTATATCGCCATGTTCGGCGAGATGATGCCCGGTGCCAGCGCCAAGGTGGTCCACATCTCGGAACATCGCGGCCATGCCCGCGCCACGGTGGATTTCCTTAAGGATGGCGCGCTCATGGTGCGCGGCCAGTATTTTGCCGATCTCGAAGACGGCAAGGTGGTGCGGCTGATCGGTTTTCCAGGCATGGGAGAGCCCGAGTGACAGCCCCCGCCATCGAGCTGAAAGGCATTTCTAAATCCTTCGGGCCAGTTCAGGCCAACAAGGACATTTCCATCAGCGTCGCCCCCGGCACGATCCACGGGATTATCGGTGAGAACGGCGCGGGCAAATCCACGCTGATGAGCATCCTCTATGGCTTCTACAAGGCCGACAAGGGCGAGATCTGGATCAACGGCAACAAGACCGAGATCCCCGACAGTCAGGCCGCAATTGCGGCGGGCATTGGCATGGTGTTCCAGCATTTCAAGCTGGTCGAGAACTTCACCGTGCTGGAGAACATCATTCTGGGCGCCGAGGATGGCGGGCTGCTGAAACCCTCGCTCTCGAAAGCGCGCAAAACGCTGCTGGAGTTGGAAAAGGAATATGGGCTGAACGTCGATCCCGACGCGGTGATCGAAGAGCTTGGCGTGGGCATGCAGCAGCGGGTGGAAATCCTCAAGGCGCTCTACCGCCAGGCCGAGATCCTGATTCTGGACGAACCCACCGGCGTGCTGACCCCGGCCGAGGCGGATCAGTTGTTCCGCATCCTCGACCGTCTGCGGGAAGAGGGTAAGACGATCATCCTGATCACCCACAAACTGCGCGAGATCATGGAGGCAACCGACACGGTATCGGTGATGCGGCGCGGCCAGATGACGGCAACGGTCAAAACCTCTGAGACCAACCCCGAGCATCTGGCCGAGCTGATGGTGGGTCGCAAGGTGCTGCTGCAGGTTGACAAGGTTCCCGCACAGCCCGGCAAACCCATCCTCGAAATCGAGAACCTGCGGGTCACGGACGAGAATGGCGTGGAACGGGTGAAGGGCATCGACCTGACCGTCCGCGCGGGTGAAATCGTCGGTATCGCCGGTGTCGCCGGCAATGGCCAGTCGGAACTGCTTGAGGTTCTTGGCGGCATGCGAACCGGCGTTGGCACGATCAGGCTCAACGGCGCGCCGCTTGCGCTCAGCGGAGCGGGATCCGACGGACAGGCCCGGCGTGCTCAGCACATTGCCCATGTCCCCGAGGACCGGCAGCGCGAGGGTCTGGTGATGGATTTTCACGCCTGGGAAAACGTTGCCTTCGGCTACCACCGCGATCCGGCGTATCAGCGCGGCATCTTTATGGACAACGCCGCCTTGCGTGCCGACACCGAGCGCAAGATCGAAAAGTTCGACGTGCGCCCGCCCGATGCCTGGCTGTCGGCCAAGAATTTTTCGGGCGGAAACCAACAGAAAATCGTCGTCGCGCGCGAGATCGAGCGCAACCCGGACCTGTTGCTGGTCGGACAACCAACGCGCGGTGTGGATATCGGTGCGATCGAATTCATTCACAAGCAAATCGTTGCCCTGCGCGATCAGGGCAAGGCTGTGCTGCTGGTCTCGGTGGAACTTGAGGAAATCTTCTCGCTGTCGGATCGGATCGCGGTGATGTTTGATGGACATATCATGGGTGAGCGTCTGCCCCATGAAACGGATGAAAAAGAACTGGGCCTGCTGATGGCCGGTGTAGCCGGGGAGGCCGCATAATGGACAAGATGCCCAAATGGGCCGATGTGGTGCTGATTCCGCTGATCAGCCTGCTGCTGGCCGCGATCTTGTCGGCGCTGGTCATCCTTGCCATCGGTGAAAACCCGGCCGAGGCGGTGAACCTGATGGTCACCGGCGCATTGGGATCAACATACGGCTGGGGCTATACGCTCTACTACGCCACCAATTTCATGTTCACCGGCCTGGCGGTCGCTGTGGCCTTTCATGCGCGCATGTTCAACATCGGCGGCGAAGGTCAGGCCATGCTGGGCGGTTTGGGCGTTGCGATTGTCTGCCTTTATGTCGACTGGCCGCATTGGAGCATCGCCCTGCTGGCCGCCTGTGCCGCATCCATGATGTTTGGCGCTGCCTGGGCGGCGATCCCCGCCTATCTGCAGGCCAAGCGCGGCAGTCATATCGTGATCACCACGATCATGTTCAACTTTATTGCCGCGGCTTTCCTGAACTACATGCTGGTTAACGTGATGCGGCCCGAAGGGTCGATGGACCCGGCGACGGCGCGGTTCTCAGAAACCGTGCATCTGCCGACATTGCACGAACTGCTGGCCCCGATCGGCATCAATTTCTCAAAGGCGGCCCCGGCCAATATTTCGTTGCTGGTGGCGATACTCGCCTGTTTCGTGGTCTGGGCGCTGATCTGGCGCACCCGTCTGGGATATGAGATTCGGTCCTACGGCAAAACCGAGACCGGTGCGGTCTATGCAGGCATCTCGCCCGTGCGCATTACCATCGTCGCCATGCTGATCTCGGGCGCGCTGGCCGGGCTGATGGCCATCAACAACGTGATGGGCGAGGCCGAGCGGCTGGTGCTGAACTCGACCGAGGGCGCCGGTTTCATCGGTATTGCCGTGGCGCTGATGGGACGCAGCCATCCGTTTGGCGTGTTCCTGGCCGCGATTCTGTTTGGCTTCCTCTATCAGGGCGGCGCCGAGCTTGCGCTCTGGACGTCGATCCCGCGTGAACTGATCGTTGTGATCCAGGCGCTGGTGATCCTGTTCACGGGCGCGCTGGACAACATGGTGCGGACACCGCTTGAGAAACTGTTCCTCAGCCTGCGGAAAGGGTCTGCCTGATGGATTTCCTGACGCTTATCCAGATATTCGATTCGACGATCCGTTTGGCCACGCCGCTGTTGCTGGCCTGTCTGGCGGGCCTCTATTCCGAGCGGGCGGGCATTTTCGACATTGGCCTTGAGGGCAAGATGCTGATGGCCGCGTTCTTCTCGGCTGCAATCGCTGCCGTCAGCGGCTCGGTCTGGCTGGGCCTGCTGGCCGGCATCGCATCCTCGCTGCTGCTGAGCGGGCTGCACGGGCTGGCCTCGATCACCTTCCGGGGCAATCAACTGATCTCGGGCGTGGCGATCAACTTTCTGGCGGCGGGCATGACCGTTCTGGTGGCGCAGGACTGGTTCCAGCAGGGCGGGCGCACCCCCTCGCTGTTCGGCGGAGGCCGCTTCCCACCCATCAAGTGGCCGTTTGCCGATGCGCTGAGTGACGTGCCTGTCATTGGGCCCATCTATTCCGAGCTGTTGTCGGGTCATTCGATCCTGGTCTATGTGGCCCTGCTTGCGGTGCCCGCGACCTGGTGGGTTCTCTACCGCACCCGGTTCGGCCTGCGCCTACGCGCCGTTGGTGAGAACCCGGCCGCTGTAGATACCGCAGGGGTTTCGGTTGTGGGTCTGCGCTATGCCGCCGTGGCGATCTGCGGCGTGCTGTGCGGGATCGCGGGCGCCTATCTGGCGACGGCCTTGCAGGCGGGTTTCGTCAAGGACATGACGGCAGGCCGCGGCTTTATCGCGCTGGCGGCGCTGATCTTTGCCAAATGGCGGCCCTGGCAGGCCATGGGCGCATGCCTGTTGTTCGGTCTGCTGCAGGCGGTGGCGTTGCGATTCCAGAATATCGACCTGGGGGGTGTAACGATCCCGGTGCAGGTCATGGACGCGCTGCCATATGTGCTGACCGTCGTGATTCTGGCAGGCTTTGTCGGCAAGGCGATTCCACCGCGCGCGGGCGGCGAGCCTTATGTGAAGGAACGCTGATAAGGCCAGTTGGAAACGGTAGATCGGTCCTGTTCGCTGCAGAGCGGCATTGCAGTTGATTTTGTTCCTCTCAGCGGGTCTAAGAGGAACATGCAGATCTACCTTCCAATCGCCGAAGTTTCCGTCAACGCCTTCCTCCTGCTCGGGCTGGGGGGAATGGTTGGGATTCTGTCCGGCATGTTTGGCGTCGGCGGTGGGTTTCTGATGACCCCACTGCTGTTTTTCATCGGAATTCCGCCTGCGGTGGCTGTGGCGACCGAAGCGAACCAGATCGTCGCCTCGTCCTTTTCCGGGGTTCTGGCACATTTCCGGCGAAGAACTGTGGATTTGCGAATGGGGAGCGTCCTGCTCGTAGGCGGCCTGACCGGGGCCGCCTTGGGGGTCGTGGTCTTCAACTATCTCAAGAGCCTCGGCCAGGTCGATCTGCTGGTCAAGCTGTGCTACGTGGTGTTCCTGGGCATCATCGGCGGGCTGATGTTCATCGAAAGCCTCAACGCGATCCGCAAGGCGCGCAAGGCCAACGGCGCACCGCCGCCCAAGCGCCGCCAGCGCAACTGGGTGCATGCACTGCCGTTCAAGATGCGCTTCCGAACCTCGGGCCTGTATATCTCGGTGCTGCCTCCGCTGGTCGTGGGACTGTTCGTGGGCGTGCTGTCGGCCATCATGGGCGTCGGTGGCGGTTTCATCATGGTGCCCGCAATGATCTACATCCTGGGCATGCCGACCAAGGTTGTGGTGGGCACATCGCTGTTCCAGATCATCTTCGTTACCGCATTCACCACCATGCTGCACGCGACCACAAACTTTACCGTGGATGTGGTGCTGGCCGTGCTGCTGCTGGTTGGCGGCGTGGTCGGCGCGCAGATCGGCACCCAGATCGGCGCACGCATGAAGGCCGAACAGTTGCGCATTCTGCTGGCGCTGATGGTTCTGGTGGTCTGCGGCAAGCTGGCGCTGGATCTGCTGCTGCAACCGGCAGAGCTCTATTCGCTCGGCACCGAAGGAGGGCACTGAGATGTTGCGCCTGATTGCAGCTCTCTGCCTCGTGGCCCTGCCCGCCTTTGCGGTCGAGGAACAGGTCGTGCTGGGCCTCAGCCAAGACCGCGTGGCCATCACCGCCGACTTCAACGGCTCGGAGATCCTAATCTTTGGCGCCGTCAAGCGTGAGGCTCCGATCCCCGAAGGCGACCCGCTGGAAGTGATCGTTGCCGTATCCGGCCCGTCCGAGCCGGTATTGGTGCGCCGCAAGGAAAAGAAGTTTGGCATCTGGGTGAACACCGACAGCGTGCTGGTGGATTCGGCGCCCAGCTTCTACGCCGTGGCCACCAGCGCCCCGTTCAAAGAGGCGATCACCGACACCGAGGATTTGCGCCACCGGGTTTCCATAGAACGGGCAATCCGGTCGGTGGGCGCGGCAATGCATATTCGCGGCGCCCAATCCTTTGCCAACGCGGTGGTGCGCATTCGCGAGAACGCGCGTCTTTATTCCATTCGTGAGAACACCGTTGCCGTGGACGAGCAGACCTTGTTCCGGACCTCGATTGAAATGCCCGCGGACCTGACCGAAGGCGAATACAGCGCGCGCATCTTCCTGACCCGTGGCGGTATGGTCGTTTCCGACTTCACGACCTCGATCGATGTGCGCAAGGTGGGGCTTGAGCGTATTCTCTACACCATGTCCCGGCAGCAGCCCATTCTCTATGGCCTGATGTCGCTCGCCATTGCTATCGCCGCCGGTTGGGGCGCCTCTGCGGCCTTTCGTCTGATCCGCAACAACTAAGGCGTTTCAGCCCGTCAGCCGCGCCCGATATAGGGCATCCTAGTCGCCATCACGGTCATGAACTGGACATTCGCCTCAGGCGGCAGGGTCGCCATGTGCAGGACCGAGCGGGCAGCATCCTCGACGGCCATGGTCGGATCAGGCTCCCGCCCCTCGGCGATTGCGGCATCGACCAGACCCTGAACCATGGATGTGTGGGCGTTGCCAATGTCGATCTGCCCGCAGGCAATACCCAAGCCACGCCCGTCCAGTGACAGGCTGCGGGTCAGGCCGGTGATGGCGTGTTTCGTGGAGGTGTAATGCACTGAATTCGGGCGGGGGACATGGGCTGCAATCGAGCCGTTGTTAATGATCCGTCCACCTTGCGGGTTCTGACCGCGCATGGCGGCAAAGGCAGCGCGGGCGCACAGGAACATGCCGTTCAGGTTCACGTTGACCGTCTGATACCAGTCCTCCAGCGCGATCTCGTCGATAGTGCCGCCGGGCGCAAAGATGCCGGCATTGTTGAACAGTACATTCAGCCGCCCTGCCCGGTCGTTAAAATCGCGGAACGCCGCCTGAACCGCATCCGGATCGGAGACGTCGGCCACCAGCGGTACGGCGTTGTCCCGCCCCGCGGCCATCTCCTCCAATATCTCTCCGCGCCGGGCCAGCAGGCCAACCTGCCAACCCTCTGCCAGAAACAACCCGGCAGTGGCGCGCCCGATGCCGGAACTGGCGCCTGTCACGATGATCGTCTTCATGTCTCCTCCGCCTCCAGTGTCAGGGCCGTCGGCGCCTGCCGCAGGTCGTTGACCCGCAGCGCGTGGGTGGGTTTCGACAGACGGTTGCGGACCACCCAGATCAGACGCTCCTGCGCGCGGGTGATGGCGACATAGGCCAGCCGTTTCCACAAGGGCTGCCCGGCCTCGGTCCGACCCATCCGCGCGGCTGTGTAGATGTCGGGGGCAAAAACCTGCACCGTGTCCCATTGGGAGCCCTGCGCCTTGTGAATGGTCACCGCCGCGCCATGCAGGAAGGTCGCGCCCATGCGGGCGGCATAGGGAATAAAGGGCTCTTCCTCATCCGGCTTCTCGATCTTGACGATCGAGGCGGCGCTGACCTGCGGGTCTTCGGCCCCCATTACGTGCAGCCGCGAAAAGCCGGGCTTGCGTCCGGGGCCAAGATAGATCACCTGTGCGCCCTTGATCAGCCCGCGCGCCTCAAGATCCAGCCGCTTTTTGCGGTGCTTCAGCGGCAGTTCAATGCCGTCGCAGATCAGCGGCTCGCCCTCAAGCAACTCGGTCTCGGGCGCGCCATGGACTTGGCGAAAGGCGTTGATCAGGCGTATCCGCGTGGCGTTGCGCCAGACCAGAACCGGGCTGCGGGCCATCAGATCGACCTCGACCCGTTGCCCCCAGACCACCCGGTCATCGCGGCGGGCGGTCTGTTCCACCATGCGTTCGAAATCCTCGAACCCAAGCTGGGGATCGGCCAGCGCATGGGCCAGGTCAAGGATGGGGTTGTCGGCATCCTGCCGGTGAACGCGGCTGAGGCTCAGCTTGCGAGGCTCGGGCAGCCCATCGAAGACCATCGAGCCCGACTGGTTCACCGGAGCCAGCTGTGCGGGATCGCCGAACAACAGCAGGGTCGGAAAGATCTCCTTGAGGTCCTCGAACTGCCGGTCATCCAGCATCGACGCCTCGTCGACAAAGCCGATATCCAGCGGCTCGTCCCGGCGTTTCCAACCGGTGATGAAATCCGATCCGCGCAGGCCCGCAGCAGCCAGCGCACCGGGGATCGACTTGTTCCGTTCATAGAAACCCGCAGCACGGTCCAGCGCCTCATCCGTCAGCCCTTCGATTTCGGGGCGCTCACCGTTGCCGGCCAGCCATTCGGCGATACGTTCGTATTCCGGATCATAGACGGGGGTGTAGAGAATGCGGTGAATCGTCGTGGCCGGAACACCGCGCAACCGCAAGACGCTGGCCGCCTTGTTGGTCGGCGCCAGAATTGCCAGCGTCCGCTTTTCACGCGCCTTGCGGCTTTCGTAATCGCCAGACACCACATGCACGCCTGCGTCAGCCAGCGCCTTGTAAAGCTCAGCCAGCAACAGCGTCTTGCCCGAACCCGCCTTGCCGATCACCGCCATCACGCCGGATTTGCCACCGCCCGGGGGCGTCAGCAAAGCCTCGTCATCCAGGTTCACCCCGGCAGCACTTAGCATCTCGGCTACACTGTCGAAGGCGGTCGCCTGGTCGTCGGAAAAGGTCACGCTTGGCAAGGACATGGCGCGACCCTACAGGGGCGCGCCAGCCGCCGCCAGATGCTGCAGTCACCTTTTCAGATGGTTCACGCAGTCAACGCAAATCGCGGCCGGGCCGACTTGCCAAACGCGGTGTTGAACCACAGGCGCGACAGCTCACGCGGAATGCCCGCACGCGCTGCCACCCGCTCACAATCCGCTTCGGAATATGGCCACAGCCCAACCGAGATCTGATCCCGGCCGATGCCTTCCGAGCCCAGAACCTCTGGCGACGACCCGATCAGGCGATAGATCCGGATCATGCGGGCATCGAACACACCAGCGATATGGGTCAGGCCAAACCCCCCCATTACTTCACCGCCGCTGAGCATGATCGCTCCGGCGATGCGCGGGCTGGCGTCTCGTGAAAGGCAGAACCGTGTAACTTCCCAGATCAGCGGGCTGCAGATCGGCGCCCCGCCGGTCAGATGGCCAAAGACATCGTTTACCATAACCGGGCCGGTGGTCGGCAGGATGCGCATCGAGCCCCCGTGGCTGCCATCCGGTTCCTCCCAGATCACATAGAGCGGGTTGAGATCGTCGTATTGATCCCGCTCTTCCCCCTGTTCGTTGATATGCACATCCCACCCAAGCCGGGTTTTGAACTGATCGGCGCGGTCGCGAAACATTCCCTCCCGCAGTTTCGGGTATTTGTGCAGTTCATCTGCATAAATGTACCGGAGCATGACTTGATCCCCTCATTGTCCGTTTCGGAACAAAGGGGGTACAAATTCAAAGTTAATATCCGGTCAGCGCACCGTACGACGGTTAAACGACGATTAATCCCCGGCTCATGGCGGTTGCTATCGCATGGGTTGTGTTAAGCGCTCCGAGCTTGAATCGGGCGCTTTCGATGTAGACCCTCAGCGTGTGTTCCGAGATCGACAGCGAATGGGCCACCTGGGCGCGGCTGTAGCCCAGCGCCAACAGGGTCATCGCATCGACTTCGCGCGGGGACAGGGCCCGCGACGCTTCCGGCTGGCGGTCGCTTTCGAACTCAAGCGCCTTTCTGTTGAAGAAATGGGCGATCAGGATCAGGTCGCGCCCGTAAGTCTCTGTGAAATTGGCCCAAAACGCGTCGTCACAGGTGTGATTGACAGTAAACAGCGCAAGCTGACCGGCGGGTCCCCGGATCGGGATGGAATATCCCTGATTGCCGACGCCATGCTTCATGGCATCCTGCAAAAACGCTTTGGAGATCTTGCCCGACCAGTCGAGCTTTTTCCAATCAACCGGGTGAAATCTTTGAAAACACCCAAGAATGACCGGATCTATGCGATGATAGTTTCGGTCCTGATAACGTTCGGCCCAGGCATCGGGATAAGTGGTGCACCCGTATTGGTCGCCAGCGCTGTCGACCCAATGATAGATGATGTGGTCAATACCCAGCGTGTCCCGCAACTTGACCGCAGTATTTTCAAGCCCCTCAAGCCCGCTGGTGCCGTCCAACTCCTCGAGGATCTGGTTCAAATCGACCTTCGTTCCCATTCGCGGGCGCCCGTGCCTCATCGCTCTTGGACGCTATCTCGGCCGCGGCGATCAACTTGGTGTCGTCAAGCTGCTCGGCGAGGGCGCTCATACCATTCGCAGAGGCGAAGGATTTGAGGTCTGACAGAACGTCCAGTATCCACTCATTTTGTGGCATCAGAGTCTCCCCGAAACGGTTAACGAACGGTTAACACAACCATAGCATGTGGTAAGCTTGTTAGGAAATTCACCGGTTTCTACTCCCCAAAAACAGCGAGGCCGGATTTGTTAACCACCTGAAACCTCTGAAGCGTGTTTTCGGCAGCAAAACGCCCGCGAACCAAATCCGTGATTCGCGGGCGATTCAGGCAGAATTTATGTCCCCGGATTAGCCCTTGGCTTCGAGAACCTCTTCCAGCGTACGCAGGCCGGTTTTTGGCGATTGGACCAGCACCGACATGTTGCCCGGCTTGTGCTCGTTACGCATCATTTTCATGTGCGCCTCGGGCAGGTCAGCCCAGGTAAAGACTTCGGACATGCAGGGATCAAGACGGCGTTCCAGCATCAGCTTGTTGGCCGAAGCCGCCTGTTTCAGGTGGGCGAAATGCGAGCCCTGCAGGCGCTTCTGGTGCATCCACATGTAGCGCACGTCAAAGGTCAGGTTATAGCCGGTGGTGCCCGCACAGATCACCACCATGCCGCCCTTTTTCACCACGAAAGTCGACACAGGGAAAGTGCTCTCGCCCGGGTGCTCGAAAACCATGTCGACATTCACGCCCTTGCCGGTAACGTCCCAGATGGCCTTGCCGAACTTGCGGGCCTCTTTGAACCACTCGGCATATTCCGGGGTGTTGACCGTCGGCAACTGGCCCCAGCAATTGAAATCCTTGCGGTTGATGACGCCCTTGGCGCCCAGCCCCATGACGAAGTCGCGCTTGCTTTCATCCGAGATCACGCCGATAGCATTGGCGCCTGCGGTGTTGATCAGCTGGATCGCGTAGGAGCCCAGACCGCCAGACGCGCCCCAGACCAGAACGTTCTGGCCGGGCTTCAGGTCATGCGGCTCGTGGCCGAACAGCATGCGGTAGGCGGTGGCCAGCGTCAGGGTGTAGCACGCGCTTTCTTCCCAAGTCAGGTGCTTGGGACGCGGCATCAACTGCTGCGACTGCACGTTGGTGAACTGGGCAAACGAGCCGTCCGGCGTCTCGTATCCCCAGATCCGCTGGCTGGGCGAATACATCGGGTCGCCGCCGTTGCATTCCTCGTCGTCGCCATCGTCCTGGTTGCAGTGAATCACCACCTCATCGCCGACCTTCCAGCGCGTGACCTTGTCGCCCACGGCCCAGACAATGCCCGACGCATCCGAACCGGCGATGTGGTAGGGCGCCTTGTGCCCGTCGAACGGGCTGATCGGCTTGCCCAGCGATGCCCAGACGCCGTTATAGTTCACCCCTGCCGCCATCACCAGGACCAGCACCTCGTGGCTGTCCAGCTTCGGCACATCGACGACCTCAAGCTGCATGGCCGTGTTGGGCTCGCCATGACGTTCCTTGCGGATGGCCCAGGCATACATCTGTTTGGGCACGTACCCCATCGGAGGAATTTCACCCAGTTCATAGAGGTCTTTTTCAGGCGCCTCATACGACGCAATGCCGCCGTCAGTGTCCAAAGCCATGTCGGCCTCCTTTTGTCCATGCTTCTCGCCGCAACGCAGAATCGCGGCTCTCAAAGGATGGGATATTAACGACTAAGCAATAATGCAATAGATATTCGGTAGTGTTTTGAAATTTTATGACCCAGCAGTCGCAGAAGGATCTTTTGCATCTGCAGCATGCTCCGGTTCAGCATCTCCGATCAGGTGACCAACCGAGCGCGCGTAGAACTCCATCAGGTCGCGCCGCTCGCCGGACGCCGACAGGTCCTCGCCAGTACGCAGAAGGATGCGGCGCTCCACAAGCTGGTTGATGGCAAAGGGCACGGCGTCGGAACCCGGCTCGGCCCCGGTTCCAGCCTTCTCCATGACGGCGGTGACCTGCTCGGTCAGGTCACGCTCGCTCATCGTGCCGTTCTCACGGATCAGCCAGCAGGCTAGCGGCGTGGGAAGAACTGGTACGACCTCCCCGATGCGGGACATCAACTCCCGCGCCAGTGGCATCATCAGATCGCCGTCCCGCCCCGCGCTGAAATCATGCAGCGAGATCGGGCGGCCATAGCGGACCGCGGCCATCCCGAACCGGCGATACCGGCGCAGCAGCCGCCGCCAGACCTGTTTGGCCAACCACGCCGTCACAACCCCGATTCTCGCACGGAACCGCCGCTCATTGCGCGAGGCGGCGGCGGTCAGGATCGTATCCTCAAGCACGCGGTCATAGTTGATCGCCACGGGGATGAAGACGACGTCGCGGCCATCCAGGCTCACACCGTCGATGATGTACTTCAACAACCCCAGCTTGGGACGCGACAGGGCTCCGTTAAGACTCAACCCGCCCTCGGGGAACATGGCCTGCGTCACCCCGGCCTCGGTCGCGTGGCGCACATAGCAGGACAGCACCTGCCGATAGAGATCGCTGCCCGATTTCCGCCGGATGAAATAGGCCCCCATCGCCCGGATCAACCGGCTGAGCGGCCAGACCCGCGCCCATTCGCCCACCGCATAGGACAGCGCGGATTGCTCGGCGGCCAGATAGGTCACCAGCACATAGTCCATATTGCTGCGGTGATTCATCACGAAGATGACCGTCGAGTCCGGGTCGATTTCCAACAACGCCTGCCGGTCCTCATAGCTCAGCCGGACATTGTAGAAGGCATTGCTCAGCAGACGTGCGGCGCGAATGGCAAAGCTGAAATACGCGAAGGCGGAGAACGAAGGCACGATCTCGCGCGCATAGCGGCGGGCCTGCTCAAAGGCGACGGCCTCAGGCATGCCGGTTTCGCGGGCATGTTCCTGCACTGCCCGTCCAACCTGCGGGTCATAGATCAGGCGCTGGATCATATCGTGACGGCGGGCCAGCTTGAACGGCTGGATCGGGCGTTGCAGCCGCTGATTGAGCTGCGCCACCGCCTTCTCCAGCCTGCGGCGAAAGAACCAGCGCACGGACGGAAATAGAAAATGCGACGCAAAGGTGACCGCTGCAAAAAGCACGATCAAAACGAAAAACCAAAGGGGGAGTTCCACCGTCTGCGTCATGACCGCAACCTGCCACCAAAAGGACGGCGTCACAATCGATTGATACTTACTCACTTCGCCGCAACGCAGCGAATTGACATGTCCCGAAAATTGCGATTTAGAACGCTTGAGCGTAATTTTATTGCCCACCAGACTCGAGAGGCTCCTATGACGCAAACGCAGAAAGATCGCCCCTGGCTCATCCGCACTTATGCCGGTCACTCGACAGCCAAAGCCTCGAACGAGCTTTATCGCAGCAACCTGGCCAAAGGGCAGACCGGGTTGTCGGTGGCCTTCGATCTGCCGACCCAGACCGGCTATGACAGCGACCATACGCTGGCGCGCGGCGAAGTGGGCAAGGTGGGCGTGCCGGTCTGCCATCTGGGCGACATGCGGGTGCTGTTCGACCAGATCCCGCTGGAGCAGATGAACACCTCGATGACCATTAACGCGACCGCGCCCTGGCTTCTGGCGCTTTATATCGCGGTGGCCGAGGAACAGGGGGCGGATGTCAGCAAGCTGCAGGGCACGGTGCAGAACGACCTGATCAAGGAATATCTGAGTCGCGGCACCTATATCTGCCCGCCGAAACCGTCGCTCAAGATGATCGCGGATGTGGCTGAATACTGTTACACCAATGTGCCGAAATGGAACCCGATGAACGTGTGTTCCTATCACCTGCAAGAGGCCGGCGCGACACCCGAGCAGGAGCTGGCCTTTGCGCTCGCAACCGCGCAGGCGGTGTTGGACGAATTGCGCCCCCGCGTCCCGACCGAAGATTTCCCGGCGCTGGTGGGCCGTATCTCGTTCTTCGTGAACGCGGGCATCCGCTTTGTGACTGAGATGTGCAAGATGCGCGCCTTCGTCGACCTGTGGGACGAGATTTGTGAGAAACGCTACGGCGTGACCGACCCCAAGTTCCGCCGCTTCCGTTACGGGGTGCAGGTGAACTCTTTGGGTCTGACCGAGCAGCAGCCGGAAAACAACGTCTATCGCATTCTCATCGAGATGCTGGCGGTGACCCTGTCGAAAAAGGCCCGCGCCCGGGCCGTGCAACTGCCCGCATGGAACGAGGCGCTAGGCCTGCCGCGCCCGTGGGATCAGCAATGGTCGATGCGGATGCAGCAGATCCTGGCCTATGAAACCGACCTGCTGGAATATGGCGACCTATTTGACGGCAACCCGGCGGTGGATGCAAAGGTCGAAGAGTTGAAAGAGGGGGCGCGGGCCGAACTGGCCAATCTGGAGTCGATGGGCGGTGCGGTCGCCTCGATCGAATACATGAAATCGAGGTTGGTGGATTCCAATGCCGAACGCCTGAACCGGATCGAGCGCAATGAAACCGTCGTGGTCGGCGTGAACAAATGGACCGAGGGCGAGGCGTCACCGCTGCAAACCGAGGATGGCGGCATCATGGTTGTCGATCCGGCGGTCGAGCAGGAACAGATCGCGCGGCTGAACGACTGGCGCGACCAGCGCGACAACGAAGCGGTCAAGGCCGCCCTGCACGCGCTGCGCGAGGCCGCCAAGACCGGCTCCAACGTGATGGAGCCCTCGATTGCGGCGGCCAAGGCCGGTGTGACCACGGGCGAATGGGCCGAAGAGATGCGCAAGGCCTACGGCACCTATCGCGGACCAACCGGCGTGTCGGGCTCGGTTTCGAACAAGACCGAAGGATTGGAGGAGTTGCGCGCCGCAGTGGACGCGGTCAGCGATCAACTGGGCCGCCGCCTGAAATTCCTGGTCGGCAAGCCCGGCCTGGATGGCCATTCCAACGGCGCCGAACAGATCGCATTCCGCGCGCGCGACTGCGGGATGGATATCTCCTACGAAGGCATCCGCCTGACGCCCGAGGAAATCGTCACGGCCGCCATCGAGGAAGAGGCGCATGTGGTCGGTCTCTCGATCCTGTCAGGAAGCCATGTGCCACTTGTCGAAGAGGTCATGGACCGTCTGCAATCGGCAGGAATGAGTCACATTCCGGTGGTCGTTGGCGGAATCATTCCAGACGATGACGCGGCTAAGCTGACCTCGATGGGTGTTTCGAAAATCTACACTCCAAAGAACTTTGAATTGAATTCCATTATGGGTGATATCGTGACGCTTGTCCGCGCCAAAGATATTGCCGCCGAATAGTCTTCACATTCCGTCTTTTCAGGCATTGAGGGATGGAAAAAGGTATCAAAGAAACTTAACTTAGTGAAACACTCACCTCGACTAGTTGGCGTTTGCCAAAATGGAGAAGTTATGGGAATTGAACTTACTAAAATGTCGCGCAAAGAACTTTTGGAATTGCGTGACAGCATCGATGTTGCCGTGAAGGATGCAGAGATTCGGGAACGGCAGGAAGCGCTTGCAGCCGCAGAAAAGGCGGCGGCCGAGTTCGGTTTCTCGCTGGCCGAACTGTCCGCAGACAGCCGGCGCGGAACCAAGGGCACCAAGGCAAAACCGAAATACCGCAATCCGTCCAACCCCGAACAGACCTGGACCGGCCGTGGGCGTAAACCGCAATGGGTGCATGACTCGCTGAAAGCCGGTGCTGATATTTCCGATCTGGAAATCTGAGCGGGGCGCGGTCTCAAAATGACAATTCACGTTGGTGCCGAAAAAGGTGACATCGCGGATACCGTTCTGCTCCCCGGCGATCCGTACCGGGCGAAATGGGCCGCGGAAACTTTTTTATCCGATGTGCAACAGGTCAATAATGTCCGCGGGATGCTGGGGTTCACCGGCATGTGGAACGGTAATCGGGTCACCATTCAGGGGAGTGGCATGGGCATGCCCTCACTCTCCATCTACGTGAATGAACTGATCCGGGATTACGGTGCAAAGACGCTGATCCGCATTGGATCCTGTGGCGGGATGCAAGACAGTGTAAGTGTCCGCGATGTCATCCTTGCGATGACATCCACAACGCTCAGCACGCCGTCGCGCGGCATCTTTCGGGAGTTGAACTTTGCGCCCTGCGCCGATTGGAGCCTGCTGCAGGCAGCGGTCCGCGCGGCCGAGGCCAAAGGGACCCCGACACATGTCGGCGGGATCTATTCCTCGGACGTGTTCTATGACGAGCGCCCCGATCTGAACGAACAGATGGTGCGTCACGGCATTCTGGGCGTCGAGATGGAGGCCGCCGAGCTATACATCCTCGCCGCCCGCCACAAATGTCGCGCGCTTGCGGTACTGACGGTCTCGGACCACCTGCTGACCGGTGAGGCGCTGCCCTCGGACCAGCGTGAGCGAAGCTTTGGCGACATGGTCGAAATCGCGCTGCAGGCGGCGTTTCCCGACGCGGCGTGACGGCGAAAGCCTTGAGACAAAGAAAGGGCGGAGGGCAACCCTCCGCCTTTTTTCATGGCCTCACCTGCCGTGGCTGCGGTCATACCCGTTTGGCGCCGGGCCTTGCCAACCATCCAACGCGCCTTTTGCAGGCGCAAAGACCTCGACCAACAGCGGGAAACAGGCGGCGGCGTCCGAGGAATGCTCGGCGGAACAATCGCCACCCGGACAGGCGCTGAGATTGCCCAGCAGGTCGATCTCGGCAAAAAACTCCAGATAATCGCCGGGCCGCACCGGCGACGCCTTCATGAAATACTGACCGGTGTCTCGGGTAAAGCCGGTACACATGAAGACGTTGAGCACGTCATGTACATGGGGTTCCGCCTCGCTCAGAGACACACCCAAATGATCCGCCAGCGCGCGGGTCAGGTTCGAATGGCAGCAATGGTGATAATGCCCCCCCGCCAGAAGGTTGCCGGTGTAGGGGTCGCAGCGGGTGCCGATCACGTCATGAACCGAGCCGCCGTACTGGTCGATACCGTACCAACCCAGCGTATCCTCGATGATTGTCGCCATGGGCCGCAGATGCGGAAAGGCCGACCACATACGTTCGCCGGTGGTGATATGGGTGCCGTGCAGCGCCCGGGTCTTGCCGGAATAGAACCGTTCGGACAGGTCGTTGCGGTTCCACAGATTCAGATCCCCGACCTGCGGTCCGTCGACCGAGGTGATGCGAAAGAAATGCCCGGCGGGGACATCGAAACACCGGGCGTCCCGGGGCGGCACCAGCACCTCTGCGATCTTGCCCGCCGTGGCACGCGCAGCTCGGTACAGGTCCAGATCGGGCGCCGGAAGAGTGTCGTTGGGATAGCAGATTACCGGGGCAACCGCGCGGCGGGTTTCGGCGTCCGGTGGGGCGGCGGGTCGGGTCATCGGTGGCCTCGTCTAAGAATTTCCCGCAGGCTTACACCGTTGTCGCGCTATGAAAAGCCCCCACCGGTCCGGTGGGGGCTCAACGTCCGGTTGGCGCAGGTTCAACGGGTCGCGAAATAGACCTCTCCCACCACCGGCGCCGCATCGGCTGCGGGGGTGCCTGTTGGTGCGATGGTCACAATCGGCGCCTGAGTCGTGTCGAACCCGGCCACCGTGTCCGTGACGTCGATGCTGTAAAAGGCCGGTGTCGCTCCTTCCAACTCCAGATCCTTGGGCGGTGCGTTGAAGAAATTCAGAACACCCACGGCCTTCCGCCCCTCGGTCGTCTCCGCGCTAGGCTGCAGGAAAACGCTGTAGAGCACCCCGGGCTGCGCATCGATCCGCAGATCGGCCAGCACCAGATAGGTGCGTTGCGAACCGGCAGCAATCGTTTCTTCGGTTCCCGCAGGAAGCTCGACGGCAACGCTCGCCTCCCCCTGCCCCAGCTCCAGTCTCTGCGAGGCCGGTGGCGCGATGGGCACCGACTCGGTGGTATCATCGGCCTGCGCAACGACAACCGGGGCCACGCCGGGTGGGGTCAGAAGCTCTTGATACTCGTATCCCAAAGGCTCAGTCGCCACGAAATCCGAGGTTTTGGCCAGCACCTGCTGACCGCGGTCATCAGAGAAGGTAAACATCATATCGTTCCATGTGTCGTCCGACGGGTTTTCACGCCCGCCACCGGCCGCATTCCAGCTTGCCCAGATGCGATCCACATTGGCGTGATGCAGCCAGAAGACCGGATCGCTCGCGGCCCAGGGGACCGAGCCCATGTTCTGCCCGTTGCCCACCAGCACATGCACCATACCATGCGGCGCCATGTCCAGATTGGAGTTGAACCCGGACGCCGGCGCCTGGTCACGGAAATGAGTGATGTCGAGACAATCGAGCCCCAGCGGATCCTGCCCGATGCTCTGTTCAAGCTGTGGATAAAGGGGAGTTTGGTCAAGCTGCACCCCATCATTCACTCCGGGATTGCGTTTGCCGACGAACAGCGAGCCAAAGACCGGATCGTCCTCCATCCGCAGCTCTTCCGGGATCGCCCGTTTTCCGGGGGTCGTGTAGTCCCAATAGGGTAGAGTGAACTCCGGTTCCTGCGCTGCGGCGCGAATGATCTGCTCAAAGAACAGAACGTACATACGGTGCCAGGGGGTGAACCAGTCGCGCTGACCCGCCCATGTGATATGGCCCCGGCACGTATCCCACATGGCAAGGGCCAGCATCTTGTCGGCGGAGGAAGCCGCGCCATAGATGCGGTCGATCTCCTGCTCCTTGTTGGTGTTCGGATTGACCCAATGCGTGTACCACTGGAACATCCAGGACATCGGGTTTCCCTCTGCCGTCGCCTTCATGTTGGCAACGCCGCGGGCATAGATTTTCAGCTGCTCTTTGCCTTCGGGAGAGGCAACATCGTAACGGATTCTGGTGCCGGGATAGTCGTCGGCGCGGGCCATCCACTCGGGGAAAGATTTCAGAGTGCCGGTGGCGATCCCTGCCACACCCAAACCAATCGCGGTGCGGCGCGTAAAACGTGACATGTTAAATCTCCTGGTCTTGAAAATACCGGGAGTGTAGCAAAAAAGTGATTTCCTCTCAAATTTGGGCGCAATAGCAGAGCGGCTTTTCGCCGTCTGCCGGGCCTATTTCCGGCTGCGGAGGCAGTGGCGGGGCGTCGCCTCTCCCACCTGCTTGGCCCCGCAAAAGGCGCAGGTCCAGGTTCCCTCGGTCCGGTTCTGCCGCCACCGGCAGTCGCGGGTCAACGACGACGTGCGGGCCCGCCGATTGAAATAGGCGAGGACACCCAGGGCGAGGATGAGAAGAAGAAGGGGCATGGTCGTCCAACCGGAATTGCGCGGGTCTCACAAGGAGTGAAGCCGCTTGCAAGCGGCTTTTACGCGGTTTGCAAACCGCGTGGCAAGGCGTTTCCAAACGCCTTTTCTCCGGGCTTGAACGGACCCACCCTGCCCCGGCCTTATTGGTCAGGCGGCGTTCGCGTATTCAAAGAGATCGGGCTCACGCGCAACTGCCTGTGGTTTGGGCTGCGGCGTGTAATAGGCCCACGCCTCTTCCAGCAGCCTCAGAGCTTCGGCGGCCTTTTCGTCCTTGGTGAGTTCGGCGGTTTTCA
Organism: Ruegeria sp. HKCCD8929; assembly: GCF_013031405.1. GTDB lineage: Bacteria > Pseudomonadota > Alphaproteobacteria > Rhodobacterales > Rhodobacteraceae > Ruegeria. The sequence continues at coordinate 118,452 of NZ_WPZY01000005.1, read as the reverse complement.
TGGGTGTGATCCTGTGCTGAGTTCACGACCCCTCCCTGTCACCTAGAGTAATCCCGCGACCGGGCGGTTGCACCGCATGTTTCTGCAATCTGGTCATGCACTTGCCGCAACCCCGGCAAGCGCCCTTCCTTTCGACGGATTCAAACCGTCCGCTCGACCATCATCTTCTTGATCTCGGCGATGGCCTTGGCCGGGTTCAGACCCTTGGGGCAGGTCTTTGCGCAGTTCATGATCGTGTGGCAGCGGTAGAGCTTGAACGGGTCTTCCAGATAATCCAGACGCTCACCCGTCGCCTCGTCCCGGCTGTCGATGATCCAGCGATAAGCATGCAGCAGAGCGGCAGGGCCGAGGTAGCGGTCGCCGTTCCACCAATAGCTCGGGCACGAGGTCGAGCAGCTGGCGCACATCACGCATTCATACAGGCCATCCAGCTTCTTGCGGTCCTCGATGGACTGTTTCCACTCCTTCGCCGGGCGATTGGTCTTGGTCTCCAGCCACGGCATGATGCTGGCGTGCTGGGCGTAGAAATGCGTGAGATCCGGGATCAGGTCCTTGACCACCGGCATATGCGGCAGCGGATAGATCTTCACGTCGCCCTTGATCTCATCCATCCCGTAAATGCAGGCCAAGGTGTTGATGCCATCGATGTTCATCGCGCAGGATCCGCAAATCCCCTCGCGGCAGGACCGGCGAAAGGTCAGCGTCGCGTCGACCTTGTTCTTGATGTAGATGAGCGCGTCCAGAACCATCGGGCCGCAATCGTCTATATCGACGAAGTAGGTGTCGAGCCGAGGGTTCTGCCCATCTTCCTCGTTCCAGCGATAGATCTGGAACTTGCGCACATTGGTGGCGCCCTCGGGCTTGGGCCAGGTCTTGCCCGTGGTGATGCGGGAGTTCTTGGGCAATGTGAGTTGAACCATCTCGTCTACTCCTTCTCAGCCGCCCAGCAGGGCAATGCTGTTTTCAGCAATACATTGTACGGCCTCGGGGCGGCTGGATATCTCCACCACTTGTTCCACCGTGGATTGAGTTACGCCGGTCACGGATGCCCCGGCGATCTGAACGATTTCTCCGGCCGAAGCCGCGTCGATGATGCAGTCGGTGATCGGCGCTGAATTCAGGCCCGGAAACCTGTCGGCGACCACACCGTTGACCACCGATTTGGCCCTTTCGCGCGCAATCACATCCGCCGCATCATTGGCGGCTGTGCAACCTGCCAACAGTGCCGGGACGATCAGAGCCCGAGCAATCCGCATCAGAACGTCCGCGCCTTCGGGGCGATTTTCTTGAGGCTGATGCCACCCTGTTTCTCTGTGGTCAGCGGATCGACGATCACCGGGCGATAGCTGAGATCGACCTTGTTGCCCTCGACACGGCTGACGGTGTGCACACGCCAGTTCTCGTCATCGCGCTCAGTGAAATCCTCATGCGCATGGGCGCCACGGGATTCCTTGCGTGCCTCGGCGCCGACAATGGTGGCCAGCGCATTGGGCATCAGGTTGGCCAGTTCCAGGGTCTCCATCAGGTCGGAATTCCAGACCAGCGTGCGGTCGGTGACCTTCAGGTCGTCCATCTTGGCCGCAATCGCGGTCATCTTCTCGACACCGTCGGCCATGGTCTTGCCGGTGCGGAAGACGGCGGCGTCGGCCTGCATGGTCTTCTGCATTTCCAGCCGCAGATCGGCAGTCGGAATCGAACCGCTGGCGTTGCGAATATCATCAAACCGGTCGAAGGCCTTGTCGACCGAATCCTGATTCAGCACCGGGTTGGCGGCTTCGGAGTCCACGACCTTACCGGCGCGGATCGCGGCGGCACGCCCAAACACCACGAGGTCGATGAGCGAGTTCGAGCCCAGACGGTTCGCCCCATGCACCGAGGCGCAGCCCGCCTCACCCACGGCCATCAGGCCGGGCACAACGGCGGTCGGGTCGTCTGCGGTGGGGTTCAGCACCTCGCCCCAATAGTTCGTCGGCACGCCGCCCATGTTGTAGTGCACGGTGGGCAGAACCGGGATCGGTTCCTTGGTGACGTCCACACCGGCAAAGATTTTGGCCGACTCGGAAATGCCCGGCAGGCGCTCCGCCAGCGCTTCGGCCGGCAGGTGGCTGAGGTTGAGGTGGATATGATCCCCTTCCTTGCCCACACCCCGACCTTCGCGGATTTCCATGGTCATGGAGCGCGAGACATAGTCGCGCGGCGCGAGGTCCTTGTACTGTGGCGCATAGCGCTCCATGAACCGCTCACCTTCGGAGTTGGTGAGATAGCCACCTTCGCCCCGCGCGCCTTCGGTTATCAGACAGCCCGAGCCGTAGATGCCGGTCGGGTGGAACTGAACGAATTCCATGTCCTGCAGGGCCAGTCCGGCGCGAGCCACCATGCCGCCACCGTCGCCGGTGCAGGTATGGGCCGAAGTGGCGCTGAAATAGGCCCGGCCATAGCCGCCGGTCGCCAACACCACCATCTTGGCGTTGAAGACATGCATGGTGCCGTCGTCCAGCTTCCAGCAGACGACGCCCTGACATTGCCCATCATCGGACATGATCAGGTCGATGGCGAAATACTCGATGTAGAATTCGGCGTTATTTTTCAGCGACTGGCCATAAAGCGTGTGCAGGATGGCGTGACCGGTCCGGTCGGCGGCGGCGCAGGTACGCTGCACCGCGGGGCCTTCGCCGAACTCGGTGGTGTGGCCGCCGAAGGGGCGCTGATAGATCTTGCCCTCTTCCGTGCGCGAAAACGGCACGCCATAGTGCTCCAGCTCGTAAACCGCCTTGGGCGCCTCGCGCGCGAGGTACTCCATCGCGTCCGTATCGCCCAGCCAGTCGGAACCCTTGACGGTGTCATACATGTGCCACTGCCAACTGTCGGGGCCCATGTTGCCCAAGGATGCTGCGATTCCGCCCTGTGCGGCCACGGTGTGTGAGCGGGTCGGGAACACCTTGGTCACGCAAGCGGTGCGCAGCCCCTGCTCGGCCATGCCGAGGGTGGCGCGCAGACCGGCGCCACCGGCGCCGACAACGACCACGTCATATTCATGCGTTTCGTATTCGTAAGCAGCCATGTCTTTCAGCTCCGGTCTTAGAGTGCGATGCGCGCGATGGCAAAAAGGCCGGTCGCGGCAGCGGCATAGGAAAGGCAGATCACCAGGATGATCAGGATCTTCTGCATGAGACCATGCACATAGTCCTCGATCAGCACCTGGGCGCCGTCTGCGAAATGTTTGAAGCCGACGGCCAGCGTCAGCGCGGCAACGATCGCCGGGAAGGGTCGCGCGAAATAGGCCACCACGGCCTCATGCGGCTGGCCCAGCATCGGACCGAAGGTGAAGACGAAAAGCGGGATGAGGATCAGCAGAGCCACCGCGCTGACCTTCATGGCCCAGAAATGTGCGGTTCCGGTCTTGGCCGAGCCCATGCCAACGGCGCGCTTGCGGTCGGTGAGATAACGCATCTTGGGCCTCCGTTACTGGATAATCAGCAGGGTCAGGATGGTCAAGACGACCGAACCGGCAACCACGGCCCAACCGAGCTTTTCAGCGGTCGGGATGTCGAGGCCCATGGCGTTGTCCCAGATCAGGTGACGCACACCGGCCAGCGTGTGATACCACAGCCCCCAGAGTGATAGCGCCATGATCAGATCGCCGAAGAGCGAGGTGATCACCCCGTTCGCCACCGCGTAATACTCAGCCGAGGTCGCAGCGGCGAGAAACCACCAGACGATCAGCAGTGCCGCCACGATCAGGGCGTTTCCGGTGATCCGGGTAAGGATCGACGTGACGGAAGTCAGCTGCGGACGATAGATCGTCAAATGCGGCGAAAGCGGGCGATTGCCCCGATTGACATCGGCCATGGTGGCTCCTTTCCGGTTGGCTGAGGAAGTTTTTACCGTATTTTCCGGATGTGTCACGTGCTGCAATTGCAAATAAACGCGAAATTTGGCCTAAAGTGGCAGTTTGCAGGTGTTTGTGATCACGGCGCGAAACAGTGTGATCACAAACAGGCAATCAGCGCGGGAATGTGAGCGATATCAACGGCCCCAGCTTGTGATCACGAATCCTTTGAGACCTCATTTCAGGCTCGCCGTTTGCTGCGTGACCTCGCGCAGCAATTTTTTTCGGATGCGCTCGGGATAGTCGAGAAAACCCGAAGCGGACACGACAAAGGCCCCCTCACCAACGATGACGTTTTCAAAGAAATAGGCGGTCAGGTCGGGCTCGCTCTCCTCGATGGCGATGGCGTTCACCGTGATGCCGCGTGCCCGCAAATCGCGGTGGAGTTGGACAGGCTCGACCCCCTCGTTCGAGATCCCGTCACCTGACAGGTCGATCAGATGCCGCTTGCAATCGGCCACCGTGTCGAAGGCACCCATCGTGGTTTCAAGGGCCTCGCCGATGGCCGTCGAGAAGTTGCGCCAAACGCGCGGGTCCTCCGCGACCGTTGCGGCAAAGGTCTCCAGCGCGTCGAAACTGTCGATCCGGGTCCAGGGGATGGTCACCTGCTGGCGTGAGGCACCGGTCCATTGCACCAGCATAAGCTGCGCCTGCCCGCGCACCAGCGCCTCGGACACGATGGGGTCGCGCAGCCCGGCGGCGAGGCCGTCCATCTGGATCCGGTACTCGCGTGAATCGACCGAGCCGGACACGTCAACCGCCAGCGCGAGCGCGAGGTCGCAGGCCAGAACAGGACCCGTGGCGAATGTGGCGAGGAGCGAGAGCAAATTGCGCATGAGCGCAGTTTAGCGTGGTTGGGTGATTTGTCCCATCGCGAAGGCGTGAACGGATGGGCCTAGCGCAGCTCGTCCAGGACGTCGCCGATACTGGTCGAGAACTGAAACGACAGGAATGACAGCTCTCCGCGGACCGGTGCGGCGAGCAGGTAGAGGCCGAGCGGGACGCCGTTCGGAAGCTCGTAGAGGACCAGTTCCTGCACCATTCCACCGGTCTCGACCCGTTGCAGCACGGTCGTGCAGCCGGAGAATCCGTCCGGCGCTCCAAGGATCAAGGGGTTGAAAAGCTTCTCATAATCCGTGCCGGAGATGAGGGTGGCGATGTGGGCGTGAAAGGATTTGTAGTCGCCTTTCAGGAAATCCAGCTTGGCCGTTTCGAACAGGGCAAAGGTCTGGCCGCCCTCGGCGGGGCAAGGCGTCTGGGCGCTGGCGGACTCTGCCGCCAGCATCGTGACAAGAGCAAGAGTGCGGATCATTGCGCCATCAAAACGCAGTCGCGGCGGTCTGGCAAGGCTGCCCGCTCGCGATCAGAGCGGCATCAGCGCCCAGTAGTCGAGATCCAGCAAAACGTCCGGTTTGTACTTGCCTTCATCGGTCCGGAGTCCGAATTGTACATCGCCCTTGGTGGCCACCAGACGCAAACGGACAGCGCCGACGCCGGGAGCGGAGGTGTCGGCCTTGTCCAGAACTTCGGTCCAGGCTTTCACCGTGTCGCCGGCAAAGCAGGGGTTGGCATGGGCACCGCCATTCAGACCGACGATCATCTGAGCGTTGGCCAGCCCGTTGAAGCTGAGCGCGCGGGCCATCGAGATCACGTGGCCGCCATAGATCAGTCGCCCGTCGGGGCGGAAGGTCAGGTCGAAATGCACCTTGGCGGTGTTCTGCCAGAGGCGGGTAGCGATCATGTGCTCGGCCTCTTCGATGGTCACGCCATCGACATGGTCGATCTTTTCGCCGATCTCGTAATCGCCCCAGCGGTGCGGTTCGCCCGCCAGCGCAAAATCGTAGTTGGAGAAATCCAGCCCCTCGGGGATCACCAGTTGGTCGGCGGCAACCACCTTGGCCAGATCCGGCACCACCGTTTCGGGCGCGGGGGCGTCGAGGTTGGCTTTGCGCACCATCACCCAGCGGACGTACTCCATCACGGTTTCGCCGCGCTGGTTCAGGCCGCGGGTGCGGACCCAGACCACGCCGGTCTTGCCGTTGGAGTTCTGCTTGAGCCCGATCACCTCGGATTCCGAGCGCAGCGTGTTACCGAGATAGACCGGCTTCAGCCAGCGGCCCTCGGCATAGCCGAGATTGGCCACCGCGTTCAGCGAGATATCCGGGACGGTCTTGCCGAAGACCACGTGGAACGCGGCCAGATCATCGATCGGGCTTTGCGGCAGACCGCAAGACTGCGCGAAGGCGTCCGAGGAATAGAGCGCGTGCCGGGCCGGGTAGAGCGCGTGATAGAGCGCGCGTTCGCCGCCCGAGACGGTGCGCGGCACCGCATGCGTCAGGATCTGGCCGACCGTGTAATCCTCGAAAAAGCGGCCCGGATTGGTTTTTGCCATTATTGCTGTCCCAGCTTCATGTCGGGGGAATAGTCGGCCTGAACCTCTTTGGTCACGGCCTGCGCGCAGCGCATCACGGCACCGTTTGCGTCATAGGCGTAGGAGGGCGAGCCATAAAGCTCCCACCCCTTGGCCAGCGCATCCGAGACCTTGTGGCAGAAGGCCGACGTGTCCTCTTCGGTCAGAAGACGGTAGAGTTTCGCCATAAAATCAGGTCCTTATCAGGGGAACGGAGAGGGGCCGACCAGCCCGTGGATATAGCCGATCACGACCAGCAGCACGATGGAGGCGACAAAGAACATCGCGTCCTTGCCCAGCGTGCCGGGTTCGCCCGGGGTCCAGTCGGGTTCCGCGCGGTTGATCACGATGACCTCGGTGACCGCCCAGGCCAGCAGCCCGCCAAAGAGGACAATTGAGGACAGATCCCCGTTGACCAGCAGGTGCGCAAGGGCCCAGAGCTTGAACCCGGCCAGCATCGGATGGCGCATCTTGTTCAGAAGCAAGCCCTTCTGGCCTGCGGGGCTCATCATCCAGATGGCGATCAGCACCAGCGTGTTGTTGATGTGGACGACGAAGGCGGGCAGCGCCCAGACATGGATGTAATCGGTCATGCGGTAGCCGATCACCATCAGGACAATCGAGGCCACCAGAGCCAGCGCCACGGCCCCTTTGCCCGCGTTGCCCATGGCCGCGCGCCGCTCGGGCATCACGCGTTTGAACAGGTGGGCGGCCCACCAGAGGCCGAGGCCCAGTATCAGAAGAACAAAGCCCATCGCTGGCTTACCCCGCTTGCAAAGCTGTTATCGCCTCTGCTTTTGCCAGAATTTCGCGGGCGGAGGCAACGTGGAGGTTTTCGACGATTTTGCCGTCGACCACGGCAACGCCCTGCCCCTGTGCCTCGGTCTCTTCGAAGGCGGCGATCTGACGGCGGGCCAGATCGACCTCATCCTCGGAGGGTGCGTAGGCGGCATTGGTGATCTCGACCTGCGCCGGGTGGATCAGGGTCTTGCCGTCGAAGCCCATGTCGCGGCCCTGGGTGCATTCGGCGACCAGCCCCTCATCATCCTTGAAGGCGTTGTAAACACCGTCGATGGCGATCAGCCCTTCGGCCTTGGCGGCCAGCAGGCACAGGCCCAGCGAGGTGATCAGCGGCAGGCGGTCGGGGCGGAACCGGGTCTGCAATTCCTTGGCCAGATCGTTGGTGCCCATGACGAAGCCCGCCATCAGCGGATGCGCGGCGATCTGGGCCGCGTTCAGCATGCCCCTTGGGGTTTCCATCATCGCCCAGATCGGCAGGTCACCGGTGATCGCGGCCAGCGCATCCACATCCGCCGCCGCGTTGACCTTGGGCAGCAGGACCGCATCGGCATTCATGTCGCGCACGGCTTTGGCGTCGGCCTGTCCCCATGGCGTATCCAGGCCGTTGATCCGAACGATCTTGACCCGTTCGCCATAGCCGCCCTGTGCCAGTGCATCCTTGAGCGTTTCGCGCGCATTGTCCTTTTCATCCGCCGCCACCGCATCCTCGAGGTCGAAGATGATGGCGTCCACGGGCAGAGTCCTGGCCTTTTCAAGGGCCCGCGGCCGGGAGCCGGGGATATAGAGAACCGAGCGATAGGGGCGCAGGCGCTGATCCATGAATCTCTCCCAAGGGAAATAAAGTTGCGCAGAAGGGGGCATTTTTGGCCGGAAAGTTCAAGCGCAAAATCGCCGCAACGCAGCATTTCCGTTGCGTTGCCGGGTGGCGGACGGCGGATTAACCGGGCGTCAGCATCTTTTTGGCAGGCTTTTTTCATCGGATCAGAGCGGGTGCGGCCCCGGGAAGCGGGAGGGGAAGCGCGCTTGGAACACATCGCGGGGTGCGCGGCGCGGCCTTGGCGGGAAAGGGTGAATCCCATGACGAAGACCATGTTCAAGATGACGATGGGGCTGGGGCTGATGGTGCTGGCGGCGCAGCAGGTGCAGGCGCAGGGGCGGAACTGCGCCCCGCGCGAGGCGGTGCTGAAGCGGCTGGCCGAGACTTATAGCGAGACCCGTAGGGGGATCGGGCTGGTGCAGCAGGGCTCGGTGATGGAGGTGTTTGCCTCGGACGAGACCGGGACCTGGACCATTACCGTGACGATGCCCAATGGGGTGACCTGTCTGGTCGCGTCAGGTCAGTCTTATGAGACGCTGGCCGAGGCGCTGCCGGGGAAGGGCAACGACGCCTGAGCGTCGTTCCCGGCGCGCGTCTCATGCGCGGCCCTGTCCCTCGGTGGCCGTGTTCGGGCAGATATGCGGCGCGCGCCGGAACTCTGGCCGGATCAGGTCAGGGCGTCCCAGATCAGCTTGGTTCCGGTCAGGGTCAGCAGGATATAGGCGATGCGGAAGAACAGGCGCTCGGACAGCATCCAGTGCGCGCGCACGCCCAGCCAGGCGCCGAGGAGCGCAAAGGGGGCCAGCAGCAGGTTGGCCCATGCGGTTTGCAGGGTGAACATGCCGAGCCAGGCGTAGGGGATGAACTTGGCGATGTTGAGGGCCCAGAAGGTGAGGACGGTGGTGGCCTGAAACTCGGTTTTCGAGAGTTTTTGCGACAGGAGGTAGACGGCGGCGGGTGGTCCGCCCGCATGGCTGACGAAGCTGGTGAAGCCGGCGACGGCCCCGGCGATGAGACCGGCCCAGGCGGGCAGGCGCGTTGCGAAGCTGCGGATCCAGCCGCTGCTCTGGGCCAGGTGCCAGAGGACGAAGCCCAGCGAAATAGCTCCGATCAGCAGGCGCAGCAGGTCGGCGTCGGTTGCGGTGTAGAGCCAGGCCCCGGCCGCCACGCCGGGCAAGCCGCCGAGGATCAGCAGGCGGGCGTCAGGCCAGCTCCAGCGGTTCCAGAACGGGCGGAGAGTGGCGAGGTCGATGATCATGAGAAGCGGAAGCATCAGCGCAAGCGCCTGTCCCGGCTCTAAAATCAGCGCCAGAATCGAGGCCGAGGCAAAGGCCACGCCCGAGCCGAACCCGCCCTTGGAGATGCCCGCAAAGATCACTGCCGGGATCGCCAAGGCGAAAAACATGAAGTTGAGTTCGACCATGGGACCGGCCCCGTAACCCCCTATTCCACAAGCCATTTAGCGCAATCAGACAGGGTACGGCAAACGGTATGCGGTCGCATGCCGCGCCGCAGAACACTTGCGCGATGCCGCATTAGCGACTAGCAAACCGGCGATTTCCATTCGGACCGGAGTATTTCCAATGGCCAGACCCAAGATTGCGCTGATCGGCGCGGGGAACATCGGCGGCACGCTCGCTCATCTTGCAGCCATCAAAGAACTGGGTGACGTTGTTCTGTTCGACATCGCCGACGGCCTGCCGCAGGGCAAGGCGCTGGATATCGCGGAATCGGGCCCGGCCGAAGGGTTCGACGCTGCCATGTCGGGCACCAGCGACTATTCCGATATCGCAGGCGCCGACGTCTGCATCGTGACCGCCGGTGTCGCCCGCAAGCCGGGCATGAGCCGCGACGACCTGCTGGGCATCAACCTGAAGGTGATGAAATCGGTCGGTGAAGGCATCGCCGCCAACGCGCCCGACGCCTTCGTCATCTGCATCACCAACCCGCTCGACGCGATGGTCTGGGCCCTGCGCGAGTTCTCGGGCCTGCCGCATCACAAGGTCTGCGGCATGGCGGGTGTTCTGGATTCGGCCCGCTTCCGCCACTTCCTGGCCGAAGAGTTCAACGTGTCCATGCGCGACGTGACCGCCTTTGTGCTGGGCGGCCATGGCGACACCATGGTGCCGTCGGTGCGCTATTCGACCGTGGCTGGTATCCCGCTGCCCGATCTGGTCCAGATGGGCTGGATCACGCAGGAGAAGCTGGACGCCATCGTGCAGCGCACCCGCGACGGCGGTGCCGAGATCGTCGGCCTGCTGAAAACAGGCTCGGCCTATTACGCGCCTGCAACCTCGGCGATCGAAATGGCCGAAGCCTATCTGAAAGACCAGAAGCGCGTCCTGCCCTGCGCGGCCTATTGCGACGGTGAGTTGGGCGTGAGCGGGCTCTATGTGGGGGTTCCGACCGTCATCGGTGCGGGCGGCGTCGAGAAGATCGTCGACATCAAGCTGAACGATCAGGAGCAGGAAGGCTTTGACAACTCGGTCAACGCCGTGAAGGGCCTGATCGAGGCCTGCAAGGGTATCGACAACTCGCTGGCCTGAGCCGCGATCAGCATCGAATTTGGGCCGGCTCCCTCGGGGGCCGGCTTTTTTGTACGAGACATGGCTCAGAATTGTGATGGCACGGCGCCCTGACCATCTCCGCGACTCCGGCGATTTCACTCAGGCGTAAGTAACCCGCTCACCCGACCCAAAATTTCCGTTTGCGCTAAAGCCGCAAATAGTATGCATAGCGCCGTTTTTTCCCGCGCCGCACGGATATCGAATCATATTTGGCGCCGCCGATGATTTATGTGATCACACCCCAAAACCCTGTGATCACAAATGATGAAAATCTTCGTGAAAATCCCGCTCAACGTCAAAAAAGCCTTTAACCATTGGGCCTAGACACGCCTATATCGGTTCAATCGCAGTCAGACGGGACAGTTTCGATGAACATTCACGAATATCAGGCCAAAGCTCTTTTGCGCAGTTATGGCGCACCGGTATCTGATGGCCGCGCCGTGTTGCGCGCCGAAGAGGCCAAAACCGCAGCCGGTGAGCTGGACGGGCCGCTTTGGGTCGTCAAGGCTCAGATCCACGCAGGCGGTCGCGGCAAGGGGTCGTTCAAGGAAGCCGATGCGGGTGAAAAGGGCGGTGTGCGTCTGACCAAATCGGTCGAGGAAGCCGCCGAGGAAGCCAAGAAGATGCTGGGCCGCACGCTGGTCACTCATCAGACCGGCCCGGCGGGCAAGCAGGTCAACCGCATCTATATCGAAGCCGGGTCCGGCATCGAGCGCGAGTTGTATCTGGCCCTGTTGGTGGATCGTCAGACCAGCCGCATCTCGTTTGTCTGCTCGACCGAGGGCGGCATGGACATCGAAGAGGTGGCCGCCGCGACGCCCGAGAAGATCCTGTCCTTCTCGGTCGATCCGGCCACCGGCTATCAGGCCTATCATGGCCGCCGCATCGCGTTTTCGCTGGGTCTGCAGGGCGCGCAGGTCAAGCAATGCGTCAAGTTGATGAGCCAGCTGTACCAGGCCTTCGTCGAGAAGGACATGGAGATGCTGGAGATCAACCCGCTGATCATCTCGGACAAGGGCGACCTGAAAGTGCTTGACGCCAAGGTCGGCTTTGACGGCAACGCGGTCTACCGCCACCCGGATATCGCCGAGCTGCGCGACACCACCGAGGAAGACCCGAAAGAGCTGGAAGCCAGCAAGTATGACCTGAACTACATCGCGCTGGATGGCGAGATCGGCTGCATGGTCAACGGTGCCGGTCTGGCGATGGCGACGATGGACATCATCAAGCTGTATGGGGCCGAGCCTGCCAACTTCCTCGACGTGGGCGGCGGTGCGACCAAAGAGAAGGTGACCGAGGCGTTCAAGATCATCACCAGCGACCCGCAGGTGAAGGGCATTCTGGTCAACATCTTCGGCGGCATCATGCGCTGTGACGTCATCGCCGAGGGCGTGGTGGCAGCGGTGAAAGAGGTCGGCCTGCAAGTACCGTTGGTCGTGCGTCTGGAAGGCACCAATGTCGAGAAGGGCAAGGAGATCATCAACACATCCGGTTTGGACGTGATCGCGGCGGATAACCTGAAAGACGGTGCCGAGAAGATCGTGAAGGCGGTGAAGGGTTAATCCACAATGGGAGTTGGAGAAGCCATCGCGCTACTGGCCTTTGGAGCACTGGTCGTTTTGATCGTTGTTCTAAAGGAAAAGCGACTGGCAGATCCGAACCGAACTGACACTATCTATGTTTCCCAAATGCGCGATGTTTGCTCTTTGAAGGATGGACCTGTTTCTGCGGCGTTATTCAGGCAGTCAGGCAACCTGTATCGTGATTTGGGGCTCTTCGAACATTGGCGCGAAGCGATGAAAGAAATCGAGAAGTCCATGCGACGCGCCAAGATCGAATCTGTGTTTGTTCAGTCGAATGACGCAAACCGTTTCGAGGTCATTCGTTTGCACCACTCCCACGGTGGAAAAGCTGAAGGAAAAAAACTTGGTGGGGCGGTTATCGCCTCAGAGGCTTAACAATCGCGCAGGCTGCGCGGCAAAATTCAGGAGACTCCTCAAAATGGCAGTCCTCATCGACGAAAACACCAAAGTCATCTGTCAGGGCCTGACCGGCTCGCAGGGGACGTTTCACACCGAACAGGCCATCGCCTATGGCACCAAGATGGTTGGCGGCGTGACACCCGGCAAGGGCAGCATGACCCATCTCGACCTGCCGGTCTTCAACTCGGTGCACGAGGCCAAGCATGTGACCGAGGCCAATGCGAGCGTGATCTACGTGCCGCCGCCCTTTGCCGCCGACTCGATCCTCGAGGCGATCGATGCCGAGATGGAGGTGATCGTCTGCATCACCGAAGGCATCCCGGTGCTGGACATGATGAAGGTGAAGCGCGCGCTGGAAGGCTCGAACTCGCGTCTGGTCGGGCCGAACTGCCCTGGCGTGATCACGCCCGATGCCTGCAAGATCGGCATCATGCCGGGACATATTCACAAACGCGGGAGCGTGGGTGTCGTTTCGCGCTCGGGTACGCTTACCTACGAAGCTGTGAAACAGACGACCGACGTAGGACTGGGCCAGTCGAGCTGTATCGGCATCGGCGGCGACCCGATCAAGGGCACCGAGCATATCGACGTGCTGGAGTGGTTCCTGGCCGATGACGAGACCCAGTCGATCATCATGATCGGCGAGATCGGCGGTTCGGCCGAGGAAGAGGCCGCGCAGTTCCTGGCGGATGAGGCCAAGAAGGGCCGGTCCAAGCCGACCGCCGGGTTCATCGCTGGCCGCACGGCCCCTCCGGGCCGCCGCATGGGCCACGCCGGTGCGATTGTTGCCGGTGGCAAGGGCGGCGCCGAGGACAAGATCGAAGCCATGCGCTCGGCCGGTATCGTGGTCGCCGAAAGCCCCGCTCAACTGGGTGAGGCGGTGCTGGAAGCGATTGGAAAGTGAGATGAGGCCTGCAAGAGCTAAGGAAACTGCTTTTAGCAGGCCTCATACGATCCCGGAGCGGTCAATCCGTTCCGGGTTGATGTCATTAGCGTTTGGTTTGTTGGCAGCGGGGTCTGCTGTTTCCGCAAAGCCTCAAAAAGAGATCGAGGAAGCCCTGGTGACCGCGCTGGACCTGTGCTCTGGTGGCATGGAAAGCCTGCAAACCGCACGCGCAACGCTGGAGAGTGTGGGCTGGGCGCCTTGGGAAGAGGGGCCAGCTTCGATACTGGCATCAAATGCAATCGCATTTTCAGTTGATGCGACAAACCCGGCGCATACCGTCGACAACGCTCTCTTCATGGCGGTTTCGATTCTGGGCAACTCTGAGTTGGGGGCCAATCAGCCGGCCTTTGTTCTTTCGGACATTCGCCTCGCGTTGGTAGGTGTTGAGGAGGGCAAACCCTATTGCGCTTTTGCAGGGCCCGATTGGTTGGTGCATACAGCCTTGCGCAATGGTGCAAACGACGGGCTCCAGGCTAAAACCGAACTTGTTACCCTCATGCTTGGCGAGCATGGCAACGCCATGTTCGCTATGTCGCTTGTCGATGTTGATGCTTTTGTTGAGGTCCTGTCCAAAGCGGAAGCGGAAGACACCGACCGGAAAGACATGGGCCCTCATTTGAGAGAGCTTCTGGCTCCGGCGAATATCCAAGTCGTTCCCAAATCCCTGAACGCCGCTGAGGAGGTGCAGCAATGACCTTCTCTGGCGCCATCAACATGTGCTTTGAAAAACGCATGCTCTTATCGCGCCGCGCATCTGGTGCGGAATACTGGTATTTCTGGCTCTGCGCCAAATCCCAGTCTGGCCCCAATCAATACGGTCCCAACCCATATGAGGTAGCCCAATGACCGAACATACGCCCAACGACGTGTTCCATGCCTCCAGCTTCATGCAGGGGCATAATGCCGAGTATCTGGAGCAGCTTTACGCTCAGTATGCCAACGACCCCGGCGCGGTGGATGCCGCTTGGGGTGAGTTCTTCCGGCAGATGGGCGATGCTGAGCTGGATGTGAAGAAAGAGGCCGAGGGGCCTTCTTGGGCGCGGGCCGACTGGCCGCCGATGCCCGCCGACGAAGTGACGGGGGCGTTGACCGGGGAATGGCCTGCTGTCGATGCCAAGGCCGCCGGCAAGAAGATCAAGGCCAAGGCGGATGCCGCCGGTGTCGCGGTCAGCGAAGATCAGATCAAGCGGGCAGTGCTGGATTCGATCCGGGCGCTGATGCTGATCCGGGCCTATCGTATCCGGGGCCATCTGGTCGCCGATCTGGACCCGCTGGGCATGCGTGCGGGCACGCCGCATCCCGAACTGGATCCCCGGACCTATGGCTTTACCGATGCCGACATGGACCGGCCGATCTTCATCGACAACGTGCTGGGCCTGCAGATGGCCAGCATGCGCCAGATCGTCGAACTGGTGAAACGGACCTATTGCGGCACCTTCGCGCTGCAGTACATGCATATCTCGAACCCCGAGGAATCGGCCTGGCTGAAGGAGCGGATCGAGGGCTTTGGCAAGGAGGTCCGGTTCACCCGCGAGGGCCGCAAGGCGATCCTGAACAAGATGGTCGAGGCCGAGGGATTCGAGAAGTTCCTGCATGTCAAATACATGGGCACCAAGCGGTTCGGTCTGGATGGGGGCGAAAGCCTGATCCCGGCGATGGAGCAGATCATCAAGCGCGGCGGCGCGCTGGGGCTGCAGGACATCGTGATCGGCATGCCGCACCGGGGCCGTCTGAACATTCTGGCCAACGTGATGGGCAAGCCCTATCGCGCCATCTTCAACGAGTTCCAGGGCGGCAGCTTCAAGCCCGAGGACGTGGATGGCTCGGGCGATGTGAAATATCACCTGGGCGCGTCGAGCGACCGGGAGTTCGACGGCAACACCGTGCACCTGTCGCTGACCGCCAACCCCTCGCACCTTGAGGCGGTGAATCCGGTGGTGCTGGGCAAGGTTCGCGCCAAGCAGGACCAGTTGAACGATGCCGACCGCACCAGGGTGATGGGCATCCTGCTGCATGGCGATGCGGCCTTTGCCGGTCAGGGTGTGGTGGCCGAAGGGTTCGGCCTGTCGGGTCTGCGCGGGCACAAGACCGGCGGCACCATGCATATCGTGGTGAACAACCAGATCGGGTTCACCACCGCGCCGCATTTCAGCCGCTCGTCCCCCTACCCCACAGATATCGCCCTGATGGTCGAGGCGCCGATCTTCCACGTCAACGGCGACGACCCCGAAGCGGTGGTACACGCGGCCAAGGTGGCGACCGAGTTCCGGCAGAAGTTCCACAAGGACGTGGTCATCGACATCTTCTGCTATCGCCGGTTCGGGCATAACGAGGGCGATGAGCCCATGTTCACCAACCCGATCATGTACAAGAAGATCAAGACCCATAAGACCACGCTGAGCCTCTATACCGAGCGGCTGGTCAAGGACGGGCTGATCCCGGAGGGCGAAATCGAGGACATGAAGGCCGCCTTCCAGGCGCATCTGAACGATGAGTTCGAGGCCGGCAGGGATTACAAGCCCAATAAGGCCGACTGGCTGGACGGGCGCTGGTCGCACATGGACAAGAGCAAGGACGAATATATGCGCGGCGAGACCGCGATCTCGCCCGAGACCCTGGCCGAGATTGGTGTGGCGCTGACCCGCGCACCCGAAGGCTTTGCCATGCACAAGACCGTGGGGCGTCTGCTGGACGCCAAGAAGCAGATGTTCGACGCCGGCAAGGGGTTCGACTGGGCCACCGGTGAGGCGCTGGCCTTTGGCTCGCTTCTGACCGAGGGCTATCCGGTGCGTCTGGCCGGGCAGGACGCCACGCGCGGCACCTTCAGCCAACGGCATTCGGGCTTTGTGCATCAGGAAACCGAGGAACGGTATTACCCGCTCAACAATATCCGCGCCGGGCAGTCGCAATACGAGGTGATCGACTCGATGCTGTCGGAATATGCGGTGCTCGGGTTCGAATACGGTTATTCGCTGGCCGAACCCAACGCGCTGGTGCTGTGGGAGGCGCAGTTCGGCGATTTCGCCAATGGCGCGCAGATCATGTTCGATCAGTTCATCAGCTCGGGTGAATCGAAGTGGTTGCGGATGTCGGGTCTGGTGACCCTGCTGCCGCACGGGTTCGAGGGCCAGGGCCCCGAGCACTCGTCCGCGCGGCTTGAGCGCTATCTGCAGATGTGCGGCCAGGACAACTGGATCGTGGCCAACTGCACGACGCCCGCGAACTATTTCCATATCCTGCGCCGTCAGTTGCACCGTACCTTCCGCAAGCCGCTGATCCTGGTGACCCCCAAGTCGCTGCTGCGCCACAAGCTGGCGATCAGCACGGCCGAGGATTTCACCACCGGGTCGAGCTTTCACCGGGTGCTGTGGGACGACGCGCAGAAGGGCAATTCGGACACCAAGCTGGTGGCGGATGACAAGATCAAGCGCGTGGTGATGTGTTCGGGCAAGGTCTATTTCGACCTGCTGGAAGAGCGCGACGCGCGCGGGATCGACGACATCTACCTGATGCGGATCGAGCAGTATTACCCGTTCCCGGCGCATTCGCTGATCAATGAGCTGGAGCGGTTCAAGCAGGCCGAGATGGTCTGGTGCCAGGAAGAGCCCAAGAACCAGGGTGCCTGGTCCTTCATCGAGCCCAATATCGAATGGGTGCTGACCCGGATCGGCGCCGAACACAAGCGGCCGCGCTATGCGGGCCGTGCAACCTCTGCCTCGCCCGCGACGGGTCTGGCCAGCCAACACAAAGCCCAACAGGAAGCGCTCGTGAACGAAGCGCTGAGCATCGAAGGAAAGTAAGCGATGACGATCGAAGTTCGAGTACCTACGCTTGGCGAATCCGTGACCGAAGCAACGGTGGCCACCTGGTTCAAGAAGCCCGGCGATGCCGTGGCCGTGGATGAGATGCTGTGTGAGTTGGAGACCGACAAGGTGACGGTGGAAGTGCCCTCGCCCGCCGCCGGTGCGATGGGCGAGATCGTCGCTGCCGAAGGCGAGACGGTGGGCGTCGATGCGTTGCTGGCCACCATCACCGCGGGCGAAGGCGCGGCCCCTGCCCCGGCTGCCGCGGCGGCGGCTCCGGCCCCGGCGGCAGCGCCTGCCGCGGCGGGTGGCAGCATCGACGTGATGGTGCCCACGCTGGGCGAGTCGGTCACCGAGGCCACCGTGTCGACCTGGTTCAAGCAGGTGGGCGACAGCGTGGCGCAGGATGAGATGCTGTGCGAGCTGGAAACCGACAAGGTTTCGGTCGAGGTTCCGGCCCCCGCCTCGGGCGTGCTGGCAGAGATCGTGGCGCCCGAAGGCACCACGGTGGACGCCACGGCCAAGCTGGCGGTAATCTCGGGTGCGGCGGCAGGTGCCGGGCGGGCTCCGGCTGCGCCTGCGGCGGCGGTCACCCCGGCAGTTGCCACCGGCGGCGCCAGGGATGTGGCCAACGCGCCGTCGGCGGAGAAGGCGATGGCCGAGGCCGGTCTGAGCGCCGATCAAGTGGCCGGTACGGGCCGTGACGGGCGCGTGATGAAAGAGGATGTGGCCCGCGCGGTTGCAGCGGCAGCCACGGCCGCACCTGTTTCCTCTGGGCCTGCGGCGGCTGCGTCCGCCCCGGCTGCCCAGGCGCCGCGCGCGCCGGTGGCTGCCGAGGACGCGGTGCGCGAGGAACGGGTGCGCATGACCCGTCTGCGTCAGACCATCGCCAAGCGTCTGAAGGATGCCCAGAACACCGCCGCGATCCTGACCACCTACAATGAGGTGGACATGACCGAGGTGATGGCCCTGCGCAACCAGTACAAGGAGCAGTTCGAGAAGAAACACGGGGTCCGGCTGGGCTTTATGTCTTTCTTCACCAAGGCCTGCTGTCATGCGCTGAAGGAGGTGCCTGAGGTCAATGCCGAGATCGATGGCAATGACATCGTCTACAAGAACTACGTCCATATGGGCGTGGCGGCTGGCACGCCGCAGGGTCTGGTGGTGCCGGTGATCCGGGATGCGGATTCGATGTCGTTTGCCGCGATCGAAAAGGCGATCGGTGAAAAGGGCAAGCGCGCCCGTGAGGGCAAGCTGAGCATGGCCGAGATGCAGGGCGGTACCTTCACCATCTCGAACGGTGGCGTTTACGGCTCGCTGATGTCCTCGCCGATCCTGAACCCACCGCAATCGGGCATTCTGGGGATGCACAAGATCCAGGACCGTCCGATGGTGGTGAATGGGGAGATCAAGATCCGCCCGATGATGTATCTGGCGCTGTCCTATGACCACCGGATCGTGGACGGCAAGGGGGCGGTGACCTTCCTTGTGCGTGTGAAAGAGGCGCTGGAAGACCCGCGCCGCCTGCTGATGGATCTGTAAGATGGCAACACATGTTCTCTGGCAAGCGGATGTCGCGGATTTCGACGCCTGGCTGACGGTGTTCCGCGAGGACAAGCCGATGCGCAAGGCGGCGGGCATCCGCGACCTGCATGTCTGGCGCGACCCGGATCAGCGCGATCATGCGGTCGCGCTGTTCGAGGTGGTCGATCTGGACAAAGCCAAGGCGTTCTTCGGCTCGGAAGAGCTGGCCATGCACCACGAACGCGGTGGCATCGCGCATATCACGGTCAAGCTGTTGACGCCGGTTTAACATGAAGACCGGCCGCACAAACCTAGAGGGCTGGATTGGGCTGGAATTGCGCTCAGTAGTTCTTGTTCACAAGCACTCGTCGGAGATGCCCGCATGAAACGCCCGCTTTCAATGTGGATTGCCGCCGGATTTGCTGGTCTTGTTTCGCTCAGCTTGATGGGCAACGTCGTGGGCCTGGTGCTTGGTCAACTGAACCCAGTTGAACAAGCGGCCCGGCCCGCCACCTTTTTGGTCGTGAGCGCAGTTGGAGGTGTTCTCCATTTTCTTTGGGCGCGTGCTGCGTGGCGGGTATCGGAACGCGCTTTGCAACACGCCGGTTTATGCATGTTCTACCTGGCAATCGTACTTTTGCTGTTTTGGATTGCGCCTTCCTTGCTGTTTGAGCAGGCCATGGAAAATCTCATTCAGGTCCAACCTCTGAATGTTGCTCTTTGGTTGGCGATCTACGCGGTCATGATTGCTTTGACGCTCCATCTGAAACGTGCCGGAAAGCTTCGCCAAACTATACCGATGCGCAACAAGGAACACTAAAGTTGGGCGGACGCCCACAATAAGAGGAAACTAGTCAATGTCCCAATATGACGTCATCGTAATCGGCGCCGGACCCGGCGGCTATGTCTGCGCCATCCGCTGCGCCCAGCTGGGGCTGAAGACCGCCGTGGTCGAGGGGCGCGAGACGCTGGGCGGCACGTGTCTGAACGTGGGCTGCATCCCGTCCAAGGCGCTCTTGCATGCCAGCCACAGCCTGCATGAGGCGCAGCACAATTTCGCCAAGATGGGCCTGAAGGGCAAATCGCCCAGCGTCGACTGGAAACAGATGCTGGCCTACAAGGATGACGTCATCGACGGCAACACCAAGGGCATCGAGTTCCTGTTCAAGAAGAACAAGATCGACTGGCTCAAGGGTTGGGGCAGCATTCCCGAGGCCGGCAAGGTCAAGGTGGGCGACGAGGTGCACGAGGCCAAGAACATCATCATCGCCAGCGGGTCGGAGCCGTCTTCGCTGCCGGGGGTCGAGGTGGACGAGAAGGTTGTGGTGACATCGACCGGCGCGCTGGAACTGGGCAAGATCCCCAAGAAGATGGTGGTCATCGGGGCCGGGGTGATCGGGCTGGAACTGGGCTCGGTCTATCAGCGTCTGGGCACCGAGGTGACAGTGATCGAATTCCTCAACGTGGTGACGCCGGGCATGGATGGCGAGGTGCAGAAGACGTTCCAGCGCATCCTCAAGAAGCAGGGGCTGAAATTCATCATGGGCGCGGCGGTGCAGAAGACCGATGCGACCAAGACCAAGGCCAAGGTCACCTATAAGCTGCGCAAGGATGACAGCGAGCATGTGCTGGATGCCGACGTGGTGCTGGTCGCCACGGGCCGCCGTCCCTATACCGAGGGGCTGGGGCTGGACGCGCTGGGGATCGAGACCACAAAGGGCGGTCAGATCAAGGTCGGCAAGGACTGGCAGACCAATGTGCCGGGCATCTATGCCATCGGCGATGCGATCGACGGGCCGATGCTGGCGCACAAGGCCGAGGATGAGGGTATGGCAGCGGCCGAGCAGGTTGCGGGCAAGCATGGCCATGTGAATTACGGCGTCATCCCGGGGGTGATTTATACAGCCCCGGAGGTGGCCAATGTGGGCGAGACCGAGGAGACGCTCAAGGAACAGGGCCGCGCCTATAAGGTGGGCAAGTTCATGTTCATGGGCAATGGCCGGGCCAAGGCCAACTTTGCCTCGGATGGGTTCGTCAAGATCCTGGCGGACAAGGAGACTGACCGCATTCTGGGCGCGCATATCATTGGCCCGGCGGCGGGCGAGCTGATCCACGAGGTCTGCGTGGCGATGGAGTTCGGCGCAGCGGCCGAGGATCTGGCCCTGACTTGCCATGCGCATCCGACCTATTCCGAGGCGGTCCGCGAGGCGGCGCTGGCCTGCGGAGACGGGCCGATCCATTCGTGAGATCGACGGTTTACGAGTAAAGACCGGCCCCCGGGCCGGTCCAAGACTGCTGACAAACCACGCGAATCGGGCGTGCAGAAAATCGTTCCGCGCATCGGTTGAGTGGGTGGGACAGGGGCCACGCCCGACCTTGGGTGGGCGCTTGGGAACGCTGGAGCCGTGCGGATTTCTCAAAACATGAGGCCTTGTCAGAGGCTTGCACGACATCGCAAATGCGCCCTCCCCGGGGGAAAGGTCGGGCGCGGTCCGGGCTGACGCCCGCGCCAAACAGAAGGGGCATGGTGTTTGGAAGTAGTTTCCCGGATTTTCAAGGCAGATTTACAGGATCGGGGGTTTGTCGGTGTTCTGCGGGGCGGAGCCCGGACGGGCCGCTCTTTGCTTTCCGGGACCAAGCCGCTTGAAAGCGGCTTACATGCGGTTTTCAACCGCATGAAGGCGTTTGCAAACGCCTTCCCCCGACCGGAGCTCACCACATGGTCTTGGCCGCGCGGGCGCCCCATTCGGAATCGTAGCGCGTGCCGCCCTCTTCCCCGTTTGTGACCTCGGCGAGGATCTGGCCGATGGTGGGCAGGTCGCCGCTTTCATCCCCGCTGGTCCAGGTTCGTGCGCGCATCAGGGCGCGGGCGCATTGGGTGTAGATCTCGCCGATTTCGATCACGATGACGGTTGCGGGGCGTTTGCCGTGTTTCTCGAACCGCGCCCGCAGTGCGTCGTCTGCGGTCAGGCGGGCAGTGCCGTTGATGCGGACCACATTGTTCGAGCCGGGCACGAGGAACATCAGCGACACGCGCGGATCGCGGACGATGTTGCGCAAGCTGTCCAGCCGGTTGTTGCCGCGCCAGTCGGGCATGGCCAGGGTGCTGGGGTCAAGCTCGAGCACCGCCGGGCCGTCATCCCCGCGCGGGCTGCCGTCGGTGCCTTCGGCCCCCACCGTGCTGAGCACGCAGAGGCGCGAGGCCATGATCCACTCGCGATAAAGCGGCGTCATGCGCCGCGCAACCTTTCTCAGCGCCGGGGCGCCGGGTGTGCCGTAGAGCGCTTCGAGCGCCGCGATATCTTCAATGAACTGCATCCGGATCAAACCCCACTTCCCGCATCAAGGCGTTGGACCGCGTCTCGACCATGTCCTCGAGCCGCGTCATGAAGGTGTTGCGCTCGACCCCCGGTTCGATCGGGTCGAGGAACTCGACGATCGCGTGGCCGGGTTTGCGCAGGATACCGGTGCGGGGCCAGAACACGCCCGCATTGGTGGCAACGGGCACGCAAGGATTCTGCAGCCCCTCGTAGAGCACGGCGGTGCCCACCTTGTAGGGTTTCGCAGCACCAGGTGCCACGCGGGTGCCTTGCGGATAGATCACCAGTTGCCCGGGCTCGCTGAATTCCTTGGCCACATCCTTGACCATCTTGGCAATCGCCGCGCCCTTCTTGCCGCGATTGACCGGGATGCAGCCCAGACGCTTGGCGTAGATGCCGATGATCGGGGTCCAGAGCAGCTCACGCTTCATGATGAACTTGCCGTGCGGGACGGCGTCGAAGATCAGCATGATGTCGAAGAACGATTGGTGTTTGGCGGCCACCATGACTTCGCCCGTCGGCACGGTGCCGCGAATCTCGCCGCGGATGCCGACCATCCAGCGGGCCAGCCAGATGGTGGTACGGGCGTAGGTTTTGCAGGCCCAGAGCGCCCCGCGTTTGGAGAACAGCGCATAGGGCGCGAAGACAAGGCCCAGCACCGCCATCCAGAGGTAGATCACTATCATGAAGATCAGGGAACGCAGCCATTGGAAGGCGTGGGACATCAGGCAAGCTCCTTCAACGTGCGGCGGGCAGCGGACCAGGTGGCGGCAAAGGCGACAGCGGCGCCCAGCGGCGGGATCAGCAGGGGCAGCACCCAACCGGTGCCCTGAAAGCCGAGGCCGGTCAGGAACCCGCCCGCCTCGGAGGCGTCGGGCAACAGCAGCACGCCCGCCATGCCGAGCATAACGCCGATGGCCGCGCCGATCAGGGCGCGGAAGGTGAAACGGCGGACGAACGCTCCGGCGATGAACTGATCGCGGGCGCCGATCAGGCGCAGCACCTCGATCACCTGCGCGTTCGCCGACAGCGCCGCATTGGCGGCAAGGGTGATCATCGCCGCGGTGGCGCCGCCGATCAGCAAGATCGAGATCAGTGCCAGCCGCCGCAGCGAGCTGGCCGCATCGACCAGCGGTTCGCGCCAGCGGGTGTGGTCATCCAGCACCGCGCCCGGCGCCTCGGCGCTGAGCCGCAGGCGCAGACCAGCGGCGTCATAGCCGGGCTCACCCTCGATGATCTCGATCAGCTGCGGCACCGGCAGCGCGTCGATGGGCAAGTCCGGGCCGAACCAGGGCGTCAGCAGGGCCACCTGTTCCTCGGTGGTCAGCGCGCGGGCGGAGGCGACCCCCGGGGTCTGGCGCAGGACGGTCAGCGCCGCCTGCGTCTGGCCCGCGAGCTGGTCGGTGGGCGCGTTGATCCGCAGTGTCGCGGCGCGCGCCAGTTCCGAGGCCCAGCGATCCGCCAGCCGGCCCGAGGCCAGCGACAGGGCCAGCGCAAACACCGCCAGAAACGCCATGGCGCCCGAGACGAACAGGGTCAGCTGGGCGGTAAAGCCCGAGGGCGGCACCACACGGTCGGCGCGCTTGTCGCCGCGCAGCAGGTTTCGGATGGTTCCCGTGCTCACAGATCCGCCCCCGCAAGTTGCAGCCGCCGTTTCGAGATCCGCAGCACGCGCGCCTGCACCTGGCTTTTGGCGGCGCGGATCAGGCTGAGGTCATGGGTGGCGATCAGAACGGTCTTGCCCATCCGGTTCAGCTCGATCAGCAGGCGCAGCAGGCGCTGCGACATGTCCCAATCCACATTGCCGGTGGGCTCATCGGCGATGACCACATCGGGCGACATGATCACGGCGCGGGCCAGTGCCGCGCGCTGACGTTCGCCGCCCGAGAGTTCGGGCGGGCGGGCATCGGCCCGTTTGGACAGCCCGACCCACTGCAGAAGCTCGCCCAGATTGGCCTCTTCCGCCTTCATGCTGCGCTGTGAGACCAGCAGCGGCAGCGCCACGTTGTCGGCCAGCGGCATGTGGTCGAGGAACCGGCAATCCTGATGCACCACTCCGATCCGCCGGCGCAGCAGCGCCATCTGGTCACGGTCCAGCCGGCGCATATCCTCGCCGAACACGCTGAGCTGCCCGGCAGTGGGCAGCAGCGCGCCATAGCAGAGTTTCAGCAACGTGGTCTTGCCCGAGCCCGACGGGCCGGTCAGAAAGTGGAACGAGCCCGGCGCCAGTTGCACCGAAACATCGCTCAGCAGCTCTCCGCCGCCATAGCTGTAGCCCACATTTTCAATCTCGATCAAAACCTGTCCCCTGTTGCTTTGCGGTCTTCTTGCCCCAGCGTGGTGCGGGTTTCAATGCCTGCACCGGGTCCGATGGGCGACACTTGCCCGTCTGAGGTGAAAACTCTCTTTGCCTGCGTGTGTTAACCGAATATCATTGCGGGAAAAATCAAAATCAGGTCTGATCCGAGGCCAGGAGGCAGTATGCGTCTGACATGTCCGAAATGCAGAGCCCAGTACGAGGTACCGGAAGAGGTCATCCCGCCGGGTGGGCGGGATGTGCAATGTTCGAATTGCGATAGCACGTGGTTCCAGGAGCATCCGAGCAAACCGGCGGCGGAGCCGGTGGCAGAGGCGCAACCGGAGGCGGCGGAGCCTCAGGTCGAAGCGCCTGCGGTTGAAGAGGAAGCGCCTGCCGAAGCCGCGCCATCCGTGGCGGACCCCGTGGACGAGATGCATTTGGAACCAGAGGCCGAACCGGTCGAGGTGGCCGAACAGGACGCGCCTGCGGAAGCTGTGGCGGAAGAACAACCTCCGGTGGCCGAGCCTGTAGACGAGGTGCACCCAGAACCTGAGGCCGAACCGGTCGAGGCAGCCGAACAACCTGCACCTGCGGAAGTCGTGGCGGAAGAGCAGCCCCCGGTGGCCGAACCGCTGGACGAGGTGCAGCCGGAGCCGGTTGACGTGGCCGAACAGGACGCGCCGGTCGAAGAGACTGTGGAAGAACAGGCCGTGCCGGTCGAAGCGGAGCCTGTGGAAGACGCGCAGCCGGAGCCTCAGGCTGAGGAGGCAGAGGCGGAGCAAGACGCTCCGGTCGAGGAGGCCGCTGAGGAGCCGGTCGAGGCCGTCGAGGAGGCGCAGCCGGAACCCCAGACCGAACCCGCCGAGACCAAGGAAGCCGAGCAGCCCGCCGAAGCGGCTGAGGACATGCACATCCCGTTCGTCGAGGCGGAAGACACGGGCCACGAACCGGAGGCCGCAGAGGAGGTCGAGGACGAGGCTGTGGCCGCTTCTGCCGGGCGCGAACGCGCGCTCGATCCGGCGGTTGCCGCCATTCTGCAGCAGGAGGCGGCCCATGAGGCCGAGCTGCGCGCGCGCGAGGCCGAATCCCTGGAAAGCCAACCCGATCTGGGGCTGGAGACACATGGCAGTGCCGATAGTGGACCGGCCGCTGCGCCGGGTCAGGTCGATGAACCCGCCGCTGCGGATTCGCGCAAGGACGTGTTGCCGGATATCGACGAGATCAACTCGACCCTGCGCGGCAATGTCGAGGCCGCCGCGGCGGAGCAGGACATGGCCGCCGTCGCGCCTCGCAAATCGGCGTCGTTCCTGCGGGGTTTTGCGCTGATGGTGCTGATCGGGCTCGCGCTGTTCATGCTCTATGCCAACGCGCCGCAGATCACGCAGGCGGTGCCGCAGGCCGATCCGATGATCAACGCTTATGTGGCGCTGGTCGATCAGGCGCGGGTGTGGCTGGACGCAAAGGCGGCGGCGATTCTGCCGCCCCGCTGATCGCATCTACCGGGCGAAGGGTCGCGCTCAGAACCGTTCCAGCAGACGTTTGAGGTAATCCAGCTCGATCTTGGGCCGGTCGGTTTCGCCGGTGCGGCGGCGGATTTCGTCCAGCAACTCGCGCGCGCGGCGATAGACATCCTCGCCCTGCAGCAGGTTCTCGTCGGTCGAGATCGAGCCGACCGCCCCCTGATTGCGCCCGAGCGGATCGAGGTTGCGAGCCTGCATGTCGCCCTCTTGTGCGCCCTGACCGGGCTGTTGCTGCTGGTCCTGCGCCAGCGCTTCGCCCAGCGCGCGCATGCCCTCGCGCAGCGCTTCCATCGCTTCGGACTGACGGTCGATGGCTCCGGCCAGATCGTCGCTGCGCAACGCGTCCTCGGCCCCCTCCATGGCCCGGCCGGCGCGGTCCAGCGCCTCGCGCGCGGCCTCGCCTTCGGCGGTGCCGGCCCCGGGCAGGCCCTGTTCCTGACGCCGCAATTCATTGCGCAGCGCCTGTTGCCGGTCGGCAAGTGAGCCGCCCTGGCCCTCCTGTCCGTTCTCGGCCTGATCCGAGCCCTGTCCACGGCCGCCTTGACCCTCGTGGCTCTGCCCGCGTCCCTGACCGCCACTGCGGCCTTCGTTCTGCTGGCTCTCGCCGGACTGGGCGCCGGGGTTGAACTGTTCCTGCAGGTCGCGGAAGGCCTGATCGCTGAGCCCCTGCTGGTTGCGCAGGGTTTCGGCGAGGTCTTCCATCGCGCGGCGGCCCTCGGACTGCTGACCCTGGCCCTGCCCTTCGGTGACGCGCATGTTCTCCATCATCTGCTGGAACTCTTCCAGCGCCTGCTGCGCCTCGGCCATGCGGCCCTGTTCCATCAGTTCCTGAATGCGGTCCATCATCCGTTGCAGGTCGTCCTGCGTCATCTGCATGGTTTCACCGCTCTGGCCGGGCTGGCCCGGATCGCTCTCCTGCCCGTCCTGCTGGGCCTGCCGCTGGAGCTGGCGCAGATAGTTGTCGGTGGCCTCGCGCAGTTCCTGCATCA
Source organism: Ruegeria sp. HKCCD8929 (assembly GCF_013031405.1). Classification (GTDB taxonomy): domain Bacteria; phylum Pseudomonadota; class Alphaproteobacteria; order Rhodobacterales; family Rhodobacteraceae; genus Ruegeria. The sequence goes on along the minus strand of NZ_WPZY01000005.1, from coordinate 91,585 downwards.
GCTCGGCGATCTCCTGATCCGAGGCGCCGTTCTTCATCGCCTCGGTCAGCCGTTCCTGCGCCTGACGCAGGCGTTCCAGCGCGTCGCTCAGCGTGCCTTCCTCGAGCAGGATGGCGAGATCCCAGAGCGACTGGGCGATCTCGGCCTGCTGGTCGGGTTTCAGGCCGAACTCGGTGAAGGTTTCCAGGCGGCGCAGGGTGACGCGCAGGCGCAGATAGGCGGTTTGCGAGCGGAACACATCCTCGGGCCGGTGCGAGATGGCGCGCAGGAGCAGCGCCACGCGCGCGGCGTTGTCCCGCGCCCAGAGCAGGTCGCGGCGCTGTTCGATCACCGCCGCCGCGAGTGGGTCGAAGAAACGGCGCGCGGGCAGTTTGGTTGCGTAGGGCTGCGCCGTGGTCACCTGATCGGGCATGTCGCGGGCCGACAAGGTGATCTTGACCGGCAGATGCGCCCATGGGTGCTGCGAGAAGTCCTCGATGAAGGTTTCGCTGAAGTCGCGCCGGTCGCCGGTGAGCGGCATGGGCAGTTCGACGCTGATCGCCTCGCGCGGGTCGGGGTCGGCAATCAGGCCATGGCGGCGGCTCACCGCTGCGAGGTCCAGTTCGATCAGCGCGGTGCCGGATGCGATGCCATAGTCGTCGCTGGCGGTGAACGGCAGTGTCATCTGCCCGCCCGCCTCGGCCTCGGCAACCCCGGTCACGGCGATCTGCGGCGGGGCGTCCTGTAGGATGCCCACCGCCCATTCCCGTCCGCCGGGGCCGTCGATCCGCAGGGTGCCGGACTGCGTCGCGATGAACTCCTGCTCGGTTGCGGTGACGTTTTCCGTGGCCGCACCCGAGAGGGTTTCGGTCAGCGACAGCGCCCCGACCTCACCATAGAAGCGCAGTGTGATGCGGCTGCCCTCTGGCACGTCGATCGCGTCGCCGGACTGATCCGCCAGATAGAGCGTCGGGCGGCCGGTATAGCGCGGGGGCTCGATCCAGCCTTCCCAAGTGGGCCCCTGGCCCGCGATGGCGCTGCCGGGTGCCATTTCGGTCACCGAGCCGACCCGCCACACCGAGCCGAAAAGCAGCGCGACGGTCAGGGCCAGCAGGGCCACATATCTGAGTGCAAAGGGATCGCGGGCGGACAGGCGCAGATCGGGCCTGACCGCTGCGGCGCCCGCAGCGCGGTCGGCCATACGGGCCTGATGCGCCCGCCACAGCATCACCGAGTCGCCGTCCAGCGCCCCGATTGCCTGATCGTCGAGCAGCGCCTGAATGGGCCGTCCGGGCAGGGATTCGTCGAGCCGGGCCAGCGCCTCGGCCCGGGTTGGCCAGTGGAAACGGCGCACGCCCCAGATCAGCGCCACCAGCGCGCCCAGACCGGCCACGGCGGCAGCGGTCCAGACGACCTCGACCACCACCATGTCCTGCAGGCCCAGCATCAGGGCCGCCATCACCGCCATCAGAATCGAGAAGAGCGGCCAGAACGCCCGCAACACCCGCTCGGCCAGCATTCCGGCACGGGTCAGCCATAGCGGCAGGCGCGGTATGGGCAAGGATGTGTTGGCGGTCAACGCGGGCCTCCTGTCGGGCCCGCGCGGTGATCGCGTCAAAGCCACTCGGGTATGGTATCGCGGTTTATCATTTCGTCAAAGGTCGGGCGTGGGCGAATAACCGCGAATTGATCCCCATTGACGAGAACTTCGGGGATCAGGGGGCGGGTGTTGTATTCGCTGGCCATGACCGCGCCATAGGCACCGGCGCTGCGAAAAGCGATCAGATCACCGGCAGAGAGCGGCGGCATATTGCGCTGTTTGGCGAAGGTATCGCCGGTTTCGCAGACGGGCCCCACGATGTCATAGGGCTGCGGCTCGGTGCCCGGGGCGGGTTCCGCGACCGGGACGATATCGTGATGCGCCTCGTACATGGCCGGGCGGATCAAGTCGTTCATGGCGCCGTCGAGGATCAGGAAATCGCGATCCTCGCCCGATTTCACATAGATCACCTTGCTGATCATCAGCCCGGCATTGCCCGCGATCAGGCGGCCCGGCTCGATCTCGATTTCGCAGCCCAGATGGCCGAGCGTCTTCTTGATGAGCTGGCCGTATTCCACCGGCAGGGGCGGCGCGTCGTTCGAGCGGGTGTAGGGGATGCCGAGGCCCCCGCCCAGATCGAGGCGGCGTATGTCGTGCCCCTCGGCGCGGAGCTGTTCGGTCAGTTCGGCGACTTTCTGATAGGCCAGCGCGAAGGGTTCCAGCTCGGTCAGTTGCGAGCCGATATGGACGTCGATGCCGATCACTTCCAACCCCGGCAGGCTGGCGGCGTGGGCATAGACCTGCGAGGCGCGGGCGATGGGGATGCCGAACTTGTTCTCGGACTTGCCGGTGGCGATCTTGGCGTGGGTCTTGGCGTCCACATCCGGGTTCACGCGCACGGTGATTGGGGCGACGGTGCCCAGATCCAGCGCGACCGCGTTGATCACCTCCATCTCGGGCTCGGATTCCACGTTGAACTGGCGGATGCCGCCGCTGAGCGCGGTACGGATCTCGTCCTCGGTCTTGCCGACGCCCGAGAACACGATCTTGTCGCCCGGCACGCCCGCCGCCTTGGCGCGCAGGTATTCCCCGACCGAAACCACGTCCATCCCTGCGCCCGCTTGTGCCAGCGTCTTCAGGATCGCCTGATTACTGGCCGCCTTCATCGCGTAGCAGACCAGGTGATCGGTGCCTTCGAGCGCTTCGTCGAACAGGCGGAAATGCCGTTGCAGCGTGGCCGTCGAATAGACATAGAACGGAGTGCCCACCGAGGCGGCGATCTCGGTTATCGGAACATCCTCGGCGTAGAGCGCGCCGTCGCGGTAGATGAAGTGGTCCATGCGCCCGCGCTTAGACCAAAAGAGGCATACGGATCAAATGATTCCGCACCACCCTTGGGGTCTTGCCCGCTCAGAAGGTGCGGGAAACGCCGACCGAGGCCGAACCCGATATCCGGATCACCGAGTTCGACGGTTGCGGCTGGGGCTGCGTCTGCGGCTCGGGCGGCGGCGCCGAGGCGGTGCTTGGGTCACAGGCGGCCAGAACGACAAATGACAGGATCAGAGCGGCAATTTTCATTCCGGAGCCTTTATCAACTGAAACACCGCAGCAAAAAACGCTGCGGTTCCAAACTGGTGCTTTGCGGGCGTTGGATCAACCGCTAAGCGAATCAAAAGCCGAGAAAGATGCTGACCGGTCCCTTGTGCAGCCCCAGAGCGCCGCCGACATAGGCGCCGTTGTTCGAGATGCCGACGCCTGCATTGAGCGTCGGCTGCACCGGTTCGCCATCCGCGCCGCACCCGGCCAGGAGCGCGGTCACGGCGAGGACCAAAAAGGCTCGGATCAGGGTCATGCGAGGTTTGCCTTCCACCGTTCGATCTGGGCCCGCACCTGAGTCGGCGCGGTGCCCCCGTAGGACATCCGCGAGTTTACCGAATTTTCCACCCCGAGAACAGAATAGACGTCCTGGGTGATCCCGGCATGGGCCGACTGCATCTCGTCCAGCGACAGATCCGGCAGGTCGCAGCCCTTGCTTTCGGCAAGTGCGACCAGCGCGCCGGTGATGTGGTGGGCGTCGCGGAAGGGCAGGCCCACCACCCGCACCAGCCAGTCGGCCAGATCGGTGGCGGTCGAAAAACCCGAGCCTGCGGCGGCGGCAAGACTTTCGCGGTTGCCGGTCATGTCGCGGACCATGCCCTCCATCGCGGCCAGCGCCAGCATCCAGTTGTCGGCGGCGTCAAAGACCTGTTCCTTGTCCTCCTGCATGTCCTTGGAATAGGTCAGCGGCAGCCCCTTCATTACCATCATCAGCGCGGTGTTGGCGCCGAAGATGCGGCCGACCTTGGCGCGGATCAGCTCGGCGGCGTCGGGGTTCTTTTTCTGCGGCATGATCGAGGAGCCGGTCGAGAACCGATCCGACAGAGTGACAAAGCGGAACTGGGCCGAGGACCAGATCACCAGTTCTTCGGCAAAGCGGCTGAGGTGCATGGCGCAGATCGAGGCGGCGGACAGGAACTCCAGCGCGAAATCGCGGTCGCTGACGGCATCCAGCGAGTTGGCGGCGGGGCGGTCGAAGCCCAGCGCCTTGGCGGTCATGTCGCGGTCGATTGGAAACGAGGTGCCTGCGAGCGCCGCCGCACCCAGAGGCGATTCGTTCATCCGCGCGCGGGCGTCGCGCACGCGGGAAAGGTCACGCCCGAACATCTCGACATAGGCCATCATGTGATGGCCCCAGGTCACCGGCTGCGCGGTTTGCAAATGGGTGAAGCCGGGCATCACCCAATCGGCCCCGGCCTCGGCCTGTGCCAGCAGCGCACGGATCAAGGCCAGAAGCCCGGTTTCCGCCGCATCCAGTTGGTCGCGCACCCAGAGTTTGAAATCGGTCGCCACCTGATCGTTGCGCGAGCGGCCGGTGTGCAGGCGGCCTGCGGGTTCGCCGATGATCTCTTTCAACCGGGCCTCGACATTCATGTGGATGTCTTCCAGCGCGGTGGAAAACTGAAACTCTCCCCGCTCGATCTCTGACAAGACTGTGAGCAGCCCTTCCCGAATGGCCTTTGCATCGCTATCCGTTATGACGCCTGTGGCGGCCAGCATGGCCGCATGGGCCCTTGAGCCTGCAATGTCCTGGGCTGCCATGCGCTGATCGAACCCGATCGAGGCATTGATCGCCTCCATGATAGCGTCAGGACCGGCGGCAAAGCGGCCGCCCCACATCTGGTTCGAGGATTGCTCAGTCATGTTCGAAAACCCGGAGTTGGTATGCGCCTATTTCGTCTGATCCCCCTTTATATGGCCCTCGCGCTGGGTGCAAACGCTGCGCTGGCGGCAGATGTCGCAACGCTGGAGGGGCTGCGGGACGGCAGCCTGAAACGGCTGATCATCCATTCCGAGCCCAAGCCGGTCGAGGCGGTGGATTTTCAGCTTGAGGATGACACCGGCACCGGCTCGCTGGCCGATTACCGGGGCAAATACGTGCTGGTGAATTTCTGGGCCACCTGGTGCGCGCCCTGTCGCAAGGAAATGCCGCAGATCGCCGAGTTGCAGGCAGAGTTCGGGGGCGACAAGTTCGAGGTCCTGACCCTGGCAACCGGGCGCAATTCGCCCGCCGGAATCCGGAAGTTCTTTGACGAGAACGGCATCACCAACCTGCCCCGGCATCAGGACCCGAAACAGGCGGTAGCGCGGGAAATGGGGGTTGTCGGGCTGCCGATGACCATGATCATCGACCCCGAGGGCAACGAGATTGCGCGCCTGATCGGCGATGCCGAGTGGAACTCGGACAGCGCCAAGGCGATCATCGCAGAGCTGGTCGGCGGCAGCAGCTAGGTCGGCGCATATTTGTCGAAAACCCGCAATTCTGGTAAAGTTCCCGGATATTTAATGAATATCTGGGAGCATTATCATGAAGATTCTTACGCTTTCTCTGCTATCCCTGTCCCTTGCGATTGCTGGAAATGCGGCCCTCGCCGACTTCAAGGCCGTCAAGAAAGAAGCCCAGTTCCGGCAGCAGATCGTCGATCGCAAGCTGACCGATGCGAAAGGCAACTGGACGATCATCAAGTCCGACGGCACCCAGAGCGGCAAGTTCAACGGCAACACCTATACCGGGTCCTGGAAGTGGAGTGGTCGGTACTGGTGTAGGAATGGCGTAATCGGCGGCAGAGAGCTGGGCACCAATTGCCTGCTGGTCGAAATCGACGGCAGTACGACCCGTTTCACGCGCGACAAGGGCAAAGGCAAGAGCGGCGGCGTTTACACGATCAACTAATCGGCATCCTCCCTAGAGCACTTTGCGAAATACCCGAACCACTTAACGCTGCCTGAAATCGTAGATTTCAACGCGTCAAGTGATGCTTGGTGTCTCAAGTTTTTCGCAAAGTGCATTAGTTCTCCGTGCTATACTGATCCCGACCTTTGGCAAAAAGGTCGGGAACGGGACCAACAGACGGAAAGGAAGGGGCCATGAAACCTGTGGTTCTCCTGATTGGCCGGCTGCCCCATGTGATCGGCGACGTCGCGCGGCAGCTTCAGCATCTGCCCATCGAATGGCTGGGCGCCCATGATCAGGACGAGGTGATCCGGCAGCTTGACGCGGAACCGCGCATCGGCTGCGTCATCATGGGGGCCGGGCTGGACGATGCGACGCGCGGCGCTCTGGTCGGGGTGATCGCGGCGCGCAGACCGGATGTCTGCATGCATCTGAAGGACCGCGCCTCGGGGCCCGAAGGGCTGGTGCCCTTTGTCGAACGGGTGGTGCGGCACGAGGTGCTGGGCCAGATGCAGCCAGGCTGACGCGACGCTACCTTTGACACTCGGGCAGGGCCTTTGCAGGTTTGGCGCGAGGGAGGAGCCGATGTCTTTAGAAATCCTGCTGATCCTCGTGGTTGGCGGCATTGCCGGGATCGCGTTGCTGCTGCATCTGACCGGGCAGTCGGCGCGGCGTCTCCTGACGCCCGAGGCCGCGCGGGCGGACTGGCTGCGCCATTTCCCCGACGATGCGGTGATCGACGTCACCGTGGCCCGCGACGGCCACGCCGCCCTGCTGCGGACCGAGACCGGGCCGGGTCTGCTGTGGTCCTTTGGCGCCGATACGGTGGGCCGCCACCTGCTGGATTTCGACCTGATCGACCATCCCAAGGGCTTCCGCATCATCTTTCACGATTTCACCGCGCCGCAGGTCACCCTGCATCTGACCGAAGAAGAACGGCCCCACTGGAAGAGACTTATTTCACCACATGACTGACGCGCTGAGCTTTCCCGACCCGACACAACTGGCCATCCCCTTTTTCGTCGCCGCGATCCTGATCGAGTTCACGTGGATCGCGCTCAAGCACCGCGGCGGGCGCTATGAGACGCGCGATGCCGTGACCTCGCTGATCATGGGGGCGGGCAGCGTCGCCTCGGGGCTGGTGCTGGGGTTCATCGCTTACGGGTTCTTCATGTTCCTGTGGTCGCTGACGCCGCTGGATCTGGGCACCTCGCTGCCGGTGATCGTCCTGTGTTTCGTGCTGGACGATCTGCGCTATTACTGGGTGCACCGGTTCGGCCACCGCATCCGCTGGGTCTGGGCCAGCCATGTGAACCATCACTCCAGCCAGCACTACAACCTGACCACGGCGCTGCGGCAGACCTGGACCGGGACCTTCACCTTCAAGATGGTGGTCAGCGCGCCGCTGATCCTGCTGGGCTTTCACCCGGCGCTGGTGCTGTTCTGCGGCGGTCTGAACCTGATCTATCAGTTCTGGATCCACACCGAGGCCATCGACAGGCTGCCGCGCTGGTTCGAGGCGGTGATGAACACGCCCAGCCACCACCGCGTGCATCACGGGCGCAACGCGCGGTATCTGGACTGCAACTATGCCGGGGTCTTCATCATCTGGGACAAGATGTTCGGCACCTTCGTGCCCGAGCAGGCGAGCGAGAAGGTCGATTATGGCCTCGTGCATAATATCGGCACTTTCAATCCGCTGCGCGTGGCCTTTCACGAATGGCTCTCGATCTGGCGCGACGTCACCCAGCCGGGGCTGAGCCTGCGGCAGCGTCTGGCCTATGCTTTTGCCCCGCCGGGATACAGCCATGACGGCAGCCGCGACACCTCGGACCGGATCAAGGCCAAGCACCTGGTGCGCCACCCCGAGGATCGCGGAACGCCCGGGTTCAAGGGGGCTGCGGATGCCGGTGCCGGAGGGTCGGTGCAGCAAACTCTCTGACGGCAATGTGAGATGCGGACATAACGTCATTCCGCCGAACCGGTTGAATTTGATCCGGGCCGACACATATGGGTCCGGTATCTTTTTTTATCCAGTTCGCGACCGGAGGCCGGCATGAGCCGCATCACACTCGTTTTTCTGACCGTCGGCCTTTTGGGCCTGCTGACCGCCATGACCGTGTCGCTGAGCCCCCTTCCCACCGCATTGATCGCTGCCGGGTACGCTATGATGTTCCTCGGCGCCGTCGGCGTCGTGATCAGCGCGGCCCTGGCCCGCAGCATCGTCCGGCCGACGGTGCGCTGAGCCTGCCGCGCAGACCAGCGCGGGGCGGTTTCCCAAAAATTGTCGGATTAACCCTTGCTTCAGGGGTTTGACGAACACTGTCCGCGCAGCACCGCCGGACAGCAGGGGAAACGTCATGAGGAACCGCCGCAGGAAGATGGCCAATATGCCGGAAGGCGCGGAGAACCCGCTGAACGTGGCCGTCACCGCGCGCGATCGCTCTGCCCTGCAGATGGCGACCGAGGCGGTCAAGCACAAGCAGTGCATGCTGGCCTTTCAGCCGGTGATGCAGGCAAACCCGCCCCATGGCGTTGCGTTCCACGAGGGCTTCATTCGTGTACTGGACGACACCGGGCGGGTGATCCCCGCGCGCGAGTTCATGCCGGTCGTGGAAGAGACCGAGATCGGGCGCGAGTTGGACTGTATCGCGCTGGAAACCGGGCTGCGCACGCTGGCGCGCAACCCCGGGGTGCGGCTGTCCATCAACATGTCGGCACGGTCGATCGGGTATCAACGCTGGATGCGGGTGCTTGAGCGGTTTTTGAAGCGGGACAGGACGCTGGGCGAGCGTCTGATCCTTGAGATCACCGAAAGCTCGGCCATGCTGGTGCCCGAACTGGTGATCGATTTCATGGACCGGCTGCAATCGCGCGGCATTGCCTTCGCACTGGATGACTATGGTGCCAGCAATTTCAGTTTCCGCCATTTCCGGAACTTCTTTTTCGACGCGGTCAAGATCGACGGGCAGTTCGTGCGCGGTGTCGGCGCGGACCCCGAGAACCAGACCCTGATCCGGGCATTGGTCGCGGTGGCGCGCGAGTTCGAGATCCTAGTGATCGCCGAATCGGTGGAATCCGAGGAGGACGCCGCGTTTCTTGTGGCCAATGGTGTCGACTGTCTGCAGGGCTATCTGTTCGGCGCGCCCTCGGTCAATCCGCCGTGGAAACAGAAAAACGATGGCCGCGCGACCGCTTAGCACCTGCTGCGACGGGTATGATCCGGCGGGTTTTCCCGCATGAGACAAGCTGTCGGTTGCTGCATGTGCAGCATTACGTTATGGCAGGTAGAGTTGGAGCGGGGGATGTTGTGGCGCTCTTTGACGTTGAGGGGGTGACCCCCTGACCTGCGCCGTCAGATTTCCCGAAGGACTATGACGGTAAAGGATTGACCATATGACCAACGTAGTAATCGCATCCGCCGCACGCACCGGTGTCGGCAGTTTCGGCGGCTCTTTTGCGAACACCCCCGCACATGATCTGGGTGCCGCCGTTCTGGAGGCTGTCGTGGAACGCGCCGGCGTCGACAAAGGCGAGGTGAGCGAGACCATCATGGGTCAGGTCCTGACCGCAGCCCAGGGCCAGAACCCGGCCCGCCAGGCCCATATCAACGCCGGTCTGCCGCAGGAAAGCGCGGCCTGGGGCATCAACCAGGTCTGCGGTTCGGGTCTGCGGGCCGTCGCGCTGGGCGCACAGCACATCCAGCTGGGCGATGCTGAGATCGTGGCCGCCGGCGGGCAGGAGAACATGACCCTCAGCCCCCATGCCGCCGCGCTGCGCGCCGGTCACAAGATGGGCGACATGAAATATATCGACACCATGATCCGCGACGGTCTGTGGGATGCGTTCAACGGCTATCACATGGGCCAGACCGCCGAGAACGTGGCCGAGAAATGGCAGATCAGCCGCGATCAGCAGGACGAGTTTGCGGTCGCTTCGCAGAACAAGGCCGAAGCGGCGCAGAAGGCGGGCAAGTTCGCCGACGAGATCACCCCCTTCACCATTAAGACCCGCAAGGGCGACATCGTGATGGACAGCGACGAATACATCCGTCACGGCGCCACCATGGAAGCCATGGCCAAACTGCGCCCGGCCTTCACCAAGGACGGATCGGTTACCGCCGCCAATGCGAGCGGTTTGAACGACGGTGCTGCCGCCACCCTGCTGATGTCGGCCAAGAATGCCGAAAAGCGCGGGATCGAGCCGCTGGCCCGTATTGCGTCTTACGCGACCGCCGGTCTGGACCCGTCGATCATGGGTGTCGGCCCGATCTACGCCTCGCGCAAGGCGCTGGAAAAGGCGAGCTGGTCGGTTGACGATCTGGATCTGGTCGAGGCCAACGAAGCCTTTGCCGCGCAGGCCTGCGCGGTGAACAAGGACATGGGCTGGGATCCGTCGATCGTGAACGTGAACGGCGGCGCCATCGCCATCGGGCACCCCATCGGCGCCTCGGGCTGCCGGGTGCTGAACACCCTGCTGTTCGAGATGAAGCGCCGCGACGCGAAGAAGGGCCTTGCAACCCTCTGCATCGGCGGCGGCATGGGTGTCGCGCTGTGCGTGGAGCGGGACTGAGTGGCCCGGGACCGGCAATAGGGGAGAGGCGCTTTCGGGCGCCTTTTTCTTTACCGGTCAAGGAATTGCTGCGGCTGCGACAATATATGCACGGGGTACGCGAAATTCCCTGCGAAACATTATTGCGCATCTGCAGCATAGTTTGTAGCAACATTACCAAGACAATTCAGATCGGAGGATTCCTCAATGGCACGAACAGCACTCGTCACCGGTGGCTCGCGCGGCATCGGCGCGGCCATTTCCAAGGCGCTGAAGGCCGAAGGCTACAACGTGGCCGCCACCTATGCGGGCAATGACGAAGCGGCGGCGGCCTTCACCGAAGAGACCGGCATCGCCACCTACAAGTGGAACGTGGGCGACTATGACGAGTCGAAGGCCGGGATCGAAAAGGTCGAGGCCGAGGTCGGTCCGATCGACGTGGTCGTGGCCAATGCGGGCATCACCCGCGACGCTCCGTTCCACAAGATGACCCCGGAACAGTGGCACCAGGTGATCGACACCAACCTGACCGGCGTGTTCAACACCGTGCACCCGGTCTGGCCCGGCATGCGCGAGCGCAAGTTTGGCCGGGTCATCGTGATCAGCTCGATCAACGGTCAGAAGGGCCAGTTCGCGCAGGTGAACTATGCCGCGACCAAGGCGGGCGATCTGGGCATCGTCAAGTCGCTGGCGCAGGAGGGCGCGCGCGCGGGCATCACAGCCAACGCCATTTGCCCCGGCTACATCGCCACCGAGATGGTGATGGCGGTTCCGGAAAAGGTGCGTGAGTCGATCATCGGTCAGATCCCGGCGGGCCGTCTGGGCGAGCCCGAGGAAATCGCGCGCTGCGTCGCGTTCCTGGCATCGGACGAGTCGCAGTTCATCAACGGCTCGACCATCTCGGCCAATGGTGCCCAGTTCTTCGTCTGAGCATCGCGCCTTATAGAAACAAACGGGCCGGCCCCTTGGGACCGGCCCTTCTTTTATCCCGTAAGAGCGCGCGCGCTGCGCTCAGCGGGAACCGAACAGCCAGCCAAAGGCCGACCGGATGGCTTTTGCCCGTTCGACATGCGCCTGCTGCGAGGCACGCCGGGTCGCGGGATTGGTAGTGATCTCAATCATGGCGGGTTCCTTGTTTCACATCAGCTTCACTTGACTTGATATCAATATGCGCGCTGGGAAGGGTGCGTACAAACGAGACTTTCCATCTGTTCAGTTAAGTATTATTTGTCTGACCATGAGCGACCGCCTGCCCCCGCTGACCGCCATGCGTGCCTTTGATGCCGCTGCAAGGCACATGTCCTTTGCCAAGGCGGCAGAGGAATTGAACGTCACGCCCGCCGCGCTTTCGTTTCAGATCAAGTCGCTGGAGGAGCATCTGGGCCAGCCGCTGTTCCGCCGCCTCAACCGTGCGGTTGAACTGACCGAGGCGGGACGCACGCTGGCGCCGGGAACTGCGGATGGCTTTGCAACACTGCACGCGGCATGGGCAGCGACGCGCAGGCTGTTGGACAACACCACTCTGACTGTGACGGCAGGCCCCGCTTTGACGGCCAAGTGGCTGGCGCCGCGCCTTTACGAATTCGCCCGCGCGCATCCCGAGATCGACCTGCGGTTCTCGGCCACGCTGCGGGTGATGGATCTGGAGCGAGACGATGTGGATGTGGCGATCCGCTTTGGCTATGGGCAGGATGACGGGCTGTATTCGGTTCCGGTGCGCAAGGAGTGGGCCACTCCGGTGATGGCGCCGGAACTGGCAAAACGGTTTCCGACCCCGGAAAGCCTGATGGAGGCGCCGCTGATCCATGACGAATCCATAGATTTCCTGCGCCCGCCCTGTGACTGGCCCGCGTGGTTCCGCGCTGTTGGTCTCGATCCCGCACCCAGACCCGGGGCGCATTTCTCGAACGCCGATCATGCGGTGGATGCCGCTGTGGCGGGGGTGGGTGTGGCGTTGGGCCGCCGGGCCATGATCCTGAAGGATCTGGAAGAGGGGCGGCTGGTGGCGCCGTTCAAGACCGCGATTGAAAGCCAGGCGCGGTTCCGGTTTTTGTGCCTGCAGGGGGCCGAGACGCGACCGCAGATCGCCGCCTTTCGCGACTGGTTTCTTGCCGAGATCGAGAAAACCGCGCATATCTCGGACGCGTTCACCATCATCCCCGTCGAGGATCTTTCCCAGACATGACCCGAGCCCGTGCCACCGCCATCGGTTTTGTTGCCGTGCTGCTCTGGTCGCTGCTGGCGCTGTTTACTGTGGGGTCTGCCCCGACCCCGCCGCTGCTGCTGAACGCGATCTGCTTCACCATTGGCGGCACGCTGGGCCTGATCTGGACAGCCTTCAACGGCGGTCTGGCGCAGCTCAGGACCGTGCGGTGGACCATCTATGCCTTTGGTACGCTGGGGCTGTTTGGCTATCACGCGCTTTATTTCTCGGCCCTGCGCATGGCGCCCGCCGCCGAGGCCGGGCTGATCGCCTATCTCTGGCCGCTGCTGATCGTGCTGTTCTCGGGCCTGCTGCCGGGTGAGGCGCTGCGGGCCGGGCATCTGTTCGGCGCGCTTCTGGGCTTTGCCGGGGCGGCGCTGATCATCACCGGGGGTGGCGGTGCCGGGTTCGAGGCGCAGCACCTGCCCGGCTATGCGCTGGCGCTGCTCTGTGCGCTCACATGGTCGGGCTATTCGGTGCTGTCGCGCCGATTGGGTAAAACGCCCACCAGTTCGGTTGCGGTGTTCTGCGTGGCGACTGCGCTGGCCTCATGGGCGCTGCATTTCGCGGTTGAAGAGACGGTCTGGCCCGCCGGTGCATTCGGCTGGGCCTCAACCCTGGCGCTGGGGTTGGGGCCGGTGGGACTGGCGTTTTACGTGTGGGATATCGGGGTCAAGCAGGGCGACATTCAGATGCTCGGCACCAGCTCGTACGCTGCGCCGCTGCTGTCCACGCTTGTGTTGGTTGTGGCCGGAATCGCCGCGCCCTCATGGACATTGGCGATCGCGGCCCTGCTGATTACCGGCGGCGCCCTCATCGCGGCGCGCGCCAGTCTCAAAGACTAGTTAGACAGTCGTTCGATCTCTTCTTTCAGTTTCAGCTTCTGCTTCTTGAGTTGAGCGATGTGGAGATCGTCGATACCTGGCGAGCGCTGGGCTTCTTCTACTTCGAGACTGAGGTTTGCGTGCTTCTTCTTCAGTTCCGTCAGATGTGCGCTCACGCTCATGGCGATCCTCCTTCTCTTGAGTGTCACATGCTGAGTTGAGCATATCGCATACGGACTGTCACGCCGCAGGGGCACAGAATCTGTCATAAATCCGACAAATTCGGCTGAAGGCTGCTTAGCGCGTTCCGGGCCAGGGCATTGCTGCGCCCTGCCGCAGCACGGCGGAGACCGCCGGGTGATAGTCATCTTCGTCCCGCTGGTGCCGGTCGCCGGAGTGGAGAATCACCGGGGCATGCAGGCGAAACGCGGCACGGCCGCCCTTGCGGGCCCGCAGGATCAGTAGTTCGCAGGCCCGTCCCGCGCGCGGCGCCAACGGCAGAACCTCGACCGAGCCCAGCCGTCCGGTGCAGGCGGCCAGCATGTCGGGCAGCCGGTCGGCGCGCTGGATCATGTGCAGATCGCCGCGCGGGGCCAGCCGCCGGGCGGCCACGTCGATCCACATCTCCAGCGGTGTCTGCTCACCCAGCGCGGTGCGCCGTCCTTTGTCAGTGGCCGGGCTGTGCGCGCCCGGGCGGTAATAGGGTGGGTTGGCGATCACATGATCGAACTGGCGCTGTTTCATGTCCGGGGGTAAGGCCGAGAGATCGGCCCCGATCACCTCGAGCGCCGCATCGTTTTCGGCGGCGTTGCGGCGGGCCAGATCGGCGTAGGCGGGTTGCAGCTCCACCCCAGTCAACACTTGGCCCGGCACCCGCTCCGCAAGGCACAGGATCGCCGCCCCTGCCCCGCATCCCAGTTCCAGCACCGTCTGCCCCGCCCGCGCCGGAACGGAAGCCGCTAGAAGCACCGGATCGACCCCGGCGCGATAGCCATCGCGCGGCTGCCACAGTTTCAGACGCCCGCCCAGAAACGCGTTGCGGGTCAGCTCGGTGTCTGAAAATCTGATCATTTGCCGAGGGGGATTTCGTTGTCCTGCATCACCCGCAGCGCACGCGTATAGTCGTCGGTGCGCACCATCAGGCGCCGGGGAAAGATTCCGATGCCGCCTTCGAGGATGCTCATATTTACGTCCATCTGAAAGCAGTCTATATCCTCGCCCTCAAGAAGGGCGGATGCGAAGGCCATGATGGTGGGATCGGTGCTGCGCAGAAGTTCTTTCATGGGGATGGATGTAAAGGCAAGGCGGCACTCAAGTCGAGCCTTGTAGCAGGAGTGTGATGAACATCGGCACGATCTCGAAACCGCATGAGCGCCTGGCTGACATTCTTGCAGGGGAAATGGAGGCCGTGAACGAGTTGATCCGGGTGCGCATGGCCTCGGAACACGCGCCGCGCATTCCCGAGGTGACCGCACATCTGGTCGAGGCAGGTGGCAAGCGGCTGCGCCCGATGCTGACGCTGGCGGCGGCGCGAATGTTCGGCTATGCGGGCGCGCATCACGTGCGGCTGGCGGCAACGGTCGAGTTCATTCATACCGCGACCCTGCTGCATGACGATGTGGTGGACGAAAGCGCCCAGCGGCGCGGGCGGCCCACCGCCAACCTGCTGTGGGACAACAAATCCAGCGTTCTGGTGGGCGATTACCTGTTTTCACGCAGTTTCCAGTTGATGGTCGAGACCGGGTCCTTGCGGGTGCTGGACATCCTGGCGAATGCCTCGGCCACGATTGCCGAAGGGGAAGTGTTGCAGATGACGGCGGCCACCGATCTGCGGACGGATGAGAGCGTTTATCTGCAGGTGGTGCGCGGCAAGACCGCGGCCCTGTTTTCGGCGGCGACCGAGGTGGGCGGCGTGATTGCCGGGGCTTCGGACGCGCAGGTTCAGGCGCTGTTCGACTACGGCGATGCGCTGGGGGTCGCGTTTCAGATCGCGGACGATCTGCTGGATTATCAGGGCGACAGCAAGGCGACCGGCAAGAATGTCGGTGACGATTTCCGCGAGCGCAAGCTGACCCTGCCGGTGATCAAGGCGGTGGCGCAGGCCACGCCGGAAGAGCGCGCATTCTGGGAGCGCACGATCGAGAAAGGCCGTCAGCGGGAGGGCGATCTGGATCACGCGCTGGCGCTGATGCAGAAATACGGGACGCTGGAGGCGACCCGGGTCGATGCCAATGGCTGGGCGGCCAAGGCCAAATCCGCGCTGGATTTGTTGCCGGATCACGAGATTCGCACGCTGCTGCGCGATCTGGCCGATTACGTGGTGTCGCGGCTCAATTGAGCTGCGTTGCGCGGCACCACCAGTCGGGATGTGCCGCCGAAAGAGCTTCGGCGACAGAATGTGCCGTCGCCATCGAGGGGTAGAGCAAGAAAAAAGTCGATCCCGATCCAGACATGCGCGCCAAAAGAGGGGCCTCGATGAATCTCAACTCGTCTAGTACGAATTCGATCTCTCGCGCCACACCCATCGCTGGGGTTTCCAGATCGTTGCGTTGATCACGCAGCCAGTAGGCGCAATCTGCGGCGGTTTCAAACTCGGGGATGTCGTCAGGCATCGGCGGATTATTCCTCCATGCCAGAGCGTTGAAGACCGATCCGGTCGGTACCGAAATGCCCGGATTTACAAGAACTGCTGGTAGGTGTGGCAAACTAGTGGGCGTGATTTCGTCGCCAATTCCTCTCATGCGAGCCGCTCTGGCAGTCACGCAAACGGGCACATCAGCCCCCAAGGACACAGGGAGTTGTTTCGGGATGTCTAACCCTTGCCCCGCAAGCGCCCAAAGCGTTGCAGCAGCATCCGAGGAACCGCCACCAATTCCGGCGCCATGCGGGAGGACCTTGTTCAGGTGAATATGCCCGGTCCAGCCAACCGCCTGCGCGGCTTTCCAGACCAGATTGCGGCTGTCCGCTGGCACGCCATCCGCGTGTTCCCCGGTGACGGTCAACAACAACTCCGGTCCGGGCTTAAACTCCAGGCGGTCGCCGATATCGGCAAAGACCACCAGCGAATCCAGAAGGTGATAGCCGTCGTCGCGCTGGCCGGTCACATGCAGGGTCAGGTTGATCTTGGCGGGCGCAAAAGCCTCAACCGTCATTGGCCACCTTTAGCGGCGCAACCCCTTCCTCGGCCAGCACCGCGTCCAGCCCGATCTCGATCTTGCGGCGGATGCGTTCGGGGTCGGCCTCACCATCGGTATCCTCGGGATCGACGAAAGACAGGGCGCGTTTCCACTGGAACTCGGCCTCGCGGGCACGGCCCACGGCCCAGTAGACGTCGCCCAGATGGTCGTTGACCACCGGATCGACCGGCATCAGTTCGACCGCGCGTTCCATATGGCCCACCGCCTCGTCATAGCGGCCCAGACGGAACAGGACCCAGCCGAGGCTGTCCACGATATAGCCGCTGTCCGGGCGTGCGGCGACGGCGCGCTGGATCATGTCCAGCGCCTCGTCCAGCTTGATCTGCTTTTCGACCAGCGAATAGCCCAGATAGTTCAGCACCTGCGGCTGATCGGGGTTCAACTCAAGCGCGGCGCGGAAGTCGGACTCGGCCTGTTCCCACTGTTTCTGCCGCTCGTGGCTGATGCCGCGGGCATAGTACAGGAACCACTGTCCGGTCGAACCGTCCTCGGTGTAGTCCAGCGCCTTGTCATAGGCCTGCACCGCCTTGGCATAGTTTTCCTGCTGACGCTGCAGGTCGCCAAGCGCGCTGTGGATCGCCGGCAGGGTCGGATGGTTGCGCGCCAGCTGCTCCAGCACCTCGATCGCGGCGTCCGGCTTGGCCGCACGGCGCAGCGCCTCGGCCCGGCCCAGTTCGGCCGCGTGGTGGTCGGGGCTGCCGGGCGGAACCAGCTTGTAGGTCGCCACCGCCAGATCGTACTGGCCCAGTTCGTCCAGCAGTTCGGCACTCAGCAGCAGCGCGTCGATGTGATCGGGGCGCAGGAAGCTGGCGGTGCGGGCATAGACCAGCACATAATCGTCCGCCGCCTCGCTGTTGAGCGCGGCACCGATGGTAAAGAACACCTCGGCCATGCCGTCCTGAACCGAGCGCACATGGGTGAAGGGCAGTTTTTCGCCCGCCGCCAGCCGGTCGGCCACCGCCGTCAGCGACGGATCGGGGCCCGCACCGAACACATCCGCGAGCATTGCCAGCGCCTGATCGTTGCGGTCGAGCTGGGACAGCACTTCGGCCCGGGCCAGCGCGGCACGGCGCGAGAGCGTGGTCACGGCGCCATCATCGGCGGCAAAGATCGCCTCGGCCCCTTCGTAGTCACCGACCGAGGCCAGCGCCATCGCCTTGTGATAGCGGGCAAAATCGCGCAGCCCGTTTTCGGTGGCCACCTTGTCGAACTGCTCGAGCGCCTTGCCGACCGAGCCCTTGCCCATATAGGCCCAGGCCATCAGCAGACCGTCGACCAGCGGGCCGACGCCCTTGGTTTCCGGATCGCGGGCCAGCAGTTCGTCATATTTACCATCGGCGCTAAGATTGGCCGCCACGACCATCTGCGCGACCTGGCTGCGCAGGCCCAGATCCTCCATCTGCAGCGCCACCGGATAAGCGCGCTTGAGCTCGCCCAGCGACAGCTGCGCCAGCACGACATTTTCCATCAGGCCCGGATTGGCGGGATCGAGCGCGAGCGCCCGAATGTAATAGCGGGCAGCCGCGTCATAGTCGCTGCGATATACCGCCTGCCGACCGGCCAGATAGGCGCCGGCGCTGCTTTGGGCGGCAACCGGAACAGGAAAAGCCGCCGCAGCGGCAATCGCGGCGACCGCCGCATGTCGTAACAGGGAAAACACCACGCACTGCCTTTTGTTATTGACTTGGCACAAGCTAGGGCGTCGGAGGGAAAGAGGCAATGGCAGAGGCTTCACGACCCTGCCATTGCCCGTATTCTCGCTTACATATTCGGATAGTTCGGACCATCGCCGCCCTGAGGCGTCTTCCAGGTGATGTTCTGGCTGGGGTCCTTGATATCGCAGGTCTTGCAGTGGACGCAGTTCTGGAAGTTGATGACGAAGCGCGGGCCGTCGTCATCCTCGACCATTTCATACACCCCCGCCGGGCAGTAGCGCTGCGCCGGTTCCGCGAATTTCGGCAGGTTGACCTTGACCGGGATATCCGGGTCGCTCAGTTGCAGGTGGCAGGGCTGGCTTTCCTCGTGATTGGTCATCGCGAAGGAGACGTTGGTCAGACGGTCGAAGGACAGCGTGCCGTCGGGCTTGGGATATTCGATGGGCTTGTGCTTGCTGGCATCCTCGGTCGACTCGGCATCGTTCTTGCCGTGGCCCAGAGTGCCAAAGAACGAAAAGCCCAGCG
Source organism: Ruegeria sp. HKCCD8929 (assembly GCF_013031405.1). Lineage (GTDB taxonomy): Bacteria > Pseudomonadota > Alphaproteobacteria > Rhodobacterales > Rhodobacteraceae > Ruegeria. The sequence goes on along the minus strand of NZ_WPZY01000005.1, from coordinate 72,841 downwards.
TGTTGGTCCACATGTCCAGGCCACCCAGCGCCAGCGACGGCAGCATGCCCCATTTCGACCACATCGGTTTGACGTTGCGGACCTTTTTGAGGTCCTTGCCGATGGGGCCGCTGCGCACATCCGCCTCGTAGGCCGTCAGCTCGTCGCCCGACCGCTCGGCCTTGATGGCGTCAAAGGCGGCCTCGGCCGCCGCCTTGCCCGAGAGCATCGCGTTGTGGTTGCCCTTGATGCGCGGCACGTTGACCATGCCCGCAGAACAGCCCAGCAGCGCTACGCCCGGAGCCACCAGTTTCGGCATCGACTGCCAGCCGCCTTCGGTGATCGCGCGCGCGCCATAGGCCACACGCTTGCCGCCCTTGAGCAGCTCGGCCACCATCGGGTGATGCTTGAAGCGCTGGAACTCCATGTAAGGGAACAGGTGCGGGTTCTTGTAATTCAGGTGCACCACGAATCCGACATAGACCTGATTGTTTTCAAGGTGATAGATGAAGGAGCCACCCCCGGCATTGCCGCCCAACGGCCAGCCCATCGTGTGGGTGACGGTGCCCTGCTTATGCTTGGCCGGGTCGATCTCCCAGATCTCCTTCATGCCGACGCCGTATTTCTGCGGCTCTTTGCCGGCACCCAGGTCGTATTTGGCGATGACCTCTTTCGACAGCGATCCGCGCACGCCTTCCGACAGGAACACGTATTTGCCGTGCAGCTCCATACCCGGCTCGTAGCCCGGTCCGGGGTTGCCCTCGGCATCCTTGCCGAACTCACCGGCGACGACGCCCTTGACCTCGCCATTCTCGCCATAGACCAGTTCCGAGCACGCCATGCCCGGGAAGATCTCGACCCCCATCTCTTCGGCCTGCTCGGCCATCCAGCGGCAGACATTGCCCATCGAGACGATGTAGTTGCCGTGGTTGTTCATCAGCGGCGGCATCGGGAAGTTGGGGATGCGCAGCTTGCCCGCCTCGCCCAGCATATAGAAGTTGTCCTCGGTCACCGGGGTGTTGATCGGCGCGCCCTTTTCCTTCCAGTCCGGGATCAGCGCGTCAATGCCGCAGGGATCCAGCACCGCGCCCGACAGGATGTGGGCGCCAACCTCGGAGCCCTTTTCCAGCACCACGACGTTCACGTCTGCATCGAGTTGTTTCAGACGGATGGCCGCCGACAGGCCCGCGGGGCCTGCGCCCACGATCACCACGTCGTATTCCATCGCTTCGCGTTCAATTTCGGCCATCGCGGGCTCCTTAGCTAACTTTCCGAATTGGCGCTCTCAACGCATGGTCGGCGCAATTTTGTTTCACGGCTGATTACCCGGTGTGAAAGACCTTGGTCAATCAAAACACGGCGTAACATCGCTGCAATGCGGCAGTTCAGTCCTCCGGCGCGTCACCCATCAGGTATCTGGGCCCGCTTCCCTTGGATTTTGCCCGGTCATCTGGGTTGTAAAGCGCGCATTTTGGCAGGCTGAGGCAGCCGCAGCCGATGCAGCCGTCCAGATTGTCGCGCAGCCGGGTCAGGGTGTCGATTCGCTGGTCCAGATGCACACGCAGCCCCTTGCCGATCCGTGCCCAGTCGCGCGGGGTCGGAGTGCGCTTGTCGGGCAGCCCCGCCAGCACCTCGCGGATTTCCGGCAGCGACAGACCGAATTGCTGCGCGATCATGACAAAGCTCAGCCGGCGGATGTCGGCGCGCTGGTACCTCCGCTGCCCGCCCGGGTTGCGCCAGGGCGCGATCAGGCCCTGCGCCTCGTAATACCGGATCGCCGACACCGCCAGCCCGGTGCGGCTGGCCAGCGCGCCGATCGAAAGCCCCTCGGATACTGGCATATGCACCTCTCAGAAATACCTTGACCTAAAGTTAGGTTTAGAAATTACGGTGAGTCGCAACAACCCCGTTATTTGAAAGGACAGACCATGATGGCGACATTGGAACACACCAACTTCACCGTGCGCGATCCCAAGGCGACGGCGGCTTGGATGCACGATGTCTTTGGCTGGAAAACCCGCTGGGAGGGCGCTGCGATGGCTGGCGGCTACACCGTGCACGTGGGCAGCGCCCATACCTATCTGGCGCTTTACGCGCCGAACGCACCCAAACCCTCGGCAGAAAGCACGTACAACACCGTGGGCGGCCTCAACCATGTGGGCGTCCTGGTCGAGGACATCGACGCGACCGAGACCCGGGTACGTGCCGCAGGGTTCGAGCCGCATAATCACGCCGACTATGAGCCCGGCCGCCGGTTCTATTTCGACGATGACAACGGCATCGAGTTTGAGGTCGTGGCCTATGACTAGGCCGTAATCCGCGCGTCTTGCGGACCTCGCCCCTTGCAATCCCCACCTCATTTGGGTCAGGTATTCCCCGACCCTACCTGTCGCCCCGGCGCATTGCGCGACGGGGCGACGCAATTTGTGCGTGGATTACGAAGACATGGAAAAGATCCCGATGACGCCTGCGGGCTTTGCCGCGCTCGAGGCCGAACTCAAGCAGCTCAAGACCGAGGAGCGGCCCGCCATCATCCGGGCCATCGCCGAGGCGCGCGAGCATGGCGATCTGTCCGAGAATGCCGAATACCATTCGGCGCGCGAAAAGCAGTCCTTCATCGAGGGCCGGATCAAGGAGCTTGAGGGCATCCTGTCGCTGGCCGATGTGATCGACCCCAAAAGGCTGTCCGGCGCCATCAAGTTCGGCGCCCGCGTCACGCTGGTGGACGAGGACACGGATGAGGAAAAGACCTGGCAGATCGTGGGTGAGCACGAGGCCAATATCGAAAACGGTCTGCTCAACATCAAATCCCCCATCGCCCGCGCCCTGATCGGCAAGGACGAAGGCGACAGCGTCGAGGTGCGCACCCCCGGCGGCCTGCGGTCCTACGAAGTTCTAAGTATCCAGTACTCCTGACGGAGCTTTCACATGTCCGGCCAGACGCCAGATCCTGATTCGGCCCATCCGACCTCGCTGGGGATCTACGACCGCCCCGGGCGGCCCGCCGTCACCGGGATCGAGATTGCCGCGATCCTGCTGAGCCTGCTGTGGCTGGCCTTCGCCGTCGTGGTCTTTGTGCTGAACCCCGAGCCCCGCGATGGCAGCTTTCTGGTCACCATGCTGGCCGTCTTCATGCCGGTCGCGATGATCTGGGTGGCCGCGACGGCGATGCGGACGGCGCGGGTGATGCGTGAGGAAAGCCAGCGTCTGCAGACCGCCATCGACGCGATCCGCAACGCCTATGTGGTGCAACAGCAGCGCGCCGCGATCACACATGAGCCCTCGGTCACCCGTAAGCTGGACGAGATCGCCGAGGCGACGAAAAAGACCGAAACCGCGCTGGCCACGTTCTCGACCAAGCGCCGGGAGACGTCGCGTGTTGTTCTGCCCTCGCTGCGCGGGGCGCGAGGCGGTGCCGGGGATCAGGGGTCGCTGGAGCTGGGCACCCCCGCCGAGGCGCTGTCGCCGCCGCTTTCGACCGAAGAATTCATCCGCGCCCTGCATTTCCCGGAAACGACCGAGGACACCGAAGGCTTCGCCGCGCTGCGCCGGGCGCTGAAGGACCGCAAGGCGGCGCAGCTGATCCAGGCCGCACAGGACGTTCTGACCCTGCTGAGCCAGGAGGGCATCTATATGGACGATCTGCGCCCCGACATGGCCCGGCCCGAGATCTGGCGCCAGTTTGCCCATGGGGTGCGGGGCCGTGCGGTTGCGGCACTGGGTGGGATCCGGGACAGGTCGTCGCTGGCCCTGACCGCTGGCCGGTTGAAACAGGACCCGATCTTTCGCGATGCAGCGCATCATTTTCTCCGCCGGTTCGACCAGATGTTCGTCGAGTTCGAGGCCGAGGCAACGGATGCCGAAATCTCGGGCCTCAGCGAAACCCGCACCGCCCGCGCCTTCATGCTGCTGGGCCGGGTGGCCGGAACCTTCGACTGACGCGCGCTGCTTTCCTTGCAGCGCAGAAAGGCGTTTGCAAACGCCTTGAAGCGGTTTGAAAACCGCTTAAGCCGCTTCCAAGCGGCTTGCCCGCGCCCGGTGTCAGCGGGAAACCGGCCTGCTCATCCGGGTGGCCTTGCGGAACCCGAAGAGCGGACGCAGCGGCCCGGTTTCCTCTTCGCCTATGACTTTGAACCCCACCCGCTCATAAAGCGCGCGCGCACGGGGATTTGTGTCAATCACGTCAAGCTGCACCTCACGCATTCCGCGCGCTTCGGCCTCAGCACACACCGCGTCGAACAAGGCGGTGCCCACGCCCCGCCCCCGCGCCGCGGTGTCCACGAAAATTCCGTCCATCTGAAACACACCGGGTTGCAGTTTGCGCTCGAGCACGCTCAGAACCACCGCCCGCCAGAGGCTGCCGAACCAGCCATAGACCTGCGCTAGATCGCGCAGGCCCGCATCCGTCAGCCCGCCCTCTTCCGTCTTGAACCCGACCAGCCCCAGCAAGCGCCCGTCGTCATCCCGCGCCACCAGCGCGAACCGCGGGTCCAGCGCCGCCTCGAAGAACCGCAGCGCCTTGTCCTCGGGGCCCATGACCTTGCCCAGCTTGGCCGCGAAGGCCTGCCAGAACAGCCGTGCGGCCTGAGCCCGCTCGGCCTCGGCAAAGCCGGGCATCACCATGGTGGTCACAACCCGAAACTTCCGTAAGGGATGAACCGCACCGGGTCGCCGGGGCGGATGTGGCGTTCGCCGTCTTCAATTTCGACCAGCCCCTCGGCCCAACTCAGCCCACTGATCCGGCCCGAGCCTTCGGAGTGAAAGACCTCGGCCCTGCCGTCCCGCACCCGCGCGCGCAGGTATTCGCGGCGGCCCGGTTTCTTGCGTTTCTCGAAGGCGGCGGGGACATCGAAGCCTTGCGGCTCGTGCCAGCCCTCGCCCGCCATCAACCCCATGGCGGGGCGGGCGAAGATCAGCGTGCAGACCATCGCCGCCACCGGGTTGCCGGGCAAGCCAAAGACCGGGGTGCCGTTCCACATGCCCAGCGCCAGAGGCCGTCCGGGTTTCAGCGCGATGCGCCATTCCTGCAGCGCCCCGGCCTCTTGCAGCAGAGCCGAGACATGATCTTCGTCCCCCGCCGAGGCGCCACCGCTGGTCAGGATGACATCCGCCGTGTCTGCCGCCGTATCCAATGCCGCGCGCAGGGCGACGCGGTCATCGGCGATGCGACCCATATCCACGGTGTCGAACCCGAAGCGGTCGGCCATCGCCAGCAGCATCGGACGGTTGGCGTCGAAGATCTGCCCCGGCCCCGCCGCCTGCCCCGGCTCGACCAGTTCATCTCCGGTCGACACCACAGCGACCCGCAGGGGCCGGCGCGCCTGCACCTCGGCCAGCCCGACCGCCGACAACAGCGCGAGATCCGCCGGGGTCACCCGGCGCCCGGCGGTCAGGGCGATCTCTCCGGCCTTCACATCCTCGCCCGCCTTGCGGGCGTTGGCGCCGCGCTTGAGGGGGCCGCGAAAGGCGATGTGGTTGTCTTGTACGGTCACATCCTCTTCCAGAATCACGGTCTCAACCCCCTCGGGCAGGGCCGCGCCAGTCAGTACACGCAGAGCGTTGCCGGGGGGCACGGTGCCGTCGAAGGGGATACCGGCCGCCGCGCGGCCCTCGAGCAGCGGCATCACGTGTTCTCCGTCCGGGATCGCCCCGGCGAACCCATATCCGTCAACGGCGGTATTGGGCTGCGGCGGGTTCGAGCGTTTGGCCACGACATCCTGCGCCAGAACCCGGCCCAGCGCCTGCCCCAACGGCACCGTCTTGACACCGGTCACCGGGCCCAGCCGGTCCCGCAGCAGCGCCAGCGCGTCATCCACCGGGGTCCAGTTCACCCCCGCTGGAAGCGCAAAACAGTCGTTGCGCAGGGGCGGCGGCGCGATATCCGGCCTGTTCTGTTTCACACCCAAGATCCAGCCTTCCTCTGCTGCGCTCACGTCCAGTTGCCGCGCCAGGTCCTCGGGCGGCAAATGCGCCAGATCGAGCGCCACCTGTTCCACCTGCCAGGCATCCTTGATCCGCCCTTCGGGCGCCGCACCCAGCGTCAGCGAGGGCCAGATTTCGACGAAGGCCACCGGTTTGTCCAGTGCCTCATAAGGCCACACCGCCACTTGCCCGGCAAACCGGCGGCACAGGCGGGTCAGGACCGGCAGGCCCATCATCACCTGACTGCCCACGGCTCCCGCCCCGGCCATCTGCCAACACGTGAAGCTGCCTTTGGCCAAATGCTCGACCGCGCGACGGTCCGGAAACGGATTGTGATAGGTGTCTTTGCGGCGCGGCAGCCCCTCGATGTCGCGCTTGAGCCCATTGGCCCAGAACGGGCCGCGCCCGCCGAAACGGCGGTTGATCTCTCCAGCCAGATCGAAGCGGTTGTTGGCCTTGGGCGCATCCTCGATCCGCGCCTCGAACCAGTCCCACAGGGTCAGCGGGTCGTCTGACCCGGTCAGCGCGCGGGCGAAACCGCGCGGGTAGCCGAAGGGAAAATCGAAGCCCAGAAACAGGCGACGGCCCGCGCTTGTCTCGGCCTCGATCAGGTCTGCGAGCCAATTCTCTGCCAGTGCCCGGTTGCGCAGATAGACCGGCTCGACCGCGTTGCCGTCGCGGACGACGCAGGCCCAGATCGCATCCTTGCGCGGGGTTGGACCGGTGTCGTTGCCTCCGGACCAGTCCACCATGGCGAAGGTCCGGAAGGGGGTCACAGGCCGACCTCGGCCAGGATGAAATCGGCGATGCGGCTCGTGTCGTTCAGATCGAACACCGGGCGGTCCAGATCCAGCGGCGTATCGCTTGCCACGGCGCGGATGGTGTCATCCCCCGGGGCGATCAGGTCATTGCCGGGCGCGGCGCGGTAGGCCTCGATCTTGGGGTGGCGTTCGCGCTTGTAGCCCTCGATCAGGACCAGATCGACCGGTGAGAGGCGTTGGAGCAGGTCGGAGAGGGGCGGCTCGGGTGCGCCGCACAACTCTTGCATGTGAGCGACGCGGTATTGCGAGGCCAGCAGCACCTCGGCGGCCCCCGCCTGCCGGTGGCGATAGCTGTCGCGGCCCGGGTGGTCCACGTCGAAGGAGTGGTGCGCGTGCTTGACGGTCGAAACGCTGAAGCCCCGCCCGGTGATCTCGGCCACCAGCCGTTCTATCAGCCCGGTCTTGCCGGCGTTCTTCCAGCCGGTGACACCGTAGACCCTCATGCCTGCTCCAGCAAGGTTTCGGCCCGGGTGAGATCCTCGGGCGTGTTGACGTTGAAGAACGGGTCGAACGGATCGACCGGAAACAGCGTCTCGCGCCCGCCATGCTTGTCGGTCCAGAGAACCACCTTGCGCAGGCCGTCGTTCAGCGCCGCGCGCAGATCGTCGCGCAGGGCAACGGGCCAGAGGCCGAAGGTCGGGTGCCGGTTGACCTTGCCGCCCGATTTCAACTCCGCCCCCGTGCGTGGAGTGGTGGCCAGCACCAGCGGGTGCGTCTGCCCCTCGGCGTCGGCCATCAGGCGCGCCACCAGATCGCGCGGAAAGAACGGGGTATCGGCGGCGGCGGTGACGATGGCATCGGCCCCCTGCTCTGCCGCCCAGTCGAGGCCCGCCAGAACGCCCGCCAGAGGCCCGGCGAAACCTTCGATGGAGTCGGCGATCACCGGCAGGCCGAGACCCGCGAAGCGTTCGGGATCGCCATTGGCATTGAGCGCCAGCCCCGCCACCTGCGGCCCCAGCCGGTCAATGATATGGGCCAGCAGGGTCTGCCCGCCGAGGGTCAGCAACCCCTTGTCGCCGCCGCCCATGCGCGTGGCGAGCCCCCCGGCCAGGATGATGCCGAGTGGTTGGGTCATGACGCCACCTCATTCTCTGAGGGCCATCGTTGAAATTTCTGCAATGGGAACAGGACAAGGAGAGGCATGGCGACCCATAACACCGGATATCTGAGAAGCGCGGACAAAAAGATGAGGCCCGCCACCGGCATCAGGCCAAGGAAGAAATACAGCCGGTACTGCAATGCCGCGCGTTTGGCCGTTTCGGGGACGTCACTGTGTTTTGGCAGCCCCCGGAGCAGGACCCGCTGCAACGTCGTGGACATCTCGTTGTGGCGCCGCGATGCCTCGATCCATCCGATCCGTCGCCAGCTTTTGATATGCCAGAACGTCACCGCCTCTTTCGGAGTCCAGCCCAGCGCATTCAGCTTTGCATCTGGCAGGGCGGCCATGCCGTCGAACAATCGCATCTTGGTTCGCTCGTAGTGCCTGAGCGCCAAAAAAATCAGCGTCGTCATAGCGATAATGATCAGAACGCCGAGAAGCGTGATCCCAAAATGCGCGTATGTCATCCCGCACTCTTCCTGCGATGTTTCTTGTCTTCGACCGGCACAGTCGCCGGGTCCACATCCCGTAGCAGCCGGTCCTCGCCCGACAGGCACACGAAGCGTTGCCCGCGCATGCGGCCGATCAGGGTCAGGCCGACCTCGCGCGCGATCTCGACGCCCCAGGCGGTGAAGCCTGAGCGTGAGGCCAGCACCGGGATACCCATCATCGCGGTCTTGATCACCATCTCGGACGTCAGCCGTCCGGTGGTGTAGAGGATCTTGTCGTCGGCCCCCACGCGCTCGGACAGCATCCAGCCCGCGATCTTGTCCACCGCGTTGTGGCGGCCCACGTCCTCCATGTAGACCAGAGGGCGGTTCTGGTGGCACAGCACCGTGCCGTGGATCGCCCCGGCCTCAAGATAGAGCGACGGGGTGCGGTTGATCTTGGCGGCCAGGTCGTAGAGCCACGAGGTGCGGACCGGGACCTGCGGCAGGCGCACGCCCTCAAGCCCCTCCATCATGTCGCCGAACACGGTGCCCACGGCGCAGCCGCTGGTGCGGGTCTTTTTCTTCAGCTTGTCCTCGTAGGAGGTCTGGGTGGCGGTGCGCACCACGACGGTTTCCAGATCGTCGTCGTAATCGACCCCGGTGATCTTATCATCGTCGCGCAACATGCCCTGATTGCGCAGAAAGCCCAACGCCAGGTATTCGGGATAATCGCCGATGGTCATCGCCGTCACGATCTCCTGCGCGTTGAGAAAGATCGTCAGGGGGCGTTCCTCGACCACCGAAATGTGGCTGGCCGCGCCGTTCTGGTCCACGCCGTCGACCGCGCGGGTCAGGCGGGCGGCGCCGGGATCGGGGGCGATGATGTAGTCCGACAGATCTTCCGCTCTGGCCAATTGCAACCCTTTCCCAAGCCCGTTACTGCTGTCGCGCCTACATTAGGATTTAGCCATGGCATTCACCACATCCAATTCCTACTACTGGAAGGGTTTTCGCGACGGCGCCCCTTTTGTGCTGGTGGCTATCCCCTTCGGCACCCTGTTCGGCGTTTTCGCCACCGAGGCCGGGCTGAACATCGTGCAGACGATGACCTTTACCGCCACCGTGTTTGCCGGGGCCGCTCAGTTCGCCGCGCTGCAACTGCTGCAGGAAGAGACGCCGACCCTGATCGTGCTGGCCTCGGCGCTGGCGGTGAATCTGCGGGTGGCGATGTATTCGGCCTCGTTGACCCCTTATCTGGGTGCGGCACCGCTGTGGCAGCGGGCCTGCGCGGCCTATTTCGTGGTGGATCAGTCCTATGCCTGCTCCATCGCGCGGTTTGAGAAAGAGCCGCAGATGAGCATCGGGCAGCGGATGGCCTATTTCTTCGGCTCGATCTCACCCATCGCGCCGCTCTGGTATCTATGCACCTTTCTGGGGGCTGTTCTGGGCACGCAGATCCCGGAGAGCTGGGCGCTGGATTTCGCGCTGCCGATCACCTTTCTGTCGATGATCGGGCCGATGCTGCGCACGCTGCCGCATGTGGTGGCCGCACTTGTGGCCATCGTTGTGTCGCTGCTGACCGTGGCAGTGCCGTTCAACCTCGGGCTGCTGATCGCGGGCTGCGCGGGCATGATGGCGGGCGCGCAGGCCGAGGTGATGCTGGAGCGCAGGAAGGTGCGGGCATGAGCCAGATCGATCCCACCACCATGTGGACCATCATCGTCGGGCTGGCCGCGGGCAGTTTCGCCCTGCGCTTTGTGTTTCTCGGCTTTGTCGGTGACCGGCCCATGCCGCCCTGGCTGCTGCGGCATCTGCGCTATACGGCGGTGGCGATTCTGCCTGCACTGATCGCGCCGCTGGTGGTCTGGCCCGCCGCCACCGGAGGCGCGCCGGATGCGCCGCGGATGAGCGCGGCGGCCGTGGCGATTGTCGTGGGGCTCTTTACCAAGAACGTGCTTGCGGCGATCTTTTCCGGTGCCGTCACGCTCTATAGTCTGCTTTATCTGCTGGGATAGACCTCAGGTCTGGTTGAGGCGGGCGTTGTTCTCGGCCAGCCCCTTTTGCAGATCGGCATCGTCGTTTTCATAGTATTTCTCGGTCACGACACCAGGAAGGCTGCCGAACTGGTCGGACAGTTTCACCGGCTGGAATACGACGTCGATCTGCTCGAACCCCGGCACCTGCTGCAGCAACCTAGCGGTGTAGTTGGCACAGTACGCGCCTGGCACCGGGCCCATCTGCTTGGCAAGCTGATAGGCGATCTCGGCCTGCTGCGGCGTTACTTCGACGTTTTGTACGATCACGTGGTGTGTCGAGCGCGCGTGCGAGCCGCGATAGGCCTTTTCCACCGCGGGCGTGATGCCGTAGAGCACATCGTCCTTCTCGGGCACCACATCGGCATAAAACGATCCCGCCGGGTCAAAGACGATCCGTTCACGCGCGTTGATCATCAGCGAGGTATGCGCCCCCGACCCGGTGCGGGTGTTGACCATGGTATAGAGGGTTAGCGTCGCCGATCCCGGCGCGCGATAGGCTGCGGCGGCGATGGTGGCGGGATCGGCCTCGGGGCCGCGATCCGTGCACCCTGCAACACCCAGCGCCAGCGCGCAGAAAATCAGAACTCGGAACACTGGACGCACTCGGCCGGATCAGGAGGCGAAAACGGCCAGAAACAGCAGAATGAAGAAAATCACCACAACCGTCCAGGTGGTGAATTTGACGAAGCCGTTGAACGTCTCGTTCTGAACCTTGATGTCCATTTCGCCGTGCTTGTGATCAGCCATGTCTTGTCTTCCTATTCGCGTATGTTGACCGCTGGATAATGGATTCTTGCCGCTCTGTCACCACGTCATTCGCGCGCAGGGACCATCGCGTCGAACGGGGTGCAGCGGGGGTAGCCGAAGCCCCAGCGCCACGGCAGCCCGGTGCAGGGCCCTCCGCCAAAGCGCACCGCCAGATACATCGCCCCGGCGATGGTCTCGTAGGCCGCGCGGACCTGATCCGGCGTGACCTCGTAGCGTTCGGCCAGATCCTCGGCCCGCAATTCTCCTTTTTCCATGACGCAGGCCCGCAACGCCCAGTCCGCGACGATCCGGGCGTCATAGCTTTCGTCGGCGCTCGCGGCGCCTGCGGCCTCATGATAGGCGCGGTCATGGATGACACAGCATTCCTCCCACGGGGGGCTGGCCTCATGCGCCGCCGCAAATTCGGGGAAAGTGTCCGACACCAGGCGCCAGGTGGTGGACAAGCCGCCGGAGCAGCCGTCGCTTTCGAACTTCGACAGCCCGGCCTTGTCGCGCAATGCCATGAGCGCGTTGTGCGCCGGAAGTTCCATGGTCTTGGCCAGGTCCTGTGCCATGATCGGTCCGGCCACAAGGATCAGGGTAACGCTAAGGGCTCTCATCGCGTCGCGCCTCTCGGTCGAAATCCATTCCAAATTCCTCGGCCAGCCACAGCAGCAGCCGTTCGGCAGGGCCGAGATCGGCGCGGTAGGCCAGCACCTGCCGGGCCAGCGCCGGTTCGTCCGTGATCAGCCCGTCGACCCCCATCGAGGCCATCTTGGACATCTGCAGCGGGTCGTTAACGGTCCACACATAAAGATCCTTGCCCGCCTCATCCACCGAGCGGATCAGCGCCGGCCTCGCCGTTGCGGTACTGACCGCGATGAAATCCCCGTCGAGCCGGGCCAGATCACCGACCGCCGTGGCCGCGAGCACGCCGCTGCGCCAGCCGGGACGCAGTTTGCGCATTTTCTGCACGGCGGGGTATTTCAGCGACATGGTGGCGATCTGGTCCTGCATCTGCAGCGCCTCGACAACCTCGATCACGCGGTTTTCCAGATCGACATCGTGGCCGTAATACTTGAGTTCGATGATCACCCGCGCCTTGCCGCGCGCCGCCGCCAGCACGTCGCGCAGGGTCGGGGTGCGTTCATCGGCAAAGGCCGGGTCGTACCAGCTGCCGATGTCGATATCGTCCAGATCGGCCATAGTGGCGTCCCAGATCTTCAGGTCCACCCCGGCGAGTTTCATGTAGTCGCTGTCATGCATCACGACGACGACGCCATCCGCCGTTTCCTGCACGTCGATCTCGACCCAGTCGGCGCCGTCCTCGATGGCCTTGAGGACCGCGGCCATGGTGTTCTCGGGCCGCGCCGCCGCGGCGCCCCGGTGACCGATCACCGCCACGTCGTCCGGCGCCTGCACCCGTTCCAGCAGACGGTTGCCGAACCAGACGCCTGCCAGAACCGCCGCAGCCGAGACCACCAGCAGCCCGATCAGGCGCGGGCGCAGGCTGCTGCGTGAAACAGGTGGCGGTGTGGCCTTGGTTTCGAAAAACCCGTCCAGCAGCACCGCCAGTGCGCCCAGCGCTATGGCCGACAGGACCAGATCGGCCAGTGACCAGAGCAGCAGAACCGCAAGGCTGAGAGCAAGGATCAGGCGCAGGCTGGCGCCCTCGCCGGACGGCACCAGACCCAGAGCCACCCCAGCCACCGCCCCGATCACGGCGGCAATCGCCAGACGCAGCACCAGCCACAGGGCCAGCTCGATCTTGAGCCGCCCGCGCTTGCCCTGCATCCGCCTGGCGCTTTCATCGAAGGCCGCGCGCGGCGGCGTGCGCTCGAAGATTACCAGATGCAGTGCCAGCGCCCAGGCCGACAGGCGCCGGATCAGGACCCAGGCCATAATCAGCGCCAGCAGGCCGATCAGCGCCACGGCGACCAGAAAGGCGGGCGGGTGGAAGGTCAGGTAGTAGTTGATGTCATATTCGGTGAGCGTCCACCATGCGATCAGGGCGGCAAGGGCGGCAAACGGCGCGATCAGCAGCAGAACCCGCAGCACGAAGCGGGCGGCAAAGCGCAACAGGTCCGGCAGGCGGCCCAGAACCAGTGCCACGGCGGCGCGGCCGGTGCGCCACGGATCGCCCCCGCCCAGCCGCAGGTATGCGGCCATGACGGCAAAGCCCAGAACCTCGGCCACCAGAAGCAGGCTGAGCACCGCCAGCGTGGCCAGAAACCCGACCGGCGACAGGATGAACATGGCAATGTCCTGATCCGTCAGCGCCGCCTGATCCGACAGCGACACCGCCAGATTGACCGCCGCCGCCATCCCCGGAGCGATCACCGCCAGCGCCAGCAGACGCAGCGCCATATAAAGCGGCACAAACACGCGCCGACGGACCCAGGCCCCGGCATAGGCGCTTGTCACGGTTGAGAAATGCGGCACGGGCGGGCTCCTGAACGACGCGTGTATTCAACGTGCCGGGAACCCAAAATGCAAGCAAAGGTTGTTATTGCTGCTCCAGATCCGCCGCCAGCCGGAACCCAATGCGATTGGCCGGTTTGTCCTCGGTCGGTTTCGGCAGGGCGCGCAGCATCACGTTGAGCTGGCTAACATGCTGCACAAGCTGGGTCTTGGCCCCGCCGCCGTCCGAGCCGTAGAAAGTGACGATGTCGGGGTCGAAAAACCCCATCCCCTCGATCCGCAGCACCCCGGCGTCGCCGCCGGTGAAACCCATGGCAACCTCCTGGCTGCCGTCGAGCTGTTCCTCGAAATTCTTGATGTAGAGGATCAGGCGTTCATAGGCCCATTGTGCCGGGCTCTTGGCCGCGACCGGTTTTTGCAGCGGTTCAGGCACTTGCGCCGGTTTGGCCTCACCCTCGGGGCCGCAATGGACCTCATGACACCGCGGCAGCGCCGCCGCCTCTGCCGCTTCGGCGGATGTTTCGATCTTGTCGTCCATCTGTCACCCTTTGCGCTGGTACACCCAAGCCCCGTCCGCACGGCGCGTCCGGGTCACGGACCCAATGTGGTAGAGATGGTTCAGATGCGCAACCGCCTCGACCAGCGCGAGGCCGTATTCGCCCTCGCCGATCGAGCGTTTGAAGAGCGGCGCAAAGCAGTCCGAGGCCGGTTTGGGCGTGTCCAGATGATCCAGCAGCCGCGCCAGCGCGCCGTGGTGATTGTCGATCAGTTGCCGCATCCGGATCGGCAGGCCGGTAAAGGGCAGCTTGTGTCCGCCCAGTGTCAGATGTTCGGGCCGGGCCAGCGGTGCGAGACGCTCGCAGGCCTCAAGCCATTCGGCCACCGGATCGGCCATCGGCTCGGTCGCGTAGACACCGATATTGGGGCTGATCGAGCTGAGGATCTGGTCGCCGGTGATCACCAGATCGTCGTCGCGGCTCCAGAAGGTGGCGTGTTCCGGCGCGTGGCCGCTGCCCATGTGCACGTCCCAGTCGCGCCCGCCCATGCGGAACACATCGTCCTGTTTGATCCGGGTAAAGCCCAGCGGCATCGGATAGACCATGTCGGCGAAGTTGAAGGGGCGCTCGGCCATCCGCTTGGTCAGAACCTCCGCCGCCATGCCCGCGCTGCGGTAATAGTCCAGCGTTTCCTCGGGCCAGGTCTCCTGCACATCCAGCGTCAGCATCCGCGCAAACAGCCAGGCGGTGCGGGTGGTGACCAGTTCGGCGCCATGCTCGGACTGGAACCAGCCCGCATTGCCGATGTGATCGGGGTGGTGATGGGTCGCAACCACGCGACGCACGGGCTTGCCTGCCAACGGACCGGTCATGAGCTGGTCCCAGATCCGCCGGGTCTTGTTCGAGGAAAACCCGGTGTCGATCACCGTCCAGCCGTCGCCGTCATCCAGCGCGTAGACGTTGACATGATCCAGCTTCATCGGCAGCGGCAGGCGCATCCACAGCACGCCCTCGGCGACTTCGATGGCTTCTCCCGCTGCCGGAGGTTCTTCCCACGGGTACCGCATAGCGAGGGATTGCACCCCGTCCATCAGGCCGCCAGCTCGTCGGCGCTGAGCGCAAAGAGGTCACCTGCCCCGTTCTGCGCCTGCGCCAGTTGGCCGGCATGTTCGGGCAGCAGCGCGTTGATGTAGAACCGGGCCAGTTTAGCGCGAGGACCGTCCGGATCGGCCAGCGCGGCGGCCAGATGATAGTGGCCGCCCAGCACCCGGGCAAAGGCGCGCAGATACGGCAGCGCCCCGGCGAAGCGGTCGGTCATGTCGCCCTGCGCCACCAACCATTCGGTGGTTTCGCGCAGCGTCTCGGTGGCCTGCCAGACCGGCTCGGCAAGTTCAGGCACGCTGGCGCGGGCACTTTCGGCGTGGGTCTCGATCTCGTCCAGCAGGCGCGCGGCGGCCTCGCCGCCATCCATCATCTTGCGGGCCACGAGGTCCATGGCCTGAATGCCGTTGGTGCCCTCGTAGATCGCGGTCACCCTTGCGTCGCGGAAATACTGCGCCGCGCCGGTTTCCTCGATGAAGCCCATGCCGCCATGCACCTGCACCCCGGTGTCTGCCACGCGGATACCAGTTTCGGTGCCAAACGCCTTGGCGATCGGGGTTAGCAGCGCCGCCCGTGCGGCCCATTCCGGATCGCCGGTGGCGGTGCCCATGTCGATGGCCGCCGCGTTGGCCAGCAGGATCGCGCGCGCGGCAAAGACATCCGCCTTCATCTCCATCAGCATCCGGCGCACATCGGCGTGGTCGATGATGGTGCCCGAGGACGTCTTGCCCTGCTTGCGCTCCAGCGCATAGGCCAGCGCGTGCTGATAGGCGCCTTCGGCCGAGCCGACGCCCTGCCCGCCCACGCCGAGGCGCGCGTTGTTCATCATGGTGAACATGGCCGCCATACCGCCATGCTCGGCGCCGACACGCCAGCCCTTGGCGCCGTCATACTGCATCACACAGGTGGGCGAGCCGTGCAGGCCCATCTTGTGTTCCAGCGATACCACCTTGAGGTCATTGGCCACGCCCGGATTGCCATCGTCATCCGGGATGAACTTGGGCACCAGGAACAGCGAGATCCCCTTGGTCCCCGGCACCCCGTCGGGCAGGCGCGCCAGTACCAGATGGCAGACATTGCCGCAGAAATCGTTGTCGCCCCAGGAGATGAAGATCTTTTGCCCGGTAACGGCATAGGTGCCGTCGCCGTTGGGTTCCGCCTTGGAGCTGAGCGCGCCAACATCCGAGCCGGCCTGCGGCTCGGTCAGGTTCATGGTCCCGGCCCATTCGCCCGAGATCAGCTTGGGCAGATAAAGGTCCTTCAGCGCATCGCTGGCGTGATGCTCCAGCGCCTCGATCTGGCCCTGGCTCATCAGCGGGGCGAGTTGCAGCGACAGGCAGGCCGCGCTCATCATCTCGTTGACGGCGGTGGTGACGGTCATCGGCAGGCCCATGCCGCCATGTTCGGGATCGGCGCTGATGCCGATCCAGCCGCCCTCGGCAATCGCCTTCCAGCCATCGGCATAACCGGGCGAGGTGCGCAGCACGCCGTTTTCCAGCCGCGCTGGCTCCAGATCGCCGGGGCGCTGCAGGGGCGCCATCACCTCTTCGCACATCTTGCCCGCTTCGGTCAGGATGGCACTGACCACATCGGCGTCGGCGTCGGCAAAACGCTCGGACGCGGCGACCTGGTCGAAGCCGACCACATGGCGGAACAGGAATTCATAATCGGAGACGGGCGCGCGATATGGCATGGTTTCCCTCGGGGCTGTCTGACCGGCTGCGCGGACGGGCTTGGAATCCGCCGCCCGCACCGGTATTTGTCGGGGCTTGGACGATTACCTATCCATCCCAGTCATACAAGCAACCAAAACGCCGCGTCACCGGAAATGCAGCCCAACGCCACCCTTTATCTGACCGCAGATGACGCGGGCCTGAGCCGCGCCGCCGATCTGCTGCGCGCGGGCAAGCTGGTCGCGTTTCCGACCGAGACGGTCTACGGGCTGGGCGGCGATGCCTGCAATGGCGAGGCGGTGGCGGCGATCTATGCGGCCAAGGGGCGGCCCAGCTTCAACCCGCTGATCGCGCATGTCGCCTCGGTCCAGGCGGCGCAACGGCATGTGGAATGGAGCGATCAGGCAGAGCGGCTGGCAGCGGCCTTCTGGCCCGGTCCGCTAACGCTGGTTCTGCCGCTGAAACCGGATCACGGGATTTCCTCGCTGGTGACGGCGGGGCTGGACACGCTGGCGGTGCGGGTTCCGGCGCACCCGGCGGCGCAGGCTCTGCTGAGCGCCTTCGACGGCCCGGTCGCGGCGCCCTCGGCCAATCCGTCGGGCCGGATCAGCCCGACCACGGCGGATCACGTGCGCGCGGGGCTCGATGGCCGCATCGGCGCGGTTGTCGATGACGGCCCCTGTGGCGTGGGTCTGGAATCCACCATCATCGGGCTGGCCGGAGAGCCCGCGCTGCTGCGCCCCGGTGGGCTGGCCGCCGAGGAGGTCGAGGCGGTGCTGGGACAAAAACTGCTGCACTATCAGGAAGGCGATGCGCTGACCGCGCCCGGGCAGCTTTTGTCGCATTACGCGCCGGACGCTTCGGTGCGCCTGAACGCGGGCGCGCCACAGGGGGATGAGGTGCTGCTGGGCTTTGGCGACATGGTGTGCGATCTGAACCTGTCGCCCAAGGGGCACCTGCCCGAAGCTGCCGCTAACTTCTTTGCTGCGCTGCATGAACTGGATGAAACCGGGCGCCCGATTGCCGTCGCCCCGATTCCCGATCACGGGCTGGGTGCCGCGATCAACGACCGCCTGCGCCGCGCCGCCGCCCCGCGGGGCAGCTGATCAGGCGTGCCCGGCGCTGGCCGACAGCGTCAACGGATCGACGCCAAGCGTGGCCAGGGCGGCCTCCCACTTTTCATCGTCGGGCTTGTCGAACACCAGATCCAGCGAGGCATCGGTGGTCAGCCATCCGTTCATGCCGATCTCATCCTCGAGCTGGCCCGGCCCCCAGCCGGAATATCCCAGCATCAGCATGGACTTCTCCGGCCCCCGCCCGGCGGCGATGTCTTCCAGAATATCCAGCGTCGCGGTCATCCGGAAACCGGGCTTGACCGGCATCGAATGCAGATTGGCCTCGTAATCCTCGCTGTGCAGGACAAAGCCGCGCGCGGTTTCGACCGGCCCGCCGAAACGGACCAGGCGCTCTCCAACCACGGGAACCTCGCACGGGATGTTGAGCTGTGTCAGCAGAGCCTTGATACGCAGATCGGCGGGCTTGTTCACGATCAGCCCCATTGCCCCGTCCTCGCCGTGGCTGCACAGGTAGATCACCGTATGGTCAAACCGCGGATCCCCCATGCCTGGCATTGCGATCAGCAGTTTTCCGGTCAGATCCATCATCGGCCAACTCTTATTACTTCTCATCTGACAATGAACCCGCAAGCCCGGCCTTTGCAATAGAGCATCCGGAATTTTCCCGCAGGTTTCACATTGCTGACCCGAACGTGACTTGGCATTTGGCGAAATGACGCGCATGTATTTCATATGCGAACGCTTTTTACGAAAATCCCGGCCACTCTGGCCCTGTGCGCAACCCTTGCCGCCCCGGCCTATGCGGGCGGTCTCGACGATGTTGTCCGGCTTGACGTCCTTGATGGCGGGGTGACGGAAAAGGGCACGTATCTGGGCGCTATCCGGCTGACTCTGGCGGACGGGTGGAAGACCTACTGGCGCGCGCCGGGCGAGGCCGGGATACCGCCGAGCTTCGACTGGCGCGGATCGCGCAACGTGGGCGAGGTCTCGATCACCTGGCCGGCACCGGAAGTGTTCGACCAGAACGGGTTGCGCTCGATCGGCTATGAGGATCAGCTGGTCCTGCCAGTCGAGATCACTCCGGCCAAGCCCGGCCAGCCGGTGCGGCTGAAGGGCGAGATGGATTTCGGGGTGTGCAAGGAGGTGTGCATACCCGGCAATCTGAGCTTTAACCACAGGCTCGATTCGGGTGCGGGACGTCACCCGGCAATCGCGGCGGCGCTGGCGCAGCGGCCCTATTCGGCGCGCGAGGCGGGGGTGAAATCCGCCAGTTGCCGGCTGAAACCGACGCAGCATGGATTGCAGATCGAGGCGCATATCGCGATGCCATCCGCAGGCGGCAGCGAAGTGGCCGTGATCGAGCCCGGGAACCCCGCGCTCTGGGCCGCGGAAACCCAGACCCGGCGGCAGGGCAACACGCTGATTGCCAGCTCCGAGGTGATCAGCAACTCGGGTGCTGCATTTGCGCTGGACCGGTCCGAGGTCCGCATCACCGTTCTCGGCGCCAGACACGCGGTTGATATTCAAGGCTGCACGCCGGGCTGAGTGATGAGCCGAACCCCTTTTATCGGTGCGCTCGCGGTGGTGATCCATGACGGTCACGTGCTGCTGGCGCAACGCGGCAAGCAGCCGGATTTTGGGCTCTGGGGGTTTCCCGGCGGGCATGTGGAATGGGGCGAGACCGTGATGCAGGCCGCGCGCCGGGAGTTGCTGGAGGAAACTGGCATCGTTGCCGAGCCGCGCGCCTATCTCGACAATCTCGATCTGCTCCGCAGTGATGACACCGGGGTTGTGACCCACCATTACCTTCTGGTCGGTGTCGACTGCGCTTATGTCAGCGGCACGCCAACGCCCAGTGACGATGCCAAGGACGCCCGCTGGTTTCCCGTCGACCATGTCCGCAACGGCAGCCTGCAGATGAGCGCGCGGGTCGTCGATCTGCTGGAAACGGCGCTAAGCCGTATCTGATCCACCCTCTCCACTAGGGATGAAAGGCGTTTGCAAACGCCTTGAAGCGGTTTGAAAACCGCTTAAGCCGCTTCCAAGCGGCTTGCCCGCGCCCGGTGGCAGCGGTCAGGCATCGGTTCTGGCTGACAGTCGGCTAAAGACCAGCGCCGAGGCGAGCGAGGCCATCACCAGAATGGTCAGTGCGCCGATCAGGAACAGCCCAAGGCCGGCTTGCGCAACCGGCAACCCGTCAAGCATCGGAAGAGCCGCCGTTAGGACTGCAGGCAAAGTTCCATTGATCATCGGCCAGATCATCGTCACACCAAGCCAGGCCAGCATCAGCGCCCCGGTCCCCGCCGCGGCACCGCGTGCCACGGTGTTGGACCCGCGCAGCGCGCGGCGCATCGCGGTCAGGGGCCGCGAGATGTCGCGCTGCACCGCCAGCAGCGCCGGAACCACCAGCAGCACCAGCGCCATGCCGAAGCCCAGACCGTAGACCAGCGTGATGACCGTCGGCTTGAGGAACTGCGCCTGTTGCGAGCCTTCGTACAGAAGCGGCGTCAGCCCCAGCACCGTGGTCAGCGTAGTCAGCATCACCGGGCGCAACCGGTCGGCGGCCCCTTCGATGATCGACGGGATCAACCCGCGATCCTGTTGGTACTGATCAATGGTCGTCACCAGCACGATCGAGTCGTTGATGATGATCCCGGTCATTCCCAACAGCCCCACAACCGTGAACATGCTGAGCGGCACGTCCCAGAGGTAATGCCCCCAGATCGTTCCGACGAGGCCAAACGGGATGATCGCCATAACCACCAGCGGGCGGGTCCAGCTGGCAAAGACCCAGGCCAGCACCAGATAAATGCCGGTCAGGCACAGGATCAACCCGGTGCGCGCCTCGCTGAGGAACTCGTCCTCCTGCTCGCTGAGGCCGGCCATGCGCCATTCCACCTGCCGCTCGCTGGCAATCTTGGGCAGGATCTCGGTTTCCAGCGCCGTCGCGATCTCGGTCGCACGGGCCGGGTCGTCCTCGGAAATGTCACCGATCACCGAAATCAGCCGCAGCCCGTTCTCGCGCCGCACGGTCGAAAAACCCGACCGCTGGGTGACCGAGACGATATCGGCAAGCGGCACGTAGACACCATCCGGCGTGCGCATCAGCGTGCGTTCCAGGAAATCGGCGGTCAGCTCGTTCTCGGGCAGCTCGACCCGGATCTCGGCGCTGCGCGGCCCATCGGGGAAGGTCGCCGCCTCGATCCCGTTGAGCCGGTTGCGCAGGGCGCGGCTCAGCGTTTCGATGGTAAAGCCCAGCGCCTGCCCCTGCGCGGTCAGGTCCAGAATGATCTCTTCCTTGTCATAGGCCAGATTGTCCTCGACCGCCGAAACCTCGGGGTAACGCGCCAGTGCGGTCTGCAAATCCTCGGACGCGCCCTTGAGCGTGCTGACATCAGCGCCAAAGAACTGCACGTCCAGCGCATCGCCCCCGGGCCCCGAACGCCAGCCCCGGAAGCTGACGGTTTCGGCCAGCGGGTGCCGGTTTACGAAATCCTGCAGCTCACCCACAAAGGCAAAGCTGGAATAGGGGCGCAGGTCGGCGTCGATCAGCTCGATCGAGATGCCGCCCAGCAGGTCGGGATCCTTAGTGTCCGCCCCGGCCAGACCATAACCCGCATTGCCGCCGATCTCGGCCAGCACATAGTCGATGGGGTTGCGGCCATGGCGTTCCTCGTAGATGCGGCCGAGCTCCTCGGTGGCGCGCTGCATCTCGCGCATCATCTCCAGCGAATCGGCCCGGGTTGCGCCCTCGACCATGATGAAATTGCCGGTGACCGAGCCGCGTTCGGGCGCGTTGAAGAAACGCCAGTTGACGTCACCCTTGATGAACAGAGCAAGCTGACTGGCCAGAATCGCCACGACCGCCGCGAGAACCACGTAACGCGCCCAGACCACCCAGGCGATCAGCGGGCGGAACAGATGCTCGCGCACCCAACGGAAACCACGGTTCACCACCCGGTTGGGCAGGTCGTACCAGTGCTCCTTGGCCGAATGCGCGATGGCATGGGACATGTGGTTGGGCAGGATCAGGAAACACTCGACCAGCGAGGCCAGCAGCACCGCGATCACGGTAAACGGGATGTCGCGGATCAGCTCACCGAACCGCCCGCCGATGGCGGTCAGGCCGAAAAAGGCGATCACGGTGGTCAGCGTGGCGGCAAAGACCGGCATCGCCATGCGCATCGCGGCCCGTTCCGAGGCGACCACCGGATGCTCGCCCATCCGCCGGGCGCGGAAATCGGCGTGTTCGCCGACGACGATGGCGTCATCGACAACGATGCCCAGCGTGATGATCAGGCCGAACAGCGAGACCATGTTGATCGACAACCCGGCGATATACATCAGCGCGATGGCGGCGAACATGGCTGCCGGAATACCCGCCGCGACCCAGAAGGCGATGCGGGCATTCAGGAACAGAAACAGCAGGCAGATCACCAGCCCCAGCCCGACCAGACCGTTGTCGACCAGAATGTCCAGACGGTCGGTGATCGCCTGCGCGCGGGTCCGGATCAGTTCCGCCGTCACCCCGTCGGGCAGGCTGACCTGCATCTCGGCCACCACCTGTTCGACCGTGCTTTGGATCTCGATGGCATCGCCCTGGTTCGAACGATCCACCCGGACCGACATGGCCGGATGCTCGCCAACGAAATAGCTGCGGTTGCGGGTCACACCCTCAACCCGGATCTGCGCTACATCGGCAATGGTCAGTTTCGAGCCATCGGCGTTCGAGCGCAGGACGATCCCCTCGATCTCTTCCGGCGTTCGTTTCTCGACCCCGGTGCGGATGCGGGCATTGGCGCCGGTCACATCGCCCGCCGGGTTGGCGTCGACCTCGGCGGCGATAGCGGTGGCGATGTCGGACATCGAGATATCGTTGGCGATCAGCTGCGCGGTCGGCACCTCGACCACGATGCGCGGTGCGGCAATGCCGCGGATGGTCGTGCGGGTCACCCCGACCTTGAACAGCCGCGTGATCAGCTCGTCGGTCAACAGCGCAAGCTGGCCGGGCTCCATTGGACCGGTCAGAACCACATCGGTCACCCGATCGCGCCAGGCACCGCGCCTTATGCTGGGTTCCTCGGCCTCTTCGGGCAGGTTGGTCACGCTGTCGACGGCGGTGCGCACCTCGTCAGCAGCGCGGGCCATGTCCCAGCCGGGTTCGAATTCCAGCCGGATCTGCGCCTGACCCTCGCGCGAGGTGGCTTCCGAGCTTTCCACCCCGTCCACCGCCAGCAGCGACGGCTCAAGCACCTGCACGATGGCGCTGTCAACATCCTCGGGGCCCGCGCCCTCCCAATCGACGGTAACATTGACCCGCTCAAGGATCACATCGGGAAAGAACTGGGCCCGCATGTTGGGGATCGCAGCGGCGCCCAGAACCAGCAAGATCACCAGCAGCAGGTTGGCGGCGGTGCGGTGGCGGGTGAAATAGCTCAGCAGACCACCGGCGGCGCTGGGGATCTCGCGAATCATCGCCCTCAGCCCCCGGAACGCGCTTCGATGCGCCGGACCAGACGGGCGGGCACCTTGGCCTCGGCCAGTTGCCCCAGCACCTCGGCCTTGGTGGCATCCGACAGCCGCTCATTGGCTTCGACGGCGGCAACCAGACGGGCGCGCTGTTCATCGGTCAGTTCGACCATGCCGGGGTCGAGCGCGGTCTGTTCCTCGGTCCGCAGCGGGCGCACCCGGATGCCGGTGCCCAAAAGCGGTGTGCGACCGGTCACCACCTCGCGCCCGGCCAGACCGTCGCCGCGCAGCAGAATCTCGTCCCCCTGCCTCCGGATCAGCTCGACCGGCAGGGATTCCAGCCGTTCCCCCGGCCCCAGCACCAACACCGTGCCCGAGGAATCCAGCGCCGAGGCCGGCAGGCGCGCCACATTGGCCAGCGGCTGTTCCTCGACCGAAACGGTGACGAAATCCCCCGGCTTGAACCCGGGCGCGGCGTCAAGACGGGCAAAGATCAGACGCCCCGATTGGCCCTCGCCCGCCGAGCCGCTGTCGCGGCTGATGCGACCCCGGGCGGCCAGGTCAGCGCCTGTGACCTCAAGCGAGATGGTGACGGGTGCGGGGATCAGGCGGCCATCCTCATCCAGTAGCCGCACATATTGCGCGGTCGAGACGCGGAACGCGACTTCGAGCGTCTGCGGGTCGACCAGTTCGGCCAGTTTCTCGTTGGCTGCAACCAGCCGCCCTTCGACCAGCGTCACGCCGC
The DNA here is from genome assembly GCF_013031405.1 of Ruegeria sp. HKCCD8929. GTDB lineage: Bacteria > Pseudomonadota > Alphaproteobacteria > Rhodobacterales > Rhodobacteraceae > Ruegeria. Next base: position 48,824 of record NZ_WPZY01000005.1, on the reverse strand, counting down.
TGAGCGTGCCGTCGAAACGGGCGCGAACGGTCATGTCCTCAAGATCGCGCTCGGCGGCCTCCAACGCAATGAGGGCGCGGGCAATGCGGGTCTGGGTCTGATCGACCCGTGCCTCGGCCTGCGCCAGTGCGATGCGCCGGGCCAGTTCCGCCTGCCGGGCCGAGGCGGCGGCCAGTTCGGCCTCTTCAACCGCAGCGGCGGTGCCAACCCCGCGCTCGGCCAGGTCCTGCTGCCGTTTGAGCGCGCGTTCGCGAAGCTCGGACTGATCGCGCGCCGCCTTCAATTCATCCTGCGCCAGCAGCAGCGAACGTTCGGCATCGCGCTCCTCGACCTGCGCGTCGAGCAGATCGGACTTGGCCCGATCAAGCGCCGATTGCGCGTCCGCGGGGTCAAGCTCGACCAGCACCTCGCCTGCGGTGACAGCGCCGCCCTCTTCGAAGTCTTCCGACAATGCCACCACGCGCCCGCCAATGGCCGCGCGCAGTTCCAGCCTGCGGCGGCTCTGCACTTCGCCGAAGGCCTCGAGATATGGCGTGACTGTGCGCAGCTCGGCGGTCTGCACATTGACCGTGAAGATCCGTTCGCGCGACTCAGGCTGGCGATTGTCCTGCGCCATGAACTCCTGCACAGCGCCCATCACCAGTTGCGCGGCATAAATCAGCAGCGCCAGCGTCAGCGAGGCCAGAAAGACGCCCACAAGGCTCTGCCGCAAAAATCGCATCTATCACATCGCTCCGGTCGCTTCAGGCTGCCGTCACCAACAGGTAGCCGGGCAGGAAAAAATGCCAAGCCAAAAGACGGTTACACGTGTTCAAACGCGCGACAAGTCTACTTCCGTCGCTGGTGTTCGTCCAATCTGGGCATTATTTCCACGAAATTGCAGGGGCGGTGGCGGTAATCGAGCTGTTTTTCCAGAATTCCGTCCCAGGCATCCTTGCAGGCGCCGGGGCTGCCGGGCAGCGCAAACAGGTAGGTGCCGCCTGCCACGCCGCCAGTGGCGCGGGACTGCACCGCCGAGGTGCCGATCTTGTCCATCGAGATCAGGGTGAAAACGGTACCGAAGGCCTCGATTTCCTTTTCATAGACGTCGCGATGCGCTTCGACCGTCACATCCCGGCCCGTCAGCCCGGTGCCTCCGGTCGAGATCACCACGTCGATCTCAGGGTCCGCAATCCAGGCACGCAGCTGATCAGCAATCTCGGCCCGTTCGTCGCGCAGGATCTTGCGGTCGGCCAGCTCGTGCCCCGCCCGCTCGATCCGGTCGGCCAGCGTCTGGCCCGAGCGGTCCTCGTCCAGCGAGCGGCTGTCCGAGACCGTCAGGACGGCAATGCGGACGGGGATGAAATCGAGGCTTTCGTCGATGCGCGACATTGGATGTCAGGCCCTTTCCATGATGGCCAGCCGCAGGGCCAGCGCCGTGAATATGCCGCCGCTGAGCCAGCCCAGCACGCGCGCCGCGCGTGGGTTGCCGGTCAGCCGCCGCCCGGCCCCGCCTGCGAATACGCCGACGGCGCCGTTGATGAAGAACCCGCCCAGCGCGATGATCAGGCCAAAGATCACGAATTGCGCCAGGATCGGCCCAGCGGCGGGGTCGATGAATTGCGGGATGAAGGCGAGGACGAACAGGATCACCTTGGGATTGGTCAGGTTCACCAGCAACCCGTCGCGAAAGGCGCGTTTGGCGGGTTTCTGCGGCGCTTCCGGGGGAATGGCTCCGGTGCGGATGGCAGTCCAGGCGAGAAACAGCAGGTATCCCACCCCGACCCAGCGGATCACGTCGAAGAGCCACGGCATCGCGGACACAGCGGCGCCGAGGCCCAGCCCTGCCAGCGCCACATGCACCATCGAGCCGGTTGAAATCCCCGCACTTGCCGCCACCGCCGCGCGGGGGCCCGAGCGCAGGCCCTGCCCGAAGCAGAACATCATGTCCGCGCCCGGCGACAGGTTCAGCGCCAGCGCCGCGGGCAGGAAAGTCAGCAGGGTGAAGGTGTCGATCAAGCAGACACCTCGAACCAGTTCACGGTGGGGCCCAGATTGACCACCTCGGTCCGTCCGATCATGCCGCGCGCGCCCCAGCTGTCGTGAATATGGCCGCAAAAGGCCAGCGCGGGCTGCAACCGCTCGATGGCATCGCGCACGGCGACCGACCCGACCGAGGCCCCGTGCGAGGTCTTGTCGACCAGGCCCTTGGGCGGAGAATGGGTGATCAGGATGTCGGCGGTGTCGCAGCGGTCCAGCATTTCGGCCGCCTCGGCCTCGGACAGGTCGCAGGACCACGCGCCAAAGGGCGTCACCGGCACGCCGTAGCCGAGCCCGAACAGGCGCAGACCGTCCACGGTGGCGGTCTGGCCATGCAGCACATGCGCGCCATCGGGGGCGGCCTCGGACAGTTCCCCAGCGCTTTCGGCGTTGCCCGGCACCAGAACCAGCGGCACCGAGATGCCCGACAGCATCGCCATCGCATCGTCCAGCCCTTTGCGCCCGTTACAGTAATCCCCGGCCCCGATCACCAGATCGGCCCCTTCGCTGGCCGCCACCAGATCGGCGGCGCGGGCGCGGGCCATGTGCAGGTCGGAAAAGGCCAGGATACGCATCAGATGCCTTTCAGTTTCGCCTTGAGCTCCAGCAGATCCGCCCAGGCCTGCCGCTTCATCTGCGGCTGGCGCAGCAGGTAGGCGGGGTGAAACATCGGGATGACCGGCAGGTTCATCGCCTGATCCCAGTTGCCGCGCAGCCGTGTAATGCCGCGCTTGCCCAGCACCGCCTGACAGCTGATATTGCCCATCAGCACCAGCACATCCGGTTTCGCCAGCGCCACGTGGCGTTCAAGGAACGGCTTCATCATCCCGATCTCTTCGGGTTTGGGATCGCGGTTCTGCGGCGGTCGCCAGGGCAGGACATTGGTGATATAGACCGTCTCGGCACGGTTCAGGTCGATCGCCGCCAGCATCTTGTCCAGCAATTGCCCGGCCCGGCCCACGAAAGGCCGCCCCTCGCGATCCTCGTCACGTCCCGGCGCCTCGCCGATGATCATCACGCGGGCCGCGGGGTTGCCATCGGCAAAGACCAGTTGCCGCGCGCCGCGCTTGAGGTCGCAGAGGTCAAACGCCTCCATGACCGCGCGCAGCTCGGCCAGCGATCCGGCGCCTTTTGCAGCCTGTTGCGCCACCTCAACTGGATCGGCCTCTGGCGATTTCTCCGGCGCGGGCTTGGCGGATTGCAGCTTTTTCGGCTTGGGCGCGGTGTCGGGCAACGCATACCGGTCCACCGGTGCATCCCCGATGGTCTCGGTCACGCCCAGTTCGATCTGCCATTCCAGCAGCGCCCGAGCGGTGTGATAGTCCAAGGCCGATTCCATGTGTCTCAATCTATCCTGCCTGACGATAAGGGAAAGCGAATTGGGCTTGTCAGCGACCAAAGACCGCCCGAGCATGGGCCCATGACGCTGCGCCTTACCCTGTTGCTTGCACTTGTCCTCGACCTTCTCGCGCCCACAGCGCAGGCGGATTTTCACACCGAATGCCGCGCGGGCACCTTTCAATGCGGGGCCAGCAATTGCTGCAACCTCGGCCAGCGCTGCAGCTGGGATGGGTTCTGCATCCCGCCCGGTGGCACCTATTGCGGAGGCGGGCGCACGTGTGGGCCGTTTGAGAAATGCGTGGCGGGCGGTTCGCGATGCGATCCCATCGCCCCCAATACGCGGCCCGGTTCGGACCCCGACAAATGTTTCAGCAACAGCGACTGTCCGCTGGGCAACCGGTGTGATCCGACGGGGACCTGCGTACCGAGCCGGGAAATCCGATGCGAGGGCCGGGTTTGCCCGGCGGGCAGCACCTGCATCCCCGGCGGCGGCTGCACCCGGCCCGGCTGGTTCCTCTGCCCCGAGACCGGCTCGCAATGCCGGCCCGGCTTCAAATGCTCGCGCATTCGCGGCTGCGTCCCCGTCAAGGCCGTCGATTGCGGCAAGGGCCGCTGGTGCAGACCGGGCGAGCAATGCACCGACGATGGCGGCTGCGAAGCGCTGGACACCGAGTGATCACGCCATATTGCCCCTCTGCCGTGTCCTTCCTATAAGCGGCGGGACTGTCAGACCGGAGCCGCCCATGCGTTTTGCCCATCGTCATCTTCTTGGCATCGAGCAGCTTTCCCCCCATGACATCACCGCCATTCTGGATCTGGCCGAGAAATACGTGGAGCTGAACCGGCAATCGGCCAAACATGCCGACGTGCTGGCCGGGTTGACTCAGATCAACATGTTCTTCGAAAACTCGACCCGCACGCAGGCCAGTTTCGAGCTGGCGGGCAAGCGGCTGGGCGCGGATGTGATGAACATGGCGATGCAGGCGAGCTCGATCAAAAAGGGCGAGACGCTGATCGACACCGCGATGACGCTGAACGCCATGCACCCGGACCTGCTGGTGGTGCGGCACCCGCATTCCGGCGCGGTCGATCTGCTGGCGCAGAAGGTGAACTGCGCGGTGCTGAACGCAGGCGACGGGCGGCACGAGCACCCGACGCAGGCGCTGCTGGACGCGCTGACCATCCGCCGGGCCAAGGGGCGGCTGCACCGGCTGAACATCGCGATCTGCGGCGACATCGCCCATTCCCGCGTGGCGCGGTCGAACCTAATCCTGCTGGGCAAGATGGAAAACCGCATCCGCCTGATCGGCCCGCCGACGCTGGTTCCCGGCCAGTTCGCCGAGTTCGGGGCCGAGGTCTATGACGACATGCGCGAGGGGCTGCGGGACGTGGACGTGGTGATGATGCTGCGGCTTCAGAAAGAGCGGATGGATGGCGGCTTCATCCCCTCGGAACGCGAATATTACCACCGCCACGGGCTGGACGGCGAGAAGCTGAAGCTGGCGAAACCGGATGCCATTGTCATGCACCCGGGGCCGATGAACCGGGGTGTCGAGATCGACGGCACGCTGGCCGACGACATCAACCGCTCGGTCATTCAGGAACAGGTCGAGATGGGCGTGGCCGTGCGCATGGCCGCCATGGAATTGCTGGCCCACAACCTGCGCGAGGCCGCATGAGCAAGCTGACCGTCGCCAGGAACGAACGCGGCGTGCTGCGTCTGTTCACGCTCGACATGCGCCCCGAAGAGGCGAAATTCCTGCGCGAGCCGGGCGCGGCGGCGCAGGTCCTGGGCGTGGATGCCTTGGACGAGGACCAGATCGAAGTGTTCCCGGTCTCGGATCTGGAAGAGCTGGGTCTTTACGGCTACCTGACCGAGGGCTGCGGCATCTCCGAGGATCAGCTCGACCGCGCAGCGCTTGAGGCCGTCGAGGGCTGGGTGATGGTCCTGCGCAGCAAAGCCTTCAAAGACCGGGCGCTGGAGCTGACCCCAGATCCCCGCATGGCACTTGCCGGTTTCTTCACCGAAGAGGGCACGAACTGGACCGCCCGGCCCATGACCGCCGAAAGCGCCAAGCCCTTCTCCGCCCCTCGCGCCTCCCCGCGGCAGGCCCGGGCCGAGGCGCGGCGGATCGGCTTTACCCTGTTTGCCGTAGTCATGGCCCTGATCGTCGGAGGCATCCTGTGGCTGGCCCTGTGACCCGTTTCCCCGCCGACCGCCAAACCTATATCCGCAGCTACGCCTGGCTGGCCGCCGGGGGCATGGCCGCGGCGATGGCGGTGCTGTGGCTGGTCGGCAACCCGCATGTCTGGACCGGCGCGCCCGCCGGGCTGGCCGCCGTCGCCCTGCGCGGCTGGTATCTGGCCTCGGAAGATCTGGCAGTGGTCTGGGAGATCACGAAGGACGCGCTGACCACCGCGGGCCGCCGCGTGCCGCTGAACCAGATCGAGGCGGTGCACACCATGGGCAGTTTCGTCCAGATCGTCACCCGAAGCGGCGACAAGCATCTGATCAAGTACCAGGCCGACCCCGCCGCCACCAAAGCCGCCATCGAAAGGGCGCTGACATGAGCGATATCCTCTTCACCAACGCCCGCCTGATCGACCCCGAAGCCGGGACGGACGCCATCGGCTGGCTAAACGTGTCGGACGGGCGCATCGTGGCCCGGGGCGACGGCGCGCAGGGGCCGGACGCACCGGATGCAGAGCGTATCGACTGCGGCGGTAAGTGCCTCGCGCCCGGCATCGTCGATATCGGCGTCAAGGTCTGTGAACCCGGTGAGCGCCACAAGGAAAGCTATAAATCCGCCGGGCTGGCCGCCGCTGCCGGGGGTGTGACCACGATCATCACCCGGCCCGATACTGCGCCGGTTATCGACACGCCCGAGACGCTGGAATTCGTCACCCGCCGCGCGCAGGCGGATACGCCGGTCAACGTGCTGCCCATGGCCGCACTGACCAAGGGGCGCGAGGGGCGCGAGATGACCGAGATCGGGTTTTTGCTCGACGCAGGTGCCGTGGCCTTTACCGACTGCGACCACGTTGTGACCAATACAAAGGTGTTCTCGCGGGCGCTGACCTATGCGCGCTCCTGCGGGGCGCTGGTCATCGCCCATCCGCAGGAGCCGGGGCTGAGCAACGGCGCCGCCGCGACCAGCGGCAAGTTTGCCGCCCTGCGCGGCCTGGCCTCGGTCTCACCCATGGCCGAGCGGATGGGGCTGGACCGCGATATCGCCCTGCTTGAGATGACCGGCGCCAAATACCATGCCGACCAGATCACCACCGCCCGCGCCCTGCCCGCGCTGGAGCGGGCCAAGCGCAACGGTCTGGACATCACCGCCGGCACTTCGATCCATCACCTGACGCTGAACGAGCTGGACGTGGCCGACTATCGCACCTTCTTCAAGGTCAAGCCGCCGCTGCGCTCCGAAGACGACCGGCAGGCGGTGATCGAGGCGGTGCACACGGGCCTGATCGACACAATCAGCTCGATGCACACGCCGCAGGACGAGGAAAGCAAGCGGCTACCGTTCGAAGAGGCGGCATCGGGCGCCGTTGCGCTGGAAACGCTGCTGCCCGCCGCCCTGCGCCTCTATCATGCCGAGCAGTTGGACCTGCCGACCCTGTTCCGTGCCATGGCGCTGAATCCGGCCAAACGGCTGGGGCTGGCGAGCGGCCGTCTGTCCGAGGGCGCGCCCGCCGATCTGGTGCTGTTCGACCCCGATGTGCCCTTTGTGCTCGACCGGTTCACCCTGAAATCGAAATCCCAGAACACCCCGTTTGACGGCCAGCGCATGCAAGGTAGGGTGCTGGCAACTTACGTGGGCGGAACGCCCGTCTACCGGAGAGACTGATGCCGCCCATCGACTCAACAACGCTGCAACTGATCCTCTGGGCCGTCATCGGCTACGGGCTGGGCTCGGTCCCTTTCGGCATGGTGCTGGCCAAAGTCATGGGGCTGGGCAACCTGCGCGAGATCGGATCGGGCAATATCGGGGCCACCAACGTGCTGCGCACCGGCAACAAGACCGCCGCCGCGCTGACGGTGTTGTTCGACGGCGGCAAGGGCGCGGTGGCGGTGTTGCTGGCGCGGCTGCTCGCCGGAGAAGACGCGGCGCAACTGGCCGCCCTGACCGCCTTTGTCGGCCATTGCTTTCCGGTCTGGCTGAGCTTCAAGGGCGGCAAGGGCGTTGCGACCTTTCTGGGCCTCTGGCTTGCGCTGGCCTGGCCCGTGGGCGTGGCCTGCTGCCTGACCTGGCTTGCCGCCGCGGTGATCTCACGCATGTCTTCGGCAGGGGCACTGGCCGCCGCCGCCTCGTCAACCATCTGGGCGCTGTTTCTGGGGCACAGCTCGGCCTTCCTGCTGGGCGTGATCCTGACACTGCTGGTCTATTGGCGCCACAGTGCGAACATCTCCCGCATCAAGGCCGGGACCGAGCCCAAGATCGGCCAGTCTTGACGGTTCCGGCCGCGTTTTCGGAAGCTTTCTTTGCCCTGCCCACGGGCACGTTCACCGGCCGCTCAAGCGGGCGGTCCTATGTTGTCAGCCGCACCGCATCGGCCAATGGTCGGGCGCATAAACTGGTCGCGAATGAACGCGGCGGGCCGGATTACATCAGCCTCAACCTCTACCGTCTGTCGGACGGTCAACTCTTGTTGCGGCCCTGTGAAATGCCCGCCGACAAGGTGATCCGCTTCACCACCGGGCTGACCCCCGACACCTGCTAACGCGGGCGCCAACTGTGTATCACCGCACAGGAATTTTTCGCCCATGCACATACACAATAGGTTGTTTTGAACGTTACCGGGGCCGGTGCCACCTGCTGTGACGTGACGGTTTATTTCGGCCGCACGCATCAAACACTACAGCCAATCGGACGCAATTACGGCACCCCGGCTGGCACACACAAGAAAGGTGAACCCATGAACAAGGTAAAATCTCTGCTGGGTGGCGTGGCACTCTCGGTTGCGCTGGCAACCTCGGCTCTGGCCGCCGGTGTCGAGATCAACGCAAGCTCGACCGGTCTGGCGCTGCAAGGCTATGACCCGGTGGCCTATTTCACCGAAGGTGAGCCCACCAAGGGCAACTGGAAGATCACGACACTCCACAACGATGCGATGTACCGCTTTGCATCGGAAGAGAACAAGGCCGCGTTCGAGGCCAACCCCGAGGCCTACCTGCCCGAATATGGCGGCTACTGCGCCTTTGGTGCGGCCATGGGCTTTAAGTTCGACGGTGATCCCAACATCTGGAAGATCGTCGACAACAAGCTGTACCTGAACATTTCGCCCGACATCCAGCAGCGCTGGGAAGGCGACATCCCCGGCTTTATCGAAAAGGCCAGTGCCAACTGGGAAGACATCGCCGACAAGGACCCGGCCTCGCTTCAGCAGTAAGCCGGACCATCCCAAAGCGAACAGCGGCGGCAGACCCTTCTGCCGCCGTTTTCCGTTCCTTGCGCACAGAGTGCCCGATCACATTTCGGGGATCAGCCAAAACATGCCGACCGAACGGGAAAAAACACGCCGGTTTGCGCTGTCCGTCCCCTGCCCCGGTGATCCACATGTACGCCTGCGCCGTATACTCTCACATTGATAGCACCGGATCCCATTTGGGGCTCCGGTGACCTCGGATACGAAAGGATAGGAAATGCTAAGACAGATTGCCCTAGCTTCGGCCATTGCCGCGATTCCTGCCGGTTCTGCCCTGGCGCAATCCAGCGGCAACTGGTCCGGGTTTTATGCCGGGGGTCAGATTGGATATGCCGACGTCGACACCAACGCCGCCGGTGTCGAGGGCGACGGCCTGATCGGCGGTCTGGTCGTGGGCTATGACCACGACTTTGGCGATTGGGTGCTTGGCGCGGGTCTTGATTACGATTTCGCGGATATCGAAGTGGGGACCGCCGCCACGCTGGAAAACGTGCTGCGGGTCAAGGCGCGCGGCGGCTACAAGATCGGCGACGGACTGCTTTACGGCACGGTCGGGTTTGCTGACGCGGACACCGACACGCTGGGCAGCGATGACGGCTATTTCATCGGCGCAGGCTATGAAATGCTGGTCGGAGGCGGTCTCAGCGTCGGGGGCGAGATCCTGTATCATGAGTTCGACGATTTCAACAGTTCCGGCGTCGATGTCGAGGCCACGACCATTCAAATCCGCGCCACCTACCGGTTCTGACGCGCTGATCCAGTCCCGAAACCCCATCCGCCGCCCCGGCGGATGGGTCATGGATCAATAGCTGTAATCGGCGTAGATCCGGGTCAGGTCGCTGTCCCAATCGCCATTGTAGCGGTCCAGCAACTCGTCCGCGGGCACCTTGCCGCTGTCCAGACTGTCCTTGAGCGCATTGAGGAAGTGCGTCTCGTCCGGCACCAGCCCGCCAGCGCCCGGATAGGCGCGGGCCTTGAGGCCAGCCTCGGCAATGGAGATCACTTCGCGGGCCAGATCGTGCATCCGAATGCCCCTGACCTGCGCTTGCAGGGCGCCTTCGCTGGCGGCAACGCGCAGTGCGTCGCGGGTCTCAGTGTCCCAACCCTTGACCAGATCCCAAGCCGCATCCAGCGCGCCCTGATCGTACATCAGACCGACCCAGAAGGCGGGCAAAGCACACAGGCGCCGCCACGGGCCGCCATCGGCGCCACGCATCTCGATGAACTTCTTGATCCGTGCCTCGGGGAAGGCGGTGGTCAGGTGATCGGCCCAGTCGCTAAGCATCGGCGTTTCGCCCGGCAGCGCGGGTAACTCACCTTTCAGGAAATCGCGGAAACTCTGGCCCAGCGCGTCGATATACTGCCCGTCGCGATAGACGAAATACATCGGCACATCGAGCGCGTAGTCCACCCAGCGCTCGAACCCGAACCCGTCCTCGAACACGAAGGGCAGCATGCCGGTGCGGGCCGCGTCCAGATCGCGCCAGACCCGGCTGCGCCAGGATTTGTGGCCATTGGGTTTGCCTTCGAGGAACGGGGAATTGGCAAAGAGCGCGGTCGCCACCGGTTGTAGCGCCAGCGCCACGCGCAGTTTCTGCACCATGTCCGCCTCGGACGCGAAATCCAGATTGACCTGCACGGTGCAGGTCCGCCGCATCATGGTGCGGCCCATGGTGCCCACCTTCTGCATGTAGGCATCCATGAGCTTGTACCGCCCCTTGGGCATCAGCGGCATCTCGTCATGGGTCCAGATCGGCGCCGCACCCAGACCGATGAAGCCCACTCCGATCTTGTCGGCGATGTCCTTCACGTCCTTGAGATGCGCGTTCACCTCGTCACAGGTCTCGTGAATGGTTTCCAGCGGTGCGCCTGACAGTTCCAGCTGCCCGCCCGGTTCCAGCGAGACATTGGCCCCGTCCTTTTGCAGGCCGATCAGCTTACCGCCTTCTTCCAGCGGCTCCCAGTCATGCAGATCGCGCAGCCCTTCGAGCACCGCGAGAATCGAGCGCTTGCCCTCGTAGGGCAGCGGTTTCAGGGTGTCCTTGCAATAGCCGAACTTCTCATGCTCGGTTCCGATCCGCCAATCCTGCCTGGGCTTGCAACCGTCGGCCAGATACTCGGCCAGTTGTTCGTGGCGCTCAATCGGTCCGCCGCCGGACTGGGGAATGGACATGAGCCGTGCTCCGATCCTGAAGTGTCTGTTCGTGAGGGTCAGTCGTGGTCGCAAACGCGCGCGGTGTCAATGCAGCCGCAATCCCGGAGGCCGCATGGGATGACGTTCCCAGATCACGACCGGGTGAGCGGAACCGCCGTTGAGTTCGGCCAGCATCTGCTCGGTTTTCAGCCCCGGCAGGCTCGAGAACACATCGAACAGCGCCTCGGCGCCTTCGGCGTTCACCGGAATGTGAAGCGTGGCCTGCCCGGGCTGTTCCAGCACCCAATGCGCAGGCCGCGAGGTGGGGTCGAGCGCCAGCCGCTCCAACTCCTGCGCGGCAACCATGCCGCCGGTCAGGGGACCCATATAGGTGATCTGGCCCTCATCCACGGTGACAAGGCCCGGCCCGCCCGCACCGGTGCGAAAGCGCGCCCGCTGCACCCCGATCACCGCCAGCGCCACCCCCGCGAGAACCAGCACCCAGCCGATCCAGCCCAGCAGCCCGCCGGGCCCACCGATCCAGCTAAACCCAAGCAGACCCACGCCAATCCCGACCAGCACTTCACGCCAGCGCCAGATGGCGGTCTTGGCCTCGGGGCGGATGAAGCTCATGCGGTGACCTCCGTCTGCATGTCGAAGAGGATCAGGGCGAGCGAACCCGCGCGCTCGAACCCGATGGCCTGATAGGCACGGACGGCGGGCGCATTGGCGGCAAACAGAATGGCGCGGGTGACCCCGGTCTGCCGCGCCTCGTCCAGATGCAACGCAACCGCCCGGCGCGCGTAGCCGTGTCCGCGCAGGTCGGGCGGCGTATAGACCCCGCCGATCTGCACCACATCCGGCAGGCTGGCGTTGAAACCGGTCATGCAGACCGGTTGCCCGTCGGCCAGCAGGACCCGGTGAGAACCGCGTTCGATATATGCGCTTACATCCTGCTCGGCCAGTTGGCGCGACTCGTCCGGGTGGGCGCCCAGCACTTCGGCGTGATACGCGGCGCGCCATGCCACCGGTATCGACCGGTCCACATCGGCCAGCGGCACCAGTTCGGTGTCGGAGCTCTCGGGGATGACCAGACGCGCGAGGTCCAGCGCAAAGGCGGGCTCATCCTTGTTCAGCTTGGCGGCGCGATGCTCCCAACCGGCCAGCGCCATCAGCCGCCGTGCCTGTGCCGCCTCACCGATGATCCCGGTCACCTCGCGATCCGCGATCAGGGCAGTGGCGGCGCGCAGATCGGCCTCGCCGCAATCAGGGCATTGCAGCAGCACCATGCCCTGCCGGGAAATGCCAAAGACACCGCGTGGTTCGTCACCCAACGCCCATATCGTCATCGCATGCGGCGCGTCGCCGGTCAGGCCGTGGTTTTGAAGATTGGCCAGCAGAAACATCGAGCTTTGTAGACGCGCGCGCAGGAACCGCTCGATCCCCGGAACGTCCGCGTCCTGCGCCCGGCGCCAGCTCATCCCCAGTCCCCCAACGCCTGCTGCCACAGCGTCAGCGCCGCCACCGCCGCCGTATCCGCCCGCAGGATGCGGGGGCCGAGGGTGACCACGTGGGAATAAGGCAGCGCCGTCAGACGCGCACGCTCGCGGTCCGAGAATCCGCCCTCGGGCCCGATCAGAATCGCCCAGGGCCGCCCCTTTTCATGTTCGGCCAGCCGCAGGGCCGAGCCGACCTCGGCCTCGTTGCAGAACATCAGTTGCCGCCCCTCGGGCCAGTCGGCCAGCACGCGGTCGAGTTTCTGCATCGCGCAGACCTCGGGCACGAAGGTGCCGCCGCATTGCTCGGCGGCCTCGATGGCATGGGCCTGCAACCGGTCCTGCCGGATGCGTTCGGAATTGGTGAACTCGGTCTGCACCGGGACGATCCGCGCGGCCCCCATCTCGGCGGCCTTTTCGACGATGAAATCGGTGCGCGCCTTCTTGATCGGGGCGAAGAACAGCCACAGATCGGGCGGCATCTGCAAGGGTCGCGTCTGTTCGACGCAGACAAGCGTGCCGCCGCGCTTGCCCGCCTCGGCCACCTCGGCCAGCCACTCTCCGTCGCGCCCGTTGAACAGGGCCACTGGCGCGCCAGCAGACAGCCGCATCACGCCGAAAAGGTAATGCGCATGCTCACGCGTCAAAGCTACCGATTGCCCCGGGCCCAGAGGGTGCTCTACATACAGCCTGATCTTTGCACTCATAAGGGCCTACATATGCAAGGCGATGCCCCAACACCAGATGGTCAGGTCGCGGATGCGGTCGCGGACAACTGGGTCGACACCTATGCCCCGGCGTTTGCCCGGCCCTATCTTCGGCTCAGCCGCGCCGACCGGCCCATCGGCACGTGGCTGTTGCTGATTCCCTGCTGGTGGGGGCTGCTCTTGGCCATGCTCGACGGCGGCGACCCGCGCTGGGGCGATCTGTGGATCGCGGTGGGCTGCGCCATCGGCGCCTTCGTGATGCGCGGCGCAGGCTGCACCTGGAACGACATCACCGACCGCGATTTCGACGGCCAGGTCGAGCGGACACGGTCGCGCCCGCTCCCCTCGGGCCAGGTGACGGTGAAACAGGCGGTGGTGTGGATGGTGATCCAGTCGCTGCTGGGGCTGGCGATCCTGCTGACCTTCAACCGCGCCGCAATCGCCATGGGCGTGCTGTCGCTGTTGCCGGTCACGATCTATCCCTTTGCCAAGCGATTCACCTGGTGGCCGCAGGCGTTTCTGGGGCTGGCCTTCAACTGGGGCGCGCTGCTGGCCTGGACCGCGCATAGCGGCTCGCTGGGCTGGCCCGCGGTGCTGCTTTACGGCGCGGGCATCGCCTGGACGCTGTTCTATGACACGATCTATGCGCATCAGGACACCGAGGATGACGCGCTGATCGGGGTGAAATCCACCGCCCGCCTGTTCGGCACCGACACGGCACGCTGGATGAAGTATTTTCTGGTCGCCACCGTCACCCTGATGGGGCTGGCGGTGATCGAGGCGGCGCTGCCCGATGCCTCGATTCTGGCACTGGTACTGGCCATCGCCGCGCCCTGGGCCATGGGCTGGCACATGGCCTGGCAGTTGCGCGGCCTCGACATCGAGGACAACGCCAAGCTACTGCAACTGTTCTGGGCCAATCGCGACACCGGCCTTATTCCGCTGATCTTCCTTGGTGCCGCCCTGCTGGTGTGATTGCACCCCGGGGCGGGGGCCTGTAAGACTTCGCCCGAAAGACCGGACAAGACATAAGCTGCCCATGCGCCCATCCTTTTCCATCGTGGTCGTTCTGACCTTTGTTCTGGCCGCGGGTCTGTGCCTGATCGGCGCAAGCTACGCGGTCACCGCGGTCGAGAGGAACTCGGAAATCGTGGTGCGGCGGGCCCTTGATACCAAGGGGCACGACTGGGCCGAGGTTCAGTCGGACGGGTTGCGGGTCGTCATCACCGGCACCGCCCCGGACGAGGCCACCCGGTTCAACGCGCTGACCGTCGCGGGGGATGAGGTCGACCCCTCTCGCGTCATCGACGGAATGGATGTGGCGCCCACCGCGGATCTGGCACCCCCACGCTTTTCGGCCGAGATCCTGCGCAATGACAGCGGCATCTCGATCATCGGCCTGATCCCGGCCAGCGAGGATCGCGAGGCGTTGGCGGAAGCGCTGCAGAAACTCGACCGGCAGGCACTGGTGACCGATCTGATGGAAACCGCCGACTATCCCAAACCCGCCGGGTGGGACGACGCGATGGCCTTTGCGGTGCTGGCGCTGTCGAAACTGCCGCGCGCCAAGGTCTCGGCCAGTGCCGGGCTGGTCAAGATCACCGCGATCTCGGACAGCCCCGAGGAAAAGGCCCGGCTGGAACAGGAGCTGACCCGCGCCGCGCCACCCAGCCTGCGGATCGGATTGTCGATCTCGGCCCCGCGCCCGGTCATCACGCCGTTCACCCTGCGGTTCCTGATCGGCGATGAGGGCGCCCGGTTCGACGCCTGCTCGGCCCAGGATGACACCGCCCGCAACCGCATCGTCGCGGCCGCGCACAGGGCCGGGCTGGAAGGCCGGGCCAACTGCACCATCGGGCTGGGCGTGCCGTCACCCAATTGGGCACAGGCAGCCGAACTCAGCATCAGCGCGCTGGCCGAGTTGGGCCGGGGCTCGGTCACCATCGCCGACGCTGACATCACTCTGATCGCCCAGCAGGGCACCGATCAGGCCGATTTCGACCGGGTTGTCGGAGAGCTTGAGACCAGCCTGCCCAAGGTCTTTGCCCTGCACGCCGTCCTGCCCGAGCCCGAGGTTGCCAACACTGCAGGTCCCTCCGAGTTCACCGCCACGCTCAGCCCCGAGGGGCTGGTGCAGCTGCGGGGCCGGGTCGGCGACGAGACCCTGCGCGACATGACCGACAGCTACGCCCGCGCGGCCTTTGGCTCGACCGCCGTGCACACCGCAACGCGCGTGGTGCCTGACCTGCCCGCAGACTGGCCGGTGCGGGTGCTGGCCGGGCTCGAGGCGCTGTCGCGGCTGAACAACGGCGCGCTAACCGTCACGCCTGACAACGTCGTGCTCAGCGGGATGAGCCATGACGCGGATGCCAGCGCCGAGATCGCCGGGCTGCTCTCGGAAAAGCTGGGCGAGGCGCAGGATTTCGACCTGTCGATTACCTATCAGGAACCGCCCGAACCCGAAGACGCCCTGCCCGACCCGGAATTCTGCGAAGAGCAGATCGCCGAGATGCAGCAGGCCAACAAGATCGCGTTCGAGCCGGGCTCGGCCACGGTGGCCTCGGGCTCGCTGGACACGCTCAACAGCATTGCCGACCTGCTGCGCGAATGCGGGCCAATCCGGATGGAGATCCAGGGCCACACCGACAGCCAGGGCCGTGAAGAGATGAACCAGCAGCTCAGCCAGGCACGGGCCCAGTCCATCCTGAACGAGTTGCGGTCGCGGCGGGTGCTGACCTCGACCTATGCCGCCGTGGGTTATGGCGAAAGCCAGCCGATCGCGGATAACGACACTGAAGCGGGGCGCGAGGAAAACCGCCGCATCGAGTTCCGCCTGATCCGCCCGGAACCGATTGAAGAGGTGGAAACCGGGCTGGAAGCCATCGAAAGCCCCGGCCCCGAGGCGGCGGAAACGGCGCCTGCGGATGAGACAGACGGCGCCTCGACAGAGGGCGCAGAGGACCAGTGACATGAACAGAACCGAATTCATCATCGCCACCGCCATCATCCTGTTCGTGGCCTTTTGCATGGGCTGGTTCGCCAACTGGCTGATCCACCGCCTGTCCCGCGTCCGCCAGAGCGATGTGGCCGATCTGGACCGCATGAGCCAGGAGTTGCACGAGGCCGAGGAGACCAGGGATCAGGCGATCACCTACCTGCAGCAGCGCGAAGCCGAACTGACCAACCAACTCACCCAGACCGAAGCCGAGCTGTCCGCCGCTATGGAGGGCCTCCGCGACGCACGGCAGGAGGCGGAAGAACTGCGGGGGCAGTTGGCGCGGGGGGAGTGACACAAATCCTGGCATTCCCGGCAAAATTGACCCTGGGAAACACTATCCACCTGATACTCGAACAGAGGGCAGCGCCCGACCGCGGGTGGGCGCCCCTGCCGTCAATGGTCTTCACTTTATGGGGCCATCATACCCCTCCTCTGTACGGGACACGAACGTCAACATAGCGCCCGCCCATAGGGGCGGTCGGGCGCTGCCCGGCGGCACTGCGTGCCTTGATTCCGGGCTGGGTGCCAGGATTGGAACGGCGGCTCAGATTACATGAAACCGGTCGGGTCAGCGCGATCCGGCGGATCTACCACCGCCCCAGCGCGTCCTCGTCCTCGTCTTTCGCGGCCACCCAATCGGCGCCGTCCGACGTGATCTCTTTCTTCCAGAACGGGGCGCGGGACTTCAGGTAGTCCATCAGGTATTCTGCCGCCTCAAAGGCGTCCTTGCGGTGCGGGGCGGCGGTGGCGACCATCATGATCTTGTCACCGGGCGCCAGACGGCCATGGCGGTGGATCACCAGCACGTCGCCCAGCGACCAGCGGGCTTTGGCCTCATCGGCGATCTTGGCAATCGCCTTTTCCGTCATGCCGGGATAGTGCTCGATCTCCATCACATCCAGATCGCCGCGCGCCAGATCGCGCACCACGCCGGTGAAGGTCACGATGGCGCCATCTGCAGTACCGCCTGCGGCAAAGGCATTGGCCTCGGCGCCCAGATCGAACTCTTCTTCCTGCACGGCGATGCGCACCGGCTCAGCCTCCGGTCATCGGCGGAAAGAACGCCACCTCGCGCACGCCCGACAGCGGGGCATCGAAATCGGACAGCTCCTGATCCAGCGCCACCCGCAGCGCCGAGAGATCGGCAAAGGCGGCCTCATACCGCGGTTCGCGTGCGCGCAACTCGGTGACCAGATCCGAGACGGTGGCGGCATTGGTCTCGACCCGCTCTTTCGGCAGGCCGATCCGTTCCCGGACCCAGGCGAAATAGAGCACATCCATCCCTTACGTCTCCTTCAGATGTGGCATGGCTTTACGTAGGTAGTCATAGCCCGTGATCAATGTCAGACCCGCCGCGAGCCATAGCAGCCACAAGCCGATTTGCCCGGCCCAATTCATCGCTTCTACTTTCCACCTCAATCCCACTTCGTCGGAAATGTTTCCGGCAAGTACCTCTGATCTGATGTGTTCGTCCATGCCAATGGAAGACATGACAGCGTAATGCTCAAAGATCCCCTGACTGAACAGCACCGCAATCGCGATCATCTGCGCGGTGGTCTTCCACTTGGCCAGATTAGTGACCTTGAGCGTGCCTGCCACATCGCCCAGATACTCGCGCAGTCCCGAGACAAAAACCTCGCGAAACAGGATCACGGTGGCGGGCAAAACCAGCCATGGGGTCCAGTGCTCGGTCGAATAGCCCACGAGGATCATCAGCGCGATCACCACCATCGCCTTGTCGGCGATCGGGTCCATCATCGCACCCATCTTGGTTTCCTGTTTCCACGCCCGCGCCAGATAGCCGTCGAACCAGTCGGTCACGGCGGCGGTCACGAACAGGACCAGCGCGAACCAGTCCGCGTAAGGGCGGGTGAAGTAGAGAAACATCACGGCCAGACCGGGCGCCGCAAGCAGGCGCAGCAGGGTCAGGATATTGGGCAGGTTCCATTTCATGAGCCGGACATTATATCGCGGCTTTCGGACATGAAAGCCGGGCCGTGGAAAAACTGCATGGCCCACAAACACCTGCGGCATTTCGGACGAAAGCCCGGCGTACAGCAAGGCGTGAGATGCCCCTTGGCTCCGCGTCCATTCCCGGTCAGATTGAGCCCCGTGAAATGGGTCAGGGAACGCGACCCGTATTGATCCGGGCAATGCGACGGCAGGCATCATGACAGCGCATATTCAAACGGACCACCGGTCAAACCTGATCGGCAGCGGTTGGATGATCGCAGCGATGGCAGGCTTTGCCCTCGAAGACGCCTTGCTGAAGGCCGCCTCCGCCACGCTTCCGGTCGGGCAGATCCTGATCCTGTTCGGGCTTGGCGGCGCGCTGGTCTTTGGCTGCATCGCACGCTGGCGCGGCGCGCGGCTGCTGCATCCGGACGTGCTGTCGCCACCGATGCGCTTGCGGGTGCTGTTCGAGGTGCTGGGCCGCCTGTTCTACGTTCTCGCCATCGCGCTGACCCCGCTCTCTTCGGCCACTGTGATCCTGCAGGCCACGCCGCTGGTGGTCGTCGCGGGCGCCGCGCTGGTCTTTGGCGAACAGGTCGGCTGGCGGCGGTGGAGCGCGATTCTGATCGGCCTGATCGGAGTGCTGATCATCATCCGCCCCACCGGTGAGAGCTTTTCGCCGCTGTCCATCCTCGCCGTGCTCGGAATGCTGGGCTTTGCCGGGCGCGATCTGGCCAGCCGCGCGGCACCAGCGACGCTTGGCACCGATGTTCTGGGGTTCTACGGTTTCCTGTCGATTGTGGTGGCAGGGGTTCTTTATTCGTTTTGGGAGGGCATCGCCCTGGTCCCCCTCACCGCCACCGCCAGCCTGCAACTGACGAGCGCGGTGTTCTGGGGCGTCATCGCCTACTCCGCCCTGATGAAGGCCATGCGCACCGGCGAGGTGTCCGCCGTGACACCGTTCCGCTACTCCCGCCTGCTCTTCGGCATCGGGCTGGGCATCGTCCTGTTCGGTGAGCGGCTGGAGGCGCACATGCTGACGGGCTGCACGCTGATCGTGGCCTCGGGCCTCTACATCCTGTGGCGGGGCAAAAGGGTCAGCGCCTAGCCCTTTTCGTGGAAGAAATCGTAGACCTTCTGCGCCAACCCTTCCGAGATCCCGTCCACCGCCTTCAGGTCCGCCAGATTGGCCCGGCTGACCGCCTTGGCACTGCCGAAATGGGCCAGCAGCGCGCGTTTGCGGGTGGCACCAACGCCAGGGATTTCATCAAGCGGCGTCGCGCCAACCGCCTTGGCCCGCTTGGCGCGGTGGGTACCGATGGCAAAGCGGTGCGCCTCATCCCGCAGCCGCTGGATGAAGTAGAGCACCGGGTCGTTGCGTCTGAGCGCAAAGGGCCGCTGACCGATCCGGTGAAATTCTTCTTTGCCGTGATCGCGGTCGATGCCCTTGGCGACACCGACCATGGGGATGTCCTCGACCCCGTGGGTCACCATGATCTCATGCACCGCGCTCACCTGCCCGGCACCGCCGTCGATCAGCAGCAGATCGGGCCACAGGCCCTTGTCGCGATCCGGGTCCTCTTTCAGCAGGCGGGTAAAGCGGCGGGTCAGCACCTCTTTCATCATGCCGAAATCGTCACCGGGGGTCAGATCGTCACCACGGATGTTGAACTTGCGATACGCGTTCTTTATCCAGCCCTCGGGGCCCGCCACGATCATGCCGCCCACCGCGTTGGTGCCCTGAATATGGCTGTTGTCATAGACCTCGATCCGGTTCGGAGGCCCGTCCAGATCGAACGCCTCGGCCACCCCGCGCAGCAGCTTGGCCTGGGTCGCGCTTTCCGACATGCGCCGCGCCAGCGACTCCCGCGCATTGCGCAGCGCACCCGAGACCAGTTCCGCCTTTTCCCCGCGCTGGGGCACCAGCAACTCGACCTTGCGGCCCGCCTTCTCAGACAGCGCCTCGCCCATCAGGTCGGCGTTTTCGATGGCATCCGACAGGATCAGCTGCCGGGGCGGCTCCTTGTTGTCGTAGAACTGACCAAGAAAGGCCTCCATCGCTTCGGCTGCCGATACATCCGGGCCGACGCGGGGGTAAAAATCCCGGTTCCCCCAGTTCTGATTGGCGCGGATAAAGAACACCTGAACGCAGGCCTGCCCGCTTTCCATGTGCAGCGCCACGACATCCGCCTCCGTTACTCCACGCGGGTTGATGCCCTGGCTCGACTGCACCTGCGTCAGCGCCCGGATGCGGTCGCGCAGACCGGCGGCGCGCTCGAACTCCATCGCCGCGGACGCCGTCATCATCTGCTCAGCCAGTTCCTCCTGCACCTTGGTCGATCGCCCCGACAGGAACCGCTCGGCATCCTTGACGCTTTCGGCATAGCCTGCTTCCGAGATCAGCCCCACACACGGCCCCGAGCACCGCTTGATCTGATAGAGCAAACAGGGCCGGGTGCGGCTGTCGAACATGGAATCCGAGCAGTTGCGCAGCAGGAACGCCTTTTGCAACTGGTTCAGCGTCCGGTTCACCGCGCCAGCGCTGGCAAAGGGGCCGAAATAGGTCCCCTTTTCCTTCTTCGCCCCGCGATGCTTCTTGATCTGCGGAAAGGCGTGATCCTTGGCCACCAGAATATTGGGAAAGCTCTTGTCGTCGCGCAGCAGCACATTGTATTTCGGCTTGAGCTGCTTGATCAGGTTCTGCTCCAGCAGCAGCGCCTCGGTCTCGGTCCGCGTGGTCAGGAACATCATCGAGGCGGTGGCCGCGATCATCCGCTCGATCCGGCCCGAATGGCCGGGCCGCGCATAGTTCGACACCCGCGCCCGCAGATTGCGCGCCTTGCCGACGTACAAAACCCGGCTTTCACCATCGAGCATCCGGTACACGCCGGGCGAGCTGTCCAGCGTTTTCAGATACTGCTGGATGCAGGCATAGCCGGTCACCGGAGGTTGGGAATCGGGGTCGCTGTGTTGGTTCATCGCATTCAGATATGATTCTCTGGGAATGGCTGCAATCTTGGGCCGCCCAGATCAAGAGGAAACAAATCCACGGTTTATGTGGATAACTATGCAGATAACTTTCGGGGCATCGCGATTTCTCCTTGTTTCATGGCCTTTTCCCTGAAATGCCCAAAAAATAGGCACATATTCAACGCATTGATTTTTAACGTTATTTTTTATGAGGCCTGACAAGCCCATGAAATAAAAGACATTTTTGTAACGCTTAAGTAACAGAAATGCGAGCGGTGCAAAACTTGCACCAAAAACCCTCATTCCAGGCCTAGAACATCCGGAGTACGCCAGCCCAGATGCTGCCCGCCATCGACGCAAAGCAACTGCCCGGTTACCGCCGGGGCATCCATGAAATATCCCAACGCGGCAGTGATGTCGGACGGGTTCGAGCCGCGCTCCAGCACCGTGTTCGCGCGCTGCGCCGCAAAATGCTCATCGCTCTGCCGATGGCCCCGCATCGTGGGGCCCGGACCGATCGCATTGACCCGGATCGCGGGCGTCAGCGCCTGTGCGGCGGTCCGGGTCAGCGCCCAGAGGCCCATCTTGGCGATGGTGTAGGTCATGAACTCGGGCGTCAGTTTGCGCACGCGCATGTCCACCATGTTGACGATCAGGCCGATCGCCATGGGCTCACCATTCTCATCCGTGACCGCCTGCAGCCCCTGTTCCGCCATCGCCTGCGTCAGCACGAAAGGCGCGCGCAGGTTGCTGTCCATGTGCCGGTCCCAGCTCTGCCGGGTGGCGGATTGGATATTGTCATATTCGAAGATCGAGGCGTTGTTGACCAGACAGGTGACCGGCCCGCCCAGCGCCTCGACCGCACGCGGCAGCAGGTCCTGGGTCTGTGCCTCATCCAGCAGATCCGCCTGCAGGGTCACCGCCTTGCGGCCCATGGCGCGGATCTCGTCCACGGTCTCTGCGGCAGGCGCTTCCGAGCTGGCATAGTGCACGGCCACGTCATAGCCGCGCGTCGCCAGATACAGCGCCATCGCGTGGCCCAGCCGGATACCGGCACCGGTCACTAGAGCTCGGGTCATTCAGGGTCCTCCGGCAGAGGCATCAGGTCAGTACGGCAATCACATAGATCCCGTAGAGCGCGGTCAAGGCCAGCCCCCACAGGCGGTTGATGTCCTGCTTGAAGAACACGAACGGGATCAGCAGCAGCGAGGCGCCCAGCATCACCCACAGATCGAAGCGCAGGAACGAATCGTCCACCGGGATGCGTCCGAACAGGGTGGCGATACCGACGATGGCCAGCAGGTTGAACATGTTCGAGCCGATCACGTTGCCCAGCGCCACATCCGCCTGCCGCCTGAGGGCTGCCATCACCGTGGTCGCAAGCTCGGGCAGCGAAGTGCCCACCGCCACCAGCGTCAGGCCGATCACCGTCTCGCTGACCCCATAGGTGCGCGCGATGATCGAAGCGTTTTCCACCAGCAGATGCGCCCCCATCGGCAGGCCGATCAGGCCCAGCACCAGATAGAGCGCGATGCGCCAGTAGGGCATGTTGGGATCGGCCTCTTCCAGCCCCTCAAGCTCATCGTCGTCGGCACATGCCTCTCCGCACGCCTTGCGATGCGCCTTGGCCTGCCGGAACGCGTTGAGCAGAACCAGCGTCAGCCCCGCCAGCAAGATGGCCCCGCTGGCCAGGTTGAAGACGCCGCAGGCCGCCAGCGCGATGAACAGAACCGAGGCCATCAGCATGAAGACATAGTTGCGGCGCGTGTCGCATTCGCTGGTGTGCAGCGTCGCCAGCAGCGCGGGCACCCCGAGAACCAGCAGGATGTTGGCCGTGTTCGAGCCCACCACGTTACCCAGCGCGATCCCGGGCGCGTTCTCCTGAATCGCCTTGATGGCGATCAGCAGCTCGGGCGCCGAGGTGCCGAAGGCCACGATGGTCAGGCTGACGATCAGCGCCGGAACACCCAGACGCAAGCTCAGGTTCACTGCCCCGCGCACCAGCGCATCGCCTGCCAGCAGCAAGATGACCAGCCCCAGCGCAGAATACAGCCACGCTGTCATGAGCGGTCTCCCTTTTCGCAGGCGCAGGGGCCTCTGCCGATCCTGTATCGCCCGCAGCGCCGGCATTTGGCCGAACTCAGCCGTTTCTGTCCCGGAAACCGCAGCTTGCCGAACATTGCCAGCACGGCCATGCCCACCAGAAAGAGGGAGACGATCTTGAATATCACGTCAGAGACCGAAACGCGCGTAGGCCGCCCGCTCCTCTATGCCTGCAATCGCATCCTGCGTCAGCTCGGTGCCGATCCGGGTCCAGAACGGGCGCCGCACGCCATAGCGGCGGAACTTGACCTTGTCGCCGAACTGCTCCTGCATCCGCGGTTTCAGATGGCCGACCCCGTCGATCAGCCCCAGCTCGGTCGCGCGCTTCGCCAGCCAGATCTCGCCGTTGAAAAGATCGGCCTTGCGCTCCAGCCGCTCGCCGCGCCGCTCTTTCACATAGGCGATGAAATTCTGATGGATATCGCCCAGAATGACCTTGAGCCGTTCGACGTCCTCATCCTTTTCCGGCGCAAACGGGTCGAGCATGGATTTTGACTTGCCTGCGGTATGCACCCGCCGCTCGATCCCCTGCCGTGCCAGAAACACATGGGCGCCAAAACCCGACGAGATCACCCCTATGGACCCCAGAACCGAGTTGTCATCAGCCCAGATCTCATCCGCAGCCGCCGCAAGCCAGTAGCCGCCCGAGGCGGCAACGTCCTCGACAAACGCATAGACGGGGATCTTCAGCTCATCCGCCAGCCGCCGGATGCGGCCGCCGATCAGCGCGCTTTGCACCGGAGAGCCGCCGGGCGAGTTGACCTCAAGCGCTACGGCAGCGGGTTTGCCCTTGCGAAACGCCTTTTCCAGAACCGGCGCCAGGGTGGTGTCGTTCAGGGACGCGCGCCCTGCCATACCGATGGCACCCGACAAACGAACAACAGCCACCATTGGCGGCTTTTTGATAAACGGCAGGCGTAGCTTCATGGCAGCCGATGTAGAGTGCCCCCTGCCGACAAACAAGACGCCCGTCCTGACAGAAACGCGACGGCAACAAGATTCCCACACTTCATCGGCAAAAATGCAACGGCGGGATCAGCTGCGGATGCGCCATCCGGTCTTGAAAATCCACCAGATCACGGCAAGGCAGACCCCGGTGAAACCGGCGATTGCCAGCAGGCTCAGCGCGATCGGTACATCGGCCAGACCGTAGAACGACCAGCGGAACCCCGAGATCAGATAGACGACCGGATTGAACAGGGTGATCGTCTGCCAGACCGGCGGCAGCATCGAGATGCTGTAGAAGGTTCCGCCGAGGAAAATCAGTGGCGTCACCACCAGTTGCGGGATCAGCGACATCTGCTCGAAATTGCTGGCCCAGATGCCGATGATGAAGCCCAGTAGCGAGAAGCTGAGACACGACAGGACCAGAAACGCCGCCATGGCCAGCGGGTGCTCGATCCGGATATCGACGAAGAAGGTCGCGGTGGCCAGGATCACCAGCCCCACGAACAGCGCCTTGGTCGCCGCCGCCCCCACATAGCCGATCACGATCTCAAGGAAATTGATCGGCGCCGAGAGCAACTCATAAATCGTGCCCAGGAATTTCGGGAAATAGATGCCGAAGGACGCGTTCGAGATCGACAGCATCACCACCGACAGCATGATCAGCCCCGGCACGATGAACGCGCCGTAGGACACGCCCTCGATCTCCTGTATCCGGCTGCCGATAGCAGTGCCGAACACCACGAAATAAAGCGAGGTACTGAGCACGGGCGAGAAAAAGCTCTGCGCCAACGTGCGGAAGAAACGCGCCATCTCGAACCGGTAGATGGCGGCAATGGCGGCCCAGTTCATGTCGCACCCTCCGACACCAGATTGACAAAGATCTCCTCCAGGCTCGACTGCCGGGTCTGCACATCGCGCAACACCAGCCCCGCCTGCGCCACGTCGTTCAAGAGCGTGGTGATCCCGGTCCGCTCGGCATGGGTGTCATAGGTATAGACCAACGCGTCACCATTACCGTTCAGCGTCAGGTTATGTTCCAACAGGACCTCGGGGATGGCGGTGATCGGCTGAGTCAGCATGACCTCGATCTGCTTCTGCCCCATCTGCGCCATCAGCGTGTCCTTGTCCTGCACCAGCAGCAGCTCGCCCTTGTTGATGACGCCCACCCGGTCGGCGATGGCCTCGGCCTCTTCGATATAGTGCGTGGTCAGGATGATGGTGACGCCGGCCTGTTTCAGCTCGGCCACGATGTCCCACATGTCCTTGCGCAGCTCGACATCCACGCCCGCGGTCGGTTCGTCCAGAAACAGCACCCGCGGCTCGTGCGCCAACGCCTTGGCGATCAGCACTCGGCGCTTCATGCCGCCCGACAGCTCCTTGATCGCGTTCTTGCGCTTGTCCCACAGCGACAGCTTGCGCAGGATCTCCTCGATCCGCGCATTGTCGGGGCCATGACCGAACAACCCGCGTGAGAACCGCACCGTGTTCCAGACCTTCTCGAACGGCTCCAGCGCAATCTCCTGCGGCACCAGCCCGATCATCCGGCGGGCAGCGCGAAAATCCGTCTGGATGTCATGCCCGCCCACGGTCACCGAGCCCGAACTCGGCGTGGTGATGCCGCAGACAGTCGAGATCAGTGTGGTCTTGCCCGCCCCATTGGGGCCGAGCAGGGCCAGAATCTCGCCCTCTTCAATGTCGAGCGAGACGCCCTTGAGCGCCTCGAACCCGTCCGCATAAGATTTGCGCAGGTCTTTGAT
Source organism: Ruegeria sp. HKCCD8929 (assembly GCF_013031405.1). Lineage (GTDB taxonomy): Bacteria > Pseudomonadota > Alphaproteobacteria > Rhodobacterales > Rhodobacteraceae > Ruegeria. The sequence goes on along the minus strand of NZ_WPZY01000005.1, from coordinate 22,965 downwards.
GGACAGGATGGCCGTCATGCATGTTCCTCGTTCTGGCGGAGACCCTACAGCGTGCCGCCAAGCCGGAACAGGCCGAATGCGCACATTCCGTTGCGCAAATGCGCAGGCTTCAGCCGCGCCCGGTCAGGCGCCCCAGCCAGCCCTTCTTTTCGCCGCCGTCCTCGCCCGCCTCTTCCTCGGCAGGCGCCTCGGCGGGGCCTTCCAGCTGCTCCTGCAGGTTGGCAAAGAATTGATCGGCCATCTTCTTGGCAAAGCCGTCGATCAGGCGGCTGCCCAGCTGCGCCAGCTTGCCGCCCACCTTGGCCTCGACATCATAGGCCAGCAGCGTGCCGCCAGTCTCACCAGGGCTGAGTGTCACGCTGGCGCCGCCCTTGGCGAACCCGGCCGCCCCGCCCTTGCCCTCACCGGCGATGGTCAGGCGCTCGTTCTCGACCAGGTCCGACATGGTGACCGTGCCCTTGAAGGTCGCCTTGACCGGCCCGACCTTCTGCACAACCGTGGCCTCATAGCCGTCATCCGGGTTGCCGGTCAGCTCCTGCGTGCCCGGAACACAGGCCTTGAGCATCTCGGGGTCCAGCAGTGCCCCATAGACCGCCGCCGGGTCGGCCTTTATCTCGCGCGTGTCGCTCATCTGCATCGGAACGCCTCCTTCCCTGTCGCCTCTCCATCCGCTCCCAGAGGTATAGCCGCTAACCGCCTGCGGGCAACCGAAACGAATGTCTAAGGCGGATCGCATCCGATCCGCGCCACTGCCCGAAATCGGGCATGGACATATCCCCGCCCTGTGATAGCCCTTGGAGCAGGCGGCGGGCAATTGCTCTGCCCGCATGCCGAAGGAGCACCACATGAGTGAGATTGCGCAAAACCGGTCGGGCACCGGAATCGCCTTTATCGTTGCCGGCATGGTGGCGATTTCGGTCAACGACATGCTGATCAAGCAACTGTCGGGCGGCTATCCGCTGCACCAGATGGTGTTCATCCGCTCGTCCATCGGGATGATCCTGTCGCTGGCGCTCATGCAGGTCGAGGGCGGTGTGTCACTTTTGAAAACCCGTCACCCGTTGCTGCACACGGTGCGCTGCCTGCTAGTGGTGATCTCGAACATGACGTTTTTCGTAGCGCTGGCCGCCGTACCGCTGGCGGATGTGACCGCCCTGTTCTTTGCCGCACCACTGTTCATCACGGTGTTGTCGATCCCGGTATTGGGCGAAAAGGTCGGCCCCCTGCGCATGGGCGCGGTGGTCGTGGGTTTTGCCGGGGTGATCATCATGCAGCGCCCGTGGGAGGGCAGCGACAGCCTGCACGCCGATCGCATCGTCCTGATCCTGCCGGTCATCGCAGCGCTGACCTATGCCCTGAACCAGCTCATGACCCGCAAGCTGGGCGCAACCACCAAGGCCTCGGCACTGGCGGTCTATATCCAGGCGATGTTCATTCTGGTGTCGATCGGCTTCTATCTGGTGGCGGGCGACGGGCGCTATGCGGAAGGCGTGGACAATCCCAGCCTGAACTTCCTGCTGCGCGCCTGGACCTGGCCCGCCGACGGAGACTGGTTCTATTTCATCTGGCTGGGTCTGAACTCGGGCATTGTCGGCTATTGCCTGGCACAGGCGTACCGCGTCGCCGATGCAGCCACCGTGGCCCCGTTCGAATATGTCGGCCTGCCGATGGCGGTGTTCTGGGGCTGGCTGATCTGGGGAGAGCTGCCCGGCCCCGTCGTCTGGCTGGGCATGGCGCTGATCATGGGCGCGGGCCTTTTCGTGTTCCTGCGCGAGCGCCAAAAGGCCCGCCGCATCGCCCGGACCGAGGTCAAGGGACGCTACTGAACTCAACGGTTACGCTTGGGGATTTCCTCGTTCGCGGTCCAGTCGAACGTGCCCTGATCGCGCTCGGTCACCGCCTGTTTCCAGCCGACCTCTTCCGAGCGGGTCTTGAAGTTGATCCCTTCGGGCGAGTGCCGCGTGATGCCGTCAAAGATCGTGGCCAGCCGCTGGGTCTGCATCAGGCCGGTCTGCTCGATTGCCTGATTGATCACCATCTTCTGCATCGCCAACTGATTGACCGGCACCGTGGCCATGCGCGCGGCCAGCTCCTCGACCGCGTCATCCAGTTGCTCCGCCGGCACCGCCTTTAGTACCAGCCCCATCTCCGCCGCCTCGCGCCCTGAGATCTTGTCACCGGTGAACAACATCCGCTTGGCACGCTCGGCCCCCAGCCGGTAGACCCACATCGCCGTGGTCGGACAGCCCCAGACGCGGGCGGGCATGTACCCGATCTGCGCATCCTCGGCCATGATCGTCAGATCTGCACACAGCGCAATGTCCGACCCGCCCGCCACCGCATGCCCGTGCACCTTGCACACCACCGGCTTCATCGCCCGCCAGAGCGACATGAAATGCTGCGTGTTGGCCCACATGAACCGGTAATCCTTGACCGGGTCCCACGGCATCGGCTGGGTCACGTCTCCGCTGCCATTGCCCTCGGCATAAAAGGTCAGATCGTAGCCCGCGCAAAAGGCGGGGCCGTTGCCGGACAGGACCATCACATGCACGCCCGGATCGGCATCGGCGCGCGCCACCGCCCCGGCCAGCGCCACCGGCAGCTCGTCATTGATGGCGTTCATCACCTCGGGCCGGTTCAGGGTGATACGGGCGATGCGGCCGTCCTTTTCGTAAGTGACAACTGGCATGATGATCCTCCCTTGCTGGCTGGCAGCAAAGCACGCGGGGCACAGCCTGAGAACCCCGCGCAACGCAGCGTCACCGAGCGTCAGTAGGGCAGGCCCACGTAATTCTCCGCCAGCGACCGCAGCCCGGCCTCCGACGAAAACAGATAGTTCAGCTCGGTCTCCTGCAGGCGCCGGTCATAGGCGGGCGAGTCCGGGAACACATGCAGCATCGAGGTCATCCACCACGAAAACCGCTGCGCCTTCCAGATCCGGGCCAGCGCCTTTTGCGAGTAGCTGTACAGCCCGCTGTCATCGCCGCGCTCATAGTGATCCAGCAGCGCGTGATAGAGATACTGGATGTCCGAGCCCGCCGAGTTCAGCCCCTTGGCCCCGGTCGGCGGCACGATATGCGCCGCATCGCCTGCCAGAAACAGCCGCCCGTACCGCATCGGCTCGGCCACAAAGCTGCGTAGCGGGGCGATGGATTTCTCGATCGACGGCCCGGTTTGCAGGCGCGCGGCCACATGCCCCGGCAGGCGCCGTTTCAGCTCCGCCCAAAACGCCTCGTCCGACCAGTCGCCGGGCCGGTCAGTGAGCGGCACCTGAATGTAGTAGCGGCTCAGCACCCGGCTGCGCAGCGAGCACAGGGCGAAGCCGCGTTGGTGCCGCGCATAGATCAGCTCGGGCGCGACCGGTTCGGTCCGCGACAGCACCCCGAGCCAGCCGAACGGATAGACCTTCTCATACTCGGTCAGCACATCCGCCGGGATCGACTTGCGGCTGACCCCGTGAAACCCATCGGCGCCGACGACAAAATCGCACGCCACCCGACGCACCTCATCGCCCTGACGATAGGTGAGGTAGGGCGTATCCGAGGTCAGGTCATGCGGCTGCACATCCTCGGCCTCGTGGATCACCACGCCGCCCATCGCGTCCCGCGCCTCATAAAGATCGCGTGTCAGTTCGGTCTGTCCGTAGACCATCACCGTGCGGCCTCCGGTCAGCCCGTGCAGGTCGACCCGGTGCAGATCCTCGCCATGGGCAATGTTGACCCCCTCATGCACCTCGCCCTGATGGTCCATCCGGTCGCCACAGCCCGCCAGCCGCAACAGATCGGCAAAGCCCTGCTCCAGCACCCCGGCCCGGATCCTGGCCAGCACATGGGCCCGCGTGTGCTTTTCCAGCACCACGCTGTCGATCCCCCGCCGGTGCAGCAGCTGCGAGAGCAACAGGCCAGACGGCCCGCCGCCAACGATCCCCACTTGTGTCTTCATGCGCGTCCTCCCGGTGCCAGTATGCGCGCGCGATCACCCCAAGCGAATGGATCGAACCGGCAGCTTATTGTAGAAATCGAACATGACCAGCACCCGCATCCGCACCTACAACCTGTTCGGAGAAACCGCAGAACTGGCCGATGTGATCCATTGCGAGACCATCGCCGCCCGCTCCCGATTGCACAATTGGGAGCTGCGCTCACACCGCCACGCCCGCCTGCATCAGGTGCTTGCCCTGACCGGCGGCGGCGGCTCGGCCCAAATCGACGGGCGCCATGAGCCTCTGATCACCCCCTGCCTGATCAACATCCCGCAGGGTTGCGTGCACGGGTTTACCTTCGCGCCGGACACCGAAGGATGGGTCATCACCCTCCCCTCGGATCTGGTGGACGAGGCCCTGCACGCAGGCGAAGGCGTCCGCCCGCCCTTCGACCGCGCCGCCGTGCTGCCCCTGCCCGACGACCTGCACATCCTTGCCGCCCGCATCCACGCCGAGCACGGCCAGCACCACTTTGCCCGCGCCCATGTGCTGCGCGCCCTGGCCGGAGCGCTGATCGGTCTCACCGCCCGCGCCCTGCAGGACCACGCCCCACAGCCCGCGACCGACACGCCCCTGCTGCGCCGGTTCGAGGCGCTGGTCGAGCAGCAGTTCCGCACCCGCCAGCCGCTCTCGGCCTATGCCGCGCAACTGGCGGTGACGCCGACCCACCTGACGCGCGTGGTGCGGCAGGCCACCGGCCGCCCGGCCTCGGCGCTGCTCACCGACCGGACCCTGCGCGAGGCGCGTCGCCTGCTGATCTACACAAACCTCACCGCCGCCCAGATCGCCCATGAGCTGGGCTACGAGGATCCGGCCCATTTCTCGCGCGTCTTCACCAAGGGAACCGGCCAACCGCCGGGCCGCTTTCGCCGACGGATCGAGCAAAACGCCACGTCGCGCCCCTGAGCACTTGCAATCCCGCCCGCAGCCCGGAAACCTGCACCGCAAAGGGAGGGTCAGACATGCTGAACGGCATCCGTGTCATCGAAATCGAGGGGCTGGGCCCCGGCCCCTTCGCCGGAATGCTGCTGGCCGATCTGGGCGCCGACGTGATCGTGATCCACCGCAAGGGCGGCGCGGTGACCCCCGGAATGCCGGAACGCTCGCTGCTCGACCGCGGCAAGCGCTCCATCGCGCTGGATCTCAAGGACCCGGACGATCTGCAAACGACCAAAGACCTGATTGCCACCGCCGACGCCCTGATCGAAGGCTTCCGCCCCGGCGTGATGGAAAAGCTGGGGCTGAGCCCTCAGACCTGCCACACGCTCAACCCGAAACTGGTCTATGGCCGCATGACCGGCTGGGGCCAGACCGGCCCGCTGGCCCATGCCGCCGGGCACGACCTGAACTACATCTCGCTCTCCGGCGCGCTCTGGTACGGCTCTGCCCCCGGCGACGTGCCACAGACCCCGGCCACGCTGCTGGGCGATATCGGCGGCGGCGCGATGTATCTGGTCACCGGTCTCCTCGCCGGGCTGCTGAACGCCCGCGCCACCGGTCAGGGCACCGTGGTCGACGCCGCCATCTACGACGGCTCGGCCCATATGATGAACCTGCTGATGAGCCTGCGCCAGACCGGCAACCTGTCCGAGGCCCGCGGCCACAGCCTGCTCGACGGCCCACACTGGAGCCGCACCTATGCCTGCGCGGACGGCGGTTTCGTAACCGTGCAATGCCTCGAGCCGAAATTCTACGCCCTGTTCCTCGACCGGATGGGTCTGGCCGACGACCCCGAGTTCCAGCAGCAATACGACGCCACACGCTGGCCCGCCCTGACCGAACGCCTGAGCGCGCTCTTCGCCCGACACCCGCGTGATCACTGGGCCGACCTGTTCCTTGGCACCGATGCCTGCGTCGCCCCGGTCCTCAGCCCCGCAGAGGCCAAGGCCCACCCCATGAACAGCACCCGCCAAACCTGGCGCGAGATCGACGGTACGCTTCAGGCCGCCCCCGCCCCACGCTTCTCGGCCACCGACTGGCACCCGCAACCCAGCCCTGCCCGTGGCGAACACACTGACGAAATCCTCGCAGACCTCCGGTCAACCAAACAGACCTGATCCGCCCTTCTTCTGTTCAAAAAATATCCCGGGGAGCGCGAGGGGCCGGCCCCTCGCTCCGACCGCTACGATCCGCGCACAGTGTCGATCATCAACTGCACGTTCTCCGGGTCCGCATCCGGCGTGATCCCGTGCCCCAGATTGAAGATATGCGGCCCCTTGGAGAACGCCTCGACAATCGCCCGCGTCTCATCGACCAGCGCCTGCCCGCCCGTCACCATATGCGACGAGGCCAGATTGCCCTGCACACAACCATCCACCTGCACATGCTCCGCCGCCCAACCCGGCGCCACCGAGTTGTCCAGCGCCACGCAATCGACGCCGGTTTCCCTGGCAAAGCCCACATAGCCGTCACCCGCCTCACGCGGGAAGCCGATCACCGGAATGCCCGGATGCCGCTCCTTCAGCGCCTTGGTGATCACGCGGCAAGGCTCGACCGCGTATTTACGGAACGCCTCGCCCTTGAGCGAGCCCGCCCAACTGTCGAAGATCTTCACCACCTCCGCCCCGGCCTCGATCTGAGCCGACAGATAATCGATGGTCGCCGCCGTGATCCGGTCCAGCAGCGCCTCGAACAGCGCCACATTTCCCTCGCGCAAGGCATGGGCCGGGCCCTGATCCGGCGTGCCGCGCCCGGCGATCATGTAGGTCGCCACCGTCCACGGCGCCCCGGCAAACCCGATCAGTGTGGTCTCGGACGGCAATTCGCGCGACAGGATGCGCACCGTTTCATAGACCGGCGCCAGCGTGTCGTGAATCGCCGAGGCCGGTTTCAGCGCGTCGAACTCGGCCTGCTGCGTGATCGTCGACAGGCGCGGGCCCTCTCCGGTCACGAACCACAGATCGGCGCCCAGCGCCTGCGGCACCAGCAGGATGTCGGCAAACAGGATCGCCGCGTCGAACCCGTAACGGCGGATCGGCTGCAGCGTCACCTCGGCAGCCAGTTCCGGATTGTAGCACAGCGACAGGAAGTCCCCGGCCTGCGCGCGGGTGGCGCGATACTCGGGCAGATAGCGCCCGGCCTGCCGCATCATCCAGATCGGCGGCACGTCCTGAACCTCGCCCGCCAGCGCCCGCAGCAGTTTCTTCGTCTCGGCCATGCTCATCCCCAAAATCGATTTCCGCCACCGCTCGGCCTTCGGCGGCAATTTGTCAAGCTCCGCCCCCATTGTCAGGGCAATGTGACGCGACTAAAGCTGTCGCCATGACTGCACAGCTTCCCTCCCCCGCGTCACCGCTGAAAATCGGCACCCGAGGCTCTCCGCTAGCGCTGGCGCAGGCGCATGAGACCCGCGATCGGCTGGCCGCCGCCTTCGATCTGCCGCAGGAGGCGTTCGAGATCGTGGTGATCAAGACCACCGGCGACAACCGGGCGATGATCGACGCGGACCGGCCGCTGAAAGAGATCGGCAACAAGGGCCTGTTCACCAAGGAAATCGAAGAGGCGATGCTAAGCGGCGGGATCGACATCGCGGTGCATTCGACCAAGGACATGCCGGTCGAACAGCCGGACGGGCTGGTGCTGGACACGTTTCTGCCGCGCGAGGATGTGCGCGACGCTTTCATCTCACCGGACAAAACCGCACTGACCGAACTGGCCGAGGGCGCGGTGGTCGGCACGTCGTCGCTGCGCCGCCGGGCGCAGCTCTTGAACCGCCGCCCCGACCTGCGGGTGGTCGAGTTCCGGGGCAATGTGCAGACCCGGCTCAGGAAACTGGCCGATGGTGTGGCGGAATGCACCTTTCTCGCCATGGCCGGGATTCGGCGCCTGAACATGGCCGATGTGCCCGCCACCCCGATCCCCACCGACGCCATATTGCCCGCCATCGCACAGGGCACCATCGGCATCGAGCGCCGCTCGGACGACACCCGCGCCGCCGACCTGCTGGCCGCGATCCACGACGCCGAGACCGGGCACCGCCTGACCGCCGAACGCGCGCTGCTCGCCGCGCTCGACGGCTCTTGCGAGACCCCCATCGCCGGGCTGGCCGAGTTGGACGGCTCCACCCTGCGCCTGCGCGGCGAAGTGCTGCGGCCCGACGGCTCCGAGGCGATATCGGACGATGTGACCGGCGCCGTCGCAGACGCCGCCGAGCTGGGCCGCGCCATGGCCGCCGGATTGCTGTCCCGCGCGGGCGAAGGGTTCTTCGACTGGCGCTGAGAGGTCAGCCGCGCAAAAAACTCCGGCGTCCTGTGAACTGGTTTACTGCGAGGCACCCCCGTTTCGTGGATGCTGATCTCAGCCTTTCCGGCCAACTTGAGACCAGCCCACTGAAACCGGATGAGCCGGCGAATGTTACCAGTCCATCCGATTTCCAGAAGGGGGGTGGGCTGGTCTTCTTTGCTCCCTCCACCATCACCAGACGACGGATCGGTCAGCCTCCCAACCAAAGGCGCCGGGATCAGCGCTCTTTTTCCGAATGAAGCTCCGCCGCGTCGCGGACGATCACGGCCTCGATCTCAGCCATCACATCCTCGGGCAACGCGCCATAGCTCAGCGCCCCGGCAATACCTTCGATCTGCCCCACCGTGCGGGCGCCGGGAATGGGGATGTTCATGCCGCCCTTGGCCCAGAGCCAGCAAATCGCTCCCTGAACCAGACTGCGCCCATCGACGGTCAACAGGTCCCGCACCGCATCGAGCTGCGCCAGAAAGGCCGGATTGGCCGTGGCGTCCTGGAAATACCTTGTCACCAGATTGGGTGTCGCCCGGATATCCTGATCAGACATCTTTGATCCCGCCCCGTATTTCCCGCTCAGCAGCCCCATCGCCAGCGGCGAGCGAATAAGTGCCGTCAGGTTCCGATCCCGCACAACATCCTGCATGCGCGGCGCATCGATCAGGACATTCATGGCGTGTTCGATGGTCCGGAAATGCGGGCGATCCGCGAATGCCGCGGCACTGTCCGTGAAATCCGTGCTCCAGCCATAGGACCTGATCTTTCCGGCGGCGCACGCCTTTTCCATCTCTTCGAAAACCGGCCAGGCCTGCCCGACTGACAGACCGTTCTGGTGCAGCAACACCACATCTATGCAATCGCGACCGAGCCTGGACAGGCAGGCCTCGATGGCAGGCAGTACGGTATCGGGCTCGGTATCCTCGAATATCAGCCGCTTGCTGTCCTCGTCGATGGTGATCCCGATCTTGGTAACGATCAGCGCATCTTGCCGATCCTTCAGGGCGCGGGCCAACAGGCGCTCGGCATGTCCTGCCCCATACGCGGCGGCGGTATCAAACAGGGTGATCCCACCATCGAGCGCCGCATGTATGGCCCGCACGGATTCCGCGTCATCGGAATTGGCATAGCCAAGGGGTTGATCGCCGGTAAACATCGGCCCTCCGATCGGCCAGCACCCCATGCCCAGCGGCGATATTTCATGGTCCAGAAACTTCATGATACGACTCCTCCAAAGCTGCGTCACGGGTCAGCTAATCGCCAAACGGGCTTCACATCCACGAAACGTATTGCAATGATCGTTTCATGAATGAAACGAAACTCGACTGGGACGACCTGCGCCTCTTTCTTGCCGTTGCGCGCGACGGCGGGCTTGCCGCGGCGACCGGGGCAACAGGCAAAAGCGCGCCCACTCTTGGCCGCAGGATCCTGATGCTGGAACGGCAACTGGGATGTGAACTGTTCCTGCGCCGCGCCCGCGGATATGAGCTGACCGCACAGGGGCAGGAGCTGTTGCAGAAAGCGACCGAGATCGAGGACCGCATCCTCTCGGTCATCCAAGACGCGCCCGGGCGCGGCATTCCGGTCATCAAGATCTCCGCCGGGACCTGGGTCACACATATACTCTGCGCCGCACTGCCCGAGCTTATGGCGCAGACCTCCGTCAAATTGCGGTTCATCGCCTCAGACGACATCGCCGATATCGGGCGGCGGGAGGCGCTGATCGGCGTGCGCAACAAACGCCCCGAGGGTCCGGGGCTGGCCGGGCGCCGCATCGGTCGCGTCCGCTTTGCTACCTATGCGACCAGCAAGAAGGTCCGGGTTTGGGCGCGCGTCATAGGCCAAACACCGTCGGCCCGCTGGGTTCAGGACAACACAAGCGACGCCCCGGCCATCGAGATCACCGACCCCCGCAACGCGCTGGACCTGACGCTGGCCGGAGAAACAATGGCCCTGCTGCCCACATTCATCGGACGCCGCTTCGACACCCTGAAACAGCTTTCCGACCCGATTGAAGCGCTTGATCACGACCAGTGGCTCGTCACCCATCACGAAGACCGGTTCGTGCCCGAGGTCCGCACCGTCATCGACCGCACATTCGAGGTGCTGAAACGAACCTGTACCGCAAAGTAATCCCTTGGGGCTTTCGTCAGATCCCCTGCCACCATGCCTCACGCAACGACACCCAGCATCGGACGCGCATTTTTTGAAACGGATCGGATTTGGATGGTGCTGCTGGAGAGAATTGAACTCTCGACCTCTCCCTTACCAAGGGAGTGCTCTACCTCTGAGCTACAGCAGCGCTGTGGGCGGGTGATTAGACTCAAACGAAACAGGGCGCAAGGGTGTCTGGACGGTTTTTTTCCCCTCCTGTAGAGAAAGACAATGTCAGACAAAAAGTCACCAAAAAAACACGGCGAATCCGGAGCCGCGCGCGAGGACCGATTGAAGGCGGCCCTCAAGGCCAACCTTGCACGGCGCAAGGCGCAGGCCAAGGCGCGGGCCGCTTCGGATGACAAGGCCGGTCAGGACAAAGGCTAGGAGCAGATGGATTCGATTCTTGTTACGGGCAACGGGCCGCTAAACGGCCAAATACCGATTGCGGGCGCCAAGAATGCCTGCCTCACCCTGATGCCGGCAACGCTGCTCAGCGAAGAACCGCTCACGCTGACCAATGCACCACGGCTGAGCGACATCAAGACGATGACGCTGTTGCTGCAATCGCTGGGGGCCGAGGTGTCGTCGCTGCAGGACGGACAGGTGCTCGCGATGTCCAGCCACGACCTGATCAGCCACACCGCGGACTACGAGATCGTGCGCAAGATGCGCGCCTCGAACCTGGTGCTGGGTCCGATGCTGGCGCGGCTGGGGCAGGCGGTGGTGTCGCTGCCGGGCGGCTGCGCCATCGGCGCGCGCCCGATGGACCTGCATATCGAGGCGCTTGAGGCGCTGGGCGCCGAGATCGAGCTGAAGGACGGCTATCTGCACGCCAAGGCGCCAAGCGGGCTGAAGGGTGCCGTGCACGAGATGCGGTTTGCATCGGTGGGGGCGACCGAAAACATGGTCATGGCGGCAACGCTGGCCAACGGCACCACCGTGCTGAAGAACGCCGCGCGCGAGCCCGAGATCGTCGATCTGGTGGAGTGCCTGCGCAAGATGGGCGCGCAGATCGAAGGCGAAGGCACATCGACCATCGAGATCCAGGGCGTCGACCGCCTGCACGGTGCGACCCATCAGGTGGTGACCGACCGGATCGAACTGGGCACCTATATGCTGGCCCCGGCCATCTGTGGCGGCGAGGTCGAGCTTCTCGGCGGGCGTCTGAGCCTTGTCGGTGCTTTCGTCGAAAAGCTAAACGCCGCCGGAATCGACGTCGAAGAAACCGACAAGGGCCTCAAGGTCGCCCGCAAGAACGGCCGGGTCACGGCGGTGGATGTCACCACCGAACCCTTCCCCGGCTTTCCCACCGACCTGCAGGCACAGATGATGGCGCTGATGTGCACCGCCGAAGGTACCTCGGTTCTGGAAGAACGGATTTTCGAAAACCGCTTCATGCACGCCCCCGAACTGATGCGGATGGGCGCGCAGATCGACGTGCATGGCGGCACGGCCACGGTAACCGGGGTCGAGGGGCTCAAAGGGGCGCCGGTGATGGCAACGGATTTGCGGGCCTCGGTCTCGCTGATCCTGGCCGGGCTGGCGGCCGAGGGGGAAACCGTGGTCAGCCGGGTCTATCATCTGGATCGCGGCTATGAACATGTGGTGCGCAAGCTCGAAGGGGTGGGCGCCAGGATTGAACGGATCAAGTCTGATGGCTGACGCAACATTCGAAGACGGCCGCGAGGCGCCGCTGAACCTAGGGGTCGAGGATGCCGAAGACCTCAAGGTGGTCTCGACCCTGACCCAGGACGCGGTATTTCCCGTGACCGAGATGTCGTGGCGGCCCGGCGAGCACCGCTTCGCCCTGCTGATCAACCGCTTCCGGTGGGAGGACCGCGCCGCCGCCGAACGCCGGGGCCGCCCGTTCGAGCGGGTGCAGTCGGTGCTGGTCTTCGACAATGTTCTGGGTGTGGCCAGCCAGGGCGTCGACCGCGCCGACAAGGACGTGATCCTGTCGCTGCTGGCGGTCGATTTCGAGGCGGCTGAGGACGGCGCCGGACAGATCCTGTTGACGCTGGCGGGCGACGGCGCGATCCGGCTGGCGGTCGAGGCGCTGGATGTGACCCTCAAGGACGTGACCCGGCCCTATCTGGCGCCCTCGAAACTGGCGCCGCACCACCCGGAGTAGATGCGCAACAAGCGCGGCATATCGCAGGCCTTCTCGGCAGCTCCGAAAGGGATCGAACTGCGCCGCGCCACCCTGTTCGACGTGTTCGACATGAGCCGCATCCTGATCCGCTCGATCACCCAGCTCTGCGCGGCGGATCACGACAACGATCCCGACATCGTCGCGCGATGGACCGCGAACAAGACACCGCAGGGTATCCGGGACCGGATCGAGGGCTCTCATGATCTGTGGCTGGCACTTCTGAACGGCCAACCCGTCGGCGTCGGGGCCATCTCGCCCGAGGGCGAGGTCTCGGTGCTCTACGTGGCACCGGATGGCACCGGCAGCGGCGTCGGCGCCGCGCTGCTGGCCCGGCTTGAGGCCGAACTGAAAGAGGCCGGGCATGACACCGGCAGGCTCGACAGCACAGCGACAGCGCGCGGGTTCTACCTGAAACACGGCTGGCAGACCGAAGGCACGGCGAAGGCCGGGCGTTATGGCCCCTGTCAGAAGATGTTCAAGCCCCTCTAGCCCTCGTCCGGGCAAATCGCTGCACCCGACGGGCAAAGGCTTGAGGCCGCCCTGCCCCGGCGATATGTCCCCAACAAACGCCCTGAGGACCCGACCATGCCCGTCTTTCTCGACACCACCTCGCCCGATTTCGAAACCGCCTTTGCCGCGTTGCTGTCGGCCAAGCGCGAGGACAGCCCCGATGTGGATCAGGTCGTGGCCGGGATCATCGCGGATGTGCGGACCCGTGGCGATGCGGCGGTGATCGAACTGACCGAGCGGTTCGACCGTATCGCGCTGACCCCGGAGACCCTCCGCTTCACCACCGACGAGATCGCACAGGCGACACAAGCGGTCTCCACCGAGGACCGCGAAGCGCTGGAACTGGCTGCCGACCGCATCCGCGCCTACCACGCACGCCAGATACCGCAGGACGCGCAGTGGACGGATGACAGCGGCGCCACGCTGGGCTGGCGCTGGTCGGCGGTGTCGGCGGCGGGGCTCTACGTGCCGGGCGGGCTCGCCTCCTACCCCTCGTCGGTGCTGATGAACGCGATCCCGGCCAAGGTGGCGGGGGTCGAACGGCTGGCCATCGCGGTGCCCACTCCCGATGGGCAGGTGAACCCGCTGGTGCTGCTGGCGGCGCATATCTCGGGGGTCGATGAGATCTACCGCATCGGCGGCGCGCAGGCGATTGCGGCGCTGGCCTATGGCACGCAGACCATCGCGCCGGTCGACAAGATCACCGGCCCCGGCAACGCCTTCGTCGCCGCCGCCAAACGCCGGGTTTTCGGCAAGGTCGGCATCGACATGATCGCAGGCCCGTCCGAGATTCTGGTGATCGCGGACAAGGACAACGACCCCGACTGGATCGCGCTCGACCTGATGTCTCAGGCCGAACATGACGAAAGTGCCCAGTCGATCCTGATCACCGATGACGCGCGCTTTGGCCGCGCGGTGGCCGAGGCGGTGCAGGCACGGCTGGAAACGCTGGACCGCCGCGCCATCGCCGGGGCAAGCTGGCGCGATTTCGGCGCGGTGATCACCGTGCGCGACATGGACGAGGCGGCGGTGCTGTCAAACCGCATCGCGCCGGAACATCTTGAGCTGTGCGTGGCCGATCCGAATGCCCTGAGCGAAAAGACCATCCATGCCGGGGCCATCTTCCTCGGCCAGTACACACCCGAGGCCATCGGAGACTATGTCGGCGGCCCGAACCACGTGCTGCCCACGGCGCGCTCGGCGCGGTTTTCCTCGGGCCTCAGCGTGATGGATTTCCTCAAGCGCACGACGCTCAGCCAGATGACCCCCGACGCGCTGCGCGCCATCGGGCCTGCGGCGGAGAAACTGGCGCATTCCGAAAGCCTCGAGGCGCACGGGCTTTCGGTACGCGCCCGCCTCGACGCGCTCAACCGGTAATGAGCCCAGCGCCGGTGGCCAATACGCAGTGGCCTCAATAACCCGGCCCCGGGCAAACCCAATCAAAAGGGGGCGACATGCCGTTGCCCCCTTATTTGCGTTGTTGTAGGTCTGCCGGAACGCAGTTTAGTCCGAGTACCCGAAAACATGAGCCACATCAGTCATATCGAGCTTGATGACCGCAACCTGCCGCCGCCCACGCCGGAGATAGAGCAGGAGCGCAAGGTCGCCGTGTATGACCTGCTCGAGGAAAACACCTTCTCGCTGCCCCGCCGCGATGACCGGGTGGTGCCGGACGGACCGTATCACGTGAACCTGTCGATCCGCGACAAGCGGCTGGTCTTCGACATCCAGACCGAGGCCGAGGAAAAGGCCGCCGAGTTCCACCTGTCGCTTGGCCCCTTCCGGCAGGTGGTCAAGGACTACTTCCAGATCTGCGAAAGCTATTTCAACGCGGTCAAGACCCTGCCGCCCAGCCAGATCGAGACCATCGACATGGCCCGGCGCGGCATCCACAACGAAGGCAGCCGCGTGCTGCAGGAACGGCTGGAAGGCAAGGCCGATATCGACACCGACACCGCCCGCCGCCTGTTCACGCTGATCTGCGTGCTGCATTTCGGAGGGTAACGCGTGCAGCCGCTCCCGCAGTCGGTCCTGTTCTGTTGCGACCACAACTCGGTCCGCTCGCCCATGGCCGAGGGCATCATGAAGAAGTTCTACGGCACCGGCACCTATGTGCAGTCTGCGGGCGTGCATAACGACATGGAAATCGACGGGTTCTGCATCGCCGTCTGCCAGGAGATGAATGTCGAGCTGTCCCGCCACCGCTCCCGCTCGTTCGACGAGATGGAGCAGTGGGGCGACGACCTCAGCTCCTTCGATCTGGTGATCGCGCTCTCGCCCGCCAGCCAGCGCCGGGCACTGGAACTCACCCGTTTTTTTCACCTCGATGTCGAATATTGGCCAATAATGGACCCTACCGGGCTCGGCGAGACGCGGGACGACAAGTTAACACACTACCGTCAAACCCGCGATCAGATCGTCCAGCACCTCAAAGAGCGCTGGGGCGAGCCAACGGAGATATCATGAGCGAGACCGTCAAACGCTATTTCGACGCCTTCAACGCAGGTGACGTCGATGGAATGCTGGCCTGCCTGTCCGAGGATGTGGCCCATCACGTGAACGAAGGCCAGATCCGCGTGGGCCGCGAGAAATTCGCCGAATTCTGCGCCCATATGAACCGCTGCTACAAAGAGCACCTGACCGATATGGTGATCTTCGAGGCCACCGAAGATCATGGTGGCGGCACCCGCGCGGCCGCCGAATTCATCGTCAACGGCACCTATCTGGAAACCGACGCTGGGTTGCCGCAGGCCCATGGCCAGACCTACCGCCTGCCCGCCGGGTCGTTTTTCAGCCTGCGCGACGGCCAGATCACCCGCGTCACCACCTTCTACAACCTCGCCGACTGGGTAAAGCAGGTCTCGAATGGCTAGGGTGACAGATGTCCGGGCCCTGACCGGCCCGGCGCTCGAGGCCGCGCTGGACGATGTGGCTCGCCTGCGCATCGAGGTGTTCCGTGCCTGGCCCTATCTCTATGACGGCGATCTGGCCTATGAACGGGACTACCTGCAATCCTACCGCGACAGCGACGGCGCCATCGTGGTGGGCGCGTTCGACGGCGACCACCTGGTCGGTGCCTCAACCGGCACCCCGCTGGCCGATCACGCCGATGACTTCGCCGCCGCCTTCACGGGCACCGGTCTGGATCTCGCTGACATCTTCTACTGCGCCGAGTCGGTGCTGCTGCCCACCTATCGCGGACAGGGGGTCGGCCACCGCTTCTTTGACCTGCGCGAGGGGCATGCGCGGGGGCTGGGCTTTGCCAAAACCGCCTTCTGCGGCGTCCAGCGCCCGCCAGACCACCCGATGCGCCCCGAGACCTACAAACCGCTCGACCCGTTCTGGCGCGCCCGCGGCTACGCGCCGCTCCAAGGCGCGATTGCGCAGTTCTCGTGGAAGGATCTGGGGGAAGCGGGCGAGACCCCAAAACCCCTGCAATTCTGGATCCGGGATTTGTAATCCCCAAAGCGACAACCTTTGGGCTGCGATCCATTGAGCGACCCGCTGCGACATGTCCCCCAATGGCCGTTTTGCAACGCATCCCGTAGTTTCTGACAAACTCGAATATGGCGGGCTGCATATTCTCCCGGCCAACATCTAAAGCAACCTTGAACTTGAAGAACCGACGCTTCATTCGCTTAAAGAACAGGCCGCCCCGTCACGCATCGCGAATGCGTATCCAAGCTGTCCCGGCGCGGCTCAACCAAGGCCAGGACGCGATGCCAAAAGGATCGGATCATGGATTACGCTTCCACCTACAAGGACAGAACCGACGAAATCATCGACCTGTTCACATCGACCTTCACGGCCTCCGAAGGGGCCGAGGAGGGCCGATTGATTGGACAGCTCGTGACGGACATGTTCGCGACGGTGAATGATCCCGACATGTTCGTTTTCTCGGCTTTGCATGACGGCGCGATTGTCGGAACCATCATCTTCACGCGCCTGACCTACCCGCAGGATGATCGCAGTGTGTTTTTATTGTCGCCCGTCGCCGTCGCGACACACCAGCAGGGCAAGGGCATTGGGCAAAAACTCCTGCGCCACGGTTTGAACAGTTTACGGCAACAGGGTGTCGACGCGGCGCTTACATATGGCGACATCAACTTCTACTCCAAGGTTGGTTTCAACCAGATCACAGAGGTTGATGCTCAGGCGCCTTTACCGCTCCAGTATCCCGAGGGTTGGCTGGGCCAGTCGCTCACTGACCGACCGCTCGATCCGCTCAAAGGCCCTTCAAGATGCGTCGATGCACTTAACTCTCCTGATTACTGGTAGACCCCCAAGCGTGCGATGCATGCGGGCAGAAGTCCCCGGCGATCCCGGCGTGAAAAGCGCGAACTAAGGAACCGGTTTGATCGGCGGTCGGATAATGCGCGATGTGTCAGGCGTCTGCGAGCAGGGGCTTGCCGTTTTTGCGGTGACGCGCCACGAGCTGTTTCATATGTTTGCCTCTTCCGGGAATGAGGCGGGCCGGGACGGGGATGAAATCTGATTTGCAGATTTCCGGAAAAAGCGTCTCCAATTCCACGCGGGCCGCTGGTGAGACGGCTCTCATCGCTTCCGGCCCCGTGAACAGGCTCTCTGTCGGAGCACCGTTGGAAAAGATGACCTGGTGTCTGTCGAACAGAATGTGGAAATACTCAACTTCGCTTATGTCATCAGCGATGTCGATGCCGTCCAGCGCAACCAGTTTATTCGCCGGGATCAGAACTTCATCAGTATCAAACAGGCGTATCGCGATCTTGGACCGCACCAGAATGCGGTGTTGAGGCGAAACAATCAGGTCTCGTGTCGGAAGTTTACATCCAAGCGCACCTGCTCTGATACGTATTGGCCGCAATTTGGGGTTAGCCATCAAATCAAAGCCACTGGCTTTGTGCGACCCGATCCAGCGAATACTCTGTGCCGCGCAGTCCTGTGTCTGAACACGGTCTCCAACCCTTAGATCCTCAATCGGCACCTCGCTAGTGTCATGTTTGCGGATCCGTGTTCCGGCCGCAAAACACACAATAGAAGCGTATGGAGTAGTCCCATCACTATTGAGAAGTGAAAGCGTGCGGTTTGTATTGTCGAACAGCCAGGCCGGTGGTGGAGCCGTGAAAATAAATAATGTAGCCACAGGATTCCCTGCCGTCTCGGAAAAAACTTCAATGATGTTATCAAAGGTTTCTCCCGTGTCGTTGTTCGTCATCCGATAAATGCCGCGCGACCGGACCGTATCCCCAACGTCGAGCTCAGCGATTGAAGATGCTACAATTCTTTGGTCTCCGTTTGTCTCAGATGGCGGAGCTTGTTCGATATCGTCGAAGATGTCGTCCCGAAAGCCGTTGTCATCCCGAATCGTCACCGCGCCAGCGCGTTCGAAACCGACTGTCCCGCCGATGTTAACGGGTCGATAGATGCTGAAGGTAAAGTCCGGCATTTGGAGATCCTTCAATGGCCAAACGGGCATGCAGACGGCTGGATACTTGTCACCCCCAACAAACGCGGCAAGACTACGTTATAGGCCACAAGCAAAACGCCCTATTTCATCCGTAACAGACCTACACGAGAACCGACCCAGAGACCGTATCATTACGGGTGCAGGTTTCCTAGCCAACCCGCAATTGCCGTAGTGTTCAGCCGATGCGACATGTCGTGTTGGCAACCGTCAATCCGATAATTGTGGCCGGACATTGAACAACATCCGGCGTCTTCCCCGCCACGATTCACGGATAACGGCAGTGTCTATACTAACCAGATACATTCACGCCGCCTCCGCTTTGTCATCGCAACCGGGTGAGATTGGGTTCAATCCGGTCACACGCCACCCGTTGACCGAAGGTGTCTTCCGGCAAAACGACCGCTCCTTCCGTCAGGCAACACCCGGATGACCAGGCTGTACAGCATCCGACGACACCCGCTAATGTCGCGCGACAATTCAATCCGGGAACGCCGACATGAAAATCGCCACCGCCGCCTACCCGCTCAACTGGCTCGAAAGTTGGGCGCAATACGAAGACAAGCTGGCGCGCTGGGTGTCCGAGGCTGCGGGCAATGGGGCCGAGCTGCTCGTCTTTCCCGAATACGGCGCGATGGAGCTCTCGACGCTGGACGGCGCTGAAGTCGCGGGTGATCTGGAACGTTCGATCCGGGCCGTGTCCGAGCGGATGGAAGATGTACAAATCGTGCATCAGCGCCTCGCGACCGAGTACAAGACATACATTTTGGGCGCATCTGCCCCGGTTCTTGCCAGACCTGGCCGCCCCGTGAACCGCGCCGCGCTCCATGCCCCGGGCGGCGGTCACGACCACCAAGACAAGCAGATCATGACCCGGTTCGAGCGCGAGGAATGGGACATCGCCCCGGGCGGACCGCTCAAAGTGTTCGACACCGAACTGGGCAAAATCGGCGTCCTGATCTGCTATGACAGTGAATTTCCCCTGCTGGGCCGGGCGCTGAGCGAGGCCGATCTGATCCTCGTCCCCTCCTGCACCGAGGCGCTGTCAGGCTACTGGCGCGTCCGCATCGGCGCCATGTCAAGAGCGTTGGAAAATCAATGTGTTACGGTCATGGCCTCGCTGGTCGGCAACAACGATTGGTCCAAGGCGGTGGACGTGAACACCGGCACCGGCGGCATCTTCGGCCCGCCCGACAAGGGGTTTCCTCCAACCGGGGTTCTGGCCGAGGGCACGCTCAACCAACCCGGCTGGACCTATGCCGAGGTCGATCTGTCCGCAATTGCCCATGTCCGCGCCGATGGCGTGGTGCTGAACCGGGCCCACTGGACCGAGCAGGAGCCCCGCGTTCAATCGGTCACAAACTGTTGCCTTCACGCAAATCCACCCTTGAAATAAGGGGAAAATGCGCTCATTTAAGCGCACGTCCCGCAGATTCTGCGTGCGCAATGTAATGATGGAGAGAACATGGCCAAGGAAGATACGCTCGAATTTCCCGGTGTCGTGAAGGAACTCCTGCCGAATGCGACGTTTCGGGTCGAGCTGGAAAACGGCCATGAGATCATCGCACATACGGCAGGCAAGATGCGCAAGAACCGCATCCGCGTTCTGGCCGGCGACAAGGTGCAGGTCGAGATGACCCCCTATGATCTGACCAAGGGTCGGATCAACTACCGCTTCAAGTAACGTCAGCCACATGGCGTTCATCCTCGGATCGGGCAGTCCGCGACGGCTGGACCTGCTAGCTCAGCTTGGCGTGCAGCCCGATGCGGTACGTCCCCCCGACATCGATGAAACACCGCTTAAGGCTGAGCTGCCGCGCCCCTATTGCGCCCGCATCGCGCGCGAGAAAGTGCAGACAGTTCAGGCGGATACAGGCGATGTCGTCCTCTGCGCCGATACCACGGTGGCGCTGGGCCGGCGCATTCTGGGCAAGCCCGCCGATGCCGGTGAGGCCGCTGAATTCCTACACGCCCTTTCAGGCCGCCGCCACCGGGTGATCACCGCCGTGGCCGTGCGCCGGGGCGACAGGGTGTGGGAGCGGGACGTGGTCAGTCAGGTCAGGCTCAAGCGTTTGTCGGATACCGAGATCAACGCCTACCTCGCCACCGGCGATTGGCAGGGCAAGGCCGGGGCCTATGCCATTCAGGGGCCTGCCGGGGCCTTCATCCCGTGGATCAGCGGCTCGTTCACCGGTATCGTTGGCCTGCCGCTGTCGGAGACCGCTGCCCTGCTGCAGGCCGCTCAATACCCGCTGTATCGTGAGGCATCATGAAAGGCCGCACCATCATCCTCGACCACATCCAGGGCCGCGAGGCCGCGGCGCTGATGGTCGACGGCAAGCTTGACGATTTTCTGATCGCCGGGGACGCCCCGGCCCCCGGCACCATCTACCGCGCCCGTGCCGACCGACCGGTGAAAGGGCAAGGCGGCATGTTCCTCTCAACCCCCGACGGCCCCGCCTTCTTGCGGCAGGTCAAGGGGCTTGCACCCGGTGAGCAACTGCTGGTGCAGGTGACCGGCTATGCCGAGCCGGGCAAGGCGATCCCGGTGACCACGAAGCTGCTGTTCAAAAGCCGCTATGCCATCGTTACGCCCACCGCGCCCGGCCTGAACATCTCGCGCAGCATCCGCGACGAGGACGAACGCGACCGGCTTCTGGAGATCGCACATGAGGAAATGGATGCCTCGGATCACGGCCTGATCCTGCGTTCCTGCTGCGCCGGGGCGGGTGCCGGGGACATCGCCGAGGACATCGCTGCGATGGCCGGTCTGGCCACCCAGGTGCTTGATGATCCCGGAACCGGACCCGAGATGCTGACCGAGGGCGACACCCCGCACGCGCTGGCCTGGCGAGACTGGACCGACCCGGCCGAGATCGTAACCGAGCCCGGCGGTTTTGAAACTCATTCCGTGTTGGACGCGCTGGATCAGGTGCGCGGCATTTCCGAACCGCTGCCGGGCGGCGGACACCTCTACATCCAGCCCACCCGCGCGCTTGTGGCTGTGGACGTGAACACCGGCAGCGACACCTCGCTGGCCGCCGGACAAAAGGCCAACTTCGCCTGCGCCAAAGTGCTGCCGCGCGCCCTTCGCGTGCGCGGTTTAGGCGGCCAGATCACGCTGGAACTGGCCCCAATGCCCAAGAAGGACCGTCGCGGGTTTGAGGCATCTTTGCGGGCGGCCTTCAAGGCCGACAGCGAAGAGACAACACTTGCTGGCTGGACCCCTCTGGGGCATTTCGAGCTGCAACGCAAACGTGGGCGCGTGCCTGTGGCGGAGGTGCTGAAATGAACTGTCCTATCTGCGGCTCCGACACAGTCCACAAGTACCGCCCGTTCTGCTCGAAACGCTGCGCGGACCTGGATCTGGCCAAGTGGCTAAACGGTGCTTACGCAGCACCATCCGAAGAGCTTGAAGATGTGGATGAGGTCACCCCGGCCGTGCAAACTCCGCCCTCCCGTCCGCACTGAAAAAATCTGGAAAAAGCCTCTGGACACTGCGGGTGGCACGGCATAGAACGCCTCCACCCAACGGCAATCGTCGTTCCCGTGCCCGGGTAGCTCAGGGGTAGAGCAGTGGATTGAAAATCCTCGTGTCGGTGGTTCGATTCCGCCCCCGGGCACCATTTAATCTCCTAAAAACAAGTACTTAATGCTCACCTCTGTGACCTTCCCCCCGATTTTCGGGCCATTGCGAACTGGAATTTTCCACCTTTGAATGGACTAAGGAGGTGTAGCACGGCGGCTGCTTCCGGACAATTTGGCACGATTTCCCGGACAACTCTACGCGGCTCTTTGCTGTGTTTCATCACACAGCTGCCATTTATTGCGCGGCGGCGGTTTTCGGGCATAGGGGTGCGAATTGTCGGACAGATTTATCGCAGCGCGCCTGACTTGACGAGCGGGCCTACCGACTGTTTTTCACGAGATACCCCATTTCTGCATAAGAAAGTCTGTCATCTGTGCAGCCTGCGCCTCGGTCCAGGTGACCTGAGCGGAGACGGCAATGAGTTGACACATTATCCCCTGCCAAGCGCGGTTCGCCCCGCCTTTGTTTGGCCCCCCGAGAGATGCGATATTGATGGGAGTACCCGGGGTGCTTTGGTCTTTCGACGTGAAGCGAATGACGCTCAGAGGCATCGGGAGTAGAGTTCGAGTTGCTGAACCACCATCTTTTCGAAGCCAGGAAATGGCGCTGGAACCACCTGCATACAGGTTCGTGCCGTTGTAGTTTCCGACGGTGCGAACCCCATTGCTGGTGATACCCGCTTTGTCGGTGATCAACGTGATGTAGTTGTCCCAGGCCTCATCGATACCGTCCTTATACTGCATAACGATGAATATCTCAGAACACGACGCATCGGCGGGCAATTCCAACCCGTAATCGTTGACGGTGTCTGGCCAAACCAGCGCAGGCCGCCCACCGGCTCGGGGCTCGGAGGGGGAGTAGATTGGCCCACCTGCTGGCGAGGCGAAGACAGACATCGA
>NZ_WPZY01000049.1 GCF_013031405.1 Ruegeria sp. HKCCD8929 | reverse complement strand
GGAACTACTTCAAGGCTGCCGGCTATGTCTCAGGTTAATGGCGGGAGGCTTTAAGACTCTTGTACCGAACCAAGTGATTGAGCTTTGCCGGAGTCTGGATGCCAGCGTTCCGCAAGGTTCGAACTTCCATGTAATCAGAAAGCGTGAAGGCGAAAATTATCAGACCCAAACATGCCACTCCATAGCCAAGCGTTCTGGTCTGCATTGGCACCTCCATCAAGTGATCGGCAAGATCAGCTTAGCAAAATGACAGAGCATTCGTCTTGTTTCCTCGGTGGCCACCGCATTTGGTCTACCCAAATCCCGCTGATCCAAAACAATGGTGCAATCAACTCCGCCACCGTTTATCGACATCTACTCTCACTGGCGAAATCACACTTCGCGTAACAAAGCCCTATTTCGCTGCACGCGGCGACAACTACTGCTACCACCAGGATGCGGACGCAGCGCACAGCACCAACGGCGGGAAGTCGTCCTTTTCTGCCTATTCTACCAATGACCACCCGCAGCAGTGACTCTTTCACCACAGCCAAAGTTCAAATAAGGATCAAAGGGGTAGGCCCAACAATTCTCTGGCCTCCTGCCAAGTTGCGATCGGCCGATGGTATTTGCCGCAGATTTCAACGGTCCGTTCCACAAGCGCCGCATTTGACGGCGCAAGCGTATCCCGGTCCAGGCGCACATTGTCTTCCAGACCTGTACGCGCGTGCCCGCCAGAGGAGATACACCATTCGTTCAGAGTCAGCTGATGCGGCCCGATGCCGGCGCCGCACCACTCCGCGTCGGGTGCCAGGCGCGAAACCGTGCGCACATAATGGTCGAACACGTCCCGATCCACAGGCATGGCGTTTTTCACACCCATGACGAATTGCACGTAAAGCCTGCCCGGAATGCGCCCGTCTCTGTTCATTGCCACCGCCTGATGAATATGGGACAGGTCAAAGGCCTCGATCTCGGGCTTGACCTTATAGTTCCGCATTTCGCTGGCCAACCAATCGACCAGATCGGGACTGTTCTCATAGACGCGGGTCGGGAAATTGTTGGAACCCACCGCCAGGCTGGCCATATCGGGTTTGAGCGGCAGCATCCCACCACGCTCTTTCTCGGCGCCCGAGCGCCCACCGGTCGACAATTGGATGATCATGCCGGGGCAGTGTTTCTTGATGCCTTCCATGAGACGCGCGAATTTTTCTGGGTCGCTGGTGGGTGTCCCGTCGTCGTTGCGGACGTGGGCGTGCACGATGGACGCACCGGCCTCGAAAGCCTCTTGCGTGCTTTCGACCTGCTCTTCAACGGTGATCGGCACGGCCGGGTTGTTTTTCTTGGTCGGCAGCGATCCGGTGATGGCGACGCAGATGATGCAAGGTTTGGGCATGGGTTTCTCCGATCATCGGGCGAGCGTACGAACCTTGAGTTCAGGTGGCGCGTTCCCAGGGTGCAGGATCGCTGTCCTTCAAATCCCGACCGAAACAACGTTGATAATATTCGCAGAAGATGCCGCGCTCGGTTTCGTCGCAGCGGTTCAGAAAAGCGGTGCGGAAGGCGTAGTCCACGTCGCCGAACAGGCGGATGTTCTCGGCCCATGCAAGTACGGTTCGGAGGCTCATGACGGTGGACACGTCGCCCGAGCGAAAACCGTTGCGGGTCAGCCCGGCCATGCGCACCATCAGGGGCAGGTCGCCATCTTTGGCCATCCAGTCTGCTTTGCCTCGGACCATGCAGATTTCATCCGCCTCGTCGAGGTAATCGAACCGTTGTGTCACCGTCCAGCGGTCCAACTGCGCCTGGTTTAGCTGCTGAGTGCCGTGATACAGCCCCGTCAGATCACCCAGGCCGATGGTGTTGGCGGTGGCGAACAGGCGGAAGGATGGGTGCGGATGCAAGACCCGGTTCTGGTCGAGAATGGTCAGGCGACCTTCGGCCTCAAGCACCCTTTGGATGACGAACATGACATCGGGACGCCCGGCATCATATTCGTCAAACACAAGGGCCACAGGATGCTGGTAGGCCCACGGCAACATGCCCTCGCGGAACTCAGTCACCTGCATGTTGTCGCGCAGCACGATGGCATCCTTGCCCAGCAGATCGATCCTGCTGATGTGGCTGTCGAGATTGATCCGCACGCAAGGCCAGTTCAGACGTGCGGCGATCTGTTCGATATGGCTCGATTTCCCGGTCCCGTGCGGCCCCTGGATCAAAACACGCCGGTCGCCGGAAAACCCCGAGAGAATCGCCATGGTTGCGGCCGGATCGAACAGATAGCCGGGGTCGATCTTGGGGACGTGATCGCATGGCTCGAAAAAAGCCGGAGCCGTTGCATCCGTCTCGATCCCGAACACTTCGCGGATCGACACGTCCCGGTCGGGACGAGCGGGAAGATCCTCGATGTTGATCACTTTGCCTCCCATTCCTCGGGCGTGGCGATATGGATGATGCCGTCCTTGACCAGAACTGGCACCGGGTCCAGCCAGCACCGCTCGGCCGCGCCCGAGACGCCATAGCCGTCCTCGATCCGGAATTCTGCAAAATGCATGGTGCAGCGGATGCGGTTGCCGTCATCGTTCATGAACATGCCTTTGCGGTAGTTCAGCGGCTGCGAGTAATGCGGGCAGAGGTTGAGATAGCCGTAAACGCGGCCGCCGCCCTGCCGCACGACAAACATGGAAAACACTGTCGTACCGCGGCCAAAGACATATTCCTTGGCATCTCCAACCGGGATGTCGTCCAGCGGCCCCAACTCGGCACCCGGCAACGGCGCCCGCGGGCGTGTCCGCCAAATCCACGGGTCCGGTTTGCTTAACGCGTCAGCCATCTTGCATCTCCGGTTGTCCGAGGCCCCAGTTGTAGCCATGGATTGAGACCTGTTTATAAATTCCAGCCAACGCGTATGGATCACCGGCCAGATAAGTTTCGACATCAGCACATACGCTGGCCTCGATCACGAGCATGGTTCCGCACATTTCCCCGGTACCGTCCAGCAATGGCCCACCGATCCTGACGCTCACCGGATGATCATGCTGGCGCAGTCGGGCGCGGTGGGCCGGCCGGTTGGCGGCCCGTGCCTCTGCCTTGCCCGGCGCATCCAGCGTATGAACGACAAAATAGGGCATCAGTCCAGCTTCTTGAGCTTGACATCAAACCGCGCGCGGTGCCCACCATCGACCTCTTCGAAGTCAACAATCAGGCTTTCTTTCACACCAAAGACAGCATCGCTTTCGATATAGGGATCACCGGTGACGAAGATATGGGTTACGAGGGTTTCGTATCCCGGGGCGGACACGATGTAATGGATATGGGCCGGGCGCATGGCATGACGGCCCATACCGTCAAGAAAGCGTCCGACAGGACCGTCCGTTGGGATGGAATAAGGCAGCGGTTTTACCGTGACGTAATTGTAGCTTCCATCCTCGTCTGCTGTGAACAAGCCGCGCATGTTCATATCCGGCTGCTCGCCTGGCTGCTGAACATCGTAGAACCCATCGTCATTTGTTTGCCAGACATCGAGTTTAGCCCCGGCAATGGGATTACCGTCTTCATCAGTGACCCGGCCCGATACCACGCAAGGCGCCCCCTTGCCGTCAAGGCAGATACTATCCCCCAGCGCACGTTCCGGCGCGCCGCCGACATGAAAGGGCCCGAGCACAGTGTTTTCTGTGGCCCCGTCGGGCCGGCGGTGATTGATGGCATCGACCAGCATCGAAACCCCGGTCGTATCCGAGAACAGAACCCACTCCTGACGTTTGTCGTCGCAAATCTGCCCCATCGCCGTGAGATATTTGATTGCCTGGCCCCATTCGGCCATCGTTGGCTCGACATCTTTCACGAAGCCGTGCAGATGTTTGATGAAACTCGTGACGATTTCCCGGAACCGCGAATCGACGTCGTCGGACAGGCGGTCGAGAACGGCCTGTACAGAGGTTTCTTCGCTGAAATAGCTCATTTGGATTTCTCCTCATTGACGATCAGGCGGCGACCGACCGGGAACAGGTGGACATCGTAGCGAGCCGTAATCAAGCCCCAGAGACCCTTGGGGGCAAACAGCATCACCGCAACTGCAATGCCGCCGAGCAGGATCAGATACCAACTGCCCCAGTCGGACGCGAACTCGCGCAGGATAAAGAAGATGATGGTGCCAAGGATCGGGCCTTCGATGGTTCCAATCCCGCCGATCACCACGATGAATATGACCAGCGCGGTCCAGTCCTGCACGGAAAAGGCCGCATCGGGCGAAATCCGCAGCTTCTGCAGGAAGATCAGCGCGCCCACCAGCCCGGTCATCCCCGCGGCCATGACGTAAACGATAAACTTGGTACGGTAGGTCTCGACGCCCAGGCTTTCCGAGGCGGGTTCGCTGTCGCGGATCGCGGTCATGGCTAGCCCCCAACGCGACCGCAGCAGGAAGAACACCAGCGCCATAGCGGCCACCGCAATGGCCAGGGCGACCCAATAGACCAGATGCTCACGCCCCGCCCGGCTGGAGGCGATGGATTTGACGATGGATGCGGGTAGCGACATGCCCGAACCGCCGCCTAGCGCAGAGATCTGGGCAAAGCTCAGCCGGAACACTTCGGCGATGACCCAGGTACCAATCGCGAAATAGGCCCCCTGAAGGCGAAAGGCGACCAACGCGGTCGGCATCGCGATAAGCGCGGTGATGGCCCCCGCCAACACCAGTGCCATGATCGGGTGCACGCCACCAAAGGCTGCCAGCGCGAATAAAATGTACCCGCCCAGGCCGACAAAGGCCTGCTGACCGACAGAGACAAGGCCACCATAGCCTGCCAGTAGTGACCACATCTGTGCCAGAGCAAGATAGTAGAAGATCTCGACCATCAGCCGCAGCTCTGCCCGACCGGCCCACCAGGGTGCGGCAATAAGAATGATCAGGATGACGACAGTCAGGCTCATGGAGGTCTGGCTGGCCCGGGTCGAGCGCTGGACCGTATAACTCAGGCTCATCGGTTTACCCTTTCATCTTTGGAAACAGGCCCTGCGGCTTGACCACCAGCAGGATGAGAAAGGCCAGATGGCCCGCGAGGATCTGGAAACCGGGATCGATCTGGGCGCCAATGGCTTGTGCCACACCCAGAATGATGCCACCGGCTAGCGTCCCCCAAAGATTGCCGAGCCCGCCAATGATCACCGCCTCGAAGGCAAAGAGCAGGCGCGCAGGCCCGACCGAAGGATCGAAATTCGTGCGCATCGCCAGATAGACGCCGGCGATTCCCACAACGGCCGAGGCTATCGCCGTGGCATAGCCGAAAATCTTGGCGTTGTTGGCCCCCATCAAGCGCACTGTGTCCTGGTCATCAGAGGTGGCGCGCAATACCCGTCCCAGCGAGGTCTTGTAGAAAAAGGCCTGTAGCCCGGCAATCACGATCAGCGCCGAAGCAAAGATCAGAAGCGGCATAACTCCGATCGAAATACTCTGATTGATCGGAATAGAGGCGGTTTCCATCCAACCGGCCTGGAGCTTCTGGCTGTCAGCCGAAAACACCTCCAGCAGTACGTTCTGGATGATGATCGAGAACCCGAACGTCACGAGCAGAGGCGGTAGGATATCCTCTCCCAACGTGCGGTTCAGCAAAATCCGCTGCCCGACATAGCCCAGCAGTGCCATACCCGGCACCACAACGAAAGTGGCCCAAAGCGGGTGTACCCCGGTAGCCGCTACGACAATCAGAGCTCCGTAGGCACTGATCACGATAAAATCGCCATGAGCAACATTAACGAAGCGCATGACGCCAAACATCAAGCTCAAACCCGCTGCAAAAAGTGCGTAGAGCCCGCCAAGCAGGATGCCCTGCAAAATTGCGTTGATCCAGTCCATCAGGCAGCCTCCCCGTCTTCAAGACCGAAGTAGGCCGCCGATATCTGCTCCCGGGTCAATTCATCCGGCTTTCCGGTCAGCGAAACGCGCCCCTCTTGAAAACAATAGACCCGATCTGCCACCGCCATGGCCTGGTTCACGTCCTGCTCGACCACAACCATCGTCGCGCCATGTGCATTGATCTTCGGCACCGCCTCGTAGATGTCCTTGATGACAATGGGCGCAAGGCCGAGACTGATTTCGTCGCAGAGCAGCAGTTTAGGGTTCGACATCAGCGCTCGGCCAATGGCCACCATCTGCTGTTGTCCGCCAGAAAGATCGGTTCCGCCGTGGTGCCGCCTCTCGGCCAAGATCGGGAACAGATCGTAAATCGTCTCAAGCGTCCATTCCGAACCGCTGCGGCCATAGGCGCCAATCAACAGGTTTTCCTCGACGGTCAGCGACGGAAAAAGCTTGCGTCCCTCAGGCACCATTGCCAGCCCTTTCCTGACCAGGTCATGCGCCGAGATGCCGCCCACCGGCTGGCCCAGAAAGGCAATGTCCTGGCCAGCGGTGTTCAGCATCCCGGTGATCGAGCGCAGGAAGGTTGACTTGCCAGCGCCATTGGAGCCGATGATGGCGACGGTTTCGCCCTGGCGGATCTCGAAATCGATCCCGAACAGGGCCTGGAAGTCGCCGTAGTGGGCCGTCAGCCCGCGTGTTTGCAGCACCGGATCAGCCATCGCCTTCGATCCCCATGTAAATTTCCTTGACCTGAGGTGAGTTCATCACCTCATGCGGATCGCCTTCAGCGATCTTGGCACCGAAATTGATCACGATCAGGCGATCGACAACGGCCAGAAGCGCGTGCACGATGTGTTCGATCCAGATGATCGAAACGCCCGACTTGTGAATGCTCTTGATGGTGTCGACCAGTTCGTGACACTCGTGTTCTGTCAATCCGCCGGCAATCTCATCCAGAAGCAGAAGTTTGGGGTTGGTGGCCAGCGCGCGCGCCATCTCGAGCCGCTTTCGCTCCAGCAGGGTGAGTGCCCCGGCCCGCACGTTCGCCTTGGGCAACAGGCCGGTCCGGTACAGCACGTCGACGCAACGGTCATAGCTTTCGCTCTCGCGGACCGAGTCGCCGAACGCCCCTCCCACCAACAGGTTTTCGAAGACGGTCATGCCAGAGAAAGGGTGCGGGATCTGGTAGCTCCGTCCGACCCCCATCCGGCACCGTTTCGATGCAGAAAAAGCGGTGACGTC
The DNA here is from genome assembly GCF_013031405.1 of Ruegeria sp. HKCCD8929. Taxonomy (GTDB): domain Bacteria; phylum Pseudomonadota; class Alphaproteobacteria; order Rhodobacterales; family Rhodobacteraceae; genus Ruegeria. The sequence goes on along the minus strand of NZ_WPZY01000049.1, from coordinate 14,274 downwards.
ACTGCCCTGATAGGTCACTCGCCCGGCATCTGGCTTCACACCTCCGGCGATCAGGTTAAACATGGTGCTTTTACCAGCGCCGTTCGGGCCGATGACACCAAGCGCCTCGCCATCTTGCAGCGTGAAACTCAGGTCGTCCGTTACCTTTAGCTTGCCATAGCTCTTGGACACCGAGTCCAATGTCAGGATATCACCCATCAGGCACTCTCCGGATAGCAGGTTGGGTCCCGGACGGGGAAGAAGCGCCCGGGACGTCGGACATGGAGATCAGGAAATGGCTTCCATTGATCCGCCGGTGGGCACATCGGAAGCGTTGCCATTGGCGGTCACCACCATGTCGTATTTGAAATCGCCGCCCAGGCGCCACTGCCCCCCGACAAGCGGCGTTTTCGAGACATTCGGCACCGGTCCACTACTGAAATCCACGCGGCCGACCACTGTGTCCAACTGCGTTTCCGCCAACGCGCCGCGAACCTTGTCATAGTCGGTCGGGTCGCCCGAACGAGCCAGGGCATCGGCGGCCACTTCAAACAGCGCGTGGGCAAAACCGATCGGCTGGGTCCATTGGCGACCAGTTGCCTCGGTATAACCCGTTGCAACCTGTCCGGCGCTCTGCCCTGTGACCGACGAGGCGAAGGGATGGTTCGGCGTCCACCAAACCTCGGAACTGAGGTTGTGGCCAGCATCACCCAGTTGTTCCACGACGACCGGGAACAAGATGGCTTTCCCCATCGAGGCGATCTTAGGGGTGAACCCCTGCTGCCGAGACTGGGTCCAGAAGGTGGTGAAATCGGGCGGGATCATCACGCCGGTCACAATGTCGGCGCCATCGTTCTTGAAGGCCGAGATCTGCGCAGAGAAGTCGTCGCTGAGGTTCTGATACCGACCGGGGTCGATCAGGTTGTACCCCTGCGCCGCCAATGGTCTCGGAAAGCCCAGTTCAGGGTGGCCCCAGGCATTGCCGTCCCCATCATTGGGGAACATACCGCCCACGACCTTTGAAGTGGCAAGCTGCCCCCACATCTCGGTAAAGACCGAGATTACGTCTTCGAGGCCCCAGAAGAAATGATAGGTATATTCGAACCCGGTTTCCGGTTCACCGCCGCGGGTAAAGAACCAGGGTTGCCACGGGGCCACAGTCGAAATGCAGGGCACGCCGTTAATCTCGCACTGATCCGAAACCGGGTTGGTGGTTTCAGGTGTCGAGGAGACCACCATCAGGTTGACCTCGTCTTCCAGGATCAGCTCGGCCGCGACATCTGCGGCACGGTTCGGGTTCGATTGGCTGTCCTTGACGATCACTTCGACACCATAGGTGCTGCCATCGATGGTAAGGCCCTCTTTGAACGCGGCGGCGATCCCGGCCAGAATGTACTCGTCGGATTCCGCAAAGGCCGCGAGCGGTCCGGTTTTGGGGCTGACAAAACCGATCCTGATCATTCCGTCCGCTGCATGGGCGCGGCGCGTGAATGACAGGCTAGATGTCAGCGCGGCGCTGGCCAGCCCTGTTTTGATCAGAGTTCTACGGTCTATAAAACCGGTTTTTGCACAAGTCATAGTTTCCTCCCTGTGACGGATCATCGATTACGGGCGGCGCCCCTCGAACGCCGCCTGCAGCATCTCGCGCACGCCGTTGCGAGTGACGGGGCGCGGGTTGTAGTAAGGGTTCTGCACCGCAAGATCGGCGGCCTTGTCGAGGCCTGCTTCAGTCATCCCGAGATCGGCCAGCGATTTGACCCGGCCAACGGATTGCAGCAGGTCGTACAGCCCTGCCGGCGCGTCCTCGGCCCCCAGCGCGCGCGCGGTGCGCCCCATCGCTTCGGGTGCTGCCTCACGGTTATAGGCCGCGGAATAAGCGATCATCAGGCAATGCACATCGGCATGAGGCAGGTCGAACGAGCCGCCCAGCGTGTGGCAGATCTTGTGATGGATCGCCATGCCGACCGAGCCGAGACAGGCCCCGGCCAGCCAGGCCCCGTAGAGCGCCTCGCCGCGAGCGCCGATGTCTCTGCCATCCTCCATGACCTTTGGTAATGCGGCGCCCAAGGCGCGAACGCTCTCCTCGGCCATCATCGAGATGATCGGATTGGCGTCCTCGGCGTAGAACGCCTCAACCGAATGCGCGATGGCATTCATGCCAGAGGGGCCGGAGATAAAATCTGGCAAGGTGAGCGTGAGTTCCGGGTCGTAGATCACCGTTTCCGGCAGAACCTTGGGCGAGCGCAGAGTGGTTTTCACGCCACCTTCGGTCTGGCCGAGGATCGGCGTCATTTCCGAGCCGGCATAGGTAGTGGGCACCACGACCTGCGGCAGATCGGTGCGATATGCGATGGCCTTGCCCAACCCGATGGTCGAACCACCACCGACAGCCAGAATGCCATCGCAGTTCATCTGCTGCATCTGGTGCATTGCAGCTTCGGTCACCTGCACTGGCGTGTGCATGACCGCGCCTGGGTAAATCGCGCCCAGCCGATCGCCAATCATGGCGGCGAAGGTCGCACAGGTCTCGGACTGGTCGGCGGTGGACAAAACAAGCGCCCGCTTGATACCGAGCCGGTCGAGTTCTTCACCAACCTCAGTTCGGCGTCCGGTGCCGAAGATCACGCGCGAAGGCAAGCCGTCGTAGTCAAACTGCACGGGGTTTCTCCTTGACCGGAGGTTTCAGCCCCGCCAGCACCTTTCTCAGCTTTGTGCAGGTGCCGAGCTCGGCCTTTTCGCATTTTCCGCAGCAGGTGGAGTTTTTGGCCGTGGTCATCGCAGCCTCCCTCAGCGCTCGTAATGGGGCGGGATTTGAGCATCGACGTTGACCCAGACGGATTTGGGCTGGGTGTATTCGTGCATCACCTCGAACCCCATCTCGCGGCCATAGCCGCTTTCGCCAATGCCACCGAACGGTGAGGCCGGGTGGACAACTTTGTAGGAATTGATCCAGACCATACCGGCCTGAATATCCCGCGCGAAACGGTGCGCGAGGGACAGGTTCTGGGTCCACAGACCCGAGCCCAGCCCATAGATCACACCATTGGCCATCTCCAGCGCCTCTTCCTCCTCTCGGAAGGTCGAGACGGTGACGAAGGGGCCGAATACCTCTTCCTGGCAGACGCGGCTGTCGATCGTGGCGCGCACTACTGTCGGCTCGACGAAGCAACCTTTTTCCAGTTCAGCAGAGTCGGGGGCTCTGCCGCCGGTGACAATCTCGCCGCCTTCATCGACCGCGATTTTGGAATATTCCAGAACCCGCTCCTGATGCATCTTCGAGGTCAGCGGGCCCATCTCGGTATTTGGGTCCAGCGGATTGCCGAGCCGGATGGACTTGGCCAGTGCTGCGAATTTCTCGGTGAACTCATCGGCGACGTCTTCGTGGATGATGATGCGCGAACCCGCGATGCAGGCCTGACCCTGATTGTGGAATATGGCCCAGGCCGACCCGCCGATGGCGGCCGGCAGAAAGGCATCCTTGAAGATGATGTTGGGCCCTTTGCCGCCCAGCTCCAGCTGCACCTTCTTCAGATTACCTGCGGACGCCTGGACGATACGGCGGCCGGTCGCGGTAGAGCCGGTGAAGGCGATCTTTTTCACGTCAGGATGTTCCGACAGGCGTGCGCCGGCGGTGTGACCGTAACCGGGCACCACATTGACCACGCCGTCGGGGATGCCGACTTCTTTCATCAGTTCGGCAATACGCAGCGTCGACAGCGGCGTGATCTCGGCGGGCTTGATGACAATCGTGTTCCCGGCGGCCAGCGCCGGCGCCATTTTCCAACTGGTGAACATCAGCGGAAAGTTCCACGGCACGATCTGGCCCACCACGCCCAGCGGCTCACGTTGCACATAGTTGATGAAGCCCGGATAGACCGGCGGCAGCGATCCTTCGACCTTGTCCGCGATGCCTCCAAAATAGCGGAAACATCGGGCGGTGCGCGGCACGTCGAGCTTACGCGCATCGCGTACCGGGTGGCCGGTGTCCAACGCCTCGAGCCGGATCAGTTCCTCTGCATTGGCTTCGATGGCATCTGCCAGTTTTAGCAAAAGCTGGCCGCGATCGGCGGCATCCATGCGCGACCAGACTGGGAACGCGGCCTTTGCCACCTCGACGGCGCGGTCCACGTCTGCCCCGCGACCTTCCGCAATCTCGCAGATCTTGGAGTTGTCGAACGGGTTCAGAACGTCGAGCGTGCCTCCGGCGATGGCATCGATGAATTCGCCGCCGATGAAAAGTTTGGTCTGGATCGGCCGGGTCAATCCGGCGTTCTTGAAGGCAGGCAGGATGGTCATCGCACAAATCTCCTCCGTTCACGGAAAGGCCAGCTTTCCATGGAGTGCGCTCGTGGCGTCGCTTGGGTGTGTGCCCCGGTCGAGCCGGGTCGCCCGGCCGGGATCGCAGTCAGATCAGAATTCGACCGCGTAGTTCGGGGCCTTACCGTCGCGGATCAGGTCGGGGATCTTCGGCGAGCCGTTCTCCCAGACCAACAGCATCGAGCGCTTCGGCGAGAGTCCCTGATGGCGGATATCCGCAGGCATGCACGCGACATCGCCTGCCTTCATATGAACCACGGCCTTGGGGCGGCCCCGCTCGCCATCCTTGATGTTCCAGGTGATCTGGTCAGAGAGCTGAATGAACCATTCGCAGCGGTCATTGCCGTGTTCCACCGGCAGGATGTATTCTTCGGTCGTGGGACAGAACAGACTGTCCTTGACCACCGAACAGACCGACGGATTCCAGGTCACATCCGAGCGGCTGAGATAGCCGAAGAGGTTGAAGGCCTGTACTTCATGCTCGAACCCGGGCTCGGCGTTCACCTCAGGCTGGTCCTGCTCGACATCGTCGAACATGATGTTGACCGGGAACCCGCTTTCATCGGTGCGCAGCGGCGTGTCGCCGGGGACGCCGACCATGCGGCGGGCGGTTACGCGCTGGCGGCTGACCGCCTGGTCATTGTCGCCATTTTTAACCCCCCAGGGGGTGCCGGTCTCTCGCGGTGCGGCAAACGGATCAAATCCGTCGATGGTCCAGTCAGAGATCATTCCCTTGAAGATCTCCATCAGTTCATCGGCCTTGAAACGCTCGATGTAGTCGTTACCGTCGGCGACATAGGCTTCGTTCAGCGTGCCGTAGAACATCTCGACCTCACCGTAGTAATTGGTGGTGCCAAAAACCGGGTCGAAATTCACCGTTCCATAGAAGAACCCCCATGCCACGTCACGCATCAGAGCACGCAGAAAGGCATCGACCGACATGGTGTGGGTGCCTTTCGGGGTTTCGATGTAGGCAAAATATTCGTCGCGGCGGAAGTTGAACTTGCCGGCCTTGAACGATTTATAGCCCGTCACGTTGTCGGCCGGGTCCACAGAAAAGCCACCGGACAGGGGCAGACCGCGGGGATTGCTGATCTCGGTTGTGCCGATCTCTTCTTTCATAGCCATTCTCTTATCTCCTCGGCGTGAGCTTATTGCTGGCAGAATTGCGCCCATTTGTGCTGGGTCACGGGTCCATCGATGGTCTGGATCATCAGGGTCGCGGGGCTTTCGGAAACAAACCTGTAGGCAGCACCCACCGGCAGCATCGCCATGTGCCCCAGCCCCAGCTTGATAGTCCCCATTCTGGTGCCCTTCGGCTCACCATCGATTGCGTGGGCGCCTTCGCTTTCGGGATCGACCACCGCGTCCGCATCGTCCAGCTTCACCAGTTCCACGGTCACCGGGTAATCCATTGCCACGGCAAATTCGTCGTGGGCGGCCGTGTACCAGGGCGACGTTCCTTCAGCGCGTGTCGACTCGATCACGTATTCGAAGTTCTTGGCGACGGCGACACGCTCGTAGGGAGCGGACTTGGCTGCCACCTCGTACATGTTCGAGAAGACATAATTCTTCTTGTTGTCATCGCTGATGATGGTGATCGACCCGCTGTCATACTCATCGATCGTCGCTAAATCTGTGGTGTACTGGCTCACGGCCTTTTCCTCCTGACAGTTCAGTCCGCCCCTGTTGTTCGCATTCCGAACGGCTGTTCATATTGCGCACAATGAGCGGGAGCGGTATTTTGGGTCAACAGAGTGAACCCCAAAATGTTCGCAATACGCCCATTTGTTCGGTATGCGGTTAAAATTGGAGTGAACTGAGAGGAAAACGTACGGAAATGACTGTTCTGGAGCCCATTGAGCATACGAATCGCGATTTCGTCGGATCGCTGGCCAAGGGCCTGCGGGTCCTGAAGTCCTTTAACGAAAGAACCGAAAGGATGACGGTTTCCGATGTTGCACGGGTCACCGAACTACCACGTGCAGGCGCGCGCAGACTGCTTCTGACCATGCATGCACTAGGTTACATGTATACCGACGGCAAGTATTACAGCCTTTCGCCCAAAGTGCTTGAGCTCGGGTTTTCCTACCTCAGTTCGCAAAACTGGCTGACGCTGTCCTCGCCGATTTTAGAGAAATTGCGTGATGAGTTGGACGAGGCCGTTAGCGTTACGGTTCTGGAAAACACCGATGTCGTTTATGTTGCCCGGTTCCAGACCGACCGGGTCATGACCATGGCGATGGATATCGGATCTCAAAGACCGGCCTATTGCACGGCGATGGGGCGGGTTCTGCTGGGCGCCCTGCCGGAAACAAAGGTGCGCGAAGTGCTTCTGGCCTCGGACATAAAGGCGCATACCGAACGCACACTAACCGATATCAACGATATCACGGCTTCGATCTGTCAGGTTCGGTCACAGGGCTATTGCCTGATTGACCGTGAACTCGAGGACTCACTGGTCGCGATTTCGGTGCCGCTAAAAAACTATCACGGCGAGACTCTGGCGGCCGTGAATGTCTGTGGCCACCCCGGAAATCTGTCGCTTGACGAGCTTGAGACCCGCTGTCTGACAGCGCTCAAGGCGGCCACTGACAAGATTTCCCAAATCCTGGTCTGACAGGTGCCGCAGAATATCCGAAGCACTATTCAGAAGCGCGACGACAAGGGCGTCGTGCGCCATGGAGGAGAATGGCTGGCGATCTGGTCCGATCCCGATAGCCTCAAATCGGCCACTGAAAGGCGAGAGGACGAAACTCGGGAACTGGCGCTGCAAAAGATTGAAGCAAGCCTCGCCGCCACCGCACGTTCCATGGCGGGCCAGAACATCGAGGTGATATTCGGGACCACCGGCGACTCCGATAAGCGCCGGATCGCTCTGCCAAAACTTGCCCCCGATGCCTCCAATCTCGCAGCGCTCCGAGGGCAATGTGACGCCAGCGCCAGCTTTCTGGCCCATCATAATGCCGCTCTTCTTGACGGGCAAGCCCCGCAGGATCCGACACGGTCGCACTTGTTTCGCTTGCTCGAACACCTGCGCTGTGAAGCTTTGGAAGCCCGCGCGTTTCCCGGTGTTGGGGCCAATCTGGTCGCCTTGCATTTGGACCGGCTGGCCCACGCCCAGTTGCTGAATGCCCATCTGGCGTCGCTCTTGCCACTGGCCGAAGCGCTGCGCATGGTCTGCCGCGACAGCTTTCTGGGCGTCAGGGAACCGAGCATTCAAACCGCTGGTTTCCGCATGTGGGACAGGTGGCTGCGCGAACGGTTCCAGGACCGGTTCGATCAGTTGGGGAGCGCGCTGACAGATCAGCGCGCTTTCGGAGAGGTCGCGAATGCGTTCATTGCCGCGCTGCTTACCGAGTTGCCTTCAGCCGGGGAGCGCAAAAGGCGCACCTTGGGGGATCCAGGTGAAACCACCGGCAACGACACCCGTGATCTGCGCGCGACCGACGACCCAGCGGACGCGCCGCTGTTTGAGCCCGGAGATCTCGAGGCGGAGACCAGCGATATGTCCTCACCGATCATGGCAGCTCCGACCCGCGCGCCAGCACCCTATCGTGCTTTCACAACACGACACGACAGAGTGGTTCATGCCAGCGAGCTTGCCCCAGCGCCAAGTCTCCGCGAGACGCGACGCAAGCTCGACGCGCGCATGGAGGAGTACCGGCAGGAGGCCATGCGCCTCGTCAGCCGCCTGCAACGCCGGGTTATGGCACTGCAGTCGCGGCAATGGGAGTTTGACTTGGACGAGGGATTGATCGATGCGGCCAAGCTTGATCGCGTGATCATCAACCCGGGCTTCGAGCATGCCTATAAAATGGAAACCGACTGTCCGTTCCGCGAGACGGTTGTGAGCATATTGATCGACAATTCCGGCTCGATGCGCGGCAAACAGATTGAAACGGCCTGTGTCGTTGCCGAACTTCTTGCCGCAGCGCTGGAACGCTGCGCAATCTCGACGGAGATCCTCGGATTTACCACCTCGGCTTGGAAAGGCGGCAATTCGTGCAAGGACTGGCTGCGGGCGGGCAAGCCTACGTCACCCGGGCGGCTGAACGACTTGCTGCATATCATCTACAAGGATGCGGCCACACCACTGCGCCGGGCGCGTGACAGCATCTGCGCCATGCTCTTGCCTTCGATCCTGAAAGAAAACGTTGACGGCGAGGCGCTGGATTGGGCCGCCAGCCGCCTGATGCAGCGGTCCGAACGCCGCAAGATCCTGATGGTGCTGTCCGATGGCGCACCGGTTGATCAGGCGACCTTGGAAAGGAATGACGACAAAACCATCCTCGACCGGCACCTGCGCGACGTGATTGCTCACGTGACCTACACCGGGTCTATCGAGCTATGCGCGATCGGGATTCGCCACGATGTGTCGAGCTACTACCCAGTCTCCCGGCAAGTTGATCAAGTCACTGAATTGGCGGATAAGACCGTTGAACTCTTGGATTGTCTTTTGGTGACCCGGAGACAATGCAATTGACAGGACCGCGACCGTCATTTGTTTGGTAAGATTTCGGTGCAAACGACCGTTTGATCCGACAATTTCCAACGCCGATAAACCTCCCTTTCGTTACAGACCTAACCAGCGTCAACATCAACCACCTCCGAGACATTCCGAAACTGCGACGAGGTCTTTCCAAACTGCACACATTGACGCACGGTAAATGGATAGGGTTGTCGATAGCTGGCTTTGCTTTCCCAAAGCACGAGTTATGCCCGGCGCCATTGGCGCCGGGCTTTTCCGCAGCCAGTTTTAGACGCAACACTCATGAGTTTATGCGACCATTGCCTCCGCTGGCGGCTCCTTTGCTCCGGTCATGAACGCCACAGCATCTGACATTGTGTAGTCCTTTGGGTCGATCGTACAGAGCCGCTTGCCCAGACGGTGGACATGAATGCGGTCGGCGACTTCGAACACGTGCGGCATGTTGTGGCTGATCAAGATGATCGGAATACCACGCGATTTCACGTCCTGGATCAACTCCAATACACGCCGGCTTTCTTTGACGCCAAGCGCCGCCGTCGGCTCGTCCATGATGATGAACTTCGAGGCAAAAGCTGCCGCGCGGGCGACCGCAACACCCTGACGCTGGCCGCCCGAGAGCGTCTCAACCGCCTGGTTGATTGATTGCACGGTCATCAGCCCCAACTCGGTCAGCTTGTCGCGGGCGAATTTTTCCATCGCGGGGCGATCGAGCTGCCGCAGATACTTGCCCATGAAGCCCTCCTTGCGGATCTCGCGGCCCATGAACATGTTGTCGGCAATGGACAGCGCAGGCGACATGGCAAGCTGCTGATAGACGATCTCGATCCCCATGTTGCGGGCATCGATCGGCGAGGTGAACTTGACCGGCTTGCCTTCGATCAGAATCTCGCCCTCGTCGGGGATGGTGGCCCCGCAGATCGCCTTGACGATCGAGGATTTGCCCGCGCCGTTGTCTCCGATGACCGCGAGGATTTCGCCTTGGCGCAGTTCAAAGTCGGAGTGGTCGATTGCAGTCACGTGGCCATAGCGCTTCACGATTCCGCGGCCCTGTACGACGGGTGTAGTATTGTCAGACATTATGCCGATACCTTTCTGATCCACTGGTCGACCGCGACGGCGGCGATGATGAGAAGTCCGATGAGAAGGAAGGTCCACTGCGCATCCGCGCCAAGAAGTCTCAGTCCAAGAGTGAAGACACCGACGATCAGCGCCCCAAAAAGCGAGCCCATGATCGAGCCGCGACCACCGAAGAGCGAGATGCCCCCGATCACAACCGCGGTGATGCTTTCGATATTGGCCAGCTGACCGGAGGTCGGAGAGACCGATCCGATCCGCCCGATCAGCGCCCATCCAGCGAAAGCGCAGATCAGGCCCGATAGCATGTAGACCGACATCAGAGTTTTGTGGACGTTAACCCCAGAAAGCTCCGCTGCTTCCGGGTCGTCACCCACGGCGTAGACGTGTCGCCCCCACGCTGTATGCCTAAGCGCATAAGCCAGCCCAAGGATCAAAAGGAGCATGAAGACAACTCCAACAGTGAACGTCGCGCCACCCAGGCTGAATTTGGCGCCGAAGAACTGAAGGAACGGAGCGTTAGCTTCTATTTCCTGGCTGCGAATGGTCTCATTCGCGGAATAGAGAAAGTTCGTCGCCAGAACGATCTGCCACATGCCCAGCGTCACGATGAAAGGTGGCAGTTTCACCCGGCTGACAAGCCAACCGTTGATTGCCCCAACTCCGGTGCCAACGGCAAGTCCGCAGATCACCGAGATTGGCACTGGGATCCCATAACGAAAGGTGAATTGCCCCATTATCACTGAAGAAAACACCATGATCGCGCCGACACTCAGATCGATGCCGGCCGTCAGGATGACAAGGCTTTGGGCAGCCGCGACAATGCCAACGATTTGAACCTGCTGAAGGATCAATGTCATCGCGAACGGTGAAAAGAATCTGGACCCCAGCAGAAGGCCGAAAACGATGATCGCGGCAACAAGCACGATCAGCGGTACAAAGGATGGATTGACGTGCAGGATGTGCTGAACCCGACCGACAAATCCGCGTCGGTGGTCGTCAAACTCTGCGACCGTCTCAGTTCGGTTGGCTGCAGATTCGAAGTCTTGGGTGCTTTGGGTTGTTTCAGGCATTTCTCCCCCTTTCGCGACAGAGCGTTGCCCGGTCGCTGGTGAGTTCTCGGTCGTTTCAGTTGAATTGTATGAACGCGGAGGGCGCATGGGGCGCCTTCCGCTTTCCGATGCGGCTCAGCCCCAGCAGAGTTCCAGGCCGTTAGCCACCGAAATCGAGTCGATACCATCGACCGGCTGGTCGGTGACAAGCGCAACGCCGGTGTCGAAAAAATCCTTGCCGGGCGTGTTTTCGGGCTTAACGCCCTCGTCGGCCCATTTCTTGACTGCTTCGACACCAAGCGATGCCATCAGCAACGGATATTGCTGGCTGGTCGCCCCAATGACCCCGGCCTGAACGTTTTGAACGCCGGGGCAACCCCCGTCCACAGAGACGATCAGTACATCGTTCTCCCGCCCAATTGCCTTGAGCGCCTCGTAGGCACCGGCCGCCGCGGGTTCGTTGATCGTGTGAACAACGTTGATCGTGGCGTCTTTTGCAAGAAGGTTTTCCATGGCACGGCGTCCCCCCTCTTCGTTCCCATCGGTCACATCGCTGCCCACCAGACGAGCATCCGTTTCATCCCCGATGACATTTGGGTCGGCCAGATCCACACCGAACCCCTCCAGGAAACCCTGGTTGCGCAGAACGTCCACGGTTGGCTGACTGACATTGAGGTCGAGTGTGGCGATTTTTGCATCGGCGGCGGCATCCCCCATCTTGGCCCTGGCCCATTGGCCAATGAGGAGACCGGCCTTGTAGTTGTCAGTTGCAAAGGTTGCGTCGGCTGCATCCACCGGGCTCAAAGGTGTGTCCAGAGCAATGACGATGATTCCGGCATCGCGCGCCTGCTGAACGGCCGGAACGATTGAACCGGTGTCGGATGCCGTGAGAAGGATGCCCTTGGCGCTATCCAAAATGCAGGTCTCGATGGCCTGAACTTGTGTTTCATGGTCTCCGTCGATTCTCCCCGCAAAGGCCTTTAGCGTCATTCCAAGTTCTTCTGCCTTTGCAGAAGCCCCTTCCTTCATCTTCACAAAGAAGGGATTGGTGTCCGTTTTCGTGATCAGACAGACGGTTTCGCCCGCTGCGTAGGCAGATGACACAGTCGCTGCAAGAACTGCGGCGGAAAGGCCGAGAGTAATGGATTTTTTCATGGGTTCCTCCCGAAAGCTTGCATTCGAGGCCGGCTTGTCCAGCCCCGAGCCTACACGTGTTGGCCGATGTAGACCGCCCCTAGGAAATCCGATTCGGGGTTCTCTGTCAATTAATAAATTAAATTGATTAACTAATTATAAGTAACGTCTTTCCAATAAGATGCGATACGTTTAGGGTTGGACTCATGGATGGAGACAAAGTCAGAGAGCTGTCGGTCGGCGTAAATCAGAGCGGTGTTCGTGACTTCAATGAGCGGCTGCTCTTGTCCGTCCTCCAACGCTTCGGACCGACGCCCGGTGCCGAGTTGGCACGATTGACAGGTTTGTCGGCACCTACCGTGTCGACAATTCTCCGCAAGCTGGAGAAAGACAAGATTCTGAGGCGCGGTGCGCCCATTCGAGGCAAGGTCGGAAAGCCCTCGATTCCAATGGAGTTGAATCCTGACGGCGTTTTCTCGATTGGAATGAAGGTCGGGCGACGAAGCGCTGAAATGCTCCTTCTAGATTTCTCCGGAGTACCCAGACAACAACTTTTTACTTCGTATGAATACCCCTTCCCGGACGCCGTTTTCGGCTTCCTAGGATACGGGCTGGATCAGCTACTTGCCGAGCAACCAGCAAAGGTTTGCGAGCGCATCTGCGGCATCGGCATTGGTACACCCTTCGAGCTTTGGAAGTGGCATGATTTGTCAGGCGTTGCCGCCGAGAGATTCAGCTCCTGGAAGGATGTCGATTTCGCGGAGGAGGTCGCGAAACTGACCGACCTTCCCGCATTCGTCGTCAATGACGCAACAGCTGCTTGCCATGCCGAGCAGCAATACGGCCGCGGAAAGGAGTTTCGCGACTACGCGTATTTCTTTGTCGGATCATTTGTCGGCGGTGGCATCGTGCTGAACGGCACGGTCTTCGAAGGCAATCAGGGAAATGCCGGCGCGTTAGGATCTATGCGCACGACCGGACCGCTCGGCGAAAGTCAGCAACTCATCGATGTGGCCTCGCTTCATCTACTTGAGGCACGACTGGTAGAAGCCGATCTCGATCCGCAAGTGATGTGGCAGCGTCCTCAAGATTGGAGCGGAATCGAACAATATGTAAACGCGTGGATTGGTCAAACCGCCCAGGAACTCGCCAAGGCTTCTCTCTCGATTTGTTCTGTGATTGATTTCGAAGCGATCGTGATCGACGGGGCCTTCCCCACTGGGGTCCGAGAGGAATTGGTTGCACGCGTCGGTCGATACATCCACAACCAAGATAAGCGCGGGCTGATAACTCCTAAGATTGAAGCCGGTAGCATTGGTGAAAATGCTCGTAGCGTTGGAGCGGCAAGCAGCCCGATTTTCAGACAATTTCTGCTCAACACAAACGCAGGGCTTTCGGCAAAATAATTCCATTGAATCCTGTGCCGCGGCTCGCCGGTTGGTTCGCCAGCGGCACAAACGAGGGGGGCAGGATTATCGATTGTCGTCTGAAGGTCGCCAAACAGATATTGCGCCTTTCCGATGGCATGAAACCCGATCGCGGTCGGGTGACCACATCCGGCCACGCAAGAGACGGTGCGAATGGCAAAGCCGGAAGGCAGCTTGACGGCTAGCGCTTCACGCATGGAGCGCGCATTCTCTTCTCCCTTGCAGGTCGAACAAATCAGTAGAAAATGATCAGGTGTTTCCGGCATTGCCCGCTCCGCTTGTTTTCAAGCGCGGACAGAAGGTGCCGTATATGCCAACACGCGTCAGACGTGTCATCAAAACCTCCTTCCAGGACGCCCCGCCCCAGGTTGTTTAACCAAATAATAGCAGGTCTCCTGACTTGCGGGTCGATGCTTGGCCATCCTTCCCGGCCCAAAAACGCCAGTGGGTGTTTGGCGTCGCTCACCGCATACAGTTGCGGGGGCAATCACGGACTTGGCGCCGGGCGGCAACCTCACCGTATTCCCTTTTTCATCCCCTGGGCGCACCATGGGGAACCACCGAAGGAACGAGTGCCTGAGACAAAAAAGATGCGTCAATACCAAAAGAACACACTGGACAATAGCCGAACCGCCGCGTGCAAATCCACTGGCGCAGTCTGCGCATTCGCAATGCCTGCGACGTGTCTGTTTGGTAAAAGCACTCTCTTCGCATTATCGGTTGCGACAGATTGGCTAGGGTCAAGATTCATAACCAGTAGATGACGGTTGCTGCGAGTGCGATGGCGGACAGGAAGACC
>NZ_WPZY01000048.1 GCF_013031405.1 Ruegeria sp. HKCCD8929 | reverse complement strand
CTGGAACTACTTCAAGGCTGCCGGCTATGTCTCAGGTTAATGGCGGGAGGCTTTAGGCGACAAGGATCAAGTCGCGGGACCTTGCTGTGATTCATGCATCATTTGCGAAGGGCCGCTTTGAAGGCAGTCAGTCTGAGAGCTTGACTTCAAACTGTATATCGAGATATCTCGATTTATGGACTTAGAGCAATCAATATCAGCTTTGAACAATCCGATTCGCCGTCAGATTCTGGAGTGGCTAAAGGATCGCTCAAACTTTCCACCCGCCCTACCGGGCCACGATGACCTTGAAGGTGTATGCGTTGCGTACATCCAGGAAAAGGCGAAGCTTTCTCAGTCCACTATCTCAAACTACATGGGACTCCTGAAACAGGCAGGCTTTGTGATCTCGGAGCGCCATGGGCAATGGACGTTCTACCGACGTGATGAGGAAAACATTCAGGCGTTTTTCGCCGCGATGCAGGACGAGCTTTTGAAGCCTTAGTTCGCGGGAAGTGAAGGCACCTCATGCAGACGTTTGCCAAATTGAAGTGATATATCGAAATATTCCGATGGAGGGATGAAGTGAAGGATGAAGACATAACCAAACTGCTGGGTCAGCCACTCGACCTTCCATGTGGCGGGCAGTTGAAGAACAGATTGTTGAAGTCGGCAATGTCTGACTCTTTGGGTGATGGCAGGGGAAGCCCTACCGAACCGCAGATGCGGCTCTACGAAAGATGGGCCGAAGGGGGCGCTGCGTTGTCGTTGATTGGAGAGGTGCAGGTAACCCCGCACTATCCTGAGAAGCCCGGCAACCTGGTGTTGGTGCCAGACGCGGATTTATCCGCCATGCAGAAGCTGGCCAAGTGCGGATCGGTGAACGGCGCGCATATTTGGCCACAGCTTGGTCACGCCGGTGCGCTGGCACATGGGCCAATCAGTACCCCTAAAGGACCGTCTCCGTTGGACGTTGAAGGATTGCAATGCGACGGCATGACATTGGATGAAATCCATGCGCTGCCCCAAGCCTATGCGCAAGCGGCAGCTCTCGCGAAAGAAGTTGGTTTTGGGGGTGTTCTGATCCACGCCGGTCACGGGTTTCTGTTCAGCCAGTTCCTGTCGCCGCTTTTCAACCACCGGACCGATGCATATGGCGGGTCAGTCGAGAACAGATTCCGGATCATTCACGAAGTCATCGAGGCAGTTCGGCAGGCGGTAGGACCGGCGTATCCGATTGGTATCAAGATCAATTCAACCGACAAACTCGAAGGCGGCCTTACAACGGAAGATGCATTGGAAGTCGTGCGGCTCATTGACAAAACATCAGTGGACTTGATCGATGTCAGCGGCGGTACCTATTTCCCTGGCGCCGCATCGAGTTCCGACGGCACCTCTTCGTCGGGTCCTTATTTTATCGACTTTGCCAAACGGGCCAAGAAAGTGACGAACATTCCAATCGCTTTGACCGGTGGATTTGAGACCCGAGATCAGGCTGCGCAGGCTTTGCGTGACGGATCAGCTGACGCTATCAGCGTTGCACGTGCAATGGCGCTCGACCCAACTCTGGCGAATACCTGGTTGAGCGAGAAAGGTGGGGATCCAGAGTTTCCGATTTTCGAAAATCCGCCGCGGGGAGGTGTCACCGCGTGGTATTCAATGCGGCTGACAGCCCTGGGTGAAGACAGCGAAGACCAGTTCGACCAGAGTCCGGCAGACGCTTTGGAAGCCTACGAAAAACGGGATTCTGAGCGTTGTGTCGATTGGCGAATTCGGTTCGGTTGAAGAAGTCTGATGCCAAAGCCGTTAGCGGCTGCAGCGACGGCAACGTTTGCCGGACCTTGCGGTGACGTAACCATGACAAGTCCCGCAAGGATCGCCAAAAAGCTCTCCATGCTGCTCATTTTGGTAGCGCCTTGGTTCAGTTCCGGGAAGCGAGCCAGGCGTGGATTTCATCATCAAATCGGGCAATCCGGTTTTCCCAGTCTGCCATTTCCTGCTCAAACCCTTCGGCCTCAGCAGCGACACGCGCGTCGCCTTCCTCTCCCAGGCTTGTCATTTCGAAGGTCACGGTCGCGGTTGAGCCACTGCCTTTTGGTACGGCTTCGACTCGGATGAGGGCAATGTTGTTTCCAGGGAATAAGCGGATTTATTCAGCCAGTCCTGCTTCTTGGTCGTACGCCGTGGTGATGAAAGTGAAAGGTCCGACAGCAAAGGCGTCCCCTCTGTGGAATCCATCCCCGCGAAGATAGGTTGGGTTCCATCCCCGATCCCCGACCCAGAGCTTTTCCCCTTCGGCAGTAAAGAGTTGGATAGCGAGATGTGGTGGATATTGCACGTCTACGTTAGCCGAACGGATTATTGGCATGAACGCTTCGCCAGTGGGTGCTGCTGCGTGGCCGTTGGATGAATGCCCGTGTCCATTGCTTTGGGCGAACGCGACGACGGTTGGGGCCGTAAGTCCAATGCCAATTCCCAAAACCATTGCGGCGGCTAGTGCAAGTTTCGGTGTCATGGATAACTCCTACAAGGTCAATTTGAATTGTTACCGCGACACTATGGTACCACAGTAACAGATTCAAGAGACCGGCGGGCTTATCGACTAGCAATCCAGGCCGCAGCACCACCAAGGGCCGTTGCGGTTGTTCTGTGCACAGCCCTCACGGCACGGGTGCTTCTCATCGTTCGCCGGGCCGCCTCGGCTGCCAGGGAGTAAGTGGCAAAGGATATGCCCAGGATCACAACCACTGCGAGGTAAAGCGGCACGACAGCACCCACGGAGAGGCTGCCAGGGCTGATCAGGCTTGGAAGAAGTGCTATGTAGAAGAGCATGGCCTTGGGGTTCCCCAAAGTGACTGCGAACCCCGCTAGTACACGAACGATCCGGCTTCGGCCTTCAGTCTCCGCTTCGCCGTCCCTAAGGTGAACATCGGAGTTCCAGGCCGACCAGGCCAGCCAAAGCAGGTACACAACACCAGCCCATTTGATGACGTTGAGAATTGCTGGGATTTGCAGAGCCATTATCGCCAGTCCACCAAGCGACAG
Source organism: Ruegeria sp. HKCCD8929 (assembly GCF_013031405.1). Taxonomy (GTDB): domain Bacteria; phylum Pseudomonadota; class Alphaproteobacteria; order Rhodobacterales; family Rhodobacteraceae; genus Ruegeria. The sequence goes on along the minus strand of NZ_WPZY01000048.1, from coordinate 18,579 downwards.
TGAAAGCCATACAATGTCGCCCAGTACTACACCCACACAAAACCATGTTGTGCTACGAGCCCCTTTGGCCAAGACGGTGGCCACAATCGCTGCAAGGCCCGGCCCAGGTAAAAACGCAGCAACGCTCAGTGCTCCAACGAACACGAGAAAATCCCAACCGAGCTCCATGACTACTTCTCGGTCAGCATGTGGCTGTCTTCGGCAGTCAGATCGAGGCCATAGGCGGCTCTCATCTGCTCAATGAAGGCCAGGCCCTCCTCCCCAAACGGCGGTTTGCCCTCGAAGCTGTGCAACACGATGCCCTCGATGAGATCACCCAGACCAATGTCATGCTTCGCCGAAATGGCCTTCAGAACCTGAAGAACCCGCTTCTCGATCCGAACTCCGGTCTGCACCCGTTCGATCTTCTTTTTCTCTCTGCTCATGCTCACCCCGCATTGGCTCTTTACATTTCGGTATATTGGTACCAGTTTACCATTTTACATGCAAGCAGAGAGTCCCAGATGAGTAAAGTAGCAGGACCCTCGACCATGGGAAGCGGTTCATTGACGAACCTTCAGGGGATACTCTGGGCTCTTTTGGCAACGGGATTGTTTGCCGTGGTCGCTGCAATGGCGAAGTTCGCGGTCACTGAGTACCACGTGCTTCAAATTCTGTTCTTCCGTCAAATCGTGGTTTTCCTGTCGTCCCTCCCGACCATCGCCAAAGACTTCCCTGAGGCCCTGAAAACCAAGCATCCTGGACTTCATGGTGTGAGATTGCTTGGGGCTTTCGTGGCCTTGTCCACGAGCATCTGGGCGGTGGCGGCTCTGCCCCTCACAACGGCTATCACGCTCGCGTTCGCCCAGGTGTTCTTTGTTGCGCTTCTGGCCATGTGGTTCCTGAAGGAACCTGTCGGTTGGCATCGGATATCAGCCGTGCTGGTCGGATTCATTGGCGTCGTAGCGGTGATGCGGCCAGGCGTCGATGGTCTGATAAACATCTATGCGCTCATCCCTTTGGCAGGGGCCGTAGGGGCAGCTCTTGCTGTCATCTCCGTACGATGGCTTTCTCAAACAGAGTCGACCGCAACCCTGCTGTTCTATCAAGCTGCGTTCGTCGGACTGTTGGCTGGTATCCCTTTGATCTGGCTGTGGGTCACACCTGATCTGTTCGGCCTGTTCTTCCTCGTCTCGATGGGTGTGCTTGCGACCGTCGGTCAATGGGTCGGGGTTAAGGCACTTCGCCTTGGAGAGGCAAGCGTGATCGGCAACATGCAGTATACGCAATTGATCTATGCAGCGATCCTGGGCTACTTCATCTTCGATGAGGTGCCTGATGTGTTCACCTTGATCGGTGCAGCGATCATCATCGGGTCGGCGCTGTATATTGTTCACCGGGAAGCGATTAAAGAACGAGCTTAGTCGCTTACACGCTTCGAGAGCGGCCATTCGCTGCACCACAGCAAGTTAGTAGGTTTGGGCTGATTCCGTTGAAAAACTCTTCCTTGATTGAGGCGTAAGTCGCTGATTCAATTCCTTCAACAGGCTTGGGGGAATTACCATGCTGGGGCCAAGGCAGGAAACACAAGCGGCGCTCTTCTACGAGTTCTCGCTGGAAGATCACGTTCCCCGAGATCATCTGCTGCGGTCGATTGATCGGTTCGTTGATCTGACCAGCGTCCGCGCATATCTGGCGGGTTTCTACAGCCACACTGGCCGCCCGTCGGTTGATCCCGAACTGCTGATCCGGATGCTGCTGATTGGGTATTGCTTCGGTATGCCCCGAGTTGGCGCGCCCGCAAGTATCGGGCGTTGAAGTCCGATTGCACGGGATGCGCACTAAAAGCCAAGTGTTGCCCGAAATCGGAAGTCCGCGCCATTCATCGCGAAAAATACGAGATCGTCCGAGACTTCACCCGCCAATGCACGGCCTCAGAGTTCAATCCAACTGCCCAGAGGCGGCGCAAGAAGGTCGAGATGCTCTTCGCCCACCTCAAACGCACCCTCGGGCTGGGTCGCCTCCGATTACGAGGGCCCTGCGGCGCTCAAGACGAGTTTACCCTCGCAGCCACCGCCCAGAACCTCCGGAAACTGGCCAAGCTCAAGCCCATGCTGCCCGCGACAGGATGAAACGCGGGTGAGGCTTGTACATCCAAACAAAATCAAAGCGAAATCTCACACAGACGTGCCCAAACCAAAGAGTTTTTCAACGGAATCGGCTCAAACCGGACATTTTCTGCATAGCGAGATGAATTGAGGCGGGGCCACTGGTCCCGCCGCTCTTGTTTCTTGGGCCAGCGGGATTCGGACAAGCCAAACGCACCTGGCCGACGGGTGAGGGCGCCGCCCTCCCCCCGGGCAACCCCATTAGACAAGGCCGTGTCCTCGGCTACGCCTGCGGGCCGCACCACCCCTGTCGAATAGCATCGCCTCGCCCCCTATCTCTGCTAACTCATACGCTGTCGAGCCAGCCGAACCAGAATCGGCCTTTCACCAGCCACGCAATGCCAAACCCGACTAGCGCGCCTGCTTCGCCAAGGAAGATCGGGTGTAAGGACCAGTCTGCGCCCAAGCCAATAAATCCAGCGCCTGCTAGCGCCAGGCTGGTGATCATCAGCACACTGCAAAAATCATAGATGCTATTGCGAATTTTTTTCTGCCAACGAAGGCTGTCGCCCACAAAGTCCTCCGCCCGTTTTCGACGAAACGCGATTGCGGTGAAGTAAAGAAGGATCAACAACAACATTACAGCCGCGCCGATGTGCAATAGAACCGCGCTTGCGAACAGCTCTTGCGGGTTTTCGATGCTCAATCGCTCTGCACCATCGGAAACAGACGCAAAAAGCGTCGCATCTATTGCCAGCGCACTCGGCGTGTCGAGCGCATATGTGATACTGCCGCGCAAGTCGACTTGGTGCCCGCTATCGGTACAGAAAACGTCTAGCTCAGTCGGCACAATCGCGACAATGATCGCGAAAGCAGCAGCAGCCGTTGCAAGCATGCCGTCCCATTTGTTTTCGCCGCGGTAGCGAAACATAAACGCCGAAACAAAGGCAAGAATGAACACGAAAACGGGGCCAGAGCGTGGTTCGTAAAAATAAGCACTGATGCTTTTGCGATAACAACCGGGCGGAAATAGGCTGTCTATCCATAGAACGGCGGGCGCTAGCCCGATGGCCATAATCCCGATCCAAAAGGCAAGCTTACGTTGCCGGGATCGCTGATCCTGATCTGACAGGGCGATGTAAGCGGCGTCAACGGACCTAAGACTCGAAAGAATGCTCAACTTAGCCTCCAAAAATGACTGAGTGAAATGCCAACAGCTTAACGCTCTTGTTCGCGATCCGACAAGCTTCGCCTGTACACCAGACATAATCCCCATGCTAAAACTGGTTTGTCAAAACAGTCGTTTTGTCACTCGTCGCGCCATGACCGAAATCGTTGAAACATCATGTGCCACAAACCCTTGGCAAAACCACTTTTGATTTTGTCACGTTTTTGGCCTTCCTTCTGATAGCAGACACTCGCGCGCTCTACAGCATCGGTGACTTTGGGCTCGAAGATATGCTTCGCCGCTCATAGCGCGAACGACCGCACTAGCCAAGCGAATGGCGGCGCGCGGATCGAGACTGACGAAGGTCAATGGTTTGGTCTGATCTGTCGATGACCGGTTCCGGTCCGTCTTCACTGAGCATATTGCTGCTTGAGCATTGGGCGGCAAAGAGCCCAAACCCACCGCATTCTGATCTGCAACGAATGGCGGCTTACCATCTAGATTCCGATTTTCATCTTTTGGTTTTTTGTAGCTGCCACTCAGGCGCTCAAGGCGTGCAATACTCCGCGAATTTCAGCCAGACCCCGAAGCCTTCCAATCAAAGGGTAACCCGGAAATGTCTTCTTTTGAGGGTCAGACAAAAGTTCGTGACCATGGTCGGGACGGAACGGGATTTGCCAATCTCGGCGCTCTGCAGACTTCCGCGTCTTTTCCTCCTCTAACAGAATGCGGCACAAGGCTGGGATGTCCGTGTCCCCACGCAAGTGTTCGGCCTCTTCAAAAGAGCCATCCGGGTCATTGCGTACATTTCTGAGGTGGGCAAAGTGGACCCGGTCGGAATGCTTGCGCGCAATTTCCACAACATCGTTTTCGGGGTTTGCGCCCAGCGACCCGGAACAAAGCGTCAGGCCGTTGGCCTGTGCGTCATAGGCGTTCATGATCCACGCGATATCATCGGCATCCGAAACAATACGCGGTAGACCGAGAATGTCGCGCGGCGGGTCATCAGGATGTACGCACAATCGCAGCCCGAGATCCTCAGCGGTTGGAACGACTTCGTGCAGAAAGCGTTGGTAATTTGCCCGAATATCCGCAGCATTCATGCCTCGATAGGTGTAGAGCGCGCGCTGCAGTCCCTCAATATCATAGCGGTCATAGGCGCCCGGCATGCCAGACATGATCGAGTTCAGCAGCTCTTTTTGATCTTCGTCACTCGAAGCAACGTACCATTCGTGCGCCTTTGCGATCACCTCGGCGGGGTAATCGTTTTCTGCTTCCGCTCGATCCAACATGCAAATCTCGAATGCGGCCATCCGAAACGCAGAGAAGCGCAGGCAAGTGCCGCCATTTGCAACCGGTGATTTCAACTCAGTGCGCGTCCAGTCCAAGAGTGGCATGAAGTTGTAGCAAACGGTATGAATACCTTCTGCGGCCAAGTTTGCCATGGACTGCCGGTAGTTGGCAAAAAGCGACGCAAGATCCCCGGTGCCCCGCTTGATATCTTCGTGAAGTGGCAAGCTTTCCACCACATCCCATTCAAATCCAGCGGCCTTAATCTTGTCGCGTCTTTTGGAGATTGAGTTGCGTTGCCAAACCTCGCCATAAGGGATCTCATGCAAAGCGGTGACAATGCCTGCCGCGCCCGTTTGACGAATTTCAGAGAGCTGAACCTGATCTAGGGGTCCATACCAACGCCAAGTTTCTTTCATTGCCGGTTTCCTTCAAGGCGTGCGGTGTCGTGAAAATTGCCAACATGCCCCAGGATGGCGACCAATGCGCCGGCGATCCGATGGGTCGGTAGGTCGTCAAAAACAGGGGCCACTTGTAGCAAGCGCTCTACCAGCTCGGCATCGTTTGATGCGTTTCTGGCGGCCTGCAATAACTGCTTTTCCACAGGGTCGTTGAGCCCTGCTTGCCCATCTTTTGAACGGCTTTCGATATACCGGAACCAGGCGGCCACAACCACCAGCAACCTTTGATATGGCTTCCCTGCCGCTAGATTCTCGAACAGCGGCGCCAAAATGCGCTGCGGCAATTTCTGGCTGCCGTCCATGGAGATTTGTTCCAGCAGATGGCGGATTTCCGGGTTTTGATAGCGCGATTTTAGCTGCGCGGCGTAATCGTTCAGGTCCGTGTCTGGCGGCGCGTCCAGAGATGTCGCGATCTCTTCGCGCCACAAGGCTTCAATAAACTTCTCGATACCTTCGTCGCGGATGGCCTCTGCGACGGTTTCATACCCCGCTAGACTGCCAATATAGGCGAGCGCGGAATGAGTACCATTGAGCATTCGCAGCTTCATATGCTCAAACGGAGCGACGTCATGGACCAGCTCTGCACCGACAGCCTCAAAATCAGGCCGCGCGCTATCAACGAAGTCGTCTTCGATCACCCATTGCCGGAACGGTTCGTGCGCCACGACTGCGGTATCGTAGTACCCGGTGGTGCTGGTCGCGCGATCAATCAGTTCTTTGGTCGCGGCAGGCACGATCCTGTCGACCATGTTGCATGGGAATCTGCACTCCGTTTCGATCCAACGCGCCAGGTCCGGGTCGATCTGCGCAGCAAATTCGCAGACGATCTGCCGGGTCAATTGGCCATTGGATGGCAAGTTGTCCAGAGACAGGACCGTGAACGGGCGCAGTCCCTGACGCCATCTCATTCCCAGGGCACGAGCCAGAAAGCCCGGCGCAGATTTTGGCGCGAGGTTTTGCAGATCATGCTTGATATCCGGATGCTCAAAGTCGAGCGCCGCATCTCCGCCACCGCGACAGTAACCTTTTTCCGTTATCGTCAGACTGACGATCCGGGTTGCTTCGGCGGCCATTTCCTGAAGAACCGCGTTTGGACCTTCGGGAGCAACGAGGACGGATGTAACAACATCGACGACCTGAGACTTCAGCCCCAGACCTGACAATTCCAGTGCAGTATAGAGGCAACCCTGGTCAGCCAGCTTGTCACGAACACCCGTGGACCTTAGCGAGACACCAATGACACCCCAGTCGCCTCCTGACTGCGCCATGGCTTCCTTAATGTAGATCGCGCCGTGCGCTCGGAAAAAGGCGCCAAGCCCCAAATGTACAATTCCGGTTTTGGGAGCGGGTTCAGCTCTGCACAGCCTATTTTTACTTACTGATTTCATAGCCGATAGGCCCGTTTTGCGAGGTTGACGGTAAGGTCCTCTGCCAGTTCGAATGCCTCGTCCTCCCGCAGGCGACCAGATGTGATCAGCGAGGCAAGGAAGGCACAATCCACGCGGCGCGCAACGTCATGACGCGCCGGGATGGAACAGAAAGCGCGGGTATCGTCGTTGAAGCCGACCGTGTTGTAGAACCCGGCGGTTTCCGTGGTCAGCTCGCGGAACCGGCGCATCCCGTCGGCGCTGTCAAAAAACCACCAAGCAGGACCAAGTTTTAGCGCTGGATAAACGCCCGCCAGTGGCGCCAGCTCGCGACCATAGGCAGCTTCATCCAGTGTAAAAACAATGAGTGTGAAATTCGGGTCGTGTCCGGCAACGTCCAGCAAGGGCCGCAGGTCGCTTACGTAATCGGTTCTGCGAGGAATATCGAAACCTTTGTCAGCCCCAAATCGCCTGAAGACCTCCGAAGAATGGTTTCGGTACGATCCCGGGTGGATCTGCATGACCATCCCGTCATCCTGGCTCATTTTTGCCATTTCGGTCAGCATTTGCGCCCGAAAAAGTTCAGCTTGTTCCGGTGTATGCGTCCCGCTGACAACGGCATCATACAGCACCTCTGCCTCGCCAGCAGACAGGTTGGCCGTTCTCGCCGTGCGATGGCCGTGATCGGTCGCTGTTGCGCCATGTTCTTGAAAGACTTTGCGCCGGACCCGATGAGCGTCCAGATACCCCTGCCAAGTGGTCGTCTCGCAGTTGGTGATCTCTGCAAGGCGCTGGAGGTTTGCCGAGAATTGCGGGTGATCCGGGTCGATCACGGCGTCGGGCCGATAGGTCGTGATCACGCGTCCGCTCCAATCGGATTTCGCAATCGAGGCGTGGTGCTCGAGCGTATCCAGCGCGCCCTCGGTCGTGGCGATTACGTCGATGTTGAAGCGATCGAATAAGGCACACGGTCGAAACTCTGGCTGCGTCAGAGAATGCGCAATCTGGTCATAAATTTCGTCGGCTGTATCGTTTGACAGAACCTGACTGACCCCAAAAACCTCTTGCAATGAATGGTCGATCCAAAGACGCGACGGCGTGCCCCTAAACAGACAGTAGTGGGAGGCAAAACGCCTCCAAATCTCTCTTGGGTCCGTTTCGAAGGCAGCGCCGTCAATCGGCTTCAAGCCCAGATCCTCCAGCCGAACGCCCTGCGAATAAAGCATCCGAAAAACATAGTGGTCTGGAGTCACAAATAGGGCCGCCGGGTTCTCAAATGGCTCGTTCCTTGCAAACCAGGCAGGGTCCGTATGGCCGTGCGGGCTCACGATTGGTAGGTCACGGATGCTTGCAAAGAGTGCCCGGGCCAATCCCAAACCTTTTGGGTTGACCGGGAATAGCCGATCGTCATCAAGAAGTTTCAATGCTCTTGTCTCTTTTCTTGGCGCTGTTTGTTCAGCTTAGTCTTTGAAAAACACAGCTGCTTTTGCCCAAGTCAGCGTACAGGGCCCGTAACCGCGCCGTGCGGCTTCGATCTGCATGACCTGCGAATTGTCCACGAATACGTTCACTTTCGGCCCATAGGCGTTGACGTAATAGGACATGACGTCCTGATCGTCCGCCTCGAACATGAGGTCACGAACCTCGAAATCCGCGGCGAATTCATCGACGAAATCCCAGCGTTCCTCGCCCAACTTCACGTTTTCGAATACACCTTCGGCCTCAATCAAGATCTTCCAAGCCCCATTCTCCATTGCACGTTTCGCCTGTGCCTTCTTGCGCTTGGAAAAGGTGCGTCCGTCAACGACCGGTTCGTGGGCAAAGGACAGTCCGCATTCGACGATCGGCTTCATGCCTTTACCGTTCACATAATCCAACAGATCCGCCAGATCTTCGTCGTCAATGGTGCGGGCGATGACTGAGATTTCCATGACGTCAACGCCCAGCCCGGCGGCGTAGTCGATGACCTCTCGGGTCGCCTGTGATCCCGCGCTCAGCGCCTGATCCATGATCGGGTTGCCTACTGCGACACGTACACCATGGTCATGACTGCGCCGGATCACCTTTTTGATCTCGTCTTCTGGAATGAAGGTCAACTGGTTGGTACCCAGCTTGACGACATCGGTCAGCGCGCCGTAGCAGGTCAGGTAATCCGCAAAATACTGGCCCAGAATCTTGGGCGCACGGACATAGTTGATGCCGCGTTCGCGCGGCTTGGCCTGTCTTTCGATCATGCCATTGCGCGCTTCTACAAAGCTCTTTTCACTTGTCATGTTTGTTTCCTATTCGAATTGACGTGGCCGCGGTTTCTCGGCGACCACCCAGCCACCACAGAAGCGGCAAGAAGTCTGCAATGGCTTCTCAGCGGCCACCTAACCACCACGGAAGCGGGATGAAATCGGCAATTATGCCGGCCGGGTATTGAAGCGTCAGCACGCCTGAAAGCGTCCAGAGGATGATCAGTACGGCCGCCGAGACAGTGATCGATATGAGATACTTGCTACGGTCGTGCAGCAGAATGAACCCGTTGATCAAAGCCACGGCAGCAATTGGGAAACCAAGCAGGAAGACGAGACAAAGGAACACGGGGATCAACGCAAAAGCACGTACCTGATCAAACAGGGTGCCATGGTTCTCAAAAATGTTTCGGGACATGGTCCGCAAGGCTGCATTAGAGTCAATCACGCGTTGCATTTCTGGTCTTTGCTGCATCATTTGCAGACAGGCAATGGCCGCAAGCAGCAACAGCAACACGCTGCTCAAAGCGATTGGATAGACGCTGGCGCGGAAATCCAGGCTCATGACCTGAAGGATCATGGTAAGTGGAAACAATGCCACAAGGCAGGTGAACATGGTCTGTTTTCCTGCTTCTTCCACGGTTGACTTGCCATCTGGTGTCATTTTTTGCCGCAAAAGCAGGAATATCGTGCCAAATGCCAGAATGATCAGAATGATCGACCCGGTGCGAAACAAGAAGGACAGACCGTAAGCTGCGCTAACCTGATAACTTAGCAATTCGATTTTTGATGACAGGAAAAAACCGATCAAAAGTGCTGGTCGCGACCAGCCGTAAGTCTTGAACATCACGCCCACCGCACCGAACAACATCAAGGCCACAAAATCGATCCAGTCGCGGCCGTTGTTAAAGGTGGCGAAGAAGATCAGAACAACCAGGATGGGTGCCAGAATGAAGAATGGAACGCGGGTAAGCTGCGCCATTGGCCGCGCCAAAAATAGGCACAGACCTGCACCAACCACGTTTGCTACGGCCAACGACCATATTATCAGATAGGTGATGTCCAGCTGGGTCGTGACCATCTCGATGCCAGGCTCGATCCCGACGAGAACCAGGCCGCCAAGTAGGAGTACCTTGTTCCCGGATCCAGGGATCCCGAACAGGATCGTCGGAATAAGCGCCCCGCCCTCTTTGGCGTTATTAGCCGATTCCGGTGCGATCACGCCGCGGATGTCTCCGGTGCCGAGCGTCTCAGGGTTTTTGACCGTCTGCTTGGCATGGCTATAGGCGATCCAGTCGACGACGGTTCCGCCAAGTCCCGGCAAAGCCCCTACAAGCACACCAACAGTCGAGCACCGGATAATCAGAAACCAATTTCTGACGGCATCACGCATGCCGCGCAACCAGCCTTTTTCAAGCTTCCCGCCGCCCGCAACCGTGGATTTTGACTGAAGAAGACTAACAATTTCCGGCACCGCAAAGAGGCCCAGACCCATTACGACAAGTGGAAACCCATCTGAGAGGTACAATGTTCCGAAGGAATATCGCGGATCGCCGGTGATTTGGGCCAGGCCAATCGTACCGATCACAAGGCCAATCACGCAACTGGCCAGACCTTTAAGAAAATTAGCGCCGGTCAATGCGCCGATCATGAGAAGAGCCAGGATGATAAGGAGGAACTGCTCGCCAAAGCCAAAGGACATGATTAGCGGTTTCGCGAAGAAGATCGAGATACTCAGGATCACGGCCCCGAATAACCCTCCGGCCAGCGATGAAAGGAAAGCGGCGGACAAGGCTCTGGAAGCCTGACCTTTCTTGGCCAGGGGGTGGCCGTCCAGGACTGTCGCCTGCGAACCCGCTGTTCCTGGGATGCCCAGCAAAATCGCCGGAAAGGTATCCGACGTGGTCGTGGGCGCCAACACGCCGACCATCATCGCCAGGGCAACACTTGGCTCGAACGTGTAAACAAAGGGAAGCAGGATTGCCAGGCCTGACGTTCCGCCAAGGCCGGGTAAAATGCCCAACGTCATGCCAAGCAGCACCCCAGCCATGAGATAGGGGAAATGGGAAATCTGGAACAGCTGCGTAAGCGCTGAGATGAACATTTCAAGTTCCACATCGACCTCTTTCGTAAGTCTAATTGATCGTACACTGCATAGTTCGGCGCTACTTGTTACAGCGCACCTGGAGTCCCGCAGGCGAGCATCAAACCTCTGATGATGCTGTAACAATGCTTATGCAGAGCGTTTAAGAGACGACTGGCCCCGAACAAAAAACCGGGGCCAGTTCAATTCACCTTTCCTGCTTCGAATTCACTCGATACGATAGGTCAGATTGAAGTGAGCAATCGCGTCATTAAACTGCTGCTTGCTCGCGTCAGAGAGGTCGACAGCCTTGCCGATGATGCCGCGCACGTCTTCGCCGATCACGACCGGGAAAGGCCCGATATTCTTGGGGGCAGCTTCAATGAATTCGGCATCCCTGGTCATTTCCTCGACAGCCTTCCGCCATGCATCAACGATTTCCGCAGGGGTGCCGGCGGGCAATACCAGGCCTTTCGAGGCTGGGCCCCAATTGGCCGCGATCACCTCATAGGCTTCACGTTCTGCGCCTTCCAACGGCTTGCCGTGAACTTTTTCGTACATTTCAGGGAAAGTCAGTGCGCCCGGCGAATAGGACGGACGCTGCACCGAACCGTCGGGCTGCAGCACGCCAAGGGTCATGAATTGATGCACTTTACCATCGGCAATATCCTTGCTGATCGTTTTAAGGAAATTCCCTGTCCCGTGCGAAGCCATCTGCAGCTCACGTCGCTGGAAGGACTGATATCCAGCAGAGCTCGACAAGCCAGGAATGGGACGCGCCCCGTCCACGCCCAGCGTTTTATAGATCCAGAGGTGGAACATATCCGCCGAGGCAGCCGTCTTGAACGGGAAGAGCGCAACTGGTGCCTCACGAAGGCGGGAAATATCATTGGGGCCATCCGCCAAATCCGCGTGTGTGACCCAATGAGTTGTGGTCGCAAGCGACAAGACAGGTTCGTACGATAGCAGGTCGAATTTTGCGAGCGGATTGCCGGTCGCTTGCTGCATGTTTACCGAAGACGACGTCGCAAGCGCAATTGTTCCGTCGGTTTCCTGGTTGTCATGAAAAAAGTTGGCGCCCTTGATCGTACCACCACCCGGCATGTGCTGGAGTTGGATTACGGGATTGCCCGGCAGGTATTTGGACAGATACGGCTGGAAAAACCGGAACGTACGCGACGTGCCGCCACCCTCTTTAAACGGGATGATGATCGATACCGTTTCACCTTCAAAATTCACCTCTGCAAGCGCGGTGCCTGCCGACACCGACAACACCCCTGCCGCAATTACGCCGGACATGGTCTTTAGCGATTTCTTTAGCATTTTGTTCTCCTCCGAATTTGGTTGCAGCTCCTCAGTGCAAACCAGTTTGGCGGTGCGAGGATGATGCCTCAGCGCCATTGATGTTTGGCTACCCTGCGGATTTTGTTGACGCCAACGGGTACCAAATGCCGGCATTCCGAAATCAAGCCCTCCGAAACGCGCGATGTCGTTGTCGATTTACAGGTCGGTTCGTTGATGTTGCTCCTCTCGCTCGCCCCCCAGTCGCAGCACCCTTATTTCTGCTCTGGTTGGCGAATATTGTGATATCGTTATCACACCCGGCCGCATAATCTACTTGTGACGCACCGGGTTCAGTTCCGGATAACGGTCGAACAAAAGGTTCGCCGGTCTTTCACCCGATCTTAGTGGGTCAATGAACATGACCTGACTTGGCATGATGTTGGTGACGTTACAGTCGCTGCCAAACATCTCGAAATAGTCCAGCAAGTTCGTATACCACAACATCTCCGCCTCTTTGGTCGAAGTCACCTCGAAGGCTACGCGATCCTTGCCCAAAATCTCGCGGACTTCATTTAACACGTCTTTTGCGGCATCTTCCTGTATCTCGATTTCTTCGTGGTCGATCAAAAGCGTGAAGGCACCATGCGCCAGAAACGGCTCCGCACCTTGGGCGATTTCCGCTGCGGTGGCCGGTGCATCGACAATGTCGGCTCGGCCCTTCCGCCACCCACGTTCGGGATGGTGCTCGTAGATTATACTCATCCCGCAATCTGTGGCGCGCTGGCGCCACGCTTTGAGTTGTTCGTCGGGGACGTCACCAAAAGTGTTCATGAATTCGATCACCGGAAACCCGAGCTCAGCGCCCGCTTCGATAGCTTCGTCGACAACCCCGTTCTTGTAAGCCCGAAGAAAGAACCCGTGGTCCAGATAGGGCAGGACGTCGTGCTTTTTGTAGAGCTCAACCTTGCGCTTCACCCATTCTGCGGGGTGATTCAACACCTGCGTAGTCGCGATTTTCACATAATCAATGCGTTCTCCCGCAACGTTCAGGAAATCCTCTAGCTCCGTGAGGCCCATGCGCTCATGATACCAGGGAGCTTCGTCATACCCCACGTCTTTGGCCCAAATCTGGTTCGTTGTTCTAGGTTTTGGCTCTATGTCTCTCAGACCGAACACCTTGGACATGGACATCTTTTTTTCCTCGTTCATTTTCCTATGGGCGCCTAGGGTGCCGATTTGCACTGCCAATCGGGCACTATCGCGCCGCTTCGTGATAACGTTATCATATAGATTCGAGCAGAGTCAACATTCAATTCCCCGGGTACCCATGTTGTCCGGCATTCTTTAAATGGAAGGAAAGATAACCGCGTAAAGGCGGCAATTGATCTTGCGAGCCAAAACGCGCGTCAAGGTGCGTTCGCATTTGGCGCATTGTAAATGCATCCAAAGCCGGTGGCGTGGACCCAAAATCGGATTGCTAGTCTACGCTGCCTGACGTTGCTGGGCCCATTGATCCGCGCTCTAGCAGTTTGCAGCCCAACAATTGTCTTCTTACCGGCCCCTCTTTAGAAGATCTAATTTTGTCCAGTAACGCAACCGCTGCGGTACGGCCTATTTCTCTTCGATTTTTTTGAACAGTAGTTAGCGGCGGATAACTCACCTCACCCGAAAAAATCCCATCCATTCCAACAACGGATAGGCGGTCGGGCACGTCGATCCCTTTTTCATTTGCGACTTGCAGTGTCGCGAGCGCCAGAATGTCATTTGAAGAGAATATCGCAGTTGGCAGATCTGGTTGGTCAAGAAATGAATTCATGATCTTTCGCGCTGCAACAAATGAAGATGTTGAGCTGACACCGTAGTCACTTTCTAATATCAAATCTGAGCCAACTGACAGCCCTCTTTCGCGATGAAACTCACGAAAGAGTTCCGCCCTCCAGTTTGACCCAGACCGCATGGAACCACCAACGAACAGGGCAATGCGCCGATGTCCAAGTTGGTACAATCGTTCAAGAGCAAGACGCATTCCGCTGCGACTGTCGTTACCGACAGTATCATGCATCGAGAATTTATCCGAGTTGGAAAGAAGGACAAATGGAGTTGATTGGAGCGCGTCAAACCTGGTTGTAGAAGCTGAAGGAGAAATTATTGCTCCTTCCACGCATGTGCGCACCATATAGTCAAAGTGCTCCTGCTCAACGTCTGTGTCCCAGTCATTATAAAGTTGAATGACGCTGTAACCTTCCGCTCTCAACACCTCCTGAATGCCCTTCACCAACTCGGGAAAAAACGGGTTGGTTATGTCGGCGATGGATACGGCAATCGAATTAGTCTGCTGCAGCCTAAAGTTGGCAGCTATTGCGTTTCGCTGATAACCGACTTTTTTAGCGGCTGCCAGGACACGCTTTTTTGTGCTCTCCTTGGTGCGGATGCCGGTTTGTCCATTCAGAACTCTTGCAACAGTTGCCTGTGACACTCCACACTCTTTTGCGACGTCAACTATCGTTGCTCTTTTTTTCATCGATTTACCCGTGCCATATTTTCGCTCAAAGGCGCCTGCCGGCCGAAGAGTCCTGGTCTGGTCGTCCGGTAAAATTGTTAGCGCCCAGTGGGCATTTGGTCCAATGGGTTGGTACTTGTCAGCTCTTTCAGCCAGCCTTACGGAGTGCTTTGGACTGATTCAGAGAACATTATCATACATTTGTCAGCTTTGCCAAACAATTCTTGATAACGTTATCAGATAAAGTTAGATCATGGTACAAATTCAGATTTGGTTGGCGACACAACCCAGGAGAGGACGAATTGAAGCTTAACTTGCTCGCCATCGGAGAGGTGATGGCCGAAATCCGCAAAGGAACGTCTGGTGACTTCAAGGTGGGATTTGCCGGGGATACATATAACACAGCGGTTTATTGCGCGCGCGCGCTCAACCAACCGGGCAGTGTCGCGTATAAGACAACCATTGGGCGTGACCCGCTTTCAGCTGGCTTTATTGATGCGGCCAGAAGTGAGGGGATAGATACAAACCAGATATCGACAAATCCTGAGCGAAAAATCGGGGTCTACGCAGTATCCACCGACGCGTCAGGCGAACGCACCTTCTCCTACTGGCGCGCAAGTTCCGCTGCACGGGAAATGTTTACCGATCATGAAGATGCGCGAGCGCTTCCAAATTCAAGAATTGTATACCTCTCAGGAATCACACTGGCCATTCTCCAACCAGATTCTCGTCAGGCTCTGATGAACGAGCTTCGGGTTTTGTCGGAATCCGGACAAAGCCTGATCGCGTTCGACTCCAATTATCGCGCCCAACTGTGGGAAAGAACGGATGCCGCACAGGCATGTGTCTCTGAAATGTGGGACATCGCGGATATCGCGCTACCCTCAATCGATGATGAGATGGCGTTGTTCGATGAACCCAACGAAGACGCTGTCATCTCTCGATTTCTAAAAAATAAATGGGAAGCCTGCGCGATAAAACGTGGAGCGCGAGGACCAGTTTCGCCTTACCTTGAGCCATGCGCGCACCCAAAATTCAAGACAGCAGAAATCGTGGTCGATACAACAGCGGCTGGCGACAGCTTCAATGGCGCATATCTCGCGGCAAAAATTCAGGGCCAAAGCGAAGTTGAGTGCATGTTGGCTGGTCACAACTTGGCTTCGAGAGTCGTCTCTGCTTCTGGAGCAATAGTTCGGTAATCGCGAAGGTAAGATGGTCACGTCCGTCAAGGTGGTGTAATTATGCGAGTGGCCTGAGGTCATGATCAGGCGGCTTGGGTAGTGATGCTGAGAATAGGATCGGTCTCCTCGGTATCGATCTGCGCGAAGGCTTCGACCTGCATGTAGCGGTTCTGCGTCTGCCATTCGTCGTTCTGCTCAAACAGCACTGCGCCGATGAGGCGCATGATCGAGGCCTCGTTGGGGAAGATGCCGACGACATCGGCGCGGCGCTTCACTTCCTTGTTCAGACGCTCGATCGGGTTGGTGCTGCGCCACTCTCTGCGGCGAGCCTCAACAGGTCCTTGGAGCCCTTTGCTGCCCTTCATCGGACAAGCCAACTTCGCTCATGCAGCACGTCGCAAACCTCTCAAACCGGACGCTCGCATGCACCATGCTTGAACTGGGAAAAATTCGGACGAAACCGCCGTTCGCTGCAATTGCAGCCAAGAATAGCCCGGCCGGCAGCTTATGATCAAAGCGGAAGCATAGCGAACATCAGATGCAAGTGCCTTTTGCCCAAGGCTTTAGCGGCGGGCAATTTAGCGTAAATGAGCCCTCGGAGCGTGCATTTAAGGGGCCGCTGACTTAAGTCTTTGGAGCCTCATGTTTTGAAAGGCACGAACTATGCGCTCACGGGTCCAAACTATTCTAACCTTACTTACAGTTTTGACTGGCTCAATTGCTCAATCTGCAGACCTTCCGAAACCTGCATGCGGTGGTGTATTTGGCTTGTGTGGATACGTGGACCCCGATGGCGACACCCAGATTCCCTACAAGTTCGAGAAAGCTCGCGCGTTCCGCTATGGTTTGGCGGCGGTTCGAGTTGAAGGCTTGTGGGGGTTCATTGATCCATCTGGAAAAATTGTGGTTCTTCCTCAATTTAAGGCTGTTGGCGATTTTCAAGAGGCCCGCGCAGAAGCGGCGATAGGTGAAGGCGTCGGTGTCATCGACCGCAAAGGTCAATATGTCATTCCGCCGAGGTTTGACCGAGCGATTCCCTTTGCCAGAGACGCAGCATTGGTGGTCGAACGCGATGACAGCACAGAGCCGTGGGCAGCACAGCGCCTGCACGGGGATTTTCTTTTCGATTCATTTCGGTTTTACCGGCATCGCGATGGCCGGTTGAGTGAGGGTAGTCACAAATTTCAATGGTTTCGCCGCCCCGCTGATGGCAACGCCTCCTTGATCTGGGCCTCCCCAACGGCATCGGGTTCGGTCTACGGCCTCATGGATGCACAAGGTGCGTGGGTTGTTGAGCCTCGCTTCAGGCACGTTCAAGCTCTTCACGATGGGCTTGCCGTGGTGAGGGATACCAAATGGGGGGCTGTCAACGAAGAAGGCCATATCGCGATCCCACTTCAGCACGAATGGCTCAGTTACTTTGAGAACGGCTACGCAGTGATTGGAGGCCCGGAACCATACCAATCACGCAAGAGTGGGCTAATCCGTTCAGATGGGACCGTTGTGGCCGAACCGATTTATGACAAAGCGGATCGGCCCGGTGAGTCTGGCGGTTTACCTCGGGTGAAACGCGATGGCCTTTGGTACTGGATTGAAAACGGAGAGCTGATACCGGATGGCGCACCCGATGGTAGCGTTGTCGCCTCGTGTCCCCAAGGCCTGAAGGTGGTGCGCCAGGGTGCGAGTTTCATCGTTACTGATATAGAGGGAAATCCCGCCTTGCCCGAGCCAGTTGGTCATGTTGCCTTTGGGGTCGCCAATGACAATGGCGCAATCTCAGGGGCCGCGTTGAGTTCCCACGACTTGGATTGCCAGGCGCCAATCGTTGTTGTTCTTGGGGACGTCAACGAGCGCAATACACGTTCGACCTATGTACGCCCCAATGGTCGATTGCTGTTCGAACCAAGTCGTTTTTTTAAGTCCGCAAATAGATTCCACATGGGCCATGCAGTTGTTCAGACCGATGGTCTCGGCGAACAAGAGAAGTGGGGCATCATTGATGTGAACGGTCAATTCACACTCGCACTCGGTATTAACCGTGTCCGGCCAAATGGCAGGATTTCAAAGATTGCCGGAGCGCCCGTTTTTGCACTGGAACGCGATGATAGCATGAGTCTAATCAACGAGTACGGCTTGCCACTAACGGATGTTGAATCTGCAATTGAGGATAAGCAACGAAAAAGCGCGCTATCCTGTCTCGGAGGCTCAACCATCATCCATGAAGGCGACCGGTTTGGCATCGCACGCGAAAACGGTGAAATTCTCGTTCCGGCCATTCACCGCGCGATAAGTTGTTATCGCAATGGTGTCGCCTGGGCACCCAAGGAAGATGCCGGGAAATGGTGTCCGATTGGTCCGAACGGACGATTTCGCAGTGTCCCTGCTTGCATTCAGGCATTCTATCCGATGCGGGTATCGCATCACTACCCAGAACAGTTTGCCGACGATCCATTTGAAAACAGCGTTCTTTGGCTGCGTGCCGGCCTTAGATACGGATTGGGGTTGCGCGAAACACCCCCAAGATGGATTGGTGACGGCGTGCAAAGCCGCGCTTCATACTCTGTCTTCCCGTTTTTTCCCTGAGTTGCAGTTAAAGGCGCATGACGGGGTCTTGGTCTAAGTGCCTTGCATTGGTTCGATACCGACATCTGATCACCTCGCTCAGGCATTTGGCCGGCGTCTGGGCTTTCAAGGTCAGCAAAGCGTCGGATTCCAGACACGCTGCACAGGCGAATTCGGGCAACGTGGTTGACTTCCGCAGTGGGGCTCTCCTGACACCTTCGCCGCGATCTGCACCAAGGGCCGGTCTGGGATGGATCGACTTTCGCTATGCGTCGCATGAACTGGTAGGACGCGGGACTTTGCTGCCGTTGCCGTTCCGGGCGTTTGCTGACGCAGCATCCATTCGCAGGTACCGCATG
>NZ_WPZY01000047.1 GCF_013031405.1 Ruegeria sp. HKCCD8929 | reverse complement strand
GACCGTCGCTCGCGTCGCAGAAAACGCTGAGAGTACTTTGAGCGTCCGATCCCTGAAACACAGTCCCGCCAGTGGACGAGCTTCGCTTCCAAGTCACGAAACTTGCCAAGCGGTGGAAGCCGAAAAGGGCAAAAGCCTAAATCACAGTGGGGTCGGCGCAATGATTACATTGAATGGCTTTCCCCGCCCCGCAAAGCCAGGCAGGACAATCCTGATCTTCTTCTCGACCGAGTATTGCCTTGCGCGTCTTGCGCTTGATGCCCCTGACCAGCTTGTCGGTGGCGTCATTCGATAGGCCGGACTTTTTGTTGATCTTCGCTCCATATTGGCCTCGATGAACAAGTAATCATCCGCAGCTCAAACCCTTGAATTTGTCCGGTAGGCGCTGGCGTCAGACAGTCTTTGGTCTCAGTTTTGCAACTCACTAAGATAAATGTAGGTTCGGGCAGAAGTCGGAGCGGATTAAAGGAACCTTTGAAGGTACAAGAGGAGTTTTTGTCGCTCACACTCTGTCAACGATCCAAGAAGGTCACGTTCTGCTTGATCCACCGCGGCGGAAGTGTATTTCAGGCATTCAAGCCCGGCTTCGGTAAGCTTGAAAAACGTGTAACGGGAATCCTTGGAGGATTTGTGCCTGGATGCCAACTGCTTGTCTTCGAGACTGTTGACAATGCGGTTCATCGCCGGTGGTTCAACACCAACCGCATCCGCCAGAGTCCGCAGGATGCAGGTGTCATTGGTTTGAATCAGGCTCATGGTTGTCAATTCCAAGGAAGACAACCCGTTTTGCTTCAACACAGGGACGATGGCGTCTTTGAAACGCTGAGACGTACGGCGCAACAGGTAGTTAACAGAGGTTCCGACAACGTCGACGTTGAGTTTGTCCCCCGGAGCACTCACTCTCTACCTCGTATTTCTCTTTGTTGTGAGTTGTGTCGCAATTAACATGTATAATACCGGAACCACAAAAAACAGAGTAGAATATCACTCATCTATGGACGGCATTCCGGTTGAAGAAGGGAGGCTTGTCTTCTCGCGGCGAAGTTGGTTTAGCAGCTTCATTTTGGTACAGCCAATCTGAGCCTCCCCAACTGAACTGGACCACCGTTATGTTTAGGAAACGGAGGACCACGAATGGCAAACAAGAGACCGAAGCCCGAAGAGATTGTCTCGAAGTTACGGCAGGTTGAAGTTCTGATGGGGCAAGGCATGTCCCGTCTTGATGCGATCAGGCGTGCCCTTGCGCGCAGTGTGATCAGCGTCGATGAGCGCCCTGATCACTCACCCTTTAAATCATGAACAATCAGTGCCATCAGTTGGGCCGCGGAATTTACGTTGAGCTTACGATAGGAACGCTGTCGCAACGTTCTAACTGTTGCCTCGGTGATGCCAAGTTCCAATGCCGTTCCGGCAACTGTGATCCCGCTAATAAGATAGTCGCAGACCTCTGCCTCTCGACGGGACAACTTGGAGAAATGCATGGCACCTCGCTCTCGCAAACGCGACACGTTCGGTCCTGCTGCAAACTGAAATTCTTCAGAACCAGTGACGTGATGCCTGAGCCCGATCAGTTTATGAACAAAGGGCAGAATGTCACACAACCCAGTGAATTCGCAGTCGGTGAACCAGCCGTCACGCGCATCGCGAAGAAAAAAACTCTGATGCCCGAAACGACCAGTACGAGAGGCGACTGTGACTCTCTCGAGAATTGCCATTTGGTCATACATCGGTTTCCTTGGATTGTCCTCAGACGGATGCCAACGTTCGATACTGACGCCGTTTTCTGGTGCTGAGCTGACGTGCGCGAGAATTGGGCTAAAGAGTTCCGGGCGACTAACCATTTGAGACCCGTGGCGGCGCATCCAATAGTCGCCGATCCGGCCTGACCAGATAGAAAGAACAGGCTTTGGGTGATTAAGATCGGGAAAATAGTAGGCACCAAAATTCTTGACGGAAGCAGTTCTCGAGACATAGTCCAGAACTGAAGCTCCAAAGTTGTCTTTTGACGCTGCCGCCACAAGTGCAGCCGGCCCGGTAAGATGTCGGTGTTCTCGGGCGAATTTGTCATCCATTAGAACTACAGAGTAACACAGAGTTGATTGCAAAGATCAATTGAAGAAATCGAGAATATTGCAGCGAACGAAGACTGTTGTTGCAAATCGACAGGCTCACTGCCCTGGCAGTTTCTCTCGATGACGAAGTCAAGAGGTCGGGAAATGCAACATGCAATAGGCGCTGTGAGCCGAGAGGGCTTTGCGGATCGCGTGGATGGCATGACAATCGACTGCATCTGTTCAGACGGGCTACGCCTTGTCATCAGATTTCACAATGGAACTACTTGCTACTGGGCCGTAGACCGGGCCGAGCGGATTTCAAACCGCAACGACAACATCCCTTACCGATACCGCGAAATCCGTCCCGGCCTGATGTTCGTTGTATGCTATGAGCACTGCATCGGAGATGTCGCTTCTTTGATCATTGATCTGGAAAGTCAGAAAATTCAAGTCGCTGCCCTTTGGGGGTATCCGACCGAAGACCGGAAGTTATTCTTTGAAGACGGCAAGATCATAAGTGTCAGCAGAGAGACTTGATGGCCTGGTTCCTAATAATCGGGCCCAAGATGAGTAGGTGATCCGGCCAAGGAGTGGATGGACTAAGAAACTCAGGTTCAGCGATCGAAAGTTCAAAGAAATGATAATGGAACAGATGACCCGCACTCCCCCGCATCTAATCATCCTTTTCCAGTTGATTATTCGATCAACCCTGTGATTGTCCCTAGCCTTGATGAATCCCAAGTTTCGCCACGAGAATCGGAGTCTAACAGGGTACGCAGCTCTCGTAGACGCAGTACCTCGTGATGACTTTGGTGAGGCAATTCTCGACTATGTTTCAAGTACAGCAATTTTCAGAAATTTGAGTGTTATCTATTTTCCCGACTTATCACACCCGAAGCCCGTTCAATCGGTCTGGTCCGGCCAAATTGGTGACTATTGGTTACGTCAAAATGGGGAGACAATAGCCCGCGACCCAAACCTCCATAATCCCGTGCTAGACGATGTTCGCTCGGCTCCGACCGTCGGTGTCAAGATTGAACGCTGGCATCCCGGGAATCGGGATCCGATCAAACAGATGTTCGAACAATTCAACGTTTGCGAACGGGTTACTGTTGCTTCACGAGGCAAGCGGGCTGGATACCAAAGTTTCTTCCTTCGCGACAAAGCGGAGGGTTGGCTGACAGACAGACAATTCAGCAGATTATGTGATCTTTTACCCTTAGTTCATGAACTCATTGGACTAAGGCATCGCCTTATTGGCGCAAATACCTTTCAGTTCGAATCGGGTGCGAAAGCATCCAGCTTACGCGAGAGACAGGTCATGCGGTTCTCCGAGCTGTCAATCCGCGAAGCCGAGGTCTGCGACTGTCTTGCTGCCGGAATGACTATTGCAGCAACGGCAGCTTATCTGGGTATCGCTGAATCAACCGTGAGAACATTGCGTCAACGGGCCTATCGCAAGCTTAACGTCATGTCGGCGACCCAACTGATGGCGCTGATCGTTCACGATTCCTGGAATGACTGAACAGGCATTGCCAACTTGTTTGTATCCGCCCGAATGCCGCCTGGCCCGCGCCCATCAGGCGCTCATTTCGAGTGTGAAGTCGTTCCAAAGATCGAAGGCATCGGATCGGGCTAGCCACGTATGAGACAGATTTCACTTTGATCGGTACGACAGATTCAGATCATGTAGACGCATCAAAAAAACCAGAATGCAGCGAGGCCGAATCCGACTATCTGCGAGCCTTTGCGTCGAAATATTTCAAGCAGCCTGTCACCAAGGACGATGTCGTCTGGAGCTATTCCGGGGTGCGACCGCTTTATGATGATGGTGCCAGTTCCGCGACTGCGGCGACGCGGGATTATGTTCTGAAAGTAAATCAGGATGGCGGAGCCGCGCCTTTGTTGAACGTTTTTGGCGGTAAAATAACCACCTACCGCAAACTCGCCGATTCCGCCCTTGCCAAGATCACTCCGTTTTTCCCCAAGGCAGGTCCGGACTGGACCGCCAGCGTAAGCCTTCCGGGGGGTGATTTTCCGGTGGATGGCGTTGCAACTCTTATCCAGAAGGTGCGCGAAAACTATCCTTTTCTGGATGACTTCTGGGCGAGGCGTCTGGTGAGGGCTTATGGTACCGATGCCTGGTTGATCCTTGGCGATACTATGTCGACCGGGGACATGGGCATAGCTTACGAAAATCGCCGCATCTGCTCGATTCACAACGCCGCGCGGCGGCAGGGATACCTGCCATTCGTTCGTTGTGCAGCGAAGATTTTGAGGGCAAGGATCAAGACGCGGACAAAGCGGACTTGTGCTCATACGGTCGTTGCTATCGCAGAAAACCTTCGCACTTGCAGCATACCGTTTTCGCCGTTGCGGTGGTTTCCACCAGGCCGGTCATTCAATGGGATGCTGACAGCAATTCCGAACTGTACTTTTGCTGCAATCAGCTGCGGCAAACAGGGAGCGCAACGAAACTGCCGTTTCAGTTAAGTATGGCTGCTTCTATCACGAATTGCAGTACGGAGCATGTGTGTTCGCTGAAAAAGAAACCGACTTTCTTCCGATTGAGATTGAGGATGCGGTTCAGATACCATCGCGCTCCGATACACAGGTTTACGCGCAGCATTGACTGGGCCAATTTCAGCGCTGCGAGTTGATATTACGCTGTCAGATGGTCGCCGCATGCTGGTTGAAGGTACGACGGCTTTGTTAGCGGTGCAGGCAC
Organism: Ruegeria sp. HKCCD8929; assembly: GCF_013031405.1. Lineage (GTDB taxonomy): Bacteria > Pseudomonadota > Alphaproteobacteria > Rhodobacterales > Rhodobacteraceae > Ruegeria. The sequence continues at coordinate 17,059 of NZ_WPZY01000047.1, read as the reverse complement.
TGGTTTAAGGGTTGATGCCTTGATCCCTGTGCCATCGAACATACGGGTACAGCTTGCCGCCAGGGTGACAAACATGCGACCCGGGTTCAACGCGCTGCCGGCACAGGCGAAGAAGGTTTCGCCTCTTCGTTTCGTACACCACATATCCCTGTCTTTGTTTCGACCAAGTTTGGCGCCGGACGAACATCAGCATCGCTAATAACAGAGGGACGTGCGGCGAGAAGTTTCGCGAAGTTATCGTGCAAATCGGCTGGGCCGCTGCCTCCAAATTCCTACGCTCGGTTGCCACATCAGCGAAATTGCTGACCATGGGCGTTTCACAACGTTGAATCTTTCGCTTGTTATATTCTATAGTGTATAGTATTGATATCTTCGGATTATACAATATGGAACACTTGTAACATGAGCCCTCTTTCTTTCCAAAAATCAGAAAACTTCATCACTGAGGCCTCCAGCTACCTCGCAGGTGGGGTCAGCAGTAACTTCCGCCTTGGTATGTTGCCGGGACCATTGGCGTTCACAAAAGCAGAGGGCCCCATTCTTCATGACGTCGATGGCAATCGTCTGATCGACTACTATCTCGGGATGGGTCCGATGATCCTTGGCCACAATCCAGAGGCCGTTCACGAGAAAGTTGCAGCCAGCATGGCTGATGGGATTTTGTTCGGTGGGCAAAGCAAACTTGAAGTCGATGCCGCCAAACTTCTGTGTGAAATTGCTCCAGTGGCAGAACGCGTTCGCTTCTCTGGCTCAGGTTCCGAAGCCGTTCAGGGTGTGCTCCGCTTGGCACGGGCTGCAACAGGCCGTACCAAAGTGATCAAGTTCGAAGGCCATTATCACGGCTGGTTTGACAACGTCCTGTGGTCGAATGCCCCATCGCTGGAGGCTGCAGGCCCAAGGGAGGCGCCCAATGCGACACCGCTTTCCAAAGGCCAGGAAGAGGCTGCTTCATCAGGTCTTGTTGTTTTGCCCTGGAACGATCTGGACTTGCTTAAGGCACGATTGGCCGAAGGTGACATCGCCGCAGTGATCATGGAGCCGGCAATGTGCAATTCTGGAGCCATTTCACCACGTGACGGATATCTCGAAGGCGCAAAAGAAGCTTGCGAGAAAAACGGCTCTCTTTTGATCTTTGACGAAACAATCACGGGTTTCCGTCTGTCACCCGGCGGCGCCCAGCAGTTCTTTGGCGTCACGCCGCATCTGGCCACATTTGCGAAGGCAATGGCAAACGGTTTTCAGGTTGCTGCAATAACCGGTCCGAAAGATCTTATGGAATTGTTCGCCACCGGCGGCGTACTGCACGGCGGCACGTACAATTCTCAGTTGCTCTCAATGGCGGCAACCATAGCAACTCTGGAAAGCGTATCTGCTCCGGGCTTCCACGACGACCTCGCCAACAAGAGCAACAAGCTGCAGGAAGGCATCACCAAAGCGTTCGCTGATGCTGGTGTTCAGGCCTCGATCTCTGGGTTCCCGGGTTTCATTCATATCGGGCTCGGCCTGACTGAGAAGCCGCAGGACTATCGGGACCTCACCGCACTTGACAAGGCCCGGTACAGAGAACTGTGCCATGCCATGCTGAAACGCGGCGTGCGGGCCCTGGAACGGGGCGCATGGTTTGTTTCTTCCACGCATACCGATGATGTTCTCGACGAAACGATTGCGGCAATCAGAGAAGCTGCGGTGGAAATCGCCTGACCTCCCCTGACCTTCCCGGCACAGCCGCATAAGTCGTGGCTGCGTCGGGAGTTTTATCGGAAGGGAAAGGCATAAGAATAATGCAAGAAAGCAAATCGAGGCAAATGAGCTTTTATAATGTACAACCTATAGCAAGCAGGTTGTATTATATTGAACCGCTTCAAAAGGGAGGAAGCAATGAAAACTACTAATCCGAAACTCAAAGGACTGCGTGCATCTTTGCTGAGTTGCACAATGGCTCTGCCTTTGCTGGGCATGGCGTCAATCGCACACGCATCTAATTGTGAAGGCAGCAGCTTTAACAGTCCAGCACTGCCAGACACAGCTGGCGTAGTGAAAGTAGTAGCAGAAGATGTTACTGATACAGATTTCGTCAAAGCGCTGATTCCAGCCTTTAATGAAATCTATCCGAACATCACAATTGAGATCGAAGGTGCCGCATACGACGTCATTCGCGACCGGCAGATTGCATCGTTGCAGCGTTCCGAGGGCACTCAAAACCTCATGCAGGTCGATACATCATGGGTCGCGGAATATGATGAAGCGAACTTCCTAGAAGACCTCCGCCCAGCCATCAATTGCCTTGGTGCAGACTACAACTATGACGATTTTGCAGAATCTTTCCGCTTGATCGGCCAGGTTGAAGACCGTGTGTTGGGTGTTCCTTTCTACAGCTATCCGACGGGATTCGTTTATCGGACCGACCTTTGGGACACTCCACCGAACACTCTTGAAGAACTGGTCGAGGGCGCGATTGCACGACACAGCGACGAGGTCGCGGGCCTTGCCCTGCAGCAAAAACAAGGCTTCGTCATCATGGAAGAATGGAATGCCTATCTGCTTTCTGCAGGTGGCCAGCTCCGTCAGGCAGACGGCACTTGGACAATCGATAGTCCTGAAGCCCGTACCGCCCTGGAAGCTTACATTAATGTCAGCAAGAACGCGGCACCAGAAGCGAGCCTGAACTGGGGCTTTGATGAGACAATCCGCGCTGCCAGCTCGGGCCAGGCTTCCGCTCTATCCACCTATGGCTGGGTTGTTCCAATTGTGAACGCCGAAGGAACAGAAACCGAAGGCATGTTCGCGCTGGCCCCCTTTCCCGGTGGGCGTGGAACAGGTGGTACATGGTCATGGAGCATCCCGGTCAATGGTTCGGACAAAGATGCCGTATGGGCCTGGATTTCGTGGTTGACCGCACCTGAACAGGACAAAGCCCGCACAATTCCAGGTGGCGCGCCAGTTCGTGATAGTGTCATGAATGATCCAGAAGTCTGGGAAGCAGGTGTTTCGAAAGAATACTACCAAACCTACAGTGAAGTGGCCGCTGCCAGCGTTCCAATGTGCCTCGGCACAGGTTGCGCGGAGGCCATTGAAGCCGTTGGTGTAGAAATCAATGCCGCGGTCGCTGGCCTGAAGTCTGTAGACGAAGCACTTGCAGATGCCCAGAAGGCAGCCGAGCGCGCGACGCGCTGACCACAAACAGCGGAGTAGCAGTGATGAGCCAAGTGTCCTCTCAAACTTTAGCCGACGCGAGCGAGCGAAAGGGTCTCTTCTCGCGGTTGGTTGATGCCTTTCCATTTAGATGGTGGATGGCGCTACCGCTCATCCTGCTGCTCGGCATCTTCGTACTCTATCCCCTGGGATTTTCGTTTTACCTGTCGCTTACCGAGTATAAGCTGACAAACCGAAGCCTGGATTTCATTGGGTTCGAGCAATATCGTCGCGTTCTCACAGATGGTGATTTTACAGAATCGCTAAAAATTACGCTGACATTTGTTGTTGCCGCGGTCCTAATTGAACTGGTGCTCGGACTGGTGCTGGCGCTGGCGCTTCAAAAGCAGAAGTTTGCGCGCAACATAACCAGGGCATTGTTGTTTACGCCGATGTTCCTTGCACCGGTGGCGGTCGGTCTGGTTTTTCGGTTCCTGCTGAACCAGCAATTAGGGTTGCTGCCAAACGCTCTCGCAGTGTTTGGCTGGCAAGTAGACTTCTTTTCACCAAACATGGCGCTCTGGTCCATGGTCCTAATCGATGTTTGGCAATGGACGCCCTTCATGGTCCTTCTGATGCTGTCCGGTCTGGAAAGCATGCCGAAGTCTCCATTTGAGGCGGCGCGAGTGGATGGGGCATCCTTCTTTCTTACGTTTCGAACGCTGACGCTCCCGATGTTGGCGCCGGTGTTGATCGTTGCTTTGGTCATCAGGGTGCTCGAGTCGTCCAAGCTCTTCGAATACGTTTTCGTAATCACAAATGGCGGCCCTGGCGGTACCACAGAAAGTCTGCAGTTCATCATGTACCAAACCGGGATCCGGTTCTTCAGACTGGCGGAAGCCTCCGCGATGGCCTTTGTGTTCCTGCTGGTCCTCGCCGTGCCTATCATCTGGATGCTGCGGCAGGCAAAGGAGACTTAATCATGAGCGGTCTACGACACACAAAGGACGCGCCGGGCGCAAAGCCCACATTGATAGCCGAAACAGGACGTCTCTTGCTTATCCTCTTTGCGGTGACATCTGTATTGGTGCCATTGCTGTGGATCGGTTTTGCGGCTTTCAGAACTCCAATGGATTTGACCAATCCAGGTAGCTTTACGATCAACCCAACTCTGGAAAACATGCGTGAAGTCGCCAAAGGAGACATTCCTGGAGCAAGTTACCGTAGTTTCCTGGTAGGCGGCATTACCACAATCATTGGTCTGGTCGTGGGATCGATGGCCGGCTACTCAATCTCACGGTTCAAAACAGGAGGCGTCGCGCTACGTTTCGCGATCCTGTTTCCGACTATAATTCCGCCCACGGTTCTGGCCTTCCCATTGCTGGCTCTGGCGCTTCAGATCAACATCTCCGACAGTTTGTTTGCCGTGATTGCGGCGCATCTGACAATTGTTGTGCCTATGATCACCTGGTTCATGACAGGCTTCTTTGCGGGCGTTCCTCGCGAAATCGAAGAACAGGCCGCAATTGACGGGCTTGGACCCTTCAGGACCTTCTTCCAGGTGGTTATTCCCAATGTGCTGCCCGGGCTTGGAGCTTCTGCCCTCCTGGCGTTCATGTTGTCTTGGAATGAGCTTTTCTACGCGCTGGTCCTGGCCCCGGGTGACTCGCAAACCTTGCCGGTCGCGATATCGGCTTTCAACACATTCCAGGGGGTTAAGCTTGGCCCGATGAGCGCAGCGCTGCTGCTAACAGTTACACCCGTCATATTCCTGTCGTTCTTCATTCAAAAGCGGCTTGTTCAAGGCCTTGGCGCCAGCGGAGTAAAAGGATAAGACAATGGCATCAATTACCTTCGACAATGTCGTTAAAAACTACGGCACATTCCAGGCCATTCGAAACGTCAGCTTTGAAATTCCGGATGGGGAGTTTGCGGTCATCGTAGGCCCATCAGGGTCAGGCAAGACCACCATGCTCCGTTCGATCGGTGGCCTTGAGAGCATCTCTTCGGGTCGCATCCTGATCGGTGATCGCGATGTCACAAACGTTGCGCCCAAGCATCGGGATATCGCCTTTGTTTTCCAGAATTACGCGCTCTACGCTCACCTGACAGTTCGCGCGAATATCGGATTTCCGCTGAAAGCGCGCAAGACGCCAAAGGCCGAGATTGCTGAACGGGTGGAAGATGTGGCGCGCCGGGCGGGCCTGGAAAAACTCCTTGATCGCAAGCCGGCTGAACTCTCGGGCGGGCAACAGCAACGTGTTGCAATTGCGCGCGCGCTCGTCCGTCAGCCATCCGTGTTCCTGTTCGACGAACCGATGTCCAACCTTGACGCACAATTGCGCCTTGATCTGCGGCATGAAGTCCTCGAACTTCAACAGTCGCTCGGCGTCACCTCGGTTTGGGTGACCCACGATCAGGAAGAAGCCATGGCGATGGGGGACCGCATTCTGGTAGTCAACCATGGCATCGTTGAGCAAAACGCCTCTCCGGAGAACCTCTATTCGGATCCGGTAAACTCTTATGTCGCTGGTGCGATTGGCAGCCCCCGGATGAACATGATTCAGGGGCACTCCGCCAATCAGGTGCTGACCGCCGATGGCCAGAACTACCCGCTGTTCCCCGGTTGCCCGGATGGAAATATCGTCGCCGGTATTCGGCCGGAAGATATTCATCCTGTCGAATCTGGGAGAGAGGGGTCATTCCAAGCCAAAGTACAGCTTGTTGAACTTCTCGGTGCGCGGGCGATCGTCTCGCTCGCAGTTGGGGACAGGCGTCTGAACGCTGTCTTCAGCCGCCGGGAGCTCGGCGACATCAAAGAGCTCGACACGATCTCTGTATCGATGGCAAAAGATCGCCTCTTGTTCTTCAAGCCCGATAACGGCGAGAGAATTCGCCTTGCTGGCTAATATCACTTCGCCAAAATAAAAATAGGCGGCCGGTTTGTCACCGGTCGCCTCGTTTTTGTCGCATACGCCGACTTGGTGTGAGCGAATGAAACAATCCTGATTGGGATGCCAAGTCCCTACAACTGAACCTGCTCAGAGTCAGCTGTAGGGTAAGCCGTCGACATAGCGAATGGGAGTATTCAGCTATAAGCGACGGTGTTTTGTTGCTGTTCGCCCAGGCCTTCGACGGAAAGCCGAATTTTCTGACCTGCCTTGAGGAATACCGGATCAGGCTTGTGCCCCATGCCGACCCCCGGAGGCGTACCGGTGGAAATGACATCGCCAGGCTCCAGGGTCATAAACCGGCTGCAATAAGAGATGAGTTCTGCAACTCCAAAGATCATCGTCGAGGTCGAACCATTCTGGTACCGAACACCGTCCACTTCCAGCCACATGGAAAGCGCTTGCGGATCCGGGACCTCATCCCGCGTCACCAGCCATGGGCCAATCGGGCCAAATGTGTCACAGGATTTGCCTTTGACCCACTGGCCTCCCCGTTCGATCTGAAACTCACGTTCAGAAAGGTCGTTTACGACGCAATACCCCGCAACGTGGGACAGGGCGTCGGCCTCAGAGACATGACGAGCGGTTTTACCAATCACGACCCCGAGTTCGACTTCCCAGTCAGATTTTTGAGAGTCCTTTGGGATGATGACGTCATCATAGGCTCCGACGACGGCGCTGGTCGCTTTCATGAACATGATCGGCTCTTCAGGGATCGGCATGTTCGCTTCCTTGGCATGATCACTGTAGTTCAGCCCAATGCACAAGAACTTCCCAATGCCAGCTACACAGGCGCCCAGACGGGCGCCCTCTTCGACCACCGGAAGACTGGAAACATCCGCAGACCGAATTTTCTCAAGCGCGGTGTCAGAAAGCGCATCGCCACTGATATCAGCGACCACCGCCGACAAATCGCGGATATTTCCCTCTTCGTCCACAATTCCCGGTTTTTCCTGGCCCGGTGAGCCAAATCGCACAAGTTTCATATCATCTCCGATTTTATGCTAAGGCAGTTGCGCGGTTGCGGCTCAGTCTTGAAAAGCCGGTATCGGCATTCCTCGAACACCGCAGTCCACCGCAAAGAGAGCCCCTTCGTTGGGGTTTTCGTCGATCGCTTGTGTGCTTAGCCCTGACCGAGCCGTTGTCACAAACAGCGTCTTCATATCCGGGCCACCAAAACAGCAACTCGTAACGTTTGTCGCTGGAATGCTGACTGTACGGTCTATTTTTCCACTGGGATCAAAGCGAACGACACAACTTCCACCCCACCTTGCGTTCCACAGATAACCCTCTTTATCCATTGCTGATCCGTCGGGTACCCCAAACGGGCAATCGTTGTTGAATTGCTTTGTCGGACCAAGCGTCCCGTCTTTCTTTTGAACAGTCGAAAACAATGTCCCGCTCAAACTGTCGGCAAATAGGAAATCTTGCTGGTTCGGGCTCCAGGCCAAAGTGTTGAATATTCCCAACGTTTCGGGCATTAGTTCGCTGACGTGTCCGTCGGATGCGACCCGAAACAAACCACCAATGTTCGAATTGAGCTCGACGGGTTGCCCGTCTTCGGCGATATTGTTCTGCATAGAACCAACCCAGAAACTGCCGTCCGGAGCGACTTTTCCATCATTCAGGCGCGCGAGAGGATTATGCGCAATCGGGTTACATATCGGGCTGACTTCTCCGCTTTCGAAGTCGAACAGAACAACACCTACCTGACAGGCAATAATCAGCCTTCCGGACCGACAAAGGCCAATCGCAGAGGGTCTGCGGACAGTTCGCATGTCCACCTCGCCTGTCGATAGGTGGATCCGAAGGACGGTATCCTGTTCAATGTCCACAAAATAGAGCAAGCCACCCTCACGTTCCCAAACCGGGCCTTCCCCGAGTGATAGACGCAGGTCAGCGTTTAGAATTTGGACGCGTGGGGGTGAAGAAGTCATTTCGCAATGAGTTCCTTGGAAAGACGAGCACAATGCTCTGTTAGCTCTGAAGAAATTTCGGAAACGCGCTCCGGCGACATGCGGTGAACCACACCAGCTACGGAAATAGACGCAACGACTTCTTCGAATGGGCCGAAGATTGGGGCTGCTATACAGGACGCACCTAGTTCGTTTTCTTGCACCTCGGTCGCAAACCCCTGTTCCCGAATTTCCTCCAGCTGCTGCTCCAACTCGCTCCGATCTGTAATTGTGAATTGGGTGAGCTTAGTGAATTCTACATTCTTGAAGACCCACTCACGCCTTTCTTCAGGGAAGAAGGCCAGAAGAACCTTTCCACACGCGCTAGAGTGATAACAGGACCGCGCGCCTGCATAGGCTGTCGCTCGAACACCCAATTGGCTCTGCAAGGCTTCGACTAGGATCGCTTCCTGAAAATAGGGCATTGCCAGGTTCACAGTTTCTCCGGTGGACTGGCACAGCTCTCGGAGCACGGGTCGACTAAGTTCGAGAATGGGAAGATTCTTGGATACATGACGCCCCAGCTCAAGACATCGGAGGCCCAATTTGTACCCCTTCGGATTGGTCGAACGTGTGAGAAACCCCAGTACAACAAGACTTTCGGCCAAATTGAACACGGTAGTTTTGTTCAAGCCGAGCGTTTCAGTTAGCTTTGAAAGAGGCGTGGCTTCTCCGTTGTTCATGACGGCGGTTAAGATTGCGTCTGCCCGAGCGAGTGACTGAATCCTGGGCTCTTCGGCCCCTGCCAGCGTGGCGATTTCCATGAGTGCTCCTGTCGAATGATCGTTGAGATTTTACATTGTAGAACAGTGTTCTCCTCTCATCACAAGCCGGTTCTTCTTCTAGTATGCCATATTATACAATTTTTTAGTTGTGATATAGCATATTGTATAATAAGAGAATGTCAATAATGCCGCGCTGTGGAGTAACAAAATGACCGTTGAGCAAAAACTCTGGGGACAAGTCGAGTCTTCAAACGCAAATCTCTATACGATCACTAATCGTGCGGGTGCGTCTCTCGTATTAACTGACTTTGGCGCAGCGGTGGTTCAGATGAATATGCACTGCCCTAATGGCGAGATAGCGGATGTCGTGCTGGGCCACGACACGCTTCAGGACTACATGGACACGCCGACTTACTTCGGGGCGACTGTAGGGCGGTTCGCAAACCGCATCCGCCGCGGGAAATTCATTTTGGATGGTGAAGAGTATCAGGCGGCCTGCAACGAAGGACTAAATTCACTTCATGGTGGCAAAAGTGGTTATGACAAAAAATTGTGGAAAGCTTCGGTAAGCAACGACGAAAATAGCGTGTCCTTTACGCTGATCTCTAAGGATGGCGAAGAGGGCTTTCCCGGATCGCTTCTTGTAACATCGACTTACACGCTGACCGATGAGAACGTTGTGCGTATGGACATTCGTGCAACGACAGACAAACCGACATTGTGCAATATCGTGCACCACAGCTATTTTAATCTCGCCGGCCACGACAGTGGTGACGTTCTTGGGCAAGAGCTCCAGATCTACTCCGACTTCTATACTCCAGTAGATGATGAACTCATCATCACAGGTGAAGTTCTGAAAGTCGCGGATACGCCCTTTGATTTTCGTGAACCGCGAGCGATTGGCGAACGCATAAGTGCAGTTCCCAATGCAGGAGCGGGCCGCATGCCAGACGGAGCATTCGCGGGCTATGACCACAACTGGTGTCTGAAAGGCGAACCCGGCGCCTTGCGCCCGGTTCTCAATGTCTGCGACCCCAAAACTGGACGTGGTTTTGAACTGGCGACGACTGAGCCTGGTGTTCACTTCTACACGGGCGGGTATCTGGATGAGACTGTGATTGGCAAAGGCGGCAAGCCTTACCAGCAGTTCGCCGGATATACTTTTGAAACACAAAAGTTCCCAGATGCGCCCAATCTGAGCCACGTTCCTCAGGCGCGACTGAACCCGTTCGAGGAATATCACCACGTTATGGAATTCCGATTCTTTGGCTGAGGTTTCCAGAGGCTCGAAGAGAGAGGTCCAAAATGACGACGCACCAAAGTGATACCTATGACGTGATAGTAATTGGAGGCGGCCACAATGGTCTTGTTGCTGCAAATTACCTTGGCCGATCAGGGAAAAAGGTGCTTGTCGTTGAGCGTAGGGAAATTTTGGGGGGCGCTTGCGTCACTGAAGAATTTTTCCCCGGCGCAAAATTCTCGTCCTGCAGCTTCATTCAGGCCGTCCTTCGTCCAAAAGTTATCGACGAACTCGAACTGGTTTCAAAATACGGTCTGGAAATGTACGCGCCGGACCCCCAGGGGTTTGCACTGTTTGAAGATGGCGAGCATTTGATCCTATGGCATGACATCGACAAGACTCTCAAACAGCTTGAGCGGATGGCACCGGAGGACGCGAAAGGGCTCATGAAGTTCGGCTCTCGCCTGCGGCGCTTTGGTGACCTCACCAACCACTGGACCCTCGACAACCCGCCAACGCGATCAGAAATGATTAAGCTGTTCGAAGATGCGAATGAAGAAGATCTGCTGAACGAGTTCATGTTCATGTCCACGAGGGATCTTTTAAACCGCTACTTTACTAGCTCGCAGGTGCGCGGCTTCTACACATTCTTCGGCATCGTTTCAATTTGGGGCGGACCGTCCACTCCGGGGACTGCATATCTATTCGGTTACCACGCTTCCGGCGAATTTGAGGGCACCTTTGGACGTTGGGCGTTTCCCAAAGGTGGAATGGGATCAATCACGGCGTCTCTTGAAAAAGGCGCCAGGGACCATGGAGTCGACATCATCACGGGCACCCCTGTTGCCGAGGTTGTCGTGAGTAGTGGCAAGGCCACTGGTGTGCGCCTGGAAGACGGTCGCACATTCGAAGCAAAAGCCATCATGTCGAACGCTGATCCGAAGCGCACGCTTCAAACGCTGGTGCCCGAAAAGGCACTATCCGGCGATTTCCGAAAGAAAGTCAGCGGCATCGACACCAGAGGCTCGATGGCGCGCCTGCATTTGTTGATCGACGAACTGCCACACTACATTGGCTTTGACAGCGCCGATCTTGGCCCTCAACACAAAGGTCACGCAATCCTTGGTGGATCCGAGGAAGCCTTTGAGGATGCCTATGCTGCGATGCTTCGTGGCGAATTCCCCGACAAATTCCCGTTGGAAGCAATTATTCAGTCCGCGACCGATGACAGTCTGACAGAACCGGGTAAGCATGCCATGATCCTGGGCGTACAGAACCTGCCTTTTGAGTTGGCAGAAGGGGATTGGGACTCACGGCGGGAAGAATTCCAGGAAAAAGTTCTGGAGTGCCTGTTCCAATTTGCGCCCAACCTGCGCGATCACGTGCTGGGATGCCACACAATTACTCCGCTCGATTTGCAACGGACCTACGGCATTACAGGTGGGAACATTTTCCACGTTGCCATGACAATGGAGCATATGTTCAACAACCGGCCGTTGCCGGAACTTTCCGACTATCGAACACCTGTAAAAGGCCTCTACCTGTGCAGCGCGGGCACCCACCCGGGCGGAGGCGTCATTGGTGCGCCGGGCCACAATGCCGCTCAAACCGTCATTGACGATCTCGAGGGGCGCGTTCGTAAACGTGCTGCAAGTGCCAATATCGTTCGCAACGCCTCGATCTTTGACAAGGTCATGCAAAGTGATCTTGGCGCCAGCATCAGCTATCACTTTGCCCGCAATCGCGCCTTCAGAGCGATTTCTCGACTTGGAACAAAAGCCAGAAAGGAAGACTAAGTTATGGGTCTTTTGGATGGGAAATCCGGCATTGTCACCGGTGCCGCGCAAGGGTTTGGCCTGGCCACCGCAAGGCGGCTGGCCGAAGAAGGCGCTGCAGTGGCCTTGGTGGATATCAAGGCTGACGAAGTTAATGCCGCCGCTGCTTCGCTTGTATCCGAAGGTCTGCATGTTATCGCAATTACAGCTGATGTCTCTGATGAGGATGCGACGATCCGCATGTTGGATGAAGCAGAGAAAGCCTTTGGCAGCTTGAACTTCATTCATCAGAATGCAGCCATTCAGGTTGAAAAGCTGCTGCACGAAACCACACTGGACGAATGGGACCGGTTGATGGCAGTCAACCTGCGCTCGATGTTTCTGGGCGCGAAACACATTTTGCCCCGGATGATGCGTTCCGGTGGTGGATCGATTGTGAATAGCGCCTCGGTTCTGTCTATGTCAGCTGACGAAGTGCTACCGCTCTACTCAGTCAGCAAACACGGTGTTCTGGGATTGACGCGTGGCATCGCGGTTACCGAGGCTTACGCACAGGCCGGAATTCGTTGTAACTGCATTTGCCCCGGGGACATAAGAACTTCAATGGTCGAGCAGTACTGGGCTGCTCAGCCTGACCCAGCGAGTGCTGAAGCCGAGACAACGGCGCATTATCCTATGAAACGCATTGGTGAGCCACGCGAAATGGCTGACACTGTTCTCTACCTCGTGTCTGACCTTTCCTCGTTCGTCAACGGAACAAGCATCGTCGTAGATGGCGGAGTTATGGCAAAGGTGTATTGAGCATATGGCAGGAAAAACTGTTCCTCCTGGTAAGCTGCGAAGTCAGCTGTGGTTTGATGATCCGGACAATCCGGACATGACCGCTTTGCATCTGGAGCGGTATCTTAACTTTGGTTTGACGCGCGAAGAATTGCAATCCGGGCGCCCGATCATCGGCATCGCTCAGACCGGCAGTGATCTTGTGCCATGCAATCGCCACCACATTGAACTCGCAAAACGGGTCAAGGATGGCATCCGCGAAGCGGGTGGCGTGCCGCTGGAATTCCCTGTTCATCCATTGCAAGAAAGCGGCAAACGCCCCACGGCAGCGCTTGACCGCAATCTTGCATATCTCGGATTGGTAGAAGTCCTCTACGGATATCCATTGGATGGAGTGGTGCTGACTACCGGATGTGACAAAACCACACCGGCCTGTCTAATGGCAGCAGCAACCGTCGATCTCCCTGCAATCGTTCTGTCCGGCGGCCCGATGCTCAACGGACGGTTTGAAGGAAAGCCAGTTGGTTCCGGCACCGTCATTTGGGAAGCTCGCCAGCGAATGGCGCGCGGCGAAGTCGACTATGAAGGTTGTATGCGCTTGGTCGCTTCAGGTTCCCCTTCGGTCGGTCATTGCAATACCATGGGCACTGCGCTTTCCATGAATTCGCTCGCGGAGGGGTTGGGAATGAGCCTGCCCGGTTGCGCCGCCATTCCAGGCTCCTATCGCGAACGTGCGCAAATGGCGTTTGAAACCGGTCAACGCGCGGTGGAAATCGTAAGAGAAGATCTGCGCCCTTCCAAAGTGATGACACGACCAGCGTTCCTGAATGCGATTGCCCTGTCTTCAGCATTGGGCGGGTCATCGAACTGCCCTCCCCACCTGATCGCGATTGCGCGACACGTCGGTGCCGAGCTTTCCCTGAACGATTGGCAGGATCACGGGTATAACGTGCCTCTTCTCGCGGACGTGCAGCCTGCTGGCCAGTATCTCGGAGAAGAATTCCACGAAGCGGGCGGCGTCCCTGCGGTGCTGTCTGAATTGGCGCGCAACGGGCATTTGGATACCTCTGTCCTTACCATCAGCGGACGCTCGCTTTCAGAGACCCTGGAAAACGCGCCATCGGCAAACGGAATAGCGATCCGCCCATACGACGACCCACTGATGACGCGAGCCGGTTTTCTCGTACTGTCGGGATCTCTATTCGAGACGGGCTTGATGAAAACCTCCGTGATCAGCGATGCGTTCCGCGGTCGCTTTCTGTCAAATCCGGACGATTCCAATGCGTTTGAAGGCAGTGCGGTCGTATTCGAAGGCCCTGAAGATTATCGCGCGCGCATCGAAGATCCTGAACTAGGGGTAACTGAGAAGTCCATTCTGATTATCCGCGGCGCGGGACCGATTGGGTTTCCCGGATCGGCGGAAGTGGTCAATATGCAACCGCCCGCGAACCTTATCAAGCGAGGCATAACCGAACTGCCAACAATCGGGGACGGTCGTCAAAGCGGAACATCCGCAAGCCCCTCGATTTTGAACGCTACGCCGGAGGCTCCGTTGGGAGGTGGCTTGACGCTTGTGCGAACCGGCGATCGTATTCGCATCGACCTGAACAAACGAACTGCAGACCTCCTCGTTGATGAAGCCGAGTTGGAAGTACGGAGGCAGGAACCGCTGCCAAAATGGCCCGATCACCAAACGCCTTGGCAACAAATTTACCGCGATCATGCGGGGCAACTGTCCACCGGCGGATGCTTTGATTTCGCAACTGAATACAAACAGATCCTGAGCACAAAAGGCGAGCCACGAGACAGCCACTGAAAGGGAAACGAGTTATGAAGCTAGAGGGTAAAAAGGCGCTGATCGTTGGCGCATCTTCGGGTCTGGGCCTCGAAACCGCGAAACTTTTTGCCTCTGAAGGTGCTGAGGTGGCAATTGTCGCTCGCAACGAAGCAAGCTTGCAAAAGGCGGCCGCTGAAATCGGGGGCGACGTCACAATTATCCCAACAGACGTGGCAGACGACGCAGCTTGTGAAACAATTGTCCCGAATGCAGTGGCAAAACTCGGCGGTCTTGATGTCATGGTCTATTGCGCCGGTGTGATTGATCTGTGCCCGTTGGAGGACATGACGGTCGAGAGCTTTCGCAAGCATATCGACGTGAACTTAACGGGTAACTTTATCGTGGCCCGGGATGCGGCGCTCCACATGAAAAGAAGCGGTGGCGGAAACATTGTGAATGTGTCTTCCGAGCTTTCGCATATTGGCATGGGATTGTGTGTTCACTACTGCGCATCAAAGGCGGGTGTTGTTGGCCTGACGCAGGCGCTGGCCGCGGAAATGGCCCCGACTGTGCGGGTGAACTCGGTCAGCCCCGGCCCCATTGATACGCCCATGCTCCGCGCTGAGATCGAGTGGCTCGGCGGCACCGATGAGGTTCTCCAGGGCGCCATTGACCGCGTCCCTTTGAAGCGGTTTTCCCGACCCGCGGAAGTGGCCAAAGCCGTCCTTTTCCTAGCTGCTGACGCAGACTACGCCACAGGCAGCACTCTGCGCCTCGATGGCGGCACTACAGCGGTTTGAGGGCAGACAATGCGCATCGACGAAATTGAATGGGATTATATCGTCGTCGGCGCTGGATCGGCCGGTTGTGTCGTGGCTAACCGCCTTTCGGCTGATCCCTCTAACAAGGTCCTGCTCCTCGAAGCAGGCGGGTCAGACAAATCCGTGTTTATCCAGATGCCGGCTGCCACCTATGTGAAAGGAATCGGCAATCCGAAGTTCGACTGGATGTATCGCACTGAACCGGACCCAACCCTCAATGGTCGAACGGATGTCTGGCCCCGAGGAAAGGTGATGGGTGGCTCAAGCTCCATCAACGGGATGCTTTATGTCAGAGGTTTCCCGAGCGATTTTGACAGCTGGGCTCAGCTGGGAAACACCGGCTGGGGATGGAACGACGTCCTGCCCTACTTCAAGCGACACGAAAACAACTCTCGCGGTGCGTCAGAGTTCCACGGCTCTGGGGGTGACTTGTCCGTCTCTGATCTGCAGGATCCTCACTCAATTGCAGAGCATTTTTTGGAGGCGGCAAGGGCAACCGGACATCCCACCAACCCCGACATAAACGGCAAGCAGATTGATGGGTTTGGGTATGTGCAGGCGACGCAAAAGAACGGATGGCGGAGAAGCTCTTCCAAAGCTTTCGTGGATCCTGTGGCAAAACGTCCAAATCTCGCAGTTTCAATGAAAACTGTCGCCCGCCGAATTCTGTTCAACGGAAAACGGGCGACGGGACTGGAAGTATCCAGGGGGGGCAAGATAACGCTCGTAAAAGTTAGAAGGGAGATTGTTGTTTCAGCGGGCGCTATTGCGTCTCCACAACTGCTCTTACTGTCTGGCGTCGGACATGCGGAAGACCTGAAGCAATTAGGCATTCCTGTTGTTGCAGACCAGCGTGATGTCGGGCGAAACTTGCAGGATCACCCAGGTTTGGGGATGACCTTCGAAGTGTCGATCCCGACATTCAATGATGAAATGGCGCTTTGGAAACAGGTGATTCACGGCGCCAACTGGCTGCTGCGCGGTAAAGGCGTAGGAACAACGCCCGATGCGCACCTGGTTGGATTTTTGCGCTCCAAATTTGCGGACGATATTCCAGACATTCAGGTGCACGTGACGCCCGCTGGTTACCTCGTAGCCGGAGAAGGCGAACTGGTGCTGGAAGAAAGTTCTTTTTCGACCGTTGTAAGCGTCTGCCGGCCCAAAAGCCGTGGGCAAATTTCTCTCGCAAGTTCGGACCCTGCGGAACGTCCAAAGATCGCTCATCAGCTGTTCCAGGACCGTGATGATCTTGAGCGCCTGACGTCGGGTATTCGGGCCGTTCGAGAGATCGTTGCAGCCAAACCGCTTTCCGACTTTGTCATTCGACCGATCCAACCGTCCTGGAATGGCGTCGAGGACAAGGAAATTGAGGATTATCTGCGTCAGAACGCCGGTACAATTTATCATCCCAGTTGCACGTGCCGGATGGGCGTCGACGAACATGCCGTTGTCGCGCCTGACTTGAAGGTGAATGGGATGGAAGGGCTACGTGTCGCTGATGCATCCATTATGCCCAATGTAACGTCAGGCAATCTGAATGCCCCTTGCATGATGATCGGTGAAAAGGTCGCCGATCTCATTCAAAAGCGCGTTTGATGACCGCCGGAAAGGCTTCTATGCGATGTTCTTTGAATATTCACTCTTTAGTTATGAGAACTCGAAACAAGACCGTGTGAATTCACTGGATGGCGATGACGCCATCCGCTTGATCAACCAATTGAAGGAAATCGTTGGGCGCCGACATGTTCTGACCTGGGCACGGCGAACAAAGCGCTTCCAAAAGGGATTTCGCTTACGCGGCGAAAATCGTGCTGCGTGCGCTCGCAGCGAAAATCTCGAATTCACAGGTTGGGCTCGTTCGTTGAATCCGCTGCGCTTTGTCTGAACGGCTGGTCTAGAAAGC
>NZ_WPZY01000046.1 GCF_013031405.1 Ruegeria sp. HKCCD8929 | reverse complement strand
CACACTGACAACCATTTGGGAATCCCCCGATTCAAGTTTTCGGCGGGATGCTTTAGATCTTTGCTGCGACGTGAACGAATGGCTGGTTTTCTTGCCCCCGTGCAGCGGCAAGATCCGAGCAGTCACCGCAATTTTCGTGCTGCGAGCGCACGCAGCGAGAAAAACGAATTCACAGGTTGGGCTCGAAATCAGATTTCGCCGCCTTCGTCCTGGACATCGGCTCATCGACATCCAACGGCAGCGCGCCATCGGAGCTCCTGCAAAATCATCGCTTTGGCGAGATTGGCAAATGGCCGGTATCGTTCAGCTTGCCGCAATGGCATCGCCGCATGGGCATCGGGCCGGTCAGAGCCCATTTTACCAAATGCTGCGATCTGGGCGAAGGTCTGCTCTGTAGTTTCGACTTTGACGATTTACCGCAAGTGTCACATTTGTCCATCGCAAAATACGTCCGATCTCAATCCCAAGGAACGTCTGTCTACAAACCAGCCTCAAAAGCTTCTGTGATGATCTGCAGGTTGCGGCGAGACCTGAGACATATCGCGTGGATCTCACCGTGGATTGAGAAATCCGCAGCTCTGACAATTTCGACTTGTGCACCATCGGGGATTTCACCGGTTGAAATTGGCGCAAGCCCCAAACCTTTCTGGGCGGCCTGCAAGGCACCTTCGCGGCTGCCAAATACGGCTGTGCGGCCGGGGCTATACTCGTGTTCGACCAAAGCGGTATCCATCAGACTGCGTGTTTCTGAACCTTGCTCGCGCTGAATGAGTGTCTGTTGTCCAAAAGCGTCGCGAGAAACGATACCCTTGTAGGCCAGTGGATGCTCTTTGGAAACTGCGAAGACGATTTCAGGCTGCGATACAAGCCGCATATCACAGTCCGGATTTGGCAAGTGAGCGCCGATATAGGCCAGGTCGATCTGATAAGAGAGCACCATGTCCAATAGTGTTTGCGAGTTATCCAGCGTCAGGTTTACGTCCAGCGTGGGATAGCGCCGCATCATGTGCGCCATCATGCCGGTCGCCCAGCGGGGTGAAATTGCGCCGACGCGCAACGTGCCACCTTTGTTGCGCCCGGCTTCTGCAACCAACGCCTCGGCATCTTTTTCGAGGCTGAATAGTTGTCGCGTTGTTTCAAAAAGTTTTTCACCCAGCGGTGTCAAACGGGCCGTACGCCCACGCCCGCGAAAGAAGAGTTCCACACCATAGCGTTGCTCAAGAGAGCGGACCTGCGCGGTCACTGTCGACTGTGATCGGGTAAGAAGCTCGCCCGCACGGATAAACCCGCCACCCGTGGCGACCGCATGAAAGGCGCGAAGTTCGGTCATAAACATTGCGCTTAATAGACTCAATCTATTTAATTTGGCAATATTAACTATTTTACCGATCTACTTGCGCTCTTCTAGGGTTGTGGAAATTAGGAGAGCTTGGATGACCACAGCCGAACTTCAACAAGCCAATTTTGACCTGAACGCACTGCGTCACGCCGTTGGACGCGCCGATAGCGTCAGCGACAGCGCAGATGCAATTGACGCCCACAGCCATGACTGGTGGCCAATAAATGCCGCCTGGCGTCAGCAGGGCAAGGCGCCTTACCGGCCTTGTGCCGTGGCGACGCCGAACAACGCTGACGAGGTCGCTGCGATTTTGACGTGGGCCCATAAAGCGGGTGTTCCGGTGACATCCTGGGGTCTGGGATCTTCTGTGGTTGGTGGCCCGCTTGCGGTGCGTGGCGGCATCGCGCTGGACACCACAGGCATGGATCGCGTCCTTTCGATTGATACAGAAAATATGCATGTCACGGTCGAGGCCGGGATGAATGGCGGCGCGCTTGAGGATCAGCTGCAGGCGCAGGGTCTGACAATGAACCACTCGCCACAGTCACTCTACCGCTCGACGGTCGGCGGATGGTTGGCCACCCGGGCGACGGGACAGTTTTCATCTCGTTATGGTGGGATCGAGGATCTGTGCGTTGGCTTCAAAGCGGTGCTTGCGGACGGAACCAAGGTCGAAATCGGCGGCGCGCCGCGGATGGCGGTTGGGCCGGACCTGCGGCATGTGCTGATCGGCTCCGAAGGATGCCTGGGTGTCATCACTGAGGTGACATTGCGGCTATTTCCGCTAACCGAGGCGCGCGAGTTGCGCACGGTGACTTTCCCGGATGTTGCTTCGGGCGTGGCCGCGATGCGTGGCATCATGCTGTCTGGCCTTCGCCCTTTCCTGCTGCGCTTTTACGATCTGGCCGAAGCGCGTCACGCAATGAAGGACCCGGCGTTCGGTTCGCCCGTGATGTTCCTTGGCGCAGAAGGCTCTGCCGACATGGCGGCCAGCGAGATTGCCGAGTTGCTGAAGGTCTGCGCCCGCAATGGCGGTAAGGATATTGGCCCGGCCGGCGCCGAAGGATGGATGGGGCGACGGTTCGACTTTTCGACCATCGAGAATGTCCTGAACAGCCATGGCGGTGTGGCCGAGACAATCGAGGTGGCAAACACCTGGTCCGGGATTGGCGGCACCTATGACGCTTTGACCCAAGCGTTGAAGCCTTTCGCCGACGAGGTGCTGGGCCATTTCTCGCATGCCTACAGCGATGGGGTGTCACTTTATGTCATTTTGCTTGGAAAAGCGGATGACCCAGCCGGTGCCGAGGTGCGGCTGAAGCAAATCTGGGAGACCGCGAACCGCGCGGCACTCGACTCCGGTGCGGTGCTTTCACATCACCATGGCACCGGACTCGCCCGAAACGTTCATGTACGTGAGGCCTTGGGTTCGTCCTGGGATCTCTACGGTCGGCTGAAAGAGGCGATGGATCCATCCGGCATCCTGAACCCCGGCAAGCTCGGCTCTTGAACCGCGCCCGAGGAGGGGCGCAAAAATACCCAAAGGGAGGACTACCATGATTAAAACGACACGCAGGACCCTGTTCAAGGCTGCGGCGCTGATCGGCGCAGCCGCCTTGGTCGCCGGGCCAGCCCTGGCAAAGGAAAAACTTGTTCTGGGTACAATCCAAGGACCCACGTCACCGCTTACGCGAGCTGCTGAGCATTTCGCCGGAGAGCTGGAGCGTCTGACCGAGGGGCGTTACGTCGTAAATGTTGTCAGCGCCGCACAGCTTGGCCCGGCACTTGAGCAATATCAGAACATCCAGAACGGCGCACAGGATCTGTTTCTTGATGACATCGGATGGAATGCGCAATTCGTTAGGGATTATGGCGTTCTGGCCGTGCCGTTTGCGATTAATGGGCGCGAGGGCTTTCGAAAAGTTCTAGGGAGCGATTTTGCAGAAGGCTGGCGTGGCGAGCTGAAGGACCAGCACGGGATCGCAACGCTGTCGGATACGTTCATTCGCTCGCCGCGTGTCGTATTCAGCACCGAGGCGGTTCACAGCCCGGATGACCTGTCGGACGTCAAGTTCCGCGTTCCTGAGATCGACGTTTACTTCAACTCCTGGCAGGCGATTGGGGTGAACCCGACGCCCGTACCGTGGGGCGAACTTTACCTGGCGCTGCGTCAGGGTGTGGTCAATGGTGGAGAAGGGCCGTTCACGACGCTCATTCCAAGCAAGTTCCCCGAAGTTGCGAAAAACGTGCTGCTGACGAACCACCTTTATTCGTCTAATACGATGATCATGAACGGAGCGAAATACGATGCTCTGAGCGATGAGGACAAGGCGCTGTTCGTTGAGGCCACCAACTCTGCCGAGCAATTCTTCATTGCGGAAATCGCCAAGTTGGAAAGCGAGCACCAAGGTGTCATGGAAACGGATTATGGCGTCACTTTCGCGACCCCATCCGACGAGCAACGTGCAGCTTTTGCCGCAAAGGTGTCTGAAGCTGTACCAGGATTTGTAGACAGCGGTCTTTTCAGCAACGGCATCTACGAAAAAGTCGTCGCCGCACAATAAGCGATCACTGAACCTTCCCGGCGCGCGGCCCTGTCGCGCGTCGGGATACTCTTGAATTAAGGATAACGTTCAATGCGTGTCGGGCTGATCGCGGATGACTTGACCGGGCTTGCAGCCGTCGCAAGCGAATTCGAGCGTTACGGCTTCACTGTCGGCATTGCAATGAACGCAAGCGCTGCCGCTGCACTGGCAGACTGTTACGACATCGTCGGGATCGATACGAATTCCCGTGCGCTGCCCCCCGAAATAGCTGCACAAAAAGCCTGCCAAGCGGCCGAGGCACTTGCCGCGTTGCACCCGGACTGGCTTTTCAAACAAGGCGACTCGGCGCTGCATGGCCACATCGCCGCAGAGCTTTCCGCAATTGCCGTGGCGCTTAACGCCAAAAACGTGCTGATGGCCCCCGCTTGCCCGTCGATGGGTCGGCTGACCGTGAACGGTTTCCATAATACGGTTGCCAAGGACCCTCAAACCCATGTTCGCGTCGTGGATCTTTGGTCCGGCGACACCACAGTGGCCGTGGCAGACAGCACAGGTCCCGCGCCCGTCTCCCCCGGGCGTCCACTGATCAACGTCGCAGACGCAAAGAACGACGCGGCACTTGATATCGCTGTGCGCCGCGCCGATGCCGCCGACCAACGGCTTGTGGCCGGTTCAGTGGGCCTTGCCAAGGCCATCGCCCGGCATTTGTGGGCGACGGCGACCCAGAATGCCGCACCGGCACTCATCCTGCTTGGCAGCTTTCAGGCGCGCTCGCGCCTGCAAGCCGAAACCTTGCTGGCAACCGGAACAGCGCGGATGATCGACCTTCCCACAACCGGTGAGGTTGATGACGTCCGCGCCAACTTACGCGAGGTC
This sequence comes from Ruegeria sp. HKCCD8929, assembly GCF_013031405.1. GTDB lineage: Bacteria > Pseudomonadota > Alphaproteobacteria > Rhodobacterales > Rhodobacteraceae > Ruegeria. Next base: position 17,663 of record NZ_WPZY01000046.1, on the reverse strand, counting down.
GGGCAGGTGCTGAGCGACGGGTATCATGTTGTACTGGCCGCTTCCCCATCAGCGGTAAATCCAACAGACCCAGCAGGTTATCCGTTTCTTGACGGTGTGGTTCGTGCCGGGATCGAAGATGCGCTACGCCAGACGACGCGTGCGATTTTTGACGAATACCGAAACCTGATGTGCGGCCTGATCGTTGCGGGTGGTACGACCGCCGGGATCGTGACCCGCGATGTGCTTGAGGTCACGGCAATGCACCGGGTGGAACACCTTGATGACGGGGTTGCCGCCGGGCTTGCCGAAGATGGCGAGGGTCGCTTTCTGCCACTGGTTACCAAGGCCGGGAACTGGGGCGAAACAGAGGTCTTACTGCGCGCGATCCGCTGGTTGCAACAAACACATTCGGCCCACAAGGCCGAAACGAAGGAGTGAACAGAATGTCGGACGAAACCCTCGTGATCGGCGTGACCATGGGTGATCCGGCCGGTATCGGCCCGGAAATCACCACCGCGCTATTGGCCGAAAGATGCAACGAACAGGCGATACGCCCTGTCCTGATCGGATGCGCGGCGCAGATCGAGGCGACGGCCCGGCGGCGCGGTCTTGATGTTGAGATCAGGCAGCACAGCGACCTTGATCGCGCAGCGCTGAGGCCAGGCGGCATTGACGTCTATGACCCCGGCACAATCGATGCGACGGTGGTTAAGCCCGGCGAGATTTCGCGCGAAGCTGGCGAGGCATCGATGCACTATAACCGGCAGGGCGCTGAACTGGCCATGGCCGACAAAATCGACGGGCTTGTCACCTCGCCTGTGACCAAGGCCAGCGCCAAGATGGCGGGATATGACTATCCCGGTCAGGCCGAATATTTCGCAGAGCTTGCCGGGGATGTGGCGTTTTCCACCATCCTGATCTGGCGCAATTTCAAAGCCGCGCTGTTCACGACGCACACGCCGCTGATCGAGGCCTGCCGCGCGGTGACCAAGGACAACCTACTGAAAAAAATCCGCTATCTGCACGAAAAGCGGTACGAGCTTGGCGCGCCGGAGCTGCGGCTGGCGGTTGCCTCGCTCAACCCTCATGCCGGTGAATTCGGCACCATGGGGCGCGAAGAGATGGACGAGATGGAACCGGCTATTGCCCAAGCGCGGGCCGAGGGGATTTCGGTCGACGGTCCGTTCCCGGTGAACGCCTTGATCTCACCGCCCTATAACGGGCGCGATTACGATCTGACGCTGGCGCTTTATCACGATCAGGTGGTGGCGCGGATGAACATGAATGAAACGACAACACTGACCTTTGGTCTGCCCTTTATCCGCACGTCGGTTGGACACGGATCGGCGCTCGACATCGCGGGCAAGGATATCGCCGACTATGGCGCGCTTGGGGCGACTTATGACCATACTGTCGATCTGGCGCGGGCGCGCCGCAATGCGCGGGAGGCCGCGTTATGAGCGACCTTCACACCAGTCACTTTGCCCGCGCAAGGGCCGCAATGATCCGGCTGCAAGAGCATCTTCTGATCCTGATCGCCATCGCAATGACGCTTGTTGTTATTTACCAGATCGCAGCCCGGCTGGGCGGATTCTCGGTCCGCTGGACCGAAGAATTCGCCCGCTTCCTCAGCATCTGGGCAACCTTTCTGGCGGTGCCGATCCTGATCTCGTTCGGACGGTTGATCAATATTGATTACTTCCACATGAGAATGCGGCGAAGGCCACGACATTTGGTTTCGTATCTGCAGATTGCGATCTCTGTTGCGGCATTTCTGGCACTGATCTGGGTCGGTATCGGGCAGGTGCAGGCCACCTGGCGCCAGACAAGCCCCGGGCTGCTTTGGCCGATGGGGCTTTTTACCCTGCCAATCGTCGTCTGCTCGGTTCTCAGCCTTGCGGTTATCCCGGACTGGATTGCCCTTGCCCGCCGACATGGCCACGACACTGACCTGGATAAATACCTATGACCGTCGGGATGATACTCATTGTTTTGGCCATACTCATGGCCATCGGTCTGCCGGTATCCATCGCGATCCTGGTGCCGTCGTTGCTCTATCTTTTCACCAATGACATCCCGCTTTCTTCGGCCATTGCGCGCATGTCCGGCTCGGTGAATTCGTTTACCGTGATGGCTGTTCCGTTCTTCATCATGGCCGGTCAGGTGATGAACAATAGCGGGCTGACCGAGAAACTGATTGCATTCACCCGCTGCCTTGTTGGGCATATGCGCGGAGGATTGGCGCAGGTGAATGTTGCCGCAAGCATCATCTTTGCCGGTATGTCCGGGTCTGCCGTGGCCGATGCAGGTGGGCTTGGGTCGGTCCTGATCGGTCCGATGAAGAAGGACGGTTACACCGGATCCTTTGCCGCTGCGGTTACGGCGGCGTCCTCGACCATCGGGCCGATTATTCCGCCATCTATCCCGATGGTGATCTTTGCCGTTATCGCGGAAGAGTCCGTTGGTCGCCTGTTCCTTGCTGGTGCGATTCCCGGATTTCTGCTGGGGCTTTTGATGATGGTCATGCTGCGTTTCATGCCACAGACCCGCGACGTCAAAGTCTACCCCCGCGCCACGTTGGCCGAATTTCGCACCCATTTGCCCGCCGGTGTCCTGGCGCTGATGATGCCTGCGATCATCCTGATCGGCATTACCGCTGGCGTCTTCACCCCGACAGAAGCGGCGGCAGTGGCGGCGGTCTATGCCACCATCGTGGGCGCATTCATCCTGCGCGGGCTGACGTTAAAGCGCTTTCGCGGTGCGCTTTTGCAGAGCATGCTGCTCTCTGGCAACGTTCTGTTCGTCGTGGCGGTTGCAGGTGTCTTTGGCTGGATTTTGGCGCGCGAAGGCGTTTCGGGTCAGCTGGCCAACTGGCTGATAGAGATGGACTTGTCGCCCCTGATGCTGCTCATCGCACTGAACGTCTTGCTTTTGCTGATTGGCTGTGTGCTTGAACCGATCTCTGTGCTGATCGTCCTTACCCCGGTGCTGGTTCCGGTGATTGGATATGCCGGGATCGACACGGTGCATTTCGGCGTGATCATGGTGTTCAACCTGATGATTGGCCTCGTGACGCCGCCCATGGGGCTTGTGCTTTATGTTGTGGGGGATGTGTCCGGCGAAAGGTTCGAACGTGTCGTAAAGGACATCCTGCCATTCTACCTGCCGATGCTGCTTGTTCTGTTGCTGATCACGGTTTTCCCTGATCTTGTGCTGTGGCTGCCCGATCTGGTCTTCAACTGATCGGGCTCGGAAATCCACATCGCTCAGACAAAGACCTGAATGACCTTGGCTCCCGCGTTGAGCCATATGGAGAAATACATGGAAGAACATCAATCAAAGCCTGTGATCGCAATCGTCGGGGCTGGGCTGATCGGCTCTGGTTGGGCGGTGGTTTTCGCCCGCGCAGGCCATCCTGTCCGCGTCTTTGACCCGTCTGAAGGCGTGCGCGCGCGTGTTTTGAGTTGGGCCAATGTCAGCCTTGATGAAATGACCGAAACCGGGCTTGTCGAAGATCCCAAGAGCATTCTTGAACGCATCACCGTGCTCGACGCGCTGGAAAGCGCGATGGAAGGCGCGGTTTACGTACAAGAATCTGTTTTTGAAACGGTCGAGGCCAAGGCGGCGGTCAGCCGTTCCATAGATGCCTTGCTTGGGGATGGCGTGATTGTCGGGTCGTCGTCATCCGGCATCCCGAGTTCCCGTTTCACCGCAGAGTGCAAAAACAGGGATCGCTTCATTATCGCCCATCCGGTGAACCCGCCACACCTCATTCCGGTTGTGGAACTGGTCCCGGCGTCGTGGACTGCCGAAGGTGTCGTGAACTTCGTTGCCGACCTGATGAATGAAGTTGGGCAAAAACCGGTGCGTCTGACGCAGGAAATTGACGGTTTTGTCATGAACCGCCTGCAAGGCGTTATGCTGAACGAGGCGTGGGCCCTGTATGAGGACGGCATTGCCAGCATTGCGGATCTGGATGTGGCGATTTCGCATGGGTTGGGACCACGCTGGGCGTTTATGGGGCCGTTCGAAACAATTGATCTGAACGCACCGGGCGGCATCGAAGACTATGCCTACCGCCTCCGAGATCTCTTCACAGGCATGGTTCGAGAACCGCGCGGATGGTCCGATGAGGTTATCAGGAAGGCAACCGATGAACGGCGCACAATTCTGGATGCAGCGGACCTTGCCGCCCGCCGCGCGTGGCGCGATGCAATGCTCGGGCGGCTGGCTGCATTTAAGAAATCACAGGAGCTTCAGGACTGAGTGATCCCACGCCCCCTTCAAGGACTTGATATCTGAAAGGAAGAACAGTGTCAGAGGTTCAATCCAGCCCCCGAAAACCAGACACAGGCAATACCTATACGCCCAGGCATGACTTCCGGCTGGATGGCAAGCGCGCATTGGTCACCGGCGCAGGGCGGGGTATCGGACTGGCCATCGCCCAGGCCTATGCTGTTGCCGGTGCAGACGTATATTTCTGCGCCCGCACAGGTTCTGAGGTCGAAGCAGCCGCAGAGGAATTGCGCGCACAGGGTGGCAAAGCGCAAGCTCTCATTCTTGATGTAACCGACATCTCGGCGGTTGAACGGGCCGTCGAAACATTGCCGGGACTAGATGTTTTCGTAAACAACGCCGGAACAAACCACCCCAAGCCATTGGCAGACGCCACAGAGGATGACTACCACGTGATCATGGATCTGAATGTGAAGGCAGCCATTTTCTGCGCCCGCGCGGTCGCCGACAGGATGGCGCGGGAAGGCACGGCAGGTTCAATCATCAACATGTCTTCGCAAATGGGGCATGTCGGCGCCAAGAACCGCACGCTCTATTGCGCTTCCAAATGGGCCATAGAAGGCTTCACCAAGGCGCTTGCTATTGAGTTGGGCGGAAGCGGTATTCGCGTCAACACGATCTGCCCGACCTTCATTGAAACGCCTTTGACCAAACCGTTCTTCGAGAACACAGAATTTCGCGAAGAAGTTCTTTCCAAGATCAAACTGGGCCGCCTTGGGCAGGTCGAAGATGTCTCCGGCGCAGCCGTGTTTCTTGCGTCTGATGCGTCCGCACTCATGACTGGCAGCGCCCTGATGCTCGATGGTGGCTGGACTGCAGGGTAGCAGTGCGCAACTTTCATACAAAGCTGTCCTTCACGCGACAGTTTCGAATGTTCAATTTGTCCGCGCCTTCCCCCTTCACTGAGCGGAACTGAATGTCCGAACTGCGCCGTTCGCAACTTGCCGCACGTGCGATACTTACGCCACCAATGAAGGTCTGGTAGGGGCTCTAACGACCTGCTGGAACTCGCCAGCAGAGAATGGCGGCTCCGAGCCTCAAAAACAGCTATTGATCTGAGGGAACGAGACAAGCGCTTATTGGCTTGACCGAATGCCTTATAACACTGACCATAAAAGGCAGCAAAAGTGCCTTGGGGTCACCATATGGAAAGACGCATAGTCGCTATTTTGGCCGCAGATGTCGTCGGGTTCAGTCATATGGTTGAGCGCGAAGAAACCGACACCCTGCTACGGCAAAAGACGATCATGAAGTCTATCGTTGATCCTGCAATCGAATTGCATGAAGGACGGATAATCAAGACCACAGGGGACGGCTTTCTCGCTGAATTCCCATCCGTTTTTTCTGCCGCAAATTGCGCAATTGAATTGCAAAGGAGCATCCAAGCGTCGCAGGCAGAAAATGTGGAAGAAAAGCAATTCCGGTACCGGATGGCTGTACATATAGGCGACGTTGTTGCTGACGAAGGTGACTTGTTTGGCGATGGGGTGAACGTCGTGTCGCGTCTGGAAGCATTTGCTGCTCCAGGCGGCATCGTTGTATCCGATGTCGCTCGCAAACTTTTGCAAAAACAGCTGCCTGTTCGCTTCGTATCGGAGGGCAAAAAGCAGCTGAAAAATATCTCCGAACCGGTCAGGATTTATCATATCAGCCTTGGAGACACAGGAGAAGTACACGAAACGGTCGAACCATCTGGCAAGCCAATGAAGCGCATTACGATTGCCGGCTATGTGGGTGGCTTGGGCCCGCTATTGCTCGGGATGTGGTTCACGGTGTCAAACTATGTGAACCGTCCCACAGCAAGTGATTTGTCTGCTGGCCGCCCGTCAATCGTGGTGATGCCGTTCAAAGACACGGGCTCAATCCAAGGTCAAGATTATTTTGCTGACGGTCTCACACATGACATCACGACTGACCTTTCCCAGCTTCCGGAGTTGTTCGTGATGTCGCGCACGAGCGCATACAGTTATCAATCCGCGAGTGCTGGGCCAAGACAGATAAGCCAGGAACTTGGCGTACGCTACATCTTGTCTGGCAATGTGCGCAAAGTCGAAGAGACGATCCGAATAAACCTCACCCTTGTGGATGGCACAACTGGTGGGGAGGTATGGGCTGAGAGGTTTGATGGAGCAGCAGAAGATATTCTCTCTTTTCAGGACCGGATCGTTGATCGAGTAGTATCTTCTCTGCCTTTGGAGCTAGATGTCCAGCAAATTGCCAGAAGCGAAATCGGCGGCACCAAAAACCCTCTTGCTTTTGACGCCTATCTGCAGGCATTGGATTTGTACGGCGATGGCACAGTGGAGAGCTTTGCCAATGCTGTTCCGTACCTCGAGGTTGCCACGAAACTGGATCCCGATTACGGGCGGGCGCTCGCACTGCTCGCCTCGATATACTTTGAGGCCTGGCAAAACTATTGGCACGTCGAATTTGGATACGAGTCTGAGGTTGAACGCAGGTTTCTCAAAAAAGCCGCGGAAGAAACACTTGAGTCGGCAAGAGAAAATCCTACCGCGCTAGCTTTTCTGGTAACGGCCAAGATTATGCGCGTGGACGGCAAAATTGATGAGATGATTCTGCAGGCGGTCAACGCTTTGGAGGTTGAACCAAACTCTGCTGATGCTCTTTATACCCGCGCTTTGGCCCGCTTGTTAAATGGAGAAACACATGCGGCGCTTACAGACATTGAAAAAGCCATCGTTACTAACCGAATTCACCCTGCCTACTTCCTGACACTCAAGGGAGGCATACTGTTTTCGCTTGGACGTTATGAAGAAGCTGCTTCTGTCTTAGAGATAGCGCGCATGAGAGAGCCATCGTCAAGGGATGCGTTGATGTTCAATGTCGCGACCCTCTCTGTGCTTGGCCGTTCCATAGAAGCCGAAATGCGAGAAGTTCGGAGGCTCGGCGAGCGCATCCACATTTACAAAACCCGGTGGCGGTTCAAGAACGATGGCGATTGGGACAGGTTGGCTGATGCACTTCGCGCTGCTGGTGTCCCGGAAAGCTACCTCTGAACCAAGGCAATTGCTTACTGCAGGCGAGTCGCCTTGTCAGCACTGCGCGCAGCGCAACTACGAATGACTGTTCTGTCCGCTCGTCCGTTTGTCCCTGCCGGACTCTGCAATGACCGCTTACGTCCCGCAAGGGCGCCAGCTGTTCGGCAACCTGACCGTGGCCGAGAATATCGAGATCGGGCTGATGGCACGGGTCCGCGATGCCCGGGTGCGCGAACAGGCGCTCGACCTTTCCCCACGGCTCCGCGAACGCATGGGGCAGATGTCGGGCACGCTGTCCATCGCCGACCGCATCGCCTTTGTGGCTGGCGGGGCGGTGGCGGAAACCGTCGAGGCCAGGGGCCTCGATTCGGCTGCACAGCAGTTCAGGGATTACGTCGGGGTCTGACCTCTTGCGTGCCGGTGTGCGGGTGCCATCCGCCCCCAACGGCAAGTAAGCTGCAGAATATTCTTGCGCGAATCCGGAAGAACTTTACCAATTGATAAAAAATTTTTTGGGGGAGCGCAATTACCGACAAGAGGGATTGAACATGACTGCAAAGATCAAGCCGACCGGACTGACCAGGCGCCATCTCCTCGCAAGCGCAGGCGCCATCGCGGCCACGGGCATCACCGGACTGCCGGGGCGGCTCCATGCCGCCGATCCGATCAAGGTCGCGGGCATCTATACCGTGCCGGTCGAGCAACAATGGGTAAGTCGCATTCACAAGGCCGCCGAAGCCGCGATGGCCGCGGGCGCGGCCGAATACACGTTCACCGAGAACACGGCCAATACCGACTACCCGCGCGTCATGCGCGAATACGCCGAACAGGGTGCAATGCTCATCGTCGGTGAGATCTTCGGGGTCGAGCAGGAGGCGCGCGAGGTCGTCGACGAATATCCCGAGACCGCATTCCTCCTCGGTTCCTCCTTCCTGCATGACGAGGCTCACCCGAACCTCGCCGTATTCGACAATTACATTCAGGATGCTTCTTACCTGTCCGGCATCATCGCCGGTGCCATGACCCAGACCAGCAATATCGGCGTCGTCGGCGGATTTCCGATCCCCGAGGTCAACCGGCTGATCCATGCCTTCATGGCGGGGGTACGCGAGGTGAAGCCCGACGCGGCGTTCCAGGTCTCGTTCATCGGCTCGTGGTTTGATCCACCGAAGGCCAAGGAAACCGCCTTTGCAATGATCGATAATGGCGCTGATCTCATGTATGCGGAACGTTTCGGAGTGTCGGATGCGGCACAGGAACGCGGAATATTGGCAATCGGCAACGTGATCGACACGCAGGCCGATTATCCGGACACCGTCGTCGCCTCGGCGCTGTGGCATTTCGAGCCGACGCTGAACGCCGCGCTTGCCGCTGTGGCTGGCGGCAGCTTCCAGGCCGACAATTACGGGGTCTATTCCTTCCTGAAAGAGGGCGGCTGCTCGCTTGCCCCTCTCGGCACGTTCGAGGGCAAGGTGCCCGAGGCTGCCCTGACACTGGTTGCCGAGCGCGAGGCCGCGATCAGGGACGGAACCTTCACCGTCGCGATCAACGACGAAGAGCCCAAGTCCTCCTGATGGGCGGGGCGAAGGCGGCCGAGGTGGTCCTGCGCCTCGACGGCATCACCAAGCGTTTCGGGTCGCTGGTTGCCAATGACGGCATCGGGTTCGACCTGAAAAAGGGCGAGGTCATCGCCCTTCTCGGCGAGAACGGCGCCGGCAAGACCACGCTGATGAACATCCTCTTCGGCCACTACATGGCCGACGAGGGAACAGTTGAGGTCTTTGGCGAGCGGCTTCCGCCCGGTCATCCCCGCGCGGCGCTCGCGGCGGGCGTCGGCATGATGCACCAGCATTTCACCCTGGCGGACAACATGACGGTGCTGGAGAATATCCTGCTCGGCACCGGCTCGCTGCTATCGACCGGCCTGAATGTCCGCGCCGCCCGCGAAAAGGTCGAGAAGCTGTCGCAGGATTTCGGGCTTTCCGTGGATCCCGGCGCCAAGGTCGGAACGCTGTCAGTCGGCGAGCGGCAGCGCGTCGAAATCCTGAAGGCGCTCTATCGAGATGCCCGCATTCTGATCCTCGACGAACCCACGGCGGTCCTGACACCGCAGGAAACCGCCGCGCTTTTCGAAACGCTCAGAAGGGCCGTACCTCTTGGCCTTTCGATCATCTTCATCTCGCACAAGCTGAACGAGGTCATGTCGATCTCGTCCCGCGTGCTGGTGCTGCGGCACGGGCGCCTGGTCGGCGAGGTCGCAACTGCCAACACCGACCGCCACAAACTGGCCGAGATGATGGTAGGCGCTGAGATCGCGCCGCCCAGGCTTGCCGAGCGTGAGCCGGGCGAGGCGCTGCTGACCCTAGCGCGTGTCACCACCGCGCCGCACGGCAACGCCCCGGGCCTCGCGGGCGTCGACCTCGCCCTGCGCGCCGGGCAGATCACCGGTCTCGCAGGGGTCTCCGGCAACGGCCAGTCTGCGCTTGCCGATCTGATCGGCGGGCTCGAAGTGGCGACAGGCGGCTCCATCAGCCTCTATCCGGCCGTTTCCGGCACCTGGTCGCCGCGCGCGGCGCTTGCCGCGGGCATCGCACGCATCCCCGAGGACCGGCACAAGACCGGAACCATCGCCGATTTCACCCTGACCGAAAACGCCGTCCTGGAAACCTACGATACCCCGCCCTACAGCCGCGCGGGCTGGATGGACTGGAAGGCCGCCGAAAATTTCACAAAGACCGTGATCGAGACCTACGACGTGCGCTGCCCCGGCCCCGCTGCCCGCATCCGGCTGTTGTCCGGCGGCAACATGCAAAAACTGATCCTGGGACGCGCGCTGGAAAAGGCGCCGCGGATCATCCTCGCCAACCAGCCGGTCCGGGGCCTCGATATCGGGGCGGTGACATTTGTCCACAACCGCCTCATTGCCGCGCGCGACACCGGCGCGGCCGTGCTGCTGATTTCCGAGGATCTCGATGAGGTCATAGCCCTGTCCGACGTCATCCACGTGATTTATGAGGGTCGCCTGTCGCCGTCCTTCCCGCGCGGCAGCAAGACGTCGGCCGAGATCGGCATCTGGATGGCGGGCCAGGGATTCGAGGGCGATGCACATGCGGCTTGAGCCGATCTCCGACCCCACTGCGCTGCGGCGCTTCGGATTGCCGGCCGGCGCGCTGGTGCTGACCGTGCTGGTCGCCTCGTGCCTTGCGCTTCTGGCCGGGGCCAATCCATTCGCGACACTCGGCCTGATCCTAAAGGGAGCGGCAGGATCGAAATTCGCACTGCTGGAAACGCTGAACCGGGCGACGCCGCTCATTTTCACTGGGCTTGCGGTCGCGGTGGCGTTCCGGGCCAGGCTCTGGAACATCGGTGCCGAGGCTCAGCTTTACGCGGGCGCGATAGCAACCGTTCTGCTGGGAACTGGGGCGCTGCCGCTGCCTCCGGCGCTGCTCCTTCCCGCAATCGCACTTGCCGCGATGCTCGCGGGCGCGCTGATCCTGCTCGGTCCGGTGCTTCTCAAGACCCGCCTCGGAGTGGACGAAGTCGTGACCACTCTGCTCTTCAACTTCATCATGATTCTGTTCGTTTCCTACCTGCTCGAAGGGCCGATGAAGGATCCGATGGGCATGGGCTGGCCCAAATCGGCGGCGCTGGATAAGGCTGCGCGCCTGCCGCGCATCGTCGATGGTCTGCGCCTGCATTGGGGCTTTGCCCTGGCAATCCTTGCGGCGGTCTCCGTCTGGGTGATCCAGACCCGGACCACGCTGGGCTACGAAATCCGTGCAGTCGGTCTCAACGCCGAGGCGGCGCGGTTCTCCGGTATCCCGGTGGGAAAGGTCATGGTTAAGACGGCGCTTCTCTCAGGCGGTCTCGCGGCGCTCGCCGGATTTTCCGAAGTCGCCGGCCTCAAGGGCAACCTCACATTGGATCTCTCGCCCGGCTTCGGCTACACCGGCATCATCGTCGCCATGCTGGCACTCCTCAATCCGCTGGGGGTCGTGATATCCGCGCTTTTTGTCGCCGGTGTTTTCGTCGGTGCCGACAGCATGAGCCGCGCCGCCGCCGTCCCGACCTACATCGCCGACATCCTGACCGCGACCGCACTCCTGACCATGGTACTTGCGCTGCGACTGACGCACACCCGGATCCGCTGGAGCTGAAGCGATGGAGATTCTCGACATTCTCCTCACCGCAAGCTTCTGGGCCGCCGCCGTCCGCATCGCGTCGCCGCTGATCTTCGCGACGCTCGGGGAGTTGATCTGCGAACGCGCGGGGGTGCTCAATCTCGGCATCGAGGGGATCATGGTGATCGGCGCTTTCGCCGGCTGGATGGCGGTCTATCTCGGCACCGGCCTCTGGACCGGCGTCGCCGTCGCCATGCTCGCGGGAATGCTGTTCGGATTGCTCCATGCGGCGCTGACCGTGCCCTTCGGCCTGTCGCAGCATGTGGTCGGTCTCGGCGTCACACTGCTTGCGACCGCCACGGCAAGCTTTGCCTACCGGATCTCGCTGCCCGAAGTGACCTCGCCGCCAAAGATCGCGCCGTTCCAGCCCTTCGAGATTCCACTGCTGTCGAAACTCCCGATCATCGGTCCTGCCTTCTTTGCACAAACTGCGCTGACATATCTTGCCTTCATCCTGATTGCGGTCGTGGCATTCGTTCTCTACCGCACACCCCTCGGCCTCGCGTTGCGCGCGGCCGGCGAAAACCCGGCCGCGGTCGAGGCGCAGGGGCTTTCGGTCACCGCCATCCGCATGGGCGCGGTGATCGTGGGCTCGGGGCTCATGGCAGTGGGGGGCGCGTTCCTGACCATGTCGGCCTTTTCAAGCTTTTTCTTCGAGATGGTGAACGGGCGCGGCTGGATCTGCATCGCACTTGTCGTGTTCGGCGCCTGGCGGCCCGGAAAGGCCGCGCTCGGAGCGCTCCTCTTTGCCGCCTTCGATGCGCTTCAGGTCCGGCTCCAGCAGACGCCGATGGGGGCGGTGGTGCCTTACCAGGTCTTCCTGATGGTACCTTACATCATGTCGATCCTCGCACTGGTGCTCATGTCGCGCCGCGCCGAGGTGCCGGCGGCACTGATGATCCCGTTCAATAAGGGAGAGCGCTGATGTTCGACATTCTGATCAAGGATGGGACGCTGCCGGATGGCACGACCTCGGATATGACATCATCGCTGGCGCAATTTCGGACCGGCAGATCTGACCTTCACCGCGTACTGCAACGCTCCGGCATACTGGTCACCAAGCCGTCCCTTCGCTTCAGTTTAGACGAATGCCCGGTTTCACGACGACGATACAACGGGGATAAGCGACAATTCTCTCTTCCTCTAAAATAGGATGTCCGGAACAAAGAGTGCCAACGCCGGGCACAGGACCAGCAGGCAGATCGCCAGCAGATGGATGACCCAGTACGGTATCGTTGCAATCGCGACACGACCTAAGGGGACATCGCCTCGGGTCAGGGATGTCAACACTGACAGGTTCAACCCCACAGGCGGTGTGACCTGACCGATCTCGATCACGATGGTGATGATGACACCGATCCAGATGGGGTCAAACCCGAGCCCCGTCAACAACGGAAAGACCACAGGCAGCGTCATGATCATCAGCGACAGCCCGTCAAAAAAACAGCCAAGGATCAGGTAGTTCAGCAAAACCATTGCCAGCACGGCATATGGGCCCAAACCTGAATTCGCCACTGTCTCGAGGATCTTCTGAGGTACTCCCAGCACGCTGACCGACAGCGCAAGGATCGTGGCGCCCAGCACCAGAAATCCGATAGACGAAAACAACAGAACCGAGTTGTAGACCGCATCTATCAGCTTGCGCAGGGTGAGATCCCCCCAGACCGACGAGATTGCCACGGAAATCACGACTCCCAGCCCCGCGGCCTCTGTCGGTGTGGCAATCCCACCGACGATGGTGCCGATGACCGCCGCAATCAGCGCCAGGATTGGCCAGATCTCGCGAAACCCCTTGATGATATCCCACAGGTCCGTCATCTGGGCCTCGCGGGGGGCAAGGGATGGTGTGCGCAGACAGCGGATCAGAATGTAGGTCATGAACATCAGACCCACCATCAATCCCGGCACGATCCCCGCGGCAAACAAGCGTCCAATGGATGTCTCTGTCAGCGCACCGTAAATGAGGAACGACAGGCTGGGCGGAATCAAAAGACCTAATGTCCCTCCACCAGCAATGCTGCCTACGATCATGTCCTTGTCGTAGCCGCGCCGCGTCATCTCCGGATAGGCAACCGATCCCACGGCTGCCGCGGTGGACAGGCTTGAACCACTGACCGCGCCAAAGAGGGTGCAAACAGCAATGTTGGTGTGCAAAAGCCCCCCGGGAACACGGCGAAAGATCGGGGAGAACGCGGCATAGGCGCGTTCGCTGATCCCACTGTGCAACAGGATTTCGCCCAGAAGGATGAACACCGGCACTGCACTCAGCGTGAATGAGTTGAAGACGTTCCAGATGGCGTCCATCGCCAGTGAGGTCGCCCCGTTGGAAAAGACATACAGGATGACCAATCCCGTCAATCCCAGCGCTGCTCCGAGCGCCATTCCGGTACTCGCCGCGGCGACCAGCACTCCAATCAGAACTGTCCACAGATTCATGAGCGACGCTCTGGCTCGGGAAGGATGCCCGCGATCCGTGCCAGCAGGATCAACATGCAGATAATCAGCGACAGGGGTAGCATCGCCATCCACGGATAAAGCAAGATCCTAGACGTAAGGGTTTTCAGGTTCCGTCGGTAAGCGAATTCGAACCACTCGTAGGATTCCACCAACAGCCAGCCAAAGAAGGCTAGGCTCAGCACCACACCCGCCAACGCAACCCACTTGCGCGCCACGGGGCCAAGGGCGCTGATCAGCAACGACACTTTGACGTGCTCAGATCTCAGCGTGACCATGGGCAATCCCAGCAAAAGGCTGACGCTGAGCAAAAGTCCCACGACCTCTTCGGTCATGTGCAACGGTGCGTTGGCGAATTTGCGTAGCACTACGCTGGTTGCGATGAAACCGATGATTGTCACCACCCCCACCGCAGCCAGACTTGCGCAGGCCAGCGCCAGTTTCTCGAGCACCCGCGCAATGCCGTTTTGGATGTGCAACTAGCGGTCCAAAGCGTCCAGCACCCGCTGGCGGTAACTGGGTGCCTTGCCGCCGGCTTCCTCTGCCAGTTTGGCCCATATCCCCGTCACGGCGCCGACGAAAGCGTCTCGATCCGCGTCGGGGAAATCATCACCCCAGACGATACCCTGCCCGACCAATGTGTCACGGGCGGCCATCTCTCGCTCCAGATCGTCGTCGTAGTGGTTGGTCCTCTGCCAGAGGCCGTCTGCGGCGGTCGAGACAGCGGCCTTGAACGCATCATCCGCTGCGTCCCATGTGTCGCTCGATACGCCGATCACGTAGGGGCCAGACGCCATAGGATAGAGGAAAGAAGCATATTTTGACACCTCTTGCAAAGACACGGTATGCGCATAAAGTGCAGGGTAGAGCGCGCAATCCACGACGCCGGTTTTCATCGCTACATACATTTCCTCCTGCGGAATTATCTGTGCAGCAACGCCCAGTTGGGTGAATGCCTCTACTTGATCACGTGCCCAAACACGTAGCTTTTTCGACTTTAGCTGGCCCAATGTGTTCACTGGTTCGTCCCGACAGAATACCGAAACTGACAGCATTGGGATGGCCGCGTAGCCTACGGATGTAATACCCCAATCCGCATAGGCCTCCGCATAAATCTCCTGAATGATGGGGAGCGCCTGCTTGAATTCGTCAACCGACGCAATCGTCCCCTGCACCACAACAGAGCTTAGCTCTGGTGCGTCGCGGCCAAGGTAGTTGGCCCACATCAGGCTCATCTCTACTGCACCCTTGGGCACAAAGCGCAACACATCTGTGTTAGGAAGCCCTAGCGATCCGCCACTATAGAGCTTTAGGGTGGTGCCTGTGTCTGCGGCATTCACCTCGTCAACAAACTGCGACAGCTCCGCTGACTCAGGCCGCGTCTCAGGCAAGAAGTTGTTGAACCGCCATTCTTCTGCCACAACGGTGGCGGCCGTCAGACTGAGCGTCAGCGAAAGCAGGTGATGTTTCATAAGACAACTCCCCCTCTGTCATAGTTGTAGACGAAGCATTGCATGTGAAGTTAAGCACGCCAAGCCACATCAGCGTGCGGCGCCTTTGAGGGGTGACGAACCTCACACTCAAAGCTTTCATCCCGCCTGACAGCATTGCCAAATTATATAAATGTTGGGAAGGGCCGCCGCTGATTTAACGTCACTCCGGCGTCAGGTAGGTTTGGGATGCCCAGCCGGAGACACCGATGTCGCGCTGCTGCACTCGGCACCAGTTTCGAGCACAATCGGACACTTCAATACCCTTAGCGTCCGGATCGAAATAGCCAATCTTGCTGCAGCTTGAGGAGCCACAAGAGCGCACCCAAAGAACATCATCGCTTCGAACTCCGGTAACCCGGTAGAGCACTGATCCGAGAGTTTTTGATTGCATGGAAACCGGCGCAAGATACTTTCCCGACGCCCAGCCAAGAACGCTGCCGTCCTGATCGTGAATCCTGCACCAGCCGCGGTCGCAATCGGTGATGTAAAACCCTTGCTGCCCAGGATTGAGAGACGCGACCTTCTCACACCTGGTTGACCCGCACGAGCGCACCCAAAGTACGTCGTTCGAGGCGACCCCAGTCACTCGTTGCCAGTTCCGAGCGTCGATCTTCGGGATGGTCCGCGCCCCGGCGGTTGGATCGGATGGTGTCTGGGAGCCGTCGTTTTCTTGAGCAGATCTCCAGCCGACGGCAACGGCCTCTAATCGTGCGGACGTTGCTGGGTGGGTCGCGCTGCCAGGGCCTGCGAACTGCCGGAATAGCCATTGCGCATCGTCGAGCGAACCGCCAAGCTTCGCCACCGCGAAACCAGCGAACTGGTCGGCCTCCAGCTCGGTCAGCGGCCGACTGCCGCCGGGGATTAAGGTGTGCCCGTTTAGGTGATGTGCAATCTCATGCGCCAGAAGTGCGACAGCTCCCCATTTGTTGTCTTGAAGCGTGTTTTGAACCCAACTCTCGCTGTAGACGATCAGTCGTTCATCACCATCGATAATCGCCGCAGCGTTTGGGACATTCGCCGCGTTTATGCGAAACCTGGGCACGAGGCCAACCGTGGACATGATGTCAGCCACAAGTTGCTTGGCCTCCGCGCTGCTTTGGAACGAGTAAATCTGTTCAGGAAGCGAGGCACCGGGTACGAAGCTGCAAAACTCCCGATTGCCTTTCAAATCGAGCACTGTCTGCGCGTGTGCCTGCACGGCGAAAACGGCAAGAACCAAGATTACGCTGAGCCATCTGAAGATCATGTGCACCTCCTGGTTAACCTCGTCGTATCCCTCTGTCGGACGGGCGGCTGTTGGCACAAAGACGCTAAACAAACTGAGCGCAAAGCGCCTGCGTCTTGGCATTCTCCGTCGCTGAATCGACTTTCTTGGATTCCTTGTCTGACAGTGACTTCAACTTCTCGCAGGCCTCATATACGGCGGTATTGATAGTCTTGTACGCATCATCCCGCACTTTCTTGGCCGAACTTTCCTTGACCTCCAAAGGCTTGCCAAACTTCTTCTGGGTCGCTTCCTTGATGTACTGAATCGTCAGTTTCTTGTATTTGTTGAGGCTGGACTTTCGACTGGCGACATGCAGCTTCTCATGCTTCACAATATGCTTGTAGCACGGGCTGCTTTTGGGCACTTCCTTTGCGTACTGAGTGACGCAGTGAAATCGAACCTTGATCTTCAACTCCTTGATAGACATGGTGATCTTTTTCGCAATGGGGTCGAACAGCTCATCCCAATGCAACTGTATCAGTTGGCAAGTCCAATACGGGTCGGTCACCGCAACCCCTTTGTGACCAGGAGTCGCGCCCTTTTGAATGGTTTTCACCGGGACAGATTTGGAGGGCACATTGGAGTCAAACACTATGTCGATGGAGAACTTTGTTTTTCCCGACAGGTTCTTTTCCGGCATGTCTTCCCCCTGATAAGATTGAACTAGTATATCTCGAACAGAAAAAACTGCAGAGTTCTTTGTCGCCAAGCCGGCGAAGGCGACATGCCGGTGCCCGCCTTACTGAACTGTGGACAGGCACGGATACACCCGAGGAGCCACAACAGCGGGGAGGCGCGGAGAGATTAGGAGATAGTAAGCCTTCGCAACCCTGCAAACACATCCCGGTCACACCACAGCTGGCGTGAATAAGAAGGCTGAGCTCATTGGTACGACTTCCAGAAACGGCCCCTACCCCTCTTTGGACTTCAGGGCACTGGCTGATCAGTAGTTCAGCCAGTAAACAGTGGATCGCCCGCCAGCTTCAGAGCG
>NZ_WPZY01000045.1 GCF_013031405.1 Ruegeria sp. HKCCD8929 | reverse complement strand
AAGCAACTTCACCATGCCGCCTGATCACACCGTCACCAACTTTCGGGCATAGCTCCGCGAATTGGTTAAGGCAGCAGTCCTGGTGGTCGGTTCATCCGCCAGGTCACCTCGCATGGCCGCCCGCATATTGCATAGTTCCGCTGTTGGAGAATTGAATCGCTTTACAGAATTTTAGTGCTTCAAGTGGTGGAAAATACTGCGCACAAAACGATGGCGCACCGAGAGTCAATTCTGTCCCGTTCCTCGTTAGTCGGTCCTGGCCGCAGCAAAATGGCGGTGTGGATACCTCCGGATTTTGACCATACGAACGTTCGCATGCGAGAAATTCGCTTCACCGTCGAAATTCCTCCGCTGCAGATGCGAGCTTTTTCTGCGCAAGCAATAGCTGCGACTGCATAAGGCGGCTTTGTTGCGCTCCCTTACCTTTCCCAATCCGCGTACCGAAAGTCCGGTGTCATGCCGTTTGTGACATGCTGCGCGCGCATAGTAAGGAAGCGTGGCTATTGTCCGCAGAGGGCTCCAAGGACCTGTTGAGGCTCGCCGCAGAGAGTGGCGGCAGCGAGCCCTAACCGTGAATTCGATTTTCTCGCTGCGTGTGCACGCAGCCGGAATTTTGCTGCGACTGTGTGAATAATCGTGCCGCGCCGCGATGTGAAAAGACGCCGTTCATGCAGGGCGCAGCAAGCTAGGTGGATCAATTCACAGATCGCGGGACTATACCGCCGTTGATCCTCAGCAATCGAACCGCCGCTTTTCGTACTTGGTTTCCGTGGAGAAAACCCCAAGGGCGAAATGTGGTCGTTCGCTGGGTAGCCATTGAGGGCCGGAGTGTGGAAGAAGCCGCCATTCACTACAGGGGCGCTCTGAGAAAACGGATAGCCAACAGGCCGGCGGGATATTGAGACTACCGTCGCATGGAACGAACCTATTCACGGCGACTTGGGCTGGTTGATTTACCTGAGGCCGAAGCCCCGCTTTGTTAGTATTCTGCCAGGTCTTCGGAGATCGTGACTCTGCCGGCGAATTTAGCCGAGATTCGACGGATGTATTTGGCGTCTTCGTCGGCACTTTTCGTGACGAAGGGAATGTGGACCGCCACCAATTGCCTGACGCCCGCACGAGACGCGAGTTCGCCCAGCTCCTCGGGCGTGAGGTGGTGTTCGGTAAAATGCTGCAACATCTTGTGCAGCGCTTGATCCGACATGACCGGGTTTTTGGCGCGAATGCGATCCATGACGATATCGGCGTCGATCAGTTCACCCACCAAAAGGTCGGCCCCCTTGGCCAGATTTTCGAGCGCCCGACAGGGCCCGGTATCGCCCGTGAACACCATTGACCTGTCAGGCGCGTCAAATCTGTAGGACAGCGACACAGGCCCCTCCTGACCAAATTGATCCTCGGGACGGTAATGCGTGTTTTCGCAGCAAGAGACGCGGACGTTGTCAATATCCACCGCGTCACCCGGCTGTATGTCACGGCTGACAATAAAGTCACGCGGGTGTGGCAGAGTTTGGCCTGGCACGCCAAAGCCGATCGCCTGAGGTATATCGCAGGCGGCAATCAGGTGGCTTAGAATTTCGCAGGTTCCCGGGGGGCCATAGATATTTAACGGCTGATCCCGGTGCATCATCATGTTGAGGCCAAGACCGGCAAAGAGGCTGCCGATATGGTCAAAGTGGTGATGGGTGATAAAAAGTTCACGCACCTTTTTGAGGTCAAAACCTGCGCGCGTCAGTTGTTGGAATGCGCCTTCACCGCAATCTACAAGAATCGTGCCGCCGTCATAGGAAATTGCATGTGCAGGAGGCATACGGTTCGGTTTTGGCGTCGGCCCGCCCGCAGTTCCGAGTGTGATAAATTTGGTCTTGGGCATTGATCTATTCCTGCAAATAAATGTTCTGGCACTCTGCGAACAGTTTCCTCAGAGATCCAGCGTAATCTCCTGGCACCCCTCCGCTGCGCGGGACTGGCAGGTGATGATCTCGGTCTCTCGCTGCTTTTTGGACAGCACAAAGTCACGGTGCTCGACCTCACCTGCAAGGATGCCGCATTTGCAGACGCCGCAGATGCCGTCGGAACATTTCACGTCGACGGGTATGCCGTTTTCCTGCAGCACATCCGAGACGGTTTTATCCTCCGGAACCAGCAATTCTTTGCCCGATCCCGCAAGTTTAACAGTGAACGCGTGATTTACGTAATCGGGCTGTTCGGGAACCGAGAAATACTCCAGATGCCGCGCTTCTTCGGGAAAGCCCTGACGCTCGGCGGCCTCCATGACCCCATCCATGAAACGGTCGGGACCGCAGGTATAAACATGCCAGCCAGATCGGTAGCCGAACAGAACCTCGTCCAGATCGGCACGGGTCCCCTGATCAGAGAAGTGATAACGCACGCGGTCAGCCCAGGGCATTGTCGGCAGGTCTTTCAGGAACCCGGCATCCGCCTTCCGGCTGGCTGAATAATGCAACTCAAAGTCGGCACCCAGTTCGTGCAGCCGATGCGCAAAAGCGATCATCGGGGTGATGCCAATACCACCGCCCATCAGGAAGGTTTTTGTAGCGCCCTCGTCCAGCTCGAAATGGTTGATGGGTTTGGAGATAAAGACCCTCCGACCTTCGGTGAATATGCGATGCAGCATCTTCGAGCCACCCCTGCCCTCATCCTCACGCAGGACCCCGATTTGATATTTGGATGTATCGGCCGGATTGCCCGACATCGAGTATTGCCGCAGGAATCCGGGCGTCACCACGACATCGAGATGCGCACCCGCTGTCCAGTCGGGTAAGGGTGCGCCGTCCCATGTGGTGAACTCATATTTGGTGACACCTGCGCTCATCCTGTCGACCTTGGAGACGCGCGCCGTGATCACCGGCGCGTCGACGAAGTCGGGATATTCATGGGCCAGACCTTCGGTCTCGCCGGTCGCCAGCCGCTCCTGATACTCTTCTGCAGTGATGAGGGCCTTATAGGCCTCGATTCCGGCCTCGCGATCCATCGGGAAGGGATAGGGCCAGGGATGCGGCGCCAGGTTCGCCGGATAGACCGCCAGAGTCTGGTCCTCATATTTCAGATCGAGATCAAGCTGCAGGTCGCGGCGGTTCACTGGCTGCGCCGGCTCCTTGTAGCCACCGTCGTCCTTCAGTTCGAGATCCCACCACCATTTCTTGATATCGTTCAGGCCGCCATGGCCCAGCTTGTCGTCAAGCCTCGCCAGCACCGGGGCCGCTGCGGGAAAGTTGGAGGCGACCCATCGGAATGGTTTTTCGCCGAATAGACCTTCCAGGTTCCAGGGGCAGGTTTTCATGCAACGCCCGCACATTGCCCCGCCCTCTGTGGTGACGCGATAAGTGGTGCATTTCTGGCTGTCGGACTTCCAGATCTCATACCCATTGAACATCAGTTTGGGACCGGCCGTGATTGCGCCCGAGGGGCATTCGCGGGCGCATTTGTTGCATGAATTGCAGAAATCCTGCAGTCCGAAATCGATGGGCTTGTCATGCGCCATCGGCATGTCCGTGGTGATCACACCAGATTTCAGCCGCGGGCCGAGCAGAGGGTTCAGCATCACCTCGCCAATGCGACTAACCTCGCCCAGCCCGGACAGCAAAACCAAGGGCGGCTGCAACACTTCGCCATCGCGCGAGGTGTGCGCCTTGGCCGAGTAGCCCATATTGCGGATCTGCTTAGCGATCACACCGCCCAGAAGCGAGAATCTCAAATAAGCTCGCATCGATTGTGCCACCGCAATCCAGTCGTCGCCGGAGGCTCCTTCCATCGTCTCGAAGCCTTGGTCGATGATCATGGAAATCGCCTGATCGTGGCGTGGGATCAATTCTGCGCCGGTGGCGTCGTGGCTGTACCAGACCCAGTCCGGGCAGCGGGAAATTCCGACTGCATCGACGCCTAGAAAGTAACCTGCCGCCTTCACATTGGCCGCGTTGCGCTCTGCATCGGTGGGTTGTTCCGTCAATTCCGCTGGCTCGCCGTCCTGAAGTAGAACGAAAGCGCTAAGCATGTGGCGTTGGGCGTAGGATGGGGCGCATTTTTTGGCGAACCACCCGCCAGCCGAGGCTTCCTGCTGTTTCTTGCCAAGATCGCCGAACTGGGAGCGCGCGAACATGTCAGCGCGTTTGGGCACGCGCGCAACCCGCTCTTCATCAATGAATGTTGTCGGCTTATCGACTCGTTTCAGCGTCTCAAATGGCAAAGCTCCATTCACATAGTCGCGGCGCGCATAGGGGTCGCGATTGAACGCGCTCTTCTGAGATCCCTTACCAAGCCACCAGGCCGGACCCCTGGTCTTGAACCAAGGCTGTTCCGAGACCGGCGCAAGTGGCAGATCGGGCGCCAGTTCCATATCCGTGGTGACGACGGCCAGACCGAATTTCTCACCCAGATAGGGCGCCACCACCCGCCCATCCTCGACGGTGCAGAGCCCCGCGGCCACCGCGAGCTTGTTCAGGTCTACATCCGAGGTCGTCGCTGAATGGGCACGGGCGCGATAGCCCAACAGGTTCAGGTAACTGGACAGGATCACCGCGGCCTCCGTCGCGCGCAACGCCGCACGATGCTTTTCGGCCCCCAATATCCACTCTGCACCGGGCTCATCTGGCCGTGCCGGGCGGTTCTGTTCGAAGAGAATGACAATTGCATAATTCTGCCCGTCGATCGGGGTCTGGGGCGCGTCGATCGACTCCTTCAGCGACGCCATGATTTCATCAATGCCAGACGCAAGGGTCTTTGTTTGCTTTGTTCGGATGTCATGCGCCAGCCGGTCAATATCAGGGTTGCGCGTTGAGGTCTCAAGCAACCCGCCATCGGATACTTTGCAAACCCCCATCATGGATGCATCCTGAAAATATCCGAATGATTTCAGATGCCTGCTGCGCTCCTCCGGGTCGGTTGGCG
Organism: Ruegeria sp. HKCCD8929; assembly: GCF_013031405.1. Lineage (GTDB taxonomy): Bacteria > Pseudomonadota > Alphaproteobacteria > Rhodobacterales > Rhodobacteraceae > Ruegeria. The sequence continues at coordinate 18,020 of NZ_WPZY01000045.1, read as the reverse complement.
CAGCCGCCAATTCCGGGTTCACGAGGCCGTCGCGGATCACATCCATCATCGCCTGATACTCGCCCATCGCATTCACCAGCGAGTGCGGCGTATCGAGTTGGCGGAAATCTAGCGCTTGCATGGCCGGAATCTGCGACTGGTCGGGCGCCTGCTCGACCCGCTTCAATCGCTCCAGCGGATAAGGGCCAAGATGAAACGGCCGGTCCTTGGTCGAGAAAAATCGTTGACCCATGATTTCGATCCTTCAAGCGGAGTTTCTTCCGACCGTATCCGGTCTTTGTCGCGACTGCTGAGACTGATCTGCAAAGCGTTGTCGGAGGGCAAGAACGGCGCGGGCGCGGGCCACGATTGGCGCGTCAATCATCTGGCCGTTTCGGGCTGCGATGGCATCGCCGCCTTCACTGGCCTGATCTGCCAGCGCGACAATCTCCTGCGCTGCGCGAAACGCGTCATCGCTTGGTACGAAGACCCTGTTCAAAACCTCGATTTGCCCCGGGTGGATCGCGAAACCGCCCGAAGCCCCCATTGCGCGCGCTCTAAGTGCAGCCGCCTCAAACCGTGCCAGGTCCGCGTAATCTGCAATCGTGTCAGGAACTATCAGGGGCGCACACCCCGCGGCGCGGGCAGCCTGAATCACCTGGAATGCCGCCGGGATCAGGAGTTCGGGCGTGGGTGGGGCACCCATCTCGGTTGCGTAGTCTTCAACGCCAAGGCCCAAACCGACAACGCTTGGTGCCGCTTCTGCAATGGCAAGCGCATCGATCACGCCGCGCGGAGACTCGATCAGGGGAATAACCGGTGCGCCGCCCGCCAGATCAGCAGCTTTTCGGGCCGAGGCGGTTGTCGCTTGAGGCAGCACGATCAGATCAGCGCCCGCCTCGAAGGCCGCAGCTATGTCTTCGACGCCTTCCGCCGAGAGCGGGTTCACCCGGACGGCAACGTCCAGCCGGTCTGATTTCAGACCGGCAACAATTCCAGCCAGACCAGCGCGCGCTTCCTCTTTCCGCTCCTGCGGGACCGCAGCCTCCAGATCAAGAACAACCGCATCCGCGCCGCGCCTTGCCGCGCCTTCGACCAAGCGGTCGTTCAGAACCGGGACAAAGAGAAGTGAGCGCCACATCAGACGATCCCTTTATCTCTTAGTGCGGCGATTTGATCCGCACTAAGACCAATCTCGGCCAGCACCTCGGCGCTGTGCTGCCCCTGTTCGGGTGCGGGCGCCCGAACTGTCGCGGGTGTCTCAGAAAGCCGGGGAAAGGGCGCGTGCATGGGCAAAGTCCCATGGTCCGGGTCAGCGTAGGTTTTGATCACCTCGCGCCCCAGGGTGTAGGGGTGCGCGATCAGATCAGAGATGTCGCAGATCGGCCCGACGGTGATCCCGCACTCCTCAAAATAGGCGAGGTTCTCTGCCGCTGTGCGCCGCATAAAGAACGCGCCTACGATGGCCTCTAGCTCTGCGCGGTTCTTCACCCGGTCCGGGTTGGTCAGGAACCGTGGGTCCTCGATCAATTCGGGTTGCCCAATCGCGTCAGCCAGCTTCTCCCACATCGATTGCATCGTGGCCGACATCGCGAGATAGTCACCATCCGCGCATTCATAGACGCTGCGCGGCGCGGCGATGTCGCCCCAGTTGCCGCTGCGTTTCGGCACAATTCCGTCGATGGCGTAAGCAGTCGCCGTGGGACCGATCACGCTGAAAAGTGGTTCAAAAAGCGAAAGGTCGATGACCTGTCCCCGCGCCAGACCTTGATCGCGCGCGCGCAGCGCGGCAAGCACCGCGCCATAACCAGCGAGCCCGGCGATCATGTCCGCGAGTGCCAAGGGTGGCAACAGAGGCTCGCGATCCGCAAAGCCGGTCATAGCGGCAAAACCGGACATGCCTTCAATCAGGCTCCCGAACCCGGGCTTGTGCGCATAAGGCCCTGTTTGCCCCCATCCCGAAACACGTACGATCACCAGATCGGGGTTCATTTCCATCAGCACATCCGGACCAATGCTCCATTTTTCCAGCGTACCAGGCACGAAATTTTCGACAAAGACATCGGCTGTCTTAACCAGCTTCAGCAGGATCTCTTGCCCCTCTTCCGAGCGGGGGTTCAGCGACAGCGACCGTTTCGACCGGCTGTATTCCTTCCACCAGCTTTCATGCTTGCCAAACCGACGCAGGTCGTCGCCCACGCCCGGGCGTTCGACCTTGATCACATCCGCGCCGAAATCGGCGAGCATATGCGTCAGCATATTCCCGGCAGCAAGCCGAGTGAGGTCCAGCACGCGCAGCCCAGAAAGTGGCGAGCGTGAGCCATCGTCGAATGGTGTGGGTTGGCTCACCTAGTCATCCCATCCGCGAATGCGCGTGCCTGATCCAGATATGCTTGTTCTGTTGCGCGTTGCTGAGGCAAGCCAACGAGGTCGGTATAGGCCTCAAAGCCCAGACCGTGGTGCATCGCGTCACGCAGATCGCCGTTTTTCATCAGATCGCCATAGAACACCTGAAGCGCCTTCATGACGGCATGGGTGGCGGTGACGGGCATAGCAGAGGCGGCGTAGCCCATATCCTGTGCTTCTTTCGCGGACAATATCGGGGTCGCGCCGCCATCGATCTGGTTGACCATGCAAGGACCGTCAAGTTCCTTGGGGATCCGGCGCAGCTGATCGAGATCGATTGGGGCCTCGACAAAGAGAATATCCGCGCCGATCTCGCGGTAGAGCGCCATGCGGTCCATTGCCTCCTGAAACCCGTCCGTCGCGATGGCATCCGTGCGGGCCATGATCATTGTGTCGCCCTGACGCGCGTCCAAAGCGGCCTTTAGCTTACCTGCCATCTCTTCGACGCCAACAATAGCTTTGCCTGCCATATGGCCGCAGCGTTTGGGAAACACCTGATCTTCGATGAAGAACCCTCCGACGCCCGCGCGCTCCAGAACTTTCACGGTGCGCGCCACATTGGTGACATTGCCAAAGCCCGTGTCGCCATCGGCCAGCATCGGGATCTCCACCCGCTCGGCAATACGGGCGTAATAATCGCCCAACTCGGTCAGCGACAATTGCGAGCTGTCTGGCCGCCCGAGGAGCGAAGCAGTTGCCGAGTATCCGCCAGCCGCAATGGCCTTCGCACCGCAGCTTTGGGCAATCAGGGCGCTCAGGGTGTCATGAACGCCGGGCAAGACCGTGATCTCGGGCGCCTCGATGAGTGTGCGCAATCGCGCTCCGACAGTTGTCATGTCTTGAACTCCATATTGTTATTGGCACGCGCCTTGCATCGCATGCGGTTTTTGTGGGCTGGATTGCAGTGTCGGTGGCACCACATCAGGTCGCTCGCCTTGAGGACGATGCGCGCGAAGGGCGAAGAAAGTAAAAGAGCGTCAAGCCCGAAAGCGCCAAAAGAACAATGGCGATGGGATATTCCACGATCCGGCTCCAATCTCCGCTCATAAGCGCGGTGCTCTGTGCCAGCGAAATCTCGAAACGGGGGCCAAGAAAGAATGCGATGATGAAGATGACGATGGAAAACCCGTATCGGGTCATGACGTAACCAAGGGCTGCGAAAATCAGCATGACCACCACGCTGAACAAACCGCCTTCCGAGATGGACACGCCGACAATGCAGAGCAGAATGGCTGAAACATAGATGAAAGATTGCGGCGCAGAGACGACCTTGACCCACAGCCTTAGTCCCAATTGCCCAATCCACAGGTTCAGGAAATTGGCCATGATCATGGCCCCGAACAGCCCGTAGATCAGACGCCCCTGGGTCTCAAACAACAGCGGTCCGGGCTGAATGCCGTGAATCATGAAGGCGCTGATGATCAGGGCCGCACTCACACTGCCGGGAATCCCAAGGGTCAAAAGCGGGATCAGGTTGGACCCGACCACCGCCGAGTTCGCCGATTCCGTGGCAGCGATGCCGTGAATATTGCCTTTGCCAAAACTTTCGGGGTCCTTCGAGGCGGCCTTGGCCGAGGAATAGGACATGAACGCAGCTGCGGTGCTGCCGATCCCGGGCGTGGCACCCAAGAGCGTGCCGACGACGGCCCCCCGCAGCAATGTGTAACGACATGACCAGTATTCGGCCCAGCTGACCCGCTGGTCCGCGGGATCTCCGTCGCCCGACAGCTTGATTGCCGCGTCAACGTCGCCCTTGTGCCGCGCAAGCCGGGTCAGGATTTCGGATATGGCCAACATGCCTAGGGCCACGGAGGCCAGAGGCAGCCCGTCGTAGAGCTCGAAATTGCCGAAAATAAGACGCGGCGAATAGTTTTCGGGATCTGCGCCGATCGTGGACACCAAGAGCCCGAGTGCCGCCGCAATCGCCCCTTTGACCAGGGATTTTCCAACCAGACCTGAAATGACCGCAAAGGCGAACACCATCAGCGCGAACACTTCGACAGGTCCCATTCTCAAGGCGAGGACCGCCAGTGGGGCCGAGACGGTGATCAGCACGATGTCGCTGAACGTGTCGCCCGTGACCGAGGAAAACAGCGCCATTTTCGTGGCCTTGAGCGGTTTGCCCTGGCGCGCAAGCGGGTGCCCGTCGAGCGCCGTCGCTGCGGAATCTGGTGTTCCCGGTGTGTTGATCAAAATCGCCGGAATGGCCCCACCAACCGTGCCCCCCTTGGCCACGCCGACCAGAAAGGCAATCGCCGGAAGTGGATCGAGCGCGAATGTAAAGGGGATTGCAATTGCGATTGCCATAACGGGGCCGATGCCGGGAATTGCGGCCACGAGCTGGCCCAATGCGACGCCGGAGATCACGAAAGCCAGGTTCCAAAATGTGAACGCATCACTGAATCCGGCAAGAATTGTGGCCAGGTCTACCATGAAGTCACCTCAGGGGAGCGGACGCTCGAGAATTTGTACGACCAGCAACCAAATGATCGCTGGCATTCCGACACAGCCCAATGCCAGCCAAAAAGGGCGCCGTTCGCCAAAGAGCAGCATGATTGCCAATGCCAGGACCGGGGAAACGATGACAAACCCGAAACGGGACATGGCAAAAAGCCCAAGCGCCATGACGACAATGTAAAGCAGCACCATCATCAATTCCTGAGGGTCTCGCGCACACGACTCGCCGGGTTTGAGGGCCAACAAAACTCCGCAGATCACCAGAAACCCGGCAACGGCATTGGGGAGTGTGTCCGGCTGAATGGACCCGCCCTCGACGTCTTCGATCGCAATTGGAAAAATCACGAACAACAACATCAAGCCAAGGGTTGCAACGATCAGTCCCACAATTCTGTCTGTTTGGAATGTCATGTTGGCCTGCAAAACAAGGGCGCTCTGCTCACTTGGGCAAGCAGAGCGCGGTTTCATTTCTTACCAACAAGCTTTTCGATGACCGGCAAACCGTCGATCATCATCGCTCTTGTTGCTTCCGGATCGTAGTCAAGGACCTTGGTTTTGGCCGCATTGCGCACGATTTCCACCACCTCATCGGATGCCAGCGCATTGCTGATAGCATTGCTCAAGGCGTCCTGGACGACCGGGTCGGTGCCTTTGGTGGTTGCAATATAGAAGTAAGGATCAAGGTAGACGTCATATTGTTCGGCGACGGTCATGACATCGGGCGCATAGTCGTGGCGCTCGGCATTGGCGACCGCGATCATTTTCACATCACCTGATTCAAGATAGGCGGCATGCGAACCGCCAGCGAACGAGACCTGTACCTGCCCGCCCAAAAGAAGCTTCATGCTTTCGGCTCCGCCTTTGGTCGAGACGAATTGGAACTCCGCACCAGTCTCTCGACCGACAGCACCCAACACCAGTTTGTGCGGGCTGGCGTTCATTGCGACCGCTACCGGGCCATTGGCTTTGGCATAGTCGACCAGGCTGTCCAGATCGTCAAAAGGAGCGTCCGTCTTTGCCACGATCGCAAGTTCGCCGCGTGCAACGCTGCTGAGATAGTCAAAGTCATCCGCCTTGAACGGCAGCTGATCGGGGCGCGTGACCAGTTGCAAAAGGATCGGCGTGCTGACGCCCATCCCGATCACCTGCCCGTTTGGTTTGGATTTGGAGATGCCTGTGAACATCGCCACGCCGCCGGCACCGGGTTTGTTCTCGACGACGACATTCCAACCGGTCTGTTCTTCCATCACTTTGGCGATGACACGGCCCATCGCATCGGTCGAGCCACCGGCCCCAAAACCAATCTGGAACATCAAGGGACCATCCGGGGCCCAATCTTCCGCGCTGGCTGCCCCGGCGAACGCTGTGACCGCGGCAAGCACAAGGCCCGCTAATTTGGATTTGGATTTCATTTGCTTCCTCCCATTGCCCTGGCGCACAAGGTTTTTCGCCCCTTGAGCCGAGTATTGTCTGTTGCATCACCAGCTTGGCACTTTTTCACCCATCTGAAAAATATATTGTGTGGATCGGAGCTATCTGTATTTAAGATAGACTTTATGGATTACGATCTTCGTCAACTGCGCTACTTTGTAACAATCGCCGAAGCAGGCAGCTTTTCCAAAGCCGCTTTGCAGCTTGGAGTCGCCCAATCCGCGCTCAGTCATCACATCAGTCAGATGGAGGCCCGCCTTGGAGTCGCCTTGTTCTCGCGTAGCTCAAAGGGCGTTGAGAAAACCGAAAGCGGCACCAGATTTCTTGACCACGCCCGCGCTATCCTTGCCGCCGTGGACGCGGCAACCAATGATGTGCGCGACGACGCCAAAGAGCCGGGCGGACTTGTCCGGTTGGGCGCCACCCTGACCGTCGCGCCAATGCTGGTTGAGCCATTGATGGACAGGTTGTCCAAGGTTGCACCGCGCATTTCGTTACGTATCGAAGAACGCCTTAGCCCGCCACTGGTGCAAGCTGTCGCCAGCGGTGAACTTGATATCGCCGTGTGTTTCAACGCTGGCGAAGATCGGCGGATCGACGGTATACCTGTTTTGGAAGAAGAAATTTGCCTTGTGGGCGTGCCGGAGCTTGTGGGCGACACAGAAGACCCAATCAGATTTGAAGACGCGCTGTCCTTCCCGCTGCTGCTGCCCGGACGCGACCATATTCTGCGTGGGATGATTGATCGTGTCGCCCTGTTCCGAAATCGCCCGATTGAGGTGCGGCATGAGTGCCTGTCGCTGAATTCGCTGCTTGCCGGGTTGCGCCTTGGTCTGGGGGCCACGCTGATATCCCGGCTATCAGCGCTTCCCCTCACTCGCAGCGGTGAAGTCCTGTGCCGCCCGATCAATGATCCGGTTGTGTCGCGTCAGCTCTTTATTGCGTCAAGTTCCGAACGGCCTAAAACAACTGCCCAGAAGACCGTGGTCCGCACCGTGCAAGATCTCATTCTCGAAAAGCTCGCCTCTGGAGATTTGCCTGGTGCCAAGGCTACTCCGTCCAGTTCATAAACAATAGCGAGCGTGTCTCCAAATACTGAAATGAACCACGCGCTTCAGCTCTCCATAACGGGTAACGAGGGCTCGAACCAGCCGAATGCACACGCGGAGATGGCGCACCAAACTGTCTTTGGACTGCGGACTTCTCCCATCTCGTAGAATCGCCCTGTCAGCGCGGTACTGATGACTGGGCGTGGAGGGGGGATCGGAGGGCATATCATGCCAAGAGTCCAACTACCCGCAGTCACCCCAAAACACAGAGCGTGGAACAAGGGGCGTATCATCGGCCAGAAGCGCCCACTCCTGCCAAAACAGGTCTGGGCGATCCGCGCACGTCTGGAGCTTGCAGGCTACCTTCGCGATCTGGCCCTATTCAACGTCGCTATAGACAGCAAATTGCGTGGATGCGATCTGGTCAAACTCGCGGTTGCTGATCTCGTCAAAGATGACAGCGTCCGAGAGCGTGTTTCAGTGATCCAAAGCAAAACCAAGCGCTCCGTTCAGTTCGAACTAACGGAAAACACAAGGGACTCTGTACTGGCATGGGCGAAGTCGCCCGAAATGCTTGCTTGCCCGTTCATGTTTCCGAGCCGGTTCCACGACCGACCACACATCTCGACGCGCCAGTACGGTCGGCTTGTCAGGGACTGGGTGGCTGCGATTGGATTGGAACCAAGCGGATACGGGACGCATTCGCTTCGCGGGACAAAGGCGGCAGAGATCTACCGGAAAACAGGAAACCTCCGAGCGGTTCAGCTTCTGCTCGGACATACCCAGGTCGACAGCACAGTCAGATACCTTGGCGTCGAACTTGAAGATGCGCTGAGTATCGCCGAGAAAATCGATATCTAGAGCGCATTGGCGGACGGAATGTGCCGTTCGCCAATCCAGACCGGGCGTACGTTATCCGCGCAGCAATGGTTAGAATCGAGCCCTTCTTCTTGATGCCGCAGTACGCGCGAACGGTTATGGTCCGCAGATTGCTGCCATTAGTGTCTGGACAAAGAAACCAAACTGGACTTCAGGAACAACCTAAACTCGCCGGATCGCCGCCAGCACTTTCGCCTTATCGCATAGGTGTCCGGCGTACACGCTTCAGGTGAGCGCTTGAGCCAATCCAAGGCTCCCGCATTTCTTCCAATTTAGCCGGCGAAAGCCTCTGTGGATGACAATCGGGAACGTGTCACTGACCAGCCCCGATGGGGTGCAATCGCGATGAGGCGTCTTTGACCACGTCCACAAACTCATCCACCAATTTCGAGTTTCCCGCCGCTCGTCGCGCGACGTAGAGTTCGATGCGTTGTCCGTTCGTCTGATACGGGATGCAACTCAAATGCGCCGGTGCGAGCGCTCGGATCCATGCGGGTGCCAGCCCGATGCCAACCCCGTGCGCTACCAGCTGCAACATGGTGGATTTATCGATGACTTCGCAGGCGATGTCCGGTTGCCACCCATGGGTGCGATAGCTGTTCCAGAGCAGGTCGTGAAGGATCGGGCGGGCATGTTTTGGAAACCCAATAATCGGATGATCCCTGATATCCGCCGCAGATAGCGTTTCCCGACCGGCAAGTTCCGATACGGACGGCAAAACGACGACGGCGCCCTGCCGATACAATAGATCTGCCTTCAGGAACTCATCTTCGGGAGGCTGGCGGACAAAAGCGATGTCAGTTCGGTGGTTTGCAAGCTCTTGCGTATGGTGATCCGACGACGAAATCTCAAGAATTTCCACATGCACCGAAGGTTGCCGATTGCGGAACTCCATCAGCGCCGGCGGCAACAGCATCGAAATCGCCTCGTCCACACCGCTGACCCGCAGCGTTTTCAGCCCGCTGTCTGCGGTATGCCGGGCTTTGGAAACGGATTTGTCGATATCCGCCAGAATACGTTTGGCGTCACGCAGGAACTCGGACCCCGCTTGCGTTAGGCTTACCTGCCGGGTTGTCCGAAAGAACAAGGCAAATCCCAACTCGTGTTCCAGCGCGGAAATACGGTCGGACAAGGCAGGCTGACTAAGGCCGAGGCGTTCGCCCGCCTTTCGAAAATGCAACTCTTCAGCGACCGCCACAAAGCACTGAAGTTGGCGAAGTTCCAAGTCAAACTACCCCCGGCTATTGTATGACGCGCACCCGGTGCCGTTCGCCCAGCCCGCGTTCAAATTTACGGATCGCATCAGCGAATTCCAGCGAGTTCAGGGTGTCGTTGCGGCCCTCAAGATGGGCGGTCTGCGTCGCGTCGTCCATTTCAAATGGCAGCTTTGCCTCGCCGTGTCTGATGACCCGTTTTTCGATATCAATCGTGTAGTTGACGCCATCCTCATGGGACGCCGCTTGCATCAACTGATCGCGGACTTCGTGACTGACGATGGGCAAGGCAAGGCCATTCTTGCGCGCATTGTCGTAGAAAATGCCCGCAAAGCTAGTGCCGATGATGCCTTGAATACCCAGTTGAACCAGCCCCCAAACGGCGTGTTCCCGGCTGGATCCGCAGCCGAAATTGTCGCCGACAATCAATATCCTGGCCTCGTGCCAGGGATGTGTGTTCAGCACAAAATCCGTGCGCGGCGTATCGTCGTCGCGAAAGCGCAGGTCGGCAAATGTGCCATCCGCCAGCCCTTCGCGCGTGATGGTGATCAGAAAGCGTTTGGGCATGATCACGTCGGTATCGACATTGGCGAGTGGCAGGGCAGCAGCGAGCCCGTGAACAGTTCTTGGCATCTTATTCCGCTCCTTCGCTCAGAAACTCACGCACATCCGCAATACGACCATGGATGGCGGCGGCGGCCACCATCTCCGGGCTCATCAAATGGGTGCGTGCCCCGCGGCCCTGCCGGCCTTCGAAATTGCGGTTGGTCGAGGAGGCGATCCGCTCGCCATCCATGGCGATATCATCATTCATCGCAAGGCACATCGAACAGCCGCTTTCAGGGCGCCAGTCAAAGCCCGCTTCTTTGAACACCCGGTCGATCCCCTCAGATTCGGCCTGTAGGCGGGTATAGGTCGAGCCCGGAACGACGATGGCGTTCACCGACCCAGCGACCTTTTTTCCTTTCAGGATTGTGGCCGCAGCGCGCAGATCCTCGATACGGCTGTTGGTGCAAGATCCGATAAAGGCGCTGTCGATTTCGATATCGGTCATCGCCTGACCCGCTTTCAAGCCCATATAGTCCAGAGCCCGGTTTAGCGCCTCGCGAGCCTTGGGCGTCATTCCCTCGGTCTCGGCGGGAACTGAGCCGTCGACAGGAACGGACTGATCCGGGCTGGTGCCCCAGCTGACAAGCGGGGCAATTTCGGCGGCGTCAATCTCGAATACCGAGTCATATTCCGCGCCCGGATCCGCGTTCCAGTCCAGACCACCGAAATCCAGCGTATCGCTATGCGCACGCCCCTTGATTTTCTCAAGCGCCTTTTCGTCCGCCCCGATCAAGGCGGCCCGTCCTCCCAACTCGACCGCCATATTGCAAATCGTCATCCGCCCGGACATTTCCTGCGCACGGATGGCCGACCCGGAAAACTCGACGGCATAGCCATTGGCGCCGCCTGCGCCGACCACCTGCACGACTTTCATGATGATGTCCTTGGCGGTCACACCAGGTGCGAGATCGCCATCGATATTGACCAGCATGGTCTTCAGCCGCTTATAGCGCAGCGTTTGCGTTGCCAGCACATGTTCAACCTCGGACGTACCGATGCCAAAACCAAGCGCTCCGAAGGCCCCGTACGTGGTGGTATGACTGTCGCCGCAGGCGATCAACATCCCCGGTGCGACAAGCCCTTGTTCAGGGACAACCACATGTTCGATCCCCTGGCGGCGGTCGCCCAGGCCGTAGAAGGCGATGTTGTGCTTTTTGCAATTGGCCTCCAGATTGTCGATCAGCAGCTTAGACGCTGCATCATGCGGATCGCGCTGCCGTGTGGCATTCACGTGATCGACTACCGACAGATGAGCCTCGGGCCGCCAAACGGAAAGCCCTTTCTGATCCAGCCCGGAAAAAGCCTGCGGGCTGGTGTATTCATTCATGATGTGGAAATCGACATAGATCAGCATGTCGCCGTCCGGCAGATCGCAGACCTTATGTGCGTCCACCAGTTTGTCGTAAAGCGTCCTGCTCATTCGGCAGCATCCTTCTGTTCGATCTGGCGCAGGAAAAATGCGCGCATTCGGCTGGCTATTTCGTCCGGGATCTCTTCGGCCATGTAGTGCGTGGCGTCGACGGCCTCGCCCTCGACCCGGAGCGCTCGCTCCTGCCAGAGCGCCTTCGCATCAAAGCAGGTCTCGATCACCCCACGCTTGGCCCATAGGACCATCAGCGGTTGTTCGACCTTCCGCCCGTCGTCCTGATCGTCATGTTCGATGTCGATGGTCGCCGCAGCGCGGTAGTCCTCGCACGAGGCGTGCACGGCCTCGGGTGTGCTGAAGGCGGCGATGTATTCGTCGAGGGCCGAAGCGATAAAAGGGTTTTCGCCCTTGGCTTGATTGAAGCACTTCAGTTTCCAGAACTGCGCGGGATCATTGCCGATGATCTGTTCCGGGATAGGGTGTTTCTGAATCAGAAAGAACCAGTGCCAATAGGCGGTGGCGAATTCCTTTGAGGTGTCGCGATACATTTCACGCGTCGGCGCGATGTCCAGTAGGACCATCGCCTGGACATTCTGTGGATGATCCAGAGCAATTCGATGGGAAACGCGCGCACCGCGATCATGGGCGCCGACCAGAAACGTCTCATGCCCTATCTGAGACATGACCGAAACCATGTCCTTTGCCATTTCGCGTTTCGAATAGGGCATATGCCGATCATCTGAGGCGGGTTTGGACGACCGACCATATCCGCGTAGGTCAGGGCAGATGACATGGAACTGATCTGTGAGCTGCGGGGCAACCGCATGCCACATGGCCGATGTCTGCGGATAGCCGTGCAACAACAAAAGACCCGGATTGCTAGGGTCGCCCCCGTGACGAACAAATATCTTCTGCTCGCCGACATTCAGAGTCAGTTCCTCGAAATCCAGAAACATACCGGAGCGCTCCGCGAAAATGGGTTGTTATTCACGATACCCGACTTTTACGCCGATATTGATCGAATATACTGATCAATTCTTCCGAAAAATCATCGCCGCCCAAGCATGTACTCTCACTCAGCATCTTTGATCGGGTCAGACCGGCCTGACAGAACGGGAGGAAGCTATGAAATTCTGGAAGACATCAAGCCTGGTTGTTGCGCTCGTTACTGGTGCGGGTTCCGCATTTGCCGCCTGTGATCCAAGCGAAGTCGTCATCAAGTTCAGCCACGTCACCAATACCGACAAACACCCCAAGGGCATCGCAGCGACGCTGCTGGAACAGCGCATCAACGATGAGATGGACGGAAAAGCCTGTATGGAGGTTTTTCCGAACTCGACCCTCTACAATGACGACAAGGTGCTTGAGGCCATGCTGCAGGGGGACGTGCAACTCGCGGCACCTTCGCTGTCCAAGTTCGAGAAATTCACCAAGAAATTCCGTATCTTCGACCTACCGTTCCTGTTCAAGAATATCGAGGCGGTCGATGCGTTCCAGACCTCAGACGCCGGACAAGCCCTGCTGGATTCAATGCAGCGTCGTGGTCTTCAGGGTCTGACTTTCTGGCACAACGGCATGAAACAGATGTCTGCCAACAAACCTCTGGTTACTCCGGCCGACGCGGATGGGTTGAAATTCCGGGTCATGTCCTCGGACGTGCTGGTGGCGCAGATGGAAGCCATCGGAGGTAGCCCGCAAAAAATGGCCTTTTCCGAGGTCTACGGCGCGCTGCAGCAGGGTGTTGTGGACGGGCAAGAAAACGTTTGGTCCAACATCTACGGCAAGAAGTTCTTTGAGGTGCAGGACGGCATCACCGAAACCAATCACGGCATCATCGACTATCTGGTGGTGACCTCGGTGGACTGGCTGGACAGTCTGGACCCGGAGGTCCGCGACCAGTTCCTGACCATTCTGGATGAGGTTACAGCCACCCGGAACTCGGAATCCTATGAGGTCAATCAGAAGAATCGTCAGGCTATCCTGGATGCGGGTGGCACCATCCGCACCCTGTCGGATGACGAACGTCAGGCATGGGTCACCGCCATGCAGCCGGTTTGGGAACAGTTCTCGGGCGATATCGGTCAGGACTCCCTCGATGCGGCGGTCCAGATCAACTCTGGCTTCTGAGCATCACCATCGGTGGGCGGGACAATCCTGCCTGCCGTTTTCCTGAAAACGGCTGTTGGGAGGGTAGGCTATGACCAACAATCACTCGTTCATGGACCGGATCGAAGAGGTTTTGATCGCCGGTATTCTGGGGCTGATGACCGCACTGACATTTGCCAATGTCGTTGCAAGATATGTCTTTAACTCAAATATCCTTTGGGCGTTGGAGATGACGGTCTTCCTGTTCGCCTGGCTGGTTCTGCTGGGGGCTTCCTATGCGGTGAAAAAACACGCGCATCTGGGTGTCGATCTGATGGTGAACATGGTGCACGGCAACGCCCGGAAACGGCTGGCGCTGACCGCAGCCGCCGTATGTGTCGCCTTCTCATTCCTTATGCTGAAGGGATCTTGGGATTACTGGGCCAACTTCGCCAACCTGCCCGCCACCGAAGGGCGCTGGTTCCCGCTCGGGTTCGAGCAGGATTATCGCGAAAAGGGCTGGTACGAGACCAATGACATCCCGATGCCCGGGATTCTTGCTTGGATGGCCGACACCTTTAACGAGGGCGAAGCCTATGAAAAAATCCCGCGTTTTCTGCCCTACATCGTGCTGCCGATTTCGATGGCCTTGCTGTTGCTGCGGTTTGTTCAGGCGACTTTCAGCATCCTGAATGGAAAGACAGATCGGTTCGTGGCCAGCCACGAGGTTGAAGAAGAATTGGCCGAAATTGAAGCCCAGAACGCGGAGGCGAAATAATGGAAACCGTCCTTCTCTTTGCCATGGTCATCGGGTTCCTGATGATCGGCGTCCCGATTGCAATCTCGCTTGGGATGTCCTCGATTCTATTCCTGCTGTGGTTTTCCGACAGTTCGCTCGCCTCGGTCGCGCAGACCTTGTTTGCCGCATTCGAAGGTCACTTTACCCTGCTGGCGATCCCGTTTTTCATACTCGCCTCGGCCTTCATGACGACAGGCGGAGTAGCGCGGCGGATCATTCGCTTCTCGATAGCATGTGTCGGCCATTTCCCGGGCGGCCTAGCGATTGCGGGTGTGTTTGCCTGTATGCTGTTTGCCGCGCTGTCAGGGTCGTCGCCAGCCACCGTTGTCGCCATCGGCACAATCGTGATCTCTGGTATGCGGCAGGTCGGATACTCCAAGGAGTTCGCCGCCGGTGTGATCTGTAACGCCGGTACGCTGGGCATCCTCATCCCACCCTCCATTGTTATGGTAGTCTATGCCGCCTCGGTCGAAGTATCCGTAGGCCGGATGTTCCTTGCAGGGGTCATTCCGGGGCTGTTGGCCGGTCTGATGCTGATGGTCACAATCTACGTCATTGCCAAGATCAAGAACCTGCCCAAGGGCGAGTGGAAGGGCTGGGGCGAAGTGTTCCAGTCTGGCCGCGAGGCCGGTTGGGGCCTGTTCCTGATCGTGATCATTCTGGGCGGCATCTATGGCGGCATCTTCACGCCTACCGAAGCCGCCGCTGTGGCTGCAGTCTATGCCTTCTTCATCGCCACCTTTGTGTACAAAGACATGGGGCCACTGGCCGCCCCCAAAACCCGTAGCCTTTCCGCCGCCGCAGTGATTGAGGACGCGCCCGCCGGCCCGCGTATTCCCCTAAAGAGCAAGCCTTGGGCGATTGTCACCGCGATTGTGCACCCGGACACTCAAAAGACCTTGTTTGATGCCGGCAAACTGACGATCACACTGCTGTTTGTGATCGCCAACGCGCTGATCCTGAAACATGTGCTGACGGATGAGCAAATTCCGCAGCAGGTCGCGAATGCGATGCTGTCAGCGGGCTTTGGGCCGGTGATGTTCCTGGTGGTCGTTAACATCATCCTGCTGATCGGTGGTCAGTTCATGGAACCCTCGGGCCTCTTGGTCATTGTGGCACCGCTGGTGTTCCCGATTGCCATCGAGTTGGGCATCGATCCGATCCATCTGGGCATCATCATGGTCGTGAACATGGAGATCGGCATGATTACGCCGCCGGTGGGCCTGAACCTCTTTGTCACCTCGGGTGTTGCCGGGATGCCGATGATGAGCGTGGTTAAGGCAGCCCTGCCGTTCCTGGCCGTGCTGTTCGTGTTCCTGATCATCGTCACCTACGTTCCGTTCCTGTCTACATTCCTCCCCAACACTTTCATGGGACCGGAAATCATAACCCAGTGATGCGGAATGCGCTGGCGGCAGCTGTCGCCAGCGTATTTTGTTCAAGATGGTAGAAGCTGTGCAAATATTATGGTGGTCCAGCGGTGCGACAATGCCAGAAGTCTCGTTCCATAGAAGTTGAGGGCTCAGTGGGCAGGCTGGAAGCGGCTCAGTCGAATAAGCCGGTTCAAAAAAACTGTCTCAACTTCTGCTTTTTGTGCAGGCCGAATCTTGCGGTTGTTGTGAGGCGCACAAAGTGGTCGTTTATACAAAACCGATCAATATCCGCTATGTCCGCGTCCAGTGAGTTCGCCAAGCAAACCCGAAGGTCTGCAACCACCCCAAACCTGACGAATGCAAACGCATCGGCCAAATAGATCGGGAAAGGCGGGTAAGGGCTCCAAGCACCTGTTGAGGCTCGCCGCAGAGAGTGGCGGTAGCGAGCCCCTTTCCACCGGATGCTGCGCAACACCTGAACTAGCGCAATGCCGTCCTAGCTGACCTTGAGACTTCTCCAGCGCCTGTTTTCAAATTGGCGCAAGGGTTACCTGGTCTTCATGTCAACGTCACCGCTCCGCTTGAATGCCGATGCCGGAGTTTTCTTCGCCCTGGATCTCGTTCGCAGTATGACCAAAATGACCAACACAGCTCCGCCAAGGTTGGCGAGCAAATTGAGTGGCCAGAAAGCAAGCGCCGCGCCGGCGATGAGGGCTACGATTTCGAGAATGCCAACCGGGCCTTCGCTGTACTGCTGGATGAGTGCGTTGGCTGCATAGATGCCGAAGAGCCCAAAGAAGCCGACTTGCATCACCTGCCAGAACTCGCCAGAAATCAGTGGGGTGTAAGCGAACATCAGCGGGACGATGTAGAGGCCCTTGGCGATCTTCCAACTCTCGAACCCAGTGGCCATGGGTTTTGATCCGGCAATGCCCGCAGCGGTGAAGGCGGCAAGGCATACCGGCGGTGTGACATTGCTGTCCTGGCTGAGCCAGAAAACAATCAGGTGCGCAATAAGCAGAAAGGTCACGGCGACGGAAGGATCGATAAGGGCGGGGCGGATGGTGACCGCGATCTCGAACGGAATTGCGGCGACAAGATCCCATGCCTCGGGTCGCGTCATACCCTCGGCGATCTTGGCCACATTCGGGTGATCGACGAGGAAGAACAGCGCCGATTTGGCCGGATCGGCGACGCCGGTGACAAGCTGGTCGACGATCAGCGTGTCAGACATGATCCCGGCCAGAGCCGGTGCAGTCAGGATGGCGAGAATGATATAGGCGGCCGTGACCGGCAGGCCCATGCCCAAGATAAGCGATACCAGACCGATCAGGGCGATCGCCAGCACCATCGATCCTTGCGACCATTGCGCGATCATCAGCGAGAAGCTGTTGCCGACGCCGCTGGTGACGATGGCGTTGTTCATGATGCCGATGGTGACCAGAAGAATGGCGGTCATGATCGAGGACTGAATGCCAGAGGTCAGAGCCTCGGCAATTTTCTTTGAACCCATTGCAACCGGCTTGAACAACCCCTTCGGCATCACAACCGTCAGAAGGCTGGTCACCCAGGATGTCACGATCAGCGCGGCGATAGCCCAGCAAGCTGCAAACGCAGGTGTCACACCGCCGAGCAACATCCAGATCATCACCGTCAGCGGGATGACAAAGACTAATCCACCGGACAACAGCTTGCCCTTGTCGATTGTCAGGTCGATCTCGGACCCGGCATCGTATTTCATCGCCTCGAT
The DNA here is from genome assembly GCF_013031405.1 of Ruegeria sp. HKCCD8929. GTDB lineage: Bacteria > Pseudomonadota > Alphaproteobacteria > Rhodobacterales > Rhodobacteraceae > Ruegeria. The sequence goes on along the minus strand of NZ_WPZY01000045.1, from coordinate 623 downwards.
CCGGACGATGAAAGCCACTGACAGAAAATAGAGGATTGCCGGCACGATCGAGACAGTCACAATCGTGGCGTAGGGAATGTTCGTATAGCTCGCCATCACAAAGGCACCCGCCCGGATCTGTCGCAAACTTTGGCGTGGATGTTGCACCATGGTGTGGTTTGATCCAACTGGTGGTTGGTCTGTAACGCTGTTTGGAATGCCCAATGATCGACTTCAAAGGTGCGCACTACCCACGATCGGTGATCCTGTTCGCGGTCTATTTCTATGTTCGCTACGGGGTTTCATATCGCGACCTGGAAGAGATCATGGCGGAACGTGGTGTGACGGTTGATCATGCGACGCTGAACCGCTGGGTAGTAAAATACTCGCCTCAGGTCGCTCAGATGGCGCAAAAAAGGAAAATCAAAACAGCTAAATCTTGGCGCATGGACGAGACCTATGTGAAAGTTCGCGGTGAATGGGTCTATTTGTACCGCGCTGTCGATCGTGACGGTCAAACCCTTGATTTCATGCTGTCGGCGAAGCGAGACACCGCCGCAGCCAAGAAATTCTTCTCCAATGCGCTGTATCACAACGGTATCCCAAAGCGGATCACAATTGACAAAAGCCGTAGCAACGCTGCC
>NZ_WPZY01000044.1 GCF_013031405.1 Ruegeria sp. HKCCD8929 | reverse complement strand
GCGATGGAAGAGGAGATCCCCGGCGCGTGCTCTGATTTGCTGGATCCGTACAGTCAAGTGAGATCCGCGCGGGGCGCGCGGATCGCAGTTAGCAGGAGACAGGGCAGGGGGTCGACGCGCTGACACGCGCTCACCCCGGCCCTGGCATCATCCTGTAGTGGAGCTGCTGTGCCCGGCCCAAGGCCGGCCCCATCATCCCTGATCCGCCCGCATCCCGTGTCGGGCCGGTCAAGGGGCAAGCGCCGCGCCAGGCGCGTCGTCTCACGTCAAAAAACCCGGTTCCTCCCACGCGCACAGCGCGCGGGTCCCTCCCATTTTTTTGCCGCTCCAACCCCGTGACAGTTGTCGGGCGACACATAGTTTTGCCATTCAACGACGGCTAAGTCATTGATTTTGAGTCATTCGATTTTTCATGGGCGCACGGGTTTTGCCATTTGCGACTCAAAGGCTTTCCATCGCGTTGGAGCAACGGAAAGCGTCTATTATGGTTTTTGATCGTCCTCATCGGCGCAAATCGTATCTAAATCACTCAAAATTCCGGCCAGTTCTTCTCTGACAAGCTTTAGCCTTGCTATCGATATCGCTTCGCTCCGTCCCGCCAATTCCAGTACAACCGCAAGAACTGTGTCTGAATGCTTCATCAGTGCGATCAGGTTCTCGCCTGCTGGTCCGTATGCGCCAGATATCCAGTTCTTAGCCGTTCGTTCACTTGCTCCAGTCCACCGCATCGTTGATTTTGTAGCTCGCCCTGCCCCACCCAGTTCTTGAGAAAGAGCGTCGCTGATCGCCTCCCTATATTCTGACGCCGAAACGCGCTCGTCGCACTTTCGATGAAACGTGTTGCCCTTTTTATGAAACATGTTTCCGGACCTCTCCCTTTAGGATTGAGAAAGGAATCGCAGAGTTCCCGTACAGGTTTGCAAATTTGAGTGGTGGGAGCCGCAGCATTGAGTTGGCCGAAGAACAAGACAGACAGGGAAAACCGCCGGAACGCCGCACAGTACGTTCGCATGTCGACAGAGCATCAGCGCTACTCGACCGAAAACCAGGCCGACGCCATCCAGCGCTATGCCGATGAACGCGGCTACAGAATTATCCGAACCTATTCTGATGCAGGCAAAAGTGGATTGAGAATTCAAGGCCGCGCAGGCCTATCACAATTGATCGACGACATCGAAACTGGTCAGACCGAATTCGGAACTGTTCTCGTTTACGATGTCAGCCGTTGGGGGCGCTTCCAAGACGCGGATGAAAGCGCCTACTACGAGTATATCTGCAAACGGGCGGGCATTTCGGTCGAATACTGCGCGGAACAGTTCGAGAATGATGGCAGCCCAATGTCCACCGTCGTCAAAGGTTTAAAGCGGGCAATGGCAGGCGAATATAGTCGTGAGCTTTCGCAAAAGGTCTTTGCGGGGCAGCAGCGCCTGATCGAGTTGGGCTATCGACAAGGCGGCGCAGCCGGGTTCGGGTTGCGGCGGATGCTGATTGATGAAGCCGGACGTACCAAGGGCATTCTTTCGCGAGGTGAACATAAGAGTATTCAGACCGACCGGGTAACACTTGTTCCGGGTCCCGCTGATGAAATCGCAATAGTGAACCAGATCTTCTTGAGGTTTGTGAACGACGGTTGGTCTGAAGCTGAGATTGCGTCAGACCTGAATCAGCGCGAAATTCGAACCGATCTGGATCGGGATTGGTCACCGGCGGTTGTGCGTCAAATTCTGACCAACGAAAAATACATCGGGAATAATCTTTGGAACCGCAATTCCTTCAAACTCAAGAAACGCCATGTTCGGAACGATCCGGAAAATTGGGTCCGCGCTGTTGGTGCCTTTGAAGCAATCGTTGACGCCGACCTGTTCGACGCTGCCGGAGCAATCATTGCAGCCCGCTCGCATGTGCTGTCCGACGAAGAAATGCTGGATCGGCTAAAGGAGGTTTTGGAGGAAAACGGCTACCTCTCGGGCTTTGTCATCAATGAAGCGCCAAAGCTTCCATCAAGCGGTGCCTACCAGAATAGATTTGGTAGCCTGTTGCGTGCTTATAGCCTCGTCGGCTTCAAGCCTGACAGAGATTACCGTTACATTAAGATCAACAGACGATTGCGCAGCCTGCATTCCGACATCGTCCGGGACATCATCGCCGGGGTCGAAGCCGGTGGCGGAGACGTCGTTCAAAGCCACAATGCAGATATTCTCATCATCAACGACGAGTTCACCGTTTCCATTGTCATCGCACGCTGCATGCAAACAGGCGCAGGCGCGTATCGCTGGAACATTCGACTGAACACCGGTCAGCTCCCCGACATGTCCATCGTCGTCAGGATGGGGCAGGCAAACAGAACGCCGCTCGACTACTACTTGCTGCCTACCTTTGACCTGACCAAATCAAAGCTGCGCTTGGCGGAGAACAACGGTTTGTCCCTTGATGCATTCCGCTTCGACAACCTGGCGCATTTCTTCGACATGGCCGCACGTACGCCAATACTGGAGGCAGCGTGATGGACCATGCGCCGGTCGGACACACTGTTCTTGTTCCTGTCGATGCAATTACCGTCGTCAACCCAAGGCTCAGGAACAAAAAGGTGTTCGACGAGATTACCGCGAACATCGCGGAGCTTGGGTTGAAAAGACCCATAACGGTTGCTGCGCGTGAGACTGAGGACGGAAGTGAGCCAGCATACGAATTGGTCTGCGGCCAGGGCCGTCTTGAGGCATTCAAGGTTCTTGGCCAATCTGAAATACCGGCGATCGTCATAGATGCCAGCAGCGAAGATTGCCTTGTTATGAGCCTGGTGGAAAACCTGGCGCGCAGGCACCACCATTCGCTGGACTTGCTCAGAGACATTGGGCGCCTCAAAGAAAGAGGTTACTCTGAAACTGAAATCGCCACCAAGACTCAGCTGTCCAAGAAGTATGTCCACGGCGTCATTAAACTTCTGGATAGTCACGAACACCGCCTTCTGCGTGCAGTGGAAAGCGGTAAGATTCCGGTCAGTGTTGCCGTTGACATTGCGGACGCAGATGACGTCGGCGTGCAACGTGTTCTGAGGCAAGCTTATGAGAAAAAGCTTCTGCGCGGCGGCAGACTCCTGGCGGCCAAGCGTCTGGTTGAGGCGCGCCAGAAGCATGGCAAGGGCCGCGCGCCCACTGGCGAACGACCGCGTAAAAGCCTGTCGGTCGAAAGTCTGCTCAAAACTTATGAAAACGATGTCGAGAAAAAGAAGGTGTTGCTGAGAAAAGCAAGTGCAACGCGCAGCGAGCTGCTCTTTCTGACACAAGCGCTCAAGACCCTGATGACTGACGAAAACTTCGTCACTTTGCTTCGCGCCGAAGGGCTAACCAATCTGCCAAAGCAGGTTGCAGACCGGTTGGCGCAATCCGAGGAGGTGTCCGCATGACGGTGACCAGGAAAGAACGGACGGTTGCAGCTGCTTTTGAACAGGAGCTGGTGACACTCTCATTCGAGAACATCGCGCCGCTCTATGTGCTCACGCCGCAAAAGAAGGCCAGCATCAAGTTCAAACAGATCGCCGCATCCGTTCAGGAAATTGGCCTTGTTGAACCTATTGTTGTGTCACGCGACCCATACAACGCTGGTCAATACACTCTGCTTGATGGGCATCTACGCCTTGAGGTTTTGAAAGACCAGGGTCAGACACATGCGCGATGTCTTGTCTCCACGGACGACGAAGCCTTCACCTACAACAAACGCATCTCTCGTCTCGCGACCATTCAAGAGCACAAGATGATCCTGAGAGCCCTCTCTCTTGGCGTACCGGAAGCCCGTTTGGCGAGCGCGCTTAATGTCAACATCAAGACCTTGAAGCAGAAACGCCAGCTTCTGGATGGTATCTGCGAAGAGGCGGCGGAACTACTGAAAGACAAACAAGTGGCTTTGACCGGGTTTCAGATTCTGAAAAAGATGAAGCCAATCCGCCAGATTGAAGCGGCGCAACTCATGGTCGCCATGAACAAGTTCACGATCAACTATGCCCGTTCGCTTCTGGCCGCGACGCCCGAAAACCAGTTAGTGTCGGCGGCAACGCCGAAAAAGATCAAAGGCATTTCGCGCGAACAGCTGGAGCTGATGGAGCGCGAGTCTGCCAATTTGGAACGCGAGGTCCGCCTTGTAGAAGACAGCTACGGCGCGGATCATCTCGATCTGGTCCTGACACGCGGGTACATCGCGAAGCTGATGCGCAGCGAGCAGATCACGCGCTACCTGTCGCTGCACCATGACGCGTTCTTACCCGCGTTTGAAAAGATCACTGAAAATGAGGCCTTCACTTCCTGAACCCTCACGGCTGATTGGAATTGTTTTTGGGGACCCGGACCCATCAAGCGCGGGGACCGCAGGAGACGCCGCACGGTGGGGCGGATCAAGCGCGGTGATGGGGAGGACGGCGAACCCGTCGGAGCCCATCATGCCGGGCCAAACGCCCGGCAGGTTTCTCGAAAGTCTGCGCGTGTTTCCCGATGCCGAGGCGCGCGCAGACAAATTTCTGCTGAATCGCTTCTCTGTAACAAACTGCAAACATCGCTGAAGCGGCATAATGTGAAGCGATATCTAGTTATGTGGTCTGCTAATCATCGAGACCAACGCCTATTGCTTCAATTCACCTGCTAGCGGCCATTGATCCTGCATGCAGAGAAGGTTGGAAAAGGGCTAGAACGGCCCATCACGCTCTGGACAAGAATGCCGTTCGAATAGCAGCTTTCATTGCGTCCTGCGGCCCATGCCCTTTCGGTCTGCCTGAAGCCATCACAAGTTTGGAGGCAGGTGTGCTCCCAAATCCCAGCCTCTCGTTGACCACGGATAGCCCGATGTGAAGCGACGACCGGCCCAGCAAGCCAACCGCGATCCCTGCCTCTACAGCTGCAATCACGCCAGAAACGCTTTGGCTTGAATAGACGATACGGTAGGGCTTTCTACGGGAATGTAAGGAACTGATTGCCGCGTCGCGCCACCAACACGCTTCATCGAAAAGGGCCACCGGTAGGACTTCTTCGACTGAAAAATCCCGATGTGCCGAAGACACCCAACAAGTCGGGTCTTCATAAAGGAGTTCCTCAAAACCAGATGGAGTTTCGACCTCGTAAACCGCAAGGTCCAACAGCTCTTTGTCGAGCGCATCAGGAAAATGTGCGCTCAAGGCGCAGGTGACCTCCAGTTCGACTTTAGGATGATGACTGGTAAACGCCGCAATAATCGTCGCGAGTTTGGCGCGCCCGTGATCGTCGGGTATGCCCAAGCGTAGTTTTCCGCTCACAGAATTGTGTGAAATCTCCCGCTGTACCGCGTCGAGGCGGGCCGTCACGTCTTTCGCAACGAACAGCAACGTCTGCCCCGCATCGCTCAACACAACCCCGCGACCATGCCGATCAAAAACAGGGCGGCCCAGAATGGATTCCAGGCGTTTGATCTGAAGGCTCGTTGCAGATTGGGACCGGTGGATACGAGCTGCACCATCCGTGACACTGCCAGCCTCAGCCACGGCGACGAAGGTTCGCAAAAGATCGCTATCCAGATTCTCCATCTGTTTTTCCAATATCTGAAATTGAAACTATTCGTTTCAAAGATGGCTCGTGCCACTCTAATTTTCAAGTTCAAAGGAGTAGGTAATGTCCGATCAAACCGCTGCCCATCGACCATCTACCCGGAAAAATCTGATGTGGGGCGTTTCTCTGGTGCTGTTGTCGGGTGTCTGTCTTGTTTGGCCGGAACACGCGGCAAACGCTGCAAAGTTTGTCGTCTTGGGCTTGATTGTCGTCGCGCCAATCGTCATTCCGGGTATCATCCTTGCGGCCTGGATCATTGCCAGCAGCGCGGACTCTCATATTGCTGCTGCCTTTGAGGGCAGGGCATTTCGATCGGTGTTGGCCGCGTCGCTGATCGGAGCCGTTACGCCCGTCTGCGGTGTTACCGTGTTGCCGTTAATGGCTGGGTTGCTGGCTGCGGGTGTACCGCTTGCACCGATCATGGCATTCTGGCTGTCTTCTCCGATAACGGACCCGGCGATGCTCGCGACCACCGCCGCAACATTGGGTCTGAGCTTTGCGATTGGCAAAACTCTTGCAGCTTTCGGATTGGGTGTATTCGGGGGCGCGATTACCGGTCTATTTTCCAGGGCGCCTTGGGCAATGAATGCGCTTCGCGATAATGATCTCGCTCGCCAACTGAGTGCTGCGCGATGCGGCGAAGGTCAGCCCTTTGATCCCTGGGTATGGCGGTCTGAGGCGAGACGACGTTCCTTCGGCAAACAGTACTGGGCAACCAGTCGGCTTATCCTAATTTGCCTGATACCGGCGTTTACAGCCGAGTACGCCCTGAACACGGCACTGACGCCTGGATCGCTGGCAGTATATGTCGGGGAAGACAAATGGTGGGCCATACCCGCCGCTGTCTTCATTGGTGCCCCAGCCTATATCGACGGGTACGCGGCACTCCCACTGACGCGAGGGCTGATCGACAACGGCATGTCCGAAGGCGCAGCGATGGCTTTCCTTGTATCGGGTGGCGTAGTCAGCATCTGGGGTGCAATGGCCATCGCACCGGTGCTCAAACCGAAGCCATTCATGCTATATCTGCTGCTTGCTGTTCTTGGCTCGATTGGAGCGGGGTATGTCTTTGGGTGGATCGTCTAAGAGACAATGCCAACTGAAAGCAAGCAGTCAACGAATGGCTAATCTGCCCACCAACACAGAAATCTCAAATCTCGAGTTGAACGTCCGGTGTAGGTCTCCCTTGTCGTAATTAAACGCCTCTATTTGTAGGTAACTGCCTGCTCCCAATGGTCGCGAGAGGCGCAAAACCGCCCAATTCAGCATGTTGAAAAGTGCCCACAACCTCAAACCCTACCGCCAAGATGGCAGTAGGCTCATCACGTACAACGCACCGTGGCTAAGGGTTACTGGCCTCAGAAATCCTTCCGACGGAAACCGCCTATGATAGCACCACCCATTAGGCATGTTAGGTTTCGCCAGGATGGCTCAACCGCATAATTGGCCATTTCCGTAGCCAGCGTGTCAAAGGCACCCTTGTTGGTTTTTATCATGTGACCGGGCGACATGAAGCCAGCAGTCAAGATAGATTTCTCGACATTCTCGAAGCACATGGCGTTGCCGAAGTTGCCTACTCCCGAGACGAACTCCTTGCCTTCTTCGTTGCCGCCCCATGTCAGCCAGGGCGAAAGGAAGATGAAGGGTGGCATGGCGTTTACGGCAATTGCACCATACTCCATTTCAGTTACCGCTCGGTCCAGAGCGGCCTTATGCGTCTTCTTGGTGTCCTCGTCGATCAGGATTGCGCTGCCCAACGTGCCAAGCAGCTTTTCATTGCAGAAGGCAACTGCAGCGGGCAGGAATTCAGCAGCGTTGGCAGGCACGTCCAACGGCACCTCACCTGTGATCTGGCAGAAGGCCTCGTTGCGCGTGCCATAACTGTCCACTTCGATCCCGGTGATCAGCAGGTTTTCAGCTGCCTTGAACAGACCGCCCTCCGGTGACAGCCGCTCAGCTTGCGGATAGGCGTTGAGGAACCCGTCTTTCACCTCGCCAGCCCCCGGATAGTAGGTGCCCTCGGCGGGCGTGTCTTCGACGATCGCCTTTCGAATGGCATCTAGGAACTGATCCCGCTGGGCCCAGTGTTTCGACGTTACCAAAGTTTGAACTCGACCGCAGACTGCACCACCGTTGAGCTTGTTAATTGTGACGATCTGGTGCGCCTGATGAGCGATTTCCTTATCGGTCCAAGGGCGGTCGCCCGGCACGATGATCACCGGGTTGTTGCCTCCGCATTCGGAGATCAATTCGGCTTGGGTGGCACTTTGGATCGCTTTGGCGGTACCTGCACCACCCGTGAAGTAGATCTTGTCGATCCTGGTATCGGTCGTCAGCACACGGCCTTGATCGTGATCGGCGAAAGTCAGGGCTTGATGATCGATCAGCGGGGTCATGACCTTTTCCCAAACCTTATCGCTCTCGGCATTCAGGTGGTGAGGTTTGTGCACCACAACCTTGTTGTCGAAGAAGATTGCCTTGAGCATCTCCAAGGACGACGAATAGTTCCCCGCGCCCAATACGGCGGTGATACCGGCAGGTTTATCTATCGGATTCACTTGCTTCGGTTCGCCCTTGACCCGAATGACATCCTTCCGGTCGCCGTTCATCAGCTTGTCCTTGGTGTCGATTGGGAAGACCGCAATGTCATAGCGATCATTACCAACTTTGGTGATGCTGATCGGCTCTGGCATCTTTCCATGCACGATGCCTTCATAAACGTCGATGGCGGCAGAAATGGTATTGGCCATTGGAACAATCGTGGCGATCTTTGATAGCGGGTCGGTATAAATCTCTTCGCCCATCTGACCATTCTTCATGGCGGTGTCCGAGGCGGCGAGTTCACCGCCAAATTTCTTTAGGTTTTCGCGCACAGCTTCCAGTAGGGCTAACCGCTCGGCGGGGGAGGTAGCGGCCCATTTCTGCGGGTTCAGGTGAGTAATGGCGTCGTCGGTTTTCATCTAATTGTCCTTAAGTGTTCGGTCGGAGCGAGTTGGGGAAAGCAGGATCAGCGAGCGATCGACATGACCATGCGGTCGAAAGCACGGTCGCCCAACCATTTACGGACGCCCATCATCAAGCTTGCGTATTTTCCGGCGGCGTAGCGGGTCTTGGGTCTGCGGGCCTTCACCGCCCGGGACACAACATCGGCAATCACCTGTGGGGACGAGCCGCCACCATCCTTGTAGTTTTCGGCGGTTGCCTTGGCGACGGTTTTGGCCATCGCTCCATAAGCCGTATTGCCCGAAAACTTCAGCATCGGGCCTTCGACAACATTTCCGAAAGAGGTCTGAATGATGCCGGGTTGGACCACAACCACGTCAATACCAAACTGTTTCAGCTCAAGGCGCAGGCAGTCAGACAAACCTTCGAGAGCGTGTTTCGAGGCATGATACCAAGCACCCAAGGGCGTATAGATCTTGCCACCCATCGACGTTATGTTGATGATCTTGCCTGCACGTTTCTCGCGCATGTAGGGAAGCAGTTCCTGTATCAACGCGGCAGCACCGAACAGATTCACGTCCATCTGATAGCGTGCTTCCTCGATCGGCACGTCCTCGACCGCACCATAAAGTCCGAAACCCGCATTGTTCACCAGCACATCCGCGCCGCCGAACTTGATGGTGATCTCAGCGACAGCGGATTTGCGACTGGCCTCATCTGAGACATCCATGGCAACAGGATGCGCGCCGAGCGCTTTCAGATCGTCCATTTGCTCCACCCGTCGGGCTGCGACGACGACAGTCAATCCATCCTTGATCAGTTGCTGAGCGATCACTTTACCCATGCCCGACGATGCACCGGTAACGAGCGCAACTTGCTGTGTGTTTGCCATTATTTACTCCAATTGTTTTGGACAGCTTGTCTTGTCCCGGATCAGTTGCACCGTTCGGCCCGAGTCGATGCGTTCGGTATCTCCGGATACAAACGCAGACTGGAGCGTACGATTGCGCGGCTGTTCATTTTCGTTGCGGGCGCGGACTAAGTTCCGACATATCCCTCGCCTCGGCCGGGGTCATGCCGGTCCAGCCTTGGAACGCGCGATAGAATGAGTTCGGCTCGCGGTATGCCAGCAAATAGGAGATCTCCTCGACGTTCAGCTCCTCCTCACTCAGATAGTGCATCGCCAGTTCTAAACGGGTTGATTCCAGCAGAGTTTGGAAGGTCTCGCCTTGCTCCTTCAGTTGGCGTTGCAACGTGCGCTTGGACATGGCCATCCTCTTGCACATCGCCTCAATATTTGCCTCACCCGAAGGCAACATGTCATGTAGGACCCGCTTGGCGCGCATCACGATGGGCGTGTCTGTTTCATGAGTCACCATCTTGCGACGAAGTTGCTTCTCAAATTCCGGCCAGGCTTCCTCGTTTTCAGTGATCAGGGGTAGGTCCGCGTCTTCGCGACGAAGTGAAATGCTTGCGCCGGGCGTTGGGTGGCGTCCCAGATACGAAAGTACTTCCTCACCCGGATGTTCAATGACTGGAAGCTTCACGTGTGCTGGCACGATATGCTCGGCAGTGTGGCAACGGGCACACTCCAGCAGGTAAAGCGCTTCGAACCAGAGCATTCGCGGTGGGACTGGAATGGTGGGATCGACTGAGCCGATGGCAACATGCAGGCAATCGTCGTCCTCGGAGAGGTCCAGAGTGATCGGTGCCATCAGCGGTTTGAACACCGACAGTCGTTGAAGCCCGGTACGTACATCGGGTGAGCAGGAGAAAGAGAACATCGCGGGCGTGAATGGCGCGTGAGCAAAGAGTTTGCTCAAGATGAGCGGCAAATCTGGGCGTTTAGCTTCTGTTTCAACCGATTGCCACAGATCGAACACCTGTGCGGGCGTCACCCCCTTGCTTTCGTTGCGCAGGAAATCACGCGGGAACCCGGCTCGGAGAAACACCTGCTCGGGTGAGATTTTCAACAACTTGGCCAACTGTGTGATGGATTTGGCCATTGGGTAAAGACGGTTTGGCGATTTCGCCTCCTGAAGCGAGTGTATTAGCGCATCCTATATTCGCATGTGATTTCCACCGCGCCAGAGGCTTGAAACCCTTTGGCGTGTTCTGATGGTCCTTTGGCGCAATATGATAGAGCAACAGCGAAGCCCCAGCATCGTGTTCCTCTCGAACCCGTCGTTGACCTTTCACGTTACACTATGTTGCTGCTCTGGCTGCTAGGTCCAGGAAGAGCCCATTTCTTCTAGTTACAAATGTGCTAGTTTTTCGAAATGAAACATGCGGAGCCATTCACTTTTCGCAGTGCTACAGTTGCCGATCTTGAACTGCTACTAGACTGGCAATCGCGTCCTCATGTCCGAGAATGGTGGGATTCGACTGAGCCCAGTGAAACCAAGGATTTCGACGACACGCGGGTTGCTAGGTGGATTGTCGGTTTTTTCGATCAACCCTTTGCATATATGCAAGACTACACCGTTCATGGTTGGGATGATCATCATTTCTTTGATCTGCCTAACGGATCGCGCGGCATTGACCAGTTCATTGGCGAATTTGACATGGCTGGAAAGGGGTACGGACCGAACTTCATAACCCAAAGGGTCAAAAAACTTTTTGAGGAGGGCGCACCGGTGATCGCAACCGACCCGCACCCAGAAAATGTTCACGCAATTGCAGCATACAGGAAAGCAGGCTTCAAGGAATTGCGACCTGCTGAGGAAACTCCTTGGGGTCTAGTCCTTCCTATGGCCATTTACCCTTAGACGTCATAGTCCCAACGTCGGTTTCGTCCGAATTGCGGTCGTGGCGGTTTGGCACCACAAATGGCTGGTTTCGCAACCATTGGGTGACTTGCCGCGCCATAACAAACCGCGAACATCGTTGAAGCGGTTTTATGTGAAGCGATCTCTGGTTGAGTGATGACCGCTCAGTGGAACAAGTACCAAAGGCTGCCTTTTCATGCAGGATGCTCGTTAACTAACTACGTACTTCTTCATAACCTTCAACCTAGGGCACATGTCTTTTGTTGAGCTTTTCATAATTTTGTGCGTCGCGCACTCAACTAGTTTCAAGCAAGCTTCGAAGCGTTTCGCGACCTGAGATTGAATGCAGGGGTATCGTGCTCTACACGTTCTTTGAGTTCTAATGAGGCAACGATGCTTAACAAATCTTTAAAGACCGGCAAGGTCTTGGTAACGCTAGCAGCCGTTTCAGTTGATCCAACCGGTCTCGCTGCAGTCGGAGCCGGACTAGATACTTTGATACATGTGTTTGATGTTTTTTCATCCGAAAACTCTGATCTCAAGAAACTAGCGAAAGAGATTGACCGGAAATGCGCCCAAGAACTTGCAAAACCATATTTTGACAAACCGACTGACGCACGCCTACTGCTTCCCCAGATGCTGGAAAAATCTATTCTAAATGCAGATGACCTCGCTGAAGTGGGACTAGATGCAGCTGCGATTTACAAACGTATTGAGGCATCGATTCCAAGAAATCCAGACTTTCGCTCAGAGCACTTCACAGCTTTCAAGAAACTATACCAACCAATATTGGTGGATCTTTGTAACGATCCGCGATTGGAGGCGGCCATTCGAGTCCCTCTAACCAAAGCGACGCTACGAAAACTGAATGAAATAGCATCATCGAGCAAAAAGTGGTCCGAAGAACAAGAAGCTATCAGAAGTACTTTGGAAGATCTCGCTAGCCGAATGGGAGGCTTGGAAACCGCTGTTTCCAAGCCCGCGGCCTTGACACTTTCGGAGCTCCGAGCACTTGCCAGTAAATTTGGAGGTAAGGACTTGGGCGAAAAGGACGATTTAGTAAACTATATTACGTTGAAGTCTGATGAATTAGCTCGGCTGAAAGTTGAGATCGCAGCTTTGAAGGGCTTAAACCCCCGCGTTGACAATGTTCACTCAGCAGCTTCAGAAGCTCTAAGAAATTTGGATTTGGAAGAGGCAGAGGCTTTAATCTCTAGTGCAAAGGAAATTCATCAAGAAAGTACCCTAAAACCTGCACTAGATGAGAATACAAAACTGCTTACCACCGAGGCCAACATCTCTCTCTTGCGTGGCGACGTAGAGAAAGCTTACAGGACACTTTCAACTGCGGCAAACAGCTATCTGGTGATCAGTGATAAGATGGCCGTTTACATGCATAGCACACTTGAACCGATGTTGACCAATTATGGACAGCGTTATGGACATCAAGGATACGATTTTGCATTGAAGCTAATGCGAGATGCGTTGGCGTTGGTTAATCCTGATAGCCAAATTATTGAGTATCAAGCGGTACAGAACGATATCGGAAATATTTATCTACATTTATCAGATAGCCTCACCGGCAAAGAGGCAATCCAAAACCTTGAGCTCGCTGAGAAGGCATTCAGCGAAGCAAAAAGGGTCATTGATCCAGACAAGATGCCTTTCGATTTGGCGATGACCAGCAACAACATAGCAAATACAGTGAAACTTCGGGCGCGCTTTGAAAAAACTGTAGAGAAAAAGAAAGCGAAGCTACTGAAGGCCAAGAAGTTATACCTCCTATCATTAGAGAGATTTACGCCAGACAGTTACCCGTCTGAGAACGCGATGGTTAACCGTAATCTGGTCGCATGCTACGGCCAACTCGCCGGGCTAAATAAGAAAAACGAAGCTGCTAACCACAAGCTCTACTTGGATGCATTGTTCGCTGGGATGTCTGCATTTGAATATTATCGAAAAACCAACAACCATGCTGAGCTTTTCAACACATGCATTGATTTAGCGATAGTCTCGATGCGAATTTACCAGCTAGGTATTGATGGTTCGCGCGGAATGGAAATTTCTGCAAAAGAATATCTAGATTTGGCGGAATCAATTTCTGATCAACAGAAAAGCCCCATTTATTGGGCGTTGGTCCAGCTAAACCGCGTATTTGCTAACTATACAGTAAATCTTCAGGAAAAAAGCGGCGATCCAATAGACATTTTGAAGACGTCGATTGCCGAAATTGACGGAATTTTAGCTACATTGAATGCGTCTCCAGATACCAATGTAGCGTCAGAGGCCGAAGCGTTTCGGCTAGTTTTGACTGAGCAATTGGATGCACTGTCGAAAAACAAACCCGACCCTCATGTTACCGAAAGATGAGTTTTTTGGAGTTTGAAGGTCTCGCACAAGTAAACCTTGTGCGAAGAGAAATCCTGCAGAAATCTGTGAACACCTCTGAGGGGTGTCACGTGGGCCACCTTCTGGTTGTATCGTCACCCATCTGGGTCCTCATCACTGCAGTGCCCAAATTCGTAAATACCCTGTTTTTTTATGCGGCGTATGAATGCTAGGTAGTTAACTACCCGGTCGATTTCATCCATTTCTCCAGTGGCATAAGCGACCGCAATCATCTTGAATTGAGCCTCAGGATCTTCCGCAATTTTTTCGTCTCGTCGAGCGGAGCTCTTTCCGGTCCCCAATGAAGCAGTAGTTGTTTCGCCTTCGCTCCACATCTCATCGAGATAAGCCCGTAGATTAAGCTCGGGAATATTCTCACCCAGCCTGCCTACAGCCTCCCATATTGGTTGAAGCCGTTCAGTAAGATTTCTTCGACTGCTAGTCATTTTTCTTCACCTCGCAGTTCAGCAATTCAACGTAGTTGGCCCAATCGAGGGACCGCCACTAAAACTGATGAGCATGAGCGGCGGAGCATCAACTTAGCTCCGCTACCAGCTTTTGTTGACTCAACCAGTCAGTTTAGATTGACGTTTTGCCCCCCCAATCATCAGTTCCCGAACCACATCTCGTGTCTCGTTCGGGTAGGCACGAACAAACCCAGCCTCGCAGGGGATTGTCTCAACTTCTCTACGATCCAGTGCCGGACCCAAATGGATCGCGGCGATCTCAAACTGCTCTGCCATTTGGCCCAGCGTTACATAGTGTTTTTCAAAAGCCTTAATACTCTCTTCAGTGATGTAGTAACGATAATGCTGCGTGTCCGGGTTTCGCAGCTTTACCTGCTTAAGGTATCCACAATCCCGCAAGAGCCGGATTGACCCGATACTAATTCTCAAGCGCGCCGCTGCATCCAGAAGCGACAGATCACCAGAAAACACGCGCTCCGATTTTTCTAAGATCTCAGCGCAGTCTATAAGAATTCCAGCCAACCCCTCTACGTCCGGATCTCTCCAAACGCCGGTCAGTCGGCCTGCTGCCCAATCGGCGACAACGCGAGCCAGGGCCACCCTGCTCTGTCGGCTGTACTCCGAGAGGGGCAACCTATGTCGTGCCCCAGAGGCAATGCGCAGGCCTTCAAGCCTAGTCAGCAAGGTCTGTACCGAGGACGATGGAACATAGCGCAGAGACGTTCCAAAACGATAGGCTTCCAGAACATTATGCCGGATCAGTGCCTTAACATGGACCGGATGGATATTCAGCTGGACCGCGGTGGATTTGGTATTCTGCAACCCAGACCAGAAGTCGAGCACGGCAGCCAGATCCTCATGGCTGACATCTTTCATGTATGACAGGTCGCTCGCATTTATACCGCGAAGATGGGCGAGAATACCTCGCACCCGAACCTCGCCGACCCCATGTAGCTCCCGCGCGCGTTCAAGCGTGATGAGTTTGGGCGCTGAGATTTCCGTACCCAGAACTTTTGCGCCGGTCTGCAGCGGATAGTTTTCACGCACAAAATCCTGCACGCAAGCCCTGAGCACTGCTGTCGCCGGGTCCTTTTCAGTTTCTTTCAGCCAAGTGTAGAATTCGCCCATATCTGTCGTGAAATAGGACCGCTTGGCGGAAGACCGGCGCCTGGCACGCTCCAACTCAAATTTCAGGGCTTCCGGCCCACTCTTCAAAACCTCGAAACCAGCCGACATGCAAGCACGCTCTTGTTCGAAGTCCAAGTCCGAACGGTAGACGCCCCGGTCCATAGCAATCGCCATACCTAATGTCAGAGCGGCCTGATGAAGATGCGTCAGCTCCAGCGAGTCCAACCAGTCATCAGCGACCCCAAACTCAATTCGGCGGCTCAGGTAGGTTTCAAACGAGGATCGCCCAAGCTTTGTTGCGTCTTGAGCGGCTTCAAAGATCAGATCCCGGTGACGCGTCACTTGCTCAACCACGTCGTAGGTGAGATGCGCATGCGACGCGTTGGGAAGCTGGAGCAACGGTACGCTATGTTTGGCACAGGTCTTGATCGGCAGCACCAACCACTCAAGAAGTTGAAACGCGTTCTCGGGGCCTGAAGCCTCCATGGCCTCCACAATACATCTCGGACAAATCCGGGTGGTAGCCCGGCGGAACGAACCGGAGGTGGCAAAGGAATGCCCGACGCGGTACCGACAGGGGCCAACCAATCTGGCCGCCGCCAACTCCAACGCTTCAAGTGGCACCCCAGCCAGTTGTGACAGCCGCTCCAGCTGATCCGGATGAGCCGAGCAGATATGGGGCCATCTCAGACCCAGATCTGAGCAGAATTCCCTCGTAACACTAAGATTGCGACGTGACAGCCGGGCGACATAGGAAGCAGGCGTCTCCATGTGATGATGAGGCAGAGTGAGAGCGAGTTGTCGTTTCATTGCAACCCTCTGTCCAACGAGGGGTCGCCGTGATCCAACCAGCCCATGATGGTCCTAACATCTATGCTAATGTAGTCTTGGGCAAGGAATGGGTTGAAAGCAGGTATACACCCCGACTTGCGCCGGAATGCTTCTGCAAAATGTCCAAGTCGGAGCTGGGTTTCTCCGTCGTAGAGCGCCTCTTCTATCCCACTCAGACACATTTCGATGATCATCCCAAACTCATTGCCGCCTGCGTGAACCAGCCGCTTGAGAAACTCTCTCTGTTGAAGTTCGCTGGAATGTGTCAGACCAGACTTCTCAACGAACTCAGTAAAGATCTCTGTGACCTCGGGTTCGTGGGATATCCAGCTCACTGCACCCAGGTACACAACATCTATGCGCCTTTTAAGCTGAACATCAGAATTGATCATCTCGATCAGATCGGGCGTGCCAGACAGAACAAGACCAACCGGCCAGTCCTTATCGTTCATAAGCGATTTTAGGGTGTTCACCACATCATTGCGGGTTTTGACGCCTTTGCTGATGTAAAGGTCCTGAGCCTCGTCCAGATGCACAAACAGGGTCCTTCGCATTTGGAGAAACTGGCGCACCTGAGTCCATATGATCCCAACCGATTTGTCCCGAGCGAGCGGATACCCCAGACTGAACAGGATCGTCGTGCCAACGTTCTTTAGCGTCGCTGGTGACGGCACCAGTAGCCGGATCACTTCCGCCACGTCCAAGCCCTCCGTTGGCAGGATCAGGTCAGTATGATTGTCAAACAAGCGGTCTGCGAGAGTGGATTTCCCACTGCCGGACGCCCCGATCAGAGCAAGACCACGCGCCTCGCTTCGGCTACCCAATCGGATAGCCGCCCTTCTTCGGCGGAGATGGCGATCAAAAACAAGTTTGAAATCGTGGAATACCTGGTGTGAAACGAACATGTCTCGAAGACGCGCAATCTGGACGTCAATCTCATCAGACGGGTCGCCGCGGAGATCAGTCATCTTCAATCCTCCATTTCGAAGTTCTGGGACGATCCCCAGTGGGGCTTTGCCCCTGGCCAGCTGTGTCCTCGGTGGTGTCTTCTCCTTCGTCCATTGACGGGATGAAATGGCCGAATAGATCTGGCTCCGGCGGAAGGTCAAAGCTTTCAGGATCATCCGTTTCGATGCTCAAACCCAGGAACAGGTCTTCTCTGGCCCGTTTAAGCCCTGCCGGTGTCTGACGCTTCAGGACAGCCCCGAACCGGCGCTCTTCATCGGAGGTCTTTTGGATGATGGCGTGCAACGCGTCAGAGACCGTCTTCTCCTGAAGCACGGCCTCAGCCTTGTGTTTCAGCCGCAACTGACGCGCGGTCGCTTCCCATTGTTCATAAGATACGGCGTCAAAGCACTTCTGCAGAGCGCGCGCCGCATACCACTTTTTCCCGATCTGAATCATGATCCAACCGAGATCGTTCAGGTCAACTTTTAAATGAACGTGACGGCGACGGTCGTGCACATAGAACTCACGAAGTGCCTGGCAGGTGTAGTCAATGCCAAATAGCCTCACTCCTTTGCCAAAAACACGCCTGCGATACCTCACACCGAAGGCTTTGCGTCGGGTGGTTTCGGCGAGCTGGGGGACAATACCCATTTTCTCGGCGAGGCGTTTCCAGCAATTATTGGGGGTTTCGCCATTCAGCCCGCGGTGCGGCATGTTGTGATACACGTCCACAACGAACCTGATGAGGATTTCCATCAGCACGTCATCTGAAAGAGAAGCCATCTCCTCCGAAGGGTAATCTCCTCGCTCTTTAGGATCGGAAAATGTGCGACCGGCGAGGAGCGGCATCAGGGCCGTCCCAAAGGTTCGAAAGATACGCTCCACGCGCCCGCGCAAACGCGGTAGCCCGCCGCGAGGCGTCTCAACAACTCCATGTGCATCAAAGACCGCACTTCGAAACTCATCGTCCACAAAAGCAACGCCAAGATCGGTCACCAGGGAACTCACCCCGCCGTAGTGATGCCAGGTCGATTTGCAGCCAGCCGCAATCGCAAGGTCCGATTTGTCGCGTGTGATGTCAGACAAAAGAGCCAGGGCGTCTTGGCAATTCGGCTTTTCCGCCAGTCTCATACCCACCACACATCGCGTGGCACAGTCGATCGCGAGGTAAAGCCAACGACGCCCACGATCCAGCTTGGCGAGCTCTTCGGGACTCAAATGATCCAGCGCGCCCCTTGCAGCAAGTATCGTTATTAGATCAACGCACCATTCATCTATCTCAACACGCTCCATTGGATAGCTAGCTGTGACACCTTCCTCATAGAGCGCGAACTTGCGATTGGCGTAGTCCACGCCGTGCCTTTGGACGCATGTGAAATACGGATCAAGCTCAGAAAGCGCGCGCTCAACTTTGCGCCGCGAAGGAATTGTGAGCTCCGGCTTACCCTCCACCACTCGTTGCTTGTTCACAGTTTTGAACCGGTCCCGGCACACGTCCGCGACCTTCTTCTTGGTTAGTCTTTTCCGGGTCAAATAGGCTTCGAGGCATTCGCCCAGCAATCTCGAAGCCTCGAGGCAGAACCGCGCAGTTCGGTTGCCCGATCTATGTGTGCCCGGGATCAAAGCAAGCGGAGAGCCGCCTGCTTTCTCGTATCGTTTCACCCATTCTCTTAAGGTTCTTGGACTGGGTGGGTCCCGATAAACGTTCTTCTTTCCGGCCCTCGGATTCCGCCAATTGCTTTGGGCAGCCCGTGCCTGTTTGTTCACATGGGCCTCGATGGAAGGAATGACACTCTGTAGTGAGAAATCTGTCCGCTTCGCCTCATCGACACGCTCGAACTGGTAAAACCCGTCGACCCAGGAGAAGCGCCAGACTACTTCGGATCTCACGTCATCTGGCAAGCTTGCTATTGCTTCAACACCCGCACTCATTCGCAAGTCCTGGCGTTCAGGTAGGTAATATCCGGGATCAAAGGTCACATCGGGCCTTTGAAGAAGGTCGGCAAATTCGTCGAATGTGAGAGACAGGTTCCGGCCAGTCTCATCAAAATCTTCGAAGTAGTAACCAAAGTCAGTTTTCCGGTCTAATTTGTACTTCCGGCCATCTACCGTCAGAAGGCCAAAGACACTCACTCTGAAAGGCAGGTTCATTTTACACCTCCCTTCGAAAGCAAAGTGTCGAGATCAATCAGGTGCTTTCTGTCGGCCGTGAGTATGTCTTCAAAGATCCCAATCACAATGCTCCTGAACCCTGCGCCACCGAGCCCCAACAACTGGCACATCTCGTTGACCGTGACTGGAAAACAGACGTCACAGGTGATGGATTTGAGATGAGCCTGATGCTCCGAATTTCGCGTCTTTGAGAACTCAACGAAACGTTGTGCGTTTAGGGCCTCTGCGCGGGTGAAATCGCGCTCCGTCACTAACACGATGTCATCGGCAAAATCCTTGCGCATAGCTGCGCGGATCTGCTGCAGCTCGCGGCAGAAATTCTTCTCCAACACCACCTTCCACGGCTTCACCGCTATGGCCAATCGACGACCGTTTTTTAGCTCCACTAAAAAATCAATGAAGTGAGTTTTCCGATTGCCTGATTGATCGCGGTAGCTGATGAGTTGTGGCTGCTCCCAAACGTTAGCCACCGCAGGGTTAGCCAGTAGCAGAAACAACACTCGCTGTTCCAGTTTGCTTTCAAATTGAACGACCCTCGGGCGTTTTTGCCCAGGCAATTGCATGACAACTCCGCCTCTGGAGCTATGCGTCGATCTCCGGGGGATACCCCGTGTCGCACGGCTGGGCTCAGGCGACATCTCGCCCGTCAGTGTGAACTCTTCATCTTTCATGTCTGTGATTTGGAGCGCCGACCAGCTTGGGCTGATCGTGCCTCTCCACCCTCTTTTGGTGTTCCTCGGGCAAAGCCAAGCCATCTCATCGCCAATAGCGACGACGAAACAGTTGACTTTGCGATCATGGCGGGGGAAGAAGGTGTATCGGTGAACTATCGATACTGATTTCAAAGGCCTCGTGGGTTGCCGCCCTCGGGGCCTTACCCTTTCTTCCTATTAATGCTGTTGCTAATTCATCTGCAGGCACCTCCGTTATTCGTAACGTTCCGGCCACAGAGCCTCGGGCGTTGTCCCAAGCTTTTCTGCTATGGCTTTCTGGACGTAGTCAGAGCGCCTGTATCCTTGTGACACAGTAGACACTGAGCTGATGGAACGGCCGATATCTCGGCTCAGCTTAGCCAGTGAACTGCCCTTTAGCCGAAGGTCACACTTGATCTGCTCATGTTTCGCGAGATCGACAATCAAATTCCCGGTCATGTCAAATGTTCCGACTGATTCCAGTTAACGAAATCTAACAAATGACTTTACAGGTGTCATTTTTATTGTTTAATTTCTGATGTTTACGTATTTGCGCCTCAAAATTCCAATGCAATGTCGGAAGACAATCAGCTAAGTTGCTGTAACGCCGACGGCTTTGCGCCAAGAGACGCAAATAGAGGTATCTGACGTTGAAGAAACTGGGTTAGGCTTGAGCACAATAGTCGAAATAAAATGTGGCAGAGTTCCGACTATTTTCCTGCGAGAGACGCCAAATGCGTGGCAGCCATACCTGCGCCGCAAACTCCTCGCTTTGCTTAGACAAAGTAAAACCCATAAGGAATTTGCCACGCGGCTCGGAATTAGCCCGTTGGTTGTGCGACGGCTCTTGGACTTGCTTGGCGTCGATTATGTTCAACGCCTCTATAGGCAATATAAAAAGGGAAAAACCTGCTCAGATATTGCCAACGCAAACGGGATGAAGCCTGCAACACTGTCCAAACTCTTTAGGGAACGAGGCTTTGAGGTACAGCGTGGGGTTCGCAGACCCAAAGTGCCAAAACATAAACTGCGCCGCATCTGGACAGAGACCCAAGTAATCAACAGGGTGGCGCGAAAACTCAAAATCCACTGGGAAACGGCGCTACGTCTGCTCGAGGATGAAAAGCTGATCGTGGGTTACAAAGGTCGACCGAGAAAACTCTCAAAATCATCACGGCCGCCTTAGGCTCTTCATATACGCCTCAGGGGCATACTAGCAGACCTAGAAAACTCTTGGTTCGGCCCAATGCCGACATTTGCTTCATCAAACAACGCTGCAATGCAGCTTCCGCAAAGCGGTCATTGTGGCTCGGCCGCACTCATCAGCTCACGAAGCAGCCTTTTATGCGTCACTCCCGTCATCTGGCTCACGTTGAAGCGCATAAACGAGTTCTTGGACCGGGTCGGACTGAAGACATTTCCCGGGGCAAGCACAACGCCTTGTTTGAGAGCTTCCCGTGCCAGCATGGCCGAATCCCTTCCGTCTGGCAGCTCACACCATAGGTAAAATCCGCCCTTGGGATACACGAAGGGCTTGATGTTTAGGGTGCCCAACTCATCGATAGAACGCGCGCGGGCGCGATCCAGTTTGGCCCTCAGCGTATCCATATGTTTGCGGTAGCTCCCATCGGTGAGGGCTGCGTGCAGCAATTCTGATACCATCGGGCTCGGCCCACCAAAGCTGATTGCGACCTGAAGGTCGGTCAGGGCGGCAATCCAGCTAGGCCTGGCAGCTATGTATCCGCATCGTAGCGACGCCGAAAGCGTCTTGGAGAAGCTGCCAATCGTGAGAACACGGTCCAGCCCATCCAACGCGGCTAGACGCGGAGACAGGTCCGGCTCGAACTCAGCAAAGATAGCGTCTTCCACGATAAGCAGATCATGGGTCTCGGCCAGAGATAGCACGCGATGCGCGGTCGCTGCTGAGAGCGTCGCGCCAGTTGGATTGTGCAATGCCGAGTTGGTCAGATAGAGCCGGGGACGCTCTTTGCGTAGAACGCTTTCGAATATCGTGAGATCGGGACCATTGGGCGTGTAGGGCACACTAACAAGTGCGACCTGATGCGCACGCAAGAGGGCTTGAAAATTGAAATAGCACGGATCGTCCACCAGAACTGTATCACCCGGCTTGAGCAGCAATCTGCAGATCAAATCCAGCGCTTGTGACCCAGAATTTGTAAGCAAAACGGTGTTTGGGTCGACGTCTATATTTTGATCGCCCAACATGCGTGCCACGTGTTGGCGCAGGCCCGCATGCCCCTTTGCATTGCTGTAGTCGGTCAACACATTGCTGTTGCCCCGTGCCACATTACGCATGGCCCGACGCAGTGACTCCAGAGGCATCCAGTCTGACGGCATCCACCCGCATCCGGGCTTCTCCATGCTGTCTTCCGCATCAATGGATTGCCGAGCGACCCAAAGCGGATCAATCTCTCGCTCAAGCTGTGGCCCGGTTTGCGACACGACAAAGGGCTGAACGCGGTCGGAAACAAAGAAACCAGAACCGCGTCGGGCAAAGATAACGCCCTCAGCGGCCAAGACGTCGTAGGCCTCAACTACGGTCGAGGGTGAGACGCCCAATCTACGTGCGAGCACCCGGACAGACGGCAGCTTGGTTCCTGCGCTATATGTACGAGACCGTATCCTGCGTGTGATATGGTCCATCACGAGTGTGCGACGGGTCGCTTTGGCCATGGTACAATCAATCTGTTTGGGTTCATCTATCGTTACAGTTCGAGTGAACTGTACTGTTCTGTATCTGCATTTACTACAGCGCTTCCACTACAAGATCCAAAAAGGATTGTGTGGCGATGACGTCTTCATTTTCGGGTTGGGGCAGTGGATTGATCGGTGTGCTGATCTTCAGTGGGTCCTTGCCCGCGACACGAGTGGCCATAAATGGATTTGACCCTCTTTTTCTGACCTCGGCTCGTGCCGTGCTGGCGACAGCTCTGGCACTGTGTTTGCTGGTCTTATTCAAACAGCTTAAACCTTCGCTGGCGGATCTGGGATCCCTCATAACAGTGGCCTTGGGCGTCGTGATCGGCTTTCCTCTGCTGACAGCCTTGGCCCTTCAGCACATCACGGCTGCGCATTCAATCGTCTTCATCGGGCTTTTGCCCTTGAGTACCGCTGCATTTGGCGCGTTGCGCGGCGGCGAACGTCCGGCCGGAATGTTCTGGTTGTTTTCCGTCTTGGGGAGTGCGGCCGTCGTTGGTTTTGCCCTCACGCAAAGTGCAGAAGTGTCCCTGATTGGAGACCTGTTTATGCTGGCGGCCATCCTCGCCTGCGGATTGGGCTACGCCGAAGGGGCGCTGCTCTCGCGTCGATTGGGCGGCTGGCAGGTCATTTCCTGGGCGCTTGTCTTGTCATCACCGTTCATGGTCATTCTCGCAATCTTCACATGGCCTGACACATTTGCCGATTTGAGCATGCCTGTCTGGCTCAGTTTGGGATACGTCTCCATTTTTTCGATGCTGGTTGGATTTGTGTTTTGGTATCGCGGTCTGGCTCGCGGGGGCACAGCAGGTGTTGGGCAGCTACAACTGCTTCAGCCGTTTTTCGGCTTGATCCTTGCAGCGGCCTTACTAGCGGAACCGGTCGCGCCTTCGATGATCGGGGTAACGGTTTTCGTCGTGATTTGCGTGGCCGGTGCGAAGCACTTCGCGTAACGGCCCAAAGCTGCCGTTCAAACACCAAAGGATGTGTAGCCGCTTCGGTTTCAAAGCAGACATGATATATCTAAGGAATGCTATCCTCGTAGCTCTGCTTCCCGATTTGCTTCCCTTCTTTCTTCTTGCACAATACTTGTGGTTAGGCTCCGGACGCAGTCGTTGGCCCATTTTCTAACTATTGGGTTTTGGCTGTTCCTAAGGCTCTCAAAAAGCGGAACTAAAGCATCCCGCCGAAAACTTGAATCGGGGGATTCCCAAATGGTTGTCAGTGTG
>NZ_WPZY01000043.1 GCF_013031405.1 Ruegeria sp. HKCCD8929 | reverse complement strand
GGAACTACTTCAAGGCTGCCGGCTATGTCTCAGGTTAATGGCGGGAGGCTTTAAGTTGCACTCTAAGTCTCAATGTGGGACGGCGCCACAGCCGTTTTTCGCGAAATGATTGTTTTGTAAGGGCTTGAACTAGGCCGCGCCTTATCGTTTCGAGAGCCACTGAGTGCAGCGAGCGAATGGCCTTGTCCCCCATGCGGCGGACGCTGCGTTCAGTGAACTTCGATGCAATGGCCCTGCAGCCAACGCCATGGCGGAGACACCGATGAAACGGTGCGTCTGAACCCTTGTGAATTCATTGCCTGTGCCGGAATAATCGGCAAGGAAACCGTTGCGTATCCCCTACTGGGAACCGCCCGGTTTTAACTTGCTGGCCCAGATGTGGGCATAGTCGCGCAAGATGTCAGATCTCTCACTGTGGAGGACCATCAGTGCGCAGGCCGCCCACATGGCGGCGTCGTAATCCGTGTTGTTTTTTTGCAGCCGGTAGGCGTTTATCGTCGCAGTACCGGAGGTCGATGTTTCATGCACCGTTTGCCAAGTCCTTTCGCCTAGGCACAAACAACGCCCGCCAGAAATCCAAAGAAGATCCCCATCGAGGCGACCACTAAAATCAACGAGTAGTTTAGCATTCGGCTGTCCAAGCTCACAAGTTAACGGGTCGTCGCGTCTTCGTCGTCGCTACAGCGACTGGCCGTCACCATGAATGAACGTAGTTGAATGCATAAAAAATGCGTCGTTAACACTTTGTTAATACTGTCTCACGCCGCACCTGTAAACATCGACGGATTGCGGCTGAGCTCGAACCGGCAGGCCCACCGGTGGGAATGTGCCGTGAAATCCAGCGTTCGGAAGGGTTTGGTCAGCCGGCTTTGGCGGCCTTGCGCGCCTCGCTGGCCTTCAGTAGCTCTTCTCGGACTTCCAGGCGGGGCCGCCAGTTATAGCGGTCATCGGCGCGGGTGTGTGACCAGAACAGAACGCCGCCATAACGCCAGGGGTCGAGGATGATCCCGTCATACATCGTGTCGCCGCGTCTGCTGATGACGGCGGTGTGGTGAATGATCCGGAAATCGGTCGGGGGCGAGATCGCCCAGTGCATGGAGAGGGTGCGGAACCCCTCCTGCTTCAGGCGCTTGTTGAGAGCCTCGGCCCAGTCGTTGCAAAGCCCCCGCTCGCGAAATCCGTTGATGACCTTGGCATTGTGGATGATCGCCGGGTCAGTGACCTGCCAGTCCTGCGCAAGCTGGAGCGAGTAGGTATGCGCGATGCGGGCGGCCCGTTCGGCCTCGCCCGGGTCCACCTCTGGCCCGAGTTCCCGGATTGCCTGCGCCAGCCCGTCGATATCGCTCTGGTCGCTGGTGGGCTTTGTCGTACAGCCACTGACCAGAACCAGCGCCATCACAACCAGCAGTGATACAAAAAACTTCGTCATCGTCTCTCCGCCGGAAGACTGGGCCGGACGTCCCGGTTCGGGCTCTCACAAGGGGCGGTCACATGGCCGCCAACGACGGTTCGCCCGTGCGCTGCGGCCGACCCCGCTCAGCGCATCTTTCTATCGAAACCACCGTTCGGTGCAAGGGAGGAGGCAACGCCAGGTGTGTGGTCTGAGCAGATCGTCAAATCCTCCCGGCCCCTTGAACACGCGCGCGCCGTCGGCGAGCGCCGGTATCAGACGCCCAAACACCAGCGCATGATGGCCTTTTGCGCGTGCAGGCGGTTTTCGGCCTCGTCGAAGATGACCGAGTTGGGGCCGTCCATGACCTCGGATGTGGCCTCCTCCTCGCGATGGGCGGGCAGGCAGTGCATGAAGAGCGCGTCGGGTTTGGCGTGGGACATGAGTTCTGCGTTGACCTGATAGGGGCGCAGCAGGTTGTGGCGGCGTTCCTTGGCCGATTGCGCGTCATGCATCGACACCCAGGTGTCGGCAACCACCAGGTCGGCGCCCTCGACCGCCTTGAAGGCGTCGCGCTCGGTGACGACTTTTGAGCCCTTTTGGCGCGCGAAGCCCATGAATTCCTCTTCCGGATCGAACTGCGCCGGGCCGGTGAAGGTGAAGTCGAAACCGAACTGGCCTGCCGCGTGCAGGAAGGAGGCGCAGACATTGTTGCCGTCGCCGGTCCAGACCACTTTCTTGCCCGTGATGGGGCCGCGGTGTTCCTCGAAGGTCAGCACGTCGGCCATGATCTGGCAGGGATGGGTGCGGTCGGTCAGGCCGTTGATCACCGGCACGTCGGCATATTCGGCCATCTCGGTCAGGATGGTCTCGTCAAAAGTGCGGATCATGATCAAGTCGACGTAGCGGGAAAGCACGCGGGCGGTGTCGGCGATGGTTTCGCCGTGGCCCAGTTGCATGTCCTTGCCCGAGAGCAGCATGGTCTGGCCGCCCATCTGGCGCACGCCGACATCGAAGGAGACGCGGGTGCGGGTCGAGGGTTTTTCGAAGATCAGAGCGACCATGCGACCGGCCAGCGGCTGGTCGTCATCGGGGGCGGCTTTTGGACGTCCGAGACGGGCCTGTTTCATCGCACCGGCCTGATCGATCATGGACCGCAGCGCGGTGGCTTCGGTTTTATGGATGTCGAGGAAATGGTTCATATCGTGATCGCTTTTGACTGGCGGGGTTGGGGGCTCTGCCCCCGCCGCGGCAGGCCGCGACTCCCCCGGGATATTTTCAAACAGAAGAAGATCAGGCGGTTTCGAGGTGGTTCTCGACCTGCGCGGCGGAGGCGTCGAGGCGAGTTATGGCCTCGGCGATGTCCTCGTCCGTCAGGGTCAGGGGCGGCAGCAGGCGGATGACGTTGTCGGCGGCGGGCACGGTGATGACCTGGTTGTCATAGCCCGCGTTCACCACATCGATATTGGCGGCCTTGCACTTGATGCCGAGCATGAGGCCGGAGCCGCGTACCGCTTCGAACACCTCCGGGTGGTCAGCGACCAGCCCTTCGAGTTTCTGGCGCAGCAGGCCCGCCTTGCGGTTCACCTCGGCCAGAAAGTCGGGGTTGGCGACATGGTCCATCACCGCGCAGCCCACCGCACAGCCCAGCGGGTTGCCGCCATAGGTGGAGCCGTGGGTGCCTGCGGTCATGCCGGAGGCGGCCTCTTCGGTGGCGAGCACGGCGCCAAGGGGGAAGCCGCCGCCGATACCCTTGGCGACCATCATGATGTCGGGGGTGATGCCCGCCCATTCATGGGCGAAGAGCTTGCCGGTGCGTCCGACGCCGCATTGCACTTCGTCCAGGATCAGCAGCAGGCGGTGGTCGTCGCAGATCTGGCGGAGCGCCTTGAGTTCGGCATCGGGAACCGGGCGGATGCCGCCCTCGCCCTGCACCGGTTCGATCAGGATGGCGGCAGTCTGGTTGGTGATCGCGTTGGAGACGCCGTCGAGATCGCCGAAGGTCAGGTGCACGAAGCCGGGCAGCAGCGGGCCGAAGCCCTTGGTCATCTTTTCCGATCCGGCGGCGGCGATGCCTGCCGAGGAGCGGCCATGGAAGGAGCCGTCGAAGGTGATGATCTCAGTTTTCTCGGGCTGGCCCTTGTCGTGGAAATACTTGCGCGCCATCTTGACCGCCAGCTCACAGGCCTCGGTGCCGGAATTGGTGAAGAACGCCGTGTCGGCAAAGGTGTTGTCCACCAGCTTGTCGGCCAGCGCCTGTTGCTGCGGGATCTGGTAGAGGTTCGAGACATGCCACACCGCCTGTGCCTGATCGGTTAGCGCCTGAACCAGCGCCGGATGCGTATGGCCCAGCGCGTTCACGGCGATGCCTGCGCCCAGATCGAGGAAACGTCGCCCGTCCGCCTCGGTCAGCCAGGCGCCTTCGCCCTTCACGAAGCTCAGGGGCGCGCGGTTGTAGGTCGGCAGAACGGACGGGATCATCGGATCATCCTTTTCATCTGGTTAAGCCCCAGTGAGTGGCTCACGGCGGGCTGTTTCGTCAACGAATTTTATGAGCGATGCGCGGATTTGGGTCGCGCGGGGATCAAACGGGCCGGTTACGCGGTAAAGCGTCGGCGTCGGAGAGCAGCGATATGCAGGCGTTTGATCATGGCGCGGTGCATAGCCGGGGAATCGTGGTTTGAAAACCCCTTTTGGCGGGCTTTGGTTGACAAAGATGCAACCGGGCCGAAGGGTTGCGGCCATGACACGTCTGTGGTCCCTGCGCAATTACCGCCTGCTGTTTTCGGCCTCGGCCATTTCCAATCTCGGCGACGGGGTCTCGGCGCTGGCCTTTCCGTGGCTGGCGACGCTGATCACCCGCGACCCGATGCTGATCGCCTGCGTGGCCTTTGCCACGCGGCTGCCGTGGCTGCTGTTCTCGATCCCGGCGGGTGTCTGGACCGACCGGATGGACCGGCGGCGGTTGATGGTGCAGGCGGATCTGGTGCGGATGGTGCTGACCTGCGGCGTGATCACAGTGATCCTGAGCGCGCCTGGTTTTCCAGTGGCGCAGGAGGGGCTTTATATCGCCGCGATCTCGGCACTGGCCTTCCTGCTGGGGTCTGCCGAGGTGATCCGGGACAATGCAGCGCAGACGGTGTTGCCGTCGGTGGTGCCGGGCGAACGGCTGGAACAGGCCAACGGACAGATCTGGAGCATCGAGCAGGTTATGGGATCGTTCGTCGGGCCGCCGCTGGCCGGTCTGCTGATCGCTACATCGGTGCCCGCGCCGTTTGCGCTCGACGCGGTGACCTTTGCCGCGGCCGCGGGGCTTGTGTGGTGCATGGCGATCGCGCCGCGGCTGCGTCCGGCGCGGCGGTCGTGGCTGGTCGAGGCGCGTGAGGGTATCGCCTGGCTACGGGGCCACCGCACGGTGCTGCAACTCGCCATCATGCTGGGGCTGATGAACGCGCTGGCGCTGATGACGGTGACAGTGCTGATCCTCTACAGCCAGGAAATTCTTGGCCTCGGCGCTGCCGGGCACGGCCTGTTGCTGACCGCTGGCGCGGCAGGCGGCGTTGTTGGAGGCCTGCTCTGCCCCGGTATCGCGGCGCGGCTGGGACAACGCCGGGCCCTGATGGTGGCGCTGGTGCTGCTTGGGGCGGCTATGATGGCGATCTGGGTGGCGCAGTCGGTCTGGCTGGTGGCCGCCGCGCTGTTCGCCGAGATGTTTGCAGCACTTTTGTGGAACGTGGTCACCGTCTCTTACCGCCAACGGCTGATCCCGGACGACCTGCTGGGCCGGGTCAACAGCCTCTACCGGTTTTTCGGCTGGGGCATGATGCCCTTTGGTGCGCTGATCGGCGGCTGGGTCGTCTCGCTTGCCGAACCCGAACTGGGCCGCGAGGCCGCCCTGCGTCTCCCCTACCTGCTGGGCGCAATTGGCATGGCTGGGATCTGGGCTTACGGGTGGCGGCGCCTGCACCTCTGATCCTTCTTCTGTTCAAATAATATCCCGGGGGAGCCGCGCGCAGCGCGGCGGGGGCAGCGCCCCCTGCTGTAGCCTTTCGAGAAAAAGTTGGATCGCCAATACCCTGCCGCACCTGCGGTGCTCTCGGGACATTGGCGATGCGCGTGTCTCAACGATTTCTCGAAAGGCAGTAGGTCTCACGCTGCGCGCCAGCGGCCGAGTTTTCCCATGCCGCGCGTGAAGGCCCAGGCCAGAATGCGCGGCATCCCCTTGGCCACCAGCGCATCGACGCAATGGGCCTGAAACTCCGTCAGCGTCGCGTCGGGGTGGCGAAAGGCGCCATCCTCGTAACACAGAGAGCAGTATTGCGCGCTGCGCGACCCGTCCGCCTCGCTGCCGCCGCCCTCGGGATCCTTCGACAGCGGCATGCCGCAGCTTTGGCATTTCGGTCCCATCGTCTTCTCCCCTTGCATGCTCCTACGACACCTCATAGCATCAAAACCATGGAGTTAAGTCAACGGTTTTGAATCATGCGGATCGGGGAACTGGCCAGACGCAGCGGGCTGAGCCGCGATACGCTGCGGTTTTACGAGCGGCAGGGGCTGATCGCCTCGGCGCCGGGGGCGGAGGCGACCAACAGCTATCGCGACTATCCCGAAGAGGCGCTGATCGCGTTGGAGCAGATCGCCGATGCGCAGGCTGCAGGGATGAGCATTGCCGACTTGGCAATCCTGCTCGGCCAGCTTGAGGCGGCGGACCCGGACAGTTTCGACGGAGAGGCGTTCCTGCAGGAGCGGATCGAAGAGGTCGAGGCACGGATTGAGCGCGCCGAGCGGTTTCTGGACAGTCTCAGGCAAGCCAAGGCGGCACTGGCGGCCCCGCCGGTTCGGCGGGGACCGTAGCGTTTCCCCTTGTCATTTCCGCCGGGCTGCCGCACCGGTTGGGCATGTTCGTGCCCAAGACCCAGAACCCGGCGCTGGCCGCGCTGCTGATCTTTGCCGCGACCGCGTTCATCGCGGGCACCACGCTGCTGGCCAAGGCGCTGGGCACGGGTGTGCTGGGGCCGGCGCTGCATCCGATGCAGATCAGCCACGGGCGGTTTCTGTTCGCCTTTCTCGCCATCGGTACGGCGGTGGCGACAATGCGCCCGCGACTGAGCCGTCCGCATTGGGGGCTGCATGCGGGGCGGACCACGTTCGGCTGGGCCGGGGTGACGCTGATGTTCGCCTCGGTCGCTTATATCCCGATGGCCGATGCCACGGCGATTTCCTTTCTGAACCCGGTCTTTGCCATGGTGCTAGCGATCCCGCTTTTGGGTGAGCGTGTGGGACCGTGGCGCTGGGGCGCCGCGGGGATCGCGCTGAGCGGGGCGCTGATCCTGCTTCGGCCTACGCCCGAGAGCTTTCAGCCCGCCGCCCTGCTGGCGCTGACAGCGGCGGCGGTGATGGGGATGGAGCTGATCTTCATCAAGAAACTCTCGGGCCACGAGGCACCGATCCAGATTCTGCTGGTCAACAACGCCATGGGTCTGGCCATTGCCACAGTTGCGGTATTGACGGTCTGGCAGGCGCCGACGCCCGGGCAATGGGCGGCCTTGGCGGGGATCGGGGTGCTGATGGCCTGCGCGCAGGCCTGTTTCGTCAACGGCATGGCGCGGGCGGATGCGTCTTTCGTGGCACCCTTCAGCTATGCCACGCTGATCTTTGCAGCACTTTACGATTTCGCCGGGTTCGGCGTGGTGCCCGATGCGATCAGTATGACGGGCGCGGCCATCATTCTGGGCGGCGCGCTGCTCCTGGCCTGGCGTGAGGCGCGGGTCGCTCAGTAGTATTTCCGGTAGGGCTTGCCCAGCCGCTGATAGGCGTGGAAGGCGACGGTGTCGGCAAGGCCCTCATCCACATCGTATTTCTCGTGAAACCCCAGATCGCGGCGGATCGCATCGGAAGCTACTTCGAGGTGCTGAACCGGTGTATTCGGGTGGGCAGAGGGCTCCACAATCGTCTCCCCGCGCCAGCCGCAGGCGGCAGCGATTTTGCGGATCCAGTCCAGTTCCGAAAAGGCCCGCGGTTCGGCCACGTTGTAGATCTTTTGCCCTCCGCCCGGGTGCATGACCGTCAGCGCGGCGGCAAGCGCGATATTCTTGTGCAGCCCGCGCGAGAACCGGAACGCGGCGCGATCGGCGGGCAGTGTGATCGTTTCGGCGCCATCCAGCATCTGGTCGAGATAGGGCAGAACCCGGGTGGTGTCAGGCCAGCCATAGATCGCGGGCAGTCTGAGCAGGGTCAGATCGGTAAAGGCTTCGCGATAGATGCGCTCGATCCCGAGCTTGTCATAGGCGGCACCGTCAAAGCCCAGCTTTTGCCGCAGTGCCATGGTTTCGGTGATCGGGACGGGTTGGAGCGGCACCTCCTCGGTGCCGTGCAGGCGGCCATAGGCGGCGTAGACGTCGATGCTGGAGAGCGCCACGAGCCGGACGGGGTGGCCGTAGGTCCGCGCCGCTTGCGCGAGGCCCTGGGCATCGGCCTGCGTGAAGGGGATCATGTCCACGACCACATCCGGGCGCGCGGTTTCGAGGGCGTCGCGCAGCGTTGCCGCGTCCCGCCGGTCTCCGGTCAGGGCGTCCTCGGTGAAGTAGGGGCGGCCCGCGCGGGTCAGGGTCCAGATGCGGGTCGCGCGGTCCGATGACAGCTCGCGGATCAGGTGAGGTCCGACGAGGGCGGTGCCGCCGATGATCAGGATGCGCATGGGGCTGGGCTCCGGTGTTCGGGGTGGCCGTTGTGCCGAGCCTAGAGGTCCGGCGACCTGCCGCCAAGCGGGGTGCAAGCATCCGGTGCGGATCAAATTTTCGGGTGAGGGCCCGGTCGCGACGCCGATGTCGTTTTTGCCCATGAAACCCGGTGCGAAGGGCGCAGTCTGGCAGGACGTTGGTTAAAGAAGAAATCGAAATTCTCTGCCTCTCAATCGGCATCTTGCTGATTTCGAACGCGAATACTGATCTTCGGTGATGCAGATTAATTCGATTTTGCAATAGAGAGATTGTGTCATGCATGAACGCCGCATCCCGGAATGGGTCCGCCACGCCCCTGCCCCCTCGGTCAGCGATTTCGGCGTTCTGGCCGGACTTGAGGCGGTGGTGCGCGGCATCCTGATCTCGGTCTTTCCGCTGATCATGTACCGGGCCTTGGGCGATGCCGGGACGGTGTCGTTTCTGTATTTCCTCGTCGGCATCGTGTCGCTGGTGGCCGGGCTGATGGTGCCCTTTGCCATCCGATACGTCCCCCGCCGCTGGGCCTATACCGGGGGCTGTGTGATGTTCGTCGCGGGCGCGCTGCTGGCCATCGAGGGCAGCCCGCAGGCGGTGGTGGCGGCGCTGACGCTGAACACGGTGGCGGCGGTGGTCTGCTTCATCTGTTTCAACGCCTATGTGCTGGATTATATCGACCGGATCGAACTGGGCCGGTGCGAGACCAGCCGGATGTTCTACAGCGCGTTGGGCTGGACCGCCGGGCCGATGGCCGGGGTGCTGCTGATGGAGCTTTGGGCGCCCGCCCCCTTTGTCATCAGTGCCGGGGCGGCGGTGGTGATGCTGGCGGTGTTCTGGACGCTCAGGCTGGGCAATGGCAAGCTGATCACACGGGCCCGCGGGCCCGCGAAAAACCCGCTGGCGTTCCTGCCGCGCTTCTTTGTGCAGCCACGGCTGATCGCGGGGTATCTGTTTGCCATGATCCGGTCGTGCGGGTGGTGGATCTATGTGGTCTATCTGCCGATCTTCGCCATCGAGCAGGGGTTGGGCGATCAGTTGGGTGGCATCCTGCTGTCGGCGACGAACGCGATGCTGTTTGCCTCGCCGCTGATCCTGCGTTGGGTGCAGGGAAGATCGCTGCGCGCGGCGGTGCGGATCGGGTTTGCCGCCTGCGGGGCCTGTTTCGTGGCCGCAGGCGGGTTGTCGGGATGGCCGGTCGTGGCGGTGGCGGCGCTGGTGCTGGGGTCGGTCTGGCTGATCGTGCTGGATATCTGCGCCGGGTTGCCGTTTCTGATGGCGGTGAAACCGTCGGAGCGGACCGAGATGTCGGCGATCTATTCCAGCTACCGCGATGTCTCGGGCATCCTGACGCCGGGGGCGGCGTGGCTGGTGCTGATGGTGGCACCGGTGGCTGGGATCTTTGCAGCCGGTGGTATGGCGCTGTTCGGGGCCTGTGCGATTGCGGCCCGGCTGCATCCGCGTCTGGGCCGCCCGCGCGTGCCGTTGCAGCCGGGCGCGCTGGCCCAAGCAGAACCGGAAGTTGCGTGATCGGAGAAAAGGCGGTTCGAGACGCCTTTTGGCCCGGCAGTTGCCGCCTGCTCTCAGGCCTTGAGCCGATAGCCGGTTGCAAACATGCGCCAGGCCAGCAGGCAGACGGCGGTGGTGGCAGCGCTACACGCCGCGAGCCCCAGCCACGGTGAGCTATCTGAGACGCCGATGACGCCATAGCGCAGCCCGTCGATCAGGTAGAAGACCGGGTTGGCATGGGTGATGCGGTTCAGGACCGGCGGCAGCGCCTCGACCGAGTAGAAGGTGCCGGAGAGAAACGCCAAAGGTGTGACGATGAAATTGGTGATCGCGGCCATCTGGTCGAACTTGTTGGCATAGACCCCGGCCACCAGCCCCAGCGCGCCCATGAAGGCGCCGCCCAGCACGATAAAGGCCAGTGCGAAGAATGGATGCTGCGGCACGATCCCTAGCACCAGCGCCAGCGCGGCACCGATGGCCAGCGCCACCAGCAGACCCCGCGCCACGCCGCCTGCCAGATAGCCCAGCACCTGCTCGAAAGCCGAGAGCGGCGGCATCAGCGTGTCGACGATATTGCCCTGCACCTTGGCGATCACCACCGAGGACGAGGTGTTGGCAAAGGCGTTCTGGATCACCGTCATCATCAGGATGCCCGGCGCCAGGAAGGTCAGGAACGGCACGCCCATCACGTCTCCGCGCCGGGGGCCGATGGCGATGTTGAAGATCAGCAGGAACAGCCCCGCGGTTACCAGCGGCGCCAGCAGGGTCTGGGTCCAGACCACCCAGAACCGTGTCACCTCGCGCGCGGCCAGCGTATAGAGCCCCAGCCAGTTCACGCGGCCAAAGCGGCGCTCGCCCTGTTGCATCAGATCCCGCATGTGTCGCCTCGTAGCTGATTCGAAGATGCCTTGTAACTCGCCCCGCAGTGTTTAGAATAGGGCGCTGAGACGAATTACGAAGGCGGCCGCCAGAAAGGGGCCGCTTTCCCGCTTTGAAAGGCAAGCCATGTCCTGGACAGACGAGCGCGTAGAACTGCTCAAGAAAATGTGGGGCGAGGGTCAGTCGGCCAGCCAGATCGCCAAGGAGCTGGGCGGTGTGACCCGCAACGCGGTGATCGGCAAGGTGCATCGTCTGGGCCTGTCGAACCGCAATACCGGTGGTGGCGCGGCCAAGACCGAAGCCAAGGAAAAACCGGCGCCCGCGCCCAAGTCCGAGGCCAAGCCCAAGCCCGCACCCAAGACCGAACCGGCGCGCCCGGCGCCGGCGCCTGCCGCCGAGGCCAAGCCAGCGACCCCGGCCCGCCGTCAGATCATTCCTGCCGGTCAGCCGCTGCCGCCGCAGCCCTCGGCCAACGAGATCAGCCCCGAGGCGCTGGCCAAGGTCAACGAGGTCGAGAAGAAGGCCAAGAAGCTGACCCTGCTGGAGCTGACCGAGCGCACTTGCAAATGGCCCGTCGGCGATCCCGCGACGGAGGATTTCTGGTTCTGCGGCCTGCCCGTCGAACAGGGCAAACCCTATTGCGAGGCGCATGTGGGCGTTGCCTTTCAGCCGATGAGCGCCCGCCGCGACCGGCGGCGCTAGGCCCAAGCGATGCGCCAGGACCCCACCGCGCTGGAGGATACCTGGCTTGCCCGCGCCAAACGCTTGCTGGCGCTGGCCGAAACCGGCCAGCATTTCACCAGCGATCCGTTCGACCGCGAACGCTATGACGAAATCGCCGCCATGGCCCGCGCGATGCTGGCTGATCTGGGGCGGGTGCCGCTGGCCCGGATCGACGGGCTGATCTCGGATCATGCGGCAGGCTATGCCACCCCCAGCCTGGATGTGCGCGGCGCGGTGATCCGGGACGGCCGCATCCTGCTGGTGCGCGAACGGGCCGATGGAAGGTGGGCGCTGCCGGGCGGGTTTGCCGATATCGGGAAGTCCCCGGCGGAAAATGCCGAAAAGGAGATCTGGGAAGAGGCGGGCCTGCAGGTGCGGGCGCGGCATCTTTATGCGCTGCGCCACAAGGCGCGCCATCCCTACCCCGCCGATGCGCGGGATTTCTACAAGCTGTTCTTTCTGTGTGAGGAGGTTGGAACGGACCTGCCTCGTCCCGGATCCGAAACTTCGGAGGCCGCGTTTTTTGCCGAAGATGCGCTGCCTGATCTGTCTTTGGGCAGGGTGCTGCATGCCGATATCGACGCGGCCTTTGCCGCCCATCGCGCCGCGACAGTCGTCACCCGGTTCGATTGAACCACCAGCACCGCATTTGGATAACCTATAGTGCCGGCCAACCTTTCAAGTTCGAGAGTCGGAACAGCCTTACTGCACGGAGCTCAGGTGGCAGGTTGCTGACCTGCGTGCGGGACAAAGGCGTTCAGGTTCTGCCGGACCAGCTTTGCTTCGTAGGGTTTGAGAGTGGGCAGCGCCACCGCACCAAACGCGTGGCCTCCGATCCTGAGATCCGGAAACAGTTCGTAGAGCTCGCGCCGTACATCCTCGGACATGGCATCCATCGAGCACGCGCCCGGAAAGAACGACTCTGACCAAATCCCTTCGACATTCACCAACTCGTGCTGGTCGAAGAGAATATGTATGTATTCGACATTTCGATCCGCACCCTCCTGGTAAATCTGTTCTCCATCCACAAGTGATTTTGCTGGGGCCAGCATGGCGGGGTTGCCGAAGCAGAGTTCCAGCTGAGACCCGGACACCGCCAGACGATGTTGCGGCGACACGAGAAGGTCTCGGAGCGGCCTGCCGGGTCCAAAGGCATCGGCGCAAATGCGGATCGGGCACAGATGCCGGTTGCGGCGCAGCTCGGCCTGTGACAGCGATCTCCGTCCGATCCACCGCACCTGCCTGCTGCGCCCATCGCCAACCGTCACGTCATCGCCGGGCACTAGCGTTTCGATGCGGCGTTGGCCTTGTGGGGTGGCAATCCGCGATCCGGCCGTAAAGCAGACGAAGGTCGGAATGTCGCTGTAGTCCGTGGGCGGAGCTGTTACGATCGTGTTGTTTGTGTTCGCAATCGTTTCCCCGACGGCGACGGTGCCCGATGTAACAATGATGTACTGAGGGTTCGAGAACTGGATGAGGGTAAAGGTTACCGGCGCCCCACCCACGTCTCCGCTATAGGTCTCGAATGTCTGAAAGTTGGTCGAGTCCCCGATAAAGCCGGGGATCGCGCTTACATCGAGTTGTAGCGTATTGTTGCCGTCGGGATCTTCCAGAAAATCGTCATCGTCCACGACGTCGACCGTGAAAGAATTCAGGACCTGCACGTCGGTGTTGCTGAGCGGGTCGCTGTCAATCTCGTAGATGACTATCGTCGACATAGCGGGTTTCACTCACAATCTGAGATGCGCGATTCTCGTATTAGTATCATATCGATGCCTCGGGTCGTCATCAGGATGCCGTCCGAAGAAAATCGCCCCCAGACAGTTCCCGTTTTTACCGCAACCTGAGGGCAGCGCACCGCGCGCCTGCGTTTCTGATATGCCATTTCGCGGACCCGCAATCCGGTGTGTTCGTCAAAAAAAAGGCCCGGAGGAGACCTCCGGGCGATAACTTATTACTCATATTCGCACAAAAGACAGTACCGGGATCAGTTGCTGACCGGCGCGTCCGAGGTGAATTTCGGGATCACGTTGGTCGAGGCGTCGCCGGGCTCGATCCCCGGCCAGTTGCCCTCGGCCAGGTTTATGTTGCCGGGAATGTCTTCCTCCCAGAAGCCTACCACCACATCGGTGATGTTGAGATAGAGCTTGTCGTCGAC
Organism: Ruegeria sp. HKCCD8929; assembly: GCF_013031405.1. Lineage (GTDB taxonomy): Bacteria > Pseudomonadota > Alphaproteobacteria > Rhodobacterales > Rhodobacteraceae > Ruegeria. The sequence goes on along the minus strand of NZ_WPZY01000043.1, from coordinate 11,875 downwards.
GATCCGCCACAGGTTCGGGTTGCCCGGCACCTTGCCGCCGCGCGAAACGCCATAGGCGCAGTGGCCGTCATATTGCGGCGCGTAATAGGCGGGGTTTTCCAGGAACTTGGCGCGGTTCTCCTCGGTGGCAAAGGCCCAGGTGGCGCCGTTATATTCGGCGGTGATGCTGGCATGGCCTTTCACGCCCGAGGGCTGCGCGGCACCAAGCGCCGACTGTTCGAGGCCGCGATAGGCGACCACGTCGTAACCCGAGGCGGCATAACCGGTGCCATCGACATATTGCGGGCCGGCAAAGGCGGGAACGGCAAAGGCTGCTGCTGCGGCAAAGGCCAGGGCGAAGGTTCTCATTGTTGGCGTCCTTTCAGGGTCAACTGGGTTCATCTGCGCCGGACCATCCCGGCCTGACCCAGACAATAAGCAAAACGCGCGGCATGCGTAGGGGGGCTCTCGCCGCTGTGACGAGGAACGAGCATTCGTGATCTTGAAACGGGAAATGTTTCAGTGCCCTTGCCTGCGGTCGGGGGTTGGACTTTGATCGCTGCAACATTAGCTGGGACCGCAGCGGGCGGTTCGGCCCCAATCACTTGAGAAAGGCGCGAGATGAGCGATCAATCCACCTACACCCCACCCGCGGTCTGGACCTGGGACAGCGAAAGCGGCGGGCAGTTCGCCAATATCAACCGCCCCATCGCCGGGGCCACCCATGACAAGGAGCTGCCGGTGGGCCAGCATCCGCTGCAGCTGTATTCGCTGGCCACGCCCAATGGCGTCAAGGTGACGGTGATGCTGGAGGAGTTGCTGGCGCTGGGGCACGCGGGCGCGGAATATGACGCCTGGCTGATCAATATCGGCGAAGGCGATCAGTTCGGATCGGGCTTTGTCGCGGCCAACCCGAACTCGAAGATCCCCGCGTTGTGGGACCGCTCGGGGGATGAGCCGGTGCGGGTGTTCGAAAGCGCCTCGATCCTGTTCCATCTGGCCGAGACGTTCGGGGAATTCCTGCCCAAAAGTGGCCCGGCGCGCACCGAGGTGATGAACTGGGCGTTCTGGCAGATGGGCAGCGCGCCGTATCTGGGCGGCGGGTTTGGGCATTTCTACGCCTATGCGCCGGAGAAGTGGGAGTATCCGATCAACCGCTTTGCGATGGAGGCCAAGCGGCAGTTGGACGTGTTGGACCGGGAACTGGCGCACAGGACGTATATTGCGGGCGAGGAGTACACGATTGCCGATATGGCGATCTGGCCCTGGTACGGGCAGCTGGTGCTGGGCCGTCTTTATGATGCGGCGGAGTTTCTGGATGTCGCCAGCTACGAACATGTGCTGCGTTGGGCCAAGGCCATTGACGCCCGTCCGGCGGTGAGCCGGGGCCGCATGGTCAACCGCGCCTTTGGTGAGCTGCACACCCAGCTTCGGGAACGGCACGACGCCAGCGATTTCGAGACAAGCACCCAAGACAAGCTGGAACAAGCGGCGGAATAAGGTCGCGATGGATTCGCCGGGGCAAGCCGCTTCGAAGCGGCTTGTTACGCGGTTTGCAAACCACGTTTTCGCCTCCGTGCCACAGGCTGCGCAGACCTCGACTCGCATAACCGGATGCCACCGGCGCAAACAAGGCGTTTCGAAACGCCTTGGCCCGGCGGTGAGGTTTTACTTCAATATCGGTGGTTTGGCCGGGTCCGAGCCCGGCGTAATCGGCGCGTACTCGGCCGGTTCCGGCTGCGGCAGGTCAAAGCGCAGCCCGGCCTCTGCCAGACTGGCCGACACCGGGTCGGAGGCGGCGAAAAAGCCCACATCCATCGCGCCGGCCTCGATGCCCGAGAAGGTCAGCGCCTCGGAGGCGGCCTTGGCCAGTGCGTCGCGCGCGCCCTCGACAGCGTCCACGAAGCCCAGCATGTGGCTGCGCGCACCGGTATCATAGAGCACGCCCACTAGATAGGCCGATTGCGCCAGCCCGCCTGCGGTGGCGAGCTTGCTGTCCAGCGCCGCGATCAGCGCTTCGGGCAACCCAGCAGGTGCGGTGAATTCGCTGATCCGGGCCTGCACCTCATCCGGGGCGTGGCCCAGGGTCTGTTGCAGCCAGCCCAGCGCCTCGGCCGGGATCAGGATCGACGAGGGCGCCACCTCGAGATTGAGCCCCAGCCCGATCCCCTGACCGGCCAGCATGGCGCTCAGCACCCGACCGGACAGCGCCGCATAAGGCGCGGGTTGCCCGGCAAAGCGGGCCAGCCGCTCCTCGCGGTCAAAGGCCAGCACGAAGCGACCATCACCGACCTCGAACAGTTCGGGCGAGATGTTTTCACCCTGCGCCTCTTCGCGCAGCATCAGGAACAGCTCGCAATCGGCCAGCCGCTCGTAGAACCGCAGCCGGGCGGCATCGTCCGCAGGGGCCGCCTCCATTGCCGCATGGGCCGCGTCGAGCGCCGTTTCCTCAGTCATTCAGCACCTCCTGCACCCGGGCGCGCAGGACCGGCAGCAACTCGGCCTCGAACCACGGGTGTTTCTTGAGCCATGCCGTATTGCGCCACGAGGGATGTGGCAAGGCAAAGACCCGCGGCGCATGGTCCCGCCAGGCGCTGACGGTCTCGGTCACCGGCGTTTTTGCGCCGAGGTGATATTTATGCGCATGTCCGCCCACCAGAACGGTCAGCGGCACATCGCCAAGCTCGGCCATCACCCGGTCGTGCCAGGTGCGGCGGCAGATCGGTGGTGGCGGCAGGTCGGCGTTGCGATCGTTATAACCGGGAAAGCAAAAGGCCATGGGCACCACGGCAACTCGGGAAAGGTCGTAGAAGATATCCTCGCCGATCCCCAGCCAGTCGCGCAGCCGGTCGCCGGACGGGTCGGTGAAGGGCCGCCCCGAGGCGTGCACCCGCGCGCCTGGCGCCTGCCCCGCGATCAGCAGCCGCGCCCCGGGCCGGAACCACACCACCGGGCGCGGCTCATGGCCCGTAGCGGTTGCGGCGAACCGGTCGGCGCACAGGCGGCACGCCCTGATCTCGGCGGTGACGGAGGCGGCGCTCATCCGCGCCGGCCCGGAAACTGGGTTGCACTGGCCATTGCCGAGATATAGGCAGTTGCGCGTGATGATCCAGAAGCCGACAAACCGTTAACGAGTTCGAAACAATTATTGACGATTGCCCGCTTGCGGCTGGATTCCTGCGGGAACGGATGCCTTATGGCAGGTTGAGCGGCCTGCCTGACGCGCATTGATCATTTGTTTCATATTCCGACATAATGTGGCCAAGATCACGCGATATCCGGCACAAAACCCCTCTGACAGAAAGGGAGGGCCGGGTCCCGACGAAAAAACCGCAAGGCCGCAGCAGATGCTCGAGTTTGAAAATGTCAGCAAGTCCTTCTGGACCGGCAGCCAGCGCAAGGTGATCCTGGATCAGGTCTCGTTCCGGGTCGAGCTGGGGCGGTCGCTGGGCGTTCTGGCCCCCAACGGGACCGGCAAGACGACGCTGATCAACATGATGGCCGGGCTGGAAAAACCGGATGAGGGCGTGATTCGGCGCGGCTGCAACATTTCCTTTCCGCTGGGCTTCATGGGCGGCGTGATCAACCGCGTCTCGGCGATGGAGAACTCGCGCTACATTGCCCGGCTCTACGGGATGGACCCGGATTATGTCGAGGCGTATTGCCGCTGGCTGTGCGATCTGGGCGAATATTTCGATCAACCGCTGGGCACCTATTCCTCGGGCATGCGGTCGCGGTTCACCTTTGCGCTGCTGCTGGCGCTGGATTTCGACATGTATCTTATCGATGAGGGGATGCCCTCGTACACCGATGTCGAGTTCAACAAGAAGGCGGGCGCGATCCTGCAGGAGCGGTTGCGCACCACCACGATCGTGATCGTGTCGCACAGCCCGACCGTGCTGGAAAAATTTGCCCGGCAGGCCGCCGTGCTGATGAACGGCCAGCTGTACATGTTCGACACCCTGGAAGAAGCGAAAGAGCTCTATGACTACCAGGCCCAAAGCTAAGAAATACCGGATACGCCGGACCGCCGCGGCGGTTGCGCCCGAAACCGAGGTGGAGGCACCGGAACAAGCGGCCGGCGCGGGTCAGCCGGATGCGCCTGCCGAAAGCGCGGGTGATGCCGGGCCTGTCCAGCCCGCAGCACCTGAGGGTGGCGCGGACGGCATTGGCTCGGAACTGGACGCGATCAAGCGTGAAGGGCTGACCGGGCGCCAGCTGCGTCTGGCCCGCCGTCTGGCCCAGAAACACAACCTGCCCGCCACCTCGGATTACGACGCCGTGCGGCTGCTGCGGCAAAAGGGGATCGACCCGCTGCAACGCTCGAACATGCTGGATCTGGTGGTGCCGAAGCCGGAACAGTCCGAGACCGGCAAGGACGAGCCGCAGATGCGGATACAGCTGCCGCAGACCGTGGTGCCGGGAGAGAGGTCCCTGCCCTCGACCGAGACCATGAGCCCGGCGCAGCGGCGCGACCGCGAGATTGGCGAGATCCAGCGCGATATCGCGCGCCGCCGTCGCCGCAAGCTGATGATGCTGCTGACCCGGCTGGCGGCGTTTGTGCTGCTGCCGACGCTGCTTGTGGGGATATATTTCTACCGCATCGCCACACCGATGTATTCCAGCAAGTCCGAGTTCGTGATCCTGCAGGCCGATGGCGGAGGCGGCGGGATCGGCGGGCTGTTTGCAGGAACGCAATTTGCCACCAGTCAAGATTCGATCTCGGTCCAGTCCTTCCTGGAATCGAAAGAGGCGATGCTGCTTCTGGACCGGGATGCGGGGTTCAAGGCGCATTTCCAGCAGTCGTGGATCGACCCGATACAACGGCTGGTTGCCGATGCCACCAATGAAGAGGCCTACAAGACCTATGGCCGGGTCGTCACCATCGGATATGACCCGACCGAAGGGGTGGTCCGGATGGAGGTGGCCGCCGCCGATCCAGACATCGCCACCGCATTCTCGCAGCAGCTGATCGCCTACGCCGAGGACCGGGTAAACGACCTGTCCGAGAAGAAACGCGAAGATCAGATGCGCGATGCGCGGCAGAGCTTTGAAATGGCGCAGCAGGAGCGGCGCAACGCGCAGCAGGCTTTGGTCGAGCTGCAGCAGCAGGGCGCGATTCTGGACCCTGAAGGGGTGATTGCGGGGCTGCGGGCCCGGATCAATCAGGTCGAGCTGCAGTTGCAGGAGAAGGAACTGGCCCTGGCGGCGCTGCTGGACAATGCCCGCCCGAACCAGGCCAAGGTCGACGGTGCCCGGGGCGACATCCAGCGCCTGAATGATCTGCTGACGACGCTCAATGCGCAGATGGTCGATGCCTCGAAAGGCGAAAATTCGCTGGCCAGCCTGAGCGTGCGGATTCAGATGGCGCAGGCCGACGTGCTGACCCGCGATCTGATGCTGCAATCGGCGCTGGAGCAAATGGAAACAACGCGGATGGAGGCGAACCGGCAGGTGCGCTATCTGACCGTCTCGGTGAACCCGGTCCCCAGTCAGGAGCCGAGCTATCCGCGCAAGTTCGAAAATACGATTTTGGCTTTCCTGCTTTTTGCTGGTATCTACCTGATGATCTCGCTTACCGCGTCGATCCTTCGTGAACAGGTATCCTCATAAACGCCATGAAACATGTCAAAATCGCCGATCTGACGGTCGGCAACGATCTTCCGCTCACCATCATCGCGGGCCCCTGCCAGTTGGAGAGCGCCGAGCACGCCCAGATGATCGCGGGCACGATGAAAGAGGCCTGCGACGCGGCGGGCGCGCAATATGTGTTCAAGGCCTCATACGACAAGGCCAACCGCACCTCGCTGGGCGGCAAGCGCGGCATGGGGATCGATGCGGGCCTCCAGGTGCTGGACGATATCCGCAAGAGCATGGGTATTCCGGTGTTGACGGATGTGCATACCGAGGCGCAATGCGCGCTTGCGGCCGAGGCGGCGGACGTGCTGCAGATCCCGGCCTTCCTGTGCCGTCAGACCGACATGCTGCTGGCTGCTGGTAACACCGGAGCGGTGATCAACGTCAAGAAGGGGCAGTTTCTGGCGCCGTGGGAAATGCCCAATATCGTCACCAAGATCGAGAGCACCGGGAACCAGAACATCCTGCTGACCGAGCGGGGAACTTCGTTCGGCTACAACACGCTAGTGGCCGACATGCGGTCGCTGCCGCAGATGGCGCAGACGGGATATCCGGTGGTGATGGACGCGACCCATTCGGTGCAGCAGCCCGGCGGCAAGGGCGGCTCGTCGGGCGGGCAGCGCGAGTTTGCGCCGGTGATGGCGCGAGCGGCGGTGTCGCTGGGCGTGGGCGCGGTGTTCGTTGAGACCCATCAGGACCCAGACAACGCGCCCTCGGACGGGCCGAACATGATTTATCTGGACCAGATGCCGGACCTGGTGGCGTCCCTGATGCGATTTGATGCGCTGGCCAAGGCCAACCCGATCCAGATCTGAGCCAAGAGATTTTCCATGACCAGACCCATTGCCGAGGTGACGCCGAACACCTGGAGCTTTCTGCGCGACGCGATGATCAGGCCCACGGGCTTTCGCGAATATGACGCGCGCTGGAAATATCCCGAAGAGATCAATCTGCCGGGCATGACCGCCCTGGGCCTCGGCCTCGGCACCCAGATGCACAGGCGCGGGATCGCGCCGGTGATCGCGGTGGGTAACGACTATCGCGACTATTCGCTGAGCATCAAGAACGCGCTGATCCTGGGCCTGATGCAGGCGGGTATTCAGGTCAAGGATATCGGCCCGGCGCTCAGCCCAATGGCCTATTTCGCACAGTTTCATCTGGATGTGCCTGCGGTGGCGATGGTGACGGCCTCGCACAACCCCAACGGCTGGACCGGGGTGAAGATGGGCTTTGACCGCCCCCTCACCCACGGCCCCGACGAGATGGCCGAGCTGCGCGATATCGTGCTGAACGGCGAGGGCGTGGCGCGCCCGGGTGGATCTTATGAGTTCGTGGACGGCGTGAAAGAGGCCTATATCGACGACCTGGTCGGCGATTTCCGCATGACCCGTCCGCTCAAGGTGGTCTGCGCCACCGGCAACGGCACCGCTTCGGCCTTTGCGCCCGAGATTTTCGAGCGGATGGGGGTGGAACTGGTGCCCAGCCATATTGAGCTGGATTACACCTTTCCCAACTACAACCCCAACCCCGAGGCCATGGAGATGCTGCACGATATGGCCGCCACGGCGAAGGCCACCGGCGCCGATCTGGCGTTGGGCTTTGACGGCGATGGCGACCGCTGCGGCGTGGTCGACGACGAGGGCGAGGAGATATTCGCCGACAAGGTGGGCGTGATCATGGCCCGCGATCTGGCCAGGCTGCACCCGGGCGCGACCTTCGTGGCGGATGTGAAATCGACCGGGCTTTTCGCGTCGGACCCCGAGTTGCAGAAACACGGCGTGCAGGCGGACTACTGGAAGACCGGCCACAGCCACATGAAGCGGCGCGTCAAGGAAACCGGCGCGCTGGCCGGGTTCGAGAAATCGGGCCATTACTTTCTGGCCGAGCCCATCGGGCGCGGCTATGACTGTGGCATGCGGGTGGCGGTCGAGATCTGTAAGCTGATGGACCGTAACCCGGATCAGAGCATGTCGGACCTGCGCAAGGCGCTGCCCAAGACCTGGTCGACCCCGACCATGTCGCCCTTTGCTGCCGATACCGAGAAATACGACATCCTGACCCGTCTGGTGGACAAGCTGGTTGCCAAGCATGACGCGGGCGAGACCATTGCCGGGCGCACGATCAAGGAGGTCGTGACCGTCAACGGCGCCCGGGTGATCCTGGACAATGGCAGTTGGGGGCTGGTGCGCGCCTCGTCGAACACGCCCAATCTGGTCGTGGTCTGCGAAAGCAGCGAAAGCGAGGCCGAAATGCGCGCGATCTTCAACGATATCGACGCGGTGATCCGAACCGAGCCCGCCGTGGGCGACTACGATCAGACCATCTGAGCCACGCCTGCCTCACAGCGCTGGCCCTCTCCCCTCGGGGGAGAGGGTTGGGTGAGGGGGATGTCCGACGCGGCTGGTGTGCCGTTCAGTCCCCGCCAAAAAGCTTGAGCAGCCCCTTCTTCGCTTCGTCTTCAAGCTTGTCCTTGATCAGCTCCTCTACGTCCTGATCCTCGGTAACATTAGTGTCGAGTTCCTCGCTCAGCTTCCGGCGCAGCTTTTCTTTGGCCTGCTTCTCGACTTCTTCCTTCTTGACCCCGGCGGCGGCCTCGAGCGCCTTGCTCAGGTCAGGCCGGATCGATGGGTCCGCCCAAGGACCCACGATCCGCACCGGCACTTCGAGCCCCTGACCGGAATTGGCGCGCAGCGCAACCGGCGTGAACAGATAGTCGATATCGCGCGCGCCCAGCCCGATGCGCCCCTCGCCATCGGCGCGGAAATTGTCGAGCTGCATCAGCAGGTCCGTATTGAACAGGTTGCCCTTGTCCATCGTGTAGCTGGCGGTCAGGCTATTGAACACGGTGGTTCCGCCCGCGCCCTTGCCCGAGCCCATCAGGTTGTCCAGATCGATCCCCGAGATCACCCCGCGCCCCATCTCCATTCGCCCCTGCCCCGAGAGCGAGCGCATGATCTGGTCCTCGGTCTCGCCCACGCCCAGAAACTCCAGCGTGCCCGAGGCCTTGCCCAACAGACGCTCGATCCCGCCAAGCGCAGTCAACGCCTCCTGCATCTCGATACCGTTGGCCTGCAGGTTACCGCCCACCGACAACCCGTTGCGATTGTTGGCCACCACCTGCCCGGTCAGCGCGCCCGAGAACAGCGACACCGGGTGCATTTTTAGCACCGCACGCGACCGGTCCAGGTTGAGCGTCATCTGGCTTTGCCCGAGGGTCAGCCCCGGCACCCGCACCGAATTGGCCGACAGCCTGACCGAACCGTTTGCCAGCGCCAGCGCCGAGGCATCGATGCGATCCTTTGACCAGCCTGACTGCGTGCTGCCGCCACCAGAACCGGCCGCCTCACTGTCGCCGCCGCCCAGTCCGGTCAGATCCAGATCGCCTGTGCTAAACCGCGCCGTGACCTGAGGCGTGGCGGCGATGATCACATCGGCCTCGCCATCGAACCGGTTGCTGTCGAGCTGTGCGGCCACATCGCGCAGCGCCACGCGACCGTCCCTGGTGTAGGTGACCTGCATCGAGAGATCGGCGGCCTGCCCCAGCCCCTTGGGCAGGGTTATGCCGGACTGGCCAAGCGCGGCCAGCATGCGTGAGGTGTTCTTGGCCGACACGCGCGCGGCCCCCGAGAACTCGCCTGAAATGTTCACTTGCCCGTCAACGCGGATGTCGCCCCCGGCGGTGTTCATGTCCAGCTCCATCCCGGTCGCGGCACCGCTGGCAAAACCCGGCAGATCCGGCAGGCGGAGGGTCACGTCCAACGCCTCGCCCCCCGGGGCCAGTCGGGCATTCACGTCCAGCGGCGCATCCGGCGATGGCCAGCTTGCGGTCAGGTCCACCGGCCCGAAATCCAGTGAGGTCTCGCCATCCTCGACATAAATCAGGCGGGCATTGTTGAACTCCAGCCGCTCCAGTGAGGCGGCGGGTGCGCTGCCCGCAGCAGGCGCAACTGCCGGGGAGGCAGGCGCCGCTGCCTGCTCTTGTGGCGGCGCGCCGAAATCCCAGTTCGCCCGGCCCTGCGACAATTCCAGCCGCAGCACCGGGTCCTGCGCCACGATGCGCTGGATCTCGGCAGAGCCGGAGAAGAGCGAGGCGGCGGTGACCCCGATGGAGAGCGCCTTGGCCTTCAGCATCGGCGCGTCGCCGGCCCAATCGGCATTGCCCAGCGTGACCGGCCCGGTCTCGACCCCCAGCACTGGCCAGAAGGTCAGGCGCACATCGCCGTCAAAGGTCAGTTCGCGCCCCGTCTGGGCCCGCACCTGATCGGCGGCCAGCCGCGCGATCTTGTCACCGGGCAGCAGCAGGAGGCCCCCGACGATCAGCACCGCCACCGCCACCAGAATGAATACGATTCGTATCAGCCAGCGCATTGTCCTGCTCCTTCCCTGTTTTCGGCCCTGTTTCGGGTTCTTCTTCTCATATGGCAACCCAGCCCTGCGCCGGCAACATTTGCAAGGGGAAGTGTTCCCCACTATATGCGCGGCCATGAGCATGAACCCGCCCGACCTCCGCCCCGACCTGGCGCCTGCCGCCCGGATTGCCGATGCCCCCCGCGCGGGCCAGCCGACCATCGGCATGGTGTCGCTTGGCTGCCCCAAGGCATTGGTGGACAGTGAGCGTATCCTGACCCGGCTGCGGGCCGAAGGGTACGGCATTTCGCCCGACTATTCCGGCGCCGATGCCGTGATCGTGAACACCTGCGGGTTTCTCGACAGCGCCAAGGCGGAATCGCTTGAGGCCATTGGCGAGGCGCTGGTGGAAAACGGCAAGGTCATCGTGACCGGCTGCCTGGGGGCCGAGCCGGACTATATCCGCGAGCATCATCCGCGCATTCTGGCCGTGACCGGCCCGCATCAATACGAACAGGTGCTGGACGCGGTGCATGATGCGGTGCCGCCCGACCCGGACCCGTTCGTGGACCTGCTGCCCGCATCCGGCGTCAAGCTGACCCCGCGCCATTACAGCTATCTCAAGATCTCCGAGGGCTGTAACCACAAGTGCAGGTTCTGCATCATCCCCGACATGCGTGGGAAACTCGCCAGCCGCCCCGCCCATGCGGTGCTGCGCGAGGCGGAAAAGCTGGTCGAGAACGGCGTGTGCGAGTTGCTGATCATCAGCCAGGACACCTCGGCCTACGGGCTGGACCGCAAATACGATGTGAACCCGTGGAAGGACCGCGAGGCGCGCAGCCACATCACCGATCTGGCGCGCGAGCTGGGGCAGTTCGATGCCTGGGTGCGGCTGCATTACGTCTACCCCTACCCGCATGTGCGCGATCTGATCCCGCTGATGGCGGATGCGGGCTGCAACGTGCTGCCTTATCTGGATATACCGTTCCAGCACGCCCACCCGGATGTGCTCAAACGCATGGCCCGGCCCGCGGCGGCGGCGAAGACGCTGGACGAGATCGCGGCGTGGCGCGCGGTCTGCCCCGACATCACCCTGCGCTCGACCTTCATCGTGGGGTACCCGGGCGAGACCGAGGCCGAGTTCCAGACGCTGCTCGACTGGATGGACGAGGCGCAGCTGGACCGAGTGGGGTGTTTTCAATACGAAAACGTGGACGGCGCGCGGTCGAACGACCTGCCCGATCATGTGCCTGCCGAGGTCAAGAAGGAGCGCTGGGAGCGATTCATGGAGAAGGCGCAGGCGATCTCCGAGGCCAAGCTGGCCGCCAAGGTGGGTCAGACCATCGAGGTGATCGTGGACGAAGTGGATGACGAGGCCGCCACCTGCCGCACCAAGGCGGATGCGCCCGAGATCGACGGGAACCTGTTCATTGATGAAGGGTTCGAGGGGTTGAAGCCGGGGAATATCGTGACGGTCGAGGTGGATGAGGCCGGGGAGTATGATTTGTGGGGGTCAGTTAAAAGTTTTGCATAGGCCTTTTCCTAATGTTCAAATCTAAGTTCCTATCCAATTTTGCGTTCGGGTGCTTCTGTGGAGCGATCGCCGCCTTGCTCTTAGCGTTCGCTATCGATGAAAATGCGGATGAAGTATTCCAGAAATATGCGATTTACTTGTTTTCAGCTATTACAACATTATTTGCCGCAAGCCTCGCGCTAACAAGTTCCCTTACAACGATAAACAACCAGAACCAGTTAGCCGAAGAACAACGAAAAAGATCCCTTTCCGCAGCACGAGCTTTTTTGCCGTTGGCACTATCTGATTTATGTGATGTTGCCCGTAGCGGAATGCGTCATTGCTAGGGTCAGGATTCATAACCAGTAGATGACGGTTGCTGCGAGTGCGATGGCGGAC
>NZ_WPZY01000042.1 GCF_013031405.1 Ruegeria sp. HKCCD8929 | reverse complement strand
CTGCCAGCACCACAATAACTGTCTCAACTTGGGACAGTTTGAGACAGAATGAGACACCTGTTTGTTGGACTGGACTGATCTGAATATCTGGCGAAGTTGCTTATGGTGTTGGGTTGATCCGGGATTTTCAGAGTCGCCGACCATAAGAGCAAATAACTGAAAACAAGGAGAATTTAGGCATCTTGACCTCCCTCCCCCTCATTGGATGAGGTTATCCGGCGGAACTGACCGCGTGAGGTTGTCCGTTCAACTTAGGGCCTGGACCAACAAATAAGTTGATTGAAGTGCTTTGGCGCAAAGGGTTGATACGTTAAGTTCCCGTTGGGAGGAGCCATGATCGGGATCCAGAAATCGCAAGGCTTGGAAAGCGCAATCAGCGCCTCCTGGCAACGGTGTGAGCAGAAGCACAAGCTTCTGCGCGACACGCAGCGTCCGATCATGCGCCTCCAATCCACCGAAGTTACACCTCGCCTGGAAGAAATGGTCGAACGCACTGGCGGTCGACAGGGAGTTTTCCGGCAACTGGCCGAGGCGGTGGTCAGGGCCGGCCAGTGCATGATAGTGACGGATGTAGACGGTATTCTCGTGCGTTTGGAAAGCAGGGACGCGGGAAAACAGGGGGTCGACTGGAATGGAATAGCGCTGGGATCTGTCTGGGATGAGCGCGTTGCCGGAACCAATGGCGTTTCGATGGCCATGTCCGAAGGCAGAGCTTTTACCGTGCGCGGTGAGCAGCACTTTTTTTCCAAGCTCAGCCCGTTTGCCTGCACGGCGGTTCCGCTTTTGGACGCCGACAACCAAAAGGTTGGCGCAGTCAACATTTCCGTCATCGACCGTGGCAATCCGGCCGACTACATGTTTGCCAGCCAGCTTCTCGGGGCCGCGTCCGAGCGGGTTCAGCGCATTCTGTTCGAACGGAAATTCGCGGAGAACCAGATCATTTCGCTGTCCCCACCGGGCCATGGTGACCTGCTGAGGAACAATGAACTCGTGGCGATTAACGAGGAGGGGAAAATCCTTGGATCAACCGCAAATGCACATCTTCTTCTTGGACTAGACGCTCCGTCGCACCTGGCAGGTAGATCCTTTGATGCAGTCTTCGGTGCCGACGCGGCGGCACTTGATCGGGTCCCCGAGCGCATGGTGAGTGTGCGCTCGGACAATGGCCCCCTGCTCAACCTGAAGACCCGGGTGCAGACCCGCAAAAGCTATTCCAGCCATGTCCCAAGCACTGCGCCCACAAATCCGCCACCCAAGCCGCTACGCAGACGACTTGCGCCATCGTTTCAGGAACTGGCGACCGGTAGCGAAACCATGGCTGCCCTTTGCACGCGCGCGGACGCGCTTTTTCAACGCGCACTACCGTTTGTGATCGAGGGAGAGTCAGGCACTGGAAAGTCGGCCCTGGTTGCTGCCATCCTCGAGACTGCGGGCCTCGCGTCGGACCGTGTCGTGACGGTGGATTGCGCGTCGCTTGGTAGTGACACCGAGGACCGTAGCTATTTTCGGACGTTGGTCGAACAGGCTCGTGTTATCGGTTCTCTCTCGGCCTCCGATCAGGGTCTATCCACGCTGGTTTTCGACAATATCGATGAGATGCCAGACCATGCGCAAGCCGGGCTGCGCAACCTGCTGAACGATATCGAGCAAGGTGGCATCGCGGCTGGTACCGCTCACCAATCAACAAATTTGCGAGTTATCGGGATCGCCCGAAATCCACTCAGATCATCGGTCGAAGACGGCTCATTTCGCGAGGATCTCTATTACCTCTTGGCGAGCGCTACGCTCGTGGTTCCCCCACTTCGTTCGCGTGAACGGCCCGAAGCCATTGTACAGGCGCTCGCCGCACGGCTTTCGGACGCAGAGACTGAGATCACTGCGGAAACAATGGGGGCGCTCGCCGCCCATGACTGGCCAGGCAACCTGCGTGAGTTGCGCAACGTCCTGCAACAGGCGCTCATGGAGGGTAATGGGCAGCGCATATCGCTTGTCGATCTGCGGGCTACCCAGATCCGTTTGGATGGTCCGTCACGGCGGAACAAACAGAGCCTGGCTTTGGACCGCCCGCATCGTGCGCTTTACGATGAACGTTCAATGTTGCTGGACGCACTGACAAGCACACGCTGGAATGTCTCTCAGGCCGCCCGGAACCTTGGCATAGGGCGCGCGACGATCAACCGAAAAATAAAACAGTACGGCCTCAGCCGCCCCAGCTAGGGTCGCCCGGCAATTGGTGCCCTATTTCAAGCCGTGTTGGGTGGCGCCGGTTCCCGTTTGTGACTGACCCAAACATGGTTGCGATGTTGCGATCAGTGCGCTCTGACATAGCTTCCGGGCGCCGCTTCGATCGATTTGAATTTGCCGCGTTTTGCCGGTTTTCGAGCGGCGACCATCTTGTTGTCCCGGGCTTCGATCCAATCGGCCCAGTGCGGCCACCAACTGCCTTCGTGCCTGTCCGCCCGCGCAAGGAACTTTTCGGATGTTTCAGGATAATTCTCTGCTGTGCAATAGCCGTATTTCTGGCGTGTGGTTGAAGGCGGATTGATCACTCCGGCGATATGGCCCGATCCGCCGAGAACAAATTCCACCTCACCTCCCAGCAATTGAGTGGTCGGGTAGATCGAGGTCCATGGCGCAATGTGATCGTCTTGAGTGGCCAAAATGAAGCACGGGGTACTGATCTTGGTGATGTCGATGCTGACCCCGTTCATTTCCAGCCCCCCCGGTTGGCGCAACCGGTTTTCGAGATAGATTTTTTCAAGGTACCACAACAACATCGCCGCAGGCAGACGCGTGGAATCGGAATTCCAGAACAGGAGATCGAACGGGCGAGGCTTGCGGCCCCGCAAGTAATTGGCCTCGTAGAAAGACCAGATCAGGTCGTTCTCGCGCAGCATCGAGAACATGTCCTGCAGGTGATGTGCCTCGAGATAACCCTTTTCGGCCGTGTGGCTGCGCAACACCTCGAGTCGGTTTTCGTCGATAAAGACGCCGATCTCGCCCACGTCATTGAAATCCACCATGGTGGCGAGGGTGGTCGCCGAGTTGATACGATCGTCCCCCATGGCGGCCAGGTAACCGAGTGTTGCAGTCACCAGGATGCCGCCGATACAGAAACCCAGGATATTGGCTTTGTCCTGCTTGGTGATGCCCCGGATGGCGTCAAGCGCAGCAAGCGGTCCGAGTGTCATGTAGTCGGTGAAGTTCTTGTCGGCATGTTCCTTGGTCGGATTGACCCAGGAAATCACGAAGACCGAGTGCCCGCGATCCAGCATGTACCTGATCAGGCTGTTCCCGGGCCGCATGTCGAGGATGTAGAACTTGTTGATCCAAGCCGGCACGAAAAGGAACGGGATTGCATGCTGCCGGTCGGTGCGCGGATGGTACTGGATAAGCTGCATCAGCTCGTTCTGAAAGACCACCTCTCCTTCGGTGGTTGCCAGATCGACACCAACTTCGAATGCTCTCGGATCGTTGGTCGCGATGTCCAGCCGCCCCTCTCCCCGTTCCAGATCGTCCAGCAGGTTCTCGATCCCATCAAGCAAGCTTGCCCCCTGCGTCTCAATCAATTCGTTGCGGACTGAGGCGTTGGCGGCGAGGTAGTTTGAAGGCGACAGCGCGCTGAGCATCTGCCGGGTGTAGAATTTCACCCGAAGGTGGTCTTTCGACGCTTCGTCAAGATCATCCAGCAGCGAGCCAATTGCTTCTTCGAAGGCGAGGTAGACGTCGCGATACATCCTTGCCGCAGGATCGTCCGACCAGCTCGGGTCCTTGAAGCGCCGGTCGGCCGGTGTCTCGTCACTTTCTGCCGGACCTCCGGTGAGCAAGGTGGTCCAGGCCCGGGCGACGCCGGTGCTGGCCTTGATTTGCGCTGACCAGAGTTTTTGCGGCTGAGACAGCAAGTCGGACCAGACGTTCCCATAAGCCTGTGACAAGGTCGCCGTATCCATCAATGAATATTCAGCGCCAGTGGCCTGTGCAAGCGTTCTGGTCCCCATTTTTGTACTGGCGGCAAGCGCACGCTGGGTCAGCAGCATCATGCGCAGACCGGTCTGTGCCAGTTCCTTTGCGCCCGGCGTCGGAATTTCGGTTGGCATGTGCGTCTCCTCCTGTCTCTTTTCCCGAAGTCCCGAAAAACCTGTCAGTTCAGGCGTTCGAAGGCCAGGGCAATGCCCTGCCCGCCACCGATGCACATGGTAACAAGTCCGAATTGTCCGCCGATCCGTTCCAACTCGTAAAGCGCCTTGATCGAGATGATCGCGCCCGTCGCACCGATCGGATGGCCAAGCGCGATGGCGCCTCCGTTGGGGTTCGCCTTGTCGGTGTCGAGCCCGAGGCCAGCGTTTACGGCGCAGGCCTGTGCTGCAAAGGCCTCATTGGATTCAATCACATCGAACTGATCAACGTTCATTCCGAGGTTTTGCAGGAGCTTGCCGACCGCGGGAATCGGGCCGATTCCCATGACTTCGTGCCGAACCCCGGCATGGGCATATCCCAGCAAGCGCGCGCGCGGTTTCAAACCCGCCCGTTCAGCTGCATCAGCCGAGGACAGCACCAGCGCGGCAGCGCCGTCATTGATGCCCGAGGCGTTGCCGGCGGTGACCGAACCATACTTTTTAAAGGCCGGGCGCAGTTTGGCCAGAGTGTCCATTGTAGTGCCGGCTTTGGGGTGTTCGTCCGTGTCAAAAGACATAACCTGGCGCCGAGCCTTCACTTCAATCGGCAGAATCTGACTCTTGAAACGCCCCGCTTTGATGGCCGCTGCTGCACGTTTCTGGCTTTCAACTGCAAAGGCGTCCTGCTTTTCGCGGCTGATACCGTTTTCGGTGGCAACATTTTCGGCTGTAACACCCATGTGACCGACGCCGAAGGGATCGTTCAGGGCTCCAACCATCATATCGGTGAACTGGGGATCACCCATTTTCATGCCAGCGCGGATCGCCTGCGACGAATGCGGCGAACGTGACATGCTTTCGGCGCCGCCCGCCAGGGCATACTCGACATCGCCCAGCATGATGTGCTGCGCCGCCGAGACAATGGCTTGCGCGCCCGAGCCGCAAAGGCGGTTGGCCGTCAATCCGGGCGCGTCTTCCGAGACCCCGGCCTCGACCGCTGCGACACGGCCCATATACATGTCTTTTGCTTCGGTGTTGATCACGTGCCCAAACACCGAATGCCCGATCTGCGCCGGGTCGACCTGAGATCGGGCCATCGCTTCTTTTGCCACTGCCGCGGCCAGCGCCGTGGGGGGTGTTCCGGCTAGCGAACCACCGAATGTACCGATCGCGGTGCGAGCTCCATCAAGAATGACGACGTCTTTTACCATTGGAATGTCCTCTCAGTCCCTGGTTATGAGGTTGCCTCGCCGAGCCCGCCAATCTGTTCGGCAATGGCGTCTAGCGTGGTTGGATCATCGATTGTTGCCGGCATTTTCCAGGCCGCTCCGTCCGCGATCGCGACCATCGTACCACGCAGGATCTTGCCCGATCTGGTTTTCGGCAAAGCGTCGACGACGAAGCATTTCTTGAAGGCCGCCACCGGTCCGATCTCATGCCGCACCAAGGCGACACACTCCTTCTCGATCTCGTCTTCGGCTCTGTTCGCCCCGGCATTGAGGCAGACGAGCCCCAGCGGCGATTGCCCTTTCAGCTTGTCGCCGATCCCGATTACCGCGCATTCGGCAACGTCAGGATGCGCAGCCAACACCTCTTCCATCGCGCCGGTCGACAGGCGGTGCCCCGCGACATTAATGACGTCATCAGTGCGGGCCATGATGGAGACATAGCCGTCCTCGTCCATGATACCGGCATCGCCAGTCTCGTAATAGCCGGGGAAGGTATCGAGATAGCTCTTTCGGAAGCGCTCCTCGGCTTTCCACAAGGTCGGCAACGTGCCGGGAGGCAACGGCAATTTGATGGCGATCGCCCCCAGTGTGCCGGGGGCAACCGGATGCCCGGAATCGTCGAGGATCTCGATGTCATAGCCCGGCATCGGCACCGCTGGCGAACCCGGTTTGATCGGTAATTCTTCGATGCCCAGCGGATTGGCGGCGATGGCCCAGCCGGTTTCGGTCTGCCACCAATGATCAATCACGGGTTTCTGCAGATGTGTTTGGGCCCATCTGATGGTGTCCGGGTCCGCCCGTTCGCCTGCCAGAAACAGGGCCTGAAGACCGTTGAGGTCGTATTTCTTCAGATAGGTTGCCTCGGGATCTTCGCGCTTGATCGCGCGCAGCGCGGTCGGCGCAGTGAACAGCACTTTGACATCGTGCTCTTCTACGATGCGCCAGAATGTACCGGGATCGGGTGTGCCGACGGGCTTACCTTCGAACACCATCGTGGTGCAACCGGCCAGCAGCGGCGCGTAACAAATGTAGCTGTGGCCGACGACCCAGCCGACATCCGAAGCGGCCCAGAACACATCGCCTGCTTCGACTTTGTAGATGTTCTTCATCGTCCACAGGAGCGCCACCATATGCCCACCATTGTGACGCACGACGCCCTTCGGCTGGCCGGTGGTACCGGAAGTATAAAGGATATAAAGAGGGTCGGCCCCGCCGACCGGGGTGCAGTCCACCGGCGCGGCCCCGGCCACGGCCTTATCCCAATCTATATCGCGGCCCGCGACCATTTCAGCCCGGGCCTGAGGGCGCTGGAGAATGACGGTGAAATCCGGCTTGTGCCGAGACTGCGCAATTGCCTCGTCCAGAAGCGGCTTATAGGCAGTGACGCGCTGTCCCTCGATCCCGCAAGAGGCGCTGACTACGGCCTTTGGTTCGGCATCATTGATCCGCACCACCAGTTCATGCGCCGCAAACCCGCCAAAGACGACCGAGTGCACGGCACCGATGCGGGCGCAGGCCAGCATCGCCACCAGCGCCTCGGGCACCATCGGCATATAGATGACCACCCGGTCGCCCTTGCTCACCCCGCGCGCTGCCAGCACGCCAGCAAGCCGCGATACGTGGTCCAGCAGTTCGGTATAGGTGATCACCGTTTTGCTGTCTGTGACCGGGCTGTCATGGATGATCGCCGGCTGGTCGCCTCGGCCGGCTGCGACATGGCGATCCACCGCGTTGAAACAGGTGTTGCAGGTCGCGTCCGCAAACCACCTGAAGAGCGGCGCCGCGCTGTCGGCGAGCACCTGCTTCGGAGGGTCGATCCAGTCGACGGCACCGGCCGCCTTGGCCCAGAACGCCTGCGGATCGCTTTGCCAATCTGAATAGGTGCTTAGGTACGAGCCCATGCGCCGTTCCTCCATAGTTTTTAACGTCACCCGAGCGGTCAGCCGAAAAACTGTCCGCCATTGGCGGAAATGGTCGATCCGGTGATGAAGCCCGCGTCATCTGAGGCAAGAAAGACCACACAACGGGCGATTTCCTCGGGTTCGCCAAGCCGGCCGACAGGGATCTGTGGAAGGATGTGTTTGTTCAACACCTCATCGTCGATCGCGCGCACCATCTCGGTGCCGATATAGCCCGGGCAAACGGCGTTCACGGTGATGCCGGCCCGCGCGCCTTCTTGCGCCAGAGCGCGCGTCAGACCGATATCGCCCGCCTTCGCCGCCGAGTAGTTTGCCTGCCCGGCCTGGCCTTTCTGCCCGTTTACCGAGGAAATATTTATCACCCTGCCGAATTTACGCGCGCGCATTCCGGGCCAAACCGGGTGCGTCATGTTGAACAGGCCATTCAGGTTGGTCCCGATCACGGCCTCCCATTTCTCTCGGGTCATTTTGTGGAACATGCCGTCGCGAGTGATCCCGGCGTTGTTGACAAGCACGTCGATTGGACCAATGTCCGCCTCGACCTTCGCGATCCCTTCGGCACAGGCGTCGTAGTCGGCAACCGACCATTTGTAGGTTGTGATGCCTGTTTCTTCGGTGAATTTGGCGGCGGCCTCGTCGTTGCCGGCATAGTTCGCGGCGACCTGATATCCCGCGTCTTTCAGTGCTCGGCTGATGGCGGCGCCGATGCCGCGCGTTCCACCGGTTAGAAGTGCAATTTTGGACATTTCAAAATCTCCTGAATTTCAGACTGTCTGCTGCCCACACCGCGGGCTAAGTGCCACCCAAGCAAATGGCCCTGAGATCCGGTGCAGGTCACATGTGGATGACCCGGCCAAGCGCATCGAGCGTGCTCTCGTGCATCATTTCGCTGAGCGTGGGATGCGGGAAAACCGTTTCGGACAGATCCTTCCCGGTGGCCTTGAGCTTCTGGCCAACGACATACCCCTGGATCAGCTCGGTGACTTCGGCACCGATCATATGCGCGCCCAGCAACTTGCCGGTTTTCGCATCGAAAACGGTCTTGATCAGACCCTGCGGCTCGCCAAGCGCGATGGCCTTGCCATTGCCCTGGAAGGGAAAGCGCCCGATCTTGACCTCGTGACCGATCTCGATCGCCTGCGCCTCGGTCAGGCCGACGCTGGCTACCTGCGGGTTGCAATAGGTGCAGCCTGCGATGCTCTCGGGTTTCACCGGATGCGCCGCCTGCCCCGCGATCAGTTCGGCGACCATCACGCCTTCATGGCTGGCCTTGTGGGCAAGCCAAGGGGCACCTGCTACGTCACCGATGGCAAATAGCCCCTCGACACCCGTGCGACAGTACTCGTCCGTGACAACATGGGACCGGTCTATATTGACCCCCGACTCTTCAAGGCCAAGACCTTCGATATTGCCGACAATCCCGACAGCCGAAATCACCGTGTCGAACTCATGAGCTGTGACCTCTCCGCCGCTCTCGATGTGGGCGATCACCTTGTCGTCCTCACGGTCCAATTTGGTGACCGAGGATTTTTCAAGGATCTTCATGCCTTGCTTGGTGAAAGCCTTCTTCGCCAGTGCGGAAATCTCTGCATCTTCGACCGGCAAGACACGGTCCATCACTTCAACCACCGTGGTATCCACCCCGAGCGCGTTGTAGAAGCTGGCAAATTCGATGCCGATGGCGCCGGATCCGATCACCAGCAGTTTCTTTGGTTCATGCGGCGGTTGCAGAGCGTGTTTATACGACCAGACCCGATTGCCATCTGCTTCCAGCCCCGGCAGTTCCCGCGCCCGCGCGCCGGTCGCCAGAATGATGTTTCTGGCCACCAATTCCTCGGTTCCGTCTTTGGTTCTGACCGAGACTTTGCCAATGCCCGTCAAGGTCGCATCGCCCATGATGGTAGTGATCTTGTTCTTCTTGAACAGGAAGCCGATCCCGCCGGAAAGCTGCTTGGCGATCCGGCGCGAGCGCTTGACCATCGCATCGAGGTCGTGGGTGGGGTTCTCGATCTTTAGGCCGAATTCTTTGGCCCGCTGCGCCTGATGCAGCACTTCGGCCGACCGCAGCAGCGCCTTGGTCGGAATGCAACCCCAGTTGAGGCAGATCCCGCCCAGATGCTCCCGCTCGACACAGGCCACTTTGAGCCCCAGCTGTGCGCCGCGGATCGCGGCCACATAGCCGCCGGGGCCAGCGCCGACAACGATCATGTCGAATTGCTGTTCACTCATTTCCTGTTCCTTCAATTTCGGCGCCGCCTGCCCGAGCGCGCTGTGCGTTTCGAAAACCGACGCATGGGAGCATGCCGGCAGTATGGCCGGCTGACTGCTCTCCCCATCCCTAGTCGAGCTGAACTGTTTGAGGGTCTAGAACCGGTTGAAACCGCCTTGCTGCGAGATGTAGAGCGGTGCGATGCCTTCGAGCACGCCACGAATGTACGGCGTCGCATTGTCCGAAACGATCGCCTCACAGCCGTCGATCAACTCAAAGAACCGCGCTGCGTAGTTTTCGGCGAAGCCCTTTACGTGAAGATCACCGTTTTCGGCATCTGCGTAACGTTCAAGGATGTGCCACGTGCGCCCGTCATTCACCGAGTACCATTCGTAAACCAGCGTTCCCGGTTCTCTTTGCGTCCGCTCCACCAATTCGTTCATGAGTGCGACGAAGCCGTCCGCGTCTTCTGTCGGAACACCCACTTTCAGGTGAATATGGATGGTTTCGTTGGTCATTTGTTCACTCCCTTGATTTGCGGCCTCCTCCCGGCGGCAGCGATGGTGTTTCTTCATGCGATTGCGAACGTGCCTGAGACCTCGGCCAGCCTTGAAATAACGGCCGAGCACGCTGCCACCGCGACGCTGAGCGCCACGGCACGGCGCCAACCGAAGCGCATCGCTGGCATGATCCTGTCGACAAGCAGGATCATCGGCAGAGCTAGCGCGTAGATTGCGAATTGGCAAAGCTCGAGGCCAAGCGCGAAGGCGGCAAGGTCCATCGGATCGAACGGGCCGGCGAAGAGAGCTTCGGAGGCCGAGGCCGCGAAGCCGTATCCATGGACCAGACCGATAAGCAACAGGCCGGCCCAGGCAAACCTGTAGTCTCGTCGCAGGAACACCGCACCCCCGGCCACGATGATCGACAGGGCGATGCCCAGCTCCACCAGCGGCACGAACCACGCCGCCGCTGGCGCGATGCCGTAAAGCCCGGCGGCCAATGTCACCATATGCCCAAGCGTGAAGGCAGAGGCCCACGAAAGTGCCTGCCGCCAACCCTTGGCCGCAATGGCAATCAGCAGGATCATCGCCAGATGATCGAGCCCGCGATAGATATGCTCGGCACCGCTCAGAGCAGCCTCGAACAGGATTTGCGCTTTTGTCCGGGTGCGTGGAAAGGACAGATCCAGAACACCCATTGCCGCGCTGGTTTCGGTGGCGTCGCCGCGGTGCAGTTTGACCACGGTGCCGAACTTGTCGATCACCTCAAACTGGCGGCCCAGATCGGATGTCAGCCGCACCTCGTTGGAGAGGCTGGCAAGAGGCACGGAGAGCATCACATCAAGGGTGAGGTCGAAATAGGGCAACTGCGCAAGCGCGCCCGGATCGTAGGGCGCATCGAAAGCGGTCAGCGCCGCCTTTCGGGTGCCAAAACGCGGGCGGGCGTCATCGGTCCAGAACCGATACTGATCGACGCGGGCGTCCGCGGGCAGCCCACCGATCCACAGCGCCACCGCCCGCCTCAGCCGATCCCGCAGCGCGGCATCGCCGCGCGTGACGGCTGAGACGTCCAGCACGGTCTCTCCGTTGAAATCAGCGCCAAACGGGGGAAGGCGTTGCTCTGCGCTGCCTTGCCAGTCGTCGGGCAGCAGCGCCAGCGGTGCCGGCATGCGGATCAGGACGACTGAACCGCCCTCATCCCTCTCGGCAATGTGGATGATGCGCGGGTCCGAATAGCTGAAATGCGCATTTGCAGCACAGCTTAGACAGAAAAGCGCAAGGAACAGGGAAGCCAGAAGGCACCGAAACCCGTTCGATTTGTGCATCAAGCACAGGCTGGTTTGGAATATCATGTCTTGGCCACCTTCTGGTTGGGAGGCCCGGCGGCGCTGCGCCGCCGGAGCCGGTCAGCTCAGGACGCGGTGCGGATCACGACCGCGGATCCCACAGCGCCTGACCGGTGTTCTTTTCGTGGGCGATACCGTCGGGGAAGCTGACTATTTCCATCTGCATGCCCCAGGGCGACAGGAAATAGACCCATTCCTCTCCCTCAAGAGGGGTGCCGGTTAGTGGGTGCGGGTCCTCCAGCACACGCACGCCGTTGTCGCGCAGATAGGTGACCGCCATCTGCATGTCGTCGACGTAGAACGCGATGTGGTAACCGCCGATGTCGCTGTTCTTAGGCGGGTTCAGATTCTGATCCGGCGAGGTGTATTTGAACACTTCGAAAGCCGGTCCGTTGCCGCAACGCACCATCGTGATGACATCGATCACCGCCTCGCGGTTCACGTTGAGGTTCTTGGTCATCCAATCGTCCTCGAACGGGCCGAAGGGGCCAAACGAGAAGAAGGATTCACAGCCCAGGACATCGACGAGAAACTCCACTGCCTCATCTACGTCGGGCACGGTGATGCCGATATGCTGCGTGCCGCGCATGCCGGGCATTTCGGCACTGGCCGCGACCGGCAGTGTAAGGGCGCAAGCCGCAGCGCACGCGAGCTTGCTCAGATATTTGTTCATGTTCTCCTCCATGAGTTTTTGACTTCCTTGGTTGACTGGCGTGGAGGCGTACCTCCGCGCTTCTGACACGTCCCCTCCGAGCACGGCGGGCCCGAAAGCCCGACCGCACCGGGGAGATCGTTTCGCTCAGATGTTGTTCGCGTTCATCTCTTGCGCGATGTACTCGGCCTGACGGATCACCAGCGCGACAATGGTCAACGTGGGATTGGCCGCTCCGGATGTGGTGAATACGCTGCCATCCGAAATGAACAGGTTCGGAATATCGTGGGTCTGACCCCACTTGTTCACGACGCCTCTGGCAGGGTCCTCATGCATCCGGGCGGTCCCCATGTTGTGGCTCGCCGGGTACTTGGCCAGATGGTGAGTCGTTTTCGCATCCATCGCATCGTGGATTTTGTCCATCACGCCATAGGCATGTTTCAGCATGCGCTCGTCATTGTTGTGTGGCGTACGGCTTACGATTGGCACCGGAAGACCATGCTGGTCCTTTTCGGTGTCATGCAACGTGATGCCGTTCTGCTCTTGCGGCAAATCCTCACCAACAATGTAAACACCTGACAGATAGTCATATCTTTCAAGTGCTTGCGCCAGATCCCTGCCCCATGCGCCATTGCCGCGCTTCAGGAAAAGCGACATGACCGGGAGGCCCAGCGTCAGTTTCTCGAGGTGATAGCCACCAATGAAACCTCGTTCGGGATTGTTGGGGACTTCATCGGCAACGATACCGGCCACCTGGGTGCCACGGTGGATGTGCACACGCTCCGGCATCTCGCTGTAGACGCCGCCATTGACGTGAACCATGTAGTTCTTGCCGACCTGACCGGAAGAGTTGGCCAAGCCGTCCGGGAACATCGAACTGGCGGAGTTCAGAAGCAAACGCGGCGTCTCGATAGAGTTACCGGCCACGGCGACGACACGGGCGGCCTGACGCTGTTGATTGCCATCCGCGTCCGCATAGACCACGCCGGTCGCCTTCCCGGACTCATCGTGCTCGATCTGAAGCACCATACAGTTGGTACGAACCTCGCATTTGCCGGTTTCGACCGCCGCCGGGATCTCTGTGATGTCGGTCGACCATTTGGCGCCGATCTTGCAGCCCTGCATACAGAAGCCGATCTGCTGACAGGCGGGGCGGCCGTCCCGGTCGACCGAGTTGATGGCCATCGGGCCGGACTCGATCTTGGTGTAGCCCACGCGCCGTGCGCCTTCGGCCAGCACGCGGAAGTCATTGCTCCAGGGAAGATGCGGCATGCCGGTCGCTTTGCCGGTCACGCCCATCTTAATCTCGGCGCGGTCGTAATACGGCTCCAACTCCTCCAGCGTGATTGGCCAGTCTGCCATATTGGCGTCCTGAATATCGCCGTTCACGGTTTGCATCTTGAACTCGTGCTCATGGAAGCGCAGAGAAACCCCGGCCCAATGGACCGTCGATCCACCAAGCCCTTTAACCAGCCAGTTCGGCAGCGTTGGGTGGTTTTGAGCGCCATGCCAGCCCCCCGCTGAGTACCGCTTGTCGAAGTCAGTCAGCTTGAGGAACATCCCCCATTCATCGTTTTCGATATCGTCATTTTCGAAAACTCCACCAGCCTCCAGAACAACGGAAGAGATGCCCTTTTGCGCTAGTTCGTTGGCCAGCGTTCCACCCCCAGCACCCGAACCGATGATGACGACCACACTGTCGTCGTCTTGATCAAATTTTGCAGTCATGATTGTTTCCCCCAAACCACTTATTTGCCTACGGCTTTCATCCGCTCTTCCAGTGTTGGTCCCGGCGGTAGCCAGGTAGCATCACTGAAACCGCGGTCGATGTAACCGCCGTGCTCCCAGGATGAACCTTCGTAGCCGAACTGCGGCCAAGCTTCGGGGTTGATGTAAATTCCCGCCCAGGTCGCCCATCTGAGTTTCTGGAAGAATGCGCCATCCTGAATGATGCGCAGCAGGCCTTCACGTTTTGCGTAGGCGTCAACGTCCGCATAGGGGACGCCATGGAGTTCGGTCGACCGCGCGTTGAGATCCTTCAATCCTTCGGCAAGCAGGGTCGCCGTTTCTTCCGTCGACTCAGCTTCGGTCAGCACGCCCTTGAGGACATCCTGATAAATGCTCAGCGGCAGAAAATCGGGGTGAGGAAAGATATCCTGCACCATCTGCAGCAGCGTTGCCGCCTGATCCTCGTTTAGAGTTGCGGCAAAGGCGTTGTTTCCAGCCCCTACGATTGCAGTTGCGCTGACCCCGGCCAGAACCGACTTGACCAGAAAACCGCGGCGGCTCAGCCCCTCGGATTCCCGTTTTTTGAATTTGGGATGTTCTGTTTGGATACTCATACTTCTCCTCCTAGTTTGATTTTTGTTGGTTCTCAGGCTTGTCAGGCCGCCTGATGAAACCCGGACGTAAGCCCGGCGAGGCGGTCCTCAGCCGCCCGGGCAAGGCCCCCGATAAACGAGTGGACTTTCATGGTGTTGGGAAGCGCCTGACCGAGCGCGACATGCGCTTCGGGCTTGGGTGGCACGGGAACGTTCCCGACCTCCTGCGCCATACTGAGCAAAGGCCAAAAATCGATGGATGGACGTTCCAGCAGGATTGCCGCATGGATCAGAGCAACATTCTGGCCGTTTGCGCGGCTCCGCCGTTGTGCCGTTCCGGCCAGTTTCCTGCCACCTACGGTGACGTTCCAGGCGCCGTCGCAGAACGCGCCCTCGACCGCACCGACATCCGAAGGCACTTCGTACCGGGTCAGAGCCTCTGCGATGGTGCCGCAAATCGCGCGATAGCCCTCTTCGATGGTAAAACCCGGGACCGCGGGCAGAACCATCGCGAGGTTTAGCGTGCCTGAACCTTGTGGCACCGCACTGCCCCCGCTGGAGCGCAGCATCAGTGGCCAGCCGTTCCGGGCCGCCTCGGTATTCAGGTTTTCTATTCCCGATCGCCGCGCCCAGGATCTGGGCACGACAAGGGCCTCTTCCTCGGCCTGCCACAAGATCAGGGAAGGTCTGCCAGTTTTCAGCAGCGCCTCCTCCCGCGCTATCCCGTCAGCGGCGCTTTTGAAGATCTTGGGGATCACTGTCCCAGCCCCTCGATTTCGTCGCAGATGGAGGTCAGCAAATCGCCTGCGGGTGCGCCGTCGATGGCGCGGTGGTCGAAAGTCAGCGACAGGCCGACATGGGGCCGGAGTTCGATGCCGCCGTCTTCGCCGCGCACGGCGCGATCAGTCAGCTTGCCGATGCCCAGAATGCAGATCTGCGGTGCGTTGATGATCGGGGTGAAGTGTTCGACCCGCGTCAGACCGAGATTGGATACGGTGAACGTGCCACCCGTCATTTCCGTGACACTGAGCTTGTTGGCCTTGGCCCGCGCGGCCAGATCCTGGCGTGCGGCGCGCAGCTCGGTCACATCCATCTCGCCGGCTCCAAAGATCGCGGGCGCGACCAGCAGGTTGCCAGGCAGGGCGATGGCGACGCCGAGGTCGATGCTCTCATGCAGATGCACCTCCTTGCCCTCGACCCGGCCGTTGCCGCCCGGGTTTTTCTTGAGCGCCCGGATCACTGCAAGCATCAGCAGATCCTCGACAGAGGCTTTGGTGCCGGCCTCGCCCAGCCGTGCCTTTTCGGCCATCAGAGCGGTCGCATCCGCGCTACCGTGGTGGGTGAGCTGCGCCGCCGTGGCGAGGCTTTTCACCATGGCGTCGGCGATCATGCCGCGCACGCCCTTGAGGGGCACGATTGTGGGATCCGCGCTCATTCGATGGTCCCGATCACGGCGCCCTTGGCGACGACCGCGTCGGCCTCCTCGGTGATCTTCAGCGTGCCCGAGGCGGGTGCGTGGATCTCGTACTGCACCTTGGCGGTCATGATCTCGGCGATCAGCGCGCCTTCCTCGACGGATGCGCCGTCATCGGCAAGCCAGCCGGTGATGACGGTTTCCTCGTCTTCTTCCCAGAGGTCGGAGGGGATGACGATATCGGTGGCCATGTTGGCGGTCCTTCCTTGTTCGGAGCCGCTGGCGGCGGCCCCGGTGATTGATGTTTTATGTTTTGGATCAGTCGCTTAAGCGGCTTTCATCTGGTTCCAGGCGGCGACAATCTTGTCCGGGTTGGGCAGGCAGAACTGCTCCATCACCCGGGCGAAGGGGATCGGCACGTCGGGGAAGGCAATCCGCTTGGGCGCCGCTTTCAGGACCGAGATGTCATGCTCGGTCACCGAGGCGATGATCTCGCCCGAGACGCCGTAGGACATATAGTCTTCGTCCACCACGATCAGCCGCCCGGTCTTGGCAACCGAGGCACGAATGGTGTCACGGTCGAGCGGCACAAGGCTGACAAGATCAACCACTTCGGCACTGACACCCTGCTCGGCCAGCTTGTCCGCTGCTTTCAGTGCGTTGTGCACACCCATGCCGAGACTGACGATGGTCACGTCCTTGCCTTCGCGTGCGATCTTGGCCTTGCCGATCTCGACCGTATAGCTCTCTTCCGGCACATGCACCGTGGCCCCGGCTTCGGTGCCGAGCCATCCCATGCCCTGCAGACCTTTGTGGAACATGTAGACGACGGGGCTGTCGTCGCGGATCGCTGCGGTCATCAGCCCCTTGGCATCATAGGCGTTCGATGGGGCGACAACCTTCATGCCCGGCAGATGCGCAAAGGTGCCGTAGACACATTGCGAATGCTGGCCCGCATCGGAGTAGCCGCCTCCGGTCGAGGTCATCAGCACCATCGGCACCTTGAAGTTGCCACCCGAGAAATAGGTGTTCTTGGCCATCAGATTGTAGATGGCATCGAAACAAACGCCGAAGAAGTCGACGAACATCAGTTCGACCACAGGGCGCATGCCGTCCTGCGCCGCGCCCACGGCGGCCCCGATGAAGGCGGTTTCCGAGATCGGCGTGTCGCGGATGCGTTCAGAGCCGAATTCCTCCAAAAGCCCGCGGGTGTTGCCGTAGACGCCGCCCAGGGCGCCGATATCCTCGCCCATCACAAAGACGGAGGGGTCAATCTGCATCTCCTGCTGCACGGCCTCGGCCATGGAACGGGCGATGGTGAGTTTTCTTTCATTGGATTTGGTCATGATATACTCCGTCGATCTCAGGCCGCGAAGACTTTGGCCAACGCGTCTTCGGGTGCCGGGTCTTCGCTTTCGCGGGCGAATGTGATGGCGGCTTCGACGCGCGCGGCGCTTTCGGCCTCGATCCCATCCAGTTCGGCGTCGGTGGCGACATTGTCGGCCAACAGTTTGGCCCGCATCTTCGGGATCGGGTCCTTGGCGAAAAGCGCATCCTTCTCACCCTCGGGGCGGTACCCCTCGGCATCGCCCATGAAATGGCCAGCCAGGCGATAGGTCTCGATCTCCAGCAGCGTCGGACCTTCTCCGGCGCGGGCGCGCGCAACGGCGCGGCCTGCCGCTTCGTAAATGGCATAGGGGTCGTTGCCCTCGATCCGCTCGCCGGGGATGCCGTAGGCCGCGGCGCGGTCGGCGTTGTTGGCAATCGCGGTCGAGGCCTCCTTAGGCACTGAGATGCCCCAGGCGTTGTCCTCGATCACGCAAACAAACGGCAGGTTCCAAGTCGCGGCGAGGTTCATGGCTTCGTGCCAGGCGCCCTGGTTCACCGCACCTTCACCGAGGAAAGCCACCGCGACGCCGGGCTTGCCCTGCATCTTGCGCGAAAGGGCGGCGCCCACCGCCGGACCCATGCCCTGGGCGATGATGCCGGAACAGGCAAAGTTCACATCCGCATCGAAGATATGCATGTGCCCACCACGGCCACCCGAAAGCCCGGTCTTCTTGCCGAAAATCTCGGCCGCCATCTTGTCCAGATCAACACCCTTGGCGATCGCCTGATGGTGCGGCCGGTGCGTTGCGGTCACCACGTCGTCTGCGTTGAGATGCGCGCAGACACCCACGGCCACCGGTTCCTGCCCGTCGCTGAGATGCATCTCGCCCGGGATCGGGCCATCGGCCATGTTGAAGACGGGCGTCTTGCCCTCGAAATAGATGCCCGCAATGGTCTCCTCGAACTTTCGGCTCGTGACCATGTGGCGATACATCCAAAGCTGTTCGTCGCGTGTCGGTGCCATGCACTCGTCCTCCCAATCATGCGGCGGGTGTGCCGCTCAAAGAACTGGCGGGACGTTGAGGCGTGGCCCGGCACGCCGCAATGGCTATGTTTCGCGTGGTTGGCCGGCAGAGCTTAACTGTCTCAGCATGAGACAGGTTGAGACAGAATTGGATAAAGAAAATCGTGTGACCCGGATTTGCACCTGGCAGCGTTTGCTTTGAACCGATCTGGTCGGATTCCGGTCCGAATCGCTGCGTCACGGTCTTTCTGGCGGTGTTCAGGATGATTACTTCAGGTTCGATCACGGCTGCGGCGCTGGCCCGGACGGGTGTATCAGACAAGTGGCCGTGCCATCTCGATCTCTTTTCATGCACATCGGCAAATGCCTCGCGCCACCGGAGGCAGCACGAGGCAATGCGTTCGGTGAAACTCAGTTGATGTCCTGGACCTTCATCACCAGCTCATTCCAGTTGCGCTGGTTTTCGATGTCATGCTCCAGCCCCTGCTCGTCTGCGAGAGTGAAACGCTTGATCGCCGGGGTTTTGCTGGTCGCCTGATAGAGCCAATAGGCTTCGGCTCTCAACGCCTCGTCGATCGGCTTGTCGATGGATTCGTAGACCATCTGTTTGCAGGCATTGATCGAATCCGCCGGGAACTGCGCAATGCGCCTTACCAGAGTATCAACATATTCGTCGATCTCGTCGGCGTTCAGCGCCTTGTTGATGGTGCCCATTGCTTCGGCCTGGTCGGCGTCGTAGTCTTGGGCGCTCAGGATGATTTCCAGCGCGCGACCAAGACCGGTCTGGCGTGCCATGCGGGGACGCGCCACCGCCACAAGGCAGGATACCCATACCCACTTCCATCTGCATGAATTTGAACTTGCCGCGCACCGCGAAACGCATGTCTAGGGCCAACGCCAACTCGTGGCCGCCACCGCGGGCAAACCCTTCGAGCTTGGCGATAGTGGCCTGCGGAACCTTGCTGATGCGCTCGCAAACCGATTGCAGGTCAAGCAGCTGAGCCTCTTCACGCGATACGGTTTCGGTCGACATGTCCTTTAGCAGTTCGGTGTCGTAGTGACAGACCCAGATTTCCGGGTTGGCGGATTCGAAAACGACAACCTTGACGTTGCGGTCGCGTTCCAGTCGCATTGCAAGGCTGTTCAGATCAGCCAGCATTTCCTGGCCCTGAACATTCACGGTGCCAAAATCAAAAGTGACCGTGGCGATGGCGTCTTTGGCATCGACCGTGAAAGTCTGGAAATTCTCGTATTTCATCTCGGTTTCCTTGTTGTCTCGCAGGGCATGGGCCCTGCGGATTGGGGTGTTGTGATCAGGCCGGTCAAAGCGCCCCTCCCACAAACCGCAATGTATTATCCTCGATTTTTGGTTAAATGAGATTTTCGGAACTTCAGTAATCGCAGTATAGATATAATAGGCCAGGTGATGTTGACAAATGGCGCAGCCAGAGGCGGATTGATGTGATGTCGATGAAGCCGAGGTAGCTTTCTGTGGTTTTGTCGTAACGGGTGGCGACACGACGGGCATTCCTCCGCTTGTTCAAGCAGCGCTCCACCACTCCCCGAAACCATATTAGAGAAAGCCCAGATCAGTGGCCCTGAAACAAGGGGCTAGACACATGGACCGGCATTCTCTGACATCCTTGCAAGATGTGCTACCATCGCATGGTCAGTGTAGAACGGAGTTTTCCATGCCCAATGAAAGAAGCGACGAAGTACTGTTGAAACAGAGTTTTGACCGGTTGCAGTCTGAGTTCGACCGGTTTTCAACCGACTTCTATGAAGCGCTCTTTCGACGCGCGCCGGAACTGCGACATTTGTTCAGAGAAGACCTTGCCGGGCAGGGAATGAAATTTCTGACCACTTTGCGTGAGATTATCATGCATGCGCAGGACGCTGCTGGCCAATCAGAGAGGTTCCGTGAACTGGGCTCATATCACGCCAGAATCGGTATTTCCGCGAAAGATTTCGCACCCATGGAGGAAGCGCTGATTGAGACACTGGCTGACATTCTGGGTGAGGATTTTACTCCAGAACTCGAACAGGCCTGGCGGAGGGCTTATGCCGACATTTCGGCAAAGATGATAGGTAAAGGCGGAATGTCTTGAATTGTTGCCTCATCTTTAAATCATATGGTCGCTGTGTGACGAACTGACTATTCGTAGATTTACAATTCTGATCGGCCGCTGTTGTAGCGCTTGCCCCGCCTTTGCGCGTTCTATCTAACCGAACGTGTGATCAAAACCGCCGGATGACGGCTATGAGCCTGCCTTGGCCGCTCAGCTTTTTTGGGCTGGTCAAACCCAAGTCCATGTCCCTCCGGTGAGGGGGACGCACCGCAAGCTAACCGCATGGTTGGGTGAGAATTCCGGTTCCCTCTCGTCAATTTCAATCGACTAGAGACTGACCGGTTACATAGGTGTAGGAGCTTTGTAAAAGCCGAAACACGACTTCCAGTTCATCCTCCGAAATCGGTGTGTAGATCATCACAAAACCTTCCCAACCCGCTCGCTGGCTGGCCCAAGGATGCGAGATTGCCCAGCCGGTCTCGACCGCAGTTCGAGCAACTTCGGGATTAAGTGAGGCGTGCAGGCTTCCATCCGGATACACATGCGCAAATTCTTTGCCACCGACTATCACCTCTGGCCTTGCAAGTGGAATATCATCGGTCAGTTGAAATCCAACTGCGCCCGGTAAAGACACGCGCGGCGCGCCGACAATAACGCCGGGAAACTTCGCGACCCGACGAGTTAACTCGGCGGACAGGTCAGGATTTCCCTGTATGCCGAGTTGGATATGCGGCACGCCGTCGGTTGTTCGCGGTCGGGGCGTTTCACGCAACGGCAGGGTGATATCTTGCGCCGAGACGGAGGGCGCGACAACACACATAAGCGCCGCGACGAGCAAATTCTGGGAATTGAGCATTAGGAACTCCTTTTGTTCAAGTCGTCGCACCCGAGACGGCCCTCAGTCTGCCCTAAACACGACACGCCCGCGTTGTGTGATCAGTTCCGGCACGCCGGTGACAGGATGGAAGTAGCCCTCGACCCTAAGCCCCTCAGGACTCGTGCCATAAACCTCCCAGCATCCGCCGTCTTCTTTCATACGGCGGACAGACCATCCTTGCGCCTCTAACTTGTCAGTGAGATCCGCTTGCGACAGCCAGGACGCGCGTTCCGTTTCCTCGCACTCATGCAATCCGGTGGCATTCACACCCACAGGAATGGCCAAGGCGGTTGTAATGACGGATGTTCGTAGCAATCCACGCATGATGTACCTCCTATACGTGTTGGTTTCGGCGGCGGGAATTGAACCAGATCCGATAGGCTTCAAGCCCGGCGAGAGGAAGAAAATGCACAAAGGCGGGGCCGATATTGTTGTGAACGAAAATCCAGTGCAGAAGCGTGCCAAGCGCCGCGAGATAGACCCAGCGTTGAAGGGTTTTCCATGCAGGCCCCATCCGTTGCACCGACCAGTCGTTGGATGTGGCCGCCAACGGCACAAAGATGAAAAAGGCCAGCCAGCCGGTCCAGATCCCAAGGGCGAGCGCCTCGCCCAGAATAGCCCGCAAGCTGCCCATGTCTATGATGTAAAGAACCGTATGAAACACCGCGTAGGCGAAGGCCGCGACCCCAATGATTGGCTGAACCGCGTGCTTCAGTGCTGACCATGCATGGCGGCAAGCTCTCAAAAATGCCAGCAACTTAGCGCGCCTTATCTTGCGATTGAAAATCTTGCGGCACGTCGCGGAGACCCCGTGAACCTGAAAAACATCCTTGGCCAGATCGAGATCTACGGTTTCAATTGTCGTTGAGTGGTTCCTCTCCAAGCAATTCATGACAGCTGCACTATGGCGCAACGCAACGCCGATGAAACAGGAGCCATCCACTCCATTCGCTTTCGTGAAATCTGCTGGGCAGGCGAATTTTAACCGTGTAAGAGCGAGGACTTTTTTGCGCCAGCAATAGCTGCGCGGGGATAAGCCAGCTTTCGCGCGACCCGCGTATTGCCTGTAGAAAGCTCGCCACGCCGTGCCTGAACGGCTGCATTTCATTCACCATTAAAGGGGAGACCCCGGGTGCATCCCTGCGCGCTGGGAATTCGCCGGGGAATGGTCATACTATTGCCTCAGCGTTTGCGTAACGGATGCAGGTATTCACCCCTTCGGGAAAAGGTAGATAGTTCATGTTCCAATCCACTCGCTGTCGCCTTCTGGTCACTGCGGCTTTGCTGGCGGCGCCGCAGCCGCTGCTGGCCGAACTTTCTGCTGCTGATTTCTGGGCGGCGCAGACCACCGTTCTAAATACGCTTGGCGGTGAGACCACCTCCTCGTTTGTCCGCGAGGGCAATGTCGAGACACGCAGCGATATCAATTTCAGTTTTGCCCTGCCCTTCGATGCCGGAACAATCGGGATGTCGATGACCGATCTGCGTCTGACAGAGAACGACGATGGCAGTCTCACGATGGAATATGTCGAACCGGTCCGGCTGGATCTGTCCGCCGAAATCACCGGTGAGGGCAGGTTCGGGGTGGGCATCGAGTTAGAATTGCAGGATCATCGGAGCGTTGTAACCGGCGAGCCCGGCGATATCACGCTGGACTATTTCGTTGGTCAGATGACGCTGTCAGTCACCGATATCGAAGCCAGTGGGGACGAGCTCGATGACATGTTGCTGAAGATCTCGGGTGACTTTTCGGACATGTCGGGTCAGACCAATATAACGCTGGGGGATCTGATTGCACTTGCAGCCACGACCTCGATCGGATCGCAAAAGATCGAGTACGAATTCACCGACCCCACTGGCGGTTTTGTAACCGGCACGGGCGGTGCAGGCCAAATGACCACCAGAGGCGATGTCGACCTGCCCAGCCGCGGCATGGACATCATGAATCTGGCCGCAGCACTGCAACAAGGCTTGCGCTTCACCGTCGATGCCGAAGTGGTCGATTACACCAACGGTCAGACCACCCGGGTCGACGGAGAGGTTCTGGCCCGCCAGATCACCGAAACCGCCGAGCAGAAAGTCAGATACAACTTCGACCACAACGGGCTCGTTGCGGATATTTTGGCGCGCGACAGCTATATTGAAATGACGCTTGGTCCAATCCTTCCTGCCCCGCTGTCGGCGCGGATCGCCGATATGAGCAGCGTCCTGGAACTGCCGGTTTCGGCCTCTGAAGATCCGCAGGACATGCGCATTCAGGCCAATATGGAAGGGCTATCACTGGGAGAGGGGATCTGGGCGATGTTCGATCCGGGGCAGGCGCTGCCGCGCGATCCGGCAACGGTGTCGCTCGACCTGTCGGGCAAGGTCCGCAACCTCGTTGACTGGCTGAACTTTCCACAAGTTCAGGCGCTTTTCGAATCCGGCGGCGTACCCGCGGAACCTTTGGAGATGACTGTAAACCAACTCGAGATCGCCGCCGTGGGCGCGCGGCTGCAGGGCAGCGGCGACCTGGAGTTCGACAATTCCGCCATGCCGGCGGGTCCGCCGATCCCGTTCGGAACCGTCGACCTGTCGCTGAGCGGCGCGAACGGGCTGATCGACACGCTGATTGCGATGGGGCTGGTGCAGGAGGCCGACGCAATGGGCGCCCGCATGATGATGGGGATCGTTGCTGTCCCCGATCCGAGCGGGGCTGAGGACGCGCTGGTTTCGAAGATCGAGATGACCCGGGATGGCCAGATCCTGGCGAACGGGCAGCGTCTGAAATAAGCGGCAACCGTATCAACCCACTGAAATTCTGCTCATGCAAAATGAAAGAAAAATAGCGATGAGTGGGCAGTTGGACGACAACATCTTGATATCGAACGATAGCCATCGATCACAACGGATTGGCACATTGGAGAGGTCACAAGCTTCAGTTCTTCCGCAATCATGACGGGTTTTCACGTCATAATGCAATGTCCGCGCCGCTCTAACAGGTTGTCGCAGCGGATTCACAATGAGGTATTGCCTCTCGTTGTGAGCTTGCGTTGACCTAGATACAGAGGCGGTGAAGCTGGATTGCTCCGCCGTCACCGCAGCCCCCCGAACAGCGCCAATTCGCAAGCCGTTGGGTAGGCATTGAGAAGTGACGTGACGTTTTGGAAGGTCGGATGGCGTGGGGATTTTGCGACTTTTTGTTGCCCTTTCAGCCGTTTATCACACTTTGAATAACCTTAATGGGGAAATTCCCACAAATACTCACATTATTTCGGTCAAAAACACCCACGATATTGGGATATATCACTTAGTGGGCTGCACCGTGGGGGTTCAAATGACATTCCGCTCCATTCTCAAGAAGCAATTACGTTCAAAGAAAAACCGGGAATCCAATCCGAGCGAAGCCGCTGGTTCGGATAGCAAAAGCGTCGAGGAAGAGAAGCGGCCTGTCCGAAGGAAGAGGGTTACCATGGCCGAGATTTCTTGGCTTCTGAAAGAGGAACTAACTGGCAGGGGCGATGTGGTACCGTTTCATATTGCCTGCCAAGCCTTAAAGGGTGGCCAATCCAACTGCTCTGCGGCGCTGTAGGCGGCGTCAGACAAAGCTCACAGACAAAAGCGGGCGCGCAGAACAATTGCGCGCCCTAAACTCTGGGAGGGATGATTACAATCTGCGTTTCAAATACTCTTAAACGCTCACTTACTAACATCCTCAGTCTGACAGGATTTCCAGGCACGCTCAGTAAAGCAGGTCACACAGGTTGAGGATTTTGAGTTTTGGACCAGCGGCAGAAAGGTCAAAGTCATCAAATCGCACAACCTGCACCGCCGTCACCCGACGGCAAGCCAAAGGGCCGTGGGGCCGCGAAGTTGGCAACCGTGCCACCACACTGAGCTGAAAAGGGTGCGAATTTGCACCCTTCGGCGTCCGACGCCGCCGGCATGCTGAACCTTTCAGAACGCAGTGTGTAAACTGCCGAGAAGGTAGAGCGCCAAGGGATCACCTGAGCGTGGCAAAGCGGTTGAGCAGGGTTTCGCTTTCACAGCACAGGCGACGGAAGAGAATTGGCGCAGATGAAGCTGAAGCGCTAACCTCGCATCTAGCTTTAAGGGTTTTGGGGGTGTGCATTGATGAAATGGTTTTTTCGAATCCTCGTCGTTCTGATTGTTCTCGCGGGTATTGGCGCTGTTGGGATAAGTTATTTCTTCGGATCCCTTCGAGTTCAACGGGAGGCTGTGGCCTATATAGGAGCGCTCGAGACATGCGCCCCGTTCGAACAACAGGCATGGGCGCCAATCCTGCGCGGCAGCATGAAGCGCACAGTTGTCGGGACAGACGGCGGTTCATGCATCGTGACAATCGAAGCGTTTGGATCTGGTCAGATGCGTTGCGCTCTGGACGGTGATGCCATGGAGTTGATGATCCGCTATGTTCAAGACGGAGCGGACACTGTCACCTTTCTGGGCGGTCAAACCGTGTCGCTAAGGTATTCTTCGGAAAACCCTGACCCCGTGACAGAACTGTTCAATGGGCCGAACTGCGTTTTGGAGCAATGATCCGGGTTTTGTTGCGAAGTTTCTTTCTGACCGAAGAGGTCACGCCGGACTATCGGGCT
>NZ_WPZY01000041.1 GCF_013031405.1 Ruegeria sp. HKCCD8929 | reverse complement strand
GCGGACGTTTCCGACATTGGATTTTCGCGCTTCGCTAACGCAGCATCAGTTTGCGGTCGCAGCGCGAGTATTGTTGCAGCGCGGCGTCAGTCGCCAATCCGGTCATTCGCGGGTGTAGATTTCGTCCGAACCGATACCGTTCTTTCGCTGCAACTTGATCCGACAACTCAGACGCGGACGTTTCCGACATTGGATTTTCGCGCTTCGCTAACGCAGCATCAGTTTGCGGTCGCAGCGCGAGTATTGTTGCAGCGCGGCGTCAGTCGCCAATCCGGTCATTCGCGGGTGTAGATTTCGTCCGAACCGATACCGTTCTTTCGCTGCAACTTGATCCGACAACTCAGACGCGGGACAAAACAGCCATTGGACGAAGGTCCGCATCTATTTGAGCCGCGGAAACCAAGTTGTCTCAAGACATGCGTTTTTGGAAATCGCACCTTGTTTGAAATGGGAGTTTCACTTCACCTCCACGGATGTACGCCCGGAAAGCCCCAAACATTCTAGCTGCCAGCTCTTTCGCCGAATCCGATGTGCAATAGGTCGGCGAGAAACGCTCGTTTAACTGACCAAAGACGAATGCTTCGTCAAACCCATGGGCAGCACCTGCGTACTCATTTGGGTTAGGCGGCACTAGGGAGAATTCATAAGCATGACCACGCCCGCCGCAGTTCTTCTGAGCAGCTATCATCTTGGTTGCGGGCGCCTTGTAAATTTCATTGGTCAAAAAAAGCTCGGCTAGTTCCTGCAGATCGCCTTTAGGGTACTGCCGCACCAGATCTTGAAAAACTTCGTCTGCACCAGTTGGGCGAAACAAGCCAATCATTGCAACAATGTCATTGGCCACCTGTGGTGCGGGCATGCGGCCCTCGAGAAACCAAAATCGGGCCTCGTCTTTGGTCCATCCCGCGACCAGGGCCTTGTCGCGCCAAATACCCGATGCGATGGATTGATGTGGAAGGTGCTTCAGGACTTTGCCATCGTTCACCACACCGAATGTTTTGCCACCTGGTGCATTTCTCACGGCCAGATTTTCAGATACGATGGCGCGTTGAGCCCGAAGAATTTGCTGTACCGAAAGCGTTTCGAGGCGCGGGATTGCGTAATCGACGATTTCGAGCTCGTGCAGAAACCGGTCCGTCAATTCAGCCGCGGCATCGGGTTCGATGATGCGCCCCGTACTACCGCTCATTAACCAAACACGTCGAAACAGGTGGTTCGCGACCTCCATACCCGCCAGTGCTGCAATCATGAACGCCCCGGACGACATACCCACAAGCGAAACGTTGTCTGGATCACCACCAAAGTGCCGGATGTTCCGATTGATCCACCTGAGTGCGGACGCCAGATCCAAAAGTCCTCGGTTTGCGCCCGATTCTCCGGTCGATACCCTTCCTGACAGATCGAGAAAGCCCAAAGCCCCGATGCGAAAATTCACGCGGACGAACACGCAATCAGCCGAAACCGCAACGTCCTTGTCGGGAATTTCGGCCGAATTCGCACTGCCAGTTTGGAACCCACCTCCAAAAACATAGACCACAACGGGTCTTCCGCCGCGGTCCGGGGCGGGAGTAAAAATGTTCAGATTCAGGCAGTCTTCGCCGACCTCAAACTGTCCTCGATTGGCAAGCCACTTGGATTGTGGAAGTTTTTCCTGTGGCGGTGAAAGGCCTGGCCTTGTCGCATCAACGTGGTCCTCACTGTCAAAATCGACCGGTGGCAGGAAGCGCCTATTTCCAACGGGACGTTCGGCGTACGGGATGCCCAGAAAGGCCTGACATTCTTCCAGTTGCAATCCGGAATACACTGCTCCGGTCGATGTTGTTGCATTGCATTTTTCGGCATCAGGCAAAGTGACAGGCAACAGAATGTCCATCTTCGACTTGCGTGGTTTGAGGTGCTCTCTCTCGGCAGATGTTTTCGGCAATTGGGCATCGTGTGCAAAAAGCGCAACCTTTGGGCACATTATGGGCACTTGGGATTTCACCCTCCAGAACAGTCCGTTTGTCCCTGTCTGTTCCGGGCGCCGACGAAAGCAAGGCGCGTGTATAGGGGTGTGATGGCACCTCGTAAATGCGCTGCCTAGGCCCCTGTTCCACAATTTGTCCCAGATACATTACCGCAATCACATCGCACATGAACTGAACAACGCGCAGGTCGTGAGAAATGAACAGCATGGTCGTTTGGTATTGGTCCCGCAAATCACACATGAGATTTAGGACCTGCGCCTGGACAGACACGTCAAGTGCTGAAACTGGCTCGTCCGCGACGATAAATGTTGGTCTCGTCGAAAGAGCGCGGGCTACGGCAATGCGTTGTCGCTGACCACCTGAGAATTCGTGCGGGTATCGGCTAAGAGAAGACTTGGGCAAACCTACTTCGCCAATCAAACGCTCGGCCGTCGCCTTGCGATCTTTGACCGTACCCAGATTGTGAACGAGCATCGGCTCGGCAATAATTTCCTCAACGGTCATGCGCGGGTTCAAGGATCCGTACGGATCCTGAAAGATCATCTGCATGTGCTGGCGCTCTGATCTTAGCTTTGATGCGTTCAACAGCCCGATATCCTGACCGTCAAAGTGAACGGCCCCAGTCGTCGGTTCCAGCAGTCTTAGAACCAATCTGGCGACCGTTGATTTGCCGCTCCCGGATTCACCCACCAGCCCAAAGGTCTTGCCTCTTTCAATCTCGAAAGATACATTTCGAACCGCATTCACATCACCGAATCTCTTCGAAAGGGATGACACTGCAAGCAATGGTGCAGCCTCAACATTAGTGTGTGCGTTCATTGAGACACTCTCCCATCCGGATGCCAGCATCGAATATCCGTCACGTTGGCCTTCATGAACTCGGGTCGACTTCGGCAGTGATCGTCACTCAGGCTGCACCTTGGCGCAAACCTGCAGCCGGATGGCCAATGCCCGACCGGCGGGACGGTCCCAGGAATAGGCACCAACCTGTCTCGATCTTCATTGTTTGCCGGCGTCGCATCGATCAATCCAACGGTATAGGGATGAGACGGTGATGAAACCACGTCCTGACTTGAGCCATACTCAATCACATCGCCCGCATACATCACCACTGCACGGTCGCAGTGATCACCAACCACCTCGAGATCATGGGTGATAAAGACCATTGCAAGTCCCAATTCTGCCCTCATTTCATCAAGCAGATCCAACACCTGAGCCTGGATTGTAACGTCCAGAGCGGTCGTTGGCTCATCAGCGATAACAAGCTCGGGCCCGCAGGAAATTGCCAGAGCAATCATGACCCGCTGTCGCATGCCGCCAGACAGCTCATGCACATAGCCTTTCAGGATTTCGCGTGGCCTCGGAATACCAACCCGATCCAGCAACTCAGCCGCGCGGTCCATCGCTGCACGTTTGCTCAGCCCAAGATGCAGCCGCAGTGTGTCGGTCAGTTGCCGTCCGATCGTGAGGGTCGGATGCAGGGCTGTCATTGGTTCCTGGAAAATGAAGCCGATTTTCTGTCCGCAGAGTTTGCGGCGGCCTTGTTTGTCGAGCTTTGAAATTTCGATCCCGTTTAACCAGATGGATCCGGTAACCACGGCATTTTCGGGTGGCAATCCCAGAATG
Source organism: Ruegeria sp. HKCCD8929 (assembly GCF_013031405.1). GTDB lineage: Bacteria > Pseudomonadota > Alphaproteobacteria > Rhodobacterales > Rhodobacteraceae > Ruegeria. Next base: position 22,350 of record NZ_WPZY01000041.1, on the reverse strand, counting down.
GCGCTGGCCGTAATGGACTTTCCGCAACCCGACTCGCCAACAAGTGCAACAGACTCGCCCTTCGACACCGAGAAAGAAACATTGGTGATGATCGGGAGTACGGTCTTTCCCGATTTTAATGACAACGACAGATCTTCGACAACAAGGATATTCGATGAGATTGAACTGGTCATTTGTACCGTATCCTTGGGTCGATAATTGCGTAGATGATGTCGATGATCAGGTTTAGAGCGGCCAAGATCAGGGAAATGGCCAGCACACCCCCTTCGACAACTGGGAAATCACGACGTGCAACGGCTTCGACCAAAAGGCGACCAAGTCCGGGAAGAGCAAAGATGATTTCTATCGCGACCGTCCCGCCCAGCATATAGCCTGCTGACAAGCCGACCACGGTAACCACCGGGATTGCGGCAGTCTTCATCGCGTATCGACCGATCACCACATGCTCCGGCAAACCCTGTGCCCGCGCAGTCGTGATGTAGGGTTCGCCCAAAACATCCAGCATGGAGGATCGCATCATCCTCGTCATCAGGGCAGACTGGCGGATACCCAATGCCAAGGCGGGCAGCGCAATTGATGTCCCCCACGCAATTATGCCCGCAGATGGTGGCGTATATCCGGCGACCGGTAGCCACCGCAGTGTCACCGCGAATACGAAGACGAGGATCAGGGCGAACCAAAACTCGGGTACTGAAATTCCCAACACGGTTGTTGTGACGATTGAACGGTCAACGATCGAATTGCGTTTCAATGCGCTGAATGAACCGGCGATCACTGCAATCAGAATGGCAAGGACCAAGGCGATCGTAGCGAGACCGACTGTAACGCCTGCGTACCTAGGAATGATCTCAACCACCGGATCGCGGAAAAACAGCGAATTTCCGAGGTCCAATGTCACTATATTCTTGAGCCAAATGACAAACTGCACGCCCAGAGGCTCGTTGAGGCCGAGTTCGGCCCGCAACGCGGCAATTTGCTCCGCCGTTGCCTGATCTCCGAGGATCATTCCCGCAGGATCGCCTGGAGACAGACGCAGAAGAAGGAACACCATGATTAGGGGAACAAAAATAGTAGGGAGGATTAGGAGAAATCTCTTTCCGATATACCTGAGCATTACCTTCTCCTCGCGAGTTTGGGGTCAAGGACATCGCGCAGCGCATCCCCAAGAAGATTTAGCGCCAGGATTGCCAACATGAGGGCAAGCCCGGGAAACATGACAATCCAAGGTGCGCGCGATACATAGTTGCGCGACTCGGTCAGCGCGTTGCCCCAACTGATGTCTTCGGAGCCTATGCCGAGTCCAATGAAGCTCAACGCCGCTTCACTCAGGATCGCCGCAGAAAAAATGAACGATGCCTGGACCAGAATCGGAGAGCTGACCGCCGGCAGGATGTATTTCGTAAAGATTCGCATGGTGGGCACACCCACAGCTCGTGCAGCTTCAATCATCTGGAGTTCGCGAACGACCAGAACTTGTCCGCGCACCACTCGCAGAGACGGCGCAATCAGGACGATGGAAAGCGATGTGACTACAGTGCCGACGGACGGCCCGAGATATCCAGTCATTGCTGTCGCCAGCACGATAGCCGGGAATGACATGAGACCGTCAACAAAGCGCATCAGGAACATGTCGACCCGGCGATAGTAGCCAGCCAAAAGACCAAGCACCGTCGCCACTGTCATCGAGATAATCGTCACAACCGCCCCGACGAGAAGTGATGTCTTGCCGCCATGCAAAACGATCTTGAACATATCTCTGCCGAGATTGTCGGTTCCGAAGGGAAACTCGAATGACGGGGGCTTGAAGCGAATGGAGGGATTGATGCGCAATGGGTCACTGCCCGCGACGGCGTTCGCAAAGACCGATCCGAGCACAAGAACCATCAAGCAAAGGACACTAATAACTGCCGTCGGGTTTGCAAGCAGCCTTTGCCAGACTGGCTTGGTGACGACGACAATTTCCTTGTCGTCGCCATCGAGGCCAGGATTGGGAGGATTTGTCCTGTCCTGCATCTCTTTACTTGCTCGGCGGGACTACATTGTAGAAGTCGATATTTGAAACCGGTGACGCCGATGCACCTTCTACCCCTACTCGGACGGCGTAGAGCTTTGCTTCAGTTCCGTATTTGATGAATGGGAACTGCGCGTAGGCCAGCTCATGAAGACGATTGAAGATGGCCACGCGTTCATCGGTGTCGATGGTTCGGGCCAGCTCATCCATCAGATCCAACTTTTGCTGATCCGTCCAGAAACCCGGGTATGACGCATTAAGATATGCAATCGAGGTCGGGTCGACATAGGTCGGCAGGAAAGATGAGAACATGTCCATCGCATCCACATCGGCACGCTGCTGAATATAAGTTGCGATCGGCATTTCCTGAATTTGGATATTCAAGCCGAAGTCACGAAGCTGCTGCACCGCGGTAATTGCCGTCAAGTAGTGCTTTTGATGCTGCTCGGTGGCCGTCAACCAGCGCAGTTCCTCGCCATTGTAATTGGATTTCGCCAGATACTCTTTTGCGAGTTCCAGATTTGGGGACTGATGATTGTCCGGAACGCCTGCTGTCGAGTGCCAGATAGATGCCGGATCAGGAACCCAACTCGGATCCAGTGTGTAGAATTCTGGATTTCCAACTGAGGCCAACATGATCGGGTCTTTGTCCAGCGCGTAGTAGATAGCGCGGCGCAAATTCTCGTCGGCGGCCGGCCCTTTTTGAGTGTTGAATACAACAGTTAGGGACTGCTGGTTCGCAATCACCACTGGTTGCGTTTCCGGGCTCAACTCTACGGCGTCATAAAAATCGGTCGGCAGCTCCATGGCAATGTCGACCTCGCCTGTCAGCAGCGAGTCACGGCGGATCGAAGCCTCAGGCTGCAGCCTGAATTCAATCGTATCTGCCCAGGCATGTTTGGCACCGGCCTCTGCGGAGGAGGGTTCAGAACGAGAGACGTAGCTGTCAAACCGCTCAAATGTAACGCCCTGGTCCGGAGAGAATTCAGCGACCTTATAGGGGCCGGTGCAGTCAAGCGCCTCGACAGGCGTTGTTGCATTCGCCCCATTCAATGAGGCCTCGGACAAAATTACGCTTGGAGTCACTGTCAGAATGCCAGGCACAATCGGACTTGCGGCTGCGAGGTCAAATACAACTGTCTTGTCATCCGGTGCGCTGATTGACTCAACCACGCCAGCAAAGGATGCGCCAATTCCGGCAGAGCTCTTGAAGCGTTCAAGGGACGCGACCACATCGCTGGCTGCTAGCGGGGCGCCGGAGTGAAAAGTGATGCCGTCACGCAACGTGACAGTCAGCCGGGTGCCGTCGTCATTGTAAGAAAATCTTTCAGCAAGCATCGGCTGCGGAGACCAGGATTCATCGATGGCAAACAGGCCCTCGCAGGCAACTGCTGCTGTCATCCAGTTCGTGCCAAATGTAGTCACAACTGGGTCAGGCGAAGCGCCCATTTGCGGAATTGCGACCGTCAGCGTTCCGCCACGCTCCGCCGCTGCGGCGAACGTGGCGCTCATCCCGATGACGAGAGCCGTCGCGCAAGCCTCACGCAAGTATGCCCCTTTCGAATTCGATGGTATCCTCATTGTTTCTCCTCCATTTTGAGACATGCTGAACCTGAAGTTGGGCGCATGAACCAAAACCTCTCGCGGCCTAGTATTGCATGCCTCAACGACGCACCCAGCAATTTCCTTGAGAAGCGCGGGCCGCATCTTGTCCTGACTTCGCTCAAGAACGCGTGTCAAAGTTCGCTTGCGGCTGTCTCTCTCCCCTTGAGGAGCAGCGTAATAATCAGTCATGCAAATGAAAAATTTTAATATGATATTTGTTGATAGGCAGATTCTATAAATACTTGACTCTGTGGCTATCAAGATACTGGACCAACCTGTTAGCTGCGGGTGCAAGCAAGCGTTCGGCATTTTGGACGAAGCCGATTTTCCGAGTTAGTGTTGGTTCGGTCAGTTCCGCGATGGAAATCCCTTCCAGGCCAATATCTTTGATTGCGGTCGATGGCAGAATGGTTGCTCCGTGTCCTGCGCGCGCCAGGCCAACGGCCGACGCCATATACTGAACTTCAAAGGCGATCTTTAGGTGTAATGAGTTGGCAATGGCGGCGCGCTCGATCGCCTCTCTTACACTTGTCTTGAGCTGCATGGCGATGATCGAATGATCTGCCAACTCGGCCCAGGGCACAGTCGATCGCCCCGCAAAAGGAGAACCGGCCCCCACAACCAGCACAAAGTGATCCTCAAACAACGGCCGAAAGCGGATGTTGGGGACATCGTCCGGTGCAATGCCGAAGCCGATGTCGCATTTGTTCTCGGCCACCAACTCGACCAACTCGCCGGCCTGAGCTTCCCGCAGGGAAACATTCAGTCCTGGAAACTCGCCGCGGAAATCTTGCAAAAGTGCCGGGAGAAACGAGCTGAACAATGAGGGCAGCGCGGCTATTCGAAGATGTCCTTTCAATAGAGCTGCGGAGTCCCTTAGCGACTCGATCGACGACTCAATATCCAATAGAATGCGCTCTGCGTCCGGCAAAAAATCATCGGCGGCCTGAGTGAGTTCTACAGTCCTGGTCGTGCGGTCAAACAGTCGAATTCCCAGCTCCTGCTCAAATTTGGACACGAGTGAGCTCAAAGCAGGTTGCGACATTCCCATTTTGTCGGCGGCTCGCGTGAAATTTCGCGTTTGCGCCACAGCCAAAAATGCTTCGATTTGTTTGACTCTATCCATTTGGCCAACATAGCGGCGGCGAGCTTCAAGCTCCATCCTGGAGTTGATCGTGTGGCTCGCGTGAACTCAGCTAAGATCGTGCCGACTGCGTGACCAACGAACGCGCAAAACGGTCCGCGTCTTCAAGCCTCGCTGTATCCAAACCGCAGTCGAAGCCAAGACCCGCAAGCATTTTCTCCGTGTCCAGCGTCGACACGTTTCCCTTGGCGCCTGGCGCATATGGACAACCGCCAAGTCCCGCGATGGCTGTATCGAACGCACGTATCCCTAGCGGCAAACACGCCTCTATGTTGTCCAGTGCCCTGGCGTTGGTGTCATGAAAATGGCCTGCTACGGCGGCCGCGGGCACATAGTCGCAAACAGCCATGGTCATCTTGGTGATACTGCAAGGTTCTCCGGCACCGATTGTGTCCCCCAATGAGATCTCCCTGCATCCAATTTGGTAGAGGCGGTCCGCCACCCGAGCCGCAGCGTCAGGTGTGACGTCACCGCTGTATGGGCACCTAATCACACATGACAGGTAACCTCTGACGGGGATGTCGTGTTTTTTGGCGCCTTCAACGATCGGCGCAAAGCGCTCAAAGCTCTCGTCGATTGTACAGTTTATATTCTTTTGGCAGAATGCCTCGGACGCCGATGTAAAGATTGCAACCTCACCTGCCTTCGCCGCCAACGCTGTCTCAAAGCCCTTCAGATTGGGCGTCAGGGCAGAATAGACGACACCATCTCGTCTCGTTATTCCCGCAAATACAGCCGCGGCGTCGGCAAGCTGTGGCACCCATCTTGCGCTTACAAAACTTGATACTTCAATAGTCCCAAATCCCACTTTCGAGAGGAGATCGACGAGTCGAATCTTACTTTCCGTGGAAATGACTTGTCTTTGGTTCTGCAACCCATCGCGTGGCCCGACCTCGACCATCCTGACATACTCACCTGCCACTACCTCGCGCTCCAACTTACAACGCCGTTTTCCGATCCCAGTGATGGAGCAGATCGATCCGGCTTTTCATCTGCTGCTAGTACGCGGAATGGCGACCTGGCAGACCGAAGGTTTCCCTCTGTGGGATGTTCAAAGTTTTTGAAAAACCCAACGTCCTGCAAATGTCCGTTGTTAAGAAGATCGGACAATTTGTTTACCGTTGAGCATGGGATGTCCAATTTTTTGAAACACTGCAACCACTCATCGGTGGTTTGCTCCGGCATCTTTTCGGAAATTACTTCATAAAGCTCTCCCACCCGTTCACTCCGCATCGTCGAGTCCTGAACCCACTCGGCTTCGGCAAGATCATCTCTACCGACAAATCGCAGAAAGCGAGACCAGTGTTGAGTATTGTAAGGCAGGACGCCAATGTGTCCGTCCTTGGTCTGAAATGGCTTGCGATGCGGCGACAACAACCGGTCATATCCCAGACCACCTATTGGTGGCTGAAACGTGTGCCCCGCGAGTTGCTCCGCCATCAGAAATGACACGACGCTTTCGAACATTGGAGCCTCGATAAAGCAGCCTTTGCCAGTATTTGCCCGGCGCACCAAACCGGCAAGGACAGCGATAGCCAAATGCAACCCGCCAACCTTGTCGCAGATTATTGTGGGCATGAAGCGGGGTTCGCCATCGGCGTTGGCGTTCAGATGCGCGATCCCGGAGGCAGCCTGAATGATATCGTCATAGGCTGGCAGATCGTTGCCTCGCCCGGTCTCGCCATATCCCGGCGCGCTGCAATAGACGAGCGAAGAGTTTAGCTGTTTGAGAGATTCATAGTCAATTCCAAGGCGTTTCGCCGCTGAGGTTCGCATGTTGTGCACGACAGCGTCGGCACCACCCAGCAACTCATCAAATTTTTGTCTTCCGTCCACGGACTTCAAGTCGAGCACGACAGACTTCTTGTTCCGGTTTAAGTTCAGGAAGCCAGCACCCATAGTCTCGGATTTCCCCGGACGCACGTAGCGAAAAATGTCGCCCGAAACTGGTTCGACCTTAACCACGTCAGCGCCGAAATCTCCCAAAAACTGCGTGGCGTAAGGACCCAATACTACCGAAGTCAGGTCGAGAATTCTTGCACCGCCAAGGAGATCATACATAAACTGCAGCCTGTTTTTGATGGTATCTCGGCAAGCTTATCTATTGGATTTGGCGATGAGAAATTGCGCCTTTGGATTAGTTGATAGAGATTGTCTATGAATATGGTCGCGATTGGAATTGGTGAGTTGCCGCTCTCGAGCCATGGTAAATTGGCGCTGAAAAACCGAACGTCAAACTGATCCACTCGTGGTTCGCTTAAGGGAATGCGATTCAGCCAATTGAAAACCACTTTGCAAGTTCCGGGCACCGTGAAGTTCTTGGCTTGCCATGACAACCAGCGGTCGTTCGATATGCGTGCACCAAATTTAGGTTTGGGCTCGCAGCCCCGTTTCGCCGCATCTGGCACGAACGTCCGCTGCCGAGGCACAATTTTCTGTGGATCGCTGAAGACATAGGAAACTCAAAGCCATGGCTAGTCTGGCGAACGGCAGGTCGTGTTCGGCCCGAAACCCAGGGCATGCTGCCTTGGCATTGGGCGGCTCAGAGCCCATCTTGCAAAGTTTCTGCTTCGCGGCGAAAGTCGACTAACTGGAAACGCCATAATTAGAGAGGCAGTTCTTTGATACTCGATCCCACACTAACTGCTGCCTATGTGCTCCTCGCGACCGCCCTTGCAGTGGCCCCCGGCCCAGATGTGCTCTTCGTGGTCGCCAACGGAATGCAGCATCGGGTCAAAGGTGCCATCGCTTCTGCCTTGGGCATCGGAGCAGGGTCCGTTCTTCATGCGCTCGCGGCTGCACTAGGAATTTCGGCAATTATTGCTGCATCACCAACTGCCTTTGAAATTCTGCGATACGCTGGCGCCGCATACCTTGCCTATCTCGGCGTTCGAGCGCTTAGATCATGGTGGAACTACTCAAACAATCTTGATCCAAATCAAGCAGTTGTAGAGATATCCGCGTGGAATGTTTTTCGGCGTGGATTGATTACCAACATTCTAAATCCGAAAGTGGTTGTTTTCTACCTGGCGCTCTTGCCGCAATTCATCAGCGTCGAACTTGGCAACGTCGGGCTTCAGATTTTCCTTCTAGGTTGCATTCACAACATCATAGGCATTACGTTCCTCATTTGCATTGGCCTTGTTGCTGGAAAGGCCTCCGGTTGGCTCGCTCGCACAAGTTTTGGGAAATGGATGGACGGTATTGCCGGTGTATTCTTTATTGGGTTGGCTGTACGGCTGGTGGTGTCTGGAAAACCCGAACACTAGTCAGGAGATTTCCGCAACCGGACATTCATTCCAAAACTTCCTACGCCCGCAATGTCCGCGTCTAGCTCATTGCTTGACGAAGTTTCGCTGCGCCCGGCAAGAATGGGCGGTCTTCACGCCGCACTGCCGTGTTCAAGATGATGCCTGCGCGGCAAAATCTGTGCTGCGAGCGCGCGCAGCGAAAAAATCGAATTCACAGGATGGGCTCGCAGCCCCGTTTCGCCGCATCTGGCACGAACGTCCGCTGCCGAGGCACAATTTTCTGTGGATCGCTGAAGACATAGGAAACTCAAAGCCATGGCTAGTCTGGCGAACGGCAGGTCGTGTTCGGCCCGAAACCCAGGGCATGCTGCCTTGGCATTGGGCGGCTCAGAGCCCGAAGCGGAAGATGCTGTGCCATGCTCGAAGGTCTGCTTTGGTCATTTTGTGAACTTCATGTCGCACTCGCGCTGTTGCAGTTAAAGATTTCATAGAACCAGCCTGCTATGTACTGCCCGTTTCCGCTTTTCATTTTTGGATTCTGCGTTATCGTGGCCACATGGGGCAAAAGAGCCAACAGTCCATCCGATCAACTGCAGAAAGCGCAACCAGGCGTTTTCTTTTCGTACGCTTAAGGCGGCGTCCAGGTCGAATTCCTTTTGCCAGAATGCGGGCGGGTCCGGTCAACGGCTGACCAACCCAACCTCAAAATTTACGCATTCTAAAAGGAAGTATCATGTCTTCACATGCCCGTTCTCTGTATCTGCGCTATGCAGATGCGCTACGCCATCCTGGCGATTTTTCTGCCGCAGCATCGGAATTCTTTGCCGCGGACGCAAACATCAACGTTGTTCACCCGTTCAATGAGCTGGCTGGGGCAGATGCCTACATTGCCAAGCTTCTCGCCTCTCTCCAACAGTCATTTGAAGGGCTTTACCGGCGTGACGACATCTTCATGGCCGGACAGTACGAAGGAAACGACTGGGTCAGTTCAACCGGTTACTATGTCGGGCATTTTGCGCGCGACTGGATCGGACTGAAGTCCACGGACACCCTGTGCTACTTGCGCTATGGCGAGTTTCATCGGATCGAAAATGGGAAGGCTGTCGAAAGCTATATCCATCTGGATATTCCCGAACTGATGATCGCCTGCAATCAATGGCCTCTGGCAATGGGTCCAGGCCTGACGCGCGGGTATACCGGGTTGATACAGGGGCCAGCGACCCGTGACGGTGTCTTCACAAAGGCGCCCGATCCCGCCGAAGGGCAGCGCACATATCAGATCGTGATGGATATGCTTTGGGAACTGGCGACCGAGGATGAGGCCTGGCGCCCTTTCTGGCACGACAACATGATGTGGTATGGCCCGGGCGCATTTGGAAGCTTTGTCGGTATTGAGAAATTTTCATCCTTCCAGGTTCCCTTTGAATCGCAGTTTGAAGGATGGTCCGGTGCAACGAAAAACAACGGGATGACCGAGCATTTCACGCGATTTGCTGAGGGCAATTATATGTGCTCGGGCGGCTGGCCAGCCCTAACCGGTGTCAACGTTAAGCCATTCTTGGGGCAAGGCCCTACAAATGAGAGGGTCTTTATGCGCGTCTGCGACTTTTGGCGGCGGGAAAATGAGCTGCTCGTTGAAAACTGGGTCTTTGTCGATGTGCCGCACGCCTTGCTGCAGTTGGGATATGATCCATTGCCAGACTGGCAGGGTTCGTAGGGTGACGACCTCTGGACTGCATAGCTGACTATTGAGAGAATGCTATCGTGTTCAACATCAGAATGTCTGCAGTCATTGCAGGCATTCACATTAGACTTTGCGACGGCAGCTAAGTCCGCGTCTAGCTCATTGCTTGACGAAGTTTCGCTGCGCCCGGCAAGAATGGGCGGTCTTCACGCCGCACTGCCGTGTTCAAGATGATGCCTGCGCGGCAAAATCTGTGCTGCGAGCGCGCGCAGCGAAAAAATCGAATTCACAGGATGGGCTCACACCAGTCATCCGACGGATTTGGTCGGGTTTTATGGCGGATCATCCGGCGGCAACAACGACAGAGCGGGACATTCCCGACCTTTATGTGACCTCGGATGCATTGCGTGATTTCAGCTCTCGAACGCGAACACGATCGATCTTCAAGGAACTTCCCGCTTCGTCAAAAGGCGCCCTGAATGTAAAAGCGTAGGGAGACGGCCCGTGATCTTGAAGATATTCGATCCGCTCCACGCCTTCGGACCATGTGGGGTTCCCACGTTGGCTGTGCCACCATAACACGAGAGGCGGCCAGTTTGGGCTTCTGAACCATTCCCGACCGCGTTTCAATGCCTCAGCATGCAATCCAAAGTAGGTGAATGCAAACAACGATTCTATGTCATGCCAAAGAGATAACGTAGCGGGAGACCAGCCGTCACCGCGATCTTCGTAGAATCTGGGGTACACTTCCTTGCCCCATGGGCTTGGACCTTCATCCGATGCATAGCCAGACCGTGCGATCAGACCAGGGGCCTTGTCGGCAATCGCAAAGACCGGGTCATTAAGCGCACGAAAACCATCGTTTGACGGATCGTCTGCCGGTTCAATGAACTGCCCAAATGTGTAAAGAGCCAAAGGCATCTCTGATACAAACCCCGGTAAATTAATTCTGTCTGTCCATAGCGTGAAAAAGCTGTGACCGTCCAGTGAGGGCTCGGAGCTGACCTTCAGACCTCAAAAGGTGTCCTGTGGCTTCCGGTCCCGGCGGACCGCAAGCCACTGGACTGGCGCTTGTCGCATTGCATGAATTGGGTTTTCTGCGCGGTCGCCCGCGCCTGCTGTGCAGACGCTGACACGACCACTCCGAAAACGCTCATTTGGCTTCGATGCAATGCGCCCGAGCCGCGCGGGCGGCCGCACCGCGGCCAGAGCACGAGATTTGCCAGGAGTGCGACCATTTTCGGGGATCCAGTTTGCTGCCTGAAGCGGGAAATTGGCTCGGCTGTTCACCCCTGCGCCGACGGCGCAGCGCAGGGGGCCGAGAACCGGGCGCGTGCGATAGCCCAGATCATCCAATCGATCCCGATCGAACAACTGCGGCTGTTACGCTCACTCGTTCCATTGCGGGGGTGTGCTGCCGTTCTGGCAGAGGTCCGCCATCGCGCCAAGGATCACAAAACTTTTGCAGAGGCAGGGGGGTGAGGGTGATCTGGTGGCCCGGCTGCCAGCTCCGGACAGTCCCGCTCTTCGGCATCAAGGGTATATGGTACCGCGCCAGGCGCGGCCCTTGACCCCGAAGACCCTGCGGGCAAGGCGGAACCGACCTCCGCATCAGCCTGCCGTGTGTGTTGCTTTGCCTTTGCGTGTGCGGTGGGCTGCAAAACTTTTGCGCCCGGAAAGCCGGTGCCTTCGGCGGCTTTGCAAACATGGGCTCCCCATTCGCTGCCTCTCCGCCGCTGAAGCGGCTCCGAACGCGAATGTGAAGGCTCACTGTTTTTGCATGCAAAGTCGCCTTTGGCATCCTTGTCCCGCTGTCTGCCCTCAGCCTGCCCGTCAGCACACCCCCGCAATAGGGCGGGCGGACAGGACAGGGAGAAAGCACCCATGAATGACAAGACTTCCACCGCATATGACACCATCGAACTGTTTGGCCTCACCGAGACAGCCGACGATCTGCCGATCCCCAGTGACGATGAATTGCGCGATGCGATCATGCGGGAGACATTCGAGGCTCTGTTCTCCGGCATGGTCAACACCGGCCTGCATCGGGAAATCGAACCCATCGCACACGGGCTGGCCTCGCTCATCTTCCGCCGCAGGAATGCAGCAGATAAAGCGCTTACCGCACATTCCGATACCCTGCGCGGTCTCATCCGCGCCGAGGACGGGTCAGAGATTGTCACCATGCAGATAGAGGACACCCAAGCCAAGGCAGATCGCGCACGCGATCTGCGGGACGCGCTCGACCTCATGGCCGAGACCGCAGCCCAATGTTACGAGCTACAGACGGGCGCGGCCTTCCTGCCTGCGGCAGGGGGCCGCCGCTCCCGCATGTCGCATCTGAGCGGTGCCGTGTTCGAAGCCCGCCAGTGGTTGGAAACCCACGAGCGCCAACAGGCCGCGCAGTTCGAAATCGAGGGCACGCCCCTTGCCCTTGCCGGGGACCGGGACTGGTCCGATCACACCTATATCTGGGATACGCTGGACAAGATCCGGGTGCGGTTCCGCGACAGCTATGCATCGGACCTGATCCTCTATCACAAGGCCGACAGGAAAGGAGTCGACGCCATCGCCGCCGCATGGGCGCGCAGCCGCAACGTGCCGCAGGTGACGTTTCAGCCCAACTGGCGCGCCTTCGGCAAGGCCGCTGGCTTCAAGGCCATCGACCAGATGCTGGACACGCCCAAACCCCTTGGCGGTGTCGTGATCTTCGGATCGACCGGAATTGCCCTCAACCTTGCCGACAAGGCCGAGGCCAAAGGCATCAAGGCCATGCGGATCGAAAAGCCGAAAACCTGACAGCAACAAACCATGGCCCGCCCTGACACAGGGGCGGGTCAAGCCCTCGAAATCTGGTAATACGACCCCAACCGCACTATATTCGAAAGGAACACACCCATGAGTGACACCAGCATGACCGACGCGCAACAAAAGGAATGGGATCTGAAGCTCCGCAAGATCGACGCGGAAATTGCCAACCTGTATGCACTCACGACGAAAACGACCTCTGAAGTCGGCCAGATCAAGATGAACACGTTCCTCGCGCCCTTCCTCGCCGCAGCTGGACTGATGGGCGCAACGGCAGCCATCGTGAAGATGTTCTTCTAAGCCTCACACTCATGAATTACCCTCGAACCTTCAGCCCCGCCTTGTGCGGGGCTTTTCTTGATCAAAATCGCGCGGTCGGGGCGTCAAGGCCGGGGTGCTCGCCGGGGCAAAGAACCTCCCGCCGTTCAGACGTCATCGATCCTGATCGCTTCTGCGGTCGCCACCTGAAACGCCTTCAGAGCCCCATCCATGATCTTGCTCCGCGCATCGATCCTCACGTCAATCAGGGCATTCGCACCCTTGTCATAGGCTTCTCCACGCAATGCGTCGATCAGTGTATCAGTGACCAAAGCTCTGGTCAGGACCCAGTCAACATTGGTGCCTGAAGCATGATCAAGGATCAATACACCCGTCTGGTCCAACAGATAATCCGCAAGATCACACCTTGCAGAAACCATCCCCAGCGTTTCAATCGCTCGCGGGTCAAGCTCATCATGATCCTCCAGCACGGTAACCGTCGCCAGTTGCGCAATCCGTTCTTCGGCTTCGGCCTTGAGCTCCATATGAGCACAATCCGAACAGACCCCGCCGTTCAGCTCGCCAAAGAGGATCTCTTCTCCGCAATTTGGGCAGGTGTCCATAAGCAGCCCCTGAATTTCGCTGCGCTCATTCTGGGGCTGTTCACCCGCTTTTGCCAACACCGTGAACAGCAACACCTGATCGCTTTGTGAGAGGGGTAGGGGCTGGCGTCAAAAATACCGCCAGCCCCGAGGGGCGTCATTGGCCTGTTGAGGGGGTCAAACGCCAATGACTGGTGCGTTACCGTCTGAACACTCTCCGGATGAGTGCTCGCACAACGGAACGCAATCTGATACCGGCCCCCTCCCAGGGCGGCCGGACATGCTCGGGCTCATATACGCTTGGCGGCCTGTATGATGCCTCTTCTCCCATCGAATTCGCTTCCCCCTCGAATCTTCATCCCCGCCAACAAGCCTAGGCGCGTCCGCCACTCGCGTATATTGGGGGATTCCCGTAGGGGGCATGAAACAGGAGCCGGGGACGCCAGAATGGGCACGTCCCCGGCCTGACGCAAAGGGCGAGCCAGTGCCCCTTCAGCCGTGCCGCATATCGGCCTGTCGAGAGCAGCACGTACCACCATCGGTAGAGGCCGCCCTTTGCAGGATCCTGTCCCGCGCCATACACACCCGCAAACCAGCCGTTTTCGCGTCACCTGTACATACTGCCCGGTACGCTCTACCATGGCGGGAACCAGCATCAGGGAATGAACGTAATGAGACTGGTACTGTTGAGCATGATCCTCACCACCCTCGCCGCATGTGAACCCAGCGAGCCGGTGGCGGGAACCGATTTCCTTCAGGACATCTCGTCGCCGTAAGTATCCGCAAGCCCGGTCGTGGGATCCTTTGCCATGCGCGGTTTTGTGCCGGAAAATGGCAGGTAACAAGCATGCTCATCGACCACGGCGCGAATCCCTGCCATGCGCTGAGATGACCTCTGAACCCAAGAACTGGTCACTCACTCGCGCCGCTGTGGATGAAGACGCCTTTTTCCGAGCTTCTCCACGGCGGTCCTTTTTCCCGAAGCCACTGACGATCCCACTTCCGGCCCGGAACCGAAGGCTCCCTTTCAGGTTACCGGGGACGCCGATCCATAACACGGCCTGCGTCCCCGGCATCCACCGAGGGGGAGCCAGTGGATACCCCTTACCAGCGTGGCGGGGCTTATTATTTTGATGCTCCCGGCACACGCCGCCGCGTCTACAAGGCCAATCTTACACTGGCCTGTCCTGCGCCATACAGATCTGTAATCCCCGACCCATTGGCGTCGCAGCGGCCCCAACCCTTCACCAGCAGACAGGGCGGCTTGCACCATCTCAGCCCTCAAGCATGTTCCCGAAACATCCGGTGGGGACGGCGTACACGGATCTGCGGTCGCGTGCGTGAGGTCGCCGGTTTCCCCGTTTTCTGCGCATGGATCGAAGGTCTCGCACAGCCCAGATCGCCTTTGTTCAGGAGGGCGCAATCCCGATCAGACCTTGGTGCCCGACGGCGCCGGCGTTCCATTTCGTGCAGACAGACGTCGCGCCAGCTCTCTCTCCAGCTTTCCTTACCGCGTTGACCAGGCGTTGCGATACCCCCGGACGGCAGGGGCTTTGCCGGTCCCGGAACAGAACAAGCTCTGGTGCAGACATCCGGTCCTTCCGCTGACTTGTTTCGATTGGCCCGCTTATCTCAATCGACGTGTCCGAACGGCGCAGAAAGAGATCCGCGCGAACGCGGATCACACATTCCCTTTTGCGCCTTCAAGCAGAAATACGGTTTCCACCTACGGCGGACCCTCCGCATTTCAGCTTGATCGAACCCGCCGATTAAGCGGGCTGCCGTACATCGAAACAAGACAGATGAAGGACCTACAACATGTACACTTACGCAGAAGTTCGGATCCAGGGCCACGTTGGCAAAGCCCCCACCGTCACCGGCAACGTCATGAAGTTCAACGTCGCAAAATCGGAAAGCTGGAAAGACCGCGACACCGGCGAACGCCGCGAACGCACGAAATGGAACACCATCACCGTCTTCGACAGCAACCCCGGCTTCAACTGGCTCCGGGACAACCTGAACAAAGGCGATCTGGTCTACATCGAGGCCGAAGTCCAAAACACCAGCTTCGAGAAAAACGGGGAAACCGTCTACTCCGTCTCGATCATCGCAGACAAGGTCGCAATCGTCCCCACCGGCCGCAACGGGAACTGAACCAAAAGGAGGGGTGGCGCAAGCCACCCCTCCTGCCACGTTCCGCCCGGGGCCGCGTCAGTGTCGGAAAACCCTGAGCAAAATCGTCAGATGACGGCAGTGATGAAGATGTGATGAAGATTTTCTGATGCGGGCCAGGGTGTGAGGTTTCGGCTTGGCTCGACTGTGGCCCGCGTTGGAAAATCTTCATCGCTGCCGCCACTCTCTGCGGCAAACGGCCAATGGCGTGATGCTGACCCGGTGTTGCGCTGATCCATGACTTGATCTCGCCAAGGGTCATCTGAGTGGGCAGCTTGCCCGTCCCCTGACGGGCACTGTTGTGTATGGCGTTGTACCCGGCCTTCGGAGATTCCGCGAAAGAGATCAGGGCAAAGAGTTGCTCGACCCGGGAGCCCGCCGGAAGCCGGAAGCTCGCGAGACGAGGCGGACGCTTGCCCGGCGTGCCGCGCTCGAACTCATCGAGCTTCACCCAGTCCGAGGACAGCCCGGTCTCTCCCATCGAGCGCCAGCCATCCCTGCGATCCGCACGCGGACCATCAGCTGGTGCCGACCGGCTCGACAGCTTGGCCCGCATCTGCCGAGCCTCATCCGCATCGAAACCCGAGAGCGGTTTCCACTCCCCGGCCGACAGGTCCGGAGGGGCCAGGAGCGCGCCGCACAGAGCAGCTACGATCAGACGCAGCACCGGTCGCGAAACGACCGTTGAGCCTCCCACAGCGCCGCTGCGCCGCTCTCCGATAGCGGGCTTTCCGCGACCCGAACCGGAGGGGTTCTGGCCCGGAGCGCCCGTTTCGGCCCGTTTGGCCTCAAATTTTTTCCACACCCCACGCAGCAGTGCTGCCAGGCCAGTTTCGATATGGCGGGCCACAAAGCCCAGTTGATCCATGAAAAACTCGCCCATATGTGGGATCGGAATATCCCGGACCTCTCCAAAATCCTCTGCTTCAGGAAAAGAACTACCGGAATCTGTGCTTCCCGTCCACCGGTTGGCGCTGTCCACACATTGAAGAAGCAGAGCCGCAGCATCGCTGTTCGCCTGGGTGTGCAGAAGGTAGTGCCGTGTTGGTTATGTAGACCGAGCCTGTAGTGAAAAATGCACGTTCCAAGCGGCGCTCCGCGTGATCGCATCCAGGGCTTTCAATCCAGGTCGCCCACGCTAGTCCACTCGGTAAAAATCCCGCCGAAAACCTGAAATCTCTCACGTCTGGCGTCCATGAGATTCGTCGAATTGTGGATGATGCCAAACCGTGGCTATAGGTGATTGGCTGGATACTTGGTGCCGTCGGATGGGCAGATGTGGCACTTATGCAAAGAATTTTCTGGGGCTAGTCTGAGTCCATATCTCACTTAAGACTACTACCCAAAACATCAAAACAATCAGAGATTTATACCTTGGTAACCGTGTGAGAAACTGCGCCGGGGCAAGGTGGACAAATCGTGAGCTTATTGCAACAAAAATGCGGACGTACAGTCAAGAAATCCGATCCGTGAATAGGTAAGGATTTCCACCATTGGGCGATGAAGGCATCACTGTGTAGCGTTTAAGCTTAAGTCTATCTACCCTCACGATGGGCTTGTCTACAGAATTCAATCGTCAGAACGGTCCGACTTGTTCCGCAAGCAGGATTGTAACCTTCAGGTGTTCCCTGCATCTAAAAGGGGAACGTGAGGCGAATCCAAGAACTGGGCGTTCAACTAAGGATGGGTAAACCGGAATGATAGCGCGGTCAGATTTTATTTCGGTACTCTCATAGCTCGTTAGCGAAACCAACAAAGTGAGAGCAGTTACATGACCAAAAAACCAATGATCTGGATCAGTGATGCGATGAAGAGCGCATCAAGTTTGAGAGGATTTCACCCCGACTTATGGTTCACAGATGAAAGTCGGACGGTCGATGCGATGAAGCGGAACGCAATGGGCGAACCGTTGCCTGCAGAACGTTTCCCAAAAGAGATGTACGCCGAATACAAGGACAAGCGCGAAAAAAAGCAACCTGATCTTTTTTCTGCCGGTGGTTTCTGGACAGTATCGGCAGCCTGTGCCGAGGTGCTATGCCGGTTCGATTTAGGACAAGGCAGCCTCTACCCCGTCAGACTGTTCCAGCATGACCGGAGCACACCGGTCGAAGGCGAGTACTATTGCGTGAATTTTGGCGCCCAAAAGACTGCAGTTCTGACCGATCAGTCATCACGTATCAAGAAGCCATATGAGAACTACGACATCTGGCAACCCCCATTGGCCATGCAGGACAACGACATTTCTGTCCGCAGTTCCTCGCTGTCCGGCCCGGATCTTTGGATCGATCCTCAGATGCGGGATGCCTTCTTTCTGAGTGACGCATTGGCACAGGCTTTGAGAGCAGCAAAAGTCTCACGACCGTTCAAGCTGCGCAAGTGCGTCGTAGTCTGAGCTTCCCAAATTCTTCAAACATTACATCTTACAGGGCAGGTGACACATGGCATCGCCATTTCGCTTTGAAATCCATCATATCTTCCCGGTTGAGCTGTTTAAGGATCTGACGATCCAAGCTGAACTGAAAAAGCTCTTCCCGAACGATCCGCCCACGTTTTTTCGGGACGCGCAAAGCAATACGATTGCGCTGTTTTCCGATCCACAAACAGCTGCTCTGGTGCGCTCCGGAATCATAAATGGAGGTGATACCAATCCGTTTGTTCAGGCCGGGTTCGGCGGATCGCATCACAATGGCAGCCACCCCGCCTACAACAGCTTCGCGATTGAGGCGCTTAAGGATATTCTGACAAATCCGGATCCAAATGTATCAGCGAGCGACAAGATTGACGCGTTTTATGATCTGCACCGGTTCCTGAAAAATGTCTCCGAGGGGACGGTGTCGCATGACGGCACGACCTTGACTGTGGGGGGAAAAGCCACTGCCGAAAACGCCGCGCTCCTTGAGAACGCCTGGAGCGAACACAAGGCAGACCCAAACAATCAAGCGGCCTTGAGTGACTACAAGTCTAATTTCAACCTGACACAGCTGGATACCAACACGAGCTACAATACGCAGGCCGCGCTGAAAACAGCGGACAGTTTGCTGGCAGTAGCAACGGCGAACGGTAACCTTGAGCCAGACCGGGTTGATCACTTCCAGAGCCAACTCGACAGTATTCGCGGGTCCGTTGATGACGGCTCACAGTCATACTCCGGAACCATTCGCTCGATTGTGTATGCAATGAATCACGAGATTGGGAAAAATACCGGGATCGGAGATACAAATTCGATCGGCTCACAATTTTCCAACGCCTATGCGCAGGTCGTTTCCCACGGTGGAACGTTCGCAGCGGATGAATCCGGGGCGATCTCTTTGCCGGACTTCAATCGCGGCCTGACGGCGATTTCCAATCTTTCGAATACGCTCTCGCAACATGCGCATGCCCTGCCGGAAAATCTGACGAGCTTGGGTGATAACGTCATGGCGCACATGACAAAATCGTTCAGCAACGTGCTTGTTGGTATTGGTGGCGGTGTTGTCGGTGACGTCGCAGAGTTCCTCAACCTGTCTTACGATTCGATCAAGAAAGGGCTTAACACAGGGGATTGGAGCGACTTCCACGGGAATATCGCGCAATTCGGTCTTGCCCTGGTGGTCAGCGCGGCAATGATCACGGGTACGGTTGCGATTGCTACCGCAATCAGCCCAGTGTTCGGCACGTTGGTAGCCGCGTCCTGGGTAGGCTGGGGAGTAATTGACGGCATTTCCAATTTGGCGCAACTCGCCGGAAAACTCATCGACGATCTGTCGTCGATTGAGCTCCCTGATATTGATGCGGCTTGGGTTGAACTGGTCGAAGGCCTCAGTTTCTGGCAATGGCCGTTTGCGGATCCTTTGATCATCGACATGGATGGGGACGGAATTGAGCTGACGGAGCTGGGGGCAACCCAGGCCCGGTTTGATCTGGACAATGACGGGTTTGCCGAGCGGACCGGCTGGGTGAGTCCCGATGATGCGCTGCTTGCGATTGATCTGAATGGTGATGGTAAGATCAATGACATCAAGGAACTCTTCGGCAACGAATTCAGAAGCGGCTACGAAGAGCTCGCTGAGTATGACAGCAACGGGGACGGCGTCATCGATCAAAACGATGCGGCATTCTCTCAACTGCTTCTGTGGCAGGACGCCAATGGGGACGGACAGTCTCAGGCCGGCGAACTGACGTCTATCACGGATGCGGGCATTGCTTCGATTAGCCTAAGCACAACGCAGACCAATCAGTTGGTTGAGGGGAACCTGATCACCGAGACCGCCGAAGTGACCTTCGTAGACGGTACGGTGCGGACCAGTGTTGATGTGGATTTCAACCTGTCGCAAATCGATTCCCAGAAGATCCTGCCTGAAGGATTCGAATACGGCCAGCAGGTCTATGATTTGCCCTGGTTGAAAGGTGTGGGTGATCTGCCGGATCTCTGGGTCAGCATGACGGAAGATCCGAGTCTCGCAACCGAGGCAGAGGCGATGATCGCTACGGCCAAGGCGGGCAACGTGGATCAAATCATCCAGTCCCTTGACGCATTTCTGGCGAGTTGGGCGGGGGTCAGCGATGTGGTTTGGCGGCAGGACGTGCCCAACCTGCACATGGTCTTTGCCTATGATGTGCCGACCTTGATCGAAATCGACCTACAGGCAGTGCTCGATTCAACACCTGCCGTTGGTGAAAGTGTCTCCGGGACATACGGATACCAGGGTCCTGCACCTACGGTTGACGGCATTGTCTTTGTTGTCAACGCGGGATTAGGAGGTGATCAATTTGCTTATGAAGACAATGAGGTTTCCGATTGGCTTGAAGCGCGCGATTGGAACTCCCCCTTATATCTGAAGAATGACCCCGATTGGTGGAACTTCAGGTATACGACCTTGGATCTGTCCGGGCCGAGCATTGGGGTAAGCAGTAATCCCGACCGCACGGCAACGGCGAAGTTTAACGGCGCCACGGGAGATTTGGGGCAGGGGGACGCTCCGGACATGGATGCCACGGCCTTTGCCTTCCTGCAATCGGCGATGGGCCAGCTGTACCGGCAGGCAGAGAACTTCATTGCCCCGAAGAACATCCTGATTGCCACACCCGATGACGATGAACTTCCCGCGGTCAAGGAAGCCTATGACGGTATCCGGGACAATATGGCGGCCCGGTTCCTGGTGCAGTCCGCGCATCTTGAAGCCTTTGAAGCTGGCCCTGATGGCGACATTGGGGCCCTGGCGCCCTACCTGAACCTGTCGGTCAACTTCTTCACCGACAAGATTGCCGGGAACGGGGATGCGTTTGCCGTTGAACTGATCGAGATGTACCGGGCCGATGGGTACGGCTCCGATACCGATGCCCTTCGGCTGCTGAGCTTGTTCAGTTCCGAGATTCCAGGACTTGCAGGTATCATTGCAGACCGGTTTCCGGATATCAGTGTTCAGACCATTGAGACGATCTTCGATGTGTCTATTATCGATGGCAGCGCGGGCGCAGATACTCTCACCTCAGACGGCGATGACATTCTGGTGGGCCGTGCCGGGGACGACACGTTGCAAAGCACCGGCGGAGACACCGTGTTCCTGGGCGGCGCAGGCGATGACACGCTTCAGGGTAGCGAGGATTCGGATACCTATGTCTATCGCACCGGGGACGGCAGCGATGTGATCAGCGACTATTCCGGGCACACCGACGTTGATGACCTGTTTGTCTTTACTGATGCGACGACCTCAGACGTCACGTTCTCGCAGAATGGCGGTCAGGATCTGGTGATGACGCTGGGTGATGGTGAAACCGTCACCATCACCGATCATTTCCGCGACGGTTACCGGGATATGGAGGAGACTCAGTTTGCTGACGGCATTGTGCTGGATGCCCAGGGAATTCGGGACAAGTCTGTTGCAGACATGAAGGCCACCGGAGCGGTTGTTGGGTCCAAATACCAGGAAAACTACCTGCATACGTTGGGCGACGGCTCGTATACGATCTATGATTATTCCGATCGTGACTATCACATTGATCACTTCACGTTCACCGATGTTTCCGCAGCCGATGTTACTTTTTCGCAGAATTCGGGCCAGGATCTGGTGATGACGTTGAGCAACGGCGAAACGATCACCATCATCGATCATTTCCGTGATGGGTACCGGGATATGGAGGAGATCTCGTTTGCTGATGGGACTGTGCTGGATACCCAAGGCATCCGGGACAAGCTGGTTGCGGATATGAAACCTACCGGCGAGGTGGTTGGATCCCAGTACAGGGAAAATTACCAACATACACAAGGTGATGGATCTTATACGATCTACGACTACTCAAATCGCAGCCATTACATCGACCACTTCACGTTCAATGACGCAACCGCCTCAGAGGTGACGTTTTCACAGAACTCGGGTCAGGACCTGGTGATGACGCTGGGCAACGGTGAGACCATCACGATCATCGATCATTTCCGGGACGGCAACCGGGACATGGAAGTGATCGCGTTTTCCGACGGCACCGAACTGGACGCACAAGGCATCCGGGACAAAACAGTTGCCGACATGAAAGCGACGGGAGCTGTTACTGGATCCCGCTATGAGGAAAACTATCAGCACGCGCTGGGAGATGGGTCTTATACGATTTACGACTACTCCAACCGCAGCCACTACATCGATCACTTCACGTTCACCGATGTTGCCGCCGCCGATGTGACGTTCTCACAGAACTCCGGTCAGGACTTGGTGATGACGCTGGGCAACGGTGAGACCATCACGATCATCGATCATTTCCGGGACGGCAACCGGGACATGGAAGTGATCGCGTTTTCCGACGGCACCGAACTGGACGCACAAGGCATCCGGGACAAAACAGTT
>NZ_WPZY01000040.1 GCF_013031405.1 Ruegeria sp. HKCCD8929 | reverse complement strand
CACACTGACAACCATTTGGGAATCCCCCGATTCAAGTTTTCGGCGGGATGCTTTAGTCGGTTTGGCTGCCCAGTCAAATTCCAAATATTCAGGTCCCAGTCGTTCAGATCCGCCTCAGCTACTCTGGACGGCATTGAGGTCGCCAACATGATCCAAACGCAGCAATTCCTAAAAACTACCACGTCGGGCTTTCGGCTGTTTGCAGAGATCGCAGGATAGGTATGTCCGGTAGGTCGCGGGCGCTGGCTGTTACAAATGTTTGCGACACTTCCTCTGCTAGTCCTTCGTGCTGCCCGCGAGTTCTGAATAATATGCCGCCAGCACTTCAAAGGCCGGTTTCCTGGTCGTTTTGTCGGCGGTGATCAGGCCTTTCCGATTGAAACCGCGCTGGTAGATGCCCTGACGCCGTTCGGTTCGGAAATCGTAAAGAATCCAAGGGGTCATGCCTTTTACATAGTCCAGCCCGCGCAGGATCTTGATCTGTCGGCGATAGACTTCGACCTGATAAGTAACGCTGAAAAGCCCGGTGCTAGGTCCTGCGGCGTGATCGCCGTCGGCCCCGGTTTCCGAGATGACCACGGGGCGGTCGGGATTGGAGTTCTTGCCGATTGCCTGCAGATCGCGAAAGTCCTGTTCGTACCAGCCGTAATACTCGTTGATCCCGATCACATCGATATGGGCCGCAAGCCGGTCTTCGATAGCCAGTGAGTGGTGGTTAATCAGACACGCGGCGGCGGTCAGGCGGCTTGGGTCTTCGGTCTTGGCGCGGTCGGCCAGACCTTTCATAAAGTCGAGCCGGGCGTCTGTATCCGGGTTTTCGTTGCCGACCGACCAGATGATGACGCTGGCCCTGTTTCGGTCGCGCTGGATAAGCTCGCGTAATTGGTTTTCCGCATCACGCCGGGTCGCTGGGTTGGCAAAGTCTATGGCCCAGTAGACCGGAATCTCTTCCCAAAGCATAAGCCCGACCTCGTCCGCGATCCGGGCGGCGAGTTCGTGATGGGGATAGTGCGCCAGCCGCAGAAAGTTGCAGCCCAGTTCGCGGGCATGGCTAAATCGGCGACGGATGTCCGCTTCGGTGGTGACTTTGCCCGCGCGCTCGTCATCCTCGTGAACAGAGATACCACGCAGAAAGACAGGCTGACCGTTGAGAAAGATCTCTGTGCCGCGCCGTTCAATCCGGCGAAAGCCTACGCGATCGCTGACGCGGTCTTCTCCGGCGGTCAGCGTGATGTCGTAAAGAACCGGCGTCTCGGGCGACCAGAGATCTGGTTGCGCTGGGATCGTTGCCTGGGCGGCACCGTCTGACACTTGCAGCGTTGCGTCGACCTCGAGGGCCAGGATCTTAAACGTGGCTTCTGTGGCAGGTCCGTCAATTCTGGCGCTGACACAGATATTACCACCTGAAAGACGGACAAATAGGTCCCGTATGACCGTTTGCGATGTCTCGAACAGCTCAACGTCACGATAGACCCCGCCATAGTTGAACCAGTCGGTATTCTTCATCGGCACGCGGTCTGAGGTCCGAGTGTTGTTCACGCAAAGCATGACCCAGTTTGTGCCCGCCTCTAACGCAGCGGTCAGTTCGACGCAAAAAGGGGTCGAGCCGCCAGCATGGTTGCCCAGAAACTTGCCGTTTAGAAAAACCTTGCAATCGTACTGAGCCGCGCCGATGCGCAAGAAAAGCCGTCGACCGGCGGGCAGATGATAGTCAAAGGCCCGTGTGTACCAGGCCGAACCTTCAAAAAAGTACCAGCGGTCGCGCAGCATTTGCCAGCACGACGGCACAGGGACCGTTTCACCGTCATAAGGGTCATAGTCCCAGGGTTCGGTGCGTTCTCCGGCGGACAACGGCGACAGGGCGAACCATTTCTGGCGCAACCCGGTATCGAGCAGATCGACACAAAAGTTCCAGTCCCCATTCAGCGACTGCCCCTCACGCCCGCCGGTAAAGATCATGGTCTGGGCATTGAGGTTTTGGGGATCGAACACCTTGCCGTAGCCTTCGTCATGAAGCGACGCCAGCGCGTTTTCAGCAAGCTCTGATCTTTCAAGCATCATGGGCCTCGATATATTTCCTCAGGCAGTCGGCAAGAGCCGCGCCTTCCTTACCGTCGAGCACCTGATGTGCTGCAAGAACTGCAGTGATGAGATCGGGCGTCAGGGCGTGAAGCGGCGCCTTTGCGCCGCAAAGGGTCTCGAGCGCAGCTTCGGGTGGCATCGGTGCAAGCTTGGCGAGCCAGTCAGCCAAGGGATCGTGCAAAGCGCGCCCGGCGCAGGTTTCGCGGCGGATGCGTTCCAGCCAGGCGGCAATCGCTAGTACCAGCCCTGGAGCATTCCGTCCTGACCGGCGCGCGTCAAGAAGCGGTGCAACCAGTCGCTGTGGGATTTTCTGCGACGTGTCGCTAGCAATCTGAGTCAGTGAATGATTGAGTGCCGGGTTGTCGAACCGTTCGAGCAGAGCCTGCCAGTACGCAGCGAGAACAGCCGCCCCAAGAGACAGATGCGGGAACACCTCGTGGCGCGCGGTTCCATCGATCAAGCACCGCAAAACCGGGTCGGCCACAGCATCAGCCACGTAACGATGACCCAGCATTGGCCCAAGCATCGCCAAGGTCGTGTGGGCGCCGTTGAGCAACCTGAGTTTTGCCTCTTCATATGGGGCAACATCGGCGACCCAATCGACCCCCGGCAGTGGCGGGCGTTCATCGGCGAAATTGTCCTCGATCACCCATTGAGAGAAAGGTTCGGTCACGACGGGCCAGGCATCCTCCAGCCCGGTCAGGGCCGAAACTTCGACGCAGTCCTGTGCGGTCGTAGCGGGCGTGATCCGGTCAACCATGCAGCTTGGAAAGCGGACCGACTGGTCGAGGTATTGCCCGACCGCCCGACCTTTGGTCGCGGATCGCACAAGCGTTTCGGTGACGCGTCCATTATCGCTGAGATTGTCGCATGACAGGATCGTCAGCGGCCCTGCGCCTATCTCTGCCCGCCGCGCCAGCCCGGAAGAAATCGTGGCTGCAAGTGTGGGGGTATAGCCCTTTTCGGTCACCGTCAGCGTCAGCAAGCGGATACTCGGGTCGGCCACGGCCGCAACCGCTGCGCCCGGGCCGACCTCGATCGACATTACCGCGCCGATCACCCGCGCTGAAATCCCCGCAGCGCCGCGTTCGGCCAACGTGTAGAGGAAATCTTGCGGACCCAATCGATCAAGCGTGTCTGGGCTGCGCATGGATATTGCGCGAATGCCCCAGCTTGGATCCTTAGCCAAAGCCGTATCCACATAGGCGGCTTGATGCGCCCGGTGAAACGCGCCGATCCCAATATGCACGATTCCGGCACTGATCTCTGCGCGGTCATAGCCCGGCCGGAACCCGGGCCCAGCGTATCCAGAAAGTGCGGCGTCGGTCAGTCTCATGCCCGCAACGATGCTGCAATTGGCAACATCCTATCAACCGGAAGCGTTACCTGTTCCCCGGACCGATCCGATTGATAGATCGCTGACACCAATTCGATCGAGGCAAGCCCTTCTGCAAGCGTCACTTCGCGCCCCTCACGCCCCTCCAACTCGTCTGCGATGGCCTCAAAAAGTCCCGCAAACCCTTCAGGGGCAGTCGGCGCATTGTTGACCACCTCATCCACCCTTGATTGCACCGACGTTTCTCGGGCGATGAACTGCCATTGATCCTGACCCGGCGTGTACGGCGCACAGCCGCTTTCCGCGGTAAGGTAGGCAAAGACAAACCGCAGTCGCGTTGTGTCCGTTGCGGCGCCAAGCGTAATCGACGAAGTGGCCACCGCTCCGTTCACCATTCGCAGCGAGATGGCGGCGCAATCTTCGGTTTCGATGGGATTGGCGCGGGTGGTCAGCATTGCGGAAACATCGGCCACCGGTCCGAACTGTTGGGTCAAAAGATCATGGGCATGAATGGCATGACTGAGCACCGCACCGCCAAGTTCGCGTTCCCACGTACCGCGCCACGGGTTGGCGTAGTAGTCACTGTCGCGGCTCCAGTGCGTTTCAATTGACGCCGCCAAAGGGCGCCCCAGCAACCCAGCCGCGCGCAGTGCGCGCAATTGATCGAACGCCCGACCGTATCTGTACTGAAACACCGGGAACACGCGTTGTTGCGATCTGATTTCGGCCTCAACAAGACGATCGGCGTCGCTCAGCGATCCGGCCAAGGGTTTTTCGACGATCGCGTGCTTGCCTGCGTTGACGGCGCGTATGGCTACGGGAACATGCATCGATGGCGGCAGGCAGATATCAACGATATCCACACCCGGATCGGCGAGAACGTCGTCAATATCCGTCGTTGCGCGTGCACCAGTTGTCGTTGCGTATTTTTGGGCAAGCTGTTGGTTTGTATCACAAATCACAGCGATCCTGTACCGATCGGCCAGCTGGGCATACCCGCTGATATGCTCACCACCGATCCCGCAGCCAAGTATCGCGACGTTAAGCATTCGCAAGACCTCGGAGCCGCGTCGCACTGGCCTGCGCCCTAAGCGCCAGCTCCATCACAGTGAAACAGTGGTCCTGCGGCATCGCGGTTTGCGTACGATTCTGTACGTCTTGGATCAGTCGGTCAAAATACGGCAAAGTCGCGCCGGATGCGTCGATATGTTCGCAGCGATCGCCATTGACGAGGATGACATGGTCCGTGCCTTCGCGCCCGGTGACGTCGACGTATTTTCTCAGTTCGATATACCCTTCGGTGCCTAGAATGGTCAGGCGTCCATCCCCCCAGGTTGGCAGGGCGTCTGGGGTGTACCAATCCACGCGGATATAGCCGCTGCCTTTGTCTGAACGCAGCAGGATCTCTCCGAAATCCTGCAAACCGGGATGGTCGGGATTTGCAAAGTTGCCAACGGCCGAAGCCACGACGTCGGCGTTGTCTGACTCGGTCAGGTAAAGAAACTGATCGATCTGATGGGACCCGATATCGGTCAGTATACCGCCATAGGCCGCGTCATCAAAAAACCAGTCCGGGCGGGTCGGAAGGTTGAGGCGGTGCGGGCCAAGCCCGACTGTTTGCACGACGGTCCCGATTGCCCCTTCGGCGATCAGTTCGGCCGCGCGCGTGACGGCCGGAACTTCGAAACGTTCGGAAAAGTCGACCGACCAGATGCGACCCATTTCGGCCACACAGGTGCGCAATGCCGCCAGCTGGTCAAGCGTCGTACAGCCGGGTTTGTCGGTCATCACGTCTTTGCCGGCCCGCATGGACTTGATGGCCAGGTCGGCCCTTCGGGACGGGATATCCGCAATCAAGATCAGGTCGATTTCGGGATCATCCAGAAGCGTCCCGGGATCGCTAGCGCGCGGGATGTCAGGAAACCGCTGCAAAAATCCGGCCAAGGGCTGAGGGTCACCCTGGGTATACCACCCCTTGCAACTACATCCACGGGCCAGCATTTGTCCCAGTTGCCCATATATATGCCGGTGATCGATCCCGATCACACCAAGTGTCAAACTCATGAGATATTCTCCAGCTCAATGCGCTGCTTTGTGTGCGACGACAATTCCAGCGCGGCGATCAAACGATGGACTTCCAGAGCCATCGCGCCGGTGACGCGCGGATCGCGACCTTGACCAATGGCATCAGCAAAATCTGCAATCAGCGATTGGTGCCAGCTGAACGGGAACGCCATCGGATCGGTTCCGCCGCCAGTTCCCTCTGCCTCATTGCCATAGGTCGTGACCCGACCATCGCGCCACTGAACTGTCAGGACACCCGATTTCAGCGTCGCCGAGGCGTGATCAAAATCGAACCGCAGGCTTTCGGCCTCACCGGGGAAGCTTGCGGTGCTGGCAAAGAGCTGGCCAACTGCCCCGCTGTCAAATTGCAAAAGGCCAACGGCAACGTCCTCGGCTTCCATTCCATGAAACGGCGTGGTTGTGCAGATCGCATTAACCGCGGCGACAGGGCCGGTCAAAGACAACATCAGATCCAGTGTATGTATCGCCTGACTGATCAGGACGCCGCCACCGTCGCGGGCATAGCTGCCCCGTCCCGGCTCGTCGTAATACGCCTGATCACGCCACCAGGGCACCTCAGCCCGCACCACACGAACCTTACCCAGTTCACCCGACCGGATCAGTCGATCAAGCGCCTCGGACGCAGCGCGAAACCTGTGTTGAAAAACCACGCCAAGGCGCACGCCAGCGTCTTCGCAGGTTTGAACGATCGCCTGCGCCCGCTTCAGATCACGCTCCAGCGGTTTTTCGGACAAGACATGTTTTCCCGCGCGCGCGAATTGGGTGACGATATCCTGGCGCGCATTGGGCGGCGTGATCAGAAGCAGCGCATCGACATCCGGGTCATCGGCCAGTGACCCAAGATCAGAGGCCGAATTAAACCCGTAGGTGTCGGAAAAGGATTGCCGGGCTGCGGGGCTGCGAGCATAGGCACCAATCACATCAATTCGATCGGACAACGCCTGCAGCGCTAGGGCATGAGGTTTGGACGCCATACCAAGCCCAACGACTGAAAATCGGATCTTGTCGCTCATCCCGCGAACCCATTGGCGAGCGTCTGACCGTTCCGGTCAAAGACATGCAGGTTGGTCCGGTCGATGCGGAGCGCGACCTCCTGACCTTCGGCAACGGACAACTGGCCTGGACGGTGCGCGGTGATCTGCGGCAGTCCTTCGGCATCGCAATACAGATAGGTTTCACCGCCCAGCTGTTCGGCCAGAGAGCAACTTGCCACCAAATCGGCCTCGTGGTTTTCGGTGACATCCAGATGTTCGGGCCGAATTCCGAAGGAACACGCGTCACCCGGTGCCAGCCCTTCGATCGGCGGCACCGCCATGGCGCATGGCCCGCACCGAAGGATCAAACCGCTCTCGCCCGCTTCTGCGGTGGCGTCAAAGATATTCATCCGGGGCGAGCCGATGAACCCCGCCACAAAAACGTTCTGGGGTTTGTTGTAGAGATCAAGGGGTGTTCCGACCTGTTCGATCCGACCCGCCTGAAGCACCACGATTTTGTCCGCCAGCGTCATTGCTTCGACCTGGTCATGCGTGACGTAGATCATCGTGCCGCCGATGTCGGCATGAAGCGCCGCCAGTTCCTTGCGCATCGTAACGCGCAATTCGGCATCGAGATTAGAAAGCGGTTCGTCAAAGAGAAAAGCTTTGGGATCGCGCACAATGGCCCGTCCGATGGCCACCCGCTGACGCTGGCCGCCTGACAATGCCTTTGGTTTGCGATGCAGGTAATCCTGAAGCTGCAGCATCCGGGCGGCAGAATTCACGCGTTCGTCGATTTCGGCACGTGGCAGCTTCGAGTTTTCCAGCCCGAACGCCATGTTCTTGTAAATCGACATGTGGGGATAGAGAGCGTAAGACTGAAACACCATGGCCAGCCCCCGCTCCGAGGCCGGGATCGTGTTGACGGTATCGCCATCGATGACCACCTTGCCGCTGGTGATGTCTTCCAGCCCCGCGATGATCCGAAGCAATGTGGATTTGCCGCAGCCGGAAGGCCCGACAAAGACGCAAAACTCGCCGGAATCAACCACCAGATCGATCCCGTGAATGACGTCGACCGAACCATAGGCCTTTTTCACCTCCGACAATCGTATTTCAGTCATCGTTTCCCTTTCAGTCCTATCGGCTGCGCATCGCCGCTGCATGTTTCGGATTGGCCCGCTGCATTCGAAGCGGCGGGTGGTCTTTGAGAATCTGACCGATATCGTCAAGCATCGCCTCGCGAATACGGGCGTATGACGCCGTTAGTCCGCCAGCCAGATGGGCCGAGAAAAGCGTGCGGTCGTATAAGCGCCATGGGCTGTTTTCGGGTACAGGTTCCTGGGGAAAGACATCCACAACCGCGCGAAACGCACCGGACGCGGCAAGCTCAAGGAAAGCGTCGAACTCGACAATCTCGGCGCGCGAGGCCAAAACAACCGTTGCATCCTGGCGGATAGATGCCAGGCGCGATCGGGTCAGAAAGCCTTCGTTCTCGGTCGTTACGCCGGCCAGCAGGAACAGCACGTCTGATTGCGAAATTGCCTCTTCAAGTCCAACAGGTTCGACCCCTTCGGCCCGCAGGTATCCGTCAGACAGCCAAGGATCATAAACACTGAGCCGCACACCGAACGGACGCAGCAGAGGCACAAGCGCGCGTCCGAGATTGCCATAACCCACCAGTGCAGCTTCCGCACCATAGAGCGATCTGGCACGCTGATTGCCAGCAATGCCGTATGCCTCTTGCCCGGACCGGTACAGCGCGTCGGCGTTTCCCAGACCCCGCAGCGAGACGATCGCCTGGGCCAGACAGTACTCGGCAACGGCGGGCGCCATTGCCGGAGCAGCAGACAGGACGTGAATGCCACGGGCCTGACAGGCCTCGTAGTCGATATTGGGTTCCCAGTTGGCTTTAACGTTCAGGATCGCACGAAGGTTTGGCGCCCTGTCCAACCGGTCACGGTCCATCGCCGTCTGACCGATAAGGATCGTCATCCGGTCGAGATTAGCCTCGACCAGATCGTCGGGCGCGCGCGATCCCCAATGGGCTACAACATCGCCCATCTGAGCGAGCGCCACCGCGCAATCGGGCGTATAAACCATCTCCTGGGTACGGGGGTACGGATCCATGAAGATCAGGGGGCGGCTCATTTCATCCCCGATGACGCGATGCCGGTCGTTATGAATTTCTGAAGGAACGCAAACACAAGCGTCACCGGGATCAGAGTGACCACGGTCATTGCGAGGATGTAGTGCCACTGAACGTCCAGCTCTCCCTGGAAGGCATTCAGACCGACCTGAAGCGTATAAACTTCTGACCGGTTCAGAACGATCAGCGGCCAGAGGAAATCGTTCCACCGCCACATGATCGAAAAGATGGCCAGTACCGCCATCGCGGGCATGGCGAGTGGCAGGACGACTTTCCAATAGATCGCCCATTCGCTGGCCTTATCCATGCGCGCCGCCTCGATCAGATCGCGGGGAATGGTCAGCATGTACTGCCGCAACAGGAACACGCCTGTCGGGGTCGCAGCCCCGGGCAGGATCACGGCCCAGAGCGAGTTGATCATGCCCATGGAGGTTACGACCAGATAGACCGGCACCAGAATGACCGTGATCGGGATCATCAGCGTACCAATCACCAAGAGCATGATGGCGGCGCGCCCCCGGAATTCGTAAATGGCCAGCCCGTAGGCCGCCATCGAGTTGATCAAGAGCGTCACAAGCGTCGCCACGACCGTTACAACGACCGAGTTATACAGGTACCGGGTGAAATCGAACCGTTCTAACGGATCGCGGTAATTTTCCAAAGCCATACGGAATTCGCGGACTTCGGTGCGCCGATTGATAGGCACCTGGATCGTCTCGCCGGGGTTTTCGGGATCGA
This sequence comes from Ruegeria sp. HKCCD8929, assembly GCF_013031405.1. Classification (GTDB taxonomy): domain Bacteria; phylum Pseudomonadota; class Alphaproteobacteria; order Rhodobacterales; family Rhodobacteraceae; genus Ruegeria. The sequence goes on along the minus strand of NZ_WPZY01000040.1, from coordinate 18,552 downwards.
CCATCTGGCTCATGATCCCGATCCTGCGCACCTGAGCCAGTTGCTTGACCGAGCCGTCCTCGAGCGTTGCTTCAAAAAGCGGCAACGGATCGTCGTACCCTTCGACCTGAATTTCGATTTGCCCAAGCGGCAGGAAGGTCGGTGGAAACTCCAAGAGCGCGGAGGATGTTTTGAACGAAGACAAGACCAGCCAGATAACCGGTCCGAACATCAACAGAACGCCAAAGCCCAGGTACATGTAGGTGAAAACATCGGTCCAGTGCAGGCGCCCGTTGGTGCCACGCGTGGCACCAAGCAGGCCCCTGATCGTACGCGAAGATGTGGCGGCGGCGTCAGACATCGTCTTTCCTCCGGGTCGCGGCCAACTGGGCCATGGTCAGGACAAAGAGCGCCACACCAAGCACCACCGAGGCGGCAGAGGCGAGACCGAAGTTCTGCACCTGATTGGTGAAGCCGGTGTTGTAGATGTACTGGACGATGAACTGCGTCGCCGTGCCCGGCCCCCCGCCGGTCAGCACGAAGACCTCGTCGAAAATCTGCACGCCCTTGATCAGCGCGAGCACGATCACGACCAGCATGTTGGGCCACAAAAGCGGCAGGGTTATGCGCCAGAACACGCGTTCCTTGCTGGTTCCGTCCATCTCTGCGGCCTCATAAAGGTCTGGCGGGATTGCCTGCAGGCCGGCCAGAAGGATCAGCGTGTAAAACCCCATATGCGCCCAGATCGACACGAAGATCGCCCAGAACATCGACCATTCCGGACTGACAAAGAACAGGATCTTGTCCAGCCCGATCGAGACGAGAAAGGCGTTCAGAATTCCATCGCGCAGCAGAATCCACTTCCAGATCAACGCTACAACCACCGGCGACAGAAGGACGGGAAAGAAGAAGACCGCGCGAAAAAACCCGCGCGCACGAATTTCGCGATTCAGGATCAACGCGGTGATGAGTGAGAACAGCACCATGAAGGTCACCTGAAAGAAGATAAACACCAGCGTGTTGTAAATGCCCTTCCAGAACCGGTCCTCGCGACAGGTCTGAGGATCGGTAAAGGCCTCGCAATCCAGCAGATAGCCGTATTGTTCAGTGCCGATAAAGGGCCGGTCCGTCAGGTAAAGCTGGGTGCCCCCGGTCAGAGAATAGAAGAAGTTGATAAAAAGCGGCAAAATGACGAAGAGGCCGAAGAATACCAGGTTCGGCAACAGAAAAATCCAGGGCATCCGCTTGGTACCGATACCCCGTTGGATCGCTGTAAATAACGGGTCCAGCGCGCGGAACAACAATCGCACGGGCGCTCCCGCGAGACTGGCGAGCCGGTCACCCGTGGTCTGATCGCTTTGCTGCGCCATCGAGGCTTCCCCCTTCGCGTGGCGCCTCGGCCCGCACAGGCGGGCCGGGGCAGGTCCGGTGATTACTGGCGTTCTTTCTCGGCCAGTTCCTTGGTGACGTCGTCGGTCATCCTCTCGTACGCCTCATCAAGGGTCAGTTCGCCGACGATCGCTTCGTTCAGACGGCTGATCAGCGCGTTAAACATGACACGGTTGTTGGTGTAGCCCTGCAGGTCAAAGGCCACGGGCGAAATCGCCGGAACGGCACCTGCAAAGGTTTCAAGAGCGTGCTGAGCGCGCGGGTCCTGGGTGTCAAACGACACGCCACCCTCAGCCAGACCGAGATGCCCGGGGATGAACAAGGTCTTACCGTAGAATTCGGCAAGTTGTTCTTCCTGAGCGAGCCAATCCATCAGTTTGGCCACTTCCTCGGGGTGTTCGGTACCGGCCAGTCCGACCAGCGCCGCGCCACCCGGCATGCCTGTGCAGGCTGCAGGTCCGCAAGGCGCGGGTACTGCCCACCAGTCGAACGCATCGCCGATGGTTTCGGCGAATTGCGGGATCTGCCACGAGCCGGACATGTACATCACGACCTGCGCGTTGGCGAAATCTTCGTTCGCGCCAAGATAGGTGGAACCCGACACCGAGCCCCAGAGCTCTTTGGACATGGTGCCATCCTGATGCCAGTCATAAAGCCGTTGGGCCATCGCCTTGAGCCCGTCGTCAACAAGCGCGGGATTGCCTTCAGCGTCAAACATCTTGGCGCCCATCGCAATCGCCGGACCTGAAACGCGGTGGCCGGATCTGTCCCATGCCATCGGGATCGGAATTTCAAGCTTTTCGGCGACTTCGTTTACGGCGGTGGCATAGTCGTCCCATGTCGCGCCATCGCCGGGCATCTCGACCCCGGCCTGCTCGAATAGCGTTTTGTTGACATAAGGACCGGTCACGGTGAGCTGTGTCATAAACCCGTTGATGGCGTCCCCGTCAGGGTCGAGCCACTTGAGGAACGGTCCGAAACTCGTCTGCCAATACTCGGTGTCACTGATGAAGGGTGTCATATCGAGATAGTATTGCGACAGACCGCCAAGGTCGGTGACACGCGCAAGATCCGGTCCCTCGCCAGCGGCAAGCTGTACCGGCAGGCTTTCGATGATCGCCTTATAGGGGACGACATCAAGAACCACCGAGATGTCGGGGTTTGCTTCCTCAAAGCGATCGAGAAGCCCTTGCATGACTTCGCCTTCGATGCCGTCGTTGTACCACGTCATGCGCAGTTCCGTCTGCGCAAGCGCGGAACCCGCCGAAAATGCAAGCGCAAGTGCGCTTGTTCCCACAAGTCTCTTAAATGTGCCGGTCATAGTTTCCTCCCTTGAAAAGTTCGCTGTTTAAGCGCCCGGCAGGGCTGTCTTTCTCATTGTTCGAGCTCGAGAACCGAGGCCACATGGATAGCCATCGCTTTTGAGGCTCCGGCGACGTCACCCGCCCGAATGCAGTTGACGATGTCCTGATGCTCTTGAAACGCGCGTTGTGAGCGCATCGGTATGCCTGCCATCAGGGTATAGCGCTGACGATCAACATGCCCTTTCACCGATTGCACCAGCTTCCACGATGTCGGTGTGCCCGCCAGTTCGGCGAGCTTTGCATGGAACGCTTCGTCATGCTGGAAAAAGGTAGCATAGTCATCCACATCGGCCGCAACCGCCTGAAGCGAGAGCAGATGCTCAATCGCGCTCAGATCAACGCTTTCTCTGGCCAGTTTTTCGACCACGGCACATTCAAGGGCCGAGCGGATGAAGACAGCCTCATTCAATTGTGCCACGTCGAGCTTGGCCACAAGCGTGCCGACCTGAGGGCGTACTGTCACCAACCCTTCGGTTGCCAGTTGCTGCAGCGCCGCCCGCAGAGGCGTGCGGCTGACATCGAATTCCTGAGCAAGTGCGGCTTCTGAGATGCGCTCGCCAGGTTGGAGAGTGTTGGCCACGATGCGGCGCCTGAGGATCTCGTAGAGCTGCTTCGGGATGGGTTGGGTCCGATCCAGACCGTGATCGACAAGGCTCATGTTCATGCGACCTCCACCCCGAGACCAGCAATTACGCCACGCAGTTCGGCCAGCCCCTTAAGGCGACCGACCGCCGGATACCCGGGTTGAGCGCCTGCGGTCAGATCACTTAGGATTTCTTGCCCATGATCGGGGCGCATTGGGATTTCCCAATCGCTGCGCCCCTCGCTCTGGCGGCGGGCCTCTTCCTCAAGCAACACGCGAACGACGCCGACCATGTCTGTCTGTCCCGAAAGATGTTCGTCTTCAAAAAACGAACACGGGATAGTCTCGGTGTCGCGAGTGACGTTGCGCAGGTGCGCAAAGTGGATGCGCGGAGCAAACTTTCTGGCGATCTCGACGCAGTCGTTGTCGGGGCGCGCCCCAAGCGAACCCGTACAAAGCGTCATTCCGAACGCGGAATCCGGAACGGCGTTAAGGACGTGCGCATAGTCGTCGGCAGTAGACATTTCACGCGGCAAACCGAGCAGGCGAAATGGAGGGTCGTCTGGATGACAGCACAGGCGCACACCCAGCCGTTCTGCCGTCGGCACGACCTCGCTAAGAAAGTCGATATGATGTTGACGCAACCGATCTGGGCTCAGCCCGTCGTATTGCCGCAGCGCGTTACGCAATTCATCGAGAGACCAGTGATCGGCCGAGCCGGGCAGACCGGCCCCTATGGTTTGTGTCAACTGCGCCTGTTCCGTGTCACTCATACAGGCAAAGCGCGCGCGCGCCGCGTCCAAAGTGGCATCGTCGTACTCGTCCTCAGCCCCCTTACGTTCAAGCACATAGAGATCGAAAGCAGCGAATGTCGGCAGATCGAAGCGCATGGCGGTTCCGCCGTGGGACATCGGAGCCCGCAAATCGGTCCGCGTCCAATCGAGTACTGGCATGAAATTGTAGCAGATGACCTTGATACCCGCCTCCGCCAAAGCCTCAAGCGACGAACGATAGGCAACGATGTGTTCGCGCATGCTGCCTGACTGGGATTTGATGTCTTCTGATACGGGCAGGCTTTCGACGACACTCCATTCCAGCGCGCCACCAGTTGCGCCAGCAATCTCGTTTTGTCGTTGCCGGATGTCGTTGCTCTGCCAGGGTTGGCCGGTTGCGATATGGTGCAAGGCGGTAACAACATGCGTCGCACCGGCCTGACGAATATCGCTCAGCCGCACTGTGTCCTTGGGTCCGAACCAACGCCAAGCCTGTTGCACATCTCCCCCCGACTCGTATACTTGTACACTAGTGTACCAATTTTGAACCCTCGTGCAAATGCAATCTCTTTCCCGAACCGATTTGCAGCGACTTCTGCGTTTGAGAACGCCGGAACCGCAAAGCTGGGACATCCTGGACGAAAGCATAATCGACGGGCTTTGTCGGCGGGCCTACCGCCTTGGAGACAAGCAGATCCCGGCGATCTCATTGTCACCCGTCGATATGGAGCCCGGTGCGCCCGGTTTGCTCTATTGCCACGCCCACGGAAAGGCATTTGCAATCGGCAAATCAGAAATTACCGATGGCCGACCCGCGCTGCTTGAACCGCCACTCTCCAGAGATATCGCAGTTGCGGGCTGGACGGTTTTTTGTGCTGATATGCCCGGTTTCGGGGATCGTCAGGCCGAGGGCTCGGAAACGGCGCTTGCCAAAGCTGTTTCCTGGCGTGGCAAGACCCTCATTGGGGAAATGGTGGCCGATCAGATGTTGGCGTTGGATGCGCTCTGGGATATCGCCCGACCTTCGTGTGTCGCGACGCTGGGACTCTCGATGGGGGGCACGCTGGCCTATCTGGTTGCGGCACTTCGTGCCGATGTATTCGCCGCCCTGCACTTATGTGTCTTTTCAGATATCGCGCCCCTAATCGAAACGGGCGCACATGATCTGCACGGGCCATATATGACGATCCCCGGACTTCTTGACCGCCACGACATGAGCGATATTGCGGGCCTCGTCGCGCCGCGACCCCAGTTCGTGGCCACCGGTGGGCAAGATCCGTTGACCCCAGACGAAGCCTATGCTCCGGCGATCAAACGACTTCGCGCCGCTTATGATGCGGTCCCCGAACGGCTTACGGTCTTTCGCGATCCGGCAGCGGGACATTACGAGACCCCGCAAGTTCGAAAGGCCGTTCTGGACTTTCTTGCAACACAACGAGCCATGTCGATATGAGTTTTTTTACTGAACCCGTTTTGGACCCACGTGCCCGCGATCTCTTTGAAGCCGTGCGGGATTTGCCCATCGTCTCGCCCCACGGACATTGCGATCCGCGCTGGTGGGCCGAAGACGCCGCCTTTCCCGATCCGGCAGAGCTTTTGATCATTCCTGACCACTATGTCTTTCGGATGCTTTATTCCCAAGGCGTACCGCTGTCCGATCTTGGCATCGGTGTGCCGCCAGAAGACCGGAACGCGCGGGAGATCTTTCGCTGTTTTGCCCGGCATTGGCATTGCTTTCTGGGCACGCCATCGCGGGAATGGATGGAATTTACGCTTTACCGGACAATGGGCGTAGATCGGGCGCTTTCGCCTGAAACCGCAGACATCGTATTTGATCAGATTACCGAGAAACTCGCGCAGCCGGAATTCAGGCCACGAGCGCTGTTCGACCGCTTTGATATCGAAGTGCTCGCAACGACCGATCCCGCCAATGACCCGTTGTCGCATCACAAGGCAATCGCGGCCTCGGGGTGGCATGGGCGAATTGTCCCGACCTTTCGGCCGGATAGCTTACTGAACCCCGCGCGTCCCGATTTTCGGTCCGAAGTAAGCAGGCTCGGAAAACTGACCGATCAGGACACAACGACCTATGCCGGCAATCTCGAGGCGATCCGTCTACGTCGCGCCGCCTTTCGTGAACTTGGCGCGACAGCGACAGACCATGATGTGCCAGCTCTGGCGACCACATGGCTCGCGCCCAATGAGATCGAAGCCCTGCATGCAAGGGCATCGAAAGAGACACTGAACCCGGATGAGGCACTGGCTTATTACGGGCACCTTCTTGTCGAGATGGCGCAGATGTCTGCCGAAGACGGAATGGTCATGCAACTGCATGTTGGTTCGCGTCGCAGCACGAACAGTCGCATTCTGGCAGAACACGGACCCAATATGGGGTCTGACATTCCGGTCGCCGTGAATTGGGTCCAAGGTATGGATGCCTTGCTGAACCGGGTCGGCAACGATCCGGCTTTGCGCGTCATCCTGTTTACCCTCGACGAAACCACCTATTCGCGCGAATTGGCCCCCATGGCGGGTCATTGGCCAAGCTTGCGGATCGGTCCACCATGGTGGTTCCACGACAGCCCGAACGGCATCCAGCGCTTCTTTGACCAAATCGTTGAATCGGCCGGGTATTTCAATCTCGCCGGCTTCAACGACGATACACGTGCCTTTTTGTCGATCCCGGCCCGGCACACCACCTGGCGGAGGGGAGTATGTTTGCACTTGGCAGACCAGATTGAACGCGGACGCCTGTCGAAACAGGACGCAGAGAGGCTCGCGCCCTACCTTTGCCGCGATCAGGCGGCCGAGGCCTACCGGTTGGGATAAGCAATTCAATTGCACGGTTGTTTAGCGAGTTGTTGAGAGGCCGGAACTACCCACCCGACAGGCATAGTTTTCTACGACGTCAGCGAATAGCCGCATGCTCTGAGAGTCCGAGGACAAGACTTACATTGACCAGATCCGGTCCCGGGTCTCAACGAAACTCAAATTGTTGAGTTGCCATCCTGATAGCTGAATGTCCGCTTTGGTGTCCCGTCTCAAACTACGCGCTTGCGCATTGAATGACCGCTTTACCGCCGTCTCGATAGAAATGCCCCAGGCGGATTCAATCGCTCGTCGCAACGGTTCCAAATTGGGGGTTGTGATGACAAACCGAAAACATGCATCAGCGCGCAGCATTCGAAGCAAACTGTTTTCGCCGGGGCGACCACGGGTGGCTCTTCGTTCTCAGCAGGTTTTTGTTCTGGCGGCTTGTTGAAAAGGGCATTTCCAGCGAAGAAGCAGCCGTTCAGGCTGGCGCGTCTGCTCCTGTTGGCAGTCGTTGGTTTCGAGAGGCCGGATCGCAGTTTTCAAAGTCAGCACCACCGTTGTCTGGCAGATACCTTAGCTTTGTTGAAGCTAAGAGATCGAACTTTGCCGCGCGCAGGGTCCTGTTGTTCGAGCCATTGCACGTCAGATCGGGCGATCCGCATCTACAGTTTCCAGAGAACTGAGACGCAATGCAGCGACGCGCGATGGCGGCTTAGAATATCGCGTAACTACGGCTCAGTGGCATGCAGATCGGGCAGCGCGCCGCCCCAATTCGCCAACGCTGGCTCAGAACGATGCATTGCGGCACTATGTCGAAGTGCGGCTGTCTGGTCAGATCGAAGGCCCAAACGGAGATGTCATCGCAGGTCCTGAGGTACATTGGACCAAGCTGCGTTCAGTTCGTCAGCGACATCGCAAATAGGCGACGGCCTGGAGCCCCGGACCAATTGCCCACCGCTTGCCTCTGGACTTCCCGGATACAGAAGCCGCTTCGTTTGGGCTAAAGCTACCCGCATAGATACCTCCAATCGTCGCCACAAATAAAAGTAGGAAATGCCAAGGCTCAGTCAGCGCCTTTAGACGCGCCCGATGTAAAACCGGCCCGCTGTGCTCATCGTTTAACAGTAGGGATGCACCTCGGTCTTTGGAAGCATGCAGACGATAGACAGGTTATGGCATCATTTCAGACTATTGAACAAGGCAAGGATGCTGTGAAATCATCAACAGATTGATACGCAACTCAGGTAAATTATCAAAGTTCTCAAAATGCGACGTTGCGATCCGCATGATACAAATATTTTGATTGCCATCATTGGTGGAAAATAAGCAAGGAGGAACTTTAGTATCTAAAAATTCGTCGGGCTGATCGAAAGTCTAGATTGTGAGAAGCGCAAAACCCCGTTGAACGTGATCGTCCGTTCTGCGAACTTTATCGAGTTTCAATCTACTAGCAAACAACCAAAAGCCAGCCCTTTCGAACCTCTGGAATATCGGCTTGTTCGCACCGCTCGAGCGAAACCGTCCGCTCATCGAAGGTCTGACATGGCATCTATGAATGATGGGAAACTACAATGTTCTCAATAGCTCAGACTCCTTGCCCGGCTTTGGAACGCAATATATTCAACCGAAATACTCAATACCTGACTTTGGGCATCGTCAACGCGCCCGGCCCGAATGAATGAAGGAACGTGTCAACCACATTGCGAAGTACGAACCTGCTGTGCGGGCTTTCGTTGAAGGGACATTCGATGGCGACCGCGTTTTGGATGCCAGTGCTCGGCCTGATCAGGATTTCCCCCTTGCTGGATTGTTGTTGGGTGTCAAGGACATCATCAATGTCGATCAAATTCCCACACGATGTGGCTCGGTATTGCCCGCCCATCTGTTTGAAGGGCAACAGGCAAGTTGTGTAACACGCCTCCTCAATGCCGGCGCCATCATGGCGGGAAAAACCGTTACCGCCGAGTTTGCAGTGTCTGATCCCGGTCCTTCGCGAAACCCCCGCAATCTGGGGCACACTCCTGGCGGGTCCTCCAGCGGATCCGCAGCCGCGGTTGCCGCTGGCTTCTGTGACATTGCGCTTGGAACGCAGACTTCTGGCTCAGTAATCCGACCAGCGGGCTATTGTGGGACATTTGGTTACAAACCGAGTTTTGGGCGGGTCGCGCTGGACGGTGTGTTGCCGTACTCGAAATCCATGGACCATATCGGGTTGCTTGCAAAAGACATGCACACGCTTGCTGCATCCTTGCCGGTTTTAGTGACCGATTGGCAAAACACAAATGACGGTGCACGGAACAAACCGGTTATCGGCGTGCCAATGGGGTCTTATCTCGATCTTGCGAAGCCGCATATTCGAGCGCAGTTCGAGGCAAGTGCACGCAGGCTCGAAGGCGCGGGTTGCGAATTAAAACCGATCACATTGTGCGAAGAAATCTCTATCCACAATGACAATCATGATTTGATCGCCAATGCAGAACTTTACCAAGTGCATAAGGGCTGGTTCGACGAATATCGGGACGTCTACAAACCGAAGTCCCGCGCAATGCTGGAATTCGGTCGAAGCGTGTCCGAGAAAACGCTGTCTGACAGCCTGAAACAGGCGAAAAAAGTGCAGCTCTGGATGCAGCAACTGATGGCGGAGCACGCACTTGATGCATGGATCGCGCCGGTTGCACCCGATCTGGCCCCGGAAGGCTTCGCTACGACGGGTGACTTTCGCATGAATGCGATCTGGAGCTACACGGGCCTGCCTGTTGTCACTTTCCCAACCGGGACAGATGTCCGAAACTTGCCTTACTCGGTTCAGATAATAGGGCGCTTCGGGCAGGACGAAGCACTGTTGAACATCTCGCGCTTTTTTCATCAAGTTATCGGCGTCGGCGAACTCCCATTGGCCTGGAGCAGCGACGTTTCGGGACTAGGAAAATAATTCCCGGGTATTCGTCAACAATTCAACGTTCAGAATTTTGTCATAGAGTACAGAAGCTGAGCCGTGTACATTGCCGTATTCGGCGCAGGCATTGAATTTCTTCTGCAGCACTTCGTCGGACATCGGCCTCAAAGCTGAGCCTAAAGGCGAGCCAACGAAACTGCATTTGCGATCTCCGGCCTGGGTCGTCAATTCGACATAACCCCATTCTGGACAGATCAAGCGTGAGGACCAGTATGGCTCCGGGATATCGCCAACCTTCACGTCAATTCTCTGCAAAAGTCGCTTGATCGGTGCACTCGACAACATTTCGGTTGTCAGATGCTCAAGTGAAATATCGCCGTGCACGATGATTGCAGCAACCGCGAAGTGCAAACTGAATTGCGCTTCGGTGGCGGTTTGCGGGTTTGGATAAGTCAGATTGGAGGCCACAACCGGCGGCACTGTACAGGTAACCGAGACCACATCATTGGCGTTTAATCCTTCCGCATCCATAATCTCTTTGACGGCATCGGCAGAAGCGTGACTGGCGTAGCAAACCGGATACTTCTTCAAATCGACGCCTGGGTCGGAAATACTAAATTCAACCCCCAGCGTCTCGATTTCTCCGGGATCGAACACCCCCCCGTTAAGCACCTGCGCAATACCCGACTGATCTTCGAATACGTTGGCTGGCCCGGTTGCGCCCTGCATCGCCGCAATGGCAGCGGTAACACCGCTTTCGGAAGCACGGCCACAATAGTAGTGCTTTGCAGCAGTTCCGCGTACCGCACGTATGGCGCCGGCACCAGCGGTGGCAAGAGCAAGCGCATGAGCCGCTTTCTCGCGTTCCAGGCCCGCGACTTTGGCAACGCCTGCTGCGCTGCCCATGGCTCCGAGGGCAGAGGTTGTCCACCAGCCTTTATCGTAGATGGAATTGGACAGCGCTTTGGCGACCGCAAATTCGACTTCTAGTCCCGCAATGAACCCAAGCAGAAGATCGGCCCCGCTTGCACCGTGCTCCTGCGCCATGGCCAGGACTGCCGGGAAAACAACGGCTGAGGCATGAACGATACCGGCATAGCAATTATCATCAAAATCGAGAGCGTGAGCAGCCGATCCATTTGCAAAAGCAGCTCCAGGCGCATTCAGCCTGTGCGGTGTCCCGACAATGTCGCAATCGCCCTCCCCATAAGTCGCGACCGCTGTCTCCAAAAGCATTTTTGCAGATTCTGTATTCGCTCCCGCTAAAGTCACACCACAAACATCGATCAGGCAACGCTTTGCCTGCTTCAGCACATCGGGCGGGATGTCCTCAAGCCGCAGAGACACCACGGCATCTGCAAGATCATGTATCGCGTGGCTATTTGCTTTCAAACTGGTTCTCTCACTATGTTTCCAATGCCTCACACCAAGTGAGTGTGAGGCCGGTCCAACGAATGTCGCCTACTATTTCTTGTCGAAATATCCGGCCCTGACAGCCGTACCGATCAAATTGCAAATAAACCTTCCGGCGGTAATGGCGGTGATCCCATTCACATCGCGACTGGGAGTAATCTCGACGATATCCATACCGACGACATTGCCTTTTTTGACCAAGCCCTGAATCAGGGTCCGCATTTGGGAATAGTTGACACCGCCAGGGGCGGGGCCCGCGACCGCCGGCATGATTGTGGGATCGACGCCGTCAGCATCAATTGTCAGATAGTAATCTCCGCCATCTGGAATGCGATCCATAATGGCTTTCATTCCAAGTTCCTGCAACTCCATGTCAGAGATCAGATTTGACCCGTAGGCCAGCGCGGCGTCAACTTCTTCCGGCCGTCCGCTGCCTGCAGATCGCAATCCGATTTGGTAAATATCTTCAATGTGCTCCATTTCGGATGCCCGACGGATGACACTTGACAATCCGTAGCTCACACCGTGAAACACGTCTCGCCAGTCGACATGGGCGTCGACCTGAACCAATGTGATCGGCCCGCGCCCTTCGAATGCCCGAAAAACCGGAATGGGAATAGCGTGATCGCCACCCAGGATAATCGGCAATGCTCCGGAGGCGAGGATTTTGCGCACCGCCTGTTCCGATCGGTCATGGTTGCCAGCTACGTCCTTGGCTTCGGCAACGACGTCTCCGCAATCGACAACTTTAATGTCACGCCCGTCAAGCAGGGTACCGCCAATATCGAAATCATAACGATCAAGCCCGCGAAGGGCGCGCTCACAATACCGCCGGATATGCGTTGGGGCATTCGACTGATCATTACTTGCTTCGCCCATCGAATAAGGATCGCCAAAAGGGATCCCCAGTATCGCAATGTCGGCGTCCAGGTTGTCCAGATCGGTAACAATGGGAAAATCGTGGAAGCTCTGGAATTCCCGTTTGGGAGGAGCCGTGAGGTCGGATGTCATGAACTATTTCTCCTTGTGCGCATTGAAGCGGCGGGCAATGGCGACCAATTGTGCGTCCAGCGTTTGACCGCAGAATTTTCTAAAGGGGCTGAATTAGAACTCATGAACCGGAGTCCATTGTCGGATGGCCTGCATTATCCGAATTGGGTTTGAAGGCGGTGATGCTAAGTTTTTCCAAGAAGAGCTTAAGGCGCTCGGTCTTCGGGGTTTGAAGGATTACGTCCGGTGCACCCTCTTCGACAATTCTCCCTTCCTCCATGAACACAACGCGGTCGGCCACGCTGGAGGCAAAGCCCAGTTCATGGGTCACGATGATCATCGTCATCCCTTTTTCGGCAAGACGCTTCAGGACATTCAATACGCCGGACACCAACTCGGGATCCAAAGCCGAGGTTGGTTCGTCCATCAGCACCAGGACCGGATCCATCGCCAGAACCCGCGCGATGGCAAGCCGCTGCTTTTGCCCTCCGGAAAGATTGTCAGGCCATTCTGATTTCTTGTCGTCCAGCCCTACTTCTGCCAGCGCGGCGAGCGCTTGTTTTTCGGCCTCGCTACGGCTGCGCTTGGCGACAACCATCTGTGAGCAAACAACGTTTTCGAGGACACTCAGATGAGGCCAGACGTTAAAATTCTGAAATACCATTCCAACACGCGCGCGTAGCGCATTGAGGTCCTTTGTTTGCGCCGAAACTGACCGCGCGTCAGGCACGGCACCGACCAGTTCGCCTGCCAAGCGCACCTCGCCCCCATCAGCTGGTGTCAGCCAGTTGGCGGTCCGCAGCAATGTGCTTTTGCCACACCCGCTGGGGCCGATGATGCAGATAACTTCCCCTTGGGAAACGCTCAACGAAACATCATGCAAGACGGTCATGCTACCGAATGACTTTCGTATTTCGGTCATTTCAAGAAAGTTGTCTTTTGTTTCAGAGCCCGCTGCCATGTCGTCATCCCTCCTTCGCGGCAGGAGCTGCGCGCACGGCCTTGGCTCGGGAACCGCTGCCCGATCGTTTTGAAACCTTCCGTTCAACCCGGCGCATGATGATCGCTAAGGTTTCGTTCAGCGCCCAGTACAAAAGCGCGACCATGATAAACGCCTCAAACGGACGAAATGTCTCGCCCTGAACGGTGATCGCCGCCATCGTCAGTTCACCGACGGTAATCGTGGACAAGATCGCAGATTCTTTGACCAGCGAGAGTGTCTGATTGGTCATCGCAGGCAGTATGATTGGCAGCGTTTGAGGCAAGACAATGTAGCGCATCGCCTGCCAGTCCGACATTCCCGTGGCCCGTGCACTTTCCAGTTGCCCCTTGGCGACGGCGTCTATCCCGCCGCGAATGACTTCGGCGAAATAGGCACTCCCAAAGGCGGCCAATGCGACCACTCCGACATACACTGCAGGTAAGTGCAGCCCGTAGAAGGGCAAAACGTAGAAAAACATGAAAACCTGGATGATAAACGGCGTATTGCGAAAAACTTCAATGAAGCTCGCGGATAACACACGCAAAAGCTTCAGGCGTGACCGTCGGCCAAGCGCCAGAACCAACCCGAATGGCATTCCCAGAATGATGGCAGCAACGACGATTTTTACGGTCATCCAGAAGCCGAGGAGGAGTTGCGGGCCATAATTTGTGAAGATTGACAGATCGATGCTCATGACTGTCTATGCCCGCTTGACTTCGAATTTGGCTTCAAGCCAAGATGCGCTGCGACTAACGGCAAAACACATCAGAAAATACATCACAAAGGCCCCGGTCAGCACTTCTACCGGATGATAATTGTTGCTGTATATTTGCTGTGAAACACGCATGAGTTCCACAACGGTGATGGTTGAGAGCAAAGCGGTCGCCTTTAGAATCTGAGTAAACTCATTCACCAAAGGTGGTATTGAAGCCATAAACGTTTGCGGCAGAACGACCTTTACCCAAAGCGCAAACCCAGAGAGACCGAGAGAGCGGGCAGCTTCGAATTGGCCCCTGGGCACAGATGCCAAACCGCCACGAAGGATCTCAATCACGAAAGCTGCGCTGTTGAGTGTTAAAGCGAGAATGCCCGCCGTCATCGGGCCAATGTTGAGGCCAACAATCGGAAGCACATAGAAAACAAGAAAAATCTGTACTAGAAGCGGCGTTCCACGGATGAAACTGATATAGATGGCGACCGAAATACCAAGAATTCGGGACTTGGAAGCGGTGCGTGCGACTGTAACAATTGTCGCCAGTACAACACTGAAAGCAAACCCGAGTAGCGCCAAATTGAGCGTAACAAGCGATCCTTCAAAAAGTCGCGGCAAAGCATCGAAAGTGTAGCTGATGTCGAATTTCACCGTGCTCAGTCCTGATAAAGGCCCGCCCGACAGCTTCCGCCCGTCTGTCAGGGCTTTAGTCTAGATCTTCACTGCCCTGGCGTTGTTGGCCGGGGCTGTGAACTTTCACTCAGAGCTCAAAGAGCACCCTCAGGCAGATAACCTTCACTGGGAATTTCCATCTGGAAACCAAACCACTTGTCCTGAAGTTCTTCGATTTCCCCGCTATCGCGCATCTTGAGAATTTGCTCGCTCAGGTAATCGCGCAGATCAGTGTCTTCTGGACGTGTGACCCAGCCAAAGTAGCTTTTATCGGTGATTGGTCCGACGAGTTCGAACATATCCGGTTGGTTTTTGATGATAACCGCCAGGTTCGGCAGGTTCTGTACGGCCACGTCCAGCGTACCATTCGCCAATGCGAGGGTTACTTCGGGATAGCTGGTAAAGAGCTTCAGTTCGCCGTAACCGCCCAGGCCTTTCTCAATCATATCTTCTTCAAAAGCGCGGGAAGCGGTTTCATTCCCTGACGCAAGTTGTGTGCCAACAACCTTGCCAGCCATGTCTTCCACGCTCATGACGGACGTGTCACCCTTGCGCTTCATAATCCAGGTGGTGCCTTCGGCAATGGGCACCGTGAAGGCATATTGCTTGGCCCGTTCCGGATTGATTGTAACGCTGGTCGCGACAAAATCGAATTTGCCGGCCAGAACGCCCGGAAGAATGCCCTGCCACGGCAGGTCCAACTGGTTTAGCTCAACATCAAGGTCCGCGATAACAACGTCAAGAATGTCCTTGCCGTAGCCAACGATCTTGCCGTCCTCCACGAACTCAAACGGCGGGAACGCAGCTTCGGTTCCAACTGTGACCTGACCGGTTTGTTTAATCTTTTCAAGCGTGGATTCGGCAGACGCAGCAACAGCAGTCGCAGCCAAAATGGTGACGACAAGTAATCCATACTTGCGGATATTTTCAATGATCGTGCTCATCTTTCGCTCCTTGTAGTTTCGCAATTTCTCTTCAGCTCGAAGGCATGAGTGGCTTTTGAACAGCCTGGAAAGCGCTGCCGCGCCCGGGAAGCAGCCCTGCAAAGTTGCGATAATGTTGCGATGGAACCTGATTTCCTTTCAACGAATTTCACTTGAAAATGATATATAAAGAATCGCTAGAGCATCTAATTATTAGATGCATGAAGAGTTCAGAAGCCTAGGAAGGGGCATGGTCCGATAGTGAGCAAAGTCAGAAATATCAATTCGATTCAAGTGTTTGATGTGGTTTCGCGCCTCAAAAGCATTACTCTCGCCGCGCAATCCCTGAACATCAGCCAGAGCTCAGTGAGCTACCACATTAAAAAATTGGAGGATGAGTTACAGGTTCCCCTGTTCGACAGAAAGCCCGAGGGTTTGACTCCGACCTCTCAGGGAAAGGTTCTGGCATCGCATGTAGAAAGCGGTTTACGGTCAATTCAGACCGGGCTGGAACAAATTTCAGGCCAGGCCGAAGCAGTGCGCGTTGCCATATTGCCGATGTTTGCCAGTCGGTGGCTTTCACCCCGCTTGGGTGATTTCTGGGAAGCACAACCAGATATTCAATTGTCGTTTCGAAACCATAACAACACTTTCGCGGCAAAAGAACGCCCGAACGATTTTGCCGATTTGGGTATCCTATGGGGGCTTGGAGATTGGAAAGATTTTCAGACCGAACGCCTTTGGTCCGAGAAAATGGTGGTTGTCTGCAGCCCTGGATACTTGCGTGAAAACCCGATCACCTTGGCCGCAGAACTGAAAAACCGCGCGCTGCTGCATGTCGACGATGAATCTAGGTGGCAGGAATGGTTCGCCAACAATCAGTTGGAATACTCGCCTTCCCAAGCAAAGCTGATACCGCAAGAGCCACATTTTCAGCTAAGCTCGACAATGAACGGTCTCGGTGTCGCCTTGTTCCCTCAGAGCATGATTCAAGGCGAGCTTGAAACCGGTATGTTGATAAATCCTTTTGGACGAACATTCGAGACCTCGTTTGCCTACCATCTGGGAATTCCAAATGGAGTTTCCTTATCCCGATCCGCAATCGTGTTTAAGAATTGGCTATTGTCGCAATGCCGAGACTAAACCGCTACGGGCGTCAGCCTGTAGCGGTTTGTTCTTTATGCGCATTCGAATGCACGGTCTGCTGAAATCAGCCGCAACGCAGCGATGGATGTGCTGCACATGCAAACCGATGCTGTTTCAGCAATAGCCGCGTGGGCATAAGGCAGGAAAGTCCGCGTCCTGGCTGCCAATTCCGCTCGCAGCGAAGGGACGGTTTAGATTTCGTCGATTTTACACCTGTGAATGACCGGAAATGGGAAGTCCTCTGCGCCGCCAAAACTCCATTGACGCACCTACGAACAGATTCTGCATCAGCAATAGCTGCAGATGCGAAAGGCGGTTTTGTCCTGTGTGGATGACGTCTGCTTTGCAAGGGAAAAATGTTCTGATCACGCGGCTGGTCAGTACAGTCCTGTGTCCGGCCTTTGGTCGCGGTATTCGTTTGAGCCGCTGGCCTTGATGGGTTCCGTGAACCTGGTCCCAATCGGCGACGCGAACCTGAAAGTTCAGGACAAAGCTCGGGTTCCCGGGTTCTCGGATGACCGCACGTGCCATCATGGCATTCGTCTTGCAATTCGTGTTTGTTCAGCTCCTTCGTTTATGCTGAGGCTTGCCGGTAATATGTTTCCTTGGTGAGGATCGCCCAGATGATCCTGGCCGCCTTGTTCGCCATCGCAATGGTCGCGAGGCGCATCGGTTTTCGTTCCAGCAGCTGCATGATCCAGGGATGTATCCGCTCTGGATATCCTCGGGCACGCTGAACTTGAGAGGTCTTGCCGATCACTAGCAATCGTCGGATATAGCGGTCCCCTTTCTTGCTGATCCGGCCCAAACGCTCTTTACCGCCACTCGACCTATTCAATGGCGTGAGCCCGAGCCACGCGGCAAACTCGCGCCCGTTCTTGAACTGTTTGCCGTCGCCGATGGTGGCGACAATGGCCGAAGCGGTGATGGGGCCGACGCCGGGAACCGTCCTTATACGTTTGGCACGCTCATCTATCCGGGAATGATACTCGATCAGTTTGTCGTAAAAGGTCACCCGGTCATCGAGAGCAACAACCTGGTCGCAAAGCGTCTTGAGCATGCTCTTCGCCACGTCAGGGATGTCCGGCCAATCATCGGCCCGGAAGGCTTTGACAAGACGCATCGACGCGACTGGCCCGTTCCCGATCACATGGCCAAATTCGCGGAGAAGACCCCGGATCACGTTCAACATTTGGGTTTTCTGGCGAACGATAAGCTGGCGGACGCGATGTATCGTAAGCAGCGCCTGCTGTTCCTTCGACTTGATCGCGACAAACCGCATAGTGGGTCGCGTGACCGCCTCGCATATGGCTGCAGCATCAACCGCGTCGGTTTTACCACGCTTTACGTACGGTTTGACGTAGGCCGCAGGCATCAGGCGCACTTCATGGCCGATAGCGCTCAATTCGCGCGCCCAATGGTGTGCTGACCCGCAGGCCTCGATGCCGACAAGGCAGTTTGGCAGCGTCTTGAAAAACTTAAGTGTAATGACCTGCAAACATAATCGGCTCGACCTGCAATCATCCTGATTTCCGGCCCGAATTATTTGCATCTATCCGGCACCCCAAACCCGGATTATCTGCGAATGAACCCACATTGTTTGCAACCAGCCTGCAATCATCCGCTCCGGCTCACATTAAATGCGAATAGGATTTTCGGTGTGTTTTCAAATGCCTGCGCTTGTCTGAGTTCCCGTCTTCAATTTACGGCGCTGAACGTAGATATTCAGACGCGATTTCAGGACAGGATTTTTTAAGGTCTCTGGTCGCGGGGTCAGCAGTGGCGTGGCGTCTGGAAATCCCCCGTTTCCCAGACCAGCCGTTCAGACTTGGCGCAGCAAATTTGGAACAGAGCCAGGATCCGATTTTGAGCCAGTCACCTCATGTTTTCCTCAATCTCGGCGATGATCAGCTCCA
>NZ_WPZY01000004.1 GCF_013031405.1 Ruegeria sp. HKCCD8929 | reverse complement strand
GACACCCAACCGGAAGATTCCAGATCAAACCGGCCCTGATCGCGGGGGAAGGTCACTTGCAGCCCTATGCGCGGCATGGGGCCACGCCCGCGTTTGAACGAGCCAAGTCCAAACATCGTTTGTCTGGTTATCTGGATTTGAATTACCGCGTTTAGGCGATTGCCAGTCACAAAACTGAGCAACCACCTTCGCAGGCGCCTTAAGTTCTTTTTTCATGGATTTAGTCGGCCAACCCGACTGTATGATGAACTACGATCATTGTCGTATATTCGTCGCCTCGTCCAAATCCAACCACGTTTCTACCAATAAAGCGGTCATTGGTGGAGCATGCAGCATCTGTCAAAATGGGCCCAAACCATTCATCAAGACATTCGACGCATATCCGCCCTGGAACGCTTCACGCGCCATACCGCGCCATGAAGGTGTCGACGGCGTGTTTGGCGACGTCGTCGATCTCGTCCTGGGTAAAGCTGTTCTGAATCCCCAAGACGGCCCGCATCCAAAGACGCACCTTGCAAAGCTCCGAGAACTGTTCGGCGGCCATCGGGATGTCGTCGATCACCAATTCACCCGCCGCCACGGCCTTTTCCAGGTACTCGCACATCTGGCGCTGGCCGTTTTCGGGGCCTGCCGCGTAGAACGCGCAGCCCAGTTCGGGGAAGCGGTCGCGCTCGGCCACGCAGATGCGGAACACCTGCTGCGCGAATTCCGAGGTCAGGAAGGCCACCAGCTGCGTGGCGGCGATTGTCATCACCTCGCGCACCGGTTTGGTCTCGTCGATCATCGACAGGATGCGCTCGGACATCAGGCGGCATTCGGTCTCGGCCACCTCCATGAACAGCAGCCGCTTGTCGGGGAAATAGCTGTAGAGCGTCGCCTTGGACACGCCTGCCGCGCGGGCGATGTCGTCGACGCTGGCGCCTTCGAACCCGTCGGCCATGAACACCTCGCGCGCGCCCTTCAATACCTGGTCGAATTTCCGGCCCGTGCGCAGGATGGTGGCTGGCTGGTTCATGGCTTCTCCTGGGGAATGTCACCTTTCAAACTTATAAACCGGGCGGTTTAGTTTCAATGATTTTCCGGGGCCGGGTTGCAGGGGTACACGCAATTGCTATGTTAGAATCATTCTAAACAGGGGCAGCAGATGCGATTTCTTTCTCACCGTAAACATTTTCGCGACCTGTCCGGGCAGGAGGTGATCGCGCTGGCGATTTCGTCCGAAGAGGATGACGCGCGCATCTACCGATCCTATGCCGAGATGCTGCGCGCGGACTATCCGGCGACCGCAAAGCTGTTCGACGGGATGGCGGCGGAAGAGGATGAGCATCGCGCCCAGTTGATCGCGCTGCATGAGGCGCGGTTCGGCCCGGTCATCCCGCTGATCCGGCGCGAGCATGTGGCGGGCTATTACGCCCGGCGTCCGGTCTGGCTGGTGGAGAACCTCGGGATCGAGCGCATCCGCGAAGAGGCCGAAGCGATGGAGCGCGATGCCGAGCGGTTCTATCTGGCCGCCGCCGCGCGCACCTCGGACGCGGCCACCCGCAAGCTGCTGGGCGATCTGGCGGCGGCGGAGGCCGGGCATCAGGCGACGGCGTCCGAGTTGGAGAACACTCATCTCGACGACGACAGCCGCGCCTCGGAAGAGGCCACGGCGCGGCGGCAGTTCATCCTGACCTGGGTGCAGCCGGGGCTGGCGGGGCTGATGGATGGCTCGGTCTCGACCCTGGCGCCGATCTTTGCCACCGCCTTTGCCACGCAGGACACCTGGACGACCTTTCTGGTCGGTGTCGCGGCGTCGGTCGGCGCGGGGATTTCGATGGGGTTCACCGAGGCCGCTTCGGACGATGGCGAACTGTCGGGGCGCGGCTCGCCGGTCAAGCGCGGGATCGCGTCGGGGGTCATGACCACGCTTGGCGGGCTGGGCCATGCCCTGCCCTATCTGATTCCGGATTTCTGGACCGCCACCACTGTTGCCATCATCGTCGTGTTCTTCGAGCTGTGGGCGATCGCGTGGATTCAGAACAAATACATGGAGACGCCCTTCTTCCGCGCCGCGTTCCAGGTGGTGCTGGGCGGGGCTCTGGTGCTGGCGGCGGGCATTCTGATCGGAAGCGGCTGACGGGCCGCCATTGCGGATCGGTCAAAAACTGTTACCAATCCCGCCATGGTCGAGATCTTTCTGCGCACCCTGCCCTTCTTTGCGATCATCGGCCTGGGCTACTGGGCTGGGCGCAGCCGGTTTTTCAGCGAAGACGCGACGGCCTATTTGACGAAGTTCGTTTTTTACTTTGCGCTGTCGGCGATGCTGTTCCGCTTTGCCGCAACCCTGCCCTTTGCCGAGATCTTCGACGCCCGCCTGATGCTGGGCTACCTGCTCGGCACGGTGGGGGTCTACGCGCTGGCCACGCTGGTGGCGTTCCTGCGTGGCCTCGATATCCCCACGGCAGCGGTTGAGGCGCAATGTGCGGCCATCGGCAATGTGGGCTTTCTGGGCCTGCCGATGCTCGCACTGCTGTTCGGTGAGGCCGCCATCGGGCCGGTGATGCTGGTGCTGACGGTGGATCTGGTGGTGTTCTCGTCGCTCATCGTGATCCTGATCAATGGCGGGCGCGACGGGCGGCTGACGGCAGGGACGCTGAGGCTCATTGGGCTGGGTCTGCTTAAAAATCCCATGATAGTATCTATTTCGGCTGGTTTGATCTGGTCCGCCCTGCGCCTGCCCGTGCCTTCGCCGCTGAGTGATTTCCTCACCATCCTCGGGGGCGCGGCCACCCCCGGTGCGCTGTTTGCCATCGGCGCATCGCTGGCCAGCAAATCCGCCGAGCGGGTGCAGATCGCCGGTTGGCTCAGTTTCTGCAAGCTGACCATCCACCCCGCCCTGGTCGCCATCGTCCTGCTCTGGCTGATCCCCGTCGCCCCGTTCTCTGCTGCCGTTGCCATCGCTGCCGCCGCGCTGCCGGTTGCGGGCAATGTCTATATGCTGGCCGCGCATTACGGCGTGGCCCCGCACCGCGCCTCGGCCGCCATCCTGCTGTCGACCGCCGCCAGCATCCTGACCGTGCCGCTGGTGATCGCCTGGGTCGGCACGCCCTGACTTCATCTTTTCGAAAAATACTCCCGCCGGAGGCTCCCGCACTTTACGCAAGCGCCTCGGACCGGTAGCGATAGCCAAGCACCAACGCCCGATACCAGACAAGGACCAAGCCAGATGGAAACCGTTTCGGAAAACACCTGTTTCGGAGGCGTGCAGGGCGTCTACCGCCACGCTTCGACCGCCTGCAACTGTGACATGACCTTCGGCCTGTTCCTGCCGCCCGAGGCCAAGGACGGGCCGGTTCCGGTGTTGTGGTATCTGTCGGGCCTGACCTGCACCCATGAAAACGCCATGACCAAGGCGGGCGCGCAGGCCTGGGCCGCCGAGCAGGGCATCGCGCTGGTCTTTCCCGACACCTCGCCGCGTGGCGAAGGCGTGGCCGATCACGAGGATTACGATCTGGGACAGGGCGCGGGGTTCTACGTCAACGCAACGCGAGACCCCTGGGCGCCGCATTTCCTGATGTGGGATTATGTGGCCGAGGAGCTGCCCGCGCTGATCATCGGGAACTTCGCCATCGACGCCGAGCGGCAGGCGATCACCGGGCATTCCATGGGCGGGCATGGCGCGCTGACGCTGGCGATGAACCTGCCGGGGCGCTACCGCTCGGTCTCGGCCTTTGCGCCGATCTCGAACCCCACGGGCAGCGACTGGGGCCGCAAGCAACTGAGCGCCTATCTGGGCGATGACGAGGCTGCGTGGGCGAAACACGATTCCTCGCTGCTGATGAAGGACAAGGGCTTTGACGGGCCGATCCTGATCGACACCGGCACCAGCGACCAGTTCATCGACCTGCTGCGCCCCGAGGCGCTGGCCGGGGCCATCGCCGAACGCCGCCAGCAGGCCACCAACCGGCTGCAGCCCGGCTATGACCATTCCTATTTCTTCGTCTCGACCTTCATGGAGGATCACGTCGGTTTCCATGCCGAGGCGCTGTACGAGGGCTGAGCGATGAGCAAATACGACTACGATCTGATCATCATCGGGTCCGGTCCCTCGGGCAGAGCCGCCGCCATCCAGGCGGGCAAGCTGAAGCGTCGGGTGCTGGTGATCGACCGCAAGGACCGGCTGGGCGGGGTGTCGGTGCATACCGGCACCATCCCGTCGAAGACGTTGCGCGAGACTGTGCTGAACCTCTCGGGCTGGCGCGAGCGCAGCTTTTATGGCCGCTCCTACCGGGTAAAGGACCAGATCAGCGCCGAGGACCTCAAGGCGCGCCTGCACATGACGCTGGACTACGAGGTCGATGTGCTGGAACACCAGTTCAACCGCAACCATGTGGACACGCTGAACGGGCTGGCGAAATTCGTCGGGCCCCATGAGGTTGAAGTGGCAACCGAGGCCGGGGACACCACCCGGCTGACGGCGGCCAAGTTCCTGATCGCCACCGGCACCAAGACCTATCGCCCCGATTACGTGCCCTTCAACGGCAAGACCGTGGTGGACGGGGACGATTTTCTGGAGATGGGCGAGATCCCCCGCTCACTGGTCGTCATCGGCGCCGGGGTGATCGGGGTGGAATATGCCACCATGTTCTCGGCGCTCGATGTGCGGGTGTCGCTGATCGAGCCGCGTGACAGTTTCCTCGACTTCATCGACCGCACTTTGATTCAGGAGTTCACGCATCAGATTCGTGAGAACGGTGTCGATCTGCGGTTGGGCTCAGCCGTCGAAAAGATCGAGGATGCGGGAACGCATATCGAGGTGAGCCTGGACAATGGCCGTCATGTGCGGGGCGAAATGCTGCTGTTTGCCGCTGGGCGGATGGGCGCGACCTCGGCGCTCAATCTCGATGTGGTGGGGCTGGAAACCGATCATCGGGGCCGGCTGGAGGTGGATCGCAAGACCTATCAGACCGCCGTGCCGCATATCTATGCCACCGGCGATGTGATCGGGCATCCGTCGCTGGCCTCGACCTCGTTGCAGCAGGGCCGCGTGGCTGCCTGCGACGCGCTGGAGACGCCGACCCTGCCGGAGAGCCCGTGGTACCCTTATGGCATCTATTCGGTGCCCGAGATGTCCACCTGCGGCATGTCCGAGGAGGAATTGCAGGAGCGCGGTATTCCCTATGAGGTGGGCGTGGCGCGGTTCCGCGAGACCTCGCGCGGGCATATCATGGGGCTGGAGCACGGCATGCTGAAGATGCTGCTGAGCCTCAAGACCCGCCGGGTGCTGGGGGTGCAGATCGTCGGTGAAGGGGCGACCGAGCTGATCCATATCGGTCAGGCGGTGATGAACCTGAAGGGGACGGTGGATTACTTCGTCCAGAACACCTTCAACTATCCGACGCTGGCCGAGGCCTACAAGATCGCCGGGCTCGACGCATTCAACCGGATGCCGATCCCGGATGAATTCAAGGTCCGCAAGCCCGCGAAACCGGCGAAGAAGGCCGAGCCCAAGGCAGAGGTCAAGCAGGACAAGGCGGCGGAGTAATGGCGCTTTATGTCGACGCCGATGCCTGCCCGGTCAAGCAAGAGGCCGAGCGGGTGGCCACCCGTCACGGGCTGACCATGTATCTGGTGTCAAACGGCGGGTTGCGCCCGTCGCAGAACCCTCTGGTTCAGGTGGTGATCGTGTCCGAGGGTGCGGATGAGGCCGACAAGTGGATCGCCGAGCGCTGCGGCGCGGGCGATGTGGTGGTGACCTCGGACATCCCGCTGGCCGCGAAATGCGTCAAGGCCGGGGCGCGGGTGCTGCGCCACAATGGCGAGGCGTTCACGGCGGCCAATATCGGCCAGCAACTGGCGATGCGTGATCTGATGGCCGACCTGCGTGCCGCCAACCCGCTGGGCGCGGGCGGTGGCGGCAAGGCGTTCTCCAAGGTCGACCGCTCGCGGTTTCTGGACGCGCTGGAACGGGAAATCCGGGCGGCTTCGCGCACCTGAAGGGCCAGAGGCTCCCGCCCGTCGGCGCCGCATCGAAGATGCGACCCCTCCCGTTGGGCCCGGCAGCGCGCGGGCAGGCCCGCGCGCTGGTGCCCCGAATTTCGCAGGTTTCAGCGATGTTTGGCCCGGTTGTGGCTTGATCATTGGCACAAGGATTGTTTCAGTTCGGCGCAAGGTATTCTGTTTGCTGCGGGAACGCCGCGGCCTGTTCAATTGGGAAGGCACTTCATGCCCGTCAACGCCGTCATTTTCGACATCGGCAATGTGCTTATCGAATGGCAACCCGAACGCTATTATGACCGCGTGATCGGCGCGGACCGCCGCAGGGCGATGTTTACCGAGGTCGATCTGCATGGGATGAACGATCTGGTGGATCAGGGGCATCACTTCACCGACACCATCTATGGCTGGGCCGAGAAATACCCCGAATGGCGCGACGAGATCCGCATGTGGCACGACAACTGGATCGAGCTGGCGGCACCGGATATCCCGCACTCGGTCCGTCTGCTGCGGGCGCTGCGCAGCAAGGGCTTGCCGGTCTTTGCGCTGACCAATTTCGGGGTGCAGAATTTCGATTATGCCACCACCGTCTACGCCTTCCTGAACGAGTTCGACCGGCATTATGTTTCGGGTCGGTTGAAGGCCGTGAAACCCCATGCGCCGATCTATGAGATGGTCGAGGCCGATTGCAGGCTGGCGCCCGAGACGCTGCTGTTCACCGATGACCGGATGGAGAATATCGACGCGGCCACCGCGCGCGGCTGGCAGGCGCATCACTTCGAAGGTCCTCAGGGCTGGGCCGCGCGGCTGGTATCCGAAGGCCTGTTGACCGAAAGCGAGGCGGCATGAGCGTTCTTCACATCCCCTTTGCCGAAGGTGAGGCGAACCTGGACTGGCTGGAACTGACCCGCGCGCTGGCCGACGGACACACTCTGCCCAAGGCCGAGATCGGGGATACGTTCCTCTATCGCGATCCGGACACCCTGCTGTCGCGGGCGGCGTGGATCGACGGGCTGGGCATGGCGGTCAAGACCGCGACAGTGTTTCCGGGCAATCCGAACCAGGGGCAGCCGATGATCAACGGGGCGGTGTGCCTCTATGGCGATGGCGACGGGACGCTGTCGGCGCTGATCGACTTTCACCTCGTGACCAAGTGGAAGACGGCCGGAGACAGCCTGCTGGGCGCGCTGCGGCTGGCCGATCCCGGCAGCCGCGAGGTGCTGATCGTCGGCGCGGGCACTGTGGGCCGGTCGCTGTGCGAGGCGTTCGGGGCCGGTTTTCCGCAGGCGCGCATCCGCATCTGGAACCGCACGCTGTCAAAGGCCGAGGCGTTGGCGGAGACGCTGGAGGGCGTGGGTGTTGCCGAGGATCTGGCAGAGGCGGTGACCCGCGCCGATATCGTGGTCTCGGCCACCATGTCGACCGAGCCGGTGATCAACGGCGAGTGGCTGCGCCCCGGTCAGCATCTGAACCTGATCGGTGCCTACCGCCCCGACATGCGCGAGGCCGATGATACGGCGCTGAGGCGGTCGCGCATCTTTGTCGACAGTTTCGACACCACCATCGGCCATATCGGCGAGATACAGATCCCACTAGACGACGGCACCATCACACGCGGCGATCTGATCGCCGATTTCTACGATCTTGAGGCTTTTGTGCGGCGCGCGGATGAGATCACACTCTTCAAGAATGGTGGTGGTGCCCATCTGGACCTTATGACCAGTCGCTATATTCTGGACAAATGGCAAGCGGTATCCTGATCCTTATCCTCGTTCTTCTCGTTGTCGTCATCGGGGCGGCTGCCCTACCCTATTGGGCAGAGGCTCGGCGCAGGCCCATGGACGAGTGGGAGCGACGAGACGCGCCCGGTACATGTGTGCAGCTGTCGCAGGGTGTCACCCATTACCAGTGGCATGGGGCGGTGCGCGGACCGGTGGCAGTCTGTGTCCACGGGCTGAGCACGCCGTCCTTTGTCTGGAACGGGCTGGCGCGGGCGCTAGGGGCGATGGGATACCGGGTGCTGACTTATGACCTTTATGGGCGCGGCTATTCGGACCGACCCGAAGGGTCGCAAAACGACGACTTCTTCATCAAGCAACTCGAAGACCTGCTCGACGATCAGGAGATCGAAGAGGATTTCACCCTGTTCGGCTATTCCATGGGCGGGGCGATTGCCACGGTGTTTGCCGCCAAGCACCCCAACCGGGTCCGGCATCTGGTGCTGCTGGCCTCGTCCGGCATGGTGATGACAACCGACCGGGCCACCCAGTTCATCCGGCAGAAGCAGGGGCTGGGTGACTGGCTGATGCTGGCGCTGTTTCCCGGGCGCCATCGCCGGGGTACCGAGGCCGAGCGTGCCCTTCTCAGTTCGGTTCCGGACATCGTGGACCTGCAACAGCGCGAACTGCACTATCGCGGGTTTGTTCCTGCGGTGCTTTCCAGCCTGCGCGGCATCCTCTCGCGCGAGTTGCAGGACGAGCACCGCACCATCCACCGCGCCGGTGTGCCGGTGCTGGCGATCTGGGCGCGCGAGGACGACGTTATCCCGCTGTCCGCCATGGGGCGCCTGACCGAATGGAGCCGCGACGCCTGGCAGGAGGTGATCGAGGATGCCGGGCATGGGATGACCTATACCCATACCGATCAGATCGCGGCGATCCTGGGCGAGCGGCTGCGCGACGGGTTGAACTGATCAGGCCGGTTGCGCTGCTGGCCCACGGTTTTCCCGGATCGGCAGGTGCACGATGGCGCTGAAGGCGCCGACGCCCACGCCGACCCACCAGACCATGGTGTAATCGCCGTAGAGGTCATACATGCGACCGCCCAGCCAGACGCCCAGGAACCCTCCGATCTGGTGGCTGAGAAACACGATGCCATAGAGCGTGCCCATGTAGCGCAACCCGTAGAGATGCGCGACCAGCCCCGAGGTCAGCGGTACCGTGGCCAGCCACAGCGAGCCCATCACTACCGAGAAGATGATGACCGACATCGGCGTGATCGGCAGCAGGATGAAGGCAGCCGCCACGATGGTACGAGCGGTGTAGATGCCTGCCAGCAGGTATTTCTTGGGGAAATGCTTGCCCGCCCAGCCCGCCGCCAGCGTACCGCCGATATTGGCCAGCCCCACCAGCGAGATCGCCACCGCGCCCAGCGCCGAGGTGGTGGTGATGCCCATCGAATGCAGCACGCCACCCGGCTGGATCGGCCCGCACATCTCGGTCACGAAGGCGGGGAAGTGAGCGGTGATGAAGGCCAGTTGGTAGCCGCAACTGAAAAAGCCCAGGAAAATCAGCGTGTAGGACGGGTCGCGAAAGGCCTTTTTCAGGATCTGGCCCATGCTTTCCTCAAGCTCCTGCTTGCTGGCGGGTTCCGGTGCACGCATGAAGGGCAGCGTCAGGATCAGGGCAAGGATCATGGCTGCAAAGACCAGAAACACCTGTTGCCATGGCAGAAAGCTCAACAACCATTCAGCGGCTGGCGCGCCGATCACCTGTCCGGCGCTGCCTGCCGCCGTCACGATGGCCAGCGACATCGAACGGTTCTCGTCCGACGACGCCCGTCCGACCACGGCCAGCACCACGCCAAAGCCGGTCCCGGCGATGCCGAACCCCACGAGCCAGGCGTAGATCTGGTGCCCCAGCGGCGTGACCGACCACGCCGACAGCACCATGCCGGCGGCATAGGTCAGCGCGCCGAGGATAATGGCTCGGCGGTCGCCGATCTTTTCGGCGATGGCACCGAAGATCGGCTGGCCGATACCCCAGGCGAGGTTCTGGATCGCGATGGCCAGCGAGAAATCGGTTCTGAGCCAGCCGAACTCCTGAGCGATCGGAATCTGGAACACTCCGAAGGACGCGCGCACGGCAAAGCTCGCGGTGATGATGATGCATCCGACGATCAAAACGGGGGTCATCAGGCGGGCCGAGCGGTCCATGCAAATCTCCGGTTGCGTGTCCGTCGGACCCTAAGCTGAATCCCGTTTACGTCAATTCAGGAGTTTTGCGCCCACACTTAACCAAAATTGATGCGGGCTGCCCCGGCACCGCTTTTCAAGCCGAATCCGCCGCGCTATGGCTGCGATATGTTGGACGTTTCCGCATTCTACGCCACCCGGGTGGCCGATGGCATCCTGCAGGCCGATCCCGCGCAGGAGGCGGTGCTGCCCGAATTCGAGCGCATCCGCGCCGCCATATCCGCTCCGGTCAAGCGCGGGCTGTTCCGCAAGGCGCCGCCGCCGCCCAAGGGCCTGTATCTGTGGGGCGGAGTCGGGCGCGGCAAGTCGATGCTGATGGACATGTTCGTGGAAACGCTGGGTGACGTGCCGGTGCGGCGGGTGCATTTCCACGCCTTCATGCAGGAGATTCACGCCAAGATGCACGAGGCGCGGCAGCGCGGGGTCGAGGACACTCTGGCCCCGGTTGCGGCCGAGGTGGTGAAATCGGTCAAGGTTCTGGCCTTTGACGAGATGCAGATCACCGACATCACCGATGCGATGATCGTGGGACGGCTGTTCGAGTTCTTGTTCGACGCGGGCGTGGTGGTGGTGACCACCTCGAACCGGGTGCCGGATGATCTCTACAAGGACGGGCTGAACCGGCAGCTGTTTCTGCCCTTCATCAAGCTGATCAAGGAGCAGTTGGTGGTGTGGGAGATGGTCTCGCCCACCGACTACCGGCAAAACCGGCTGGAGGGTGCGCAGGTTTATTTCACGCCGATCGGGCCCGAGGCGCGCGAGAGCATCCGCGGGGTCTGGCGCGATCTTTCGGGCGGGCCGGCCGAGCCGCTGACCCTGCATGTAAAAGGGCGCGAGGTGGTATTGCCCGCCTTCCGCAACGGGGTGGCGCGCGCCTCGTTCTATGATCTCTGCGGGCGGATGCTGGGACCGGGGGATTATCTGGCGATCGCCGAAGAGGTGAAGGTGCTGGTGCTGGAAGACATCCCGCGCCTGTCGCGCAACAATTTCAACGAGGCCAGGCGGTTTGTGACCCTGATCGACGCTTTGTACGAGGCGAAGGTGCGACTGATCTGTTCGGCGGCGGCGGAGCCGGAGATGCTGTATGTCGAGGGCGAAGGGACGTTTGAATTCGAACGCACCGCGTCGCGTCTGCGGGAGATGCAGGCGAAGGACTGGGGAAAATAGGGGGCGCTGCCCCCGTCACGACAAGCCGTGACTCCTCCGGGATATTTTTGAACAGAAGAAGCTGCGGGATCGCCGCGCAGCGGCGCCCGGCCCAACCGCCCCGGAGCGCAAGGTCCTTGGGTGGGCGGGAGCAGCCCCTGTCCCGGTGTCAGCCGTTTTCGCGCAGTATGTTTCCAGCGAGGTAAAGCGAGCCACAGATCAGGATACGGGCCTGCGGGTCCTGGGCGGTTATTCGGTCGACGGCAGAGGCGACGTTGAGCGCGATGATTGACGGCAGGTTGACCGACTCGGCGGCCGATGCGGTGTCCTTGGCGCTGAGCGTGTTGGGCTCGCCGGGGATGGAGACCGCCGTGAGGCTGTCGGCGTGTTCGGCCAGCGGCGCGAGGTAGCCGGTCACGTCCTTGGTGTTGAGCATGCCGCAGATCATGTGGGTGGGCCGTTTGGGGAGCTTGTCCAGCACATCCGCCAGCGCCTGTCCGGCGGCGGCGTTGTGGCCGCCATCGAGCCACAGCTCGGCCTGCGGCGCGGCCTCGACAAGCGGCCCGGTTTTCAGGCGTTGCATGCGGGCGGGCCAGTGGGCCTCGGTCACCGCGCCCTCGTAGGCACTATCGCCAAGACCGAGATGGCGCAGCACCGCCAGCGCGGCGCCGGCGTTCTGGACCTGGTGCGCGCCCATTAGGTTAGGCAGCGGCAGGTCGCGCAGGCCGGTTTCGTCCTGATAGATCAGGCGGCCATTTTCCTCATGCACCTGCCAGTGCTGGCCATGCGCCAGCAGCGGGGCGCCGAGGCGGGCGGCGGTGGCCTCGATGACCTCCATCGCCTCATCCGGCTGCGGGCCGACGATGCAGGGCACGCCGCGCTTGATGATCCCGGCCTTTTCGGTGGCAATCTTGGTCAGCGTGTCGCCGAGGAACTGCTCATGGTCGATGGAGATCGGGGTGATCACGGTGACGGCCGGTTTGTCGATGACGTTGGTGGCGTCGAGCCGCCCGCCGAGGCCCACTTCGAGCAGCGTGTAGTCGGCCTGTGTGCGGGCAAAGGCCAGCAGGGCGGCGCAGGTGGTGATCTCGAAATAGGTGATGTTTTCACGCGCATTGGCGGTGTAGCACTCGTCCAGAACCGCCGTCAGATCGGGTTCCGAGATCAACTCTCCCGCGACTCGGATGCGTTCGTGGAAGCGTGCCAGATGGGGGGATGTATAGGCATGTGCGGTCAGCCTCACACCTTCGAGACCGGCGCGGATCATCGCCTGGGTCGAACCCTTGCCGTTGGTTCCGGCGAGGTGGATCACCGGCGGCAGCTTGTCCTGCGGGTTGTCCAGTGCGGCCAGCAGACGCCAGACGCGATCCAAGGTCAGGTCGATGATTTTGGGATGCAGCGCCATCATCCGGTCGAGGATGACGTCGGATGTTGGCGGGGTCATTTTTCGGCCTTGGCCTCGGCGGGGGCCTCTTCGGCGGCCGGGGCTTCATCTGCGGGCGCGGGCAGATCGCCCATGATCGCGGGCGGCAGGCCCATCAGCATCCGGGTGATGGTGATCAGCTCGTCCCGCATCTCGGTACGTTTGGTCACGCGGTCGAGCATGCCGTGATCCAGCAGGTATTCGGCGCGCTGGAACCCTTCGGGCAGTTTCTCGCGGATGGTCTGTTCGATGACGCGGGGACCGGCGAAGCAGATGAGCGCGTTGGGTTCCGAAATATGCACGTCGCCCAGCATCGCGTAGGACGCGGTCACGCCGCCCGTGGTCGGGTGGGTCAGCACGACGATATAGGGCAGATCAGCCTCTTTCAGCATCTGCACCGCGACGGTGGTGCGGGGCATCTGCATGAGGCTCAGGATCCCCTCCTGCATCCGGGCACCACCGGCGGCGGAGAACAGGATCAGCGGGCGCTTGAGCTTCACCGCCTCTTCCGCGGCGGCGATGATGGCGTTGCCCACATACATGCCCATGGACCCGCCCATGAACGAGAAATCCTGCGCTGCCGCCACGATGGGGGTTCGGCCGATCTCACCCGAGGCGACCAGCATCGCCTCTTTCTCGCCGGTCTTTTTCTGCGCCGCTTTCATGCGGTCGGGATATTTCTTCTGATCGCGGAACTGCAGCGGGTCGTCCTTGGGCGCGGGCACCGCAACCTCGGTGAAGATGCCGCCGTCGAACAAGTGACCGAACCGGTCGCGCGGGGTGATCGCCATGTGGTGGTCGCACTGGGTGCAGACATTCTGGTTTTCCGCCAGTTCGCGGTGGAACAGCATGGTTCCGCATTCGTCGCATTTGTGCCAGAGGTTTTCCGGCATCTCCCTGCGCGAGAAGATCGAGTTGATCCGGGGGCGGACGTAATTGGTGATCCAGTTCATGACGGAACCTTGGTTGTGCTGCGTTCTGGTCAAATAAGACGCTGCGTCAGGAAATGCAATCAGCGCCGCAAGGCAAGACGTGCCACCAGCCAGGCAATCAGCATCAGCACGAAATCCACCCCAAGCCAGACGCGCAGGTTGGTTGTGTCCGACATCTCGTAAGGAATGAGGAACAGCGCCAGCCCGTCCAGGCTGCCCGGCAGGGCAACGAACAGCAGCGCCACGATATTGTTGAAGAGGTGCAGCGCGATGGCCGGGCCCAGGGTTCCGGCGCGCGCGGTCAGGTCGGCCATCAGCAGGCCGAACACACCTGACCACAATGCAATCAGCAGCGCGTTGTCCCCGGCCTCGGACGGCACATAGTGGCCCATGGCAAACAGGATCGAGGGCAGGCCCATCCAGATCACCGGCGAGCGGAACCGGGCGGCGAGGCTTTGCTGCAGGTAGCCGCGGAACAGAATCTCTTCGGCGCTGGTCTGGATCAGCACGGCAAGCAGCGAAAACGGCAATACGGCCAGCCAGACGGTGACGGGCAGGTTCGGCTGCATCGGCGCGCCCATGTCATAGGGCGGCAACACCAGAAGCACCGCCCCCAGCAGCAGGAGCCCGCGCAGGACATGCCAGAACTGGGTCAGCGCCAGATGGTACGGCCCGACAATCGTCTGCAGCGAGCGCCGCTGCAGCTGCCGCGCGGCCAGCGTCACCCCGAGGGTGACAAAGGCGAAACTGGCCAGCAGGATCAGCATGGCCACAGGCGTCGCTCCGGCCAGGAAATTGCGCAGCCACAGCTCGGACCCCAGGCTGCCGGCCACGGCAAGCACGCCGGCGTTGAGCGCAAAGACCACGACGGCGATCAGTCCGAGCCCGGCCAGAAGGCGCCAGATTTCGGGCCGGAGCCGGGCCGGGGCGACCAGCCGTTCGTGCGCAGCGTAAACGCCCTTGGTCGTGTCAGCGTCCATGCATCTGTTCCACCTGCATCGGCTCGTCCTCGGGGTCGGCCAAATCGGCCAGGTTGATGCCTGCCGACTGCAACCGCCCGGCCAGACCGCCCAGATAGCCTGCAACGGTCTCAAGCAGCTGCACTGCCACCGTCGGGTCGCTTTCCACCACCGCGCGGAACTCTTCATCGCCGATCCGCAGGAAACTGCTGTCCTCTTCGGCGATCAGATCGAGCTGCCGGGGTTCGCGGGTGATGATCGACAGATCCCCGATCAGGCGTCCGGGTTCGACGGTTGAGATCGGGCGGGGCACGCCGTTTTCGTCCGGCCAGACCAGTGCGGCGCGCCCCTTGAGGCACAGATAGGCCGCGTCCGGCGCCTGTCCCTTGGAAAAGATCACCTGCCCCGCCGCCACGTCGTACCATTGCGCCGAAAAGGCCAGCAGCCGCTGGTTGCGGGCGTCGAGTTTCGAGAACAGCTCGGTCGCGGCGATGATCTTGAGCTTGCGGCTGAGATCGGCGGCCGCGCCCTCGCCCAGTTCCAGTTGTGAGCGCGACACACCGTCGATGCGGCCATCCTTGATCTCGATGAACAGGTCATAGGCCTCGGGGTGGGCGAAGTGATCCTCCATGAATATCATGATCGACTCGGGCAGCAATTCGCGCAGTTTCTGCCGGGTGCGCAGGCGGCTTTCCGAGTCGTGGCTGGCCAGCGCCTTGTCCAGCACCAGAATGTCGGGCCGCTTGATACCGGCGCGGGAAAAGGCGGCGCGTTCCTGGAACACGGTGGGCAGGTTGGTGCCGCCCAGCCCGGAAGGCAGGTCGTAGATGATCGAGGCGATGCGGCGGCGCAGCCCGGCCTCGTTCAACACCTCGGCCACCACATCCTCGATCTCGTCCGCCCGCGCGCCCGCCATGATCGACACCCGCCCGAACAGGGCGTTTTCGGTCACCGTCAGGCGCGGCACGTATTGTCCGGGATCGACCGCCACGAACAGCCCGCCCATCGAGGCGCGCAGCCTGTCCGCCTGACCGCGCCGGATGGCCAGGATCTTGTCCTTGTATTCTTCGGGGAAGCTGGGCCCGATCTGCTCGGCGGTCAGCAGGAACGGCACCGTCAGCAGCAGCGCGCGGTCCTCGTCGCTGAGCGCGGCATTGCCCTTGGCCGAACGGCGCTCGACGATGTCGAGCAGGCGGCCAAACATCTCTTCGGACATGCCGAGGCGCAGGAACAGCGGGTGGTCAGTGCCGTCGCGGCCAAAGGTCTGTTTCAGCGTCTCGATCACGCCCAGCGCGATGCCCTGCGCCTCATCCGCCAGCCCCTGAGCCTGCAGCATCCCGATAAAGCGCGGATCGCCCGCCAGAAGCTCGGGCGCGATGTCGCGGGTGGGCGCGGCGTAGAGCAGGTTGCCGCCAAGCGGCACCGCCGGGTTGAACCGGTCGGGTTCGAACCGGTGTACGAATTCGTCCAGACCCCGCGCCCGGATGCGCTCGGCCACCGTATCGCGCAGTCGGACGATCTCGCTGGCCAGACGCGGGTGCAGCAGCGGGTCGAACCGCGACCGCAGGGTGCGGCGGAACATGAACTCGTCAATGCCCATCGCCTCGACCAGCTGGAACCACCAGTCGCGGATCTGGTCGCCGTCGCTCAGACCGGCAAGTCCGGGATCGATCCAGTCGGCATCGAGCACATCCGCGCTGTTGCCTGCCCGCACCGCATCGATCTGTTTTCGGCTGGGACGCGGCAGGCCGTCGCCCTCCTTTCGGGGACCGGTGCGCAGCGGCATCAGCAGGTTGTCACCCAACGTGCCGTCGAACAGGTAGGGCCGGGAATGGGCATAGCCGACCCGCGCCGCGATCACCGCCTGATGCAGTTCGTTCAGCTTGTGATCCGCGATGATCACCTCACCGCGCACCGGCAGAACCTCGCGCGTCAGAAGCTGCGCGATTGCCGTGCGTTCCGAGGCGCGGCTGGACTGGATCGCAACCCGCGCGCCGGGCGGGATGGTCAGGTCGATATCCTCGAGA
This sequence comes from Ruegeria sp. HKCCD8929, assembly GCF_013031405.1. Lineage (GTDB taxonomy): Bacteria > Pseudomonadota > Alphaproteobacteria > Rhodobacterales > Rhodobacteraceae > Ruegeria. The sequence goes on along the minus strand of NZ_WPZY01000004.1, from coordinate 424,441 downwards.
ATCGTGTTGCCGTCCTGATCGCGCACGGTCACGTCGCGCAGCTCAACCGTGCCGTTCAGATGCGGGATGTGGTCGGGCTGACCCAGAAACAGCTCTTCCGGGATCATGTCGCGGGGCGCGAAGCGCTCGGTCACGATATCCCAGCGCAGCGACATGTCCTGCACCTGGTTGTAGTAGAACAGCAGCTCCTTCCACGGGCTGGAGAGGTCCTTGTACGCCCCCAACGCGGCGACCAGCGCGCCCACCGTGATCTCACCCTTGATCGCCAGATAACCGCCCACCGAGTAGAACAGGAACGGCGTCATCTGGGTGATCAGATTGTTGAGGAACTTCATGAAGAATTTCTTGTTGTAGATCCGGAACCGGATCTCGAACAGCCGCCCCAGCCGGTCGGTGAACTGCGCCAGCCGGTAGCGCCAGCCGCCATTGGCGCGCAGGTCGCTGATGCCCGCGGCGCTTTCGCCGATCTCGGAACTGAGCCTACGCACCTCCTGAATCCGTTCCTTGTTCAGCAGGTTGATCTGGCGCTGCAACATCGGAATCAGCCAGGCCTGAAGGGGAATAAGCGCGATCGAGGCCAGCCCGAACCACACGCTCTGCATGAACAGGAAGGTCACGATGGTCAGCATCTGCCCGGCCTGGAACACCGGCTGGGCGATGGCGTCGCCCATCAGCCCGCCCATCGGCTCGGCCTCGGAGGTGATCATCGACACCAGCTCACCCTGGCTGGTGGTGGCGAAATAGGTCTTGGGAAAACGCATCATCCGGCTGATGAGCTTGAAGCGCAAACGCCGTAGCATCCGCTCGGACAACACACCCTTCATCGTGTTGATCCGCATCTTCATGAGGCCGCTGACCAGCACCGTGGCCAGGAACGCAAAGCACAGCGCCATCAGGTACTGCACCTGTGTCAGCGAAACACCGAGTAACGTGACATTGTCGGTGGTGGCGCCGATGGCATCGTTGATGATCCGCTTGGGCAGTTCCAGCGAGGCGTAGAGGAACGGGAAGGACAACACCGTCAGGAACAGCAACACGAATTGCTGCCGCTTGGAGTATTTCCATATGAAGGAAAACAAGCTGGATTCCATGCCCGGTCCTTATCTTGGCTTGAGCGCTCCGCGGCACGGCGCGGAAAACCCACTGCTACCGGGACCCAGACGGTAAGCACTGGTCCGTGCGATTACAAGAACACCCCGGGCCATCCGGTTGGATTGAATTTGGCCAACGATCGCGGAGCCGGATCGCGGGCATCGCCTGACAAGGTCACAAAAATATTCTACAAATCTTCGTTACGTGCTTTAACTCGATAACGTCCCTTCGATAAAGAAAGGCCAACCCGGCCCCTGCGCGACGGACAGGTCATGAACACGTTATTGGACAGATGGTTTCACAAACGGACTCTGCAGCGCTGGCGCAGCGTTGCGGGCAGTCTGGAAGTGTCCGATCCGGCCGATTTGCGGGTATATCGCGACCGCGCGCGGGCCTTGCTGACTTATATCGACCGGACGATCCATTTCGCGGACGGCCAGCTTGCCCTGCCGCGCATCGGCTCGTCCAGTTTTCCGAAACCGCATGGCACCGACTGGTCGTGGCGCCCCTCGCTGTGGCGGGGGCCGCTGGCGGCCCGCGGACTGGCGTCGCCGGACAGAAAGGTCAGGCTGGATGAGGACGTGGTGCTGTTTCACGACTGCGACACGTCCGAGATAACCCTGCGCCAATTGCGGAACACGCGGGTGGCCGATCTGGCGCCCTTTGGCCTCAAGCTGGACGTGTTCAAGTTCAACGGATCGTTTCTGTCGCTGGCCATCACTCTGCCACCCGAGGCGCGCCAGGGGATCACCCGGTCGCATCTGTTCCGGCTGGATACGATTGTCGAAAAGGAACAGCCGGTGGGCATGATCGCCCGTCTCAACGTTCAGCATGGCCCGAACACCGAGCAGATCGTGCGTCAACTGCCGCACGACGCCACCGAAGCCAGCGCCGAGTTCGATCTGGCCTACACCAAGATGAACGACAAGCGGATCGAGAAAATCTGGCTGGACCTGATCCTGGAGCAGCCTGCGATGAACCAGGTCGTCCTGCGTGACCTGACACTCTGCCGCCACCATCGTGCCGATTTGTGAGAGCCCGCCAGACATGAGCCCCCTGACACTGACCAAGACGCGGCTGAACAACGGCATCTGGGAAGGCCGCCTTTCGGGTGATTTGCCCGTGGGCCAAAACCCCGAGATCCGTGTCGACTATCGCGACCGGCCGGTTGAGGGGGTCGATCTGACCGAGAGTCCAGAGGGATGGAACCTGCGCATTCCGGTGCCGCCCCGTGCGATGGCCGATGGCGTGCACAGCTTTCTGATCTATGACGGCGCGACCGATACCAAGCTGGGCGATTTCGTGGTGATCGCGGGGGATATTGCCCACCACAGCCTGCGCGCCGAAGTCGAGCTGCTGCGTGCCGAACTGGACATGCTGAAACGGGCGTTTCGGCGGCACTGCATGGAAACCCAGTGAGATACGTGGGTCACCTGCAAAGGCAATAGTGCTGCTGTCCTTTGGCAGCAGGACCGCGCCTATTAGCTGATTTGTCCGTCGGGACCGGCCCGTTTTTAGGCGGCCTGGACCGAATGGCTTTCGGTCAGGATCGCATAGAGCTTGGTGGGGTCCGGGTTGGCGCGCAGCTTGGTGCAGACGGCGGAATCGCGCAGGGTGCGCGATACCAGCGCCAGTGCCTTGAGGTGTTCAACCCCGGCGTCTTCCGGTGCAAAAAGCGAAAAGGCCAGATCGACCGGCTGGCGGTCGACCGCGCCGAAATCGAGCGGTTTTTCCAGCAGGACGAAGACACCGGCCACCGCATCCAGACCCGGCAGGCGGGCATGGGGCAGCGCAACGCCGTGACCGACCCCGGTGGGGCCGAGGCTTTCCCTCTCAAGCAGCGCCTCGACGGTGGCCTGGGCATCGAGGCCCAGCGCACTTGCGGCGACATCGCCGATTTCTTGAAACAGCCGCTTCTTGCTCGAAGCCGCAGACATAGTGCGAACAGCTTCGGATTTGAGGATGCTCGAAAGCTCCATTTATCAACGCTCCATGATGGTGCCCCCGCGTGGCGGAGGCACATCCCGCTTTGCTTGCCTGTTACGGATCGATCCAGCCGATATTGCCGTCATCGCGACGGTACACGACATTCAACCCGTCCTTGTTTTCGTTCCGGAACACCAGCACCGGGGCCCCAGCCAGTTCCATCTGCATGACGGCCTCCCCGACGCTGAGAGACGGGATCTTGGTTTCCATCTCGGCCACAATGATCGGTTGCAGCGACTCCGGCTCTGCAACCGCACCCGATTCTTCAGAAGCGAGGATATAGGATGAGGCTCCGAAGAGTTCAACCGGCTCGGCCCGATCGCGGTGGTGGTCCTTAAGGCGGCGTTTGTAGCGCCGCATCTGTGTCTCCATCTTGTCGCAGCATGCCTCGAACGCCGCATAGATTTCGTTTGCATATGCCTTGGCCTGCGCGGTCAATCCGGTGGACATGTGGACCGTGGCCTCGCACACATATTCATGCGCCGAACGGGAAAAGACGACATTGGCGTCGGTTGGCCTTTGGGCATATTTGCCCACAACCTCGCCCAGCTCGGTCTGCACGTGTGTCTGCAGCGCTTCGCCGATGTCGATCTGTTTTCCGCTGATTTGGTAACGCATGTGATCTCCTTCACAATTCGCACCCGTTTTGACGCCACGGAACGCGGCGTGCCTGTTGTTATCGGGTGGTGGGTAGAAGCACAGTCCCCGGTAGCCTGCCATCCGTCCCTTCCGAGAAGGGGCATCGAGATCCAGCATGGAGCCGAGGAAATGCCATACGCCAATTGAGGCAAGAGACGCGGGCAGAGTCAATCAAAACAGGTGTGATTCCATAAGAAATCCGCCGTGCAGCAGGCGGGTGTCTGCCAATGGTCAGGAAATCCGGAAGTTTTCGCCCAGATAGACGCGGCGGACATTTTCGTTCTCGACCACCTCTTCGGGGGTTCCCGACATCAGAACCTGCCCGTCATGCAGGATATAGGCGCGGTCCACGATCTCGAGCGTCTCGCGCACGTTGTGGTCGGTGATCAGGACGCCGATGCCGCGTTTCTTGAGGTCGGCCACCAGATGTCGGATATCGCCGACGCTGATCGGATCGACCCCGGCGAAGGGTTCGTCCAGCAGCAGGTATTTCGGATCGGCAGCTAGGCAGCGCGCAATCTCGACCCGACGCCGCTCCCCGCCCGACAGTGCCAGCGCGGGCGCGCGGCGCAGATGTTCGATGGAGAAATCCGACAGCAGTTCCTCAAGCCTTTCCTTGCGCTTGTGGCCGTGCTTGACGGTGATATCGAGCACGGCGGCGATGTTGTCCTCGACGCTCATGCCGCGAAAGATCGACATTTCCTGCGGCAGATAGCCGATACCCATCCGGGCGCGGCGGTACATCGGCAACGTCGTGGCGTTCTGCCCGTCGATGGTGACGGTGCCCGCCTCGGGGAAGACCAGCCCGGCCACCGAGTAGAACGTGGTCGTCTTGCCCGAGCCGTTCGGCCCCAGCAGCGCCACAACCTCGGACCGGCCCAGCGACATGGACACGTCCCGAATCACCGTCTTCTTGCGGTAGGACTTGCGCAGCTTCTCGATCTTGAGGCCCGAGGAGCCTTCGGCGACTGTCAGTTTCGGACGGTTCATCAATTGCCGTCCGTTTTTAGAATTGTCTTCACACGGCCAACCATCTGGGCCGTGCCGGTGATCAGATTGACCGTCATCTTGTTCGAACTCAGCGCGTTTTCGCCCTGCGTCAGCAGCACATCGCCGGTCATCACGATGACCCCGGATTCGATGGTGTAGTCGGCGCGCTGCGCCTGCGCCGCGTCAGGCCCGTTCACCAGCACGACGTCGCCGGTGGCTTCCATCCGGTCGATGCCCGAGTTTTCTTCGTTGTAGATGACCAGCACCCGCTGCGCCGACAGCCGCATTTCGCCTTGCCCCACGAGGACATTGCCCTTGAACTCGGCCGAGCCGTCCTCTTGGTTGACATCAAGGGAATCCGCCGTGACCTCGACCGGCAATGTCGGGTCCGCCTTGATCGATCCGAAGGCGACGTTGGTTTCCTGCGCAAGGGCCACAACCGGGCCCAACGCCAAAGCAATACCGAAACTCAAAGCACGAAAATGGATCACAGGTTATCTTTCTGACTTCTGAGGGTCATATAGCAGCTTCACGCCGTCTGTAAAAATAATATGCAGCGGGCCGCCCTTTTTTTCCTCGCCGAAGACCATGGTTCCAGCGGTAAAATCCCCGATCGGGCCGGTGCCGGTGACCTGGCCCGGAGTGTCGCCGCGGATCTCGTTGAGAGAGGTGTTGAGCGTGTCCGTGGTGACCCGGATGCCGTCGGCGGTGGTCATGATCACATTTCCGGAAAACGTGGCCATACCGCGGTCCACGGCCACCGATCCAAGGTCGGAATCCAGCGTCAGTTCGCGCCCGTTGACCAGCCGGAAGCGGGCGCGCAGATCCGTGGCCTCACCCGGAACCCGGTCGCCGCCGGGGCGGACCAGATCGGCTGAGACCAGGATCTCTTCGCCCTTTTCGGTGACACCGGAAAAGAACGGGCGCGTCACCTGCTGTCCGCTGAGCCGTTTTTCGATGTCGTTTTCGGCAAAGGGCACCGGAGTGTTGGTGTCGATGCTGCGCGACAGCAGGAACATGGTGGACAGCAGCACGATGGCGGCCAGCGGCAGCAGCACCTTGAAGAACTGCACCATGCGCGAATAGCCGTCCACCGGAGCGCCCCCTTATCCCAGCCCGACGCGCAGGCAGTCGTGGATGTGCAGCAGGCCTTCGGCCCGCGCAGGGCCGTCGGGGTCCACCACGAAGAGCGAGGTGATCTTGCGCTCGTTCATGATCGCGACCGCCTCTTCGGCGAGCGCGCCGGGGGCGATGGTCGTGGGGTTTTCGGTCATCACCTGGGCGGCAGTGTTGTTCAGCAGCCCGTCCATGTGGCGACGCAGGTCGCCGTCGGTGATGATGCCGGTCAGCGCGCCGTCCGCATCGGTGACACCGGCGACGCCGAAGCCTTTCTGGCTGATCTCGATCAGGACCTCGCCCATCGGTGTATCGGACCCGATCAGCGGCAGGGCCGTGCCCGTGTGCATCAGGTCGCGCACCTTGCTGAGCCGCGCTCCCAGCTTGCCGCCGGGGTGGAAATCGCGAAAATTCTCGGGCCGGAAGTCGCGGTATTTCATTAACGCAATCGCCAGCGCGTCGCCCATCGCCAGTGTCAGCGTGGTCGAGATCGAGGGCACCATGCCGAACCCGCAGGCCTCACCCATCGACGGGATCAGCAGATGCACGTCGGCCTGTTTCATCAGCGTGCTTTCAGGCTTGCTGGACAGACCGATGAGCGGAATGCCGAAGCGGCGGGTAAAGGCCAGCAGGTTGGCCAGTTCCGGCGCCTCGCCCGAGTTCGAGATGGCAAGCACCACGTCGCCCTTGGACAGCATCCCCAGATCGCCATGGCTGGCCTCGGCCGGGTGCACGAAATAGGCCGGCGTGCCGGTGCTGGCCAATGTGGCGGCGATCTTGTGCCCGATATGGCCCGATTTGCCGATGCCGCTGACGATGATGCGGCCCGTGGCGTTCAGGATTGTGCGCACGGCTTCGGCAAACCGCTCATCCAGCCCATCGGCCAGCACCTCAAGCGCCTTGGCCTCGTCGGTGATGACTTGGCGGGCCGTTTTCAGAAAGGACTCGTTTTCGGTCATGAGTGGGCAAAGATATCCGTTTCGGGCCATCCGGCGAGGTCGAGCCGGGCGCGCATGGGCAGGAAGTCGAAACAGGCCTGCGCCATGTCGCTCCGGCCTTCGCGGGCAAGGCGCTTGTCCAACTCCTCGCGCAGGCGGTGAAGGTAAAGAACGTCCGAGGCCGCATAGTCGAGCTGCGCGTCCGTAAGGGTCTCGGCACCCCAGTCGCTCATCTGCTGCTGCTTCGAGATATCGACGCCGATCAGTTCCTGACACAGGTTCTTGAGCCCGTGCCGGTCGGTATAGGTGCGCACCAGACGGCTGGCGATCTTGGTGCAGTAGACCGGCGCGGCCAGCGCGCCGAAGGTGTGGTACATGGCGGCGATGTCGAAGCGGCCAAAGTGAAACAGCTTCAGCACATCGGGGTTTTCCAGCATGGCACACAGGTTCGGGGCATGCGCCTGACCCTTTTCCACCTGCACGATGTGGCTGTTGCCATCACCGCCCGACATCTGGATCACGCAGAGCCGGTCGCGATGCGGGTTCAGCCCCATGGTTTCGCAGTCGATGGCCACGATCGGGCCAAGATCCAGCCCGTCAGGCAGGTCGTTTTTGTAGAGATGGTTAGCCACGCAAATGTCCTTTGTGCCGTACCGGCCCCGAGATAGGAGGTTTGGTGGGCAAACTCAACTGCGCGCGGATTCAGGCGGCGATGTGATCAACACCTTCGAGTGCGGCGAGCGCTTCCACGTCGGCGGCGTAGCGCGCCTCCATCTCTTCGTGCTTCTGATCGTCCCAGCCTGGGATCACCAGTTCTTCCTCCAGCTTTTCGGGGGCCGCGAACTTGTCCAGGAACAGCGAGATGACCCGTGCCCGCATCTCGTCCGAGAAATCGGGGCGGTCCTGCAGATAGGAGTCGAGCCGGGCCATCGCCTCGGGGTCCAGAACGCTTTCTAGCGGGGTCAGCTTTCCGGGGACATCCGCGTCAGGCGGGAGGGCAGCGGCGGCGCGCAGCACGCGTTCCCAGACAAACGGAAGTTCCTCGGCGCACCAGGTGGTGATCGGCACATCGGGCAGCTCGGTGCGCAGTTCGTTGACCAGACCGCACCAGCTGAGGGCAAACGGATCGGGATCGTCGGGCAGTTTTGAGCCGCGGGTCAGCGCATCCGAGAGCAGCCGGTCTGGGCTGCGCAGGCTGAGGAGGAACCGAAGCTGTGCGTCGGGGAACAGCGCGCGGATCTGCGCGGCCCGCCGCCCCAGACCGGGAAACCAGGTGTGACCGTCCCACATGCGCAATCCCGGCTCCATCAGGTCGATATCCGAGAGGACCAGATGCGTGCCCTCGTCCAGCGTTGGGAGCCGCTTGGCCACTTCCTCGGCGTTTGCCGTCTGAGGGGACTTTATGAACTCGGCAATTGCGGCGCGATAAGCCGCAGGTCTTGGCGTTTTGACATTATGCGATCCGTAGTCGTCGGCGTCGCGGCGCAGCGCCCAAGGCAGGTCCCGGCACCCGTCGAACGGATGGCCGATCTGATACGAAATGCTGCCCTGCCCGCCCAAGTTCTGGCCCTTGTCCCGTGTTTTGACGCGGGCTTTGCTGCACACGCCCTAGTCCTCATCCGGATATAGCCCCAGAGCCTGCGGCGCACAACGCCGCGGCCGCTGGGGCTAGTGCTCGGTTTCTCCGCGCTCGACGGTGAAAAAGAACTCCTCATCCGGGTTTTTCTTCAGCACCTCGTCCGGAACCGATTCTGGACCCTGCAAGAACACGTTTGCACCGAAATGCGCGTGCATATGAGACAGTTTCTCCATCCGTGCGCCCGTCAGTTCCGCATAAAACTGCGCCTGTTTTGGCATCGCCTGTAGTTCGGCGATCTTGTCCCGATGCGCCTGGATCGCCGCGCTATGTGCAGCCGCCAGTTCCGGGTTCTCCATAAGCCGGTCAAATTCGGCCCGCACCCGGGGCAGCATCCGCTGGATCGAGGTGTCGCTGTCGGCGTTGTTGTTCATCCGGAACCAGTAGGCCAGACCCTGATCGCGATCCACATGGTTCACCCGGCCCCGGTCGCGCTTGACCAGAAAGCTCTCGGCCGAGCGGACCGCATAGTGGTTGAGCTGCACAAGATCGTAGCCGTAGCTGTCGATGGTCGAGCGCCAAGCGTTGCGGAAGGTATGGCGTGGCATCGGTTTGCCCGACCCGTTCACCCAGCGGATTTCCTCCCACAATTGCGGCTTCAGGCCCTTGGGGCGGTGCACGCCCATCTTGCGGTAGATGCCGGTGTTCTTGAACAGCGTCTTGAACCCCCAGGCCTGATGCGGTTTGCGGGTGTATTCGGGCGCGCAGCGGGTGAATTGCCGGGTGATGAAGTCCGGATCGAAGGCGTGAATGCCGGCATTGCCGAACAGACGCCATGTCATCGAGATCATGTTGACGTCGCCCAGTTCGGCAAACAGCGCGTCGAGTGTCCCATCGCCGCATTTGATGTTGATGTATTCATCGACATCCATGCACATAATCCATTCCGCTTCGGAAATCACCGGCTCGGATTCAGCCGCGCCCAGCGCTGCGTGCTGCGGTTTCAGATCGGTCTGCCGGAACGGGTTTTCGCGATGCTGAACGACCCCCATCTGCTGCAACAGATCGAGGATCGTGTCGGTGCCATCCGTGCAGTCATTGGTGTAGACGAGGAAATCGTCGATGCCGATGGCCCGGTGATAGGCAATCCACTCCAGAATGAACGGGCCTTCGTTCTTCATGGTGGTGACGATTGCGCGCTTGCCATTGGTTTTGACCTGCAGCTTTTCGGGCGGCGGGCGAACCGGGTCTTTTTCGAAATGCTGCGACAGAGTTTGCAAGAGCGGCGGATGCTTGACCAAGCTGGATCTGGGCACGATCAGGGTGACCGGCTTGGCGGGATGGCGGAGTGCCATGCAGCGGTAGAACTCCTGAACCTGATCCGGCTCTGGCGCCGCGCCGCCGATACGGAGAAAGCGCCAGACACAATCGTCCGGCAGCTTGTGCGGAGCGACACACCAGCGGCGGCGGATCTGGGGCGTGTCAAACTGTACGCAGGCATGATCCGCGAATTCGGGCGCGTCGCCATTGCGCACGCGCCACGGATAGCAATGGCGTCCATGCAGGGAGATGTACCCTGTCTGGGCGTCAGCCGCCCGGTCGAAAATCCCCGGTCCCTCAGGCTCGGGCAGCAGATCATGCACGTCGATATTCGCCACGGCCCTTGCGGCACCCAGATATCGCGCGCGTGCCCATTCGTAATACAGCACATCGGCCAGCGGCGCGTGCCACGGGTCTGGCTCAGGTATCTCCATCCGGTCCTTGCCCGGCGCTTCGGGCACGCAATAGGGATGCGCTTCGGACGGCAGGGTTTTGTGGCCCAGAGGGTGATTCACATCGACCAGCAGAACAGCGCAATCAAGCCCGCTCTCGGTGATTGCTGCGCTCAGGTCCTCGGCAAATTGCGGATCGGAGCCCGGTCGGGCGCGCGACAGGATTACGGCGCCGTTCATCCCGTGTAAGCGGTGATTGCAGCGCAGCCAGTCCATTACCAGGGACGCCCGCTCTCCGTTGCGGATGGCAAGCGCCACGTTGCGCGCCTCCATCAGGTCCCTTTGCCGGGGAGAGGGCGAAACCGTCACCGGCACCTGGTCGAACAACATGGGGATCGGGCCGTCTGCCTCATACGACACCGTGATCCTTGGGGCGCCGCCGACAGAATGTGCCATGATGACTGACACGCCTTCACCCGGCGCGATCCGGTCCATGGGCGTGTCGTGGGTGAAGAACAGGTGGGTGATGCCCGGAGCATCTCCGGTCACCGCGTCCAGCAATGTCACGGGCCCCTGACGCACGGCGTGCAACGTGCACAGCGACATGTTGCCGGATGATGCCGCCTCAGCCATTCCTCTGCGCTTACCTCTGTCTCGTTTGCCCGTTTCGGCCTGTTCTGCCCTATTTAAGAAGGCTTGCTGGCGAAAGCCAACGGGAAACCGCGATCCGACCCGTGTGTTGCAGTTAGATCGAATGCGACTGGCAGAGACTTGCCGGGTTGCAAGCCAAGGTTGCACTCCCCATTCGCAACGGGCACAAGGCCCCGACCGATGGCTGCGGTCCCGGACCGGCCAAGGTGCGTTGAGCCAAGCGAGAGGTACTGAGCATGCCCAAGGGCAAGTTGTTGATGGTAGGAGCGGGTCTTTCCGGCGCGGTGATCGGGCGTGAACTGGCCGAGCAGGGATACGAGATCACGATTGTGGACAGCCGCGACCATATCGGCGGCAACTGCCACACCGAGCGCGATGCCGAAACCGGGGTCATGGTGCATGTCTACGGGCCGCATATCTTTCACACCGACGATGAAGAGGTCTGGACCTATGTGAACCGGTACACGACCTTTCAGCCCTACAAGAACCGGGTCAAGACCACCTCGCGCGGGCAGGTGTTCTCGCTGCCGGTCAACCTGCACACGATCAACCAGTTCTTCGGCAAGACCATGCGCCCGGACGAAGCGCATGCCTTTATCACCGAAGAACAGGCCGATACCTCGATCGAGGACCCTCAGACCTTCGAGGAACAGGCGATGCGGTTCGTGGGCCGCGATCTCTACGAGGCGTTCTTTAAGGGCTACACCATGAAGCAGTGGGGCTGTCACCCGTCCGAACTGCCCGCCTCGATCCTCAAGCGCCTGCCGGTGCGGTTCAACTACGATGACAACTATTTCTTTCACAAGTTCCAAGGCATGCCCGAGAACGGCTATACCGTGATGATCGAAGGTATCCTGGACCATCCGTCGATCACGGTGAAGCTGAGCACCAGTTTCGACCGCAGCATGGCCGACGGGTTCGATCATGTGTTCTATTCCGGGCCGCTGGACGGGTATTTCGACTATGAGCTGGGCCGCCTCAGCTATCGCACGCTGGATTTCGAACGCTTCACCTATGAGGGCGACTATCAGGGCTGTGCGGTGATGAACTATGGCGAGGAATCGGTGCCCTATACCCGCATCACCGAGCACAAGCATTTTTCGCCTTGGGAGAGTCACGAGGGCTCGGTCTGCTACCGCGAGTTTTCGCGTGCGGCGGAACCGGATGACATCCCCTACTACCCGATCCGTCAGATCGAGGAAAAGGCGCTGCTGGGGGAGTATGTCGAACTGGCCGAGCAGGCCAGCGGCGTGACATTCGTGGGTCGTCTGGGGACCTATCGCTATCTCGACATGGACGTGACCATTCGCGAGGCGCTGGACACCGCGCGTGGGTTCCTGGACCGGAGCGGCAGGGGCGAGGCGATACCGGCCTTTTTCAAGTCACCGCTGTAAAACGGGCATCGCATCCCAAAGAACCGCTGATCGGCGCGCCATCCGGCGCGCCTTTTTCCTCGGCGTATCCCATTTCCGCTTTGACTCTATCCTTATGGGGAGGATAGGGATAAGACATGACACAGCCACACGCATCCCACCCGCAGATCACCGCCCGACTGAAGCGGGCGCATGGACACCTGGCCAAGGTGATCACCATGCTCGACGCGCAAGCGCCCTGCACCGATATCGCGCAGCAGCTCTTTGCCGTGGAAAAGGCGATCACCAATGCCAAACGGGCGCTGATCCACGATCACATCGATCATTGCCTTTCCCCAGGCGCCGAGGCCGACACCGCGGATTTCAAAACCATCACCAAGTTTCTGTGAGCCGTGCTGAGTGTTCTGGGAAACCGGGTCTATCGCCACCTGTTCGCGGCCCAGATCGTTGCGCTGACCGGCACCGGGCTGGCCACCGTGGCGCTGGGCCTGCTGGCCTACGATCTGGCCGGAGACGCGGCAGGGCTGGTGCTGGGCACGGCGCTGACCATCAAGATGGTGGCCTATGTGGTCGTGGCGCCCATCGCGGCGGCCTTTGCCGAGCGGATCAACCGCCGCCGGATGCTGGTGGCGCTGGATCTGGTGCGCGCGGCGGTTGCCGTCTGCCTGCCGTTCGTGACCGAGATCTGGCAGGTCTATGTGCTGATCTTCGTGCTGCAATCGGCCTCGGCCGGGTTCACGCCGGCGTTTCAGGCGACCATCCCGGACGTGCTGACGAATGAGGAGGACTACACCCGGGCGCTATCCCTGTCGCGGCTGGCTATGGACATGGAAAGCCTGCTCAGCCCGATGCTGGCGGCTGCGCTGCTGATGCTGGTGAGTATTGACAGCCTGTTCTGGGGCACGGGGTTCGGCTTTGTCGCCTCGGCCCTGCTGGTGGTGTCGGTGATCCTGCCATCGCCGAAACCGGCGGCCCCGCGCGGGATCTATGACCGGACGACCCGGGGGATACGTATCTACCTGAAAACACCCCGCCTGCGCGGGCTGCTGGCGCTCAGCTGGGTGGCCGCAGGACTGAGTGCGATGGTCATCGTCAATACGGTGGTCATCGTGCGCGCCGATATGGGCCTGGGCGAAAGTGCGGTGGCGCTGGCGCTGGCCGGATTCGGCGGCGGCTCGATGATCGCCGCGCTGCTGCTGCCGCGTCTGCTGGCCCGGATTGAGGATCGGCGGGTCATGCTGGGCGGCGCGGTGATCGGGACCGGGGCGATGGCGGTGATGACGGTACTGACCGTGACGGCGCCCCTGACCCTGCCGGTTCTGGTGGCGGGCTGGGCCGCGATCGGGTTCGGCTATTCGGTCACGCTGACCCCCTCGGGCCGGTTGCTGACACGCTCGGCCCACCCCGAGGACCGCCCGGCCGTCTTTGCCGCGCAGTTCACGCTGTCGCATGCCTGCTGGCTGGTCTTCTATCCCCTGTCCGGCTGGCTGATGACCACAAGCGGTGCCACAGTGGTGATGGCCGCGGTCACCGTCGCGTCGGCGGCGGGCATTATCGCAGCATTGATGGTCTGGCCCAGAAACAGCGCCCGGTCGATGCAGCACAGCCATCACGATCTGCCGCTGGATCATCCGCATCTGGCGGGCGGCGCTCCGCACAGCCACGCCATCATCATCGACGAGTTGCACCCTCGTTACCCGCAACAGCCTTGAGCGCCGGGCGTGATCTGCCCTAAACCGGGACAACACACGACCCGCAATTCGGAGCCTTCATGGACCAGCTCGACCGCCGCATCATTGCCGCCCTGCAGCACAATGCGCGGGACTCGACCACCAGGATCGCGGCAAAGCTGGGCGTGGCCCGCACCACCGTGCATGAGCGTATCAGCCGGATGGAGGATCGCGGGGTGATCGCCGGATACTCGGTGGTCCTGCGCGAGCCACAGGATGAGGGCAAGGTGCAGGTGGTGGTGATGCTGGAGGTTCAGCAGAAAGAGACCGCGCGCATCATCAAACGGCTGGAGGCTTACCCGGAAGTTAAGCTGTGCCTGTCGATCAATGGCGAGTTCGACCTGCTCTTGTCGGCCGAGGCGCCACGGATCGAGGATCTGGATGTGCTGGTCGATGAACTGGCCGAGATCCCCGGCGTGCAGCGCACCAATACCAGCGTGGTGTTTGGGCGGAGGATCGACCGAAGCTGACGAATTGAAGGAATTGTCGTCATTTTGACGGCATGATGAGTCATTCCGTCACTCTGATCCCTACAGACCGAACAGCGGATACGTCACACTTTCTGACAAAGAAGGAGACGTGCCATGCAATGGAATATCTGTGTCGTCGGGGCCGGGAAGATCGGCCAGATGATCGCGACTTTGCTCAAGACCTCGCCCAATTATTCCGTCACCGTTGCCGATCACGATCTGGCGGCGCTGTCGGTGCTCAAGAAGATGGGCGTTGCCACCAGACAGATCGACGCCGGGGATGAGGCTGGGCTGGCCGAGGGGCTGAAAGGCTTCGATGCGGTGATCTCGGCTGCGCCATTTTTCCTGACCCCGGCGATTGCCAAGGCCGCCAGGGATGCGGGCGCGCATTATTTCGACCTGACCGAGGACGTGGCCGCCACCAACGCGGTGCGTGAGCTGGCGCAGGACAGCGATACGGCCTTCATGCCGCAATGCGGGCTGGCACCCGGTTTCGTGGGCATCGCAGGCGCCGCGCTGGCGGCGGAGTTCGATGCGCTGGACAGCCTGCACATGCAGGTGGGCGCCCTGCCGCTCTATCCGACCAACGCACTGAAATATAACTTGACCTGGTCCACCGACGGTCTGATCAACGAATACTGCAATCCGTGCGATGCCATCGTGAACGGCGAGCGGGTCAAGACCGCACCGCTGGAGGATTATGAAATCCTCGGCCATGACGGGGTGGAGTATGAGTGCTTTAACACCTCCGGCGGTCTCGGCACCCTGCCCGAGACGCTGGAGGGTAAGGCCCGCGCGGTGTCTTATCGGTCAATCCGTTACCCGGGCCACCGCGATATCCTGAAGCTGCTGCTGAGCGATCTGGGGCTGGAACGCCGCCGCGACCTGCTCAAGGAGATTTTCGAGGCCGCCCTGCCGCGCACCGATCAGGATGTGGTTCTGGTCTATTGCACCGCCAAGGGTACGATTGACGGGCAGTTGCGCGAGAAATCCCTCATCAACAAATCCTTCAGCCGCCTCATCGACGGACAGGTCTGGAGCGCCATCCAGATCGCCACCGCCGCCGGTGTGCTGGGTGTCGTCGACCTGATGCGGACCAGCGCGCTGCCCGCCCGCGGCTTTGTCCGGCAGGAGCAGGTGAAGCTCTCCGATTTCCTCGATACCGAATTTGGCCGCCTCTACCGGGCGGGGGACGTAACCGAACAGAACAAGGCAGCCTGAGACATGAAAGACATCGTCATGACCGCTGAAACCACCCTTTCGAACCTGGGCCTGACCGCTGCCGAACTGACCGGCGGTACGCTCAAGATACATTCCCCGATCGACGGCAGCCTGCTGGGCGAAGTGCCCGAAACGCCTGCCGCCGAGATGGGCGCGATCCTTGCCAAGTCCAAAGCCGCCTTCACGGCATGGCGCACCGTGCCCGCCCCACGCCGGGGCGAGTTGATCCGCCTGCTTGGCGAAGAACTGCGCGCGGCCAAGGATGACCTCGGCGCGCTGGTCAGTTGGGAAGCGGGCAAGATCACCTCGGAAGGCTTGGGCGAAGTGCAGGAAATGATCGACATCTGCGACTTCGCCGTGGGCCTGTCGCGCCAGCTCTACGGCCTGACCATCGCCAGCGAGCGCCCCGGCCACCGGATGATGGAGACGTGGCATCCGGCAGGGCCTGTGGGCGTGATCACCGCCTTCAACTTCCCCGTCGCCGTCTGGTCCTGGAATACCGCGCTGGCGCTTGTCTGCGGCGATCCGGTGATCTGGAAACCGTCCGAGAAAAGCCCGCTGACCGCGCTGGCCTGCCAGAAGATATTCGAGCGCGCCGTGGCCCGGTTCGGTGATGCGCCCGAGGGCCTGCTGCAGACCCTGATCGGGGGTGCCGATCTGGGCAAGGCTCTGGTCGAATCGGAAGACGTGCCGATCATCTCGGCCACCGGCTCAACCCGCATGGGCCGCGCGGTTGCGCCCATCGTGGCGGCGCGTTTCGGCAAGTGCATTCTGGAACTGGGCGGCAACAACGCGATGATCGTCGGCCCCTCGGCGGATCTGGAAATGGCGGTGCGCGCCATCGTGTTTTCGGCTGTCGGCACCGCCGGTCAGCGTTGCACGACCCTGCGCCGCCTGATCGTGCATAACTCGATCAAGGACGATCTGGTTGCGCGGCTGAAAAAGGCCTATTCGGGTCTGCCCATCGGCAACCCGCTGACCGATGGCACCCTGATCGGCCCACTGATTGATGAGGCCTCGGGCGCGGCCATGACTGCCGCGTTGGAGGCCGCAAAGGCTGAGGGCGGCACGGTGCACGGCGGCGCCCGCGTGACCGATCGCGTGCCCGCGGGCGGCGTCTATATGGAGCCCGCCATCGTCGAGATGCCCGCCCAGAGCGAGACGGTGAAGACCGAAACCTTCGCCCCGATCCTCTATGTGATGGGTTACGACGATTTCTCGGGTGCGCTTGAGATCCAGAACAACGTGCCGCAGGGGCTGTCCTCTTGTGTCTTCACCCTGAACATGCGCGAGGCCGAGCAGTTCCTGTCGGCGGCAGGCTCGGACTGCGGTATTGCAAACGTCAATATCGGCCCTTCGGGCGCCGAGATCGGCGGTGCCTTTGGTGGCGAAAAGGAAACCGGCGGCGGGCGTGAAAGCGGCTCGGACGCGTGGAAAGCCTATATGCGCCGTCAGACCAACACCGTGAACTACTCTGCAGAACTGCCACTGGCGCAGGGCGTGAAGTTCGACATCTGAGCCCGTACGGCCTTAGACCCACCCCGGACGCGTTTCGGGGTGGGTTCTTCATGACAGGTTCGGGAATGCGCCGCCGCTAACCCTCTGTAAACAAGTGGCGACTAGCTTGGCCGGGAGAGACAGAATCCCGGACAGGCAGAATGCCCAGACCCCTCTTTGCGTTTGTTGTGCCGTTATTGTGGCTGTGCCAGCCCGCTTTGGCGGCTGTTGACGCCCGCACCGCCGAAATCTGCGATGCCGCCGCGCGACGGGCTGCGGTGGCCGAGGATGTGCCGCTGGACATCCTGCGCGCCATCACACGGGTCGAAACCGGGCGGCAGGTCGGTGGGCAGATTACCCCCTGGCCCTGGGCCGTGAACCTCGAAGGCAAGGGATACTGGTTCGCCACCGAGACCGAGGCCAAGGCCTATGTCTACAAGGTGTTCAAGGCTGGCGCGCGCAGTTTCGACGTGGGCTGCTTTCAAGTCAATTACCGCTGGCATGGTCGCGCCTTCCGCTCGATCGACGCCATGTTCGATCCCGACGAAAATGCGGCTTATGCGGCGCGCTTCCTGCGCCAACTTCATGCTGAGCTTGGGTCGTGGCCCGAGGCGGCGGGCGCCTATCATTCCCGCACGCAGGCCTTGGCCGCCTCGTACAGACATCGGTTCGAGACAACGCTGGCCGAATTGCGGGACGATCCACCGCTTCGCGTAGCCATTGCGCCGCGCGATCTGATGGCAGGACCGGGACAGCCGCTCTTTGCCCGCCCGCAGGCGTCTTCCGTTCAGCGGGGCACATTGGGGTCGCTGGTGCCGGTGAGCGGCGCCCAGACCGTCTTTATCAGCTTCAACTAGGAGCGCGCGGTGCCCCGGATCGACAAACAGGCCCTGTTTTCTCCGACCGTGCTTCTGGCGCTGGCGCTGATGGCGATCATCGTGATGATGATCCTGCCGGTGCCCGCCTGGGTGCTGGATGTCGGGCTGGCCGCCTCGTTCGCGCTGGCCATCCTGATCTTCACACTGACACTGTTCATCGAGCGTCCGCTGGATTTCTCGTCCTTCCCGACCATCCTGCTGGCCTCGCTGATGCTGCGCCTGTCGCTCAACGTGTCCTCGACCAAGCTGATCATCGGGCAGGGGCATACCGGCCCCAACGCGGCAGGCGATGTGATCGAAGGTTTTGCCCAGTTCATCATGAGCGGCAGCGTCTTTCTGGGCCTGGTGGTGTTCGGCGTGCTGCTGATCGTCAATTTCATGGTCATCACCAAAGGTGCTGCCCGCATGGCCGAGGTTGGCGCGCGATTTGCGCTGGACGGGATGCCGGGCAAGCAGCTCGCCATCGACAGCGACATGTCCGCAGGCGCCATCGACCACCAGCAGGCCAAAGAACGCCGTGAGCTTGAGCAGCAGGAGACCACGTTCTTCGGCTCGCTCGACGGGGCTTCGAAATTCGTCAAGGGCGATGCCATTGCCGGGCTGCTGATCACTTTGCTGAACTTGGTGATGGGTCTGGTCATGGGCGTGGTCGTGCACGGCATGCCCATCGCCTCGGCCTTTGAAACCTATGCGATCCTGACCGTGGGCGACGGGCTGGTCTCGCAAATCCCCGCCGTCATCATTTCGATCGCCTCGGCCCTGCTGCTCGCGCGCGGCGGGGCACAGGGCGCGACCGACAACGCCATCTTCTCGCAGCTTGGCCGCCATCCCGCCGCGCTGGTGACAGTCGCGATGCTGATGGTGGTCTTTGCGCTGGTGCCTGGGCTGCCATTCCTGCCCTTCATTCTTGGGGGTGGCGTGTTGGGGTTTGCCGCCTATTCCGTGCAGAAGCGGCAGACGGAAGAGCAAACAGCGGCAGAGGATGCATCTGCAGAAACGCAGGAACCGGTCTCGCAGGCCATTGGCGACATTCTGGACCTGGATGACGTGCATCTGGAATTCGCCCCCGATCTGGTGGGTATGGTGCTGAACCCGGGCACTGGGCTGGACGCGCGGATTGCGAATATGCGTACACACGTGGCCTCGGTTTTCGGGCTGATCCTGCCCGACATCCGCCTGACCGATCAGGCCGAGCTGCCCACCGGCACTTATGTGATCCGCGTGCAGGGTGTTGAGCAAGTGCGCGGCGTGCTGCATCCCGAACTGGTGCTGGCGCTGGTGCCCGAAGGGCCGGACCTGCTGCCCGACGGTACCGACGTGACCGAGCCGGTTTATGGCGCCCCGGCCCGCTGGATTCTGCCGCAGGATCAGGAGACAGCAGCCATGTCCGGCGCGACCATCGTGACGCCGCCGGAAATTCTGGCCACGCATCTGCTTGAGGTGATCAAGCAGAACTTCGCCCGTCTTCTGACACTCAAATCCCTACGACGCTTGCTGGCTGAAATGACCCGCCTCAGCGATCCGGTGCGAGCGGAGGCGAACCGGAAACTGCTGGACGAGTTGATCCCCGACAAGGTGCCCATCGACACGCTGCACGCCGTCCTGCGCCTGCTGCTTGAGGAGCGGGTGTCGATCCGCAACATGCCGTTGATCCTGGAAACTGTGGCCGAGGCGCGGCTGATGACGACCCAGCCCGAGTCGATATGCGAACAAGTGCGGCAGCGGCTCGGCTTCCAACTGGTGGCTGAGATGAAGCGCGAGGACGGGTCGATCCCGCTGGTACAACTCGCCCCCGAGTGGGAGGAGACATTCGCGACCTACCAGATCGACGCCAATCCTTCGGGCCTCGATATCGCGCTGCCGCCGGATCTGTTCAATAAGCTGGCCGACGGCGTGGCCGACCGGATGGCGCGGTCGGCGGAACAGGGGCTGTTCCCGGCCCTCGTCACTTCGACCCGTCGCCGCCGGTTCCTGCGCACAATCATGCGGGCCCGCGGCGTGTCAAACCCGGTGCTGTCGTTTGAGGAAATTGGAATCGAAGCACGCCCGGCCCTGGTGGGGATGGTCGCGGCATGATCGACCTGCCACCGGATCTTTTGACCTATCTGACGGATGAATTCTGGCGGCTCTTTGCCATCTTCCTGCGCGTCTCGGCGCTGGTCTCGGTGCTTCCGGCCTTTGGTGAGCGCTCGATCCCGACGCGGGTGAAGTTCACCATCGCATTGGCCTTCACCCTGATCGTCGCTCCGGCAGTGGCAGGGCCGCCCGGGATCCCCGATCCTCTGGCCTTTGCGTCGCTGGCCGGAACCGAAATCCTGATTGGGTTAGCCATGGGCGTCGCCATGCGCCTTTTCGTCCTCGCCTTGCAGACCGCCGGGTCGATCGCCGCGCAGGCGACCTCGCTGTCGCAGCTCCTTGGCGGGGCCGCCGTCGAGCCGGTTCCGGCCATGGGTTACTTGCTGGTTCTGTCGGGCCTGACGCTGGCGGTGTTGCTGGGGCTGCATGTGAGAGTGGCCGAGTTCCTGATCCATTCCTATGATCTGTTCCCCATCGGCACTCTGCCCGCAGCGCCGGATCTGAGCGAATGGGGCGTGCGGCAGGTCTCACGTATGTTCGCGCTGGCCTTTGCGCTGGCCGCGCCTTTCGTCATCGCCTCATTGGTCTATAACCTGGCGCTTGGCGTCATCAACCGCGCCATGCCGCAGCTTATGGTCGCTTTCGTCGGCGCCCCGGCAATCACCTTTGGCGGTCTGTTCCTGCTGTTTGCCGGGTCTCCGCTGATCCTGTCGGTCTGGACCGACGCCTTGTTCGAGTTCTTCCAGGACCCGGTTGGGATGCGGCCATGAGCGGGCAGGACGACGACAGCGAAAAGTCCTTTGACCCGACACCGCAAAAACTGCTGAAGGCACGGGAAAAGGGTGAGATCGCCAAGTCGAATGACCTCTCGGTCGTGGCAGGTTACGCCGGGCTGCTGCTTGCGCTGCTGGCCGTCGGTAAGGTCACGGTAGAGCAGTTGGGCACCACGCTGATGGTGCTGATCGACCAGTCGGACCAACTGTCGGCGCTTGTTCTGGATGGCCCGGCGGGCGGTTCGGTCGATGGCATCCTGGGTCGGGTGGCGCTGTCGGTTCTGACCCTCTTCGCCGTCCCCGCTGCCGCCGTGGTGCTGAGCCTTCTGGCGCAGCGCGCGCTGGTTTTTGCGCCCAGCAAGCTCAAGCCGAAACTGTCCCGGATCTCGCTTGTCTCCAATGTGAAAAACAAGTTCGGTCGTGGCGGGCTGTTCGAGTTTGCCAAGAGCTTTGCCAAGCTCCTGCTTTATTCGGTCTGCCTGGCCCTGTTTCTGCGTGCGAACCTGACCGAGATCGTGGCGGCCAGTGCGGCGCAGGCACCGATCGCGATCATGCTGATGATGAGCCTGCTGACACGCTTCATGTTCATCGTGATCGCCGTGGCGCTGGCGATCGGAGTGGTCGACTATCTGTGGCAATATTCCGAACACATCCGCAAAAACCGGATGTCCCGCAAGGAGATCATGGACGAGACCAAGGATGCCGAGGGTGATCCGCACATGAAACAGCAGCGCCGTCAGCGCGGGCAGGAGATCGCGATGACCCAGATGATGGCGGATGTGCCGACGGCGGATGTGGTCATCGTGAACCCGACGCATTTTTCTGTGGCGCTGAAATGGTCCCGCGCGCCGGGGGCGGCGCCTGTCTGTGTCGCCAAAGGGGTGGACGAGATCGCGGCGGCGATCCGGGCGGCAGCAGGCGAGGCCGGCGTTCCGATCCACTCCGACCCGCCAACCGCGCGGGCGCTGCATGCCACGGTGGAGATCGGGCAAGAGATCGCCGAGGAGCACTACCGACCCGTCGTCGCCGCCATCCGGTTTGCCGAAGCCATGCGCAAACGTGCCAAGGGAAGCATCCGATGAAACTGTCCAACCTATCCCGGATAAAACAGGTTACCGAGGCACTCTATCTCGACGAATACGACCGGATGCGGCCGGTTCTGCAGGAAGAGGCGCGGCTGCGCGGTCAGCTTGCGCAGCTCGACGCACAGATGGCACATGCCAGGCATGATGGCGAGCATACACCCGGTTTCAAATCACTCGGCGCCGACGTCCTGTGGCAGGGCTGGGAATCCCGGACGCGTCGGGCGTTGAACACCGATCTGGCACGGGTTCAGGCGCAGAAACTGACAGCAATGGATCGCCTGCGCGCGGCGTTTGGCCGGAAAGAGGCGCTGGTCCGGTTGACCGAAGCGGCGGGATCCGAGGCGGCTCGCAAACGCCGGGCAGCGGAAAGTGCCGCGCTGCGTCAGGATGCCGTTCTCAAACACGCATCGCGCGGCAATTGAACCAGAAGATCGGGCCAGCGAGCGGCTCGACCTGCTAGGTCACGTGTCCTGCCGTGCAATGCTGGTGATCAGCACCTTCGTCACGTCGTCTCCGAACTCACTCTGGACCACAGTCAGCAGGGCCGAGCGGAGCGTTTCCAGGTTCCTGGACTGCGTGAATGCGCCGTCGAACCCGCCCATATTGGCGTGATCGAACAGAATCTGCAGAAACCCGTCCCGCAGCTTGGGCTCGACGGCATAGAAGGCCTCGCTGATCCCGGGATTGGCCTCGAGGCTCAGCGACAGGGTGACGAGCCCCGAAATCCGGTCCTGTTCGACGATGGGAACGACGAACTGCTTGGTCAACTTCAGGTATTCATAGTCCGAGCTGTCGTGATCCCCGTTGTCCTTGGATGCGGAATGTGAAGCGGGCTTGCGTGCCTTGTGATCCGCCTTTTCGGCCGCTGGCTCTTTCTCAACATGCGCGGGGTCTTTTTCTGACGAGGTCTTGTCAGACCCGGCAGGCCCCAGGACCAACCCGGCACCAGCACCGGCGCCGAGACCCACGATCAGAAACACAACGGGAAGCAGTTTCTTGATCATCGCGTCACCTCAGAACGGTAGAATGGCATCGAGGATCTGCTGGCCATAGCGCGGCTGTTGCACATCGGTGATCTGGCCACGACCGCCATAAGAGACGCGCGCGGAGGCGATCTTATCATAGGTGATCTCGTTCTGGCGCGAGATATCCTCGGGCCGCACGAAACCCGAAACCAGCAGTTCGCGCAGCTCGAAATTGACCCGCAGCTCCTGCGAGCCGGATATCGACAAAACCCCGTTGGGCAGCACATCCACCACGGTGGCCGCCACCCGCAAGGTCAGCTTTTCCCTGCGCTTGACCGACCCTTTGCCCTTCGTCGAACTGGTGGAATCGATCGAGACCGCGTCTGATAGCGAAGCACCGTCAGGCAAATGTTCATCGGCCCGCTGAGGCAAACCCAGCAGGTGCGGGACGCCCAAGCTCTCGGACCCGGTGCGCGACCGGTTGGTGTCGTTGGAAATCTCGGCCTTTTCGTCCAGTTCGATCACAACCGTCAGAATGTCTCCCTTTTTCATCGCGCGCTGGTCGCCCAGCAGCGAGTTCTGCCCGCCGCTCCAGAGTGACGCCCGGTCGACCGTGCGTTGCGGCTGGCTGTGCAGAGGCAGGCCGGGCCAGAGCATGGCCACATGTTCAGTGGACT
The DNA here is from genome assembly GCF_013031405.1 of Ruegeria sp. HKCCD8929. Lineage (GTDB taxonomy): Bacteria > Pseudomonadota > Alphaproteobacteria > Rhodobacterales > Rhodobacteraceae > Ruegeria. Next base: position 400,996 of record NZ_WPZY01000004.1, on the reverse strand, counting down.
CCGCGTTCGGCGTGAAGCTGGGCGGTTTGCCCAGATGATCAGCGCGGCCACAGGCGGTGACCAGTAGCAGCGCGGCGAGAAGCGGTTTGGTGAAGAAAAAGTGTTTCATCAGTTGACCTCGATGCTACCGTCAGGCCGGATTCGGCCGGAAACGGTTGTTCGGGAAGACAGGTTCATGACCCGGATGACCTCACCCGCTGAACCGCGGCCAAGCGCCCGTCCTTCGGTTTTGATCGACAGCGCGCCGTGGTCGAAGATCAGGGTGACCAGATCGTTGCGATCGACGATTGCAGGTGGGCCCACATCGGTAAGACGGATGGGGCGGCCGGCATAGAGTGCCACGCGGGCCTCAAGACCTATCACATCGTTGGGGTCGCTGACGGCCCCTTCGACATCGGCTGAGTTGACGGCCAGATCCTCGGTCGAGATGACCTCTTTGGCGCGGATCGTTCGGGCCGGGACCACGATATCGGCCCAGGCAGGTAGAGCTGAGATCACCAGGAGTATCTGAAAAAGCCGCCGCATCATCGCACCTGTGTGGTGGCGCTCATCATCTGGTCGACGGCGGTGATCACCTTGGCGTTCATCTCGTATCCGCGCTGCGCCTCGATCAGTTCAGTCACTTCGCGCACCGCGTCGACGGAGCTGTCCTCCAGATAGCCCTGCCGCAGCGTCCCCAGCCCGTCCTCGCCCGGGGTGCCGACCACCGGCGCACCCGACGCCTCGGTTTCCTTGAACAGGTTGCTGCCAATGGCCTCGAGCCCCTTGGCGTTGGAGAAGCTGGAGAGAGTGAACTCCCCTAGTAGCTGGCCCTCGGCGGCATCGTCGAAATAGGCATAAACTTCGCCTGCACCATTGATCGAGATCGAGCGGGCGTCGCTGGGGATAGTGATTTCGGGTGAAACCGCGTAGCCGTCCGAGGTGACGATCAGCCCTTCGGCGGAGCGTTTTAGACTGCCATCACGAGTGTAGGCGGATTGGCCGTTGGGCAGGCTGATTTCAAGATAGCCACGCCCTTCGATGGCCACATCCAGGTCACTGCCGGTGGCCGACAGGGTCCCCTGCGTCAGGTTCACCGTGACTGCGGCGGGTCGCACGCCCAGACCAAGCTGGATGCCGGTGGGTAGAACGGTGCCGTCGGAGGCGTTCACCGTCCCGGCGCGGGCCATCTGCTGATAATGCAGGTCGGCGAACTCTGCCCGGCGGGCGTTGTAGCCTGTGGTGTTCATGTTGGCGAGGTTGTTCGAGATCGTCTCGACCCGCATCTGCTGGGCGGTCATGCCGGTGGCGGCGATTTGCAAGGCACGCATGAGTAAGGCTCCTTATGATCAGCGCATCAAGGCCTTGACGGCGTTGCGGATGCGTTCGTCTTCGGTTTCGAGAAAGCTTTGGCCCAACTCGTAAGCGCGCTGGATTTCGACCAGGCGGGTGACCTGTTCGATGGCGTTGACGTTCGAGCCTTCGAGGAATCCCTGCAGGATGGTCGGCTCATCCACCGGCTCGGTTCCGCCGTCGGCGCGGAAGGTCACGCCGCCCTCGCGGATCAGCCCGTTCGGGTCGGTGGGCCGGTAAACGCCGATCTGTCCCAGAAGTTGCCCATCGGCGCTGAGGGTCCCGTCGCTGGCCACATAGACCGATTGCGCGTCGGGCGGGACAAACAAGGGGGCGCCATTGGCATCCAGAACCCGCTGGCCATCCATGTTCACCAGATCGCCATCGGCATTGGGCGTGAAACTGCCCGCGCGGGTCAGACGGTTGCCAGCGTCGGTTTCGAGCATGAAGAACCCGTCGCCCTCGATGGCGAAGTCGAACCGGCCCATGGTCTGGGTCAGCACGCCTTGCTGCAACGATGTGTTGCGCACCTGCGCGCGCGCCATCGACAGCGAGGGCTGATGCCGGCTGTCCTGAATGTACTCAGAAAACACGAGGCCCTGTTGCCGGTAACCGGTGGTGTTGGCATTGGCGATATTGTTGGCGACCGCGCGGATTTCATTCATCAGACCGGTTTGGCGGGACAGGGTGATATAGCTGGTGGAACCCATCAGAGACCTCCTGCAATCAGGGGAAGGATCGTTGCGGTGAAAAAGGTGACCAGCGTCTGGGTCATGAAACCCATCGAGATCCAGAACACCACGACGATGGCGGCAAGCTTGGGAACGAAGGTCAGCGTCATTTCCTGAATTGACGTCAGCGCCTGAAACAGGCCCACGACCAGACCCGTCACCAGCGCAACCGCCAGAATCGGGACCGAGGTGATGACCGCGATCCACAGCGCCTGGCGCAGGGTGTCGTAGAAGAGACCTTCGCTTAGCATGGCTCAGACCGGCATGCGCAGGATTTCCTGATAGGCCTCGACCACCTTGTTTCGGACGGTCACCGCGGTTTCGACCGCCAGCTCGGTCTGGGCCAGCGCCTGCACCAGCGCGTGCGGGTCGGCCTGTCCGACCATCGCAGATTGCGCCACCTGTTCGCTGTGCTGCAGAGTGGCCGCAAAGTCGCGGAAAGTGTTGCGCAGCCCTTGTGTGGCACCCTCGTGGGTGGGATCGGCCTGCGTGGCCGGGCGCGCCGAGGCATAGCTCTGTGCGGCAGAGAGTGAGCGGATATCCATTCTGGTCGTCCTTTATTTGCGGAGAAGGTCCATCAGGCCCGACGACATCTGCCGGGTCTGATCGAACATTTTCAGGTTGGCCTCGTAACTGCGCTGCGCCTCACGGGCGTCGGCGATCTCAATCATCAGATCGACGTTGGAGCCTTCATAATTCCCGGACGCATCAGCCATCGGATGCGAGGGGTCGTAGATTCGGGCCAGTTGCGTGCGGTCGAGGCGAACGTGGCCAGTCCTGACCATATCGCCGTCATCCCCCTTTGCGGTTTCAAACGGCACGGTCTTGCGCCGGTAGCCCGGAGTGTCGGCGTTCGAGATGTTTTCGGACACATGACGCAGGCGGGTGGCCTGGGCGCGCAGACCGCTGGCCGAGACCGCAAGGGATTTGGAAAAATCACTCATGAGCTGCCTCCTCAGACCTTGCCGAGGCTGGCGCGCAGGATAGTGAGCGACGAGCGGTAGATTGCGAGGGCGCGGTCATGCTGGCGCTTGACGTCCACGGCCTTGAGCATCTCATCTTCGATGGAAACGCTGTTACCGTTGGGATCAGTCGGGTTTTCGGGCGTGAACTCGGCCCAGTCCCCGCGTTCGATCCCGTTCAGGTGACCGTTGCGCGAGGCGATCATTTCGGTGCGAGGACCGCCAGAATAGACGCTATCAAAGGCTTCGATATCCCGCGCTTGGTAGCCGGGCGTGTCCGCATTGGCCATGTTGCGCGAGATCACAGCTTGTCGCTGTCCCGCATGTGTTGCCATGGCGTACGCCGTCTTAAAGACGTTCAAATCAGAGAACATCGGGGCTTCTCCCTCGATCAATTTCAATCAAGGCTTAACCCCGATTCCTTTAGAAACCGTTTTCAGGAAACAGATGGAGGTGGCGCGATGACAGCCCCTGACCCGATGCTGCTGAAAGCGGAGTTCGACAGCCTGAGCCTGGTGCGCCATGTGGGTCGCGTGACCGGCGTTGCCCGCGGCGTGATCGAGATTGGAGGGCTGGCCGACAGGGCGCGGATCGGCGACCGTCTGGAGTTGCAACGCGATGCAAGTTCGCCGCTGGTGGGTGAGGTGCTGCACGTCGAGCGTGATACTATCCACATGCTGCCCGATAGTGCGCCTGAGGGCGTATCACTGGGCAACCGGGTGATTTTGCGGCAGATGCCCGCCTTTGCGCCCGGGCCGCATTGGCTGGGGCGCGTGGTGGACCCGTTCGGGCGGCCCCTGGACGGTCGGCCTCTGCTGCGCGGGGGCGATGAGCGGGACATTATGCAGGCGCCACCGCGCGCGGTCGAGCGCAAGCCTCTGGGCGAGCGGATGGCGACCGGGCTGGCGGTGCTGAACACGATGCTACCGGTTGTGCGGGGGCAACGAATCGGTCTGTTTGCCGGGTCAGGCGTCGGGAAATCGACCCTGATGGCGACGCTGGCGCGGTCGGTGCAGGCGGATGAGGTGGTGGTCGCGCTGATCGGCGAGCGAGGTCGCGAGGTGAACGAATTCGTGGAGAACGCACTGGGCGCCGAGGGGATGGCCCGCGCTGTGGTGGTCGCCGCGACCTCGGACCAATCGGCCCTGGCGCGCAGGCGCTGTGCCTGGGCGGCGATGTCGGTGGCCGAGATGCTGCGGGACCAGGGTCTGAACGTGCTGTTTCTGGCCGATTCGGTGACCCGCTTTGCCGAGGCCCATCGTGAGATTTCCGCCGCGATGGGCGAAGCTCCGGCGCTGCGCGGCTATCCTCCGTCGGTGACGCCGCTGATCACCGGGCTATGCGAGCGGGCCGGACCGGGAACGACGGAACAGGGCGACATCACCGCCGTGTTCAGCGTTCTGGTCGCCGGATCGGACATGGATGAGCCGGTCGCGGATATTCTGCGCGGGGTTCTGGATGGGCACATCGTGCTGGACCGCGAAATTGCAGAACGGGGGCGATTCCCGGCGATTGACGTCAGCCGCTCGGTCTCACGCAGCCTGCCGGGAGCGGCAACGCCGGAAGAGAACGGGATGATTGCCGAGACGCGCAAACTGCTGGGCAGTTACGAGCAATCCGAGGTCATGATCAAGGCCGGGCTTTATTCCGAGGGTTCTGACCCCGTGCTGGATCAGGCCGTGCGCGTCTGGGGAGAGCTGGACGGCTTCTTTGGCAAGCCCGATCCCGATGGCGTTGCGAACAGTTTCAATCGGTTGGCGCTGATTCTGCGGCGGGCGAAATCGGGACCGCACTGACGGAAATCAAGACAGTTTTAGTTGTTAGACATCTCTTAACGCCTGCCCTGATATCCCGGTTGTCGGGTGATATAAAAGGTGGTGGAGATGGGTGCGCAATCCAATGCGGCGCCGGTCATCATCAAGAAGAAGCGTAATGGCGGCGGTGGCGATGGCCATCACGGCGGCGCGTGGAAGGTCGCATATGCGGACTTTGTCACGGCCATGATGGCCTTCTTCATGTTGATGTGGCTGCTGAACGCGACGACGGAAAAGCAACGCAAGGGTCTGGCGGATTACTTCTCGCCAACGATTCCGGTCAACCCGGTATCGGGTGGCGGGGACGGAGCCTTTGGCGGCGACAACATGTTCTCGGAAAAGACGATGGTGATGGACGGCTCGGGGGCGACCGACAAGAACCCGACCAAGGCCAAGCGCGCGCGAGGCTCGACCGGGGTGAACGCCGAGGGTGGCGGTCAGGGCGCGCACGAGGAATTCACTTCGCTTGAGGCAGAGCTGCTGGGGCGTGGCGGTGAGAGCCTGGTGTCCAAGAAACTGCGTCAGCATATCGTGACGCGGGTCACGGATGAGGGTCTGATCGTCGAACTGTTCGCCACCAGCGATTCGCCGCTTTTTGAGGTAAACTCGGACCGGCCTACGCAGCTGATGAAGGATCTCATCCGCGTGATTGCCCGATCCTCGGATCTGGTGACCAACGGGATCGCCGTGGGTGGGCATATCCGGGCACACCCGGTGGTTCTGGCGGAAAATCCGGTTTGGGAACTGTCCACCGCGCGCGCCGAGAAAACCCGAAACCTGTTGGAGGGTGCAGGGCTGAAATCGGAGCGTATTCAGCGAGTTACGGGGCATGCAGACCGCAAACTGGCGGACAAGAATCCGATGGCGGCGCGCAACAACCGGATCGAGGTCATCTTTCTGCGCAACCCCGGCGAGGAATAGCGAGCATTTTAGCTGTTAGCCCGCTGTTAAGACGCCGCGCGTTACCTGTTGCATCAACACATGTTTGACGCAGAAGAAAGGCGTGCCGATGTCCATTTCCTCTTCGCTGAATGCCGGTGTTGCGGCGCTGTCCGCAAATGCCAGCAGGCTGGCGACCATCTCTGACAACATCGCGAACTCCTCGACCTTTGGATACAAGCGCGTGGAGACCGATTTTCATTCGATGGTTACGACCAATTCCGGCGGCGCCTATTCAGCGGGCGGCGTGCGCACGACCAGTCAGCGCATGATCGACCAGCGCGGTTCGCTGGTTTCGACCAACAACTCCACCGACCTCGCCGTGCGTGGCCGAGGCATGCTGCCGGTTGTGCGCAGCTCGCAGATCGCGTCGGGCACCAATGAGATGCTGCTGGCCACCACCGGGTCGTTCCGAACCAATGAACAGGGGTATCTGGTCTCGGAATCGGGCCTTGTCCTCATGGGCTGGCCGGCGCAATCCGATGGGTCGATCCCGAACCTTCCCCGCGATACATCGGCCGGTTTGGTGCCCGTTCAGCTGAGCGTCAATCAGCTCTCCGGATCGCCGACGACTCAGATGAATCTGCGAATGAACTTGCCGGCAACCGCGACGGATGCGGGATCGCCGGGGGATACGCAACCGCTATCGGTGGAGTATTACGACAACCTCGGAAAGTCGGAGAATGTCGAGATCGAACTGATCCCGACGGTTCCGGCCACCGGATCCAGCAATGCCTGGACCATGGTCCTGCGTGACACGGCATCCGGTGGTGCTGTGATCGGTGAGTACAACCTGACCTTCGACGACAATCGGACCAGCGGCGGAACGTTGGCCAGCGTCACGGCTGTTTCCGGTGGGGCCTATGATCCCGCCACGGGCAGCTTCGTCGTGAACGTTGCGGGTGGTCCGATGGAGATCAACATCGGCCAGATCGGCGATTCGAACGGCATCACGCAGCTTTCCGACACCTTCGCTCCCGTTTCGATCACACGGGACGGGGCCGCGGTCAGCACCATGACCAGCGTCGAGGTTGATGAAAACGGATATGTCTATGCGTTCTACGATTCAGGCGTCAGCCGCCGGGTGTTTCAGATCCCGCTGGTGGATCTTCCCAACCCCAACGGGCTGACAGCGCTGGACAGCCAGACCTACGCCCCGTCACGCGACAGCGGCACCTATTTCCTGTGGGATGCCGGTGATGGCCCGACCGGCGATCTGGTGTCCTTCGCGCGCGAGGAATCGACCACCGATGTCGCCAGTGAACTGACCGATATGATCCAGACCCAGCGCGCCTATTCGTCAAGCGCCAAAGTGATCCAGACCGTGGACGAGATGTTGCAGGAAACCACGAATATCAAGCGTTGATCCGGCCCCCTGATTTGATGAGAGGACCTTTCCCATGAGCATTTCCACCGCCTTCCACAACGCGCTGAGCGGGCTTTCAGCGGCCAGCCGGGCCTCGGTTGTGGTGTCGGACAATATCGCGAACGCGCTGACACCGGGCTACACGCGCCGCTCGTTGGAAGTGGCCACAAGCCACGTGACCGGCAATGGCGTGCAGGTGGTCGGGGTCAACCGCCACGACGCTCCGGTTCTGACTGCAAACCGCCGCAGTGCCGACGCGGGATATGCGCATGCCAAAGCCACTTCGGAGTTCTTTAGCGGGTTGGAGCAACTGGTTGGCACGGCCAATGACCCGAACTCGATCACCAACAAACTAACGAATTTCGAAAGCAGCTTGATTTCAGCAGCCAGCATGCCGGAGTCCGCCACACGCCTGGACACGGCGGTGACCGAGGCACGCCACTTGGCAAACGCGATCAACGATGCTTCCGAAGGATTGCGCCGCAGGCGCTCGGACGCGGATCGCCGTATCGGTCAGCAGGTGGACCGTCTGAACACTGCGCTCAAGGATGTCGAAGACCTCAACGCTCGGCTCTCCAAGATCCGGGCGGCGGGGGGCAACGTTGCCGCTTTGCTCGATCAACGTCAGGTGCTCGTCGATGAGATCAACGAGATCGTTCCGGTCAACATCGTCGCGCGAGACAATGATCGGATCGCCCTCTATTCCGATGGCGGCGCCATTCTGCTCGACGACCGGGCGGCAGAGCTTTCGTTCGATCTGACCGGCGATACGATGCCGCATATGACCGTCGGCAACGGGCTGCTTTCGGGGCTCGAGATCAATGGCCGGCCGGTCGCGACCTCCGGTGGCACCTCGGCGATCAGGGGCGGGAGCCTGGCGGCCCAGTTCGAAATCCGCGATGAGTTGGCGATTGAGGCGCAACAAGATCTGGATGCACTGGCGCGCGACCTGATCGAGCGGTTCGAAACACCGGGCCTGGACCCGACCGTCGCCGCGACCGACGTCGGCCTCTTCACCGATGACGGCAGCCGGTTCGATCCGGCAGTCGAGATCGGGCTGGCCGGACGGTTGGCGCTGAATACCGTTGTTGATCCTGACAATGGCGGCGACAGTTGGAAGCTGCGCGCTGGGTTGGGGGCGACGGTCCCGGGCGCGCCGGGCGACGCAAGGCAGTTGAAAGCCTTTGGCGATGCGCTGACGACAGTGCGCACTCTGCCAACGACCCGGTTCGGGACTGGCAGCCTGACGGCGGCGGATATCAGTGAGGGTCTGCTGTCGCGGGTCGGGCAGGACGCCAATACCACCGCGGGGCGCATGGCCTTTGCCTCAACGACCAGAACCGAGCTTGAGCGGATCGAAAAGGAACAGGGCGTGGATACCGATACCGAACTGCAACGTATGATGCAGATCGAACAGGCTTACGCCGCCAATGCCCGCATCATCGAAACGGTCGATGAATTGATGGATACCTTGTTGAGGCTGTAAACCATGGCTCTGAATTCAATCGGCGATCTGGCCCGAGGGCTGATGCTTCAGACCCGCAGCACCCAGATCAAGACCGAGATCGAAACCTTGTCCTACGAGTTGTCCTCAGGGCAAGTCGCCAATGTGGCCGAGCGTTTGGGCGGAGATTACGCGCAGATCGCGGATATCGACCGCAGTCTGGCCCGCCTTGACGGGTTTTCCATCGCGACGTCCGAGGCCGGGCTTTTCGCGAACGCGATGCAGATCAGTTTGACCACGTTCGACAAAAGTGTCGCAGAGCTTTCGTCGACGCTATTGGCCTTTGGGACGTCCAATCAGGCGGTGACACAGACGCAGGCCAGCGTGCAGGCAGCCGACGAGTTGGACACGATGATTTCGGCTCTGAACACGCGTGTCGGCGGCCGTAGTCTGTTTGCAGGAACTGCCACCGACGCAACGCCGCTTGCCTCTCCGGACACACTGCTGACGGCATTGCGGGCGGAATTCACCGGTCTGACCACAGCGTCCGACATCCTGCAGGCAGCCGAGACCTGGTTCAATGATCCGGCGGGATTCGAGGCGGTGATGTATCAGGGATCGGCGGATGTTCTGGCACCGATGCAGATTTCGGAACGCGAACAGGTCCGCCTGCCATTGAAGGCCGACGACCAGGCGTTTCGGGATGCGTTACGCAGCGCCGCCGTCGCTGCGCTGGCCTCCGATCCCACGCTCGCTATGTCCCCGGATCAGCGAACGGCCCTGTTCAAGGAACTCGGAGGTCAACTGGTCAATTCCAAGGATGACATGGTGCAACTGAGAGCACAGATCGGCGCGGCTGAGGCGCGCATCGATCAGGCGGCGACCCGAAACTCTGCCGCGAAAACCAGCCTGGAATACTCAAAGGGAGAACTGATTGGGGCCGATCCTTATGAAACCGCAACGCGGCTGCAGACCGTACAGTTTCAACTGGAAAGCCTGTATTCCGTAACGGTCCGAAATGCCAATCTGTCACTGGTGAATTTCCTGAGATGAAATTTTTGTTAGTGTTTATCGCCCTTCTGATGCCGGGTCTTGCATTGGCGAACTCCATCCGGCTCAAGGATCTGGTGGACTTCGACGGGGTGCGCGGCAACGACCTGGTTGGATATGGCCTTGTGGTCGGTCTGAACGGCACTGGTGATGGATTGCGAAATGCGCCGTTCACCGAGGAGATCATGTCGAATATTCTCGAGCGCCTTGGGGTCAACGTGACGGGCGAGCAGTTCCGGCCCAAGAATGTGGCGGCGGTTTTTGTGACTGCAAGTTTGCCGCCGTTTGCTCGGGTGGGCGGCCAGATCGACGTGACGGTGTCTGCAATCGGGGATTCCAAAAGTCTGCTGGGCGGCACACTGATCATGACGCCCCTGAACGCAGCTGACGGGCAGATCTATGCGGTCGCACAGGGCACGGTACTTGCCGGGGGAGCGGTGGCCGAAGGTGATGCGGCTTCTGTCGTACGCGGGGTGCCGACCTCGGGTGTTATCCCCTCGGGCGCGCGCGTCGAGCGTGAGATCGAGTTCGATCTCGGATCGCTCACCCAGTTGCGGCTAGCCTTGCGCGAACCCGACTTCACAACAGCCGGTCGGATCGAGGCGGCCATCAATGGCGAGTTCAACCGCGCCGTTGCCCTGATGCGGGACTCTGGAACCATCGAGTTGAACATCGCCGCGACGCGGGCGGTCTCGACCGCCCACGCCATTGGGCGGATCGAGAACATTCTGGTCGAGCCCGAGCGCAAAGCGCGGGTTGTGGTCGATCAAAGGTCGGGCACGATCGTGATGGGGGATGACGTGCGCATTTCGCGGGTGGCGGTGTCTCAGGGCAACCTGACCTTGCGGGTCGAGGAGGCCCCGATTGCTATCCAGCCCAATCCCTTTGCGGATGGCCAAACCGTCGTGGTGCCAAGGACAAATGCCGAAATCGAGGAAGAGGAAGGAACCCGATTGGCAGAGGTGCCTGAAAGCACCTCATTGTCCGAAGTGGTGGCAGGCCTGAACGCGCTGGGCGTGTCCCCACGGGACATGATCGACATCCTCAAGACGATCAAGGCGGCGGGCGCTCTTCATGCCGAGTTTGTTGTAAGGTGACCTCTTCGTAACCAACCCCAAGAGTTTTGATGGGGTTGAAGGGGGTCGAGCAGCAACGGCGCGAAATCCCTTGGTCAAAAACTGGAGTGGCAAGTCTCGGCGAGACACCGGCGCGATCCGCTGCCAGACAGTGACCAGCTCAGGCGTCGCGCTGTGCGATCCAGTCGTGATCGGGGTCGTTCTTGAACCGCCATTTTCGCAGCGGCCCAGCCATAACGTTGAGGTAGTACATCTCGTAACCATAGGGCGCGCCGCAGGGGTGGTGACCACGTGGAACCAGAACGACGTCGCCATCCCTGACGGCCATGGTCTCGTCCAACGTGCCGTCTTCGGAATAGACCCGCTGAATGCCAAAGCCCTGGGATGGGTTCAGCCGGTGGTAGTAGGTTTCCTCCAGGTACGTCATGTTGGGATAGTCGTCTTCGTCATGACGATGGCTGGGGTAGGAGGACCAGTTGCCGTCCGGCGTGAACACCTCGGTCACCAGAAGGCTGTCGGCCACATCACGGCCTTCCATGGCGATGTTGTTGATATATCTCATGTTCTGCTCCTTGCCACGTGGAGTCAACTCGATACCATCGGGCCCCAGCCGTTGTGCCGGGTGGTTGCCTTTGCCCGGCGCTGTACAGACCGCCAACACACATTTGGTGGTGGCGGTGGCGGACCAGCTGTTTTCGTTCGGAACATAGGCACAATGAGGTGGGGTCCTTTCGAACACGCTCATCCGGTCGCCCAGTTCACCGAAATCGGCGGTATCGCAGGCGATCTTGGCCTTGCCCTCGACCAGTACCAGGATCACCTCGGTCTCACCGGTGGGCTCGGCCACGGTTTCACCGGCCTCCAGATGGTAAAGGCCAAATCCCACATAGGACCAGTCGGGGCTTTGCGGTCCGCGGGCGTTTGCGGGAGTGATGTCATGCACCTTGCCGGTTTCGGCAACGAGTTTGCGCAGAAGGTCTGTCACGGTTCATCCCCTTTTCATTTATGCAGGGCCATATCGGCCCGCCGGTTTACGCGACGCGCCGTGTGGTTTGCGCGTCCAGTTCCGCTTTGACCTGATCCGCGCTCCACCCCACGTCAAGCGCCCGCGTCAAAAGGGCTGCCTGTGTCTCGGGGGCCAGCCCACCAACCGGAGGGTCGCGATCGAGATTGGTGGGGAAGGAATAGCCTTCGGCAGCGGCAGCAATCGCAGCGCGGATTTCACCGGCAGACAGTTGGTCCTTGAGCCGAACCAGCGCGGGATAAAGCAGGGCAGACATCGCCGCCCGATCCAGGCTTTCCATGGCGCGGCCAAAAGCGCATGAGACCTGCAGCAGGTTCGCCATGCGCAGAATGTCTGCGCTGGTGTTGGCGCCGGCGGCGTGAAACAGTGCTGGGTTGAAGAATACCGCGTCGCCCTTTTGCAGCGGCAGTTGCACATAGTTCCCCTCGAAATATTCGCGGAAATCCTCACGCCGCCAGGCAACGTAGCCGGATGTAAAGAGCTGTGAGAAGGGCAGCAGCTTCGTAGGCCCGCTTTCCACCGGCATATTGGTGTGGGCGATCCCTCCTTGCAGGGTCAGCACCGCCGAGAGATGGTGGATATGCGCAGGGTATTCCGCAGCGATATCTTCCGTCTGAAAGCCCAGATGATAGTCGCGATGGGCCTGCTGCGCCGTGCCGCCGGGCCGGACCTGGTTGACCTGCGCCGTCATCTGGTAATTCGGGCCGAGCCAGGCCTCACATACGGCGGCAATCGGGGTGTTTCCGAAATAGCGCACGAAAACGTCCGGATTCCGTTCGCAGAGTTTCTGGGCCGAGTTCCAGATCCGGTCATTCGCACCGGCGGCGGCGAAGTGGTCGCCCTTCCCGCCGGAAGCCTCGCGTTCCTGCGCGATGATCTCGTCAAAAATCCGTGTGGCCTCGTCGAGAACAGTTTTATCCGCATAGGCCGATTTCAACACCAGAACCCCGGCCGATTGGCCCAAAACCCACGCCCATTCTGCCATCAACGCCTTGCGCGCGGCGGGCGTTTCCAGCCGGTCGCGCAGAGCCGTCATGTCATAGAGCGGTATGTTCTTCTGCACTTCGACGGCGTGCGGGACGGCCTCTGGCGCGAGGGACTGCGAGGTCAGCGTTCGAAACTCATCCAGATCGCAAGCGTTGCGATCGTAATACCCGACATACCCGGCTTCGGCCTGTGTCATGTCAGCTCCTTCCCCTGGTCCGTCGTTTGGCCGCTGTCGAGCCCGGCCTCTCTGGCCATCTGTTTGAGGGATTTCAGGCCCAGCGTCTGGTAGTGCAGCGGATTGTGAACCTCTGGATCCTGTTCGGCCTCGATCACCAGCCAACCCTCGTACCCTTTGTCCTTGAGAATGCTCAACAGCGGGGCGAAGTCGATGCCGCCCTCGTCGTCGCCGGGAACGGTGAAAACACCCTTGCGCACGCCGTCCATGAACGAGAAACCCCGTTCGCGCACCTCGGCCATGACCGCCGGGCGCATGTTCTTCGCGTGGAAGTGGCTGACGCGGTCCGCGTATTTCTCCAACACCGGCGCGGGATCGGCGCCGTTGGACCCGAAATAACAATGGCCGGCATCGAAGAGCAGCTTGGTGGCGGGGCCGGTTGCGGCCATGAAGGCGTCGATTTCATCCGGGGTTTCCACGACGGTGCCCATGTGGTGGTGATAGACCAGCGCGATGCCCTGATCGGCGCAGTATTGCGCGACCTCTTCGACCTTGGCGCCAAACGCCCTCATCTCCTCGTTTGACAGAACCGGGGCGTCATTCACCGGCACGTTGAGGCCCTGCACCGAGTTCGAGGTCTCGCAGGCGATGCAGACGGCGCAATCATTGTGCTTGAGCTTGTCCAGATGCGGCTGGATCGCGGCCTTTTCGTCCTCAACGCTATGGGCCAGCAGATTCAGCGAATGCCAGCCCGAGATGAATTTCAGGCCATAGCCGCCCAGCAACTGTTTCAGCGCCTCAGGGTCGTCCTGCGGCCAGCGGTGGCCATTTTCGATGCCGTCAAAGCCGATTTCGTGGGCCTCGGTCAGGATCTGTTCGGTCGGGATATGCGCGCCCAGAGACTGGTCGTCGTCATTGGCCCAGGCGATGGGGTTGGTGCCGTAAAGGATCATCGCAGGTGTCCGTTCATGTATTGCGGTCGGGTGTTGGCGCCACCCGATGGGTCCGTGCGGCCCGGCGGTGCCGCCGGGCGGGCGTTCAGTTCAGCCGGGCGCGCAGGGCGGTCTCGTATCCCTTGCGGGCTGCGTTGACCTCGTCGCGGTCGCTGACTTCGGGCACCGCCACGTCCCACCAATGCCCACCATCCGGTGTGCTGGGATAGGGGTCGGTGTCGATCACGACGACGAAGGGGCCTGTAGCGGCCTTGGCACGGGCCAGCGCGTCCTCCAACTCGGCAATCGAGCCGACATGGACCGAGGCCGCCCCCATCGACGCGGCATGGGCCGCAAAGTCGATATTCGAGGGGTTTTCGTGATGTGCATGATCGAGTAGGTTGTTGAACTCGGCCCCGCCGGTGCCCATTTGCAGCCGGTTGATGCAGCCGAAGCCACGGTTGTCGGTGATCACAACGGTGATTTTCACACCCATCATCACTGCCGTTGCAAGCTCGGAATTGGCCATCATATAGGACCCGTCGCCGATCATGCAGACCACGTCGCGGTCGGGCTCGGCCATCTTGATGCCCATGGCGCCCGCGATCTCGTACCCCATGCAGGAATAGCCGTATTCCATGTGATAGGCGCCGGGGCGAGGGGCTTTCCACAGCGTGTGCAGCTCTCCCGGCATGGTCCCGGCGGCGCACATCACCACCGTGTCCGGGCCGCTTGCGCGTTGCACAGCACCGATTACCTGCTGGTCGGTGGGGAGGGCATTGCCGTCTGCGGGCGCGTTGGTCAGCGGGTCGACCGCCGCGAACCAGCTCGATTTGAGCGTGGCGTCGGGGGCCGAGGCGGCATAATCGCCTAGAGCCGCTCCGAGTTCCTGCAACCCGATCCGGGCATCGGCCATGAGCGGCAACGCGCCGTGTTTGACCGCGTCGTAGGCGGCGACATTCAGGCTGACCAGTTGGCGGACGGGGTTCTTGAACAGCGCCCACGAACCGGTGGTGAAGTCCTGAAAGCGGGTGCCGACGCCCAGCACCAGATCGGCCTCTTCGCAAACGGCGTTGGCGCTGGAGGCGCCAGTGACGCCCACGGGGCCGAGGTTCAGCGGGTGATCCCAGGCCAGGACCGACTTGCCCGCCTGGCTTTCGACCACCGGGATCTGGTGCTTCTCGGCGAAGGCCTGCAATTCAGCGCAAGCGCCCGAGTAATGCACCCCACCGCCTGCGACGATCACCGGGCTTTTCGCGGCTTTCACAGCGTTTGCAACCCGCGCGAGCTCTCTTTCATCGGGACGCACGCGACGCTGGTGCCAGGTTCTTTTGTCGAAGAAGCTCTCGGGCCAGTCATAGGCCTCGGCCTGCACATCCTGACAGAAGGCCAGCGTCACCGGACCGCATTCGGCGGGGTCGGTCATGGTGGCGAAGGCGCGCGGCAGCGCGGTCAGCAACTGCTCGGGCCGAGTGATGCGGTCGAAATAGCGGCTGACCGGGCGAAAACAGTCATTGGCGCTGATGGTACCGTCGCCAAAATCTTCGATCTGTTGCAGGACAGGATCGGGGCCGCGATTTGCGAATACATCGCCGGGCAGCAGCAGCAGCGGCAGGCGGTTCACATGGGCGAGTGCTGCGGCGGTCACCATGTTTGTGGCGCCTGGGCCGATAGAGGAGGTGACGGCCATCGCACGCCGCCGTCTGGACTGCTTGGTATAGGCGATGGCGGCGTGCGCCATGGTCTGCTCGTTGTGCCCCCGGTAGGTTTGCAGCGTGTTGCGCGCGGCATAAAGCGCCTCGCCCAGACCGGCGACATTGCCGTGTCCGAAGATCGCCCAGACCCCGGCGATGAAGGGTTCGCCATCCTCGTTCAATTGCACCGAGAGATAGCGGACCATCGCCTGTGCCGCCGTTAGCCGGGTCGTTCTCATGCCGCCTGTTCCTTTGCTTGCGCGCGCGCCTGATTCCAGACCACGCAAAGATCTGAGTATTTCTTTGCCATCTGCCCGACGGCCTCATCATCCGTGATCGCACCCGCCAGCCAGGCCGGCGCCGCATCGCCGAATATGGTGCGACCTACGGCAAAGCCCTTGACCAGATCGAATTTCGCCGCCTGCGCGAATGAGGCAAACAGCTCTTCCGAGGGCGCGTCCAGGCCCAGCACCACGATGCCGCGGGTGTGGGCGTCATTGCGTTCGATCGCATCTACCACGGCGGCCCATTCGGCATCTGTCTTGAAGGGTTCCAGCTTCCACCAGTCGGGGTAGACACCGATATCGTAGAACCGCTGGATGATCGCCGGGGTGGTGGCTGCGTCAACGGGGCCGACCTTGGACGGGATCACCTCAAGCAGGAATTCCAGCCGGTTGCGGCGGGCGGCGGCAAACAGGCGTTTGACCACGTCCTCTTGCCTGGCCTTCATCTCGTCGCTGTCATCGGGGTGATAGAAGCACAGGCATTTGACCACATGTTCCAGCGGCCACTCGGCCAGCCCGCCGAAATCCTCGCCAATCTCAGGCTCTAGCGTCAGGGGGCGCGAGGCGGGCCATTCCACTGGATGGCCGATCCACAGCCCCTGACCGGCAGCCTTGTAGAGTGCATCGCGACCCAGGCGCGAGTCGCACAGCAGGCCATAGCCGGAATTACCTTTCGCCACCTGCATGACCGCATCGAGGCAGAGCGACTTAAACTCGCCGATCTTTGCAGGCGTGGCGCCGTCCATCTCTTCGAATTGGATGCGGTGATCGAAGGCAAAGACCCGCATCTCGGGCCAGTCGCCCTTGCGGTTGGTGGACCAGTGCAACTGTTCCAATTCGCCATCCTTGCGCAGGGCCTTTTCCTTGACGCCTCGGTTCAGGAAGAACCGCAGTTCCTCCCAACTGGGATAGGCAGGTGTGCAGCCATGGCGGCTGACCGCGAAAGCGCCGCAGGCATTGGCGTAGCCCAGCGCGGTGGGCCAGTCCTCACCATCCAGCCAGCCTTTCAGCAGGCCCGACATGAACCCGTCGCCTGCGCCCAGCACATTAAACACGTCGATGGGGAAGCCGGGGCCGATCTGGCCCTGATCCAGCGTATCGGGGATGGCGCCGGTGAAGGCCGAGGCGCCCATCGGGCCGCGTTTGCACACCAGCACCGCGTCGGAAACCGCGCGGACGGCGCGCAACGCGGCGATGGTGTCTGTCGTGCCGCCCGCGATATGGAATTCCTCTTCGGTGCCGACGATCAAATCAAACAGGTGCAGAGTCGATTGCAGTTTCTCGGTGACCTGGGCGCTTTCCACATAGCGGCTCTCACCCTCGCCATGGCCGGCCACGCCCCAGAGATTGGGGCGGTAATCAATATCCAGAGCCGTCTGGGCGCCGTTCTCGCGGGCCAGTTGCAGCGCCTTCAGCGTTGCGGCCTCAACCTGCGGATGGCTCAGATGCGTACCAGTCGCCACCACCGCGCGCGCCTCGGCAATGAAAGCAGGGTCGATGTCATCCTCGCACAGGCCCATATCGGCACAGTTCTCGCGGTAGAAGATCAGCGGGAATTGCTCCTGATCGCGGATGCCCAGCAACACCAACGCGGTCAGGCGCTCGGGATCGGTTTTGACACCACGCACATCGACGCCTTCACGTGCCAGTTCCTCGCGGATGAACCGACCCATATGCTCATCCCCGACCCGGGTGATCAGAGCCGATTTCAGGCCCAACCGCGCGGTGCCCGCCGCAATGTTGGTTGGCGAGCCGCCGATATATTTGTTGAACGAGGACATTTCCTCCAACCGGCCGCCCACCTGTGCCCCGTAGAGGTCCACAGACGAGCGACCGATCGTGATGACGTCGAGCGCCTTCATACGGTGCCTCCCAGGCTCCCTTCGAGTTGGGCCAGTTCCTGCCCCCCGGCCATCATGTCCTGCAACTCTTCGTGCTCGATTTCACCCTTCATCGCGGTGCCCAGCGTCTTGCCGCGATTGAGCACGGTGAACCGGTCGCCCACCGCCATGGCATGGCGCACGTTGTGGGTGATGAACACCACCCCAATACCCTGTTTCCGCACCTTGTCGATGGTGGCCAGCACGTTCGACGTCTGCCGCACGCCCAGGGCCGAGGTCGGTTCGTCCAGGATCAGCACCTTGGCGCCGAAGTGGACCGCGCGTGCAATGGCCACGGTCTGACGCTCACCACCCGACAGGGTGCCGACCGCCTGATCCGGACCGCGCAGGTTGATGCCCATCTTGCGCATCTCTTCCATGGTCACGCGATTGGCGTAGTCATGGTCGAAGAACTTCAGCGGCCCGACGCTTTTGACCGGTTCGTTGCCCATGAAGAAGTTCCGGCTGACCGACATCAGCGGGATCATCGCCAGATGCTGGTGCACGGTGGCGATGCCCGCCGCAATTGCATCGCGGGGGTCGGCAAAGCTCATGGGTTGACCTTCGAAGAAGATCTCGCCCGCCGTCGGTTTGTGCACACCAGACATGGTCTTGATGAAGGTCGACTTGCCAGCACCATTGTCGCCCAGCAGGCAGTGGCATTCACCTCCGAACACGTCGACCGAGACGCCGGCCAGAGCGATCACACTGCCAAAGTGCTTTTCGATGTTCTTCATCTGGATGATAGGTTCAGACATCTTAACGCTCCCCAGTGATGATGCGGCGGATATAGGTGTTCAGGATCACCGCGAAGAGCAGGATCACACCCAGGAACACCCGGAACAGCGAGCTTTCGACCCCGGCAAAGAACAGACCTTGCTGCACCACGCCAAAGATCAGCGCGCCCAGCGCCGCCCCGATGACCGAGCCATAGCCGCCGGTCAGCAGCGCACCGCCAATGACCACGGCGATGATCGCCTCGAATTCCTTGAGCAGGCCGCGATCGGCCCCGGCTGAGCCGAACTCCATCACCTGACAGGTGGCGAAAACACAGGCGCAGAAGGCGGTGAACATGAACATCAGGATCTTGACACGGTTGACCGGCACACCCGAGTTGCGGGCCGCTTCGGCGTCGCCACCCGAGGCAAAGATCCAGTTCCCGAACTTGGTGCGGGTCAGCAGGATGTGGCCGAAGATGATCAGCACGATGGCCCAGACGATGAGCATGGGCAGGCCATCAACGACCGGTTTGCCAATGTTAGAGCCGCGTTCGAAGGTGGCGATGATGCCCGCGTCGCCCATCCACTGGAACAGTCCGGTCAGGATCTTGCCGCCGAAGATGGCCGCCAGCCAATCCCCCTCGGCTGCGTCCTTGACTCCGCCGATGATGGTTTTGCGTTCCAGCGTTTGCGGCAGGTAGATGGTGAAGCCCCGCAGGATGAACAAAAAGGCCAGCGTCACGATGAAACTCGGCAACCCGGTGCGGATCACGATAAAGCCGTTCAGCGCACCGATTGCGATGCAAAGGGCGAAGGTGACGATGATGGCAAGCCAGACCGGCCAGCCCATGGTGACCGAGAAGATGGCGATCATCATGCCGCAAAAGCCGATCATCGAGCCCACGGACAGATCGAACTCGCCCGCAATCATCAGCAGACACGCACCGACGGCGATGATCATGAATTGCGCGGAAACTTGGGACCAATTGAGGATACCCTGGCTGTTGAACATGCCTGAGTCCGAGGCGAAAAGCAGAAACAGCACAAAGACGATGGCAGTGCCCATGATCCCACCCAGTTCGGGGCGGATAAGGGCCTCGCGCAGAGGCGAACGTTCCTTGATACGCTCGTCGACAGCTGCGGGTTGATTAGGGGAGTCGGTCATGTCGGGACCTCTCGTTGTCCGGATTTTGGATGGAAAAAGGGCGGCCGATTCCCATTGGCCGCCCGATCCGTTCACGTGTTAGCGGTATTCGCCCGCAAACTTTTCGACCAGGGTCAGCCCGTCAGCGGTGACAAAGCCCGGACCCGAGTTGATGTTGTTGCCCGGCAGCACGCCATAGCGGTGATAGTTGGTCAGGATCACCACCGGCAGATAGGCCTGCAGGAACGGCTGCTGGTCGATGCCCCAGTTGATGGTGCCCGACTTGATCGCCTTGACGATTTCGTCGCCCAGATCGAACGTACCGAAGTAGATCTCACCGGCCAGACCAGCCTCTTCCACCGCCAGAATGGTCGGGTCAGCCGAAACCGGACCCAGGGTCAGGATCGCGTCGGTGTCTGGATTGGCCGACAGATAAGCCAGCACCTTGTTCTTGACTTCCGCCGGGTCGGTGCCGCTGTCCAGCATCGCCGCACCCAGTTCCACGCCCAGGCCGTCGGCAAAGCCCTGGCAGCGCTCGGCCAAGGTCGGCTGTTGGATGGTGTGGTTCACGCACAGGAACGAGGTCACGCCGTCGCCCTTGGCCCGCTGCCCGGCCGCATAACCGGCGTCATATTCCGGCTGACCCACATACATTAGCGCGCCAAGCTCGCGGGCCTGATCCGGGCTGCCGGTGTTCATGATGATTACGTCGACGCCGGAATCCACCGCTGCCTGAATCGGGCCGCTCAGCACGTCGTAGTCGGCCAGAGTGGTGATAATGCCGTTCGGCCCCGAGGCCGTTGCCTGTTCGATGATTCGCGCCATGTCGGCGATGTCACCGGTGGGCGGGTTGCGATACTCGACCTCGACCCCCATCTGCTCGCCCGCCAGCGCGATGCCGTTCTTGATCGTGTTCCACCAGCTGTCGCTGTCCGGCGCATGGCTGACCAGAACGTATTTCTCGCCCTCAGCCGACGCGGTGGTGACGGCCATGAATGGCGCGGCGACAAGCGCCGTGGCAAAGGCCAGTTTCCTTACCAGTGAAGTCATGAGTATCCTCCCAGATTTAACACTATTCTTGATGGCGAAAGTGCGGTTCCAGCCCGCAACCCCAACCTAAGGTAAACACACCTCGGTCATTTTTGCAACCGGTTGCAAAACTGGGCAATCTCATTCCCTGAAACCCTCTCAAGATTTCAGACCCGGGAACTTGGGGTCGGTTGGACGTTTCGCTATCTAGAATCAGCCCACGCGTGGCGGGATAAATAGAATAAACATTCTATTGATAAAAAAATCAACCCTGGAATTCTACGGCCGGGGTTTGCGCTGCGCCCCGACAGCGACCGCCAACGTAATCGCCAGCGACAATGTGGCTGACAAGGCCCGGAACGCACCAAAGTCCACTTCCGATACAGAAAGCGGCAGAACGCCCTCGATCTGCACCGGGCTGATCACCGTGTCGGTGATAGCAACCACCGGGATGCCGCGCGTGGTGCAGTTGCGCGCCAAAGCCACCGTATCCTCGGTATAAGGCGCAAAGGTTATGGCGATCAGCGCATCGCCTGGCCGCACGGCGTGGGCTTGGTTCAGCTTGCCCACCCCGTCATGCAGCATCGCCGGGATCTCCATCTTTTCAAAGGCATAGGTCAGGTATGAGGCTACGGGAAAAGCCCGACGCAGCCCGATCACGTGGAGCATTTGCGCCTGCGCCAGCCGGGCCACCGCTTCGTCCAGAACCCGCGAATCCACTGTATTCGCAAGGTTTTCCAGTGACATCCGCCCGGCATCGACAAACTCGGCCAACAGGGCCGAGGGGCTGCCTGCGCCTCGCTCGCGCAGGTTGGCGAGGCGGCTGGCATAGTCGGGAAAGCCCTTCGCCACCGACTCGCGGAACAGTTTCTGCATCTCGGAGAAGCCGGAAAACCCCATGATCTGGCAGAACCGCATCATGGCCGAAGGCTGCACCTCGGCCCCTGCAGCCAGTTCGGCCACGGTACTCAGCGCGATACGATCGGAGTTGGCCGCCAGATATTCCGCACATTGTTTCAACCGCTTGGGCAGACCATCCGACAGTTCGCGCAGGCGTTGGTGAAATCCTTCGATGCTCTGCGGCGCGGGGCGGTCTTGCATGGGCGGTCCTGTTCGGCCTTGACAGAATGGCTGATGATGACGATAGCCATAATGGAACGAATATTCCATCAGATAATCTCGCCGCGGTTCGCGAGATCAAGGAGCATCGATCATGACCCTTCGCATTGCAATTCTTGGCGCTGGCCGCATCGGTCAGGTCCACGCCAAGGCCGTCTCGTTCAACCGCGACGCCACACTGGTTGCGGTGACCGACGCCTTCCCCGAGGCCGCCGAGCGCCTTGTGGCGACCTATGGCGGTGAGATCCGCAGCATGGACCAGATCGAAACTGCCCAGGATGTGGATGCCGTCATCATCTGCACCCCGACTGACACCCATGCCGATCTGATCGAACGCTTCGCCCGCGCGGGCAAGGCAATCTTCTGCGAAAAGCCGGTGGATCTGGATGTCGCCCGCGTCGAGGCCTGCCTTGCCACCGTGCGCGATACCGGCGCGCATCTAATGGTTGGCTTCAACCGTCGTTTCGATCCGCATTTTGTGGCTCTAAAAAGAGCCATCAAGGCTGGTCAGATCGGTGACGTGGAACAAATCACCATCACCTCGCGCGATCCCGGATTACCACCTCGCGAGTATATCGGCGTGTCAGGCGGCATATTCCGCGACATGACCATCCACGATTTTGACATGGCCCGATTCCTCCTGGGCGAAGAGGTCAAGAATGTTTATGCCACAGCATCGGCGCTGGTTGATCCGTCAATACGCGAGTTGAGTGATTTTGATACCGCGACAGTGGTTCTGAAGACGGAAAGCGGCAAGCAGGTCGTCATTCAGAACTCGCGCCGCGCGACTTATGGTTATGATCAACGGATCGAGGTTCATGGCTCCAAAGGCATGATACACGCCGAAAACCAACGCCCCGTCAGCATTGAGGTCGCGACCGAGGCTGGCTATACCCGCCCGCCCCTGCACGACTTTTTCATGACCCGATACCTTGCGGCGTATGACGTGGAACTCACCGGGTTCATCAATGCTTTGACTCAAAAAGTCCCTATGCCGGTCACAGGTGAAGACGGTCTCAAGGCGCTGAAACTAGCTGAGGCCGCAGTGGAGAGCGTCGCGACCGGTAAGACCGTTTCTGTCTGAAGCCAAGGCCGAGGATCCCCACTGGACGCGAGCTGTCCTGAGATGGGTCTCGCATTAGCCGGCTCCCCACTTGTCCACACGGGTGCGACGGCAGTCGCTTTCATGGTTCGCCCGGCATTATCGTCGCCATTCACGCAAGCGTGATCAGAATGAGCTTTCCATATTTAGTGTATCTATCTACTACTAGGTAGACAACTATAGGAAACACTGCCATGAAGATTTACGATGTTGAAGGATTCCCAAATCCGGCCCGTGTGCGCATTGCGCTGGCTGAAAAAGGGGCAACCAACGAATGCGAGTTCGTTCCGGTGGACGTGATGAACGGCGAGCATCGCTCTGAGACGTTTCGGGCAAAAAATCCGGACGCGAGCGTTCCCTGCCTCGAACTTGAAGATGGAACATACATCTCACAATGCACCGCGATCACCGAGTACATCGATGGTGCCTTCGACGGCCCCTCGCTCTGCGGCGCGAGTGCCAAAGAGCGTGCAGTTGTTCACATGATGAACCGGCGCGCCGAGATTGGTCTGCTTGATGCCGTCGGCGACTATTTCCACCACGCCACGCCCGGGCTGGGGCCAGAACTCGAAACCCATCAAAATGCCGAATGGGGAAACCACCGGAAAAGCATCGCCCAAAGCACGATGTCCTATCTGGACGGTGTTCTGGCCGAGAACGCTTATCTGGGGGGCGACACGTTTTCGATGGCAGACATCACCGCGTATGCCGGCCTCGCCTTTGCCGATTTCGCCAAGGTCGAGGTGCCGTCAAACCTGACCAACCTGATCGCATGGCGCCAGAAAGTTGCTGGCCGACCGAGCGTTTCAGGCGAGCCCAATTGACCATGAAGGAACCAACATCATGGAACTGAACGCAGATTTCAATCAGCGCGTGCTGATTCACACCGACGAAGAACCCTGGCGAGCATCGCCAATGCCCGGTGTAGAACGGCGAATGCTGGACCGCATCGGAGACGAGGTCGCACGCGCAACGACAATCGTTCGTTACGCGCCGGGCAGCAAGTTCTCCGCCCACACTCACTCGGGTGGCGAGGAATTCATAGTGCTCGAAGGGGTGTTTCAGGATGAGCATGGCGATTTTCCCGCCGGCACATATGTCCGCAATCCACCGACGACCAGCCACACGCCCGGGTCCGATCAGGGATGCACGATCTTCGTGAAGCTTTGGCAATTCGGCATGGATGATCGCAATCAGTTCCGGAAAGACATGAACGCGTCCCTGTCCCAGCCCGAAAACGGAGTTGCTACGGCGAATCTGCATCAGGATGAACGCGAAGCTGTCACCTATCGCGCCCTGGATCCCGGTGCGCACCTGACCGTCTCGGATGCGGGCGGCATCGAATTGCTTGTCCTTCAAGGAACAGCGACCGAAAACGGACAAACCCTGCGCAAGGGATCCTGGCTGCGTTTGCCGGACGGTCAATCCCTGTCAACGATTGCAGGCGCTGAAGGCGCGCGCATCTGGATGAAAACCGGCCATCTCAGGTTTGCAAAGCCGCCAAGTGCGGGAATGCAGAGTTCCACGGCCTAACCAACGCATGCGTGGATCTTGAATCTTGAAAGTTGAACAAGCACCCCGATGCGACAGGATCATTCAATTCAAAACGGGCCGCGATTCCGCGGCCCTTCATCTTCATCCTTGATGGGGATGATGGATATGCGTTCGATTTGGCAAGGCGGGTTGCTTTCCTTTGTTCAACCACGCTTATTGAGAGGGTGGTGCAACGGTTGACGCTCCGACCGCTACGGAAGTTGCTGCTGAGGGAATAAGCCGATGGAGAAAGTCGACACGAAGACCGCGTTGATGGACGCTGCCGAACATGAGGTTCGCCAAAAGGGGGCCGATGGCTTCAGCTACAAGGACCTCAGCGAAAAAGTTGGCATTCGCAAGGCAAGCATTCACTATCACTTCCCGAACAAAGCAGACCTTCTGACCGCAATCATGGCACGCTATGCCGAGAAAACGCTGAACGCGGTCGAAGATTTCTCCGCCAGTCATGATCTGGCTGGACCTCAACTGATTGAATTCGTGACCTTGTATCGAAACGCGTTACAGGACTGCTCAGCCCTGTGCCTTTGCGTGGCTTACACCGTTAGTCAGGATGCGCTGGATACAAAGACGACCTCCGAAATAGATCGGTTCCGGTCAAGACTGCTGGACTGGCTGACGCAAGTGTTTGCCGCTGGCAAACGGGATGGCAGCGTAGAAGGCGTTGGCGATCCCGGTTTCGAAGCGGCGGCGGCTCTTGCACTGGTGGAGGGTGCGCAGATCACCGCGCGGATCGGTGGTCAGATTTCACTCTACGATGCGGCCACAAAGATCTTTCGTGACCGCCTAGATTGATTTCAGAACGCATGCATCCACAGACGATTTACCAACCTTATTTACAATTATCACTATCCCAATTTCCGCGCGGCCGTGGCAAACGATGCGTTTTGGCGATCAGCCTACATAGCTGCGCACCAAGGCACCCGCAATGAGCGACCACCCGTCCGCGATCACGAAGAATCCCAGCTTGAAGGGAAGCGCAACCGTTGCGGGTGGAACCATCATCATACCCATCGACATCAGCACCGCCGCGACGACGAGATCGATGATCAGAAACGGAAGAAAGATCAAAAACCCGATCTGAAAGGCGCGGGCAATCTCGGACAGCATGAAGGACGGGATCAAAACCGAGATTGGCGCATCGGGGGACATGCCGACGGCCTCGGCCCCGGGCCGAAGGGCCATCATGGAGTGAAAGGTATCGGCATCCACCCGCGCCGCCATGAACGCCTTGAAGGGAACGATTGCCCGCTCCATTGCAGGTTCCACACCCAGTGTTTCGTCCATCATCGGCTGTATCCCGGTCCGCCACGCCTCGGCAAACACCGGCTCCATTATGAAATAGGTTAGGAACAGCGCCAGGCTGACGATCAGCATGTTGGGCGGAGATTGCTGCAACCCGATGCCCTGCCTGAGGATCGCAAGCACGGTCACGAGAAACGGGAAACAGGTGATCATGATCGCCAGCCCGGGGGCTAGGCTAAGAACCGTGATTAGCAGGATGAGTTGAATGGACCGGGCCGAGATCGACCCGCCGTCGCCCAAGGACAGGGACAGATCTTGCGCCACCGCAAATGAAGGCAGGACGAGCGCCAGAACGAGCGCCGTCGTGAAACCCGCTCGCATCACCCGATGCCGTTCTGCAGATCCGAAATCTCGGTCAGTCGTACCGCCAGTTGCCCGGATTGATCGCCCCCGAGTTCCTCCAACAAACCTCGCGCGACCAACTGGTCGCCCACATATAGATCCACCGGATCCTCGACCCGTTTGTCGAGCGTGAGTACCGCGTTTTCGCCAAGGCTCAGCAGGTCGCGCACCAACGGGCGGGCACGGCCAACCGAGACCGTAACCTCGATGGGCACCGCGTCGAAGGGGGACGATTTGTCAGGGCTGGTTTTTTGAGCATCAGTCATTCAGCGAAATCTCCTTTGCCTGATAGAGAAAGGCATCCATGGCCTCGGTGATCGAGGCCAAAAGGGCATTGCAATCCACATCTCGCTCGGCCGTACCCACCCGCAGGCAGGCTTGCCCCGGGGGCAGAGAGGTTTCCTCGACCAGTTGCACCGGCAGCCCGGATTGCTGATCCAGAAGCGGCTTGAGCTGTGCCCCGGCACCGGCGGGCACGATCAACAGGGCAGGTTGGGCCACCTGCTCCTCGGCCATGGCCGTGAGCTGTTCCACGATATGATGACCGAACCCCTGCTCGATGGTCTGCGGCAGCACGGTTGTCATCAGGCTCTGGAACATCGGTTCCAGCGACTGGGTCATCTGCGTCAGCGCCTCGTGATAGGTAAAGGACAGGTCCTCGAGGTTGCGGGTCAGCGTCGCCTCCAGATGCGCGTGATCCTCGCTCTGGGCATTGACCGCATCCTCCCACCCGGCCGAATACCCCTGTTCAAAGGCCGCCAGCCTTTGCTCCTCCAGCGCGTCCTCGTGCAGCAGGTGCATCATGCCGCTGTTCAGCGGATCAAGGTCAAAATTTTCCAGAAGATGAGCAATCGACATCAGGCCTTCTCCTCGCTCTCTTCCAGCCAGCTGCGCAAGATTTCCACCGTTTCTTCCTGCTTGTCGCCGATCATCGCGCGCAGACGCTGCACGGCATCATCTGAGCTGCTGCAGGCAATCGCGGGAACCCCTGCGGCGGCCGATGACCCATCCGGAATCGCCGCAAACCCATCCTCAGTCTCGATCTCGCCGACCAAAACCGGAGCGCCGTCTCCACCGCCCGAGTTATCCAACCCCGGCGAGGCCAGCCGCGCAGGATTGGACGCCGGGTTGGCCAGAATCGGGCGGATGACGAACAATCCCAGAAACAGCGAGACCACGGCCAGCGTCGCCATCTGGACCAGCGACATTACGTCGATATGTACCTTCTGCCAAAAGGAGGCAGCGGCCAGCGTTCCCTGCGGCTTGACCGCGGGCAGTTCCATGGATTTCAGCGTGATCACGTCGCCGCGGTCGCCGTTGAACCCGACGGCCGAGGCCACCAGTTCCCGCAGCGCGTCGAGCTCGGCATCAGGCAATGGCTCAAAAACCTGCGCGCCGTTTGCATTCGTTCCGCGCGTTCCATTGACCAGAACCGCGACGGTCAGCCGTTTGATCGCCCCGGGTACGCGGAGTATCTCCAGTTCGGTTTCTGAAACCTCGTAATTCACCCGCTCACGCGTCTGGCTGGTGGATGAGTTCGATTCGTCACCGCCCGCGCCGTCACCATCTGGCAGGTTCGAGGCCACCGTCACCTCAGAGGATTGGTTGCGGGAGTTGTCCGATTTCTCTTCGACGTCGGTGCTGATGGCGACCCGCCCGTTGGGGTCAAACCGTCGCTCGCGGATCGATTCGGTTTCGGTGACGGTATCCAGGCTGACCTCAACCACCGCATTGCCCTGCCCGACCCGCGCCTCGACCAGCCGCAGGACGCGTTCCCGGATCTGCTGCGCCCGGTCGTCTGCGGTGCTGGCGGAGGCGGTCGTCTCCTGCGCCCCGATCACCGAACCATTCGAATCGATCACGGCCACGTTCTCGACCGTCAGGCCGCTGACCGCCGAGGCGACCAGAAAGCGGGTCGCGTTGGCCTGCGCGGGCGTGATCTCAGCCCCTGCAGGAATCACCGAGACCGAGGCCGTTGGCTCGACACTGCGCTGGAACGGATTGGTCGAGCCATTGGCGATATGAACCCGGGCCTGACTGACATGCGGGCTGCCGACAATTGTGCGGGCCAACTCGCCCTCTTTGGCACGCCAGTAGGCGGCATGGAACATCTGAGACGTCGTGCCGAACCCGCTCAGCGAATCGAGCAGCTCATAGCCCCGTCCGCCATTGGCGGGCAGCCCCTCGCTGGCCAGGGTCATGCGCAGCTCGTCGCGTTGCGCACCGGGCACGTAGATTGAACCGCCGCGCACCTCATAGGCAACTCCGCGCTGATCGAGCGCGCGCACGACATCGCCCGCCGCCCCATTCTCCAACCCGGCATAGAGCAGAGTCATCGACGGCGCGCCGGCGATTCGCGACATCGCGAGAATGCTGAGAAACACCAGCATCGCGGCCCCGGCGACAATAACCTGTTTGCGCCTGTCCAAACTTGCCCAGACAGTTCTGATCTGCTGCACGTCCACCTCCGTCACGCCGACATTCTGTGCGGCTCGCCCCCTGTTTGCGCGATTGCCCTTAACAATCGGTTAGTTCCTGAGGGGTTATGACTCGGCCAGACAGAACGAGAGGGACGTCATGACCGATGCGACGGCGGACGAGGCCGAACAGAAATCCGGAAAGGCGGGATTGATCCTGGCTGGCGTGCTTGCGTTGGCCGGAGCGGCGGGGGGATATGTCCTGACAACCTCTGGCTTGCTGGGTGGTGCCGACAAGGCCGAAGCGAAGATGGAAAAGCAGGCAGAGACAGTTCCGGAGGTGCTGCCGGAAGTGAGTTTTGTTGATCTCGCGCCGATCATCGTCGCCCTGGATATGGGTGGAGAGCTGCAACACCTGCGGTTTCACGCTCAGCTAGAGGTGCCGAAGAAATACGCCGCGGATGTCGAGTTGCTGCGCCCCCGAATCATCGATGTTCTGAACGGTTATCTGCGGGCGATCGAGGTCTCGGACCTGCGCGATCCGCTCGCCCTGACCCGCCTGCGCGGGCACATGCTGCGCCGCATCAACATTGTCGCGGGCGAGGGGCGGGTGCGTGACGTTCTGGTGATGGAATTCGTGCTGAACTAGGAGAGAGAATTGGAACTTGTCGCGGATATTCTTCTGGTTGCGGGTGCTCTGGGCGCAGGGCTCTACTGTTTTGTCCTGGCGCGGCGCCTGAAGCGGTTCAATGATCTTGAAAAGGGTGTGGGCGGGGCTGTGGCCGTGCTGTCCTCGCAGGTGGACGAGCTCAACAAATCGCTTGCCGCCGCACGGTCGGCATCGGATCAGTCCAGTACCGCCTTGGGCGACCTTACAGGCCGTGCCGAAGCGGTGGCCCAGCGGTTGGAGTTGATGATGGCCTCCATGCACGACGTGGTACCAGAGAAACCCACCGATAATGAACCGGACGATGCGCCAGAGGCCGAGGCCGCCGCTTCACCCGAACAGCCCGCACAGCCGGACAAAGAAACTTCCGCGCCCGCAGGGCTCATGTTCTTTCGCCATGACCGCAAAGCGGACGGGCTCGCGTCGTGAAAGGGTCGTCGGGCAAATCGCGTTCGACTCGCGGCGGTGCGCTGTTGATGATCTCGCTCCTGTTGATCGGCTCGGCCCTGATCCGTTTGGGTCTGGAGGCTGGACCGGCCCTGGCTCGGGAATTGGTTGAGGACCCGCCAAAAAGCAAGATGGCGAAAAACCACGAACAAGCGCCCGGTGCGGAGGATCTGCACCGGCTTTTGCAGATGCTGCGTCAGCGTGAAAGCGACCTGAAACAGCGTGAGGCAGACTATACAGACCGGATGAAGGCGCTTGAGATCGCCAACAAGGCGCTGGAAAACCGGCTGTCCGAACTTCAGCAGGCTGAGGAGTCACTCAAGGCCACGTTGGCGCTGGCCGATGTGGCGGCAGAGAACGACCTCACCCGCCTGACGGATGTCTACCAGAACATGAAGCCAAAAGAGGCGGCCGCTCTGTTCGAAGAAATGGATCCCACCTTCGCGGCAGGTTTCCTCGCAAGGATGCAGCCCGAGGCGGCGGCGGGCGTGATGGCCGGGCTCAGCCCGCAGGCCGCTTACACGATCAGTGTGGTGTTGGCCGGGCGCAATGCCTCGGTGCCCAAGGAATAGAGCAGCAGCCATGTCCGAAATCGTTTTGAGTGGAGTTTCAGCATGATCGGGATCGTCGGGATCGTCGTCATCTTCGCCATGGTGTTCGGCGGCTATCTGGCCGCAGGCGGCAAGATGACGATCATTGTCAAATCGCTGCCGTTCGAAATGATGATGATCGGAGGGGCGGCGATCGGCGCCTTTCTCATCAGCAACGACATGGGCGGCATCAAGCATACGGCCAAGGATATCGCAAAGGTCTTCAAGGGGGCGAAATGGAAGCCCGAGGACTATCGCGATCTGCTCTGCCTGCTGTTCTCACTGATCCGAATCGCGCGGGCGAATCCGGTCGAGGTTGAACAGCATATCGAGGATCCTGCGAACTCTGCCCTGTTCTCGAAATATCCAAAGATTCAGTCTGATCGTGAGGCGGTGGACCTGATCTGCGACACCATGCGCTCGGCTTCGATGAACTATGACGACCCGCATCAAGTGGAAGAAGTTCTTGAAAAGCGGATGGAGGCAAACTTCCATCACGCCATGCATTCCAGCCACGCGTTACAAACCGTCGCAGACGGTCTGCCCGCTCTGGGGATCGTTGCCGCAGTTCTGGGCGTGATTAAGACCATGGGTTCCATTGATCAGCCACCCGAAATTCTCGGCAAGCTGATCGGCGGCGCGTTGGTCGGGACGTTTCTCGGCGTGTTCCTGGCATACGGTCTGGTGGGTCCGTTTGCCGGCAAACTGAAAGCTGTGGTCGAAGAGGACAACCATTTCTACCAGCTCATCAAAGAGGTGCTGGTTGCCAATCTGCACAATCATAACCCGGCCATGTGCATCGAGGTCGGTCGCCAGAACACGCCGACGCACAACCGGCCTGCGTTTGCTGAGCTTGAGGATGCCCTCAAGGAGCTTAAGCAGGACGCCGCATGATATTCCGCCTCGCGCTTGGTCTGATCTTGATGGCGACCTCGACCATCGCCGAGGAACTGTCCGTGCGCTCGGGTGAGCACAAGGACTTTACCCGACTTGTGATCAAGGTGCCTGAGGGAACAAGCTGGACCCTTGACCCGAGTGATAACGGTGCCCGTCTGAATGTCGAACTCCCGGATGTAACTTACGACATAGACTCTGTGTTTGGGCGGTTGTCACAAAACAGACTGCTCTTTCTGGAACAGGAAAAACCGGGAGATGGCCTGGATATAGGCTTCGCCTGCAATTGCGTGGCAAATGGGTTTCTTCATGCAGGCGCGATGATCGTCATCGACATACGAAAGTCAAAAGACAAACCGTCCGCACCGCCGGTTCTACCCTTGGCACGCCCAAAACCGCAGAAGACGTTGCACGCCGCGCATGGGAACTCGCTTCCAATCCCAGAACAAGCTCCGAAAACCGGTAGTCGCGCCCTTCCTAACCCGGCACCCTCGTTAAAGACAGCTCAAACAGGCCAAGAAATCGAAACCCAGTTGTTGACGCAAATCCTCAAGGGAACCGATCAAGAGGTTCTCGATCTTGATCTGGCAGCAGTCGGGCCCCGGCAATCGGGCGCCAGCCTGCAAACGGCACTTGAGCGAACGCTGAACCTCCACAATATTGCCGTGGGGACCGTCGTCGATCGCGACCTGACCGGTGATCCGACTGGCGTATCGCTGTTGGAATCTGAGACCGCTTGTATATCAGACAATGTCCTTGATTTCGCTTCGTGGTCCGATGGAACGAGCTTTTCTGCGCAAATTGCCGATGCGCGATCCAACTTATTCGGTGAGTTTGACCGGCTGGATCGCGGTCAGGCTCTAAGGCTGGCAAAACTCTTCGCCTATTTCGGGTTTGGCGCCGAGGCGGAACAGATCCTTGAGCTTGCTGACCACTCATCTGACGAAAGCTCGATGATCAGGGCGGTTGCCGCCGCCGTGGAAAAACCGACAGCGCTTGCGGAGAACCCTTTTGCCGGACAGCAGAGATGTGGCGGAGACGCAGCCCTGTGGGCGACATTGACCGAAGGCCATGTGGCCGAAGACGCGGATACGAGGGCAATCGAACTCGCATTCCTACGGCTACCGGATCACCTCGCGACGCATCTGGGCCCGGAGTTGGCTCGCTTGCTGACAAAAGCCGGTCAGTTGGAAGCGGCCCGGCGGGTTCTACGGGCTGTGGAACGCGCCGGCGTGAATTCCGAGGCCGCAATGGCTTTGGTCGAGGCCGAATTGGCCAGTGCGGAAGAAAACCCGGATACGGAAGAAAACAAGCTCAAAGATGCGGTTGAAGCGGAACAGGCCACGGCTGAGGCTCCCCTTGCGCTGATCAGGTTGATCGGAAAACGCTGGGAGGAACAGGGTGTTGTCTCGGGCAAAGAGGTGGAGTTGGCGGCCGCGTTTGCATTGGAATACAGGCGATCGGAGCTCGGGGACCGCCTGAAAATGGCGCATGTGCTGGCGATGGCCCTCAACCAGCAATTCGATGAGGCGATGGGTACATTGTTTCGCGTGAGTGACAACCGGCCGCGCAAGATGTGGGGACAGACGCTCGAACGTGTGGCGTTGGCGATGACCGAACGAGCCGACGACATCACCTTTTTACGCCACACGCTCGGTTTAAATTCTGATCTGATCTCCGTGATGCCCGACGACACTATAGACATGATCGCTGGCCGGTTGGTGTCACTCGGGTTTCATGAAACCGCACTGAGCTTGGCTGGTGACCAAGGCGTTAAACGCGAAGCGAGGGCTATGATCCTGGCCCGCGCCGCTCTCGAAACGGGGCGTCCCCATCGTGCAGTGCTGGAAATTGAGGGGTATACGACGCCAGCCGCATCGCTTGTGCGGGCAGACGCGATGTACGCCAGCGGAAATTATGCGGCGGCAGCTGAACATGCCTCACAAATGGGGGACAACGAAACCGCCACCCGGTATCTTTGGCTGGCGGACGCCTGGGACCGTGTTTCAGGTGAAGCAGACACGAAGTACCCGCTGATTGTGGGGTTGAGCCGCAATTTGAGCGCGCAAGCAGCGCATGATACGCTTCCGCCTCTGGCCAAGTCAAAACGCCTGCTGGAAAAGAGTACCCAAACAAGAGAAATGGTCGGCGAACTGATGAGACAGTTTGACTAGCCGGTAGCTAAATTACTGTTGCCCAAGATGCCTGTCTGGAATTCCGAGGGTTGTTGCGGGCTTGGAAAACCGGGTGGTGTCGTCGTAATCGAGCGGTCATGTCGCCTTTGGAACAGACGCGACGGGACACCGAAGTAATCGTTCCTACATGACTGCCGTTACTCCGAAACAACTGCATCGCCGCGCCACAGGGGCGGATCTGGTTACGTCATGAACGACCAGCCGCGCCTTCCTTCCAGCAATGCAATGATCTTCGGACGACCACATGACTGCATCCCGCAAGCTGAGACTTGCCGTCGATATTGGCGGTACTTTCACGGACACCGTTCTGGTTGAGGGCTTGGATCGGATCCTTGCTTCGACAAAAACTCTGACTACTCATGGTAGTCCGGCAGACGGCGCGCTTGAGGGGGTTCAGCGGGTTTTGAGCCAATCCGGTCACCGGCCCCAAGATGTGACCGGCTTCATCCATGGAACGACCCTGGCAACCAACGCGCTGATCGAGCGTCGTGGCGCTCGCGTCGCGACAGTGACCACCGAGGGGTTCCGCGATATCCTCGAAATCGCCTACGAGCGGCGCTATGCGCAGTACGACATCAATCTGGAAAAGCCTGACCTTCTGGTGCCGCGTGAGCGGGCGCTGACAGTGCGCGAAAGGATGTCGGTCGAGGGCGAAGTCCTGATCTCTCTCGACCAGACAGCGATCGACGCGCTGATCACCGAGATCGATTCAAGCGGCGCCGATGCAGTCGCCATCTGCCTGATGCACGCCTACGCGAATCCTGCACACGAGCAGCGGCTGCGGGATGTTCTGGCAGAACGCCGCCCGGACCTGACCGTCTCGATTTCCAGCGAGGTTAGCCCCGAGGCGCGGGAGTTCGACCGGCTCTGCACTACCGTCGCCAATGCCTACATCCAGCCGCTGATGGAAGGGTATCTGACTCGGTTCTCCCAGACCTTTGAGGCCGAGGGGGTGGCCTGCCCGATCCTGATGATGACGGCGGGGGGCGGCATGTGTTCGCTGCGCAGCGCCATGCGGTTTCCGATCCGACTGGTCGAATCAGGACCAGCGGGCGGCGCCATTCTGGCGGCCCGGATCGCGGCGCAGACGGGGCTGGATCAGGTGGTCTCCTTCGACATGGGCGGCACCACGGCCAAGCTGTGCCTGATCGATGATGTCCGCCCGCAGACCGCACGCCAGTTCGAAATCGCGCGCGCCGCGCGGTTCATCAAGGGGTCCGGAATGCCGGTGCGGATTCCGGTGATCGAGATGATCGAGATCGGCGCCGGCGGTGGCTCAATCGCGAGCGTGGACCGGTTAGGCCGCCTGACCATCGGCCCCAAAAGCGCGGGCTCGGAACCCGGCCCGGCCGCGTTTGGCCGGGGTGGGATCGAACCCACGGTGACCGACAGCGACATCGCGCTGGGCTATATCCAGCCCGACAGCTTTGCCGAAGGGCACCTGCGTATCGACCGGGAGGCCGCGCAACAGGCTCTAAAAAGGGAAATCGGAGCCCGGCTTAAAGTTGGCGAAACCGAGGCCGCAGACGGGGTCAGTCGCATTGTGGATGAGAACATGGCCAGTGCTGGGCGCATGCACGCAGTGGAATCCGGCAAGGATCTGGGCGTGCGGACGATGATCGCCTTTGGCGGCAATGGCCCGCTGCACGCGACCCGGGTGGCCCGGTCGGCGGGCGTGTCGCGCATCGTCGTGCCGCCCAACCCCGGGGTCGGCTCGGCGGTCGGGTTCCTGTTCGCTCCGGTGAGTTTCGAGGTGATCCGCAGCCGCTATTCGCTGTTGGACCAGCTTGATCTGGACGGAGTGAACGCGGTGTTCGACCAGATGATCACCGAGGCGCAATCGGTGGTGGCGCAGGGCGCGGCGGGTGCCGACACCGAAACCCGGCGTAGCGCGTTCATGCGCTATCACGGTCAGGGGCATGAGATCGAAATCCCGTTGCGGGACAGACCGCTGACCAAGGGCGATATCGAACCACTGAGAACCGCGTTCGAGGCGGAATACCGCACCCAGTTCTCGCGCCCGGTGCCGGGAATGGAGATCGAGATCCTGAACTGGGCGGTGCGCGTGGCCACCGCCGACCTGCCCGCGCCACCGATCCCGGAGGCTCCTCCGTCCAAGCGGGTCGACCCGGTGGAACGACGTCCGATCAACTGCGATCTGGATGGGCAAACCCGGCAGGCAGGCCTGTTCCCGCGTGACCACTTGACCCCGGGCGATCTGGTGCAGGGCCCGGCGCTGATCACCGAGCCGCAGACCACCACGCTGGTCTCTGCCGATTTCACCGCGCAGGTGGATGCCATTGGCAATCTGGTGCTGACCCGAAACGCGAAAGGAGTTGCCCAATGACCCACCTTTCCCCCGCCCGCCTGCAAGTAATGTGGAACCGCCTGTTGGCGGTGGTCGAGGAGCAGGGCCGGACCCTGATCCGCGCTGCTTTTTCGCCCATCGTACGGGAATGCGGCGACATCTCTGCCGGCATATTCGATGCGCAGGGCCGGATGCTGGCCCAGGCGGTGACCGGCACGCCGGGTCACATCAACACGATGGCCGAGGCCGTCATGCATCTGCGCGAGCGCTTTCCGGTACAGACCATGAAACCGGGCGATATCTACATGACCAACGACCCATGGCTGGCCTCGGGGCATCTGAACGATTTTCTGCTAATGATGCCCACCTTCCGGAATGGCAAGGTGGTGGGCTTCACCTCATGCACCTCGCATCTGGTCGATCTGGGCGGTCTGGGCATGGGCCCCGAGGGCTCGGACATCTATGACGAGGGGTTGCTGATCCCGCCCTGCAAGCTGGTCGATCAGGGAGAGCTGAACGCCCTGCTGATGGACATCGTCCGCGCCAACTCGCGCGAACCCATTGCGAACGAGGGCGACATCTACGCCCTGATCGCCTGCTGCGAGGCCGGGGGGACGCGCCTGACCGACATGATGGACGAGTTCGGACTGGACGATCTGGAGGCGCTCGGCAGCTACATAATCGACACCTCGCGCCGCGGCACGCTCGAGGCCATTGCAGAGGTGCCGCCGGGTGTCTACAGGAATGTGCTGCGGGTGGATGGCCATGAGGAAGAACTGGAGTTGCACGCCACGCTGACCGTGACCGAAACCGGCATGCATGTGGATTTCACCGGCACTTCGGGCTGTTCGAAAAAGGGCATCAACGTGCCGCTGAACTACGCCACCGCCTATACGGTCTTTGCCCTGCGCTGCATCGTCGGGCCAGATATTCCGAACAATGCGGGTTCTCTGGAGCCCTTCACCGTCGACGGCCCGCCCGGCTGCATCCTGAACGCGCAGCGTCCGGTGCCGGTGGCCATGCGCCATACGCTGGGGCAGGTGACGCCGGATCTGGCGCTGGGTTGCCTGCATCAGGCCCTGCCCGACAAGGTCCCGGCCGAGGGTGCGTCCTGTATGTTCGACCTGCCCATGCGCCACGCGCCGGAGGTGGCGGCAAATGGCGGGCGCGAATTTGCCATCGAGCCGGTGCATAACGGCGGCACCGGTGCGCGGCCGCATTCCGACGGGTTGTCGGCCACCGCCTACCCTTCGGGTGTCTATGGCAGCCAGGTCGAGATCACCGAAAGCGTCGCCCCGGTCACCATCTGGAAGCGCGAGCTGCGCCCCGATTCCGGCGGCGCGGGCCAGTATCGCGGCGGGCTGGGGCAGCGGATCGAGATGACCTCGGCCAATAGCGCGCCCTTCATCGTGTTCCTGTCGGTCGAGCGGTTGAAATTCCCGGCGCTGGGCCGCATGGGCGGTCAGCCTGGCGTGCCGGGCCGCATCCGGTTCCGAGGCGCGGATACCGATATCCCCGGCAAAGGAGAACTACGGGTCCAAGGCGATGACTATTTGATCTTTGAAACGCCGGGAGGCGGCGGCTTCGGCGACCCGGCGGATCGTGACCCGGAAGCACTGGCGCTGGATCTCAAACGCGGGTTGGTCACTCCAGCGGGCGCCAAATCCTACGGGGGCACATCATGATCCGGCCCGTTCCCCACGTCGCGGCCATGGCGCCGTATGCGCTGGCCGATCTGGGCGGGCCCGGCACGGTCTCAATGGCCCAGCACGAAAGCGCCTTTCCCGCCAGCCCTGCCGCCATCGCGGCGGGGCAGCAGGCGATGGCCGGATTACCGCTCTATCCCGACCCGGGCTGGACCGATCTGCGCGCGGCAATTGCCGAGGTGCATGGGCTCGATCCTGCGCGTATCCTTTGCGGAGCGGGGTCGATGGAACTGATCGGCTGCCTGATCCGCGCCTATGCCGGGCCGGGCGACCGGGTGTTGGGCACGGAATACGGCTATGCCTTCGTGGCGACGGCCTCAGCCCAGGTGCAAGCGGATTACGTGAAGGCGCACGAGGTGGGCCTGACCATCTCGGTTGATAACATCCTCACCACCGTGACGCCTGAAACCCGGATCGTCTTTGTCTGCAACCCCGGCAACCCGACCGGCACTCTGGTCTCGAATGCCGAGATCATCCGGCTGCGCCACGCCCTGCCCACGGACGTGATGCTGGTGGTGGACCAAGCCTATGCCGAGTTTTCTGATGCGCTCCACGATCCCGCCGAA
The DNA here is from genome assembly GCF_013031405.1 of Ruegeria sp. HKCCD8929. GTDB lineage: Bacteria > Pseudomonadota > Alphaproteobacteria > Rhodobacterales > Rhodobacteraceae > Ruegeria. The sequence continues at coordinate 363,205 of NZ_WPZY01000004.1, read as the reverse complement.
ATCTTCGCGCTTACGGATCGCAGAGACACCGTAGTCCTGCGCACCCTGTCCAAGGCTTATGGGCTGGCCGGAGCGCGTGTCGGTTGGGGGTACTTCCCTCTTGAGATCACCACCCAACTGCGCAAGCTGCTGAACCCAAACAACATCTCGATCCCGTCTCAGGCGGCAGCAACGGCAGCGATGCGGGACCAGGCCTATATGCACGACGTGGTCGCCAAAACCGCCGAACTCCGCGACCGGTTCGCCGAGGGGTGCCGCGCACTGGGCCTGACGGCACCGCAATCCCACACCAATTTCGTCCTGCTCCGCTTCGCCTCCACTGAACAGGCACAACTGGCCGACGCGTCCCTGCGCGCGGCGGGTCTGCTGATGCGCGGAATGGGTGGATATGGCCTGCCCGATTGCCTACGCGCCACCATCTGCGCGCCTGATATCATGGCCCGGGCCCGCGACGTGCTGAAAGGAGTGCTGTCATGACCGCCCCCAGAACCCTCGCCAAGATCGGCGTGCTGGTCCCCTTCACCAACACCAATCTGGAACCGGATCTGGAATTGATGCGCCCGCCCGGCACCACCCTGCACTTCCAGCGCCTCGGCGGCTACCACGTGGATGAAATCCCCGGTGTCGATCAGATGGCGGGGCTGGGCGCGTCCGATATCGCCCATGACCTGCGCATGATCTCGGGTGTTAGGCCCTCGGCGGTGCTCTATGGTTGCACGTCGGCTACGCTGACCCACGGCCCCTCCTTCGATGCCGATCTGGCCGCCCGGATCAAGACGGGCTCCGGCGCGCTTTCGCTTACTGCAGCTGGTTCACTGATCGCTGCAATCAAGGCCATTGGCGCCACAAAGGTCGGCTTTTCCTCGCCCTATGTCGGCGAGATCAATGATCAGGCCATAGCCTTCCTGGCCGAAAACGGGATCGAGACCGCCAACCGCGCAGATATCGGCCGCGAGCTTGGCAATTACGGGCAGGGAGAGCTGACCCCGGACGAGGTCTTCGACCTCTCCTGCCGGGCCGACCACCCGCAGGCACAGGCTATTGTCCTCAGTTGCACCGACATGCGCTCGGTCGAAGCCATCGACCGGATCGAAGCCACGCTGGGCAAACCGGTGATCACCTCCAACCAGGCGATGATGTTCTGCCTAATGCGTGCGCTGGACCTGCCGCACCACGATGGGCTACCCGGACACCTGTTCGACCGCCTGTAAAACCCATGCGTAGCTTCATCGCCATTCCGATGACCGAAGACGCAGCACAGGCGCTGATCCGACAACAACAGCGCCTGCAAACCGGACGCCCGGTCCCGCGCGAGAACCCGCACCTCACCTTGGCCTTTCTCGATGACCAGCCCGAGGAAATCCTGGAAGCCCTGCACGAAGACCTGCTGCGTCTCCGCTTCGATCCCTTCACGCTCAGCCTCTCCGGCATCGGTCAGTTCGACTCCTCAATCCATACCGCCGTCACCGCCTCCCCCGAACTGACCGCCTTGCAAAACCAGATCAGCCGCACCGCTCGCCACGCTGGGATCGTCTTGCCCCGCCGCCGGTTCCGCCCACATGTGACGATTGCGCGCCTGCAACCGAATACGGCTCCAATACTAGATGAAAGCACCACCACATTCCGCTATCCCGACATGCTCGTCACTCAATTCGCACTTTACGCGTCAATCCTTCACCCAAAAGGCGCGCGCCACGAATGCCTCGCGACCTACCCTTACACTTCTTCTGTTTGAAAATATCCCGGGGAGCGCGAGGGGCTGGCCCCTCGCATCCGACGGCTCACATCAAGCGCCTGGCACGTCGTAAAGCAGCCCGGCCAGATCCGAGAACCGACTGCCCGGATCGGCCAACCCCAGCATCGCATCCCGGATCGCGGCGGCGCGGACCTCGCCCACGCCAGGTGAAGCGAATTCCATGAACTTGGCCACCACCTCGTCATGGCTCAGCGGCGCCTCGATGCCGCCCCGGGCCGGGGTGTCGCCCGAATCCAGAACGCGCCCATCCGTCGTGGCGATCTGAACATCCGCCCAGCGGCCCTGCGGGAACCGGGCGTTGTGTCGGTCGGTCTCGGCAACACTGATCCGTTGCATGACATCCGCGACCACCGGGTCCTGCAGCCCCGCACCCGAGATATGTTCGACCCCGATCCGCCCGTACACCGCCTGAACGGCCACCGCAAAGGGCAGCGAGTATTGCGCCTGCGAGGTCGTGCCTGGAAGCCCGGGATAGAGGCACGCCGCTTGATGAAAGCTGTTCACCTGAATAAGCCGCACCTGATCGTGGGTCAGGCCGTGATCCCGCATGACCGCCCGCACGCCGTCGATGGCGGCATGCGCCCAGCGGCAGATCGGATAGGGCTTCACATATTGATGTTCCGTCTGCCAGAACGTCCCCAGATCCGCCCAATGCGGCGCGGCGCGGTCCTCTTCGATGGTGATCGCTGGCGCCCCGGTAAAGCCGCGTTCGGCGAGAATGGCCGAGGAGATGCCCACCATCGCCCCCCAACCCGAGCCGTCATGCAGCATGGTGGGGTTGGCGATCTCACGCATCATCTGGCTGCGGGGGCCGTGATATTCGGCGATGCCCAGCCCGTGACGCAGCTGATCCGCCGAATGTCCCCGCAGGCGGGCGGCCATCGCCACCACGCCTAGTGCGTTCCAGGCGCCCGAGGTGTGGTAGTCGCTGACCGTTGCATGCAGCGCCAGCCCGGCGCGTCCGGCGACTTCGTAACCCACGGTGATCGCCGCCAGCGCCTCGGGGCCGGTCAGGTCCGGGTGGTGCTCGGCTAGCGCGGCCAGAGCTGGGACTACGACAACTCCGATATGCCCCTTGGTGGGGTTATAGCCGTCATGCCCATCCAGATTGTCGGTCTGTGTGGCCGCCGCATATGACGCGCCCGCCATGCTGACCTCTCGCCCGTCAAACATCATCCGAGCACTGAAGGCTGGGTCCGAACTGCCATAAAGCAGCGCTGCCGTGTCGCGCGCGATCACGCCCGCCTGCATTGGGCCCGAAGCGATCACGATCCCCATCGTGTCCAGCGCCATCAACGCCGCCGCCTCGCGGGTGCTGGCGGGAATGTCCTCGGGCGCGCGGTTCAGCGCGAACTCGGCGACGCGGGCGAAGACGTCGGTCACGCGGCCACTTCTTTCGCCGGTTGGATGTCGCGCAGCCGATAACCGGCCGGATCGAAGGGCGGTTTAGCCAGCAGCGTCGCCTTGTGCGGCTTGCCGAGGATGAAAATCTCGACCGTGTCACCCGGTCCGGCCACCTTCGGATCGGCATAACCAATCGCCAGAGATTTGCTGACCGAATAGCCATAAGCGCCCGAAGTCACCCGGCCCACTGGTGTACCATCCGGTGTGAAGATCGGCTCCCCGCCGGTGGCATCGGCATCGCTGGTCGCCTCGACCTCAAAGATCGACAGTATCTCGCGCGGGGCGTTGTCCTTGACCCTCAGATAGGCCTCCTTGTGCAGGAACTCCTTGTCGAGCTTGATGAGCCCTGCCAGCCCAACCTCTTGCGGCCAGTATTCCTGAGAGTATTCGCGACCCCAGGAGCCATAGCCCTTTTCGATCCTGAGAGAGCCCAGGGCGCGGCCACCGACCGGACCACCATCGAACGCCTTCGCAGCCTCAAGAAGCGCGGAATAGAGCCTGATTTGGTCCGCCTCGGCGCAATGCAGTTCCCACCCCAGATCACCGGTGAAGCTGACGCGGATGGCCAGGCAGATGACGCCTGCCACCTCGATTGTCCGGGAACGCATGAAGCGGAACGCTTCGTTTGACAGGTCCGCGTTGGTCATCCGTTGCAGCATGTCGCGCGATTTCGGACCGGCCACATTGAAGCCCGCGATGCGGTTGGTGGCAACCTCGAAGGTCGCGCCTTTGGGCAGCTCGACCATGTTGAAGAACCGCTGATGATAGCGTTCGGCCATACCCGAACCGACCATCATGTATTCATCGTCAGCCACCTTGGTGATGGTGAAATCGCCAGCCACGCCGCCGCGCACCGAGATCAGCGGCGTCAGGCAAGACCGCCCCACCTCGGTCGGCACCCGGTTGGCGACGAGGGCATCAAGCCAGTCATGGGCGCCCGGCCCCTTGATGACATAATTGGCAAAGTTCGAGATGTCGATGACGCCCACATGCTCGCGCAGCATCTTTACCTCGCGTCCGACCGGCTTCCACCAGTTCTGGCGTGTGAAACCGTTGGTCTCGACCGCGCCGGGCTGATCCGCAAACCACAGCGGGTGTTCCCAGCCGCAATTGAGACCAAAGACGCAGCCCATCTCTTTCTGCATCTCATGAGCCGGGCGCACCCGTGCAGGACGGCCCGCGCTGCGTTCTTCGTTCGGGAAATGGATAGCAAAGCGGTGGGTGTAGGCGTCTTCCACCCGCGCCTTGGTGAATTTCTTGTCGGCCCAGTCGCCGAAGCGGGCCAGATCCCAGGCGAACATGTCGTATTGCGGCTCACCCTCTATCATCCATTGCGCCGCCAGCAAGCCCAGACCGCCCGATTGCGAAAAGCCCGGGATGATGCCGGTGCAGCAGAAATAGTTCTTCAGTTCCGGCACCGGCCCCCAGATCGCGTTGCTGTCCGGCGACCAGATCATCGGGCCGTTGATCACCCGCTTGACGCCAGCCGTCGCGGCGACGGGCACACGTTCCGTGGCGCGGATCACGTTCTCCACGATCCGGTCGAGGTCATCGGGGAACAGGTCGTGGGCAAAGTCCAGCGGCGTGCCCTCTTCGGCCCAGAACCGCATGTCCTTCTCATAGGCGCCGATCAGCAACCCGTTGCCCTCCTGCCGGAAATAATACTCGCCATCCCGGTCGGCGATGGATGGGAGGCGGCGGCCCAAATTGGCAACTTCGGGGATGGCTTCGGTGACGAAATACTGGTGCTCGGTCGGTTGCAGCGGCAATTCGATCCCGGCCAGCGCCGCAACCTCGCGACCCCACAGCCCCCCGGCATTCACTACCCAATGCGTGTGGATGTCACCCTTTTCTGTACGCACGATCCACGACCCGTCGGGTTGCTGTTCAGTCCCTATTACGGGGCAAAAACGCTCAATCGTGGCTCCCATGGCCCGCGCTCCGGCGGCATAGGCCATGGTCACACCCGAGGGATCCACATTGCCACCATCGGGTTCGTACATGATGCAGCGGATATCGTCGAACTGCGCCAGCGGGTGCAATTCCAGCGCTTGCTCGCGGCTGATCTCATGGAAGTTCAACCCATAGAACCGCGCCTTGGCCTCTTGCAGGCGCAGCTGATGCTCACGATCCTCGGTCTGTGCCAGATAGAGCGAGCCGGGCTGGAATACGCCGCAGCCCTGGCCGGTCTCCTTCTCCAGCTCCTTATACAGGTTCATCGTGTAGTGCTGGATGCGGGTGACGTTGTTGTTGTCATGCAGCCCGTGAATGTTCGCCGCCGCATGCCAGGTCGAGCCGCTGGTCAGCTCATCCCGTTCCAGCAGGACCACATCGGTCCAGCCGAGCTTGGCCAGGTGGTAGAGGATCGAACAACCGACAAGGCCACCTCCGATCACGACGGCCTGCGCGTGGGTTTTCATGGGGCTTCACTCCTGATTGGCAAGCGATGTCGGATCATCGCCGTTTCACTGGAGTCAGCCACAGGTCATGGTCAGCGTATGCTCTGTTCCCGACGCGAAATGTCGGGAACAGAGCAGGGATCGCCGGTATTGCGTGGCCTTGAGCGCCGTCAGAATGGCGCCTCGACATCGTTCATCGAGACATAGACGGTCTTCATCTCGCTGAAATGATTGATCGCCAGTTTGGAGTTCTCGCGGCCCACGCCCGACATCTTCGACCCGCCAAACGGCGCCTCGACCGGGGCAAGGTTGTAGGAGTTGATGTAGCAGGTGCCGGCCTCGAACCCCGCGACGATGCGGTGCGCGCGGGTCAGGTCGTTGGTGAAGACACCGGCGGCAAGGCCGAATTCGGTGTCGTTGGCGCGGGCCATGACCTCGTCTTCGGTGTCGAAATCGAGCACCGACATGACCGGGCCAAAGATCTCTTCACGGGCGATGGTCATGCCGTCGGTTACATCGGCAAAGACGGTGGGCTGCAGGTAGAACCCGTCGCCGTCGATCCGCTCGCCGCCATGGATCAGCCGAGCGCCTTCTTCCTTGCCGTTTTCTATGTATCTCAGAACGATGTTCATCTGGTTTTCGCTGACCATCGGGCCGAAATTGGTGTCCTCATCCAGCGGGTCGCCGATCTTGGCGGTGGCGAGGCGTTCGGACAGGCGGTTCAGGAAGGCCTCCTTGATCCCTTTCTGCACAAACACGCGGGTGCCGTTGGAGCAGACCTGACCCGAGGAATAGAAATTGCCCAGAATTGCGCCGGACACGGCGTTTTCGATATCCGCGTCGTCGAACACGATCATCGGGGATTTGCCGCCCAACTCCATCGTCACGTGCTTCATGCCGTCGGCCGCAGCGGCATAGACCTTGCGCCCGGTGGGCACCGAGCCGGTCAACGACACCTTGGCCACGCGCGGATCGGTCACTAGCGAAGCGCCCACATCGCCATAGCCCTGCACCACGTTGTAGACACCTTTGGGGGCACCCGCCTCGACCAGGATTTCGGCCACTTGCAGAGCGGACAGGGGCGTTGTTTCCGACGGCTTGAACACCATCGTGTTGCCGCAGGCCAACGCCGGGGCGCCTTTCCAGCAGGCGATCTGGGTCGGGTAGTTCCATGCCCCGATGCCAACGCAGACGCCCAGCGCCTCGCGAACGGTATAGACGAAATCGCCGCCGCCGAGCGGTATGTGTTCGCCGGTCAGCGAGGCGGCCAGACCACCGAAATACTCCAGCGCATCTGCGCCCGAAGTGGCATCCGCCACCAGCGTTTCCTGCAGCGGTTTGCCGGTATCGTAGGTCTCGATGATCGACAACTCGCGGTTACGCTCGCGCATGATATCAGCGGCGCGGCGCAGGATGCGGCCGCGCTCGGTTCCGGACAGCGCGGCCCAGGCGGATTGGGCTGTTTTTGCGGCGTTTAGAGCCTGATTCACGATCGCGGGGGTGGCCGAATGCAGGCGGGCGATCACTTCGCCAGTGGCCGGATAGACCACGTCAATGGGCTTGCCAGAGGTATCCTCGACATATTCGCCATTGATGAAATGGCTGGCCTTGGGCTGAAATTCCATGTTGCGTCCTTTTCGTTGAGCACGGCCCCGGTCGCCGAGGGGTGCGAAGGAAACCTGTCAAACCCGCCCCTATCGTTTGTTGACTGACGGGTCAATTAAAACCCTGCACCCGAAATCTCAAGAGACCGTCGCGGCGCGATTCTTGAAAACCTCAAACAAATGTTCTATATTTGTTCACACGTGAGCGGAGGTTAGATATGCCCCATCCACAGCAAAGATCGTCGGTGAACGGACCCAGCAACGACTATCATCTGTTGCCTGTGACCGAGAAGCAGATGCGCTATGCCCGCGCTATCGCCGAGAAGTCCGCGCTGGAGATTCCGGTTGAGGCACAGCGAGACCGGCGATCGCTGTCGGCCTGGATTTCGGCGCATAAGCCAGCCGATCCCTCTCCGTTCGCCAATTATCCCACTGGCAAACAGGTCGCTTTTGCCGAACGGATCGCGCGAGCCAAACGCCGCCCGGTGCCGCAGGAGTGTTTCCGCGACAAGGCAATGATGTCCGAATGGATTGACCGGAACCGCTGATCGCGCCCCGCTTACTGAGCGCCCAGATGCTCCTGACCGCGCGCGCGGGCCAAAGCGATCTGCTTCTGCCGCTCGCGGAACCGCATCTTGTCCGCTTCCGAGGTCTCACCCGCACACTGATGGCACGATACGCCGTGCTCGTATTCGGGACGCTCGCGATCCTCGGGCAGGATCGGGCGGCGGCAGCCGTGACACAGCTCATGCGGCCCCTCGACCAATCCATGACCGACTGACACCCGGTTGTCGAAGACAAAGCACTCACCCTGCCAGGTGCTGTCATCCGCGGGCATCTCTTCCAGGTAACGCAGTATGCCGCCTTTAAGGTGGTACACATCCTCAACCCCTTCCCCCAGCAGGAAGTTGGTCGACTTTTCGCAGCGGATGCCGCCGGTGCAGAACATGGCCACGCGTTTGTTGTGAAACCGTTCCTTGTTCTCGTCCCACCACGCAGGAAACTCCCGGAAACTCTCCGTTTTAGGGTCTATTGCGCCCTCAAAGGTGCCAATCGCCACCTCGTAGTCGTTCCGGGTATCGATCACCACCACATCCTCGGAGCGGATCAGATCGTTCCAGTCCTCGGGCTCGACATAGTGGCCAACTCGGGCAAGCGGGTCGATATCCGGCTGGCCCATGGTGACGATCTCTTTCTTCAGCCGCACCTTCATCTTGCCAAAGGGCGGATGGTCGGCAATGGCCTCCTTCCACTCCAGATCAGCGCAGCCGGGCAGGCCGCGCACATGGGCCAGAACCGCGTCGATGCCGGCGCGGGGCCCGGCAATGGTCCCGTTGATCCCCTCTTTCGCCAAAAGCAGGGTGCCTTTGACGTCCTGAGCCTTGCAGAGCTCAAGCAGAGCGGGTTTCAGCGCGGCCGGATTATCGAACCGGGCGAAGTGATAGAGAGCGGCAATCGTGTACATGCGCGCGATTTAGTCCCGGGCGGACAGAGTCGCAAGAGACCGGATTGACGCGGGCTGCGCGCCTGCCTACCGATAAGGCAGTGTAACGGAGGCCACCATGACCCACGCCCTGCTTGTGATCGATGTTCAGAATGATTTCTGCCCCGGCGGCGCGCTGGCCGTTCCAGGAGGGGACGAGGTCGTGCCGCTGATCAACGCGATGATGGCCGAGTTCGACAGTGTGATCCTGACGCAGGACTGGCACACGGCTGGGCATTCCTCATTCGCAAGCAGCCATGCGGGCAAGGCGCCGTTCGAATTGACCGAGATGCCCTACGGCCCGCAAGTTCTGTGGCCGGACCACTGCGTGCAAGGCACAGAGGGTGCCACGTTTCACGCCGACCTGCGAACCGATGCCGATCTGATCCTGCGCAAGGGATTTCGCACCGCAATCGACAGCTATTCGGCCTTTTTCGAAAACGACCACACCACGCCGACGGGGCTTGAAGGGTATTTGCGCACACGCGGGATCGATACGCTCACGCTCGCCGGATTGGCGACGGATTTCTGCGTGTACTACTCAGCGGTGGATGCGGCCAAGCTGGGATTTGATGTTTCTGTCCGAATGGACGCCTGCCGTGCCATTGACCTCGATGGCTCGCTTGCCGCCGCCGAAACAGCGATGCGCGCGTCCGGCGTGAAACTGGACTGACAGCCCGGTCTAACAGGCGAAAGCGCTTCCAGTTCGTATTGGATCGGTTTCCGCTGCCTCTCGCCTTTGGCTCGAACGCGGAGAACCGATGCCGTGCGTCAAGTCAAACTGGAAACGCCCTAGTTCGGTATCGTGGCGGAAAGCCACTTGAGCGCCAGCAACGCCAGCACCGCTATCGAGACGGCAAAGATTACGCGACCTAATACCGACTTGCGCTCCGGACGCTGGACTTCCTGCTCTGGCTCCGGTGTCGTCTTTTTGGTCATATCGCGCTCTTCCAGTATCGGCTTGGCTGCCAGAATGTGTTCCATGAACTCCGAGAAATCAAAGTCACCGCAATATTCCCCCCTCAGCGGCGTATTCTTCATGTTCTCGACAAAATTCGACAGAATCAAGTGGCGAACTGCCTCATCTTCGGCCGGATAGAACCCTTCGGGGGCTCCGCTGTCATAGACATCCAGCCGGAAACCCGAGTCCAGAAACAGTTGCCGCACCCTGGGCGACGCCCGGCGCAAGGCATCGGAGGTCCTGACATCCCGGAACATCGCGACGGGGCGGGGCGACGACGCAAATGACCCGGCGGCCTGCCCCTGCAGGTCCGCGCGCACGTCATTCTCAACGATTTCCTCCGACACCTCTGGGCAAATGTCGAAATCGTATTTGAGACCCATCAGAAAGTCCGGCCTTGGTGTCGTTCTTGTTTTTGACCGGTGAAACCCTGACCAGATTTTACGCCGATATTGTGACCTGAGCGGGGCAATGTGGTGTATGTTCAGGCTCTTGCCATTCGGGATGGCCCTTGTTCTAAGTGATTTGAGAACAGGAGCTTGTCATGGTTGATATCGCGACGCGCGTCTACAATCACAAGTGGAAGATCGATCCGATTGTCCGATCGCTGATCGACACGGATTTCTACAAACTGCTGATGTGCCAGTCGGTCTTTCGCAACAAGCCCGACACCAATGTGACCTTTTCGCTGATCAACCGTTCGACCCGGATTCCACTGGCAAAACTGATCGACGAAGGCGAATTGCGCGAGCAGCTTGACCATATCCGGTCACTTTGCCTCAGCCGGGGTGAAAGCACCTGGCTGCGCGGCAACACGTTTTATGGCAAGCGCCAGATGTTCCGGCCTGACTTCATGGAATGGTTCGAGAACATGCGCCTTCCGCCTTATCATCTGGAGCGCAATGGCGATCAGTATGAGCTGACCTTCGAAGGCAAGTGGCATGAGGTCATGCTGTGGGAAATCCCGGCACTGGCGGTGCTGATGGAACTGCGCTCGCGCGCGGTGCTGAACGGCATGCGCCGGTTCGAACTTCAGGTACTCTATGCCCGCGCCATGACCCGGGTTTGGGAAAAGATCGAGGCGCTGCGCGGGATCAACGAGCTGAGCATCGCCGATTTTGGTACCCGGCGGCGGCATTCCTTCCTGTGGCAGGATTGGTGTGTTCAGGCGATGATCGAGGGGCTGGGCACGGCCTTCACCGGCACCTCGAACTGCCTGATCGCGATGCGTCGCGAGGTTGAGGCGATCGGGACCAACGCGCATGAGCTGCCGATGGTGTATTCAGCATTGGCCGGGGATGACACGGCACTGGCGCAGGCGCCCTATGACGTGCTGAGCGACTGGCATGAGGAGCATGATGGCAACCTGCGGATCATCCTGCCCGACACTTATGGAACCAAAGGGTTTCTGGATCGCGCGCCGGACTGGCTGGCCGGCTGGACCGGCATCCGCATCGACAGCGGCGACCCGGCCAAAGGGGCCGAGATCGCTATCGACTGGTGGAACTCGCGTGGCGAGGACCCAAAGCAAAAGCGGATCATCTTCTCGGACGGGCTGGATGTGGACAAGATCCGCGAGCTGCATGCGCAGTTTGCCGGGCAGGCCAATATCTCGTTCGGGTGGGGCACGCTTTTGACCAACGATTTCCGCCGGTTGGTGCCGGGCGACGGGTTGGCACCGTTCTCACTTGTGTGCAAGGCGGTGTCAGCCAACGGGCGCTCGACGGTAAAACTTTCGGACAACCCGGAAAAGGCGATGGGCCCCATGGACCAGATCGAACGCTACAAGCGCGTGTTTGGCGTCGGTCAGCAAGAGGCAATCCAGGTCGTGGTCTAGGCCCGGGGTACTACAGGCGCCCGTTTCAAATGCCGCTCGCGCCAGATCACCATCAGCCCGCCCGCGATGATCAGCAGAGCGCCGGGAAACAGATCGGCCCACGGCGTTTCGTCGAACACCAGCCACCCGGCGGCAAAGGCGATGGGGATGCCGAAATAGCTGAACGGCGCCAGATTGCTCTGCTCGGTCATCCGGTACGACACCACAAGGCACAGCACCGCCGTTCCACCCACCGCGCCCATGGCCACGATCCAGAAGATATCCCGGACGTGCGGGACCGGAGAAAATCCACCCATCGCAAGGGCCAGTGCCAGAGACCCAGCCAGGGCAGCAACCACGGAATAGAGGTTGATCAGCGGGCTCGGCACCTCGGCATCCATCTGCCGCGCCGACACCCCGGCCAGCGCATAAAGGAACGCCGCCCCAAGCGGTGCCATCGCATCAAGCGAGAAGCTGTCGCTGCCCGGCTTCATCACCATCAGCACGCCGCCAAACCCAAGCAGCACAGCCGACCAGCGGGTCAGACCCACCTTTTCACCCAGCAGCGGCACCGCCAGCGCAGTCATGAAGATCGCGTTGGCAAAGGTGATGGTGGTCGCGGTCGCAAAGGCCAGCTTGCCCAGCGCGTAGTAGAACAGGAACTGCGCAAAGGTGACGTACAGCCCGCGTATCAGCCCCAGCTTCCATTGCCGCATCTTCAGCGGCCGGCCGCCTTGATGCCAGGATTTCGAGGACCAGAGCGCGATCAGGCTGGGAAAGATGCCGAAAAAGTTACGATAGGCCGACAGCTCAGCCGCCGTGTAGCTGGGCGAGAGATACTTGATGATCAGGCCCATCACATCGAACAGCACCAGCGCCAGAAGTGACAGGGCGATGGCCAGCGCCACATTGTCCCTCTGTCCAGTCACGTACTGCGACTCGCCCGGAACACGATCCACACGCCGACAAAGATGCCGATGAAACCGCCAAGATAGCTTGCGTCGTGCATGATCCCTGCGCGCAGGAAGCCGACCGGGTCCGAGATGTGGTCCGGCAAGGTAATCACTGCGGCCACGTCTTCGTCCACCGCAACCTGACCGAAGACCAGCGCCACGGCCGCGGCCAGTGCGGTGATAAGAATGACCGCTATAATGACCTGAACGCCGACCCGCCAGAGTTGCCGTGCCGACGATAGCAGCAGCAGACCGAGTAAAAACGGCGGCAAGCCGACAAACAGGCCCATCCACCAACTGGCCCGGAACCCGATCTGAGCCGCGCCCAGACGCGGCGGCGTTTCCGCGGGGATGCCGAACTGGAGGAACTTGAATTGGTGGAAATAATCCGGCCCGACCGTGTAGCTCACCTGATTGTGTACCGCGCCGAACAGGGCTGCGACTCCTACTGACGTCGCCACCAGCAACAGAAAAACACCCAGCCTAGCCATGATGCACCGCCACGGTCTTGAGCTGAGAAAATCCATACAGTGCCTCGAACCCCTTCTCGCGCCCGTGTCCCGACTTGCCGACACCGCCAAACGGCAGCTCGACCCCACCGCCTGCACCGTAGTTGTTGACAAAGACCTGCCCCGAGCGCAGCCGTTTCGCCAACCGCATCTGTCGCCCGCCATCGCGGGTCCAGATGCTGGCGACCAGCCCATAGTCGGTGCCGTTGGCGATGGCGACGGCCTCATCCTCGGTCTCGAAGGGGATCAGCACCTGCACCGGGCCAAAGATCTCATCTCGCGCCAGAGGGTGTTCGGGTGGTACGTCAGTAAAGAGCGTCGGCGCGACATAGGCCCCTGCCTCGGGCGCGCGGTCCACGATCCGGCCCCGTGCAGCAATGGTCAGGTCCGCGCCTTTGGCGAGAAAGCCGGTGACGATCTCTTTCTGCCGGGCGGAGATCAGCGGGCCGAGGCGCAGATCCTCGGTGGCGGGACCAACGGTCAGCTGGTCGTAGGCCTCGGCCATCCGGCTTTTGACCCTTTCATAGATACTGTTTTGCACCAGAATCCGGGAAGAGGCGGAACAGGTCTGCCCCGCATTCTGGATGCCGGCATTGACGAGAAACGGCAGCGCGGCGTCCAGATCGGCATCATCGAATACCAATTGCGGAGACTTACCGCCCAGCTCCAGCGTCACCGGCACCACGTTGCGCCCCGCCGCCTGCTGTACCAGGGCACCGGTGGCGACCGAACCAGTGAACGACACGTGCTGCACGCCCGGATGACCCGCCAGCGCCGCCCCGGCCTCGGCCCCGATCCCGGTTACCACGTTCAGCGCCCCTGCGGGCAGCCCGGCCTCAAGAGCCAGATGGGAAAAGGCCAGCGCGGTCAGACAGGCCTCTTCGGCGGGTTTCAGGACGCAAGAATTGCCCATGGCCAGCGCTGCGCCCACCGAACGCCCGATGATCTGCATCGGGTAATTCCACGGCACGATATGGCCCGTCACCCCATGCGGCTCGCGCAGGGTATAGACGGTGTAGCCGTCGAGGTACGGAATGGTCTGCCCATGCACCTTGTCTGCCGCACCGCCGTAGAACTCGCAATACCGCGCCAGCGCCGCAGCGTCGGCGCGGGCTTGGGTCAGTGGCTTGCCCACATCCGCCGCCTCCAGTGCCGCCAGATCGTCCGCCCGTTCAAGGACCAACTGCCCCAGCCGAGTCAGGATGCGCCCCCGCTCCAGCGCCGTCATCCGGCCCCAGTCACCATCCAGCGCCGCCTGCGCCGCCCCAACCCCGGCGTCGATATCCACCGCGTCACCACGCGCGATCCGGCAGATTTCAGTCCCATCCGAGGGGTTGATCAGCGGCAGGGTCTGGCCTGAGGACGCCGCGCGCCAGTCACCACCGATCAGGCACAGGCTCGGGTCAAACCAGATGGGGTCAGTCATGGACGGCTCCTCGATAACAACAAAATCGAAACTATGACTTTGATAAGGGGTTTTAGCGCTCAAACGACGGATGTCCCGTACCTGTGGACAGGCGCCGAGGCAAGCTTGCCAGAATGGCGCCGCCTGCGGAGACCCAGCCGAGACGCCGAATGTCCACGAGCCGGGGAAGCGGCGGAACAGCATGTGGGCCGCGGCGGAACCCAGCCCCTGGCGCCGATGCGGTGGGAAGATGGTAAACTCGGTCACTTCGCGTTGACCGTCGGGATGGATGACCATCAGGGCAAATCCAACGCCGGTGCTGTTCTGTTCAATCCAAAAGGCGTGGCGCCCCGCCTCATGCCAATACCGGTCCACCACCTCGTGCGAGGGGATACCCGCATCTGGCGCAATTTCCGAAAAATAGGCTCTTATATCAGTGAGCAATCTCGCGCGCTCGGCAGGGTGGATCGGGGTCAGCCGCAGTGTCATGCCACGCCCCTTCCCAGATCGGGCAAGCGCGGAGCGGCGGTGATCAGCGCCTTGGTGTAGGCATGCTGCGGCGAATCGAAGACCTGGCCCGTCACCCCCTGCTCGACAATCCGCCCCGCCTGCATCACCAGCACCCGGTCGGTGATGGTGCGTACCACGCTCAGATCATGGCTGATGAACAGATAGGTCAGATCGTAGGCCTCGCAAAGCTCAGCAAGCAGATCGAGGATCTGGGCGCGGACCGAAACATCGAGCGCCGAGACCGCCTCGTCAAACAGGATCAGTTCGGGCCGTATGATCAGAGCGCGCGCAATGGCGATCCGCTGCCGCTGTCCGCCCGAGAACTCGTGAATGTATTTCCGCGCGTCGTCCGGTGAGAGACCCACGGCTGTCAGCATCTCGGCCACCCGGTCCCGCCGCTCGGCGCCCTTGGGTGGGGTGTCGAGCAGGTGGAAGGGCTCGGTGATAAGCCGATCAACCCGGTGGCGCGGATTGAAGCTGCCAAAGGGGTCCTGAAACACCACCTGCATCTTGCGGCGCACATCCGGGTTGGGCCTGTGGCCGGTAAAGACCGGCTGCCCGTCGAGCAGGATCTGGCCGCTCTGTGCCTCTTCCAGCCCCAGAATCGCCCGCGTTAGGGTCGATTTTCCACATCCGGACTCGCCCACTAGGCCAAGGCGCTCACCCCGGTTCAGAGTGAAACTCACATGATCCACCGCCCGGGCATGGCCCGGTTTGGCAAACAGGCGCGTGCGCGCCAGGCGGTAGTCGCGCACCACCTTGTCCACCGTCAACAGGGGTGCGGGATCCGGGGTGGGCGGCAGGTTCACTTGATGGTCCGAGGCCTCAAACAACATCTTTGTGTAGGGGTGCTTCATGTCCGTCAGCAGGCGCCTGGTGGGGCCGGTTTCGACCACCTCTCCGTACCGCATGACGACGATGCGATCGGCCAAGTCCGCCACTACGGCCAGATCGTGGGTGATCATCAACAAGCCCACGCCGTATTCGGTCACCAGACCCTTGAGCAGGTCGAGAATCTGCGCCTGCGTGGTCACGTCCAGCGCGGTTGTGGGTTCGTCCGCGATCAACAGCTTGGGGCGCAACGCGATGGCCATCGCGATCACCACGCGCTGGCGCTGGCCGCCGGACAGCTCATGCGGATAGCGACCCAGCGGGAAGCGGTCGGGCGGCAGGCCGACGCGGGTCAGCACCTCGCGCGCGCGCTCCTCCGCCTGGACGCGCGGCATCGCCTTGTGGATCAGGATGGTCTCCATCACCTGATCGCCGATGGTCCGGACCGGGTTGAGCGCCGTCATCGGCTCCTGAAACACCATGCCCACCGAGGCGCCACGCAGGGCGCACATCTGGGGCTCAGCCAGCTCCAGCACCTCTTGCCCATCCAGCGTGATCGAGCCCGAGGTCCGCGCCCCGCCCGGCAAAAGCTGCATCACTGCCAGCGCCGTCATCGACTTGCCGGAACCGCTCTCACCCGTGACCGCCACGATCTGACCGGGCTCGATGGTTAGGCTGACCTCTTTCAGCACCTCAGTGTCATGAATTGCCAGCGACAGGTTATGGATCTGCAGCAAGCTCATGCGCGGGCCACACGGATGCGGGGATCGAGCCAGTCGCGCAGCCCGTCGCCCATCAGGTTCAGCCCCAGCACGGTCAGGATGATGGCAAAGCCGGGGATCAGGGCCAGATGCGGGGCGAAACTGACCATGGTCTGCGCATCAGCCAGCATCCGGCCCCAGCTGGGCGTCGGTGGTTGCGCGCCAAGCCCGACATAGCTGAGCCCTGCCTCGGCCAGAATACCTAAGCTGAACTGGATAGTGCCCTGCACGATCAGCAGGTTGGCGACATTGGGCAGGATATGCTCGGTCGAAATCCGCGCCGCGCCCTTACCCGCGACGCGGGCGGCAAGGATGAACTCCCGCTCCCACAGCGACAGCGCGGCGCCCCGGGTGATGCGAGCAAAGACGGGGATATTGAAGATACCGATGGCGATGATGGCGTTTATCGCACCGGCGCCGAACACGGCGGTGATCAGGATGGCAATGACCAGCGAGGGGAAGGCAAAGACCAGATCGTTGCCGCGCATGATCAGTTCATCCAGCCACGAGCCCTTGCGCGCTGCTGCCGTCAGCCCCAGCGGCACGCCCAGCGCCATGCCGATGCCCACCGCCACCAACGCCACCGCGATCGACGTACGCGCGCCGACCATGATCATCGAAAACATGTCGCGTCCGAAATGATCGGTGCCGAACCAATGCTGTACGCCGGGGGTCTGCAACTTGTCCGGGATGTTCAGGGCGGCGTGGTCATAGGGTGTCCATGCGAACGAAATCAGCGCCGCCAGCACCACCAGAGACGACAGGCACGCGCCGAGGATCAGGTTGCGACTCATGTCCGGCTCCTCAGCCGCGGATCGACGGCGGCATAGGCGAGATCGACCAGAAAGTTCACGGTGATGACGGCAAAGACCAGCAGCATGACCACCGACTCCACCACGATCAGGTCGCGGGACGAGATCGCCTGAAACACCAGCCGCCCGAGGCCGGGCAGATAGAACACCTGCTCAATGATGATCGAACCGGCCAGCAGGAACGAGAATTGCAGCCCGATGATTGTCAACACCGGGATCAGCGCATTACGCACCCCGTGCCGCCACAGCGCCTGACGGCGGGACAAGCCCTTGGCGCGGGCGGTACGCATGAAATCCTCGCCCAGAATGTCCAACAGTGCCGAGCGCATCACGCGGGCAAGGATTGCAGCCTGCGGCAATGCCAGCGCAATGGCGGGCAGAGTCAGGGAATGCAGACCGGTCCACAGGCCGCCCTCCCACCCCGCAAAGCCACCCGCGTTGAACCAGCGCAGGTTGATGGCGAAGATCAGCACCAGCATCATCGCAAACCAGAAATTCGGAACCGCGACACCCAGCTGGGTTGCCCCCATCACCGCGACATCCCCCGGTTTGCCGCGCCGCGCGGCGGCGTAGATGCCTGCCGGAAAGGCAATCGCGGTGGACAGCGTCAGCGCATATAGCGACAGCGGCAGCGACACCCATAGGCGGTCGGCGATCATGTCCGAGACTGGCGTTCGATAGGTGTAAGACGTGCCGAAATCGCCTGTCAGCATGCCACCGACCCAGGCCAGATAGCGCTGAGGCTTGGACACATCCAGTCCCAACTCGGCCCTGAGCGCCGCCAACGTGTCGGGCTGTGCATTGACCCCCAACATGAACGAGGCCGGATCACCCGGCGCCACCTCGATCACCGCGAAAATGACCAATGAGGCGACGGCCAGGCTGAGGATCAGGGAAAGCAGTCGTTTCAGCGCGTATCTTAGCATCAGAGTCACGTTAGGCGCGCGGGTCAGGGCGGTCCAGTGCCTAGTGGATGACCAGATAATTGCCGACCGCAAAGCCTACGATGGCCACATAGGCTAGTGGATAGATCCATTTGACCGCGTAATTGTCGAGCTTGACCGCCAGTGCCTCGCGCCCCGCCACCTTCATTCGTCGCAAGATCACGTTGAAGGCGATGATGGCGCCGGTGACCACGAACATCCATTGCAGGATGAAATCCAGAAAGGTCAGATACCCCAGCTTGGGCAGATCGTCCGACACCGCCCAGTTGAAGGCGACAAAGACCAGCAGGTTCGCGCCTGCGATCTCGATCCGTTTACGGTATTCGTCCAGAAAGAACAGCGTCCAGCTAACCACGATCAGCACCACCATCGGCAGGAAGATACGGATGACGTAATACATCACATGCCGCCGCCCCTCGAAGGCCAGCGCCACCATGTCGCTTTCCATCCCCGACAGGCCGGTGGCTTTCGAAAGCTGCATCCGGGGCTTCTCGAGAATCCATTCCTCCTCCCCCAGCAGGCTGCCGAGGCCGGAGTCGTCCTCGAGCACAGTGTAGGTCACCATGTCGGACGGGTAGACCGAGACGATCTCGAAATAGAACCGCTGCTTGTCGAACGGGTACTTACGAAAGTTGAAATGCGGTGCCTGCAAGGTGAGGGAAGACTTCTCAAGATACCGCACCCGCCCATCGGACCAGACGGCAACAACTGATTGATGAATCCAGCGGTTCGACTGCTGGTTCTGTATCACGAAGGCGGGCGCGATGGTGGGCAGGGACAGGGCGTGCTCGGTAAAGGCCTCAGGCTTGAAAATGCGCACGTCGCTGCCGAACTCTGCCTCGTCGAAGGCCAGCGCCGGATCGCGCCATTCGGCCCGGATCGTGGCCACGGCGCGGTAGTTTTCAGATTTCTGATTGACCTCCACGATCTGGTCAATGTGGATGCCGATGGCCACCTCAAGCGGCTCGTCCCGCGAGCTGGGCGCCGGGCTCGATCCCGAATGAAACAGGTTCTGCGCCGCAGACATCGCGGGCCACAGCAAGAACACCATCAGGAGAAAAGGCAGGAACCGGGTAGTCAGTCCAGATCGGCGCATATTGGTTGACACTTCTCTGAGTGAAATTCAGGACCGGGGCCCGATCTGGGACCCCGGCAATGGCCGGGTCATTCCACCCAGCTGACCTCGGACAGTTCGAACGCGGCAGTGGGCGCGTTGACCCACAGGCCCTGCACACCCGCCTTGGCAACCCCGGTCTTGGCCAGTTGAAACAGGTAGCCGTTGACATAATCCTGCGCGATCATGGTCTGCGCCTGCCCCAGCAGCTTGGTGCGCTCATCGGGATCGGTGGTTGTGTTCAGGGTCTCCATCAGGGCCTGAAACTTGGGGTTGTCATACTGGAAGTAATAGTCGGGCCGGGCATAGATGCCGATATCCATCGGTTCGGTATGGCTGACGATGGTCAGACCGAAATCCTTGCCCTTGAACACGCTTTCCAGCCACTGTGCCCATTCGACGTTGATGATCTCGGCCTTGATGCCGACCTCGGCCAGTTGGGCGGCGATGATCTCACCTCCACGCCGGGCGTAAGAAGGCGGCGGCAGGTGCAGCGTGGTCTCGAACCCGTCGGCATACCCCGCCTCGGCCAGCAGCGCCTTGGCCTGTTCGGGGTCATGGCCCGACTTGCTGGTCAGATCGACATAGGCCGGGTGATGCGGCGCGAAATGGGTGCCGATGGGGGTGCCATAACCGAACATCGCACCATCAACGATGGCCTGACGGTCGATGGCATGGGCCACGGCCTGACGCACGCGGAGGTCATCAAACGGGGCCTGCTTGTTGTTGGTGGACAGGATCGTCTCACCCTCGGTCGAGCCGACCAGCACCTGAAAGCGCGGATCGGCCTCGAACTGCGGCAGGTTCTCGGGCGCTGGGAAGTTATCGAATACGTCCACATCCTCGGCCATCATGGCAGCAAAGGCGGCGGTCGGGTCCGAGATGAACTTAAAGGTCGCCTTGGCCAGCGCAGGCTGCTCGCCCCAGTAGTCCGGGTTGCGCTCAAGCACGATCTTGTCGCCCTGCACCCATTCCGCGAACGTATAGGCGCCAGTGCCGACCGGATTGGTCTTGATGCTGTCAATGCTCTCGGGCGCCACGATCACCGCATCGCCCCAAGCCATGTTGAACAGAAAATTGCCGTTGGGCTCACCCAGCGTGACCTGTACGGTCAGCGGGTCGACCACGCTCACATCGGTAATGCCGGCAAACAGAGCCTTTTGCGCGTTGGCACTGTCTTCGGCCCGAGCCCGATCGAGGCTGAACTTGACGTCCTCGGCATCCATGGCCGAACCGTCATGAAAGGTCACACCATCGTTCAGTTTGAAGGTATAAACCGTACCGTCATCCGAGATTTCCCAGCTTTCCGCCAGCCCCGGCACGATGGAGCCGTCGCCCATGAAACGGGTCAGCCCCTCGAACACGTTGGAATAGACGACCGAGTCGATGGCCTGTGCCGCAGCACTCGTCGGGTCCAGATGCGGCGGTTCAAGCTGCATGGCCACGATGATGTCATCCTTGGCCCAGGCCTGTCCTGCGATCAGCGCGGAACTCAGCGCCAAAGCCGACACAAATCCACGTTTCAATGACTGTCCCATTATCGTCTCCCCACGTAATGAACCGGTCGCCTGAGCCCTGCGGCCCGGCGTCTCTGGCCTCACTGTTTCCGCAAACCTCGGGTCAATCAAGGGTATGTTGGCGCAACCGGGCTTTATATGAGGGGGGTCTGTCTGCTATGCCGCACTGCAACATAATCCGCCACCAGGACTGACGATGAGCGCCACCGCCCGCAAGAAAGCCCCGAACGCCGAGGATATCCGCGCCCGCAAAGGGCGGGAGCCACTGGTCAGCCTGACCGCCTACACCACGCCGATGGCACAGCTGATGGATGCCCATTGCGACTTTGTTCTGGTCGGCGACAGTGTTGGCATGGTGCTGCACGGGCTGACCTCGACCCTCGGCGTGACGATGGAGATGATGATCCTGCACGGGCAGGCCGTTGCGCGCGGGCTGGATCAGGCGATGATGGTCGTCGATATGCCGTTTGCGTCATACGAAGAGGGCCCGGCACAGGCGTTCCGCAACGCTGCCCGGCTGATGGCCGAAACCGGCGCCGGTGCGGTCAAGCTGGAAGGCGGGGTCGAGATGGCCGAAACCATCCGCTTTCTGGTGAAACGCGGCATCCCGGTCATGGCCCATATCGGCCTGACCCCGCAATCCATCAACACGCTGGGCGGCTACAAGGTGCAGGGCCGCGATGCGCA
Organism: Ruegeria sp. HKCCD8929; assembly: GCF_013031405.1. Taxonomy (GTDB): domain Bacteria; phylum Pseudomonadota; class Alphaproteobacteria; order Rhodobacterales; family Rhodobacteraceae; genus Ruegeria. Next base: position 341,739 of record NZ_WPZY01000004.1, on the reverse strand, counting down.
GGCGCAGGCGGTTCTGGCCGATGCCCGCGCCGTGGCCGAGGCCGGGGCGTTCTCGGTGGTGCTGGAAAAGGTGCCCGCCACTCTCGCCGACCAGATCACCGCCGAGGTACCGATCCCCACTATCGGCATCGGCGCGTCCGCCGGGTGCGACGGTCAGATCCTGGTGGTCGATGACATGCTGGGCTTTTTCACCGCCTTCAAACCGAAATTCGTCAAGCGCTATGCCGAGCTTGGCCCGCAGGCCGAAGCCGCCATCGCTGAATACGCCGCCGAAGTGCGCGCCCGCAGCTTTCCTGCCGACGAACATATCTTTGCCGATCAGGCCCCGGCCAAAGGACCCAAAGCATGACCGTCCCCATCCTGCGGCAACTGGCCGATCTGCACGCCAAGACCTCCGAGTGGACCCGCGCGGGTGAGGTGATCGGCGTGGTGCCGACCATGGGTGCGCTGCATCAGGGACATCTGTCGCTGGTCGAGGCCGCAAAGGCCGAGTGCGACCGGGTGATCGTGACGATCTTCGTGAACCCCAAGCAGTTCAACAACCCAGAAGACCTCGCCAAATACCCCCGCACCGAGGCTGACGATGCCGTCAAGCTGGAGCCTTATGGCGTCGATGCGATCTATGTCCCCGAGCCCGACCAGATCTATCCCGCGGGCTTTGCCACCAATGTCTCGGTCGCGGGCCTCACGGACGTGATGGAGGGCGAATTCCGCCCCGGTCATTTCGACGGGGTGGCGACAGTGGTCGCTAAACTCTTCCTGCAGACGCGCGCAAACAGAGCCTATTTTGGAGAAAAGGACTATCAGCAACTGATGGTCGTCCGCCGCATGGCCCGCGATCTGGACATCCCGACCGAGGTGATAGGCTGCCCGACGGTGCGTGAGGCGTCCGGTCTGGCCATGTCCTCCCGCAACCTGCGCCTGTCGCCCGAGGGGTTGGAGGTTGCCGCGCATCTTAACGCGGCAATGCGCTCGGTGGCCGAAGCGCTCGGCCGGGGCGAGGCTTTTGACGAAGTAGCCAAACACGCCTGCGCGGGGCTGCTGGAAGCCGGTTTCTCGGAGGTCGAATACCTCGATCTGCGCAGCGCGGCCTCGCTGAAGCCACTCGGCCGCGCCAGCGAACCTGCCCGCCTGTTCGCCGCCGCGCTGGTGGAAGGCATCCGGCTGATCGACAATATTGAGGTGCCTGCCGCCTGAATTCCGGACTGGTCCGAATGGGATATGTCGGGCTAGTGTCCCCCTCAAAAGTTCAAGGGGAGGGCAGGCATGACCCATATTCTGGCTATCGATCAGGGCACAACCTCAACCCGGGCCATTCTGTTTGACGCCGACATGCGGCCCGTTGGCACGGCGCAGACGGAGTTCACCCAGCATTTCCCGCAGGAAGGCTGGGTCGAACATGACCCGGACGAGATCTGGGACAGCGTTCTGACGGTCTGCCGCGAGGTGATGGCGGCTCAGGGCGTCATGCCCGCACAGATCGCCGGAATCGGCATCACCAACCAGCGCGAGACCACGATCATCTGGGATCGGGCGACCGGCAAACCCATCCACAACGCCATCGTCTGGCAGGACCGCCGCACTGCTGACGTCTGCGACCGGTTCCGCCACGCCGGGTGCGAGGATGACATCACTGCCCAAACCGGCCTGCTGCTGGACCCCTATTTCTCGGGCACCAAGGTGAAATGGCTGCTCGACACCATCCCCGGCGCACGCGACCGGGCGGCGGCAGGAGAGCTTCTGTTCGGCACCATCGACAGTTTCCTGATCTGGCGCCTGACCGAGGGCCGCGTGCACGCAACCGACGCCACCAACGCGGCGCGGACGCTGCAGTTCGACATCCATCAGGGCGCGTGGAGCGAAGAAATTTGCGACCTGATGAACGTGCCGATGGCGATGCTGCCCGAGGTTCGCGACTGCGCGGCGGATTTTGGAACCACCACAGCGCTGGGCGGCGAAATCCCGATCCTCGGCGTTGCCGGCGATCAGCAGGCCGCCACGATGGGTCAGGCCTGCTTTGCGCCGGGAATGATGAAATCCACCTATGGCACCGGCTGTTTCGCCCTGCTCAACACTGGCGCCGAACCGGTCGAGTCGCGCAACCGTCTGCTCACCACAATTGCCTATCAGCTGGGCGGGCAGCGAACCTATGCGCTTGAGGGCTCGATCTTCATCGCGGGTGCCGCGGTGCAATGGCTGCGGGACGCGTTGCAGATCATCGAAACCGCGGCAGAAAGCGGAGAACTCGCCGCCCGCTCGGACCCGGCGCAGCATGTGGTGCTGGTGCCTGCCTTCACCGGTCTGGGCGCGCCCTACTGGAACCCAGATTGCCGCGGTGCCGTGTTCGGGCTGACCCGCAACTCGGGTCGGGCCGAGATCGCGCGGGCGACGCTGGAAAGCATCGCCTATCAGACCCGGGACCTGTGGCAGGCGATGCAGGGCGACTGGGGCGCCGAAACGGATGTGATCCTGCGCGTCGATGGCGGAATGAGCGCATCCGACTGGGCCATGCAGGGCCTGGCCGACCTGCTGGGCGCCCCGGTGGACCGCCCGGTGATGCCTGAAACAACGGCTTTGGGCGCGGCCTGGCTGGCGGGGATGCAGGCCGATGTCTATCCAGACCAAGAGGGCTTCGCGCAAACCTGGGCCTTGGACCGCAGGTTCCAACCTGTTCTGCGCGCATCGGACCGAGATGCAGCTTACGCACGCTGGCAGAAAGCGGTTCAAGCGGCGATGATGTTTTAAGGTGTGGCCGCGGGATTTGCCCTGCGCCGACGACATCGGCCTGCTTGCCCACACAGGGCGGCGCCTGACCGCGGGTGGGTGCCTCTGTCATCGGTGGTCGTCGCTTTATTGGGCCACCACATCCAAGATTCGAGCGGGCCTACGGCGTCAACATAGCGCCCGCCCATAGGAGCGGTTGGGCGCTGCCCGGCGGCACTGCGTGCCTCGATTCCGGGCTGGTCGCCAAGGTCGAAAGGACGGTCCTTTTCAGTCTGTCTGACTGACCCGATATTTGGCTCTTAGAGCCTGGTTACGAACCAGCGCGCCCTCGGGAATCGTCCGCGGTCTCGCATTCAGGTCCGCAATCGAGAACCCAGCTATAGATTTGTACTTCTCCGCGTGCGCTGCCAGTCCTGCCCTTGGGATCACCTGCTCGATATCCCCGAAATCGCCACCGCACAAATCCTCGACCCGCTGCAGCACCGCGTCCGGGCCTCCGCCCGCGCGGTTGGCCCGACCGACGACGGTTGTCAGGGGGCGCATTTCGCCCTCATAGGCGGTCAGGGCGGCGGGAGTCGGGCCGTGCTCCAGCAGTTTTGCTCCGATGACGCGGGCATCGATGATGGCCTGGCTGGCCCCGTTCGAGCCCACTGGATAGGTCGGATGTGCGGCATGTCCCATGAGCGTGACGGGGCCGTGGTTCCAGCGGGGTAGCGGGTCGCGGTCGACCATCGGGTATTCATAAACCACTTCGGCACCGCGGATCAGGGCCGGCACGTCGATCCAATCGAACCGCCAATCCTCGAACTCGGGCAGGAAATCACCGATATCGGCGGCGCGGTTCCAATCCTCTTTCTTCCACTCGGCATCCAGCGGAAAGCGTTTCTCGGCGATCCAATTGATCGTTGCGATCCCGTCAGCATCGGGGTTCGAGATCGGATAGGCCACCAGCCGCAGCGCATCATGCCCGATCATCACCATCGCCGCCCCGCCGAACCAGACCGGCGCCTGCGTGGTGGCGCGCCAGAGGACGCGGCCATTCCAGATCGGTTCGCCCTCGTCCGGGTACATCTGCGCCCTGAGCGCCGAATGGATGCCGTCGGTCCCCACCAACAGCGTACCTTCGACCCGACGACCATCTTCGAGCCGCAACACGGAAACGCCGTCGGTCGTATCGAACCCGACCGCCCGCGCGCCGGTGACCACGCAATCCGGCCCGGCCCGATCGATCAGCGCGTGATGGAGCATCATCTGCAGGTGCCCGCGATGCACCGAGTATTGCGGCCAAGCATAACCGGCCCAAGTGCCGCGCGGTTCCTCCCAGATGGTCTTGCCGAGCTTGGAATAAAACCCGTATTGCCGCGTTTTGACCCCGATGGCCTCAAGCTCGGCACCCAGGCCCAGATCCAGCAGCTCGCGCACCGCGTTGGGTTGCAGGTTGATGCCGACGCCCATGGGGCGGATCTGGCGCGCGGCCTCGAAGATGCGAAAAGGAACGCCGATCTGGTGCAGGGTCAGGCCCAGGCTAAGCCCCGCAATGCCGCCACCCGCGATCAGTATGGTCATTGTCCCGCCCTCCGTCCGTCCGGGCCCAGAGAAACAGGCAGGGGCGCGGGGCGCAAGCCTCAGGCCTTGGCGGAGATGATCAGATCAGGGCCAAAGATCGTGTCGGCGTGATGATGCAGATAGATCTTGAGCCAGGGCGTAAAGCGTTCGGGGTGGCGTTTCACTTCGGCGAGCAGGTCGTGATAATCGATCCAGCGGGTATCCATCACCTCGTCCGGATTGGGCTCCATCGCCAATGCTCCACGGGCGTGGGCCAGGAACACGTCCACCACCTCATTCTCGACCATGTTGTTGCCGACATCGGCGTGATACTCCAGCCGGTGACGGTACTCGGGATACAGGCCGCCGATCCCCAATTCCTCGCCCAGACGCCGCACTGCGCAGGCGGACGAGGTTTCGTCCCAGTCGGGATGGGTGCAGCAGGTGTTCGCCCACAGGCCCGGCGTGTGGTATTTGCCCATGGCCCGGCGCTGCATCAGGATCTCCATTCCGCGCACGACAAAGACTGACACGGCCTTGTGCTTGAGGCCCTTTTCATGCGCCTCCAGCTTGTCCACGGGGGTCAGTTCGCCATCGACCCATGCCGGGATCATGATTCCCATGTCAGTTTCTCCTGCTGCCACTGCGCCTGTCGGGGGCGGCTTGGGCGGGCGTTTGGATGGCCGGATCGACCAGAGGCATATCGGCTATGCTGAGTAGGCGGGATGGCCCTTTCAACCGGCTCCGGTTTCAAAGTGGCGCCGAACCGGCGCGCGATCAATCGCACGAAAGGCCGCAGGGGGCTGCGGCCTTCGCGAAGGGTTGACGAGTGTATGTGGAGCGTTATTCGGACGCCACGCTCGCGAGATAGGCATAGACGTCTTCCGCGCCTTTCCTCAGCTTGAAGGTCATCTTGGACTTCGCGCCATCGTCCTCGAGATAGGTTTTCAGGAACGCCTTGGGGTCCTGGGAATACTCGACGAAAGTGGCCTCATCCCAGACCAGACCCTTCTCTCCGGCCTCGACCAGGCTTTTGCCGTATTTATAACCTTCGACGGTACCCGCGGTGCGTCCGGCAATGCCGTAGAGGTTCGGGCCGGTCTTGCCGCCCTTGACGATGGTTTCGCCGGCATCGCTTTCGATGGTGTGGCAGGACTTGCATTTGTTGAAGGCTTTTTCGCCCTTCTCTGCATCGCCCTCGGCGAAGGCTGGAACGGCCAGCAGGCCAACAAGCGCGGTGGCAAGGATACGAGTCATGGCTGATACTCCAAAGGTTCTTGGCTGCCTCAATGGAAGCCTGCGGCCAGCGATAGTCAACCGGCACATTGCCGCGCGCGGGCAGTGTGTCGCACATCATGCGCGATGACAGGCCTAACTGTTGCCGGGGATTGCCGACCAGCTCGGCAAAAGATCGCCTTTGGCGGGGGTGGCAAGATAGATGGCGCGCGCGATGGCCCGGCTGAGGCACAGCGCAGCTGCGTGGCCGATGCGGGTGAGGTCCTGCTCGGGGTTGGTCAGGGGGCGGGCGCCGGTGCTGACGCTGAACACCAGATCGCCATCGCCCGGAGAATGCGCAGGCACGACGGCGCGCGCGATGCCGTCATGGGCGGCGATGGCCATACGCTGGCATTGCGCCTTGGTCAGATCGGCATCGGTGGCAACGATGGCGATGGAGGTGTTGGCGCGTTCTGTTGCCTGCGTTTGCATGGACTGCATCTTGCGGCTTTCGAACCCACGCCCCAGCCCCGCGTTTGGATCGGGTCCAACGCCGCCGAATTCTGTGCCTATCTCGAATGGGGCGGCCCAGAAATGGCGGTCGCCGGGGGTGGTGACGCTGCCCATCGGATTGGCGGCGACCAGCGCGCCAACGGTGGTGCCATCATCGAGTACGAGTGAGGCCGAGCCCAACCCGCCCTTGAGCATCGCTGTCAGCGCGCCGGTGCCAGCCCCGGCGGTGCCCAGCGCGAAGCTATCCGAAGCGGCTTCGAAGGCGGCGCGGCCCAAGGCGCGGTAAGGGTTCTCGGCCCAGTTCTTTTGCCCGCCGTTGAGCAGGTCGAAAATGATCGCGCCGGGCACAATGGGGATGACGGCATCCGCCACCCGGAATCCGCGCCCGCATTCCCGCAATGCGTCCGAGACGCCGGAACAGGCGTCGAGCCCATAGGCCGAGCCTCCCGAAAGCGTGATGGCGTCGATCCGGGCCACGGATTTGTCGGGCGCCAGCAGATCGGTTTCGCGCGTGCCCGGCGCGCCGCCCATCACGTGGACTGAGGCGGTGAACGGGGTGTCGGCGATCAGGACGGTGGTGCCGGATTTCAGCACATCGTCCTGCGCGTTGCCGACTTTGAGGCCGGGGATATCGGTGATCAGGTTTTTGGGGCCCGGGATCATTGCTGTCTTGTCCGTTGGTACGGGAAAGCGCGCGGCCGCGCGCTGCCTCCGGCGGGGATATTTTTGAACAGAAGAAGGAGCAGGTCAGATACAGCGGCCACCGTCGACCTCCATTGCGACACCGGTGATCATGCTGGCCTCGTCCGAGCAGAGAAAACAGGCGGCGTTACCCATGTCTTCGGGGGTGGAGAAACGGCCGAGCGGGATAGTCGAGAGGAACTTGGCGCGCATTTCCGGCGTGTCCTCACCCATGAAGGATTTGAGCAGCGGGGTTTCCCCGGCCACCGGGCAAATCGCGTTGACGCGGACGCCCGAGGGGGCCAGTTCCACGGCCATGGTGCGAGTGGCGGTGATCATCCAGCCTTTGGAGGCGTTGTACCAGTTGAGGTTGGGGCGCGGCGAGATGCCCGCGGTTGAGGCGACGTTGAGAATGGCGCCGGTGCCGCGGGTCTTCATATGCGGGACCAGCGCGCGGGCGGTCAGATAGACGGATTTCATGTTGACGTTGAACACCCGGTCGAAATCGTCCTCGCCGACATCCTCGAGCGGTGTCGGCAGGTGGGTGACGCCTGCGTTGTTAACCAGAATATCGAGCTGGCCAAAGGCGGCGAGCGCGGCTTGTGCCATGGCATTTACCGAGGCACCATCCGCCACGTCGACCTGTTGCGCGACGGCGTTTTCGCCCAGTTCAGCCGCCATGCGGGTCGCAGCCTCGCCGTTGATATCGGCGATCATCACCCGGGCGCCTTTCGCGATGAACTTGGTAGCAATCCCGGCGCCAAAGCCCGAGGCTGCGCCGGTGACGATTGCGGTTTTTCCCTGAAGCCTCATGGCCCTGCCCCCTCTCGGCTATCGGGGCAGAGTATCAACGTGCCCGGAAGATGCCAGACTATTCCTCGCCCACCTTGCCGCGCAGCGCCTTGACCTCGCCCCGCGCTTTCTTGGCCGCAAGACGGCGCTTGACCGAGCCATAGGTGGGTTTGGTGGCGATCCGGCGTTTCGGTTTGACCAGCGCCTTGGCAATCAACGCGGCCAGCCTCTGGCGCGCGATCTCGCGGTTGCGGGTTTGCGAGCGGGTCTCGTCGCATTGAATGACGATAGCGCCCTCCTTGGTCCAGCGCCGCCCGGCGAGGCGTTTCAGGCGGGACTTGACCGGATCGGGAAGGGCGGGAGAGCGCTCGGCCTCGAACCGCAGTTCAACCGCCGTCGAGACCTTGTTCACATTCTGGCCGCCGGGACCCGAAGCGCGCATGAAGCTTTCGGTGATTTCCCAGTCCTCGATGGCGATATCGTCGCTGATGCGCAGCATGGCGCGACCTTACAGTCGGGAAAGTGAAAGGGCCACCCGGGTGGGGTGGCCCTAGCAGGTCAGACTGCGCGTACCGCTGGGTCGAGCCGCTGCACGATCACCCGGAACGGGATCAGTGCGATCAGCGCCAGTGACAGTTTCACCATCCAGTCTGCGAAAGCCAGCGTCACCCAGAGCGGGGCAGCGGGGCCGGAATTCATGAACGGCACCGCCTCCCACGCCCAGTTGATGGCGGCGTCTGCATTTGGGCCGAACACGGTGACCGAGGCGGAAAAGGCGATGGTGAAGAACAGCGCGGTGTCCAGCGCCGAGCCGATCAGGGTCGAGATCAGCGGCGCGCGCCACCAGACCCCGCCGCGAAAGCGGTTGAACACGGTGACATCGGTAAGCTGCGCCACAAGGAACGCGGTGCCCGAGGCAACGGCGATGCGCAGCGGCACGGCGGGGCCGAACTCGAGCATGATCTGGCTGCCGATCAGCGAGCAGATGACGCCGGTCACAAACCCGGCAAAAACCACCTTGCGCGCCGGTCCCACGCCGTAGACGCGGTTCATGATATCCGTCACCAGAAAGGCCAGCGGATAGGTAAAGGCACCCCAGGTCAGGAGGCCGTCCAGGATCAGGAACTGGACCAGAATATTCGATGCCACCACGATGGCGGCCATGGCAAAGATGCCGGGAAGGTATGAGCGTTGCATGTCTTGATGCCCGTTTTGACAAGGTTACGGCGACTTGGCCCGGCGAGGGCACCGGGCAAAGCGGGCTTCTAACCGCCTTGCGCGCGCAACGCAAGTCATTCGGGCAAGAGATATTCCACCAGTTCGGTGCGCTGCAGCCCCAGGAAATTGTCGTCCGAAATCATGGTCGCCCTGAGCCGGCCCTGCTGGTCGCGCCAGACCGAGAGCCCTTCGAGATTGTCATGGGTGCCGGTGCCGGTCCTGAACAGGGTCTCTTCGGCGCGAACGCCGCCCTCGGTAACCTCCCACCGCCTCAGGCGCGACCGAAAACCCAGAAGCGAGGCGTCACGCTCGAGCACATAGAACCTGCCATCCGGGCCGAAATCGGCGGACACCGGCAGAAACCCATCGCTTGGCGGCAAGGTGAACGGGGTAGACCACCCCTGCCCGTTCCACATGTAGACCGGGATTTGTCCATCTATCGTCCGGCTGCTTTCGGTCAGAGTATAGAGCCGCCCACGGCCATCCATCGCCAGCCCCTCGAACGAGCCGTTGCGGGCCAGACCTTCAAAGGCCTTGGGTCGGGGCAGCACTTTGGCGGGGCTGCCAAGCTTTGGGTACCGGGCAACACGGTGCACGCCTTCGAACGAGATAAAGATCGTGCCGTCGGGTGCGATGGCCAACCCCTCAGAATCGCCAGCCCAGCCCAGGAGAATACGGTTTCTGCTGGATCTGACGCTGTACGCCTTGCCTGCAGTCACATCCGTGATCCGGTCGCCGTCGCGTGTGATCGTGGCGGTCAGAATGTTGGCCCGGTCGCTGAGTACCGTCATGCTCTGGCCGTCCTCGGACAGCTCCAATGCAGAAAACCCGCCGAACCAGATCGCCTTTTCACGCCAGGTATAGCTGCTCAGATGGGTTGCCGATTTTGCATCCACAGCAAGGGCGGGGGCCGCCAGCAGCAGCGCCGAGATTATCGAGATTGCAGTACGGATGCGCATTGCTTGGGCAAATCGGCCAGAACGTATTCACGACGCTTTTTTGGAGGCGGCGCATTGGGGTCCGGCGGCGGCGGGTTGAGGATGTTGTTCACCCATTGCTGCGCATCCGCGCACCCGTCGCCGCGGGGTGGGGGATCCTGATTGACGCACCCGCGCACGCCCTTGGGGCACTTCAGGCGCACGTGGAAATGATAGTGGTGCCCCCACCAGGGCCGGATCTTGCGCAGCCAGGCGCGATCGCCTTTTTCATCCTTGCACATCTGCACCTTGGCGCCGGGAAAAACAAAGATCCGCGCAACCCGCTTGTCCTTGGCCGCCGCCCGCAGGATGGCGTGATGCTGCCCGGTCCAGCTGGAATTGACAAAGGCGCCGTTGGCGCGGCGCATGGAAATGGACGAGATATTCTCACGGTTTCTGCGCGAGAGGCGCAGATCGTTCGCGGGCCGCATCCAGATGTCGATGTCCAGACCGATCTGGTGGCTGCGATGACCGGACAGCATCGGACCGCCCCGAGGCTGGCTGATATCCCCGATATAGAGACCGTCCCACCCCGGCTGCCGGGCCGCAAAGGCGCTGAGCTTTCGGATATAATCGATGGTTTCCGGATGGCCCCAGTTGCGGTTCCGGCTTAGCCGCATGGCCTGCCAGGTGGGGCCGGTTTCCGGCAACTGAACCGCCCCGGCGACGCATCCCTTGGAGTATGAGCCATAAGCCGCCGCACGTTGTTTGGAGGCTTTGGACTTCGCCCCGAACAGTTCTTTTGCCAATGGCGCGGCATCTGCACCGGTGGCCAGGATCATCGACGCAAAAGCGTAGGCGGCAAGTTGCAGCAGTCTCATCAGGTCTGGTCCCCTTCCGGTCTGACCCAGCGCATCAGGAACAGGCCCAGAATAAACAACAGGACGATTGGCGAAACCCCCAATCTTGCGCTGCCAGTGGTGACGGTCGCGATGTCGATGAGCAGCGGCGCGGCAAAAGCGGTGGCGCGGCCCGAAAGGCCATAAAGACCAAAGCTCTCGACCGGTGTTTGCGTGTCGGTATGGCGCACCATCATCGACCGGCTGGCCGATTGCAGGATCCCGCCCATGCCGCCGATCAGGATGCCGCAACCGAAGAAAATCGTATCCGGCAGGCCTGAGCCTTCGGGCAGGGCGATGCCGAAAATCTGGCTGCGATCCATCGAAACAATGGTTGTGCAGACCAGGATCAGCACCCAGATCGCGACCAGAATCACCGGTTTAGGGCCGAATTTCCGGTCCATCTTGCCGCCCACCCACGCGAATACGGCCGAGGCGAGCACGCTCACGATGCCGAAGATACCGATCTTGATCAGGTCCCATTCCAGCACCAGCCGGGCATAGACACCACCAAAGCTGTAAAGCCCGTTCAGCGCGTCGCGATAGAACATGGACGAGCCGAGATAGGCGGTTAGGCTGTGGCGATGGCGCAGATTGGCGACCGACTTGCCCAACAGTCGCAGCGCGTCGCCAAAACTGCCGTGCTTGTCGCCCTGCTCTCCGTCACGAACCCACAGGAAGTAGGGCACCATGAACAGGACAAACCATCCAGCGGTGAACGGGCCAACAAAGCGCGTGCCCTCACGCAGGCTAGCGTCAAGACCGAAGAGCGGGTCAAGCCCCACAAGCGTCTTGCCGCTGGGCTGTTCGACGAACAGCGCCAGCATGATCGCCAGCGACAACAGCCCGCCGAAATAACCAAAGGCAAAGCCCGAGCCGGAAATCTCACCCACCTCGCTGTCGTCCCCCAGATCGGGCAGTTGCGAGTTGATGAAGATCAGCGCGTATTCCGCACCCACAAATCCAAGGCCAAAGGCCGAGAGCATGAGCCACATGTTCGAACCATCCGGCATCGTATACCAAAGGGCCGCAGAACCTGCGGCATACATCACCGAAAAGGCAAATATCCAAGGAATGCGGCGCCCGGACACATCCGCGAGCGCCCCGAGCAACGGCGCGCCAAAAGCGATAACCAGACCAGTGATGGTGAGGCAACGCGCCCAGACGCTTTGCGCCTGCGCCGCGGCGGCCTCGGGCGTCAAACCAGCGCCGGAGTAATACTCGGCGGCGACGCCTGCGAAATAGGGACCGAAGACAAAGGTGACCAGCAGGGTGTGATACGGCTGGCTGGCCCAGTCAAAGAACCACCACCCCCATATGCGCCTGCGCTTGGAAATCTCTGCCATGCCTGCCCTTTTGATCTGTTTTGACAAGTTATGCGGGTCAGGTGGCTCGCGTGGCAAGCATTTCCTACGGTGCTCGCCCCACGTCACATGGCAAACCCTTGTTCTTTGAGGCTGAAACGACTACCTGTCGCCGGAACAGATCGGAGTATTCAGACATGATGGCAATCTACGGACCTCTGCAGTTAATCCTCAGCGTGGTCTATTTCATTATCATCGTGCACGTGATCATGAGTTGGCTGATCAACTTTCAGGTTCTGAACTTGCGTCAGCAATTCGTGGCGCAACTTTGGTATGGTCTGAACCGGCTTCTTGAGCCGATCTACCGCCCGATCCGGAACTTTCTGCCTGATACTGGTGGCATTGACCTCGCGCCGCTGGTGGCCTTCATCATCGTGATTTCGCTTCGCGCCTACATTCTGCCAACCCTCTTTGGCTTTATGTAACCCCCGGGGACATCCAGCCCTCTTGTTCACCGATTCTTAGTATGTGAGAGTGCGATCTAAGAGCAGATAGACATAATCTTAGACAGGGCTGCCCCTCACATGTTCGACTCCGCGCCGTTGCTGCGAGATGTCTTTGGATTCGACGCCTTCCGGCCCGGCCAGGAAGAGATCGTCGATGCCGTGACAGCGGGCGAGAACGTGCTGGCGATCATGCCGACCGGGGGCGGAAAGTCTCTTTGTTTTCAGCTACCTGCTCTGTTACGTGATGGGGTTACGGTGGTGATCTCTCCGCTGATCGCCCTCATGCGCGATCAGGTGCGCGCCTTGCAGGAGGCCGGGGTTGAGGCGGGTGCGCTGACCTCGGGCAACACACCCGAGGAAACCGACGCGGTGTGGCGGGCGCTGGAAGACGGTCGGCTGAAACTGCTCTACATGGCGCCCGAGCGGCTGGCGGCGGTTTCGGCCATGGGCATGTTGCGCCGGATCGGCGTCAGCTTGATCGCCGTGGACGAGGCGCATTGCGTCAGCCAGTGGGGCCACGATTTCCGCCCTGACTACCTGCGGATCGGAGAGCTGCGCCGCGCCCTGGACGTGCCGCTGGCCGCCTTCACCGCCACGGCGGATGCGGAAACGCAGGACGAGATCATCCAGAAACTGTTCGACGGTGTTGCACCGCGCAAGTTCCTGCGCGGGTTCGACCGACCCAATATCCATCTGGCCTTTGGTGCTAAGGACAGCCCGCGCAAGCAGATCCTAGACTTCGCCGCTGCCCGGCGCGGTCAGTCCGGCATTGTCTATTGCGGGACCCGCAACAAGACCGAGGCGCTGGCACGCGCATTGCGCGAGGATGGCCACACCGCCTGCCATTATCACGGAGGGATGGAGGCCGAGGATCGCCGTATCGTCGAAACCCGCTTTGCCCGCGAGGACGGGTTGATCGTGGTGGCCACCGTTGCCTTTGGCATGGGCATCGACAAGCCGGATATCCGCTGGGTGGCCCATGCCGATCTGCCCAAATCCATCGAAGCCTATTATCAGGAGATCGGGCGCGCGGGTCGCGATGGCGACCCCGCCGAGACACTGACCCTGTTCGGCCCCGACGACATCCGCCTGCGTCGGTCGCAGATTGACGAAGGCCTCGCGCCACCCGAACGGCGCTCTGCCGACCATGCGCGGCTGAACGCTCTGCTGGGTCTGGCTGAGGCGCTGGAGTGTCGCCGTCAGACTCTGCTGGGTTATTTCGGGGAAGAGGCCGCGCCCTGCGGCAAATGCGATCTCTGCGACACTCCGGCCGAGGTGTTCGACGGCACCACGCCCGTGCGCATGGCACTGTCGGCCATACTGCGGACCGAAGAGTGGTTTGGCGCCGGGCATCTGATCGACATCCTGCTTGGCAACGAAACCGACAAGATCCGCGCCCGCCGTCACGACAACTTGCCCACCTACGGTGTCGGCAAGGATTGGTCGCGCCCGCAATGGCAGGCGATTTTCCGGCAGATGATGGGGCATGATCTGGTGCGCCCGGACCCGGAGCGTCATGGCGCGCTGCGGATGACCGATGCGGCGAAACCGATCCTGAAGGGCGAGGCGCAGATCCGGCTGCGCAGAGATTCCATCCGCAAGGCCACCCGTCGCCCCGCCGTCAAGGCGATGGTGTCGGAAGAGGATGCGCCGCTTTTGTCCGTGCTCAAAGCCAAGCGCCGGGCGCTGGCCGAGGCGGCACGGGTCCCGGCCTATGTGATCTTTCCCGACCGCACGCTGATCGAGATGGCCGAAAAGCGTCCCGCCACGCTGGACGATATGGCTCGGATCGGCGGCGTTGGCGCGAAGAAGCTGGAGCGGTACGGCGACACGTTCCTCGAGGTGATCTCGGGCGCGGTCGAAACTGTGCATCCCGCGCGCCGTAAGCTGGCCGGACGGGATACCGCCGGGGTATATGATCAGTTGCTTGAAGTGCAAACCGAACTGGCCCGCGGCCCGGACGGGATCGACAAACCGCTGACCTGCTCGGCCTCGCAATTGGCCAAGGTGGCGCAAATGCGCCCGGATGACGAGCACGCGCTTGGACGGCTGCTGGGCGAGCGACGGGCCGAACGGTTCGGCGCCGCGTTTCTGGACGTGCTGCGGGCGGCGGGCTAGATACGGCCGGAACGGATTGAGGGGGCAGGCATGCTGACAGTGATCTCTCCGGCCAAGCGGCTGGACTGGACGGAACGGAACGTGACGGCGACCGAGCCTGCGTATCAGGACGATGCGATCCGTCTGGCCAAGACCATGCGCAACCAGACCCTTGGCGAACTGAAAAAGCTGATGGATCTGAGCGACGATCTGGCCCGGCTGAACCGCGACCGGTACCGGGTCTTCTCCGACACGCCCGAGGCCGACGTGACCCGCCCCGCCGCGCTGGCCTTTGCGGGGGATACCTATCTGGGGCTCGAGGCCGCATCGCTGGATAAGGATGAGATGGCCTGGGCGCAGGACCATCTGCGGATATTATCCGGGCTTTACGGCATCCTGCGCCCGCTGGACGCGATCCAGCCCTATCGGTTGGAGATGGGTTCGCGCCTCAAGACCCGGCGCGGCAAGAACCTGTATGACTACTGGCGCGACCAGCTGAGCCATGCGCTGAATGCGCAAGCCGCCGAGATCGGAACCAGCATTCTGGTGAACTGCGCCAGTCAGGAGTATTTCGGTGCGGTCGCGTCCAAGGCGCTGAACCTTCGGGTGATCACACCTGTCTTCATGGAGGACAAGAGCAGCGCACCCAGGATTGTCAGCTTCTTCGCCAAAAAGGCGCGCGGTGCGATGGCGCGCTATATCATCCAGCGGCGCCTGACCGATCCGACAGCGCTGATCGAGTTCGATACCGGTGGCTATGCGTATTGCGAGGAGATGTCCGAACCGGACAAACCGGTTTTTGTCAGGCCCTACACCACGGCGCCAAACACCTGAAACACCCAACGCTGTCTGAAATCATGGTTTTCAACGCGTCAGGTGATACTGGATTTATGTGGTTTTTCGCGAAGTGCTTTATCAAGCCTGATCCGACAACATCGACGCATCGTAGGCGACAAGTTCCACGGTGTTTCCCTCGGGGTCCTGGGTGAAAACCCCACGCCAGCCGATCCAACCGAACTGCTCGACCCAATAGGGCTGACCGAGGTGGTCGTACCAGCGCATGACCGCTTCCTGCTCTTCGAACGGTAGCGACAGCGCGATGTGATGCAGGGATGATGCGGCGTCGGTTGCCGGTGGGGCGAATCCCGTCGGATGCTGGCCCGGCTTGACGGAAACCTCGTGGTGGAACAAGGCAAGCACGGCAGTGTGGCCACCAAACCCTTCCGCGATCCGAAAAAAGGTGATGGCGCTGTCGTGGTTTCCGCTCAGACGCTCCAGTCCGATCACGGTTTCATAGAACTCCACCATCGCGGCCATGTCGGCGCAACGAATGGCAATCTCGCCCAAGGCGCGCGGGCGGAACCCTCGATCCTGTGTCATGGGACCAGCTTAGATGGGCGTTTCAAGAGAGGGCAAGCCGTTAGATTGCTCCCGGATCAGACCGGATCGGCTCTTGCTGCCGCGCGTTCTGACCAAACAAATCGGCGGCGCACTAATCCTCCTCAGGCAGAACAGGCCGCGCGTCCTTGGGGCAGGCGGCAATGATCCGCTCGTGGATCAGCGCCTTGCGCAGCGGTTTGGTCAAGTAATGGTCCAGCCCGGCACTCAGAATTCCGTCGGCATCCCCGGTCATTGCATGTGCGGTGAGCGCCACGATCGGAACATGATGACCGGTACCCGCCTCGCGCCGGCGGATTTCGCCGGTAGCCTGTTTTCCATCCATCTTGGGCATCGAGATGTCCATGAATATCAGATCGGGCTGAAACGCCTCATGGACTTCAACCGCCTCAAGCCCGTTGTTGGCAAAGCGCAGATCGATATCGAGCGCCTTGACCATCTTGCGCAGAACCAGCTGGTTGGTGCGGTTGTCTTCGGCCGCCAGAACCCGCATCTGGCGTTGCTTCTGGCCGGGGCGTCCCGGGGCGGAAGGATCAGACGCCCCATCCGCCTCGGCACTCAGGGACCACGCAGGCTCAAACACCGGATCGCTTAGATTTTCCAGCCGAGAGAACAGCTCGGCCCGGGGGATGGGCTTTTGCAACACGCCCTGCAACAAGTGCCTGGCCGGGTCGGCGTGAACCGCGCCCGGATTGGAGGACAGAAGAACAAAGGGCAGATCGTTCCAACCGCGATCCCGGATCGCCTCGACCAGTTCCAGCCCGTCCATGTCGGGCATGTTGTGATCGCTCAGCACCAGATCGACACTGTCATCGAGCCGCTCCAGCGCCTCGCTACCCGAGACACAGGACGTCACCCGCGCGCCAAGGCGGCTGAGTTGTTTTTCGAGGATAGCGCGGTTGATGACCTCATCATCGACGATCATCACATGCCGCAGCCGTCCGGCCAGGCTGGGCGGCACCGGTTGCGGCCCGTCCGCGGTTGGCAGGGTCACGCGAAACCCGAAACATGATCCCTCACCCTCTTCGCTTTCGACCCAGACGGTGCCCCCCATCAATTCGATCAGCCGCCGGGTGATGGCGAGGCCCAGCCCGGTGCCGTCGAACTGGCGGTTGCGCTCGTTTTCGACCTGATTGAACTCGCCAAAGATGTGGCCAATCTTGCTGTCGGGAATGCCGATGCCGGTATCCTCGATCGCCACATGGATGGCGCAGCTTTCGCCGGCCGGATCGGGCACCCCGGTCACCCGGATCAGGACATGGCCCTGACTGGTGAACTTCACCGCATTACCGACCAGATTGGTCAGCACCTGCCGGACGCGCCCCGGATCGCCGACGAACCGGGTGGGCAGGAACAGGTCGTAATCCACCAGCATCGACAGGCCCTTGTCGCGCACTGTCGGTTGCAGCAGCATCGCCACCTCGTGAATGCAGCGCTCAAGGTCAAAAGCCTCGGAATGCAGCACCAGCTTGTCGGCCTCGATCTTCGAGTAATCCAGCACGTCGTTGATGATCACCAGCAACGCCTCGCCCGAGTTCCGGATGGTGTTGACGTAAAGCCTTTGTTCCTCGTCCAAACTGGTGTCGGTCAGCAACTCGGCCATGCCCACGACCCCGTTCATCGGCGTGCGAATCTCGTGGCTCATATTGGCCAGAAAGGCAGATTTGGCGCGGTTGGCGGCCTCGGCCCTCTCGCGGGCAGCACGCAGCTCGGCCTCGTACCGGACGGTCGAGGTGATGTTCAGCGCCAGGCTGACCACGTCGCCCCCGTGACCCCGCTGATCGATCAGCTTGATATACTGACCGTTCCACATGCGGACCACCACCGGTTTGGGGCTGGGCGACATCCACCGGTCGCGCATCATCGCGCGCCATTCCTCGGCCGCCATTTCGCCGGTATCCACGATCCCCTCATCCGTGAACAGCTGCAGGATGCGCATGTAAGAGATGCCCGGCGCGATCTCTTCCAACCCGTCGAACGCGTTCAGATAGGCGGTGTTGGCGCCGATCAGCTTGTTGTCGGAATCGAAAAAGGCAAACCCGTCCTGAATGGTCTGGATCGAGTGCCACAGCCGCCGCTCGGCCACCTCGATCTTGGCATTGGCAACCGTCAGGTCCGATTTCACCTTTTCGTTCTCGTCCCGCACGGTCGCGACCTCGGCCTGTTTCTCACCAATCCGCTTGGTCAGGGCCAGTGCGTGACGGCCCAGTTTGCGGTTCGCAGCCGAAAGTTCGGCCTGTTTGAGATCAAGCAATCGCTCGGCGGCCAGACGGGCGCGCCGTTCCTCGGCAAGTTTGTTGGCAAGGCTCATCGCAATCGTTCCCACGCATGGTCCGCGCCCGAGCATCCGCCGCAACGGTGAAAAAGTGTTTAAGCTTGCCCGTCCCAATGGGAATCGTTGCAAAGCCCTGTGCCCTCATGCGACCCTGAGAACAAACAGGAGGACGTCATGCGACGCTTTGCTTTTTCCTCAATTGCTTTGTTTCTCTCGGTTTTTTCAGGCGCCAAAGAGGTTGAGGCGCAAACTCATGTGCCCGAGTTCCGCTATGTGGTGACCCGCGACGCCGATTTTCCCGGCGGTGATCTTGAGGCTCTGTTCGACACCGACCTGTCCTCCTGCGTGCGGGCCTGTTCGGCGCGAAGCGATTGCGCCGCGTTTACCTTCAACACCCGCTCGAACGCCTGCTTTCCCAAAAACGGTGTTAGCGAGGCCGCCCCATACGAAGGTGCAATATCGGCTCAGAAAATAGCGACGGCGCCGGATATTCTCAGCACGGCACCGGCTCGGGCAGGCGATCTTGCGTTCCTGAGGCAACAGGATTTTGAGCGCGCGCTGAACCAGGCGCGCGATCTGGGCCTTCGCCATCCGGGCGGCGGGCTGGATTTGCAAGCGGTTCTGGATGCCGCGCGCACCGCTGGTGATTCCGTCCGCGCCATGCGTTGGAGCGGGGTCGCGGTGTCGCTGTCCGACCGGCCGGATCTATGGGTGGAATACGCCCGGTTGCTGCTGCGAATCCGGACCAATGATGGAAACCAGCAACGCAACTACCAGCGTCGCGCGCTCAGTGCCGCGCTCAACGGTTATTTGCGGGCCGGTACGCAAGGCGGGCAGGTGGCTGCTCTGGATATCCTGGCTGACGCGCTGGAGCGTAATGACCGCGGGCGGGACATGGTCTTGGCCCTGCGTCTGGCGTATCGGATCCAGCCACGCGCGGACATCCAGACCGCTCTCGACCGGGCAGTGGCCAAATATGGTTTCCGCGTCACTGACAGTTCAGTGGAAAGCGATTCCGCGGCGCCCCGGATCTGTGCTCAGTTCTCGGAACCGTTGGTCAAGGCCGGGGTGGATTACGAGACCTTTGTGCAACTGCCCGAGCCGCAGATGGTGGTACAGGCGGACGGCACACAGCTTTGCGTGGACGGGGTCGAGCACGGCAAGCGCTACCGCATCACCTACCGCGAGGGGCTGCCGGCGGCGTCGGGTGAATCGCTCTACCGCGACGTGACGCTGACCCACTATGTGCGCGACCGGTCGCCTTCGGTGCGGTTCCCCGGGCGCAGCTACGTGCTGCCCAAGGCGGCAGATGCCGCGCTGCCGGTCGAGACGGTCAACTTGACCGAGTTGAACCTGACCCTGCGCCGGGTCAGCGACCGCAACCTGCTGCGCGCCATTCAGGATGAGTTCTTTGGCCGCCCGCTCAATCACTGGCAGGATGAACAGTTCTCGGACGAGATCGCCGAAGATGTCTGGACCGGTACGGCCGAGGTGCAATCCGAACTCAACCGCGACATGACCTCACGCCTGCCGATGGCCGAGGCGATTGCCGGACAGCCCGCTGGGATCTACGCGCTGACCGCGCGGGTGCCGGGGGCCGATCCCTACGACGATCCGGGGGCGACGCAGTGGTTCGTGCTGTCCGATCTGGGAATTAGCTCGATGTCCGGCACAGACGGGTTGCATGTGACGATCCGTGGCCTCGGTGATGCCGCGCCACGCGAGGGTGTCGACGTAACGCTGATCTCGCGCGCCAATGCCGTCATCGCTCAGGCCACAACAGATGCCGACGGGCTGGTCCGTTTCGATCCGGGCATGACTCGGGGCCGGGGCGCGGCGGCACCCGCGATGATCCTTGCCAAAGCGGGGGAGGAGGATTTCAGCTTTTTGTCGCTGACCGATCCCGCCTTTGACCTGTCCGACCGGGGCGTCGAGGGCCGCGCACCTGCCGGGCCGGTGGATGTGTTCCTGACTACCGATCGCGGCGCCTACCGCGCCGGCGAGACGATCCATGCAACCGCACTCAGCCGCGATGGCGAGGCGCAGGCGGTCGAGGGGCTGCCGCTGACCGCCATTCTCAGCCGTCCCGACGGGGTGGAATACCGCCGTCTGGTCTCGGATGGCGGGGTCGCGGGCGGCCATGTCTTTGCACTGCCGGTCGGTCCGGATGTGCCGCGCGGAACATGGCGGCTTGAGGTCCGGTCCGATCCCAAAGGTCCGGCACTGGCCAGCCAGACCGTGCTGGTCGAGGATTTCCTGCCCGAACGCATCGACTATGACCTGTCATTGCCCGGCGCCCCTCTGCGCCCGGGCGACAGCCCGCCGCTGCGGATCGAGGCGAAGTATCTCTTTGGCGCGCCGGGCTCGGACCTGACCATCGACGGACAGGTGGTGCTGCGCGCGGCGGAGACCGTCGCGGGTTATGAGGGTTACCGCTTTGGGCGCTATGACGAACGCACCTCGGCCCAGAGCAGCCAGTTCGGCGGCGCGCGGACAGATGCGCAGGGCTTGGCGACCGTCCCGGTCGAGATCCCGCAGATTGACGCCAGTGGCAAACCACTTGAGGCGACTGTGATCGCCCGTCTTGCCGACGGCTCGGCCCGCCCGGTCGAACGCCGCCTGACCGCGCCGGTTCTGCCAGCCGGCCCGGTGATTGGCATCAAGCCGATGTTCGACGATGTGGTCAGCGAAGGGACCGAGGCCGCGTTCCATGTTATCGGCCTGTCCCCCGAGCTTTCGCCCATGCCGATGCGCGTCCGCTGGACGCTGAACCGGGTCGAGACGCGCTATCAGTGGTATCAGCTCTACGGCAACTGGAACTGGGAACCCACGACCCGCCGCACCCGTGTTGCCACCGGTGATGCCGATCTGATCGCCGAGCCTCTGGTGCTGAGCCAGCCGGTCGACTGGGGCCGGTATGAGCTGGTGGTAGAACGGCTCGATGGCGCCTATGCCGCCTCGGCGGTGGATTTCTATGCCGGGTGGTATCAGGCCGCCGATGCCTCAGCCACGCCGGACCGGCTGGAGATGTCGCTGGACCGCGACAGATATCGCCCGGGCGACACGGCGCAGCTGCGGATCGTGCCGCGCATGGCCGGAGTCGCGCAGATCGCGGTGCTATCGAACAAGGTGATCGCGCGTCGGATGATCGAGGTGCCCGAGGGCGAAACCGTCATTCCCGTACCGGTGACCGAGGATTGGGGCGCCGGGGCCTATGTCACGGCCACCGTGATCCGTCCGATGAATGTGACCGCCGGGCAGAACCCGGCCCGCGCGCTGGGCGTGGCCCATGCCAGTGTCGAGCCGGTCGGGCGCGAACTCGCGGTCTCACTTGACGTGCCGGAGATTACCGAGCCACGCGCAACGCAGCAGGCACGCGTCAAGGTGGAGGGAGCTGCAGAAGGTGAGCAGGTCTGGATGACGCTGGCCGCTGTGGACGTGGGCATCCTGAACCTGACCGGTTTCGAAAGCCCCGATCCCAAGGGACACTATTTCGGCCAGCGCCGTCTGGGGGTCGAGCTGCGCG
Source organism: Ruegeria sp. HKCCD8929 (assembly GCF_013031405.1). Lineage (GTDB taxonomy): Bacteria > Pseudomonadota > Alphaproteobacteria > Rhodobacterales > Rhodobacteraceae > Ruegeria. The sequence continues at coordinate 320,129 of NZ_WPZY01000004.1, read as the reverse complement.
ATGTCTACGGACGGCTGATCGACGGCATGAACGGCGTCATGGGCATCGTTCGCTCGGGCGGTGACAGCGACGCTGGAATGCGGATGCAATCCCCGCCGCCGACGCAGGAACTGATGGCGGTTTTCAGCGGCCTCGTCGAACTGGATGCGAACGGAGAGGCAGTGATCGACATCGTCCTACCCGCCTTCAACGGCACCGTGCGGCTGATGGCAGTGGCCTGGTCGCCCAGCGCCGTGGGACAGGCCGAGGCCGAGATGATCGTGCGCGATCCGGTGGTGGTCACCGCCAGCCTGCCACGCTTCCTCGCGCCGGGTGACAGCAGCCGCATCTTGCTGGAGGTGGTGCATGCCGATGGGCCGTCGGGCGCGATGTCGCTGGCCCTGAACGCCCCTGGTGCGCTGCAACTGGGCACCGTACCCGGGTCGTTCACGCTGGCCGAAGGCGGCAAAGCCGTGTTCGAGGTGCCCGTCACCGCCTCTGCCATCGGCGATCCGGTGGTCGAGGTGGCTCTGACCACACCGGATGGCCGCGCACTGACCCAATCGCTGACCCTACCGGTACGCTCGAACGATCCGGTGGTGGCGCAAACCCGACGGTTCGCGCTGGGCGCGGGCGACAGTTTCTTGTTTTCGAACGATGTTTTTGCCGGTTTACGTCCGGGATCAGGCAAGGCGATCCTGTCTGCCGGTCCGCTTGCGAAATTCGACACGCCCGGCCTGCTCGACCGGCTGGATCGCTACCCCTATGGCTGCACCGAGCAGGTGACCAGTCAGGCGCTGCCGTTGCTCTATCTTTCGTCGGTCGCGCAAGCGACCGGGCTGGGTGACGGCCCGGTGGTCGAAAAGCGGATCAACGCCGCGATCACCCGAGTGCTGACCCGGCAGGCCTCGAACGGAGCGTTCGGGCTATGGCGCGCGGAAAGCGGGGATTTTTGGCTGGATGCCTATGTCAGCGACTTCCTCAGCCGCGCCCGGGCGCAAGGCCATGCCGTGCCTGACCGCGCCTTTGCGCAGGCGATGGACAACCTGCGCAACCGGATCAACTACGCACCCGATTTCGACCTAGGGGGCCAGGATATCGCCTATGCCCTGATGGTGCTGGCGCGCGAGGGCGCGGCGGCGATGGGCGATCTGCGCTATTACGCCGACGTCAAGGGCGAGGCATTTGACACGCCGCTCGCAGCGGCACAACTGGGCGCCGCGCTGGCCTCATACGGCGATCAAACCCGCGCGGACGCAATGTTCGCCCGCGCCGCCCGGATGGTGGCCAGCCAGACCGCGCAAGAGGCTCAGGTCTGGCGCGCCGATTACGGCACCCGGTTCCGCGATGCGGCGGGCCTGCTCGCGCTGGCGACCGAGGCCGGCAGCAATGCGGTGGACCGCAACGCCCTGATCACCCGCGTCAGTGCCGACAGTGCCGCCCTGTCGACGCAGGAGGCCACTTGGTCCCTGCTGGCCGCCCACGCGCTGGCCGCGACGCCTGGTCAGTCGGGGCTGCGGGTGAACGGCGCACCGGTTGACGGACCCTTCGTGCAGGTGTTGGAAGGCAACGCCAGCGAGGCGCTGAACATCACCGCCGTCGACGGGCAAAGCACTGACGTCACTCTGACCGTCAGCGGCGTGCCCGAGGTCGCACCGCCCGCGGGTGGCACCGGCTACACGATCACCCGCCAGTATTACTCGATGGAGGGCGCCCCGCTGGACCGGCGCAGCTTTGCCGTGGGCGAACGCTTCGTGACCGTGCTGACCGTGTCCCCGCATGAGTCTGGTGATGGCCGCCTGATGCTGGATGATCCGCTGCCCGCCGGGGTCGAGATCGACAACCCGAACCTGCTGCGCTCGGGCGATGTGCGAGCGCTGGACTGGCTCGACCTCACCGAAGCGACCCATGCCGAGTTCCGGTCCGACCGGTTCCTCGCGGCGGTGGACCTGTTGGGCGGCGGATCGGTGACGCTGGCCTATGTGGCGCGCGCAGTGACCCCCGGCACGTTCCATCACCCGGCGGCCTCGGTCGAGGATATGTACCGCCCGCGCTACCGCGCATGGACAGGAACGGGGCAGGTCGTGGTGCAATGACAGGCCGCACCGCCATTGCCACCGCCCATTGGCGGCGGCTGGATATCGAAGGCACGGATCGCTGCACCCTGTCGCGTCTGGATCACGGCTGGATGCTGGTCGGGCAGGCGATCTGGCACGAGGACGGGACCGACGCGAACCTGACCTATGATGTCCGCTGCGGCCCGGACTGGACCAGCCTGTCCGCCGATGTCAGCGGCGAGGTTGCCGGGCGCGCGCTGGCCCTGCGCCTGCGCCGTGGCGCCGAGGGCTGGCTGCTCAATGACGAACCGCAGGCGGATACCAGCAATTGCCCCGATCTGGACCTCAGCTTTACGCCTGCCACCAACCTGCTGCCCCTGCGGCGGCTGACCCCGACCGATGGACACAGCGCCTCGGTCTGCGCCGCATGGCTGCTGCCGGATTTCGCCACCATTGCCCGGCTGGATCAGACCTATACCTGGATCGAGGCGGGCAAGGTCTCCTACACCTCCCCCAATTTCACCGCTGATCTGGACGTGCACGAAACCGGCTTTCTCACCCGCTACCCGGATCTGTGGGAGGGCTGGGTCGATGGCTAACCCCGCCCGCCTGCTGTTGAGCCTCGCCGCCTGCCTGTTCCTTGCCGGTCTGGCGCGGGACACGGTGGACGATTGGGTCGCGCGCACCGAACTGCCCACGGTTCTGGCCGAAACCTCGGTCGAGGTGCGGGACCGCAATGGCGCCCTGCTGCGCACCTATCCGGTGGAGGACGGGATATGGCGGCTGCGCCCGGGGCCGGTCGATGCAGGGTTCGTCTCGATGCTGATCCGGTACGAAGACAAACGGTTCCGCTCCCATAACGGCGTGGACCTGATGGCCATTGCTCGCGCCGCCGGGCAGGCGCTTTGGAACGGCCGGACGGTCTCGGGCGGTTCGACCCTGACCATGCAGGTAGCGCGCCTGCTTGAGGATGGACCGACCGGACGCTGGAGCGGCAAGCTGCGCCAGATCCGGGTGGCGTTGGCGCTGGAACGGCAGCTAAGCAAGCACGAGATCCTGTCGCTCTATCTGACCCACGCGCCTTATGGAGGCAATCTGGAAGGGGTGCGCGCGGCGACGCTGGCCTGGTTCGGCAAGGAACCGCGCCGCCTAACTCCGGCTGAGGCCGCGTTGCTCGTGGCCCTGCCACAATCGCCCGAAGCGCGGCGCCCCGACCGTCATCCGGAGCAGGCACGGGCCGCGCGCAACCGGGTACTGACACGGATTCAGCAGCACGGTGTTCTGCCCAAAGCAGAGGTGTTGGCCGCGTTTTCCGAGCGTTTGCCGGGCACTATGCGGGCCTTCCCACAACTGGCGGCGCATCTGGCCGACCGGGTGCGCGCGGAAACGCCCGAGGCCGCTGCCCATGACCTGACGTTGGATGCCGGATTGCAAGCGCGCCTGGAACCGCTGGTGGCCCGTGCCGCTGCGCGGGCCGGGCCGCGCGTGTCCGGCGCGATGATCGTGGCCGATCATCTAAGCGGCGAGGTTCTGGCCTCGATCGGCTCGGCTGGTTATGCCGATGCGCGTCAGGGTTTCGTGGACATGACCACCGCCCTGCGCTCACCTGGATCGACCCTGAAACCGCTGGTCTACGGGCTGGCCTTCGATCAGGGCATGGCCCATCCCGAGACGCTGATCCACGACAGCCCGGTCATGTTCGGTCGCTACGCCCCCCGCAATTTCGATGGCATCTTCCGCGGCGATGTCCGTGTGCGCGAGGCGTTGCAGATGTCGCTCAACATCCCGGTCGTGCGGCTGACGCATGAGCTTGGACCGGGCCGCGTGATGGCGGCACTGCGGCGCGCGGGCGCCCAGCCACGCCTGCCGGGCGGAGCGCCGGGGCTGGCAATCTCGCTGGGTGGTGTCGGGATCACCCTGCACGATCTGGTACAGCTCTACGCCGCACAGGCACAGGGCGGTCAGGGGCCGCTGCTGCGCCATGGTCTGACCGATCCGAAAGAGCAGACCACTCGGGTCATATCGGACATCGCCGCCTGGCAGGTCGGCAACATTCTGGCCGGGCTCGCCCCGCCGCCGGGCGCACCCGCTGGGGTGCTCGCCTATAAGACCGGCACGTCCTACGGCCATCGCGACGCCTGGGCGGTGGGCTATGACGGGCGCCATGTGATCGGGGTCTGGCTGGGGCGCGCGGACGGCACCCCGGTGCCCGGCGCCTTTGGCGGCGATCTGGCGGCGCCGCTGCTGTTCGAGGCCTTTGGTCGTCTGAAACCCGGCTTTGTTCCCCTTCCACCGCCACCGCCCTCAACGCTGATCGTAGGTGCCGCTGACCTGCCGCAACCTCTGCAACGGTTCCGCCCCCGCTCGGCCGCCTTTGAGACGCAGGCTGACGCGCCGCAACTGCTGTTCCCGCCCGATGGCGCCCGGCTGGCCACCGATGGTGGCGCGCTGACCGTGAAACTGCGCGGCGGGTCCGGACCGTTCTCGCTGCTCGCCGATGGGCAGCCGATGGCCACGGGCATCCGGCAGCGTGAGTTTCAGGTGCCCAATCCGGGGCGCGGTTACGCCTCGCTGGTGGTGATTGACGCCCGCGGGCGATCGGACCGGGTGACCGTGGAAATCGAGTGAACCGAACGAGGAGGCCATCATGACACGAACATGGATCTACGCCCTTGCCGCCAGCCTGACCGCAGGCACCGCGCTAGCCGAATGTGCCACCGATGCCGAGATCGAGGCCTTTGTCGCAGATTACCTGTCCAACACCCCAACACAGGCTCTAACAAAGGACGGCGGCATCGAGGATGCGCTCTGCACCCAGGCCAAACTGACCCTTGCGTTGGAGCCGCACAAAGGGCCGGTCGCGGGCTACAAGGCCGGGCTGACCAGCAAACCGGCGCAGGAGCGGTTCGGGGTGTCCGAGCCGGTGCGTGGCGTGCTTTACCGCGACATGATGCTACCTGACGGGGCCGAGGTGCCCGCGAACTGGGGCGCAAGGCCGGTGTTCGAGGCCGATCTGATCCTTATCGTGGGCGATGCGGCGATCAACCAGGCGACAACACCGGAAGAGGTGCTGACCCATGTCTCGGCCGTACATCCCTTCATCGAACTGCCCGACCTGACGCTGGCCGAGGGCGAGCCCATCACCGGCGTCACCCTGACCGCCATCGGCGTGGCCCCGAAACTAGGCGTGCTGGGCGCGGCGATCTCGGTCGAGGACCCGGCAGCGATGGCACAGGCGCTGGGTGACATGCAGGTCACGCTGGCGGCGGCGAACGGAGAAGTTCTGGCACAGGTTCCGGGCAAGGCGGTACTGGGTCATCCGGCCAATTCCGCCCTGTGGCTGATGTCCAAGGGTATCGAATTCAAACCCGGAGACATGATCTCGGTCGGCTCCTTCGGGCCGCTATTCCCGCCTGCCAAGGGCAAGGGCGGAGCAACCGCGACCTATAACGGCCTGCCCGGCGATCCGTCGGTCAGCGTGGTGTTCACGGATTAACGCCGCCCCTCGCGCAGCCAACCGGCCAGCAGGAAACCACTGGCCAACAGCAGCACCAGCCACGGCGGCAGCAACCCGGCCTGCGTCACATCCCGCGTCTCGTAGGCGCCGCGCGGGGTCAGGCCGATCCAGCCGCGCCCCGCCGCCGGACGTCCCTCGCGCACGGTGCGGACCGAGGGTAACCCATCCTCCAGCCGGATCACCCCGCCACGCAGATCGGCCAGCACCGGGCCCACGATCTCGTCGGTGGCAATCGTACGCTCGAACTCCTTCGGGGCAGCGGGACCAAGGCCGATCACCGCCTCATGATCGCCCTCACGCAAACGATAGAGCCCGATTTCCGGCCCCTGATAGAGCGCCTCGTAGCGGCCCGGCGAGGTCTCGTTCAATATCACCTCGACGGTGCTGCCGTCGGGGTTCGTCACGGTCACCGGTCCGATTTCCGTCTCTAACGTGCGGCGAATGATGCGCATGGTCTGGGCGCTGGCCTCGGCCCACAGCGCCTCTTCCTCAAGCTCGGGCTCCTTCATCATCCAATGCGCCAGCCGCCTCAGCAGCTCCAGTTGCGGCCCGCCGCCCTCATAGCCCCGGCTCCAGAGCCAGGCATGGTCCGAGGCCAGCAGCGCCACTCGCCCCTCGCCCACACGGTCGAGCACCAGCAGGGGCCGCTCGTTAATTCCGGTCATCAGCATCTGACCCGAGCGCGGCTTGACCTCGATCTGCCGCAACCACGCGCCCCATTCCTCGTCGGTGGTCAGTCCGGAGGTCACCGGATGGCGTTCGCCCAGCTCGGTCACTTCTGGCACATAGCGTTCTTCGATCACCCGCGCGGTCGGCTGCGCAGGCAGGATCGGCGCCAGCGGTGAGCGGAAGATACTGTCGGCGGTCGCGAAATCCGGCCCCGCCGCCACCAGAACTGCACCGCCGCCGTTCACATATTTAGTGACGTTGTCCAGGTAGATCGCAGGCAGGATGCCGCGCCGCTTGTAGCGGTCGAAGATGATCAGGTCGAAATCCTCGATCTTTTCCAAAAACAGCTCGCGGGTGGGAAAGGCGATTAGCGACAGCTCATCCACCGGCACGCCATCCTGTTTCTCGGGCGGGCGCAGGATGGTGAAATGCACCAGATCCACCGAGCTGTCCGATTTCAGCAGGTTGCGCCATGTGCGCCCGCCCGGATGCGGCTCGCCCGAGACCAGCAGCACCCGCAGCCGGTCGCGCACGCCGTTCATCTGAATCAGCGCGGTGTTGTTGCGGTCGGTCAGCTCGCCCTCTGCGGCAGGCACCGAGAACTGGATCACGTTGCGCCCGCCATGAGACAGGGTAACCGGAAGTTCGATATCCTGACCAACGGGCAGGTCGAAGCGCTCGGGTTCTCCGCCGTCCACCGACAATTCCAGTGGCGCCAAAGGCCGCGAGTCCGGAGCGGCCCCGCTATCCTCGATCCGCAGGGTCAGGGTGACCGGCTCGCCAATGATGGCAAAGGCGGGCGCGTTGCGCACGATAAGGCGCCGGTCCCAGTCATCCTCACGCCCGGTGAGCAGCAGATGCATCGGGGCGGGCAGTTCCGGGGTCTGTTCGATGTCATGCACCAGACCGTCAGACAGGGCGATGATCCCAGCGATGCGGGCACGCGGTTCCTCGGCCAGCGCTTCGGAGAGGGCGGTCATCACCTGCGTACCTTCGTCGCTTTCGCCATCGCGGACACCTATGCGGCGCAGCTCGGTGTTGTCGCGCGCTTCGATCACGGCAGCGAGTTGCTCGGCGGCCTGCGCTGTCTGGTCGCCCCGATCCGACAGGGTTTGGCTGGCGCTTTCATCCTCGATCATCAGCACGATGTCGGTCAGCGGCGCGCGGTCCTCGATCTGATAGACGGGTCCGGCAAGGGCACCGATGACCACAAGCGCCGCCAGCCCGCGCAGCGCCCAGCCCGAGAGGCCCCGCCACAGCGCAAGCATCACGCCACCCACCGACAGGGCCGCGACAATAGCCAGTATCGGCCACGGGATCAGCGGATCGAATATGACGGTTCCGGTCATTGTCCCAACCTGTCGAGCAAGGCGGGCACGTGGACCTGATCGGATTTGTAGTTCCCGGTCAGCACATGCATCACCAGATTGACGCCGAAGCGATGCGCCAATTCACGTTGGCGCTCGCCCGCATAGCCGCGCCCGACCGGCAGCAGCGCCTGACCGTTGCGGTCCACGGCCCAGGCGCTGGCCCAGTCATTGCCGCCGATCACCACCGGGGTCACGCCGTCATTGAGATTGCGGAACGGCATCCCCTCGATCTGCTGGGCATCTGGCGGTGCGGCCTCAACCCAGACCTCGGGGCCGACATAGCGGCCCGGGAAATCCTGAAGCAGGTAAAAGGCGCGGGTCAGCACATGGTCGCGTGGCACCGGCTCCAGCGGCGGGATGTCCAGCGGCGCGGCCAGTTGCTGCAGCTTGCGGCCATTGGGGCTGGCAGTGCCGAACCGGGCGATATCGGCGTCACGGGTGTCGAACAGGATCATCCCGCCCGAACGAAGATAGGCGTTGAGTTTGGAGTATGCCTCGTCCGAGGGCAGCGGCTGATCCGGTGTGACAGGCCAATAGAGCAGCGGGAAAAAGGCCAGCTCGTCGCGTTCGAGGTCAACACCAATAGGCGCGGCGGGCTCGACCGAGGTGCGATAGAACAGCGTGTCCGACAAGCCGCGCAGCCCGGCCAGCGCCACATCGTCCACTTTTCGATCCCCGGTCAGAACATGGGCCAGAACCAGCTCGTTGGTGGAGGACAGGGCAAAACCGGTCTCGGCCCCGTCCTGCGCATGGCCCTGTGGAGAAGCGACAACAGCGCCCAGTATCAGAGCCGCCGCGCGTGCCAGACCCAGCCGCCCCGACAGCGCCAGAGAGACGATGACGTCGATCACCAGCAGGATCAAGGCAAAGCTCAGCAACGGCCCGCCCAGCGGGGTCTCGCGGTTACGCTGCTGCCCGCGGACAGGCACGTTGGCGGGCCAGACGGCGGGGCTCAGTTCGGCCTCTTCGGACAGCACATTGAGCGCCAGCCGCTGCTTGCCGTTCTCGTAGATGCCGGGCCGCAGATCGGGGCCGATCTCACCGCTGGCGAGCAAAACCCCATCGATCCCTGCGAGATTGCCCGCATCCGACAGCCCGCCAAACCCGTCGAGCACCTGCGCGGGCGCCCACGTGGTGCCCTGCAACTGCGCCTCTTCCCGCGCTTTGGCAGACGAGGCCACGGCCAGCCGGTCCAGCATTTCGACGAACAGGCCGGAAAGCGGCAGGCTGGACCATTCCGCATCCGCCGTCACATGGAACAGCACCACCTGCCCCAGCCCCAGCGCCTTGCGGGTCACCAGCGGTGTGCCGTCGCTGAGCGAGGCAATGGCGCGGTCGGCCAGATTGGGATCGGGCTGCGCCATGACCTGCGTCGTCACTGTCACATCCTCGGGCACGCTCAGCCCGTGGAACGGCGAGGTCTCGGCAAAAGGCGCCAGTCCCTTGGCCTCACCCCAACTCATCGCGCCACCCACCGTGCGGCCACCGCTGCGCAGGCGGACGGGCAGCAGGATATCCTCTTCATCGCGGCCAAGATCGCTGGCGGCCATGCGCGGCCCGGCAAAGCGCAACAGCAGCCCACCCTGTTCGATCCACTCGACCAGCTCCGCCTCTTCCTGCCCCGACAGCGTGGCCACATCCGCCAGCACGATCACGTCCGGCTTGGCGGGCAGCACCTCAAGCAGTGTGCCATCGACGAAATCCGCCGTGGGGATCAGCACCTGCGTCAGGTAATGCAGGGGCGAGAGCAGCTCCAGCCCCTCGCGGTTGCGGTTGCCGGCGATCAGCGCGACCTCGCGGCGGCGCAGGCTGTCATCGGTCAATGTGATGGCACCGGCCGAGCGCAGGCTCTGCAACTCGAACCGGGTGATCCGCGCCCGCAGTTCCGACGGCAGGGATAGGGCGGTTTGCGCCTGCGTCTCGCCCTCGGCAAACTCGGCGGTGGCGGATTGCAGCATGCGCATATTACCCGCAGGGTCACGGCCCTGCGCAAGGATCGTCACGCTCTGCACCCCGTCGGGCCGCGAGCGCGTGGCGGTCAGCTGAATGGCGCCGTCCTCGTAGCGCGCAGGCAACAGGCCGATAATCGGTGCATCGGTCTGGAACACGGTGACCGCGCCACGGGCTTGTAGGGCCGGCAGCAACTGCTCGCGCCCATCATAGTCGATGGCATCGCTGAACCAATGGGTGTCGAACCCACCCTCAAGTGTATCCAGGCTGGACAGCGCCATCTCGATCAGCGCCGCATCCGGCTGCCACGGCATCGGCATCAGGCCCGGCAGCCGGCTGCGCCAGGCCTCGGCGGATTGAAAGACCGGGGGTTCGGGATCGCTGAGCCGCAGCAGCGCCACGGGCTGCCCTGCGCGTCCCGCCTCGGTCAGCTGCGTGTCGATCAGGTTCAGCCTGCGGGACCAGTCCGAGGCACCGGCCCAGCTGGCATCGAACACCAGTAACAGAGGCCCGGTGCCGGTTTCATCCCGCGAGGGGTTCAGGACCGGCCCGGCCAGCCCGATGATCAGCGCCGCCGCCGCCAGCATCCGCAGCAGCAGCAGCCACCATGGTGTGCGGTCCGAGACGCTTTCGTCATCCTGCAAACCCAGCAACAGGGTCACCGCCGGGAACAGCCGCCGGATCGGCGCGGGCGGCACGGCGCGCAGGATAATCCACAAGACCGGCAGCGCCAGCAGCCCCAGCAAAATCCAGGGCGCGGTAAAGCCGATGCCTGCAATGACGGTCATCGGGTTCCCCCATCCAGCGCACGATAGAGCCACAACAGAGCCGCCTGCGCACTGTCACCGGTATGGTGCAGGCCCAGTTGCCAACCGGTCGCACGGCAGAGCTGCAGCAGAGAATCTTTCCGCCGCGCCAGCCGGTCCAGATACCGCTCGCGCAGATCGCCCGCCTTGAGCGTTTCGTGCCTGAGCGAGCCCCCGATACTTTCGAAAATCGTCCTGCCGCGATAGGGAAACGTCTCTTCCTTCGGGTCCAGAACCTGCAACAGAACGCCCCGCACACCGCGATCGGCGGCCTTGGTCAGCGCCAGCTCCACCTCGTCCTGATCGCCGAGGAAATCCGAGATGAACACAGCGCGCGAATGGGGGATCATGGCACGGTGCTCAGGCGGGGCGTAATCCTCGGCCTCATCCTTGGACCAGGCCTCGGCCAGCCGGATGATCTGTGCATTGCCGCGCCGCGGCGGCAGGGTGGTGCCGGTCAGGCCCACACGTTCGCCCCCGCGCACCAGCAGGATCGACGTGGCCAGGCCCAGCAGCCGCGCCCGGTCGGCCTTGGGCGGCAGGTTCTTGTCCGAGGAAAATCGCATCGACGCGCCCTGATCGACCCACAGCATCACCGATTGCGCAATCTGCCACTCGCGCTCGCGCACATATTGCTGATCGCCCCGGGCCGAGCGGCGATGGTCGATCATCCTCTTGCTGTCACCTGTCTGCGCCGGGCGGTACTGCCAGAAATCGTCCCCCAACCCCGCGCGGCGGCGGCCGTGATCGCCCAACAGGACAGTGCCCGCCAGATGTTCGGCCCGTGCCAACAGCGGGGGAAGTCGGGCCGCCTCAGCCTCGGATCTTTCGCGTAAGGAGAGCGCGGCGTTCACGCCGCTGCCTCGTTGCGGGTCAGGCTGGCGGCGGTGCTGTCGATCAGCTCGGCCAGGCTGTCACCGCGGGCGCGGGCAGCAAAGTTCAGCGCCATCCGGTGGCTGAGCACAGGGCGCGCCATGTCCAGCACATCCTCGGCATTGGGCGCCAGCCGGCCCTGCAACAGCGCACGCGCCCGCACGGTCATCATCAGTGCCTGCGCCGCACGTGGACCGGGCCCCCAGGCCACGGTTTCCGCGACACGCTCGGACACACCGGGCTCATCGGGACGGAAGGCGCGCACCAGATCAAGGATCAGCTCGACCACCGACTCCCCAACCGGCATCCGCCGCAGCAGGACCTGCGCTGCCAGAAGTTCCTCGTGGGTGAACACCTGCGAGGCCTCCTCCTCCTCCATTCCGGTGGTGGCGATCAGGACGTCGCGCTCGGTTGCACGGTCGGGATAGTCGACATCGACCTGCAACAGAAAGCGGTCGAGCTGTGCCTCGGGCAGCGGATAGGTGCCCTCCTGTTCGATCGGGTTCTGGGTGGCTAGCACGTGAAACGGCACACCCAGCGAGCGATCTTCGCCCGCCACGGTCACCGTGCGTTCCTGCATCGCCTGCAGCAGCGCCGATTGCGTCCGCGGACTAGCGCGGTTGATCTCATCCGCCATCAGAAGCTGGCAGAAGATAGGCCCGGAGATAAAGCGGAAATGGCGGCTGCCGTCCTCGGCGGTATCCAGCACCTCGGACCCCAGAATATCGGCAGGCATCAGGTCCGGCGTGAACTGGATGCGGTTGCCATCCAGCCCCATCACCGTCGACAAAGTCTCGACCAGCAGCGTCTTGCCCAGCCCCGGCAGACCGATCAGCAACGCATGCCCGCCGCACAAAAGCGCGGTCAGGGCCAGGTCCACCACCCGCTCCTGCCCGATGAAGCGGCGGGTGATCGAGGACTTGGCCAATTGCAGCTTCTCTTCCAGCGCTTCGATCTCGGCGACAAGGTCGGCAGGTTCGGACATGACTTTCCTTTCCGTCGGCATGTATGCTTGGAGTGTATCGCGCTGAGAGGAAATGGCAAAAACAATGAGCGAACAAAATGCTGTGACACCTTCAGCCGATGGCATTGCTGCATCGGTCAAGGCGGTGAAATCAAGGGGCCTTCCGCCGGTTCACCTGTGGAACCCGCCCTTTTGCGGCGATCTGGACATGCGGATCGCGCGGGATGGAACATGGTTTTATCTTGGCACGCCGATCAACAGGCCGGAGATGGTTCGGCTTTTTTCGTCGATCCTGAAGCTGGAGGATGGCGAGTATTTTCTGGTCACGCCCGTTGAAAAGGTGGGAATCACCGTCGAAGACGCGCCATTTGTCGCCACCGATTTCGAGGTATCGGGCGAAGGAGAGACGCAGCAGCTCATATTCACCACCCATGTCGGCGACACCGCCGTTGCAGGCCCCGGCCATCCCATGCGGGTTGAGCGCGACCCTGAAACGGGCGAACCGTCGCCTTATATTCTGATCCGCGCCGGGCTTGAGGCGTTGATCGACCGCAAGAGTTTTTACCGGCTGGTCGAATTGGGGACGCATCACGACGGCTGGTTCGGCCTGTGGTCTTCGGGGCAGTTCTTTCCGGTGATTCCGGCGGAAGAGCTGGAGGCGACTGAAACGACGTCTCGTTAGGCCGACGATCACGCCTGTGATCACCTTGGAAAGGGGGCTCTGCCCCCGTCGCCCAAGGGCGACTCCCCCGGGATATTTTTGAACAGAAGAAGCTGGGGATGCGCTCTTTCCCCCGTGCGCACGGGCCGGTATGTCTGGAGCGCCTAGTGCGAGAGCCCAATGCCAAGATTTGCCGCCAATCTGTCCCTGCTGTTCAACGAACTGCCCTATCTGGACCGTTTCGCCGCCGCCGCTGCTGCCGGATTCGAAGCAGTGGAGATCCTGTTTCCCTATGAACTGGCCGCCAAAGAGACGCGCCGTGCTATGCTGGCCAACGGGCTGGAACTGGTGCTGATCAACGCACCACCGCCAAACTACGCCGGTGGTCAGCCCGGTTATGGCGCGGTCCCCGGTGGAGAGGCGCGGTTTCAATCCGACATCCGCAGGGTGCTGCGCTATGCCGAGGCGCTGCTGCCCGGGCTGATCCATGTGATGGCGGGCTATGTGTCCGGGGACGAAGCCGCCGAAACACTCGTGCGAAACCTGCAATGGGCCGCCGACGCCGCACCCACTCAGCGCTTCACCATCGAGCCGTTGAACCCGATCTCGCAGCCCGACTACTTCCTCAACGACTACGATCTGGCGGCTGAGATTCTGGACCGGGTCGACCGCCCCAATGTAGGGCTACAGTATGACAGTTTTCACGCAGAAATGATCCATGGGGACGCGCAAGCGGTGTGGGAGCAGTTCCGGGCTCGCGTCTTCCACGTCCAGATCGGTGCGGCCCCGGACCGGTCCGAACCCGGTCGTGGACCCATCGATTTCCAACGCCTTTTCAACGCGATAGATCAAAGCGGCTATACAGGCTGGGTGAGTGCCGAATACACACCCTCCACTGCGCGGACCGAAGCATCTCTGCACTGGATGAGCCTGTGATGTGCACGGGCGCACTGGATTTCACATCTCAAGTGCTGCATATGATGCGGTAACCCGGCTCAAGGAACGCCCGTATGATCCCAGCACGTTTCGCCCCCGTCCTGTTCGGCTTCATCGTTTCGGGGCTGATGTCCTGCATCGTGACCTGCATCGCCACGATCCGGAATGTCGGCTTGGGGCCCGAGACCTTCGGGAAATGGATGGGCGCCTGGACGCTTAGCTGGCCCGTCGCATTTGCTGTGATCCTCGTCGTCGCCCCGCTAGCCCGGCGTCTGGTGGCTTGCCTGGTCAGGCCCGAAGAGGCCTCGAAGAGGGCCCGCTGGGCCTGATGAGAGGCGCGTTCCCTAGTGCGCTTCGGCCCAGTTGGCCCCCCGTCCGGCATCAACGATAAGCTTCACATCCAGCTTCACCGCCGGATCAGCCGCGCCTTCCATGACCTGACGCGCGGCGGCGATGGTATCGTCCACCGCATCCTCGGCCACTTCGAACAGCAGTTCGTCGTGCACCTGCAACAGCATCTTTGCGGGCAGATCCGCAATCGCGTCAGGCATCCGCACCATGGCGCGTCGGATTACATCCGCCGCCGTGCCCTGAATCGGCGCGTTAATCGCCGCGCGGCGGGCAAAACCCGCATGCGGCCCCTTGGCGTTGATCTCGGGCGTGTGGATGCGGCGGCCAAAGAGGGTCTGTACGTAGCCATGTTCCTTGGCAAAAGCGATGGTGTCGTCCATGTAGCGCCGGATGCCCGGGAACCGTTCGAAATAGCGGTCGATGAAACCCTGCGCCTCGGCCCGCGGTATACGCAGGTTGCGGGCAAGGCCAAAACCGGAAATGCCGTAGATCACACCGAAATTGATCGCCTTGGCCTGTCGCCGGATATCCGGGGTCATCTCATCCAGAGGGACGTCGAACATCTCGGACGCGGTCATGGCGTGAATGTCCAGACCATCCGAAAACGCCTGCTTCAGAGCCTGAATATCGGCGATATGCGCCAGAATCCGCAGCTCGATCTGACTGTAGTCGAGCGACAGCAGAACATTGCCCGGCTCGGCAATGAACGCCTCGCGAATGCGGCGGCCTTCCTCGGTGCGCACGGGGATGTTCTGCAGGTTGGGATCGGTCGAGGCCAACCGCCCGGTACTTGCGCCGGTGATCGAGTATGAGGTGTGCACCCGTCCCGTATCGTCATTGATATGGGTCTGCAGCGCATCCGTGTAGGTCGATTTCAGCTTACTGAGTTGCCGCCAGTCCAGCACACGGCGGGGCAGCTCATGCTCGGTCGCCAGATCCTCAAGAACATCCGCACCGGTCGAGTATTTGCCGGTCTTGCCCTTTTTGCCGCCCTCAAGCCCCATCTTGTCGAACAGGATCTCACCTAGCTGCGCGGGTGAGCCCACGTTGAAGGTCTCACCCGCCAACTCGTGGATCTCGGCCTCAAGCCCCGCCATCTTCTGCGCAAACGCATTGGACATGCGGTTGAGAACCTCACGGTCCACCTTGATCCCGTGCATCTCCATCTCGGACAGAACGGGGATCAGCGGGCGTTCCAGGGTCTCGTAAACGGTCGTCACCTGCGCCCGGTGCAACTGCGGTTTGAACAGCTGCCACAGACGCAAGGTGATGTCCGCGTCCTCGGCGGCATAGGCGGTGGCCTCGTCGATCGAGACCTTGTCGAAGGTGATGGCCGACTTGCCTGAGCCCAGCAGCGGCTTGATCGGGATCGGCGTGTGGCTCAGATACCGCTCGGACAGCATGTCCATCCCGTGCCCGTGTTCGCCGCCATGCATGGCATAGGACATCAGCATAGTGTCATCCACCGGCGCCACGTCCAGGCCATAGCGGGCAAAGATCTTGGCGTCGTATTTCATGTTCTGCCCGATCTTCAGGATCGACGGGTCCTCGAACACAGGTTTCAACAGCGTCAGAGCCTCATCCAAAGGCATCTGCCCCTCAGCCAACTGATCCGTGCTGAACAGATCATCGCCCGCCCCTTGCCGGTGGGTCAGCGGGATGTAGCAGGCCGTGCCCGGCTCAACACAAAGCGAGATGCCCACCAGTTCGGCAATCATCTCGTTCAGCCCGGTAGTCTCGGTATCCACCGCCACCCAGCCGCGCTCATACGCAGCATCGACCCATTTCTGCAAAGCCACCGCATCGCGCACGCATTCGTATTTCTCGGCGTCAAAGGGGATGTCTTCCGGCACTGTCTCGTCAACGGCAGGCGCGGGAGCATCGGCGATCACCGGCGCTTCGACACCCAGTTGCCCGGCAATCCGCTTGGTGAGCGTTCGGAACTCCATCTCGGCCAGGAACCCCATCAACTTCTCGGGCTCGGGGTCCTTCACCTCAAGATCGCTCAGCGTGAAATCCAGCGGTGTTTCCTCATCCAGCTGCACCAGCTTCTTCGACAGCTCGATCTGGTCGCGTTTTTCGATCAGCGTCTGACGGCGTTTGGGCTGTTTGATCTCCTCGGCTCGGTCCAGCAGCGTTTCCAGGTCGCCAAACTCGTTGATCAGGAGCGCGGCAGTCTTGACCCCGATCCCCGGAGCGCCCGGCACGTTGTCCACACTGTCGCCCGCCAGCGCCTGCACATCCACAACGCGCTCGGGACCCACACCGAATTTCTCGAACACCCCGTCGCGGTCGATGCGCTTGTTCTTCATCGCATCCAGCATTTCGACCCCGTCGCCGACCAGCTGCATCAGGTCCTTGTCGGAACTCACAATGGTCACGCGTCCGCCCGCATCGCGCGCCTGCACGGCCAAGGTGGCAATGATGTCGTCGGCCTCGTACCCCTCTTTCTCCTTGCAGGCGATGTTGAACGCGACGGTTGCCTGACGGGTCAGCGGGATCTGCGGGCGCAGATCCTCGGGCATCGCCTCGCGATTGGCCTTGTACTGGTCGTAAAGCTCATTGCGGAAGGTGTGCGATCCCTTGTCGAAGATCACCGCCACATGCGTTGGCGCATCCGGCCCGGTGTTCCCCTCGACATATTTCTGCAGCATGTTGCAGAACCCGGAAACGGCACCAATCGGCAACCCATCCGATTTCCGCGTCAATGGCGGCAGTGCGTGATAGGCGCGAAAAATGAAGGCCGATCCATCAATCAGATGCAGGTGACACCCTTTTCCGAACTCACTCATGCGCCCTCTCCCTGTCGGTCAGAACCGGTTCTGCCACAGGGTCGCACGGGTGGCCAGTCAAGAACGCGATCTAGCCACCAAGGAGGCCCGAAAAGAAGTCCGAGAAACTGTGCAGCAAGGCCATGATGACGAGCACGCCAAGCAGAGCCAGAAACGCCCAGGCAAAGAACTGGAACAGGATCGCTCCCGTGCCGATCACGATGCCAGCTATCGCAGGGCGCATCTTTTCGTGGCGCAGCAGACCTACGGCAGACAGAATGATCGCGATCCCTCCCAGCATAGAGACGCCGATGCGTAAATAGTCGTCCGTGTCCCGAGCCTGGGTGACCGGTTCCGGCTGTTCCAAACCGGCGGCAGCCCGCAGGGTGGATTTCCCGATCTCGGCAGCAAGTTCCCCAAGAGAGACGCCCGTGGACTGTTGCGGCGCAAACGGCCCGGCCCAGAACACGAACAAGGCAGCCATCAGGGCGATCGAACCCACGATGAACCCTAGCCAACCGAAAACGGGGCTCTGGATGTCCTTGGCGGAAATGTCAGTCATCGCGCTCTCCCACGCCGTTGCGCGGCGTCGGTACCATCAAAACGCGGCGAGACTTTGGCGTTATGATCTGCCGAACAGAGCTCAGGCCTGCTCGGTGCCCTTCAGTACATATTTGCAGTCGCAATACGGACACTCGACCCAGCCCTGATCCTCAGGGATCTGCAACCACACGCGCGGATGTCCCAACGCCCCTTCGCCGCCGTCACAGGCGACGCGGGTTGTCTCGACGATCTTGGTTTCCGGCGCTTCGATGGTCATCGCTGGCGATCCTTCTTGAGTTGTCGGCCTCGCGGGCATGCAGTAGGTGCGTTTATGAGCGATGAGTTGAGCAGGGGCAAGAGCCGCAGATGACCGATGATGCGATCCGGATCGAGGGGCTGACGAAAACCTATCGCGGCACCCGTGGCCAGCCCGACAAACAGGCGCTGAAGGGGATTGATCTGACGGTGCCGCGCGGCTCGGTCTTTGGCCTGCTGGGGCCGAACGGGGCGGGCAAATCGACCCTGATCAACATTCTGGCCGGGCTTGTGGTCAAGACCAGCGGCAAGGTGACGATCTGGGGTTTCGACCAGGACGCCAATCCGCGCCAGTCCCGCGCCTCGATCGGGGTGATGCCGCAGGAGCTGAACCTCGATCCGTTTTTTACTCCGCGCGGCGCTTTGGAGGTGCAGGCGGGGCTTTATGGCGTGCCCAAATCCCAACGCCGCAGCGATGAGATTCTCGACATGATCGGCCTTTCGGACAAGGCCGAGGCCTATGCACGCACCCTCTCGGGCGGGATGCGACGGCGGCTGTTGCTGGGCAAGGCGCTGGTGCACCGCCCGCATGTGCTGGTGCTGGACGAGCCTACGGCGGGTGTGGATATCGAGCTGCGCCAGATGCTCTGGGCCAATGTGCGCAAGCTGAATGCGCAAGGTATGACCATCATCCTGACCACCCACTACCTGGAAGAGGCGCAGGAGATGTGCAACGAGATCGCCATCATCAATCATGGTGAGCTGGTTGCGCAGGACAGCACCGCCAACCTGCTGGGGCGGCTCGATGCGCGTGCGATGGTGATCGTGCCGGACGCCCCGGTGGCAACCCTGCCGCAAGCCGACGGGATCGAGGCGCATGTGCGCGACGATGGCGCGCTGACCCTTCAGTATCACAGCCAGCACACCAGCGCCGAACAGGTGCTTGAAGCGGTGCGCGCCGCAGGCATCCGTATCCGCGACGTCAAGACTGAGGAAGCGGACCTTGAGGATGTCTTTCTGGCGCTGACCGCCGGGCGGTGACAAGAACTTTGGAAAATTCTTGGCGCGAGGTGAAGAGGGCAGCGCCAAAGACCTGATCGCGGCCTTCGCTCAGTTCTGATCCCTATCTATTCGCGCCTGATAGCAGTTGTTGCGGGATGACCGCACATGGATATAGGCCACATCATCGCGCGCAAAAATCCGGGCCACGGCAACACTGATCTCGTCAGTCGGTGTCACGGTGCCGGTGCCGTACACAATCCGGTCATCCCGCCCGTAGCCCTTGATCAGGTAGTCCGGAGAATTGACCAGCGCCTCCGGCATTTCGCCGCCTTCTTCATGCCGCGCGCAAGGCTTGGCACACAGAAAGATCGGGCCGGTTTCGGCATATGGATGTGTCTCTGAAAAGGGCCGATGAGCCAGTATCAGCATCTCCTCACCTTCCGGGATGTAACGCAGGCAATGACGACAGGGATTACCGCCCCCATCCGACACGGCGCGTTCGGGCGCGTTGCCATAGGCGTCGGGCTGACCAGCCTGATAGGCGCGAACTTCATCAGTGGGCAGGGCGGTGATCCTGAACATGTGCTGTCTCCTTTTCTGCCTCCGACCATGCGCCACCCGGCACGTGGAAACGACCCGTTTCCTGCGCAATGACGGGAAAGACTCGAAAAAGAACAAAACGTGAATATAATAGGGAATCGCCATGTATGCCGAATTGTCGATAACCTCGAACTTCACCTTCCTCACCGGGGCCTCGCACCCCGAGGAATACATGGCGCGCGCCGTCACGCTGGGCCTACCCGCCATCGCCATTGCCGACGACAATTCGGTGGCCGGGATCGTGCGCGCCCATACCGAGGCGCGCGAGATCGCCCGCAAGGTGCGTGAGCGTCAGGCGTGGGAGGCACAGAACACCCCCATCGGCCCGCCGCGTCCCGACCACATCCCGAAACCGCCCTCATACCCGATCTACGACATCCCCCGGCTGATCCCGGCGGCCAGACTGATCTTCACCGACGCACCCCCCGTCACCGCGCTGCCGCTGAACCGGCAAGGCTGGGCCAGCCTCTGCCGCCTGCTCTCCACCGGACGGCTGCGCGCCGAAAAAGGCGACTGCATCCTCCACCTGTCCGACCTCGAGGAATTCTCCGACGGCCTCCACCTGCTGCTCTGGCCACAGGCGCCAACCTCTCAGGGCGGCGCGGGTGAGTGGGTGCCACATGCGGAACGGCTGGCGCGCCGCTTTGCCGGGCGGATGCATCTGCTGCTCAGCCCCCGTTACGATGGCGCGGACACTGCTTATTTTGCTGAATTAGAGACTGAATCACAAAAACTCGACCTCCCCATAATCGCCAGCGCCGCGCCGCTGATGCATCACGGGCGCCGCCGTAAACTGGCCGATGTGGTGAGTGCCATCCGCCTGCGCTGCAAGGTTGACGAACTGGGCCGCAACGCGCTGGTCAATGGCGAACAACGCCTGCGTTCCGAGGATGAGATGCTGCGCATCTTCAAGGGGTTCGAAGGGGCCGTGACCGAGGCGTACAGATTAAGCGAGCAACTCACCTTCTCCCTCGACGAGCTGCGTTATGAATACCCCGATGAGGGCAGCGAACACGAAACCCCGGCCCAGCGCCTGCACCGCCTGGCGCATGAGGGGCTCGACTGGCGCTATCCGGCAGGCGCGCCGGACAAGGCCAAACAGATGCTGGCGCATGAGCTTGCCCTGATCGGCAAGCTGAAATACGAGCCCTATTTCCTGACCGTCCGCGACATCGTCAACTTCGCCCGGTCACGCCACATCCTGTGTCAGGGGCGCGGCTCGGCGGCCAATTCGGTGGTCTGTTTCTGCCTCGGTATCACCGAGGTCTCCCCTGAAATGGGCACCATGGTGTTCGAACGCTTCGTCTCCGAGGCGCGCGACGAGCCGCCCGATATCGACGTCGATTTCGAACACGAACGGCGCGAAGAGGTGATCCAGTGGATCTACCAGCGCTATGGCCGCGAACGCGCGGGCATCTGCGCCACGGTCATCCATTATCGCGGCAAGCGCGCCATCCGCGAGGTGGGCCGCGCCATGGGACTGACCGAGGACACGATCTCGGGGCTCAGTTCCCAGCTCTGGGGGTTCTTCTCTGCCGAAGGGCTTGAGGCGCAGAGGATGCGCGAGATCGGCCTCGACCCCGAGGATCGCCGCCTGCAACAGACCATGGCACTGGTTTACGAGATTGTGGGCTTTCCCCGCCACCTGTCCCAGCATGTGGGCGGCTTCATCATCACCGAGGGGCGGCTGGACGAGCTGGTTCCCATCGAAAACGCCACCATGGAGGACCGCACGGTCATCTGCTGGGACAAGGACGATATCGACAGCCTGGGTATCCTCAAGGTCGACGTGCTGAGCCTTGGCATGCTCACCTGCATCCGCAAGGCGTTCGACCTAATCGGGCAGCACCACCAGACCCAATACACGCTGGCAACGCTGCCGCCCGAGGACCCCAAGGTCTATGACATGCTCTGCGTGGCCGACAGTATCGGCGTGTTTCAGGTGGAAAGCCGGGCGCAAATGAACTTTCTGCCCCGGATGAAGCCGCGCAAATTCTATGATCTTGTCATCGAGGTCGCCATCATCCGCCCCGGCCCCATTCAGGGCGACATGGTGCACCCCTATATCCGGCGGCGGAATGGGGAAGAGCCGGTTGTTTTCCCTTCGGATGCGCTGGGCGAAGTGCTGGGCAAGACGATGGGGGTGCCGCTGTTTCAGGAACAGGCGATGCAGATCGCCATCGTCGGTGCCGGGTTCACGCCGGAACAGGCCGACCGGCTGCGCCGCTCGCTGGCGACCTTCAAGAAACACGGCAATGTCAGCGAATTCCGCTCGCTCTTCCTGCGCGGCATGGCGCGGAACGGATATGAACAGGACTTTGCCGAGCGCTGTTTTTCCCAGATCGAGGGCTTTGGCTCTTACGGCTTTCCCGAAAGCCACGCCGCCTCTTTCGCGCTGCTGGTCTATGCCAGCGCCTGGATCAAGTGCCACCACCCGGGCATCTTCGCCTGCGCGCTGCTGAACGCGCAGCCGATGGGCTTCTACGCGCCCGCCCAGATCGTGCGCGATGCGCGCGAGCATGGGGTCGAGGTGCGCCCGGTCTGCATCAACTCCAGCTATTGGGACAACGTGATGGAGCCTGACGGGCGCGGCGGTCTGGCGTTGCGGCTGGGGTTCCGGCAGATCAAGGGGGTCTGCGAAGAGGATGCCGAATGGCTGACCGCCGCGCGCGGCAATGGCTACCACGAGGTCGAGGATATCTGGCGCCGTGCCGGTCTGGGCCCGTCGGTGATCGAGCGGCTGGCCGAGGCGGATGTCTTCGCCGGTTGCGGCCTGACCCGGCGCGAGGCGCTATGGCATGCCAAGGCGATTGCCAGCACCAAACCCCTGCCGCTTTTCGCGCAAGACCTTGAGGGCGAGGTTCTGGACGAACCGGCAGCTTACCTGCCGCAGATGGCGTTGGGCGAGCAGGTGGTCGAGGATTACGTGGCCATGCGCCTCAGCCTCAAGGCGCATCCGGTGGCCTTGCTCCGGCATCTGCTGACGCCGGTGCAATACGCGCGCGCAGAGGATGCGATGGAAGGCACCACGCCCTAGTTCCGCCGCAGCAGGAACAATCCCCCTTCGATATCGCTGACCAGGATCGTCCCCGACGGCAGATAGGGGTATGTACCCCAGGCACCGTTAAAAACCGCATCATCGACCGGGTCCTCGATATAAGTGTCGAACAGCGCCGCCTCTTCGGGGTTCAAGGCCTCGATATTCTGCGGATCGGAAATGTCGAGCACCGTCAGGCCCCGGCGGTAGTTCGAGATGTAATATTCATTGCCCAGCGTAAAGCCATTGTGGTCGATGGCACCGGTCGGGCCGGTCCATGTCGCCGTGATGCTCGGGTTTTCCAGATCCCGCAGGTCCAGCACCCGGACGGTCGTGTTCAGCTGAAGGTCCTGCTCGTCAAGCTCATCCTGAATCAGGACGAAATTCTTGTCCTCGGTCCACCAGCCAGAGTGGATATAGACCTTGTCCGGATAGGTAATCGTGCTCAGCAGCCGGGCATTGCCCTTGTTCGTCACGTCCCAGATATCGACGGCATCCTCGGAATAGTCGATCAGGATCTCGCAGGGCTGACCCGAACAGACATTGGCGCGGTCGTCGTCGATGCTCATCGTGGTTGCGTCATGGGAATAGGTCGCGTCCGACGGCGGTGACTGCACCAGAACCGGATTGACCGGATCGCTCACATCCAGAACGAAGAACGCCCCGATGGTGGACGGATCACCGAAATCCGAGCCCAGAATGTAGACGAACGGCGTCAATCCGGGCAGCGCCGCGCCGGTGGAATAGTCGACATTCGAGATGTAGACGTTATGCGCGACATCAACCAGATCGAGTGTGGCGGCCTGAGTGATCCGGTCCGGAAGCTCGGTCAGGTCGATGATGACGATGCCGTGCGTCTGTGCGGCGCGATCGTCGGCTGTCACATAGGCATAGGCCTTCCACCGGTTTTCGGCATCGTCGAAGAACTGATAGACCTTGATGTCCCGCCAGATGGTGGGCAGGCCCGGGATGGTCCCGATCTCCTTGGGCTGTTCCGGATCCGTGACGTCCACAACCGCAGTACCGTTTTGCAGCCCGATGATCGCATATTCCCGGTTGTCGTTCAGATCGACAAATCCCCAGATATCATTCGCTTCGCCGGGGCTGGATGAAAACGCGCCCAGCGGCATCTGGGCAATGCGGTCGATTCCCTTGCAGGGGTGCCCGTCCGCCATCCCCGATTCACAAGGCGCGGGCCCCTTGAGGGCAGCGTCACGTGCCGCTGGAGCAATGGTCCGGTGCTTGCGGTCCTGCTGCAGCCGGATACCGCTGCCGGCAAGCGCGGCCCGATCCGAAACCGACGGCCCGGTAACAACGGTTGCCAGTGCCGCCACATTGGGCGCCCTGGCCGTCGCGGCAAAATTGCTGGCCCGGGCGAAACCGCCCGCGATCTGCACTTGACGCTCATTGGCCTGTGCCAAGGTCTCGGAATCAAGGTCGAAATAGCCTTCGCTGACCCGGATCTCCTGACCTTCCGCCGCTTGTGACACGGCATAAGCAATTGTCTGGCACGGATCGTCGGGGTTCGTGCAATCGCCGGTATCGGCACCCCCTTCCGAGACATAGCCGGTTTGTTCGCCCGCCTGTTCGGCCTGCGCCAGTATGATCTCGCCCTGCGCCAGTTCGGACGGATCGTCCGGCACCAGAAGGAACCCGTTCTCAGCCAACCGCGACCGGTACGCAGTATCAGGGCCGACCAGAACCGTGACCCGGTGATCGTTCGTCCGGTTCTCGAATTTCTGCTCGGGATCGAACCCGCCGCGAATGCGGATGACGCTGCCGAGAAGCTTCAGCGCCTCTTCACGCCGCTCGGTCGGAAAGCGGAACATACCATGCGCCACACGGATCTCGTCACCTTTTTCGGCCTTCGACAGGGCATAGGAAATGGTGCCGCAGGGTTTCTCGGGGTTGATGCATTTGCCTTCGTCAACACCCCCTTGGGCCACGAAAAGGCTGGGATATCCGTCGCCATGTGACAGGGCCACACTCGGGTGCAATGCGGCCACAAGCACGGTGGCCAGCGCGGTTGAGAGGATCGGTTTCAAGGCCGTCATTGTGATAACTCCCTAATTGGGAAGAACAGCGCAGGCGATTTTCTCGCCGCCCCCTCTGGGCAAGCGCAGGTCTTCGCTGGCTTCCGGATGAGCGTGCAGAACCACGGAGCGGCCCCGGAACTGGTCCAGTTGCAGCCGATAGCTGAGAATCCGTGAATCTGTCACGCCATGTTCGTCTGTGTAGACCGCAGGCAGATCACCCAGCGGTCGTGGTTTGCGTCCAGGCGGCGGCGGATCGGCGTCCGGCATTTCCATACCGTCCATGTTATGCGCCATTTCCATACCGCCGTCATTGTCGGCCATGTCCATGCCGTCGCCGGTCATTCCGGGCATGTCCGCCATGACGCCGGTCGGGTCGAAATGCATACCGGAAGCGGCGCCCGCGACCCACTTTCCATCCTGAAGCTCCCGTTCGCAGGACGGGTTTTGATGCACATGCATGGCGTGCCAGCCAGCCGGAAACTCGGACAGAACCACGCGAATCTCGACCGACCCGGCGCCTTGCCGGACCGACAGGGTTCCCAACCGGTCATGCACACCCTGCGCCGATATTCTGTGAATGGGCGCTTCGATGGTTTCTGCCGCGACCATGCAGGGCAGAGCGGTAAGGCATACAAGGGCAGTGTGCATGATTTTCATCTCGACACTCTCCGATCTAGCGGATCAATTCTTGGACACGGGCGTTTCCGCACCGCCCGCGGCGCCCGCCACCGATGTCGGCGCAACACACGCGCCGGACTGGTTCGGGTCACAGATATTGTATCTCTGGAAGCTTTCCAGAAAGACGCCCGCATGGATGTCACCGGGAAACAGGGCCTCGGCGGCCAGAACCGTCAGCATGGCGAGATCGGGCATCCGGGCGCCAGCCGAGGAAATGCCGAACATGCCTTCGATAATGATTGCATCCGCGTCATCCATCGGTTTCCCAGCGGCAACAAGCGCCAGTTGAGCCTGGAAGAGCGGTGAGCCCCAAAGCTCATCCGACACCGCGCCGCCGCCAATCCCGACATGATCGGGATAGGTGCGCCCCGGATCATAAACCGCTCCGGTCATGTTCACCGACCGGCCCGCCCAGCAGGTGCCGCCATCCCAGTTGAACACCCGGTCCAACTGAAAGTTTGCGCCGTCGGTCGCGCGCAGGCTCAGCGATGCGGCGAGGTAATCGCCGAACCCCTCGCCCATCGCGCCGGTATCACCACTGGTCCAGTTCGACCCCACGATATCCGCGTGGATGGCATGGCCGTATTCGTGCCAGATTACATCGGCATCCTCATTGTCGTCGACGCAGCCATGACCAAAGGCAAGCCGTCCCGAGCGGCCCGTCGTCAGATCAGGCACATGATAGGAGTTGTCGCCGCCATTTACGCCATTGGCATCGACCTCGATCGGCCTTGCGACGATATCGGTATAGCCCAGCGACCGCAGATACCGCTGCGCCTGGTCGATGTGATAATAAGTCATCGCATCGTTGAACCCGAGATCGCCGCGCAGGGCGGTCCAGATGCCGTCCGGCGTCGTTGTCGGATCGACAAACGGCCGGTCCCAGTCCACCACCTGAACCCAAGGGCCCTCAAGGTGGAAAGCACCATCGCGTTCCGTCAGCTCCATCAGTTCACGTTCCTGATAGGCGCCGTCAAACGCGCTTGCGTCGGAGGTATCGGTCAGGCTGGCATCCTGCAACGTGGTGATCGGATCAGGGTCAAACACCTGTGCCTTTCCGTTCGACACTGCTGCACTTGCCGCCACCGGCGCGGCCTCCATCACCGACAATCTCTGCTGCAAGGCACGCATCTCGTAGTCGCGGAACAGTTCCAGCCGATCCGCCGTCGTTTCGGTTGCCGCGCGTTTGTGCGCGTCGCCAAGATCCGTCGCCCGATTGCGCGCCTGTATCACCTCGCCGGTCCCGGCGTCGATCAGGTACTGCCAGTAGCCATAGGGCTCGCTCACCGCGATATTGGCCTCGTAGACCAGCCGAAAACCGCCATCCGAAGGAAGGTATTTCAGGCCGATCGTTGGCTGTTCCAGCACCGCAGCCCCGTCCACCACGCCAAGATCCTGCCACGCCGCGTCATAGGCGGCATCCTCGGCAATAGCCGGATCGGACGTCTTTTCGGCCACGGCGTCGCCCGCCACGGGGTGGATATTGTTCGACACCCGGGTCACGACACCATCGTTGCCCACCGACACGACGATCTCGCCGGTGACCACCTCAAGCCCGCCCAGAAATTGCCGGAACACATAGTGCTTGCCCAACCGGGATTGCTGTTTCCGGGTTAGCTGCAACTCTGCAGCAGTGCCGCTCAACCCGTAACGTTCTGAGTTCGCAGCCAGAAACTGCAGCACCGCAGCGCCTTCATCGACGCCAGCCAAGGTTTCCGCGCCGGTCATGGCGGCGGGAAGAGTGACGGCATTGCTGTCAATCAGATCGGACGTGATGACGTCCAGCCGGGGCGTCGTCCGTCCGTCGGTATGAAAGTTGCTCTCCTGCGCCGACGCATGCTGAAATGCAAAGCTTGCGAGTGTCACGGCGAGGATTTTCGTAGGCGTTCTTAGGAGAAGCATTGCGCCATTCCCCCTTAAAACAAGCTGTAACAAACCTTTGCCAGTGGCTCATCTTAACACGAATCAGCCTGCGGTTGAACGGCGGATGCCAGGGACTTCCCAGCCGCCGTCCTGAGAGGATGATGGCTCCAAATCCGTCTACGACCGCTGAACCGAAGCCCCCGCCAATTGCGATGTGTCGAGACCACCCAATCCATGCGCACAAAAAAAGGCCCCGCCGGGGCCTGATTTTTGTCGGGGTGATGTCAGATCAACTGCTGAATCCGCCGCTGCCCATCTCGAGCGTCCACCAGATCTTGCCGCTGTTTTCCTGAAACCACGAGAAACCCATCTGGTTCGCCTTGGGATCCATGATGACCGAGCGCGGGCCCGGAGAATCCATCCACGCGGCCAGTGTCTCCAGCTCGGTTTCGTAGGTTTCCGAGATCGCCTCTCCGACCAGTGTGCCCGTGTATCCGGCCCGTCTGACCCGATCCAGCGGTGACGAACCGTCGGAGCCGAAATGCCAGGGCCGGTTCTGCACCGACATGTCCCGGGCATGGGTTGCCGCTGCCGCATTCAGCCGCGCATCCAGCTGAACGGGCTGCAAACCCGAAGCCTGACGCAACGCATTGACCGAATCAAGCATCCGGAACTGCAGTTTGTCCGAGTTGCCGCGAATCTTGTAAGGCGTCGGCAAAGGTTTGCCATCCGCGCCCAGTGTCTGGGTGTTATTCGGTACGGTACATGCCGCAAGACCGACAAAACAAATGAGTAACAACGAAAGAATACGCGCCATGATCAGCCTGGTCCGATTGTATCGCACAGGGGAATAGCGTGGTGTGTCCGCATGAGCAAATGCCCAAATGCCACGAACCGCCGGAATCGGCCAGTTTGATTTGCGACTGCGGCTTTCTGGCAATAAACTGCCGAAGATTTCCATGAGTGAACACATAAAAGGTCCGCCCACATGGTCAAGAAACACACTCAATCCGCCACGCGCCGCAGTTTTCTGACCGGCGCTGCCGCCACATTGGCCACGCCGGCCATTGCACAATATATCCCCGGTGACCCGTTGCGCCCCGCGCCCGAGGCTGAACCGGCAGTCCGCCGCAACATCTCAAGTTTCCGGGCACTCGACTGGCGGCCTTATTTCTCGAATACGAAAAACGGCGCGATTCTGGTCGATACAGTCTCGCGGGCGCTGCATTACTGGTCTGCGGATCAGTCTGTCTACAAGCTCTACCCATCCTCGGTTCCGCTGACGGACGAGTTGACGCGCCGCGGACGCACCAGCGTTATCCGCAAGGTCGAGGGACCAAGCTGGTCGCCCACACCGTCCATGAAAAAGCGCAATCCGGAATGGCCGGATTATGTGCCGCCGGGTCCCGATAACCCGCTTGGTACCCATGCGCTTTACCTAAGCTGGAAGTATTACCGTATCCACGGCACCCATGACACCCGCAAGATCGGGCGCCGTTCGTCGAATGGTTGTATCGGACTCTATAACGAGCACATTGCCGAGCTTTTCGGTATGGCAAAGGTGGGAACGCAAGTGTTGCTAATTTGACGACATTTCCATTCGCTGATCCGTTGCGCCCGCAACTAGCGTTTGCAATCCCGCAACATTGCTGCTTAGAAAAAACCACGAGGTAAGTCTTGAGTGCGCGGTTCACGTATTGGGAATCGCGCAAATTCTGGAGGTTAATATGAAAAAACTCGTTCTCGCTGCTGCGCTGACCGCTGCTGCTTCGACCGCATCTGCGGGCAACCTGGAAGAGCCGATTGTTGAGGCACCGGTTGTTGTCGAAGAGACCCAGGGCTCGTCGCAAGGCATCCTGCTGCCCCTGATCCTGCTGGTCGTGGTGGCTGCTGCTGTTGCTGCAGGCTAAGTCGACGCAAGTCATCTAAGAAAAGGCGGTGGATTTCTCCACCGTCTTTTTTTGTGCCCGGAAGGTCGGCTGAATCAGTCCAGCCACCCCCTGAGGTTGTCCCGGATCACCTTGGCCAGTACCGCGATATGGGCGTCCTCGTCATTAAGGCAGGGGATATAGGTAAAGCTCTCACCCCCGGCCTCTTCAAAACTCTCACGAATCTCTTCGTTAATCTCTTCCAGCGTTTCGATGCAGTCTGCGGAAAAGGCTGGCGCCACAACGGCGATGTTCTTTTTTCCTTGCCGCGCCAGCTCGGCCACGTGATCGACGGTGTAGGGTTTCAACCATTCTTCAGGCCCGAACCGCGACTGGAAGGTCGAGACAATCCGGTCATCTCCCCAGCCCAACCGCTCTTTGAGCAGCCGTGCGGTCTTGGCACACTGGCAGTGATAGGGATCGCCCTGCGTCAGGTAGCGTTCGGGCATGCCATGGTATGAGCAGACGAGGATATCCGGCTCAGCTTCCATCTCTGCATAAGCCCGCTCGATCGACTGCGCCAGTGCGTCGATATAGGCGGGTTCGCCGAAATAGGCCGGAACCGTGCGCGCAGCGGGCTGCCAGACCTCCTCCATCAGCGCGCGAAAGAACTGGTCATTGGCCGTGGCCGTCGTAGCACCCGCATATTGCGGATAAAGCGGGAAAAACAGGATGCGATCGCACCCCTCGGCCACCATCTGCCGCACCTTGGATTTGGTCGACGGATTGCCGTAGCGCATACAGAAATCGACCAGCACCCGGTCCCCATACTGTTCCTGCATCGCCGCCGCCACTTTGGCGGTCTGATCCTTGCTGATGGTCATCAGCGGGCTTTCGCCCTTGTCATGGTTCCAGATCGACTTGTACGCCGTGCCCGAACTGAACGGCCGCTTGGTCAGGATGATCCCTTGCAGGATCGGCTGCCACTTCCACGCCGGATAGTCGATCACCCGCTTATCCGACAGAAACTCGTTCAGATAGCGCCGCATCGGCCAGTACGAGTAGTCGTCGGGCGTGCCCAGATTGGCCAGCAGGATGCCCACGCGGCCCGTCTTGATTTGCGGATGGTCGGCGGGGGCATGGGTGGGTCGGCTGGCGTCAAACATCACGGGCGTCCTGAATTGATCGGTTCCGCCCTGAGATAACGGGAATTCAGGCCCCGTCAATCGGACAGTTTGGTCTCATTCGTGCCCAGCGCCTCGGCCAGCCGCGCCTGGGCCGCGCCCGGACGCAGCGGTTTCGGCTGGCTTTCGTCCGGCGACCAGCCGGTCAGGCAGATCAGGTCAAACGTGGCACGCAGCTTTCCATCGGATGTCGCGTAGTTCTGGGCATAAAGCGCGCTGGCGCGATCGAACACCGCCCGCCGGGTCGGGTGCTTAAGCCGTGAAGACAGCACGTTGGTCTCGGCCATCGCCCGCAGGTCCCGCATCAGGTGCCGCAAATCGCGATATTCCGCAGTTAGAGCCACATTATCGGCCACCGGCAGCGCCAGTCCGGCCCGTTGTAGCAACGCGCCCAGATCGCGGATCTCACCCATCGGCGCGATCCGCGGGCTGAGCCCGCCCGTCACTTCGACCTCGGCCTGCCCCAGCACCGCCCGCAGCTCGTGCAGCGTCTCGCCGCCCAGGCACACCGCCAGCAACAAGCCATCCGGCCTCAGGGCTCGGCGGCACTGGATCAGCTGGCCCACCGGGTCGTTGGCCAAGTGCAGCGTCATGGCGTGGACCACCAGATCATGGGCGCCGGGCTCAAGCGCCAACACCTCATCATCCGCTACGATTGTCGCGCCGAGCAGAATCGCGTCCCAGACCTGCGGAAAGGGCGTGACCACTGCAGGCGCCGTAAACCCTCTCTTAACCATAGAGAGGCGATCCTGCACCTCGTCCACTGCGGCGCGGTGCAGGAACAGGGCCTCGTCCTGCACGCGGGCGCGGCGGGCGGCAAGGGTGGTGCGGTCGAACAGGGCCGGAATGTCGGACGCGGGCATCTTCATGAGGCGCAGTTAACGCATGTGGAACCGGATTCAAACCGCTGTCGAGCTGATCTATCCGCCGCGATGCTTGGGCTGCGGCGATCTGGTGACCTCGGATTTTGGTCTGTGCGGCCCGTGCTGGCGCGACACGCCCTTTATCGGCGGCACCATCTGCGAAAGCTGCGGCACGCCGCTGCCCGGCGACACGGATGGTCACCGAATCGAATGCGACGACTGCATGACCACCCCCCGCCCATGGAAAGATGGGCGCGCAGCGCTGCTATACACGGGCCGCGCCCGCCGAATGATTCTGGCGCTGAAACATGGCGACCGGCCGGAACTGGCCCGCCCGTCGGCGCTATGGATGGCGCAGGCGGGCGAGGATTTGCTGCGCCAGGGGATGCTGATCGCCCCTGTTCCTTTGCACTGGTCGCGGCTGGTCAAACGGCGCTACAACCAGTCCGCCCTGCTCGCCCAGCATCTGGGGCGCGAAACCGGTCTGGCGGTGTGCCCTGACCTGCTGATCCGGACGCAGCGCACGCCGGTTCTGGACGGCAAGACCACCACCGAGCGGGCCGAAACGTTATCGCAGGCCATCGCCCCGCACCCCAAGCGCCGCCACCGGATGGCGGCCCGCGATGTGCTGCTGGTGGACGACGTGATGACCTCGGGCGCGACTCTGGCGGCCTGCGCCCGTGCTTGCCTTGACGCAGGTGCAAATCATATTTTCGTGCTCACACTGGCGCGCGTTGCCAAGGATGCCTAGTTGCCCCTAGATTGCCAAAAAACTCTAGGGAACGGATATGAAAGCTGTCGAAATCTACACCTCACCGCTCTGCGGCTTTTGCCATGCTGCCAAGCGGTTGCTGACCCAAAAGGGCATCTCGTTCACGGAGATTGACGTCATGCGGAACCCGAACCTCAAACCCGAGATGATCCAGCGCGCGAATGGCCGCCGCACCGTGCCGCAGATCTTTGTCGGCGAGACGCATGTCGGAGGCTGCGACGATCTCTATGACCTCGAACGCTCGGGCAAGCTCGACCCGCTGCTGGCCGCCTGATGAAGACCGCGCTGCTGCAAATCACCTCATCGGACGATCCTGTCGCCAATCTGGACATGGTCCGGGACATGGTGGCCGAGGCGGCAGCACAGGGCGCGCGGTTCATCCTGACGCCCGAGGTGACCAATTGCGTCTCGAACAGCACGACGCGACAGCGCGAGGTTTTGCAGCACGAAGAGAATGACATCACGCTGGCAGGTCTGCGCGAGCAGGCCGCCGGGCTGGGCATCTGGCTGCTGATCGGCTCGTTAGGGATCAAGACCCACGACGCCGATGGCCGTTTTGCCAACCGCTCGTTCCTGATCGATCCCGAGGGCGGGATCGTAGCGCGGTACGACAAGATCCACATGTTCGACGTGCAGGTGACCGAGACGGAAACCTTCCGCGAATCCGCCAATTACCGGCCCGGAACGCAGGCGGTGGTGGCAGATACCGAGTTCGGCAGGATCGGTCTGACCATCTGCTACGACGTGCGGTTCCCACATCTGCACGCGGCCCTTGCGCAGGCCGGTGCCACCATCCTGACCGTTCCGGCGGCGTTTTCGCCGGTTACAGGTGCCGCGCATTGGGAATCGCTGTTGCGCGCGCGGGCCATCGAAACCGGGTGCTGGGTGCTGGCCCCGGGCCAGACCGGCACGCACCCCACAAAGCGCGGCAAGGTGCGGCATACCCACGGGCACTCTCTGGTCGTGGCGCCCTGGGGACAGGTGCTGATCGACGCAGGCACCGAACCCGGCATTCACATTTTTGATCTGGATGATAAGTCTGTTACTGAGGCGCGACGCAAGGTGCCCTCACTGACTCATGTCCGTCCCTTCGACGGCCCCTGATCCAGATTTGGAACATGCAAGACGATACCAACGCCCTGGCGGTCGCGCTGTTCAGCGAGATCCTGACCGCCGACCAATTGCTGCGGAACCGGCTGAGCCGGGTGCTGCCCAAGGGCATGGAAATCTCGCATTTTTCGGTGCTGAACCATCTTGTTTTTGTCGGGGATGAACGCAGCCCGGCGCAATTGGCCAGCACGTTCCACGTCACGAGGGGGGCGATGACCAACACCTTGGCCAAGCTGGAATGGGCCGGCTACATCCACATCCGTCCCGACTGGGACGATGCGCGCCGCAAGATGGTGGCGATCAGCCCCGCCGGACGGCAGGCGCGGGATCAGGCGATCTCGTCCATTGCACCGTTGATCAATCAGGTGGTCAAGGAGCTGGGGCTGGACCGCGTCCGTACGACGTTACCGGTGCTGCGCGATCTGCGGATCAGGCTGGAAGACGAATAAAGCGCCCCGGTTCTGACCGGGACCAAGCCGCTTGCAAGCGGCTTAAGCGGTTTGCAAACCGCTTTAAGGCGTTTCCAAACGCCTTGGTACCGATAGAAAACTCGCGAACCCTATTCCGGCTTTACGCTTGCGGTGACGTAGTTCACGCTTAGGTCGCGGTCGGAAATCGACCAACTCCACGAGATCGAGTTGAACACGAACCCCTTACGGTCAACGGGCTCAAGCCCCGCCTGCCGCAGCAAATCGAACAGTTCATCCGGCGTGATGAATTTCGACCATTCATGCGTACCGCGCGGCAGCCAGCGCATCACCACCTCGGCACCCACAATTGCCATCGCGTAGGATTTCGGGTTGCGGTTGATGGTCGAACACACCTGGAGGCCGCCGGGCCGCAAAAGCTGCTGCGTGGCGGTCAGATAGCTCAGCGGATCGGCCACATGCTCGACCACCTCCATGTTGAGCACCACATCGAACTGCTCTCCGGCCTCGGCCAGTGCCTCGGCGGTGGTGTGGCGATAGTCGATCTTGAGCCCCGACTGTTCGGCGTGAATGCGCGCGACCGGCAAGTTACCCTCGGCGGCATCGGCACCAACCACATCCGCACCCAGCCGTGTCATCGGCTCACTCAGCAGACCGCCGCCGCAGCCGATGTCCAATAGCCGCAGCCCGGCAAAGGGCCTGTCCTCCTTCAGATCACGGTCGAACTCACCGGCGATCTGGCGGGTTATGTAGTCCAGACGGCAGGGGTTGAGCATGTGCAGCGGCTTGAATTTTCCGTGAGGATCCCACCATTCGGCGGCCATCGCTTCGAATTTTGCGATCTCGGACGGGTCCACCGTGTTCGGATGCGCTTGCATTCCTGTCTCCGTATGCTCTTTTACGCCTAAGGACTATATAGGCCCATAATGGACAAGTACCCGGACCAAAAGCGCGCAGTGCAATATCTCTATCCGCCGGTCGATCCCTTCGATCAGCGGATGCTCGACGTGGGCCAGGGGCACCGCATCTATGTGGAACAATGCGGCAATCCCAACGGGATACCCGTCGTGGTGCTGCATGGCGGCCCGGGCGGCGGCTGCAGCCCGGCAATGCGGCGGTACTTCGATCCGCTGGTCTACCGGGTGATTCTCTTCGATCAGCGCGGCTGTGGCCGGTCGCGGCCGCATGCCTCGGTCGAGTACAACACCACCTGGCATCTGGTCACCGATATCGAGCGCATTCGCAAGGCGCTGGATATCGAGCAATGGATCGCGTTCGGCGGCAGTTGGGGCGCCACGCTGGCGCTGGTCTATGCCCAGACCCACCCCGATCGCGTCAGCCGTCTGGTGCTGCGCGGCGTGTTCCTGATGACGCAGGCCGAGCTTGATTGGTTCTATGGCGGCGGGGCCGGAAAGTTCTGGCCCGAGTCGTGGTCGAAATTCGTCTCGCTCCTGCCCGAGGCCGAGCGGGGCGACGCCATCACCGCCTATCACAAGCGGCTGTTCTCGGGCGATGTGGCCAGCGAAACACTTTATGGCCGTGCCTGGTCGGCGTGGGAGAACGCGCTGGCGTCGATCCACAACAGCGGCTCGACCGGAGAGACCCCGGGCGATTATGCCCGCGCCTTTGCCCGGCTTGAGAATCACTATTTCCTCAATGGCGGATTCCTTGAATATGACGGGCAGATTCTGGATCAGGTGGACCGGATCGCGCATATCCCCGGCCATGTGGTACAGGGCCGGTATGACATGATCTGTCCGCCAAGCTCGGCCTGGGCGCTGTGCGAACGCTGGCCGAATGCCGAGCTGAAAATGGTGCGCCATGCGGGCCATGCCCTGTCCGAGCCCGGCATCAGCGCCGAGCTTGTGCGCATCATGGACCGGATCGCGGAGACGGTGATATGAGCCGCCTCGACCGCCGCGCACTCTTTACGTCCGGTGCCGCCGCCGCGCTGCTGGCGGCGACCGGCGTGTCGCTTGAGGCCTCGCCCAAGCCCGGCGGCGTGCTGCGTCTGGCCGTGCCCCGCGATGACAGTCTGGAACAGGTGGCCCGCGGCGCGGTGTTCGAAACCCTGACCGAGATTGCCCCCGACGGCACCCTGCGCGGCGAGTTGGCGAGCGACTGGCAAACCAATGCCGAGGCTCGGGTCTGGACCTTCGATCTGCGAGAGGGCGTAACCTTTCATGACGGCACACCGCTGAGGATCAACGACGTCAGCGCCGTGCTTTCTGAGCTAGGCCGGACCGAAGCTTTGACCGAAAACCGCCTGCTGCTGGAACTGGCGCAGGCCAATCCCGGCCTTCCCTTCCTGCTGGCCGACAGCCGGTTCGTGATCACCCGCGAGGGCGAGGGCGTGACCCCGCTGCGCGCCGCGAACGGCACTGGATGCTATCGGGTCGAGCGGGCGCAGGACGACCGGCACTTTCTTGGCCGCAAGGTGGCCGGGCATTATAGGAACGGTCAGGCGGGCTGGGTCGATGCAATCGAGATCATCGTGATTCCGGATGCCGCCGTGCGGGCCGAGGCGCTGCGCGACGGCTTTGTCGATGTGGCCGCGCTGCCCCTGCCAGACGGGCTGCGCGCGCGGGACGGATATCGCTATCATCCTTCGCAAACCGATATGGCATTGGCCGTGGCCGCACCGGTGGGCATGCCCCGCCAGATCGGGACACGCGGCGCGCTGGATGACGGGCGCATTGCCGAGCGCTGGTGGATGACCTGAGCGCTCAGCCGCTGACGGGATTTCAACCCTCCTGCACCAGATAGGCGATCAGGTTGGCGATATCGCCCTCTTTCTTCAGCCCGCGAAAGGCCATGCGGTTCTTGGGCACAACACCCTTGGGATCGGCCAGAAACTGCGCCAACGCGTCGGCGCTCCAGGTCAGATCGGCCTCCTGAAACGCGCCGGAATACTTGAACCCTTCGACCGAGGCCGAGGCCGTGCCGACAATTCCGTGCAGGCTGGGACCGGCCCCGTTCTTACCCTCTTCCAGACTGTGGCAGGCGCTGCATTTGCGGAACACCTTCTTGCCCTTGACCGGATCACCCACTGCCGTCACCTGAGTGATTTCTTCCGCGACCGGAACGGCCTGTGCCGTCTCACCATCTGTCTCAAACACCAGCCGCGCGGTGACCGGCACGGTGCGGGTGATGCCCGAGAGTTTGGCGAGCGTCTGCAGAATGTCGACGCCTTCGGTCAGCCCCGCCTCTTCGACGCCCAGAAACAGCATATCGTTGGTGCTGACCATCACCTTGCGCTCGGATAGGCGGGCCACGAACATCTCGGTTTCGACTCCAATCTCTCGGCCCAACAGGCTCAGCGTCCCCTCGACATCGGTCAGCGTGGTATCGCCCACCGGCAACTCCTCAAGCGCGGCCATGTCCACCTGCGCGGTCAGTTCCGCAAGCTCGGTCCCTTTGAACACATGCTTGATCATTCGCTCGTTGCGAATGTCGATGAAGGTTTCCACCGACGGCAACGAGATCGCCACCCGAACCGTGCCGGCGGAATCCACCGTGCCGGTCAGCGATTCAAAGCTATGCACTTCGCCCACCGTGTCCTTCTTGATCGAGCCAAAGGCCAGTTTCGAACTGCCGGCATCCAGCGACCAATCGGCCGCCGCAGTCATCTGACCGGCTGAAATCAGCGCGGCTGCGCAGGTTCCACGAAACAGTGAGTTGAGCATCGGGTGTCCTTCCTACTATCAATGTTCAGGTCGCGCGGCGCTACACCCGCGCTGAAAAGGGAACACACGAGGAGACCGGGTTATTCGCTGGTTCACCAAAACGTCAGCCGAGGATGAGATCCGCGAGGGCATAGGCACCCTCTACCCGCGGCTGTGGCGGTTTTGCCTGATGCAGACCGGGCGGCGCGACCGCGCCGACGATCTGGCACAGATGACCTGCCTGCGCGCGTTGGAGAAACATGCAGGCTATCAACCCGGAACCCATCTGGACCGCTGGCTGATCCGAATGGCGCACCGGCTGTGGCTGAACGAGCTGCGGGCGACCTCGGTACGAACCGGCGGCGGGCTGGTGGCGCTCGAGGATACCGAGCTGCCCGATCCGCGCGTTAACACGGAAACGAATATTTTCGCCCGTCAGGTGTTTTCAAGGATAGGAGAGCTGCCCGAAAGCCAGCGGGTCACGGTCTTGCTCGTCTATGTCGAGGGGTTCGCCTACAAGGAGGCGGCAGAGATTCTGAATATCCCCATCGGCACGGTGATGAGCAGACTGGCCGCCGCACGCAAGCGGATCGCAGGAGAGCTGGCCCAAACGGAGACGGGAACATGAACCGGGCACAGGCGACATTCTCGGACGAAGAGCTGACGGCCTATATGGATGGTGAGGCCGACGCTCCCCTGCGCGACCGGATCGAACTGGCATTGGCCGACGATCCGGCGCTGGCCGAGCGGCTGCAGGGGCTCGAGTTGCCGCTGGATGCCATGCGCGAGGCGCTGTCGGCGGACATGCTGGGCGCGCCTGCCATGCCCGCCGGGCTGCTGCCCGCCCCGCAGCCCCGCCGCGCACCGCTGGCTTTGGTCGCAAGTGTGGCGCTGGCCTTTGGCCTTGGCGCGCTGTCCACCTATCTGCTGCAACCCAAGGCCCAGCCCCCGGGCTGGAAAGCGGTCGTGGCCTCGTATCAGTCGCTCTATGTCACCGATACCGTCGCAGATGCCGCGCAACCGCCCGAGATGACGGCGCAGGTTCTGGCCGGGTTCGGCGCGGACCACGGCGTTGATCTGACCCCGGCGCAATCGGTACCGGGGCTGGAGTTCAAGCGAGCACAGATTCTGGGGTTCCGGGGCAAGCCGCTGCTACAGATGGCCTATCTGGGCGAGAAAGGCGTGCCGGTCGCCTTCTGCATCACCCGCAGCAAGGGCGAGGATCGCGGCCCCCAGAACGAAACGCTGGCCGGGCTGGCCGCAACCTCATGGGTCAGCAACGGGGTCGGTTATCTGGTGATCGGCGGACAGGATCAGGGTGTGACCGAGACGTTGGCCAAGGAATTGATTCAGCAGCTCGGGTAAACCTCGACATTTGGACGGCCCAATAGAGCCGCCTGGCAGCGCGGAACTCATCGGGATCGCAACCGAATCAAGACCCCTTGCAGACTCATCCATCAGCGCGTATATGCCTTTTCAACAGCGGCGCGTCGGGTCCTTGGGTCCGGGGCACCACCGGATAAGTTCAACGGGCCGCGCGCCCGTTTTTTTGTGCCCAAAGCTGGGTATAGGACAATATGACGAACGACCTGATAGCAAAGGCCGCCATCGACCGGCGGCTGGCCGAGATCATCACCCCCGTGATCGAAGACATGGGGTATGAGCTTGTGCGCATCCGCCTGATGAGCGGTAAGCAGACCACGCTGCAGATCATGGCCGACAAGCCCGAGGGCGGGATCGAAGTTGATGACTGTGCCGAGATTTCAAACGCCGTCAGCGCCACGCTGGATGTCGAGGACCCGATCCTCGACGCCTATACGCTCGAGGTCTCCAGCCCCGGCATCGACCGGCCCCTGACCCGGCTCAAGGACTTTGACATGTTCGAGGGCTACGAGGCCAAGCTGGAAACCGACGAACTGATCGACGGCCGCCGCCGCTTCAAGGGGGAACTGGCCGGGGTCGAGGGGGATGAGGTTCTGATCAACATCCCCGAAGGCACGATCGGGCTCAAGTTCGAGTGGCTGAGCGACGCAAAGCTGGTCCTGACCGATGACCTGATCAAGGAAATGCTACGCCAGCGCAAAGCCGCCGGTGATCTGAACGAAGACCAATTCGACGAGATTGAGACTGAAGGGTCCGAAGAGGAGACGAAGTAATGGCAATCACCTCTGCAAACCAGCTGGAGCTGTTGCAAACCGCCGAGGCCGTGGCCCGCGAAAAGATGATCGACCCCGCGCTGGTGGTCGAGGCGATGGAAGAATCCCTCGCCCGCGCGGCCAAGAGCCGTTACGGCGCCGAGATGGATATCCGCGTGTCCATCGACCGCAAGACCGGCAAGGCGACCTTTACCCGCGTCCGCACCGTGGTCGAGGATGAAGAGCTTGAAAACTATCAGGCCGAGTTCACCGTCGAACAGGCCAAGCAGTACATGGAAAACCCCGCTGTCGGTGACGTCTTCGTGGAAGAAGTGCCGCCGGTCGAGATGGGCCGCATCGCCGCCCAGTCGGCCAAGCAGGTGATCCTGCAAAAGGTCCGCGAGGCCGAGCGTGACCGCCAGTTCGAAGAATTCAAGGACCGCGCGGGCACCATCATCAACGGTGTCGTCAAGCGCGAGGAATATGGCAACGTCATCGTCGATGTGGGCGCGGGCGAAGCCATCCTGCGTCGCAACGAAAAGATCGGCCGCGAAAGCTATCGCCCGAACGACCGCGTGCGCTGCTACATCAAGGACGTGCGCCGCGAAGTGCGCGGGCCGCAGATTTTCCTCAGCCGCACCGCGCCGGAATTCATGGCCGAACTGTTCAAGATGGAAGTGCCGGAAATCTATGACGGCATCATCGAAGTCAAGGCCGTCGCCCGTGACCCTGGCTCGCGCGCCAAGATCGCCGTGATCTCGTATGACGGTTCGATCGACCCGGTCGGTGCCTGCGTCGGTATGCGCGGCAGCCGCGTGCAGGCCGTTGTGAACGAGCTTCAGGGCGAAAAGATCGACATCATCCCGTGGAACGAAGATCAGCCGACCTTCCTGGTGAACGCGCTGCAGCCTGCAGAGGTGTCCAAGGTGGTTTTGGATGAGGAAGCGGGCAAGATCGAGGTTGTGGTGCCTGAAGAGCAACTGAGCCTTGCCATCGGCCGTCGTGGTCAGAACGTGCGTCTGGCCAGCCAGCTGACCGGTCTGGACATCGACATCATGACCGAGGAAGAGGAATCGGCCCGCCGCCAGAAGGAATTCGAAGCACGCACCAAGCTGTTCATGGACAGCCTGGACCTGGACGAGTTCTTTGCCCAGCTGCTGGTGTCCGAAGGCTTCACCAACCTCGAAGAGGTGGCCTATGTCGAGCTTGACGAACTGCTGGTGATCGACGGCGTCGACGAAGGCACCGCCAACGAGTTGCAGGCCCGTGCCCGCGACCATCTTGAGGCACAGGCCAAGGCCGCGCTGGATGCCGCCCGAGCCCTGGGCGCCGAGGACAGCCTTATTGAATTCGAGGGCCTGACACCCCAGATGGTAGAGGCACTGGCAAAGGACGACGTCAAGACGCTCGAAGACTTTGCCACCTGCGCCGACTGGGAACTGGCCGGGGGCTGGACCACGGTGGACGGTCAGCGCGTCAAGGATGACGGCATTCTCGAACCGTTCGACGTGTCGGTGGAAGAGGCACAGAACCTGGTGATGACCGCACGGGTCATTCTGGGCTGGGTCGATCCCGCCGATCTGGAAGCCGCCGCCGAAGAGGCCGAAGGCGAGATCTCGGACGAGGAGGCCGGGGCCTGATCTCAGGCCCCGCGAGGTGTACATGGGTCGCGGCGGCGTCCATAAGGATCGTTCGGAAGGGCCCGAGCGGAAATGCATCGCCACGGGCGAGGTTCAGCCTAAATATGGCTTGATCCGCTTTGTGGCGGGCCCCGATGGCCGGGTTTGGCCGGACGTTGCGGGCAAGCTGCCGGGCCGGGGGGTCTATGTGGCCGCGGATCGCGCCGCGCTGGACAAGGCGGTCGGCAAAAAGCTGTTCGCACGCGGCTTCAAGGCTCAGGTCACGGCGCCAGAGGGGCTTGCGGACGAGGTCGAGCGGCAACTGTCGCGCCGGGTGGTCGAACTGATCAGCCTGGCGCGCAAGTCGGGCGACGCGGTCGCGGGCTATGAAAAGGTCAAGACCTGGCTCGACAGGGAAGAGGCACAGGTTCTGCTGCAGGCGGTGGACGGATCGGGCCGTGGAAAATCGAAACTGAGCACGCCGCACTTTGGCAAATATATCGGCTGGCTCACGGCGGATGAATTGGGCATGGCGTTTGGACGCCAAACAGTGATACATGCGGCGCTTGCCTCTGGTGGACTCGCCAAACGTGTTGTAGAGGAAGCGCAGCGCTTGCGCGGTGTGCGCAAATCGGATGACGGCGGCAGCGGCCGCGCGGAAGGGTAAGAAGCTTTATGAGCGATAGTGACGGCAAAAAGACATTGGGTCTGCGTGGGGGCGCTCGTCCCGGAAACGTGAAACAGAGTTTCAGCCACGGACGGACCAAGAATGTCGTGGT
The DNA here is from genome assembly GCF_013031405.1 of Ruegeria sp. HKCCD8929. Lineage (GTDB taxonomy): Bacteria > Pseudomonadota > Alphaproteobacteria > Rhodobacterales > Rhodobacteraceae > Ruegeria. The sequence goes on along the minus strand of NZ_WPZY01000004.1, from coordinate 278,788 downwards.
GGAAACCAAGCGCAAACGCGTGGTGGTTCCCAAGCCGGGAGCGGCCAAACCGGGCAGCGGCAGTCCTGCGCCCGGCGGTGATCCCTCGCGTCGTCCCGCCGGCATCTCGGATGCCGAGATGGCCCGCCGCCTGAAGGCGTTGCAGGCTGCCAAGGCGCGCGAGGCCGAAGAGGCCGCCAAGCGCGAGGCCGAGGAAAAGGCCCGCGAAGAGGAACGCACCCGCCGCCGCGCCGAGGCCGAAGCCAAGGAACGCGAACAGCGCGAAGCCGAAGAACGTGCCAAGGCCAAGGCCGAAGCCGAGGAAGCCTCACGTCGCGAAGCGGAAGAGGCGGCAAAACGCGCCGCTGCGGCCCCGGCTCCGGCCGAACCCAAGCCTGCCGCGCGCAGCCCGGCCAGCAAACCGGCGCCCGCAGCAACTCCGCGCAAGCAGGATCGTGAGCGCGAACAGCGCGGCCGTGGCAAGGGTCGTGAGGACAACCGCCGGTCCGGCAAGCTGACACTGGGTCAGGCCACCGGTGGCGAAGGCAACCGCCAGCGCTCGATGGCAGCGATGAAGCGCAAGCAGGAACGCGCGCGCCAGAAGGCGATGGGCGGCACTGTCGAGCGCGAAAAGGTGATCCGCGACGTGCAACTGCCCGAGGCAATCATGGTCTCGGAACTGGCCAACCGCATGGCCGAGCGTGTCGCCGATGTGGTCAAGTCGCTGATGCAGATGGGCATGATGGTCACACAGAACCAGACCATTGATGCCGACACCGCCGAACTGATTATTCAGGAATTCGGCCACAAGGTCACCCGTGTCTCCGATTCGGACGTCGAGGATGTCATCAAGGAAGTCGAAGACGACGAAAAGGACCTGCAGCCGCGCCCGCCGGTCATCACCATCATGGGCCATGTCGATCACGGCAAAACCTCGCTGCTGGACGCGATCCGGGATGCGCGGGTTGTCGCTGGCGAGGCCGGTGGCATCACCCAGCATATCGGCGCCTATCAGGTTCAGACCGACGATGGCGTTACGCTGAGCTTCCTCGACACCCCGGGCCACGCCGCCTTTACCTCGATGCGCTCGCGCGGTGCTCAGGTGACGGATATCGTGGTGCTTGTGGTGGCAGCCGACGATGCGGTGATGCCGCAGACCGTCGAGGCCATCAACCACGCCAAGGCGGCCCAGGTGCCAATGATCGTGGCGATCAACAAGATCGACAAGCCGGATGCCAACCCGGACAAGGTGCGCACGGATCTGCTGCAGCACGAAGTGATCGTCGAGAAGATGTCCGGTGAAGTGCAGGATGTCGAAGTGTCCGCCATCACCGGCCAGGGCCTAGGTGACCTGCTGGAAGCCATTGCATTGCAAGCCGAAATCCTGGAGCTGAAGGCCAACCCCGACCGCGCCGCCCAAGGCGCCGTGATCGAGGCGCAGCTCGATGTGGGCCGCGGCCCCGTGGCCACCGTTCTGGTTCAGAACGGGACCCTGCGCCAGGGCGATATCTTTGTCGTGGGTGAGCAGTACGGTAAGGTCCGTGCACTGATCAACGACAAAGGCGAGCGCGTCGACGAAGCCGGTCCGTCGGTTCCGGTCGAGGTACTGGGCCTCAACGGCACGCCCGAGGCCGGTGACGTTCTGAACGTGACCGAGACCGAGGCGCAGGCGCGCGAAATCGCCGCCTACCGCGAACAGGCCGCCAAGGACAAGCGCGCGGCAGCCGGTGCCGCAACCACGCTGGAACAGCTGATGCAGAAGGCCAAGGAAGACGAAAACGTCTCCGAGCTGCCGATTCTGGTCAAAGCGGATGTGCAGGGCTCGGCCGAAGCCATCGTTCAGGCGATGGAGAAGATCGGCAACGAAGAGGTGCGCGTGCGCGTGCTGCATTCGGGCGTTGGCGCGATCACCGAGACCGATATCGGCCTGGCCGAAGCGTCCGGCGCACCGGTCATGGGTTTCAACGTCCGGGCCAATGCCTCGGCGCGTAACACCGCCAACCAGAAAGGCGTGGAAATCCGCTACTACTCGGTGATCTACGATCTGGTCGATGACGTAAAAGCCGCCGCATCCGGCCTGCTGAGCGCCGAAATCCGCGAGAACTTCATCGGCTATGCCGAGATCCGCGAGGTCTTCAAGGTTACCGGCGTCGGCAAGGTTGCCGGCTGTCTGGTCACCGAAGGTGTTGCCCGCCGCTCGGCCGGTGTGCGCCTGCTGCGCGATAACGTGGTGATCCACGAAGGCACGCTGAAGACGCTCAAGCGCTTCAAGGACGAAGTGACCGAGGTTCAGTCGGGTCAGGAATGCGGTATGGCCTTCGAGAACTACGACGACATCCGCCAAGGCGACGTGATCGAGATCTTCGAGCGCGAGGAAGTGACCCGGACGCTCGACTGACCGTCAGCGAACCGGACATAAAAATGAAGAAGGGGATGGCCACGCCATCCCCTTCGTTTTTCCAATGACAAGTTGTCCCGGATGATCAGGCTGCGGCTTGTACCGGACGCCCCATGTAAATCTTGTCGCCGACGCGAACCGCGATACGGCCATCCGATAGTTTCCGGACAAATGTGCCCTGAACCGAGATGCAACTGCCCAAAGTGATTGTACGAAGCACGTCAAATCCTCCCCGACCAGAATAAGACATGCATCCATCATACATCGAATGGTTAACAAAACATAACTCAAACGCGCGCAAATAGAGAAAAACTGGACGATTCTATGACAGATGAGTCCCAAAGGGCACTCTGCCCTTGGAGTGCCGCACTCTCCTTTACGGCCGGATCAGAGCCAATCGCGCAGGATCGGGATCAGCGGGATATCCGCTGGCGGCATCGGATAGTCGCGCAAATCTGCGGCGCGCGCCCATTTCAGCGCCTGCCCTTCACGCGATTGCGGGATGCCCTCCCACTTGCGGCAGGCGAACAGAGGCATCAGCAAATGGAAATCGTCATAGCTGTGGCTGGCAAAGGTCAGCGGCGCAAGGCACGAGGCCCAGGTGTTGATGCCCAGCTCTTCCTCTAGCTCGCGGATCAGCGCCACCTCGGGGGTTTCGCCCACCTCGACCTTGCCGCCCGGAAACTCCCAAAGCCCGGCCATGGATTTGCCTTCCGGGCGCTGCGCCAGCAGCACCCGGCCATCCACGTCGATCAGGGCAACGGCAGAGACAAGGATGGTCTTCACGAGCGATAGTCCGCGTTGATCTCGATATACCCATGGGTCAGGTCGCAGGTCCAAACGGTGGACTGGCCATCCCCCAGCCCCAGATCGACAGCAATCACCAGCTCCTGCCCTTTCATGTATGCGGCGGCCTTTTCCTCGCGGTAGTCGGGGCTGACCCACCCCTTTTCGGCCACCAGAATGTCACCGAAAGAAATGCTCAGCAGGTCGCGATCCGCCGCAGCCCCGGATTTTCCAATCGCCATGACAACACGGCCCCAGTTCGGGTCTTCGCCCGCGATTGCGGTTTTCACCAGCGGCGAGTTCGCGATGGCCAGCCCGTGCACCTTCGCATCCGCATCCGATGCCGCGCCGGTCACCCGGATTTCGACGAATTTCGTCGCCCCTTCGCCGTCGCGCACCACCTGCTTGGCCAGATCCAGCATCACCGCCTCCAACGCCTCGGCAAAAGCCACATTGCCGGTGGCATCCACGCCTGAGGCGCCGGTGGCGCACAAGAGCAGGCTGTCCGAGGTCGAGGTGTCGCTATCCACCGTGATGCAATTGAAGGTCCGGTCGGTCATCGCGCCCAGCATCTGTTGCAACGCGCCCTGCTCGACCTTCGCATCGGTGAAGATATAGACCAGCATCGTCGCCATATCCGGCGCGATCATGCCCGAACCCTTGGCGATCCCCGAAACAGAGACTGTTTTGTCGTCGATCTCGACCTGAGCGCTGGCGCCTTTTGGGAAAGTGTCTGTGGTCATGATGGCCTGCGCCGCCGCCTCGATCGCGTCCGGCGCCAGCGCGCCGTTTAGCGCCTCAAGCTGTGCCACGATGCGCTCATGCGGCAGCGGCTCGCCGATCACGCCGGTGGACGATGTAAAGACGCGGGCGACCGGTACACCGGTTGCGTCCGACACCGCCTGCGTCACTTCGGCCACCGAGGTTTGACCGTAGTGGCCGGTAAACGCATTGGCATTGCCCGAATTCACCAGGATCGCCGCCGGTCCATCGCTGGCACCGCCGATCTTGTCCTGACAGTCCAGCACCGGCGCGGCACGCGTGGCCGAGCGGGTAAAGACACCAGCCACCGATGTGCCCAGATCCATTACCGCCAGCATCACGTCCGTGCGACCCTGATAGCGCACGCCCGCCGCCACGGTGGCAAAGCGCACCCCGCCGATCACCGGCAGGTCGGGAAAACCGGCAGGCGCCAGCGGCGAAACCTTGGTGATCGTCGCCATAGGGCCTTACTCCTGAACCAACTCGATCTGCCGCAACGCATCGGGGCCACCGTCCAGCGCGGGACGCTCAATCTCGGCCGCCTTGGTCAGCTCCGCCACGCGGGCCTCGATGGCGTCCTGCTGGATTTTCGAGGTCAGCTCCCCCCGCACCTCTTCCAGCTCCGGCGCTTCGGCCTTGCGCTGATCGTTCAGGATAATCACATGCCAGCCGAACTGGGTTTGAACCGGGTCGGAAACCTGGCCTTTTTCCAGACCAACGACTGCCTGTTCGAACTCGGGCACCATGGCGCCGGTGCCGAACCAACCCAACTCACCACCATTTGGGCCGGATGGGCCGGTGGATTTCTCCTTGGCGGTTTCGGCGAAGTCGGCCCCGCCATCCAGCGCCTCTTTGATCACCTTCGCCTCATCCTCGGTTTCGACCAAAATATGCGACGCGTTGTATTCGTCACCGCCGAAGCCATCGGCGTATTTCTCGTCATAAGCCGCCTGCACCGCCTCATCGGTGGTGGCGGCCTGCAGAATGCCTTCGATGGTTTCCGCCGCCAGCAACGACCGTTCCTCGTTCTCGAGCGCCAGCGTGATCTGCCTGGGCACCTCGCCCTGTTGCACCTGTCTCAGCAGGCTCTGCTGCACCAGCTGGTCGAGGATCGCGTCATAAAGCACCTGGTCCGGCAGCCCCTGATATTGCTGCGGTAACGAGGCCAGCGCGATGATCATGTGGCCCAAAGTGATCTCTTCACCATTGACGCGGGCCACAACGGTATCGGCATCGGTTTCAGTTTCGGCAGCCACCGGCAGGGCCATCGCGACGACAAGCGCCAGTGATGGCAGAAAAGTGAGGCCTTTGGGCATTGAATCATCCTATTCTCAGGCCGCGGCAGGGCGCGGCGTTGACACTCTTTGGCCCGCCGCTTACATCGCTTGAAGCCTTGGACAGGACCGCCTTTCACCCCCCGTATCTATGGGTTGCGCGCAGGGCGGGCAAGCCTGTCGCAACCACGATAAGAACAGATCCGCTGGAGTGAACATGCTGGGACTCGGAACGCTCGCCAAAAAGGTGTTCGGAACGCCGAACGACCGCAAGATCAAGGCGACCCGCCCGCTGATCGATCAGATCAACGCGCTGGAAGAAGAGTTCGAGAAACTCTCGGATGACGGCCTCAAGGAAAAGACGGCCGAACTGCGCCAGCGCGCGCAAAATGGTGAAGGCCTGGACGACCTGCTGCCCGAAGCCTTTGCCAACGTGCGTGAAGGCGCCAAACGCGCCCTTGGTCTGCGTGCCTTCGACGTGCAGTTGATGGGCGGTATTTTCCTGCATCAGGGCAATATCTCGGAAATGAAGACGGGTGAGGGCAAGACACTGGTCGCCACCCTCCCCGCCTATCTGAACGCGCTGACCGGCAAGGGCGTGCATGTGGTGACGGTGAACGAATACCTCGCCAAGCGCGACTCGGAGTGGATGGGCAAGGTATTTGAGACGGTGGGCATGACCACCGGCGTAATCTGGTCCGGCCAGCCCGAAGATCAGAAAATGGCCGCCTATCAAAGCGACATCACCTACGCCACCAACAACGAGCTGGGGTTCGACTATCTGCGCGACAACATGAAGTCGGATCTGACGCAAGTGCATCAGAAACACCACAATTTCGCAATCGTGGATGAAGTGGATTCGATCCTGATCGATGAGGCGCGAACACCCCTGATCATCTCGGGCCCCGCACAGGACCGGTCCGAGCTGTATGTTACCATCGACAAGCTGATCCCACTGCTGCAGGACGATCACTTCACGCTGGACGAAAAGACCCGCAACGTGACCTTCACCGACGAAGGCAACGAGTTTTTAGAAGAGCAGCTTATTGCCCGCGAGCTGCTGCCCGAGGGTCAGTCGCTATACGATCCGGAAAGCACCACCATCGTGCACCACGTCAACCAGGGCCTGCGCGCGCACAAGATGTTCCAGCGCGACAAGGACTACATCGTCCGCGACGGCGAGGTGGTGCTGATCGACGAATTCACCGGTCGGATGATGCCGGGCCGCCGCCTGTCGGACGGTCTTCATCAGGCCATCGAAGCCAAGGAAGGCGCTCAGATTCAGCCGGAAAACGTGACGCTCGCCTCCGTGACCTTCCAGAACTATTTCCGTCTCTACGACAAGCTCAGCGGCATGACCGGCACCGCGCTGACCGAGGCCGAGGAATTCGGTGAGATTTATGGGCTGGGCGTCGTCGAAGTGCCCACCAACCGTCCCATCACGCGCGAAGACAAGGACGATCAGGTCTATCGCACGGTTGGCGAGAAACACATCGCGATGATCGGCCAGATCAAGAAGGCCAATGAAAAGGGCCAGCCGGTTCTTGTCGGGACCACCTCGATCGAGAAATCGGAGATCCTCAGCCAGCTTCTCGACAAGGAAGGCGTCAAGCACAACGTGCTGAACGCCCGCCAGCACGAGAAAGAGGCGCAGATCGTCGCCGATGCCGGCCGTTTTGGCGCGGTGACCATCGCCACCAACATGGCCGGGCGTGGCACCGACATTCAGTTGGGCGGCAATGTCGAGATGAAGGTGCTGGAAGCCATCGCCGCCAACCCCGAGGCCGACCCCGCCGAACTGCGCGCCGCGGAAGAGGCACGCCATGCCGAGGAAAAGCAGAAGGTGCTCGACGCGGGCGGCCTGTTCGTCATGGCCTCGGAACGGCATGAAAGCCGCCGCATCGACAACCAGTTGCGCGGCCGCTCGGGCCGTCAGGGTGACCCCGGCCGCACCGTGTTCTACCTCAGCCTTGAAGACGACCTGATGCGCATCTTCGGCTCGGAACGCCTGGACAAGGTTCTTAAGACCTTGGGCATGAAAGAGGGCGAGGCGATCATTCACCCCTGGGTGAACAAATCGCTGGAACGCGCTCAGGCCAAGGTCGAGGGGCGCAACTTCGACATCCGCAAGAACATCCTCAAGTTCGACGACGTGATGAACGATCAGCGCAAGGTGATCTTCAGCCAGCGGCGCGAGATCATGTCGGCGGACGACCTGTCCGAGATTGTCTCGGACATGCGCGAGCAAGTGATCGACGATCTGATCGACCAGTATATGCCGCCGAAAACCTATGCGGACCAGTGGGATACCGATGGCCTGCATGACGCGGTGATCGAACAGCTTGGCGTGGACGCTCCAGTCAAGGACTGGGCAGATGAAGAGGGCGTCGATGACGATGAAATTCGCGAGCGTCTGATCAAGGCCGCGGATGACATGATGGCGAAAAAGGCCGTCGATTTCGGCCCTGAGAACATGCGCAACATCGAAAAGCAGGTGCTGCTGCAGACCATCGACAGCAAATGGCGCGAACATCTGCTGACGCTGGAACACCTGCGTTCGGTCGTGGGGTTCCGTGGGTATGCCCAGCGCGATCCGCTCAACGAATACAAGAACGAAAGCTTCCAGCTCTTCGAAGGGATGCTGGACGGGCTGCGCGAAACCGTGACCAAGCAACTGTCGCGCGTGCGTCCTCTGACTGAGAAAGAGCAAAAGGAAATGCTGGCCCAGATGGCCGCCCAGCAGGCGCAAATGCAGAAAGCCGCCGACCGTGCCGAGGCCATCGCCGAGGCCGAAGCCTCGGGCGATGCACGCCCGGGATTCGTCGAGGATGACCCCACCACATGGGGCAATCCCGGGCGCAATGACCCATGTCCCTGCGGCTCGGGCAAGAAATTCAAGCATTGCCACGGACGGTTGGCCTAGGCCATCCGCCCCGAACTTGACAAAATGACTCCCAAGGGCGGCCACATATTGGCCGTCTTTTTTAACGAACTTGACCTGTGCTCCTTGAGAAGGAGGGGGGTGTCATGAGTCTTGCACGCAGAATATTGATGGTTGGCGGTACCGTAAGCTGCGCTCTGGGAACAGGGTATCTGATGCAGTACGGCCTGAGCGATACGCCATCGCTAGACCAGACCACCGCGTCCGGCCAGCAGGCCGACGATGAGGTCATGCGCGAGCTTGAGGGAATCGTCCTTACCTCGGCGACACCGCAGGAGGCCGAGCAGACGCTGAAGGCCGATCTGCTGGCACAACCAGAACCCGAACCGGTCGCCCCGGAACCCGCCCGCGTCGAGGACTGCGCGATCAAGGCGACGGCGGAACCCGTGCCGATGGCCAGCGTTGCCCTGTCTGTTGCCGCACCCTGCAACGTGAATGAACGCCTGACCGTGCACCACAGCGGGCTGATGTTCACCGACATCACCGACGCGTTTGGCAGGCTGGACATTACCGTCCCGGCCCTTTCGGAAACCGCCGTGTTCATTTTGGCCTTCGAGAACAATAAAGGCACCGTGGCGAGGACCGAAGTTGCGGACCTGGACGCTTACGACCGGGTTGCTCTTCAATGGAAAGGCCCGGCGGGCTTTCAGATGCACGCGCTCGAATTCGGCGCCGCTTATGGTCAGGAGGGGCATGTTTGGGCCGGCACCGAAGCCCACGGTTTGGGTCAGGTGGCCCGGCTCGGCACCCCGGCGGCTCCCACCTCGCAGCTTGTCGAAATCTACACCTTCCCATCCGGGCAGGCGGCCCAATCCGGCACCATCGCCCTGACGATCGAGGCCGAGGTGACCGCCGACAATTGCGGCCGCGACATCAACGCCCAATCCTTCGACCTGCGCGACGGCGGGAGGCTGCGGTCGCGCGATCTGGTGCTGTCAATGCCGGATTGCGGGGCCACAGGTGATTTTCTGGTGTTGAATAATCTGGTCGAAGACCTGAAAATCGCCGCCAAGTAATCCGCAGGCAACCTCAGGTTTCATATGACTTGGCTTCGTGCGGCGGCTCTCGCCGCACTTTCCGTTCTTGCCCCCGCCACAGGGGCCCATGCGCAGGACATCACCCTGTCGTCGCGCGATGGCAAGGTCGAGATCTCGGGCACGCTCCTGGGGTTCGATGGCGAGTTCTATCGTGTCGACACCAAATTCGGAGAGCTGACCGTGGACGGCTCGGGCGTGACCTGCGACGGCCCGGCCTGCCCCAGTCTGACCGATTTCGTGGCCGAGATCACTCTGTCGGGCTCTTCCACCATGGCTGAGGTTCTGCTGCCCGCTTTGGTCGAAGGGTTCGCCCTGCGCAACGGCCTGCAAACCCACCGCGAAACACTGGACCAGGCGCATTTCGTCTACTCCCTGCATCAGACCCGCCGCGACGCACCAATGGCCCGGTTCACGTTTCACGTCACCAACACCGACGAAGGCTTTGCGGATCTTCTGGCCAACGAGGCCGATATCGTGATGGCCCTGCGCGAGATTCGTCCCGGCGAGCGTGAGCGCGCGCAAGAGGTGGGCATGGGCGATCTGACCGAGGCCAACCGCGCCCGGGTGCTGGCGCTCGATGCAATGGTGCCGGTGGTTGCCCCTGACAATCCGGTACAGCGGATCTCGACCGCCGATCTTGCCCGCGTTTTTGCTGGTGAGATTACCAACTGGTCCGATCTGGGTGGCCCCGATGCCCCGATTGCGCTGCACCTGCCCACCGCAGGTTCGGGGCTGGCTCAGGGGGTCGAGGACCGGTTGCTTGGCCCTGCAAGGGTGCCACTGGCCGAAGCAATTTCCAGACATACCCGCAGCAGCCAGTTGGCCCGTGCCGTCGCAGCCGATCCCTTTGCCATCGGCATCGCCAGCTTTGCCGAAACCGGTACCGCGCGGGCGCTGACCCTGACCGGGCCCTGCGGCTTCTCCCTCGCCGCCACCCGCTGGACCATCAAGACCGAGGATTACCCGCTCACCTCGCCGATGTTCCTGTACCTGCCCGCACGCCGCCTGCCCAAGATCGCGCGCGAGTTTCTCGCCTACACCAATAGCTCCGCCGCCCAGATCGTGATCCGCCGCGCCGGGTTCGTGGATCAGTCGGCCGAGCTGATCCGGATGGGCGCGCAAGGCGACCGCCTGGCCAACGCGATCACAACCGCCGGAGAGGAAACCCCGGTGGAAGAGCTGCAGCGCATGATCGCCACACTCAGCCCGATGGCCCGCCTGACCACCTCGTTCCGCTTCGAAACCGGCTCCTCCCGCCCCGACGCTCAATCCCGGTCGAACATCCTGAGCCTGGCGCATGCGCTGGAAACCGGTGCCTATGACGCCCGCAAGCTGGTCTTTGTCGGCTTCAGCGACGGCGAAGGCCCCGCACAAGGCAACACCCGGATCGCCCGTAAACGCGCCGAAGCTGTTCGCGACGCCGTCCTGAACGCCGTCGAGACCGCCCACCCCAAAAGCGTCGAGATCGGCATTGAAGCGTTCGGCGAAGCCCTCCCCATGGCCTGCGACGACAGCGACTGGGGCCGCAAGGTCAACCGCCGCGTCGAGGTCTGGATGCCATAAAGCACCTTGCGAAATACCTGACTCACCTAACGCTGCCTGAAATCATAGATTTCAACGCGTTACGTGATGCTTGGTGTTTCAAGTTTTTCGCAAAGTGCTGAAGCGCACGCCCAACTCTTCTTCTGTTCAAAAATATCCCGGGGGAGTCCCGGCTTGCCGGGACGGGGGCAGAGCCCCCTCTTTGTACATGCCCATCAGAGATACCCCTCCGACCGAAAACTCAATTCGGTGGACTTCCCGATGATCAGGTGATCATGCAGGGTCAGCCCCAGCGCAACGCAGGCATCGCGAATCCGGTTCGTCATGTCGATATCCGACTGCGACGGCGTCGGATCGCCCGAGGGGTGATTGTGCACCAGAATCAGCGCCGAGGCATTCAGCTCCAGCGCCCGTTTCGCCACCTCGCGCGGGTAGACCGGCACATGGTCGACCGTGCCCTTGGCCTGCTCCTCATCCGCGATCAGCACGTTCTTGCGGTCCAGATAGAACACCCGGAACTGCTCGGTCTCGCGATGCGCCATGGTGGTGTGACAGTAATCCAGCAATGCTTCCCAACTGGAAATCACCTGCCGCTGCATCACACGTGCCCGTGCCATCCGATGCGCGCAGGCCTCAAGGATCTTCAGATCGGTGATGACACTCTCACCCACGCCCTTGATGTCCTGCAACCGCTCCACCGGCGCGGTCAAAACCCGGTTGAAGTCGCCGAACGCCTCCAGCAACTGCCGCGCCAACGGTTTCACGTCCTGGCGCGGGATCGAGCGGAACAGGACCAGTTCCAGCAGCTCATAATCCGGCATCGCTCCGGCGCCGCCAGACATGAACCGCTCGCGCAAGCGCTTGCGGTGATCCCTGATGTAGGACGGCAACCGTCCCGACGGCAGCGGCGTCACCGGTGCTTCGTCGGTATCGAACAGCATTGGGGCTTCGGCAAAGGCATCCTGGCTCATACCGCAAAGCCTCGCCCCGAATCGGTTTCCGGACGGTTAATGCCCCTCGCCCGCCATCCGGGTCGTGGCCTTGCGCACGGCGATATGTAGCAGGACCGAGAACACCCCCAGCGTCAGCATCGCCGCAAACATCAGATCGGTCTTGGCTCGCCCATTGGCCAGCAGCATCAGATAGCCTAGCCCTTTGGAGGCCCCGACCCACTCGCCAATCACCGCGCCAATGGGCGCATAGACCGCCGCCAGCCGCAGGCCCGAGGCCAGCGAGGGCAGCGCTGCGGGCACCCGGATATGCCACAGCACCGCGCGCGGGCTGGCCTGCATCGTGCGGGCCAGATCCAGATAGCCGGGTGGCGTCCGCATCAGCCCGTCAAAGAACGAAGAGGTCACCGGAAAATAGATGATCAGCACTGCCATCGCGACCTTAGACCACAGCCCATAGCCCAGCCACAGTGTCAGGATCGGCGCCAGCGCAAAGACCGGTAAAGCCTGCGTGAACACCAGCATCGGCTGCACCAGCACCCGTGCCATGCGCGAGGTTGCCAGCTGGATCGCCGTCGCAATTCCCAGCGCCGCACCGCAGCCAAGCCCGATCAGCACCTCGATCGCGGTAATTAGAGTATGTTCTGCAATCACCGCGCGGTTCTGCCACCATGTCTCGGCCACCAGCAGCGGCCCGGGCAGGATGAAGCGCGGCAGGCCGGTCAAGCTGACGATCACCTGCCAGACACCGATGGCAAATACCGTGGCCGCTAGGGCGGGGACGTACCTCATGCAGCCTCCTCGCGCAGCAGGCGCAACAAAGCCCCCTGCGCGGCCAGCGTTTCCAGATCGTCCACCTTGCGCGGCGTTTCCGCAGCCGGTGGGGCACATGGGGTCAACCCGGCCTCCGACATCACCACGATGGAATGCCCCAGCCGCGCGGCCTCGCCCGGATCGTGGGTGACCAGCAACACCGTGCGCCCGCGCAGCAGTTCCACCGCCAGATCCTGCATATCCGCCCGGGTGCGCGCATCGAGCGCCGAGAACGGCTCATCCAGCAGGATGACCGGCTTGTCCTCCATCAGCGTTCGTGCCAGCGCCACGCGCTGCCGTTGGCCGCCGGACAGTTCCGCCGGTTTCTTGCCGGCATGATCGGTCAGCCGCACCCGCCCCAGCAGTCGCTCCAGCCGCGCCGTATCCGGCTTCTCTCCCCTCAGCCGCGCACCCAGAATGATGTTCTGCGTCACCGTCGCCCAGGGCAGCAGCAGGTCGTCCTGCGCCATATAGCCCACGCGCGGCACCACTTCGCCTCCATCCGACGCGCGGATGATGCCGTCGAAGTCCGCCCCCGTCCGCAACCCGGCAATCAGCCGCAACACGGTAGATTTCCCAACGCCCGAGCCGCCGAGAAGGCAGGTCCACTGCCCCGCCGCCAAAGACAGCGAGAGCGGCGCAAAAAGCTGCGCGCCGTCAATCGTGGCCTGCCCCTCGACCGTTATCCCGGGCGCTGGCGTCACGGAGTCAGGCCCATCTGCCAGAACCCGACTTCGAGCCGTGTTGCCATCTCGAAGGTCTTGCAAAGGCGCGACCAGACCGGCAATTGGTCGTAACCCTCGCCCAACCGCCGGACCAGAGCGCCGTCCAGCAGCGCCCCGACATCGCGGCAGGTCTGCTGGTATTCAGCCCCCGCATAAGTGTCGATCCAGTCGCGATAGGCGTCCGACGAGGCCTCATCCGCCAGACGCGCCCCGATCTCGCCATAGCCCATGACGCAAGGCGCAAGTGCGGCCAGCAGGCTGAGGAAATCGCCGGAATAGCCCGCTTCTAGCACAAAGCGGGTATAGGCCAGGTTCTCGGGCCGCTCTGGGGTGGCGAACAGCTCGGCCTCGGAAATGCCCGCCTCGGCGCAGATGCCGATATGCAGCTTCATCTCTTCGCTGATCAGCCCGTTCACGGTTGCCGAGGCGGCCAGCATTTCCTCATGCGTCTCACCCTTGACCACCGCCAGCGCCCAGGCACGCGAGAAGTGGACGAGGAACACATAGTCCTGACGCAGGTAATGCAGGAACGCCTCGCGCGGCAGGGTGCCATCCTTCAGCCTTTCGACAAAGGCGTGGCGGGTGTAGTCCCGCCACGTCTCGCCCGCGCCCTCGCGCATCAGGCCGAAGGCGCGGCCATAGTCCGGCGCTCCGCTCATTTCGCGGTCACGTCGATGGTGATGGCATCGACCGGGTTCACGCTGTCGATCATGCCGCTGTCCTTGAGGAACTGCTCGAACCGGGCATACCGGCCCGCATCGAAACCGGCCGGACGCAGGGCGAAGCGCGGCAAAGTATCGACCCAAGCGCGGGCGTTCAGCTCATCCTGCAATTCGGTCGAGGTGGCCGAGAACACCTCCCAGCTTGCTTCGGGGTTGTTCACGATGAACTGCGTGGCCTTTTCGGTCGCGGCGAGGAAACGCGCCACCTTGTCGGCATCCATGGTCTCGGGATTGGCGACATAGATCAGTTCGTCATAAGGCGGCACGCCCTCTTCCTCGATGTAGAAACAGGTGCCGGGCACGCCTTCGATGTCCATCTGGTTCAGCTCGAAATTCCGATAGGCGCCGATCACCGCATCCACCTGACCGGACATCAGCGAAGGCGACAGCGAGAAGTTCACGTTGATCATCTCGATCTCATCCAGCTTGACGCCGTGATGACCCAGAACAGTGCCTAACACGGCCTCTTCCACGCCCGCGACCGAGAAACCGATCTTCTTGCCCTTGAGATCTGCAGGCGACTTGATCGGCCCGTCCTTGAGCACCAACAGGCAGTTGAGCGGGGTGGCGACTAGCGTGCCGACACGTTTCAGCGGCAAGCCGTCGTGGATCTGCAGGTGCAGCTGCGGCTGGTAGGACACGGCCAGATCGGCCTGACCCGCAGCCACCAGACGCGGCGGGGCCGAGGGGTCGGCGGGCGGCACGATCTCAACCTCAAGCCCCTGTTCGGCGAAGTATCCGTTTTCCTGCGCCACGATGATCGGGCCGTGGTCGGGGTTGATGAACCAGTCCAGCAGGACGGTCATCTTGTCGGCGGCCATCGCCGGGGTCGAGGCCAGCATGGCCAGAGCGGTAAGGAGTTTCTTCATGGTTTTGCGTTTCCTTTTCATGAAGTTGCAGCCGCGACGAGGACGATCTCGCCCGGCCAATCCGGTTGAATGCGTTCCGCCGCGCGCCAGGCCCGCAGGCCGGTGGCGCAGCACAGAGCGAGGCGTTTGGTCGGTTTCGGCAAGTGCGCCGCCACCGTGTCAGGGGTGATGCGGTGAGCGGCGGGGTGGATCGGGTCGGGGGCCTCTGTGTCGTCCCGCAATTCCACGATCACGTCGTCGCCGGTGAGTTGCGTCGGGGCCACGAAACGAAATGCCATCTCAGGCTCGGGCGCGGTGTCGAAGCGAAACGTGGTGCTACGGAAAGTGCGGGCCTCGACCTGCACGATCTGGCCCAGCGGCGATGGCTCCAGGCCCAGCAGCAGCGCCAGAGCCATCTGCGCCTGCATCGCGCCAATCATACCAACGACCGGACCCAGAACACCGGCCGTTGCGCAACTCGCGCCGCTGTCCGGCGCCTCAGGAAAAACAGCGCGCAACGACGGGGCGCCACCGCAGAAGCCACCGACATATCCGCCGAGGCCTAGGACCGAGGCACTGATCAGCGGTTTGCCCTGCGCCAGACAGGTGTCGCTGAGCGTATAGCTCGCCGCGTAGCTGTCGGCGCAATCAAGCACCAGATCGGCGTTTTGTACGATTTGTACAGCGTTCTCGGGCGTGAGTTTCCGTCTTGTACATGTCACGACGATGCTGGAATTGATCTCGCGACAGCGTTCGGCAGCGATTTCCGCCTTGGGTTTTCCGCAGTCCTTGTCGGTGAACAGCGTCTGCCGGTGCAGGTTCGACAGATCGACGGTATCACCATCCATCACCGTCAGATGCCCCACACCGGCGCCAGCCAGCAGAGGCAGCGCCGGCGCCGCCAGACCGCCTGCGCCGACGACCAGCACACGGGCAGCAGACAGGCGCGCCTGCCCCTCGACGCCGACCTCCGGCAGGATCATCTGGCGGGCATAGCGGCTCATCGCGTGACCTCGATCCATTTCTGCACGCGCGTCTCGGGGTCGTCGTTCAGGGTGATGTCCGTGACGACCGAGACGATGTCTGCGCCCGCCTCGAACACGCCCGGTGCGCGCTCGACGCTCATGCCACCGATGCCGACCAGAGGAATGTCACCAACGCGGGCCTTCCATTCGGTCACACGCGGTAGACCCTGTTGATGCCACTTCATCTTTTTCAGGATCGTCGGATAGACCGGCCCGAGCGCCACATAATCGGGGTCCATGGACAAGACCCGCTCAAGCTCATCATCGTCATGGGTGGAGACCCCAAGTTTCAGACCCGCCTTGCGGATCGCCTTCAGATCGGCGTCATCCAGATCCTCCTGCCCCAGATGCACCCAATCACACCCGACCTCGATGGCGGCCTGCCAGTAGTCGTTGACCACCAACACCGCCCCGTGCGCGCGGCAAAGATCGCGTGAGACTGCGATCTGTTCGCGCACCACATCCTCGGGCTGATCCTTCACCCGCAACTGCACCAGCTTCACGCCCAGCGGCAGCATCCGGCGCAGCCAGTCGGAATGGTCGAAGATGGGATAGAACCGGTCCAGCGTCATGACAGGAACGCCTTTCCGATCACCGGGGTCGAGGGTTCGGCCATATCCCGTGCCTCGATCGGGTCGGCCTCATGCGCCAGCCGGCCGGCGTCGATTGCCAGCGCCATGGCCCGCGCCATCGCCGCCGGATCACCCGCGCGCGCCACGGCAGTGTTCAACAGCACCGCGTCATAGCCCAGCTCCATCGCGTGCGCCGCGTGGCTGGGCAGGCCGATCCCGGCATCCACCACCAGCGGCACATCCGGAAACTCGGCCCGCATCGCACGCAGGGCGTATTCATTGTTCAGCCCGCGACCCGAGCCAATCGGCGCACCCCAGGGCATCAGCACCTCACACCCGGCCCCGAGCAGCCGCTCACCCACGATCAGATCGTCGGTGGTGTAGGGAAAGACCTGAAACCCGTCCTCGGTCAGGATGCGCGCGGCCTCGACCAGTTGGAACACATCCGGTTGCAGGCTGTCGGTGTGGCCGATCAGTTCGAGCTTGATCCACGGCGTGCCGAACACCTCGCGCGCCATTTGGGCGGTGGTCACCGCCTCTTTCACCGTGTGACACCCGGCGGTGTTGGGCAGGATCAAAACGCCCAGATCGCGGATCATGGCCCAAAAAGTCTGCCCCGCGCCCCCGGCGCCCTCTCGGCGCAGGGAAACGGTGGCAACCCCGGCGCCGCTTTCGCGAAACGCCTGTTCCAGAATGGCCGGGCTCGGGTATTGCGCGGTGCCCAGCATCAGCGGGTTGGGCAGTTCGGTGCCGTAAAACGTCTTCATCCTCAGCCCCCCTGCATCGGTGCGACGACCTCGATCCGGTCGCCCTGCGCGAGACGGTGGCCGATGCGCAACGACGACGGCACGAACTGCTCGTTCACCGCCGTCGCGACCCGGCCACTGAATCCGCATTCTTCCAGCAACTCCGAGAGCGTTTCGGACTGCACCTCGCGGGCCTCGCCGTTAAGCACGATCTTCATCGACCATCTCCGAATGTTTGTTCTCAAGCGCCAGATCGGCCACACCCTGCGCCAGTGCAGGCGCCAGCAGGTAGCCGTGGCGATAGAGCCCGTTGGCATAGATTGTCCGCCCCAGCCGCCGGATGCGGGGCAGGTTGTCGGGAAAGGCGGGGCGCAGATCGACACCGATCTCCAGCACCTCGGCCTCGCCGAAGGCCGGATTCAGCGCATAGGCGGCGCTGAGCAGTTCCAGCATGGAGCGCGCGGTGATGCGGCTGCTGTCCTCGCTTTCGATCATCGTCGCGCCCAGCATGTAGACGCCGTCGCCGCGCGGCACGATGTAGAGCGGCATACGCGGATGCAGCAGGCGGACGGGGCGGGTCAGGGTCACGTCGGGGCAGCGGATCACCAGCATCTCACCCTTTACGCCGCGCAGGTCATAGAGCAGGTCGCGCGCGTGCAGGCCCCGGCAGTCGATGGCGTTTTCCAACCCGGTGGGCGCGAGTTTGCGGTGGAACTCCACCCCGTTATCTCGCAGCCCGCGATGAAGGTCTTGCAGCGCCTTGCGTGGATCAAGATGCGCCTCATCCGCAAAGAACAGCCCTTTGCCAAACCCATGCAGATCAGGCTCTAATTCGGCGATTTCGCCATTTTTTGCCTCCCGAAACCGCTCGGTGCGGCGGGCAAAACGGCGCAGGTCGGGCAGGTCGCGGGCATTGGCCACAACCAGCGTGCCACGCCGTGTGATCTCGGTCTTTTCCGCCCACCAGCCGATGGCCTGCTGTCCAAGCCGCAACACCGGTTCCTCGGCGTTTTCGTATTCGCACCACGGCGCCAGCATGCCCCCGGCCCACCAGGAACAGCCATGCGGGCCGGGCGGGCCGCCGGGATCAAAGACCTGAACCTTTGCCCTACGCGCCACCAGCTCGGTTGCAACCGCAAGCCCGGCCACCCCGGCCCCTATGACCGAGTAGACGGTCACGCGGGCCAGACCATGTGGAAGTGATGCACCGGCCCATGGCCGTGGCCAACACCCAGCGCATCCGCCTGCGCAATCGCGCCCTGCAGATAGAGATGCGCCGCCTCCACCGCGCCGGTCAGCGGCAGGCCCTTGGCGAGCCCGGCGGCAATCGACGAAGACAGGGTACAGCCAGTGCCATGCGTGTTCTTCGTCAGGCGGCGCGGGGCCGAATATTCGCCCGCAACCGCGCCATCAGCGATCAGCAGATCATGACAGATATCGCCACTGGCATGGCCGCCTTTCATCAACACGGCCTGCGCACCAAGCGCACACAGAGCATGGCCCTGCTCCACCATCTCTTCGCGCGTCTCGGCCACAAGACGATCCAGCAAGCAGGCGGCTTCGGGCAGGTTCGGGGTCAACACGGTGGCGCGGGGCAACAAAACCTCGCGCAGGGTCTGAACCGCGTCGCGGGCCAGCAGGGCATCGCCGGATTTGGCGATCATCACCGGATCCAGAACCACCGGGCCGGTGAACCCGGCGATGCCTTCGGCCACGGTTTGGATGATCTCGGGCGTGGCCAGCATGCCGATCTTGATCGCGCCGACATCGAGATCGGAGAGAACCGCGTCGATCTGCGCCGCGATCACGTCCAGAGGGATGCCATGTACCGCCGTCACCGCCTGGGTGTTCTGCGCCGTTACCGCGGTGATCACGCTGGCGCCGTAGACACCCAGCGCCGACATCGCCTTGAGGTCGGCCTGAATTCCGGCGCCGCCGCCGCTGTCGGATCCTGCGATGGTCAGGGCAATAGGTGCCATGCCGTTGCTCCATGTCTTTCGGGGCAACGGGGCTTTGAAAACGTCTGTTTGACCTAAGACCGTTCCCTCCGCCGGTATTGCCCGGATCAGGTTCGATGGGTTGACGCATCCGCGCCTCTCAGCCCCGACAAGGGCACCCCAACGGTTGCCGCGACAATCTCAGGTGGCGGGCCGGGAATCAAGACCCAGACAGGAGGGGTATGAGGTCAATCTGGACTTAAGAATAAGAAAATCCCGCCCAACAGGACTTAAGTACAACTGTTTTGTGGCACCAGTCTAAATACATCCGTTATTTTGCCGTGCGCCTCAATATGATGTGGATCAGGAGTTATCCACATCAAATCATTGACTCAACGACAGCTTCGGGGAATCATGGGTTGTCTTGAAGGTGCGCCGTCGGGGAATCGCGAAACTGCCCGACAGCGCTTTCCTTCAGGCAAATGCAACTGAGGTCGCTTTCGTCTGTTTGGACTCTGACACTAGAATCGAGTTGTCGGAAACTGTCAAGAGCGGCCTCGCTAGTCCGGTTAATCCGGGAAAGGAGGCCAAAATGGCCAAAAGAGCACCGTGGCATTCGATCAAGTCGAACGTTTATCACGACGACACCGAATGCAATACTGGCAACAACATTGAGCGTGAAAACTTGCGTTCCGGTACAGGTGGAAAACCCAAGTGCCGAGAATGCAAGAGCATCAATGGCCGGTAACTTAAGAAATGAGTAGGCGATTTTAGTCGCCTACTCAGCCCTTCATCCCGTCCCAAAAGGATTTGACGGATGAGAAAAAGCTCTTGGTCTCGGGGTTGTTGTCCTCACCCAGATCCTCGAACTCGCGCAGCAGTTCCTTTTGGCGGCTGGTCAGGTTGACGGGGGTCTCGACGGCCAGTTCGATGAACATGTCGCCGGAACCGCCGCCGCGCAGGGCGGGCATGCCCTTGCCGCGCAGACGCATCTGGCGACCGGACTGGCTGCCTGCCGGGATCTGTACGCGGCCACGGCCGCCATCGATGGTCGGCACTTCGATCGACCCGCCCAGCGCCGCCTTGGCCATGCTGACCGGGACGCGGCAATAGAGGTTCACGCTGTCGCGTTCAAACAGCTCATGCGGCGCCACCTCGACAAAGATGTAGAGATCGCCCGGAGGGCCACCACGCATCCCGGCCTCACCCTCGCCCGCTAGGCGGATGCGGGTGCCGGTTTCCACACCGGCGGGGATGTTGACGCTGAGCGCCCGGTCCTTTTCGACACGGCCGGCGCCTTTGCACGAAGTACAGGGGTTCTTGATGATCTGGCCAAGGCCCGAACAGGTCGGGCAGGTCCGCTCGACGGTAAAGAACCCTTGCTGCGCCCGCACCTTGCCCATGCCGGAACAGGTCGGGCAGGTGGTGGGCTCGACCCCGCCTTCGGCGCCGGTGCCTTCGCAGGACGAGCACGACACGGCGGTCGGCACGTTGATCGTTTTCTGCATGCCGGAATAGGCTTCTTCCAGCGTCACCCGCAGGTTATAGCGCAGGTCCGAGCCGCGCGCGGCCCGACGTCCGCCACCCTGACGGCCACCCATGAAATCGCCGAACAAATCGTCGAATACGTCCGAGAACGCGCTCGAAAAATCGCCCGAGCCAAACCCGCCGCCGGGGCGCTGCCCGCCGCCACCCATGCCGTTTTCAAACGCGGCATGGCCAAAGCGGTCATACGCGGCCTTTTTTTCGGCGTCCTTCAGAACGTCGTAGGCCTCGTTCGCCTCTTTGAACTGCGCTTCGGCATCTGGGTTGTCTTTGTTGCGGTCGGGGTGAAGTTCCTTGGCTTTCTTGCGAAAACCCTTCTTGATTTCGTCCGCAGAGGCCCCCTTGGACACGCCGAGCACATCATAGTAGTCGCGTTTTGACATCAGTTTTTCCTTCTGCCTCAACGTAATCGGGCCGGCCCGGCAACCGGACCGGCCCGAATTGGCCCGGTTACCCGTTAGTTACGCTTGTCGTCGTCCAGGTCTTCGAACTCGGCGTCGACGATGTCATCCTCGCCCGGACCGGCATCTGCCGCCGTCGGCTCATCGTCGCCTTCTTCGGCCTGCGCCTTGTAGATGGCTTCGCCCAGCTTCATGGCCGCTTCGGTCACGTTCTGGATGCCCGACTTGATCTTGTCGGCATTCTCGGATTCCAGCTCGTCCTTGAGCGCGGCAATCGCCAGCTCGATGGCTTCGATGGTGGTCGGGTCGACCTTGTCAGAATGCTCTTCCATCGACTTTTCGGTCGAATGGATGAGGCTTTCGGCCTGGTTCTTGGCCTCGACCAGCTCTTTGCGCTGCTTGTCGGCCTCGGCGTTTTCCTCGGCGTCCTTGACCATCTTTTCGATGTCCTCATCGCTGAGGCCACCCGATGCCTGGATGGTGATCTTCTGCTCTTTGCCGGTGCCCTTGTCCTTGGCCGAAACCGAGACAATGCCGTTGGCGTCGATGTCGAAGGTCACCTCGATCTGAGGCATACCGCGCGGTGCGGGCGGAATATCTTCGAGGTTGAACTGACCCAGGATCTTGTTGTCCGAAGCCATTTCCCGCTCACCCTGGAACACGCGGATGGTCACGGCATTCTGGTTGTCTTCGGCGGTCGAGAAGACCTGAGACTTCTTGGTCGGAATGGTCGTGTTGCGGTCGATCAGGCGGGTAAACACGCCACCCAGGGTTTCGATACCCAGCGACAGCGGGGTCACGTCCAGCAGAACCACGTCCTTGACGTCGCCCTGCAGAACACCGGCCTGAATGGCGGCGCCCATGGCAACCACTTCGTCCGGGTTCACACCCTTGTGCGGCTCTTTCCCGAAGAACTTGGTGACCTCTTCGATCACTTTCGGCATCCGGGTCATACCACCGACCAGAACAACCTCGTCCACATCAGCAGCCGACAGGCCGGCGTCTTTCAGAGCAGCGGCGCAAGGCTTCATCGACTTCTTGATCAGGTCCGAGACCAGCGATTCCAGCTTGGCACGGGTCAGCTTCATGACCATATGCAGCGGCTGACCGTTCGAACCCATCGAGATGAACGGCTGGTTGATTTCGGTCTGCGAGGTCGAGGACAGTTCGATCTTGGCTTTTTCAGCGGCTTCTTTCAGGCGCTGCAGGGCCATTTTGTCTTGCGACAGGTCGACACCGTGTTCCTTTTTGAACTCATCCGCCAGGTAGTTGACGATGCGCATGTCAAAGTCTTCACCACCCAGGAAGGTGTCACCATTGGTCGACTTGACCTCGAACAGGCCGTCGTCGATTTCCAGAATGGTCACGTCGAAGGTACCGCCACCAAGGTCATAAACCGCGATGGTTTGAGTTTCTTCCTTGTCCAGACCATAGGCCAGAGCAGCAGCAGTCGGTTCGTTGATGATCCGCAGCACTTCCAGACCGGCGATTTTACCAGCGTCTTTGGTGGCCTGACGCTGAGCGTCGTTGAAATAGGCCGGAACGGTGATGACGGCCTGCGTGACTTCCTCACCCAGATAGCTCTCGGCGGTTTCCTTCATCTTGCCCAGAGTGAAGGCCGAGATCTGGCTTGGGGAGTACTTTTCACCGCGGGCTTCGACCCACGCGTCGCCATTGCCGCCATTGACGATGGCATACGGCACCATTTTCTTGTCTTTTTCGACTTCCGCGTCGTCAACCCGGCGCCCGATCAGGCGCTTGACGCCAAAGATAGTGTTGTCGGGGTTGGTGACCGCCTGACGCTTGGCAGGCTGACCGACCAGACGCTCATCTTCGGTGAAGGCGACGATCGAGGGCGTGGTCCGCGCCCCTTCTGCGTTTTCGATGACCTTCGGCTGCGAGCCGTCCATGATGGCCACGCACGAGTTGGTTGTGCCGAGGTCAATCCCGATTACTTTTCCCATGTGTTCGATCCCTTTCTCTTCAAGGCGATGTCCCGAGGCCTGAACCCGTTTCGGCATCCCGGCCCCGATCAGTGGTGCGCGACAGCACTACACCATCGCGCGTCCCGGCGTATATAGGGGTCTGAAAGGGGGCCTGCAAGCATCGTGAATTGCGGGTTTTCGGGAATCTGCGACCTTTTTGACAAGGGTTTGGCAAGGAATCGGAAATGAAACGATGACTCGGCTGGTTGTGCGGGGTGTCGAGATCCGCAAAGGCTATCTGGACGGCGCGGCGCAGGCCGGGCTGATCGAGGCATTGCGCCCGATTCTGAAGGCCGCGCCCCTGTTTTCGCCCACCACCGCCAGCGGCAAGACCATGTCGGTGCGCATGACCTCGGCCGGGGCGTTCGGCTGGGTGTCGGACCGCAAGGGCTATCGCTATGAGCCGCAGCATCCCAAGGGCGTGGTCTGGCCGGGCATTCCAGAGCAAATCCTGTCGATCTGGTCGGATGTCACCGGGCTGGAGCGGGCGCCGGATTGCTGCCTGATCAATTATTACGGCGAGGACACGCGCATGGGGATGCATCAGGACCGGGACGAGGCCGATTTCTCGTGGCCGGTCCTGTCGGTGTCGCTGGGCGATGACGCGCTGTTCCGCCTCGGCAGCACCACGCGCGGCGGCAAGACGGAATCGGTCTGGCTCAATTCGGGCGATGTGCTGATGATGGGAGGACCAGCGCGGCTGATCTATCACGGTGTGGACCGGATCCGGTTCAAATCGTCGAAGCTGCTGCCCAAGGGGGGCCGCATCAACCTGACATTGCGCGTCGTGACCTGAGCCCGGTCAGCGGCGGGCAAACCAGCTGTTCGATACCTGACGGCGGGTATAGAACTCGCCCATCAGCCCGATCATCAGCAATATGATCCCGACCCACAGCGCATATTCCCAACTGCTGTTGCGCGGGAAATAGTTGCGGAACACAAAGCCCCGGCACTGGTCGATGGCGTGAAACAACGGGTTCCAGTCGAACATGGCCAGCATGGTCGGCGGCAGGGTGTTTGCAAGGAACATCTTGCCCGACGCAATCATGTTCGCGCGCTGGTAAAGCGTGCTCATGATCCCGACCGTATTGGGCGCCCAGGGTTTTATTGCCAGAAAGACCATGCCGACCGCGCAGCCAGTGAACCACGCCAGCAGCAGCATGCTGAATGCGCCAACAGGATCGGCAATCTCAATCGGTGTGAATGCGGTGTGATAGAAAAACAGGATCAGCAGCATCGTCAGAACCTGGGTGTACAACGCCCCAAGTGCGGCTGCGATGATCGCGATCACGGTGTTCATCGGCGCGTGTTTCATCATCGGGCTGGTGGGCCCCTCGGCACCGGCAACCGCGCCAACGGACCGGATGTGGCACATGAACAGGAAGATGCCGGACATGATGTAGAGCAGGAAGTCGCCGCGCACCGCCGCGCTCCGCAGCCCCATGATCAGGAACAAAAGGTAGAATATCCCGACAAAGATCAGGGCCTGCAGCACATTCTGACCAAGCGCCAGAAAGGCGTTGTTATGCCGTGACCGCACACTACGCACGATGGAGTGAAAGATAAGCTCTCCCATCGTGACGGCACCGCTCGCCAATGATCTATGCTGTCTATAGCGAAACACGTCGTGGTCTATCCTGCATCAGGGCCCGAAAACTGGCACGGAATTCTTGCCGTTCCGTTTCCGGCAAAGCATAAGTTCGCCAAAGGCACAGATCAACAAAGCACAGGATCGGAGCAATTTTTTGACCTATGACGAGCTTATTCCCGTTATCCGGCGTCTGGCGCTTGAGGCTGGTGACCGGATCATGGAGATCTACAATTCCGACGATTTCGAGGTAAAGTCCAAATCCGACGCCAGCCCGGTGACCGAAGCGGATGAGGCCGCCGATGCGCTGATCTCGGCGGGTCTGCGCGCGGCGTTTCCCGACGTTCTGCTGATCACCGAGGAACAGGCAGCCTCGCACGCGCAATCCGGCGACACCTTTCTGATCGTCGACCCGCTGGATGGTACCAAGGAATTCATCAACCGCCGCGGCGATTTCACCGTCAATATCGCGCTGGTGGAAAACGGCACGCCGACGCGTGGCGTGGTCTATGCGCCTGCCAAGGGCCGCATGTTCTATACCCGGGCCGATGGCCGCTCGGTCGAGGAATCCGGGGCGCTCGACAAGGAGGCGCCGGGCGACCTGACCCCGATCTCGGTCTCGCAGCCCGACAATGGCGCGCTGCTGGTGGTGGCCTCGAAATCGCACCGCGATCAGGCAACCGACGACTATATTGGCAAATACCAGGTGCAGGACAGCAAGAGCGCCGGATCGTCCCTGAAATTCTGCCTTGTCGCAACCGGTGAGGCCGACCTCTACCCCCGCGTGGGCCGCACCATGGAGTGGGACACCGCCGCGGGCCACGCCGTTCTGGCAGGTGCAGGCGGCGATGTCGTGCGCTTCGACAATCACCAGCCACTGACTTATGGCAAGGACGGCTACGCCAACCCGTTCTTCATCGCCTACGCCCCCGGCGTTGATCTCAAGGAGGCCTGATGTCCGTTCTGATCGCCATCCCCGCCCGCTATGCCTCGACCCGTTATCCCGGTAAGCCGCTGGTACCGCTGACCGGTGCAAGTGGCCAGTCTCAGACCCTGATCGAACGCTCGTGGCGCGCCGCCATGGCGGTTTCGGGCGTGGACCGGGTGGTGGTGGCAACCGACGATGACCGCATCCGCGACGTGGCCGAGGGCTTCGGCGCCGAGGTGGTGATGACCTCGGACACCTGCACCAACGGCACCGAGCGCTGCGCCGAAGCACATGAAGCTCTGGGCGGCGGGTACGAGATCGTGGTGAACCTGCAAGGGGACGCACCGCTGACCCCGCATTGGTTCGTCGAAGATCTGATCACCGGTCTGCGCGCCGCACCGGACGCGGGCGTCGCCACACCGGTGCTGCGCTGCGACGGCGCCGCCCTGAACGGGTTTCTGAACGACCGCAAACACGGGCGGGTGGGCGGCACCACCGCCGTGTTCGCCGCCGATCACAGCGCGCTTTATTTCTCGAAAGAGGTGATCCCCTTCACCTCGGACACCTATGCCGATGCCGACCCGACCCCGGTGTTCCACCATGTCGGCGTCTATGCCACCCGCGCCGACTCGCTGGCCGCCTATCCCACATGGCCCACCGGTCCGCTGGAAACGCTCGAAGGGCTGGAACAGCTGCGCTTCATGGAAAACGGCCGCAAGGTCCTGTGTGTCGAGGTCGAGGCAAGGGGCCGCCAGTTCTGGGAACTGAACAACCCCCACGACGTGCCCAAGATCGAGACGATGATGGCCGCGATGGGGCTCGACTAAGACGAATTTCCCCATTTCCCACAGATCGCGGGACGCGTAGACAGGGCGCAAATCCACATGAAAGCGCGGAGCGTTTGATGACGAACATTCTCGTGACCGGTGGCGCCGGTTATATCGGGTCGCATGCCTGCAAGGCGCTGGCCGCCGCCGGGTATACGCCGGTGACCTATGATAACCTGATCACCGGCTGGCAGGACGCGGTCAAGTTCGGCCCGTTCGAACAGGGCGATCTGCTGGACCGCGCCCGGCTGGACGAGGTGTTCGCCAAATACCGGCCCGCCGCCGTCATGCATTTCGCCGCCCTCAGTCAGGTGGGCGAGGCGATGTCGGAGCCGGGCAAATACTGGACCAACAACGTCACCGGATCATTGTCTTTGATCGAAGCGGCGGTGGCGGCAGGGTGTCTGAACTTCGTCTTCTCCTCGACCTGCGCCACCTATGGCGAGCATGACAACGTGGTGCTGGACGAGACCACACCGCAACAGCCGCTGAACGCCTATGGCGCCTCGAAACGCGCGATCGAGGATATCCTGCGCGATTTCGAGGCCGCGCATGGGCTGAACCACGTGATCTTTCGCTATTTCAATGTGGCGGGCGCCGACCCCGAGGGTGAAGTGGGCGAGTTCCACCGCCCCGAGACCCATCTGGTGCCGCTGATGCTGGACGCCATCGACGGCAAGCGGGACGCGCTAACCGTATTCGGCACCGATTACGACACGCCCGACGGCACCTGCATCCGCGACTATGTGCATGTCTGCGATCTGGTGGATGCCCATGTTCTGGGTCTGAACTGGCTGGAGCAAGACAAGGGCAGTCAGGTTTTCAACCTCGGCACCGGGTCCGGTTTCTCGGTCATGCAGGTGATCGAGCATTCGAAATCGGTCACCAACCGCGAGGTGCCTTATAATATCGGCCCACGCCGCGCCGGGGATTGCACCAAGCTGGTCTCGGGCTCGACCCGCGCCGGGCGCGAACTGGGCTGGAGCCCGAAACGCTCGACGCTCGAGATCATGGTCGCCGACGCCTGGCGTTGGCATCAGAACGGGAATTACGACAGGTAGGCCGGAATGATTGCCCCCTCGACCGCACAGGCGCACCAAATCGGCTGGATCGACGCCTATCGGTTGCGGTGGAAGCGGCGGCGCCTGCTCTGGCGGTCCTTCCGCAGCCGTCACCACCTGACCGCGCTGGCGGACCGCACCGCGCAGATCGAACCCGGCGACATTCTGGCCGTTACCACCCTGCGCAACGAGGCCACACGCCTGCCGTGGTATCTCAGCCACTACCGCCGCCTGGGCATCAACCGTTTCCTGATCGTGGACAACGGCAGCGATGACGGATCGGTCGAGATGCTGCGCGATCAGCCCGACGTGTCGCTCTGGCAAACCCACCACAGCTATCGCGACGCCCGGTTCGGACTGGACTGGATGACCTGGCTGCAGATGCGGTATGGCCACGGCCACTGGACGCTGATGGTCGACGCGGATGAGCTTCTGATCTACGCCCACTACCACGCCCGCGATCTCCATGAACTGACGGGCTGGCTGGGCAGCCGCGGACAAACCGCGTTTGGCGCGCATATGCTGGATCTGTACCCCAAGGGCCGATTGAGTTCGGTGGATTATGATCCAGAAACAGACCCTACTCAGGCGATTTTCTGGTTCGACAAGGGCCCTTATCGCGTGCGGCGGCAACAGCCGATGGGAAACCTTTGGGTGCAGGGCGGTGTGCGCGAACGCATGTTTTTCGCCGACGACCCTGACCGCTCACCCACGCTGAACAAGATCCCTCTGGTTCGGTGGTCGCGCCGTTACGCCTATGTGAATTCCTGCCACTCGGCCCTGCCCGGCCACCTGAACCACGAATATGATGGCCCCCTCGGGCAGGCACCATCTGGTGTCTTGCTGCACACGAAATTCCTGCCCGAGGTTGTCGGAAAATCGGCAATCGAGAAGAAACGGGCACAGCATTTCCACGATCCGGACAAGTTTGCCGCCTATTATGACGGGATATCAGCCGATCCCGATCTGTGGGTGCCGACGTCGACGCGCTATTCAAACTGGCAAGACCTGGAGCGGCTGGGGTTGATGTGTTCCGCAGGCTGGTAGGGTTCCGAGTTGAAGGTTGTGATCAAAATGTGTGTGTCTGAATCATGTTACAGTTAACGCGTTGTATACTCATTGATTTCAATAAGGAAATAATGACATAAAGCGTTACTCGTCCGGCGCCACTCTGACTTGACCTCGGTCCCGGACGTGCTCGCGTAATTTGAGGTTGGATCGCCACGTGAGCCTGTGGGACTCTTATCGTATGAGGTTGCGGCGCAAGCGCCGCATCATAAGATGTTTGCGCCGGTCCAAGGATCTGGTTTCCGTCCGCAACAACACTGCCGCTATCAAGCCCAACGACGTCCTGCTTGTCAGCACGGTGCGCAACGAAAAGATCCGGCTGCCCTACTTCCTGCGCTACTACCGCGACCTGGGCATCGACCATTTTCTGTTCATCGACAATGACAGCGATGACGGAACCCTGGAGTTCCTCGGCTCGCACCCGGACGTCTCGGTCTGGTATTCGAACAAAAGCTACAAGCGGGCCACATACGGCGTCGATTGGACGAATTACCTGTTGCGGACATATGCGCATGGCCACTGGACGCTGACCATCGACCCAGATGAGTTCCTGGTTTATCCGTTTTGCGACTCCAGACCCGTTCAGGCCCTGACCGACTGGCTGGACAATATCGGCGTGCGCAGCTTCAGCTCGATGCTGGTCGACGTTTATCCCAAGGGCCGGATCGACGAGACCCCGTATCGCGAAGGGCAGAACCCGCTGGAAATCGCCAACTGGTTCGATTCAGGCAACTATACGATCAGCAAGAACCACGCCTACGGGAACCTCTGGATCCAAGGTGGCCCCCGTTGCCGGATGTTCTTTTCGGACAACCCGAAAAAGGCGCCGGCGCTCAACAAGATCCCGTTGGTCCGGTGGGATCGCCGCTATGCCTATGTCAGCTCGACCCACGCGCTGCTGCCGCGCGGGCTGAACCAGGTCTATGACGAAACCGGCGGCGAAAAGGCCAGCGGCGTGTTGCTGCACACCAAGCTCATCGACACGTTCAGCGCCAAGGCCGAGGAGGAGCTGGCGCGCAATCAGCACTATGCCGCGTCCTCCGAGTACAAGGCTTATGCGCAGAAACTGCGTGAACAGCCGGTATTCTGGAGCAAATGGTCCGAAAAATACATCAACTGGCGTCAGCTTGAGATATTGGGGCTGATGTCCAAGGGGAACTGGGCATGAGCGCGGTGGGGGTTGTCATGCTGGTCCATACGGCGCTCGAACGGGCCGAACAGGTGGCGCGTCACTGGACCGCTTCGGGATGCCCGGTGGTCATCCACGTGGACAGGAACGTCCCCAAGATTATCAATGACGCATTTGTCCGGTCCTGCGCCAGCGATCCGCTCATTACCTTTTCGCAGCGCCATCGCTGTGAATGGGGCGGCTGGGGGATCGTGGCGGCGTCGCAATCCGCCTCGGAACAGTTGCTCGAAAACTATCCGGACGTGCGTCACGTCTATCTCGCCTCGGGCTCGTGCCTGCCGCTCAGACCCGTGCGTGAGCTGATCGACTATCTCGATGCCCGCCCTCATACCGACTTCATCGAGAGCGCGGCAACGGCAGACGTGCCCTGGACCGTTGGCGGGCTGGACCACGAGCGCTTTACCTTGCGGTTTCCGTTTTCGTGGAAACGGCAGCGAAAGCTGTTCGACGCTTATGTCCGCCTGCAACGGCGCCTGCGCGTCCGGCGCCGCATCCCCGAGGGGCTGGTTCCGCATATGGGCAGCCAATGGTGGTGCCTGACCCGGCAGACCTTGTCGGCAATCCTGCAGGACCCGCGGCGCAAGACCTATGACCGCTATTTCCGGCGGGTGTGGATCCCCGACGAAAGCTATTATCAGACCCTCGCAAGGCTCTATTCCGCGAATATCGAAAGCCGATCCCTGACCCTGTCCAAGTTCGACTATCAGGGCAAACCCCATGTTTTCTACGACGATCACCTGCAGCTGCTGCGCCGGTCCGACTGTTTTGTTGCACGCAAGATCTGGCCGCGCGCCGACCGGCTGTATCAGGCCTTTATGACCGACGAGGCGCACGCAATGAAACGGGCCGAGCCCAATCCCGGCAAGATCGACCGCGTTTTCGGCAAGGCGGTCGAACGCCGGACACGCGGCCGGCCCGGTCTGTGCATGCAGAGCCGGTTCCCGCGCAAGGGGCACGAAAACGGCCTGACGGCGCAGCCTTACTCGGTTTTTCAGGGGTTTTCCGACCTTTTCGAAGACTTTGAACGCTGGCTGAACAAGACAACCGGCGCCCGGGTGCATGGCCATCTTTTCGGCCCCGACCGGGTCGCCTTCGCGGGTGGCGACACGATGATCAACGGCGTTCTGACCGACAGCGCCGGATTGCGCGACTATGACCCGGCGGCCTTCCTCACCAATCTGATCTGGAACACAAGGGGCGAGCGGCAGTGTTTCCAGTTCGGCCCCGCCGACAACCAAAAGATCAACGATATGCTGGCCCGCGATTCCAATGCCCGCATCTCGATCATCACCGGCGCCTGGGCCGTTCCGCTGTTCCGGTCGAACCGGAGCTTTGGTGACCTCCGCAAAGAGGCCGCGCATCTGCAAAGGATCGAAAGCAAGCAGATTGATTTTCTGCGGACGGAAAAAACCAAGGCCCGGCTACAGATCTGGTCGATGGCCGAGTTCGTCGAATCCCCGATGGAACCCATTCAGGCCCTGATTGACGAGATCGGCCCGGCCAGCGCACGGCATTTGTCGGAGGCGCCGACCATGGTCGATCTGACTGGATTCGGGCAATTCCTGCAAAATCTCAAGAACCAGGGCATGCACCCTTACCTCATGGGTGATTTTCCGGTTGAAAAACAGCCGCCAGCGCAGTCCAAACCTGCCCGCAAACCTTATCTTGTGCGATAAGACCGTATGACGGCCAAATTCGACTATTTCATCATCTTTGCCGAGATGCGGACGGGGTCCAATTTTCTCGAATCCAACCTGAATGCGGTGGACGGCCTCTCCTGCTTTGGTGAGGCGTTCAATCCACATTTCATCGGGTATCCCAACCGGGACGAGATTCTGGGCCTCACCAAAGATCAGCGGGATGCTGACCCGACCTGCCTGATCGACGCGATCCGCAGCATTCCGGATGAACTGGGCGGTTTTCGGTTCTTCCACGACCACGACCCCCGGGTTCTTGAGATTGCTTTGGCCGACCCGCGCTGCGCCAAGATCATTCTGACGCGCAACCCTCTGGACAGCTATGTGTCCTGGAAAATCGCGCAGCAGACCGGCCAGTGGAAACTGACCAACGTGAAGCGCAGGAAAGAGGCCAAGGCCCAGTTCGACGGCGATGAGTTTCTGAGCCATGTCGATACGTTGCAGCGCTTTCAGATCTTTCTGCTGAACGCATTGCAGCGCAGCGGCCAGACCGCGTTTTATGTGTCCTACGAAGACCTTCAGAGCGTCGACATCATGAACGGGCTGGCAAAATGGCTGGGCAGCGACGCGCAGTTGAAATCGCTGGATCAGAGCCTGAAACGGCAAAATCCAAGCCCGACATCCGCCAAGGTTGCCAATGTCGAGGATATGAGCCAGGCGCTCAACGCGCTCGATCCGTTCAACCTGACACGCACCCCGAATTTCGAACCGCGCCGCGGGCCAGCGGTGCCCAGCTATGTGGCCGGAGCGAACACACCGCTGATGTACCTGCCGATCCGGGGCGGACCTGAGGACGAGATCGCGCAATGGTTGGCCGATCTCGACGGCGTTTCCACCGACGCCCTGACAACGGGCATGAACCAGAAACAGACGCGCCAGTGGATGCGCAAACATCCCGGGCATCGCCGTTTCACAGTGCTGCGGCACCCGCTGGCGCGTGCACATACCACGTTTTGCCGCCGCATCCTGAACACCGGGCCGGGATCGCTTCTTAAAATCCGCAACACGCTGCGCCGCCAGTTCAAGGTGAACATACCGCCCGAGGCGCCGGACAAACGATACTCCCTGTCTCGGCACCGCGAGGCGTTCACCGCTTTTCTGGAGTTTCTGCGTCTGAACCTTGCCGGTCAGACGCCGATCCGGGTGGACAGCAGCTGGTCCACGCAGGCGCAGCTCCTGTCAGGCTTTGCCGATTTCGCCCTGCCGGATCTGGTGTTCCGTGAAGACGAAGCAGCCGATGCGCTGCCCGACCTCGCCCGCAAACTGGGTCATCCCGACCCGCACCAACTGAACCTGAGCCCCGCGGACAGCCCTTTTGCGCTGAGCGACATCCATGACGCACATATCGAAGAGCTGGCCCACGACATCTACCAGCGCGACTTTCTCATGTTCGGGTTCGGCCCGTGGCGGCCGCTCTGATCATCGCGATCAGGGTCGGAGGGTGATAACGGTACCTTCCTTCACCATCGAGTAGATCTCTTCGATCTCGCTGTTCTTGACGGCGATGCAGCCCGCAGTCCAATCCGGCGTCTTCTTGGCCCGTTTCCGTTCCTTGCGCCGGTTCGGCTCGCCATGGATGAAGATATCGCCGCCGGGATCGACCCCGGCCGCCCTTGCCGCCGCGATGTCCTGCGCGTTGGGATAGGAAATTCCCACCGACAGATGGTACCGGCTGTTGGGGTTGCGGCGATCGATCAGATAGGTGCCCTCGGGCGTTCTGCCATCGCCATATTTGGTCTTGGTGCCATCCGGCGCAAAGCCCAGGTCCACCTTGTATTCCTTGAGGATCTGGTTGTGGTGCAACAGGTACATCTTGCGCGCACTCTTGTTGACGACAACCGAGGTCACCTCGGGGCCCCTATACCTCAGAAATCTTGGATCACTTGTACCGCATGCGGAAACACTCAGCGTTGCCAGCGCTCCGATGCCGAATGCTCGACGGTCCATACTCTTCACTGCCTCTTTTTCTATTATTTTTCATTATGCCAGAAAATCGTAATTCCAAAATCACTTTTTCATGTCCGAAAGCCGTCTTTCGATCAATTCCAGCCGTTCCAGGACCTCATCCCGATAGGCATCGGTCCTGACCTCGTCCTCGGCATGGTGCGCATCCTGCATCGAATTCACGATCAGACCCACCAGCAGGTTCACCACTGCGAATGTCGTGATCAT
Organism: Ruegeria sp. HKCCD8929; assembly: GCF_013031405.1. Taxonomy (GTDB): domain Bacteria; phylum Pseudomonadota; class Alphaproteobacteria; order Rhodobacterales; family Rhodobacteraceae; genus Ruegeria. The sequence continues at coordinate 245,270 of NZ_WPZY01000004.1, read as the reverse complement.
GATGAAAGGCACGAAGAAAACCCAGGCGTAGGGGTAGACATCCATCACCGGGCGCACGATCCCCATCGACCAGCTTTCCAGCGTCATGATCTGGAACAGCGTATAGGCCGATCGGCCCAGATCACCGAACCAGTCGGGGAACGAGGCCGAGAACAGCTTGGTGGCGATCACCGCACCGATATAGAAGATGATCGCCATCAACAGGAACACGCTGGCCATGCCCGGCAGCGCCTCGATGAACCCTTCGACCACCCGGCGCAGGCGCGGGGCGACCGAAATGACCCGCAGCACCCGCAAGATCCTGAGCGCCCGCAGGACCGACAGGCCTTGGGCGCCCGGCACCAAAGCGATGCCGACGATGGTAAAGTCGAACAGGTTCCAGCCGCTCAGGAAAAACCGCTGCCGCTGCGCCACCAGTTTCATCGCGATCTCGATGATGAAGATGGTCAGGCAGGCGGTGTCGAGCAGCTCGATCATGTGCCCATGCCGCGCCATCACGCTGGGGGCGGTTTCCAGCCCCAGAAGCACCGCGTTGAAAATGATGACGCCGGTGATGAACCGGCCAAATCCCGGGCGCTCGATGAACGCGTTCAGACGCTGCGTGAAACTCATTTGTCTGCTCCTGCCTGCCTAGGCTTTGGTATGGTTCATGGTGAATGAGGCCGCAAGCTCCACATGCGCCGACCAACGGAACTGATCGACCACCTGCACCCAGTTCAATCGATACCCGGCCTCGGTCAGAGCTTTGGCGTCGCGGGCAAACGTGACCGGATTGCACGAGACATAGGCGATGGCCGGGCGCCGCGCCTGCGCCAGTTCGGCCACCTGCGCCTCGGCCCCGGCGCGGGGCGGGTCCAGCACCAAGGCGTCGAACTTGGCCAGTTCGTCCGGCATCAGCGGACGGCGAAACAGGTCGCGCGCTTCGGTGGTGAGTTGCTTCAAGCCCCGCGTTTTACGCCATCCCCGGTCCAGTGCTTCGGTCATCGCGGCCTCGCCTTCGACCGCGTGCATCTCGGCCCCCTGCGCCAACGGCAGCGAGAAGGTGCCGCAGCCCGCAAACAGGTCCGCGACCCGCTTTGCGCCGCCCACAACCTCTTGAACCGCCCGCAACAGGGCCCGTTCTCCGTCCTTCGTGGCCTGCAAAAACGCCCCCGGCGGCGGTACCACTTCTGCGGTGCCAAAGCGTTGAACGGGCGGTTCGCGCATGGCGATCACCTCATCCTCCCACGCCAGCCGCGCCAGCCCGTGTTTCTCGGTCGCCTGTGCCAGCGCCAGCTCCAGCGGGCCGTCCAGTGGCTTGCCACCCTTCACCGACACGTCCAACCCGGCCTCGGACAAAGTCAGCGTCACCGCCAGCACGCCCTTGCGGCTGCCGCCCAGCACGGCCAGCGCCTCGGCCACCGGGATCGCAGCGATCAGTGCCGGGTCCAGCAGGTGACAATCCGGGATCTCGGTGATCACATCCGACGCGCGGCCATGAAACCCGGCCAGCGTGCCCTTCTTGGTCCGCCTCACCGCGATGGTCGCCCGGCGGCGCGACCGTTCGGGCGAGGTGTGGATCGGACGCATCGGCGCCTCCAGCCCCTGCGCCGCCAGCGCATTGCGGACGATCCCCACCTTCCAATCCGCGACAAAATCATCCGAGGCATGCTGCAACTGGCAGCCGCCGCAGGATTTGTAGTGGCGGCAGGGCGGTTTCACCCGGTGGCCCGAGGGCGTTTCGATCCGGACATCGGTCAGCTGGCTGCCATCCAGCGTCCCGCTCACCACCTCGGCGGGCAGGGTGCGGGGGGCGTAGACCGGACCATCGGCGATGCCGTCGCCCTGATGGCCCAGCCGGGTTATGGTGAAACTCTGGCTCATGGCTGGCCTGATAGCCGGGCTTTGGCGCCGGCAAAACCCCTTATTCGGCGGCCTCGGTCTGAATGAACCCACCGGACTGCCGGTGCCAGAACTGGGCATACAGTCCGCCCTGCGCCAGCAGCACCTCATGCGTGCCGCTTTCGGCGATCCGGCCCTGATCCAGCACCACGATCCGGTCCATCTCGGACAGCGTGGACAGCCGGTGTGCAATCGCCAGCACCGTCTTGCCCTCCATCACCCGGTGCAGCGCGGCCTGAATCGAGGCCTCGACCTCGGAATCCAGCGCCGAGGTCGCCTCGTCCAGCACCAGGATCGGCGCGTCCTTGAGAATGGCGCGGGCCAGCGCGATCCGCTGCCGCTGCCCGCCCGACAGCTTGACCCCGCGCTCACCCAGATGCGCGTCATAGCCCTGACGGCCCTGGCCATCTGCGAGCCCGAGGATGAACTCATGCGCCTCGGCCTTCTCGGCGGCAGAAAGCATCTCTCCCTCAGAGGCATCGGCCCGGCCATAGAGGATGTTCTCACGCGCCGAGCGGTTGAACATTGCGGTTTCCTGCGTGACCATGCCGATCCGGCGCCGCAAACTGTCCTGCGTCACGCCCGAGATATCCTGCCCGTCGATCCGGATCGCACCGTTCTCGCCGTCATAAAGCCGCAACAGCAGCGACACGAGCGTCGATTTCCCTGCGCCCGATGCCCCCACGATGCCCAGTTTTTCGCCCGGTCTTACCGTCAGTGAAATCCCCTGCACGCCGCCCACGTCGCGGCCATAGGCAAAACCCACATCGTTAAACACGATCTCGCCGCCGGTGACCTTCAGCTCCCTTGCACCGTCGGAATCCTCAAGCCGGTTGCGCACGGCCAGCGTTTTCATCCCGTTCTCGACCTCGCCGACATTGGCATAAAGCCCCATCAGCGTGAAGCTGACCCAGCCGGTCATCTGCGAGATGCGGATCGACACCGCCCCCGCCGCCACGATGTCGCCGGCAGTCGCGCTGCCCGCCTGCCACAACAGCAGCGTTGCGCCCATCAGCAGCACCGGCAGAACCCCGGCCAGCGTCAGCAGGATCACCCGGAAACTGGCCGACAGCCAGCCGAACTCCAGCGAGCGCTCGCGCAGCTCAACCATGGCATCCCGGGCGGCGCTGTCCTCATGCGCGGCGTGCGCGAACAGCTTGACCGTCTTGATGTTGGTGATCGTGTCCACCACCTGCCCCGACACCATCGCCCGCGCCCCGGCCCGCGCCGCCGAGCGCTCGCGGATGCGTGGCAGGTACCAGCGGATCAGCGCGAAATACCCCACCAGCCACAGCGCAAAGGGCAGCATCGCCAGCGGGTGAATCGACCCTAACAAGGCCAAAGACCCCACTAGAGAGGCCAGCGCAAAGACGATGGCGCTGATGGTTTCCGACACCACCGAGGTCAGCGCGTTCGAGGTCTGCATCTGCTTCTGCGCGATCCGACCCGCGAAATCGTCGTCGAAATAGGTCACCGACTGGCCCAGCGTCCAGCGGTTCAGCTTGGCCAGCACCAGCGGCGGAATGTTGGGCATGACGATGTAGTTGTTCGACACCGAGGACAGGCCGAACAGGATGGGCCGCAGCACCACGAAGAACGCCACCGCCCCGGCAATCATCGCGAGGTTCTGAACCGAGAAGAACGCCTCGGGCCCGCTGGCCGTGGCCATGTCGATCACCTGACCGAGGATCCAGGCCGTGCCCGCCTCCATCGCGCCCGCGAACCCCGAAAACGCAGCCGCCACGAACAGCATCGGCCACGCCCCGGACAGGCACCAGCGGATGAACGCCCCCAGCGTTTGCGGTGGGGGCGTGTCCTGGGCCCGGAACGGGTCGATCAGGTCGGCAAGTTTCATTCAGCAGCCTCCGGGTTCAGGAAACCGCCGGACTGCCGCGCCCAGAACTGGGCATAAAGCCCGCCATGGGCCAGCAATTCGGCATGCGCCCCCTGCTCGACGATGCGGCCCTGATCCATGACCAGAATACGGTCCATCTGGGCAATGGTGCTGAGCCGGTGCGCGATGGCGATCACTGTCTTGCCCTGCATCATGCCGTAAAGCGTGTCCTGAATGGCGGCCTCGACCTCGGAATCTAGGGCGGATGTCGCCTCATCCAAGAGCAGGATCGGCGCGTCCTTCAGGATCACCCGCGCCAGCGTCACCCGCTGCCGCTGACCACCCGAGAGCTTCACACCGCGCTCGCCCACATGGGCGTCATAGCCACGACGGCCCTGCGGGTCTTCGAGATCCAGAATGAACTCATGCGCCTCGGCCTGTTTGGCGGCGGCGATCATCTGCGCCTCGGTGGCATCCGGACGACCATACAGGATGTTGTCGCGGACCGAGCGGTGCAGCAGCGCGCTGTCCTGCTGGACCATGCCGATATTGCTGCGCAGGCTGTCCTGCGTCACCGCGCGAATGTCTTGCCCGTCGATCAGGATTGCACCGCGTTCGGCGTCGTAGAACCGCAAAAGCAGCTTGACCAGGGTCGATTTGCCCGCACCCGAGCGCCCGATCAGACCGATCTTTTCGCCCGGGTTTATGGTCAGGCTGATGCGGTCCAGACCGCCCGCCTCGCGCCCGTAATGGTGCGACAGTTCGCGCAGCTCGATCCGGCCGTCGGTCAGTCGCAGCGGCTTTGCGGTTTTTCCATCCACCAGATCAATGGGCTGGGCAATGGTCTCCATCCCCTCGGCCACCACGCCGAGCTGGCGGAAAAAGGTGGTCAGTGCCCACATGATCCAGCCGGTCATCGCGTTCAGCCGCAGCGTCAGCGCCGTCGCCGCCGCCACCGCGCCGACCGAGGCCTGCCCCTGCATCCAGAGCGCGATGGCCCAGCCGACCACGCCCACGATCAGCACGCCGTTCAGCGTGACCAGAGCGGCATCCATGATGGTGAAGATCCGCATCTCGACCTGAAAGGTGCGCCGCGTTGCCTCGATGGCTTCCTTGGCATAGGCCAGCTCATGATCGTTATGCGCGAACATCTTGACCGAGTGGATGTTGGTGTAGCTGTCCACCACCCGCCCCGTCACGGTCGAGCGCGCATCCGATGCCGCCTGCGACGCCGGGCCCACCCGCTGGATCGTCCAGCGCACCAGAACCGCATAGAGCGCAAACCAGATCAGCAGCGGCACCAACAACCGCACATCCGCCGCCATCAGCAACACCGCCGCGCCGATCAGATAGGCCAGCGAGAAGGAAATCGCGTCGAAGACCTGAAAGATCACTTCGCCCGCCGCCGGCGGGGTCTGCATGATCCGGTTAGCAATCCGCCCGGCAAAATCGTTCTCGAACCAGCCCACCGACTGCCGCAGCACGTGCTTATGCGCCCGCCAGCGGATCAACGTGCCAAAGTTCGGCAGAATCGCGTTGTTCAGCAACAGCACGTCCACGATATGCAACATGGGCCGCAGCAGCAGGACAAAGACCGCCAGCAAGATCAACTCGGTCCCGTGATTCGACCAGACCTCGGACGGAGTACCGCCCAGCAGGTCAACCACCCGGCCCATGTAGTAGATCAGCCCGATCTCGACCGCCGCCACGATCACCGAAATCAGCGCAGCCCAGAAAAAGACGCGCATGAAGGGCCGGGAATACTCCAGCATGAACGGCCAAAGCCGTGTCGGCGGGGCGTCGACCTCAGGATAGATGACAAAGGGGTCTACAAGATTTTCGAAGTAACGAAACATGACGGATGCTCCAATTGAGCGGGTCGTTTTTTGGAAATGCGAAGAAGGCGGCGTCGGGACACCACCCGGAACGGGTCGATGATCCCAGCCTCAGCTGAACCAGATCCCGTAGTACATTCGCATCCCTCCGTACATGTTGCGTGCGCAAGGTAGCCAAAAACGGAGGGATTTGTCACCCCGGAATTTTTCAGCCCGGTTTCAGGCGCCGGATTTCAGCAAATCATCGCGCGTCAGGGTAAAGTCCGAGGCGATCCATTTCGTCTCTAACTCGGCCAGTTTGGCCCCCAGAGCCGGGCCGGTGTAGTCGGGGATCAGGTCCTGGGCCGCGATGGGGAATTCCACCTCGGCCCCATGCGCAAGCTGTTCGGAGAGGTCCGGCTGCCATGGCTGTTCAAAGAATGCACCGCGAAGAAGCAGGGCATCCAACCCGTCCTCGACCCCGTGCCGATAGCCGAGTTCGGCGGCCCCGGAGGACCCGGTCGCATCCTCGCGCATGCGCGTCAGCCGTTGCATCTGGGCCCGGCTCAGACGCAGGGTGGCAGCAGCCTCGGGATCGGTCATCGCAGCCAGGCGGCGGATCGGGTCGATCTCTGCCCCGGCCTCCGCCTCGATCGCGATCAGCGGCGCCAGCGCCCGGTCATCGGCCCCCGGCAGCAGTTGCGCCAGCACCCCGGCCGAGCGCATCGCCGCCACCGACGGCGCCGGATCCGGCGCGCCGAGGAGTTTCAGCAACTCGGCCCCCACCCGCTCGCGCGAGAGTTTTGACAGCCCGTCGAGATTTTCGGCAATGGCGGCCAAAGCGTCGGCGTCAAACCCGGCCTCTTCGTCGCCATACCACGCGTGAAACCGGAAATACCGCAGCGAACGCAGGTAATCTTCACGAATACGGTCCTGCGCTTCGCCGATGAACCGAACCCGGCGCGCCTCAAGATCCGGCAACCCGTTCAGCGGGTCCAGCACCGTACCATCGGGGCGGGCGTAAAGCGCGTTCATGGAGAAATCCCGCCGTGCCGCATCCTCTTCGAGGGTATCGGCAAAGGCCACGACGGCGCGGCGGCCATCGGTTTCCACATCGCGGCGAAAGGTGGTGACCTCATGCGGGATGCCGTCCTGCACCAGCGTGACGGTGCCGTGCTCGATGCCCGTGGGCACCGCCTTGATGCCCGCCGCCTCGGCCAGTGCCATCACTCGTTCGGGTCGGGCGTCGGTGGTGATGTCGATATCAGCGACACTGGCCCCCAGCAGCGCGTTGCGCACGCAACCACCCACGAACAGGGCCTGTGCCCCATCCGCCGTCAGCGCCGCGCAGATCTGTTGCGTTGCGGGATGGGTCACCCATCCGTCGGTAATTCGCCTCATCCCGCCATCCGTGCCGCCAGCCCCCGCAGCATTCGCGCGGTGGCTCCCCATATGTAATAGGGCCCGAACGGCACGGTGAAATAGTACCGCCGCTGCCCTCGCCAACGCCTTGACTCTACAATGTAGTTGTCGGGATTCAACACATGGCTCAGCGGAACCGAGAACACTTCTTCGACTTCGCCGGGTTCGGGCACCGGATCAAAAGCTTGGTCCAGAATGGCAACGACCGGCGTGACGGTGAACGAGGTCACCGTCTCATGCGCGGGCAGATGGCCCAGGATACGCGGCAGGTCCGGTGGAAGGCCGATCTCTTCCTGTGCCTCGCGCAGGGCGGTGGCGGTCACATCCGCATCGCCCTGATCCTGCTTGCCGCCCGGAAAGGCGATCTGGCCCGGATGATGTTTCAGCGCCGACGACCGTTTGGTGAGGATCAATCGCGGCGCGTCATCCGCCAGCGAGATCGGCACCAGCACCCCGGCGGGGCGCAGCTTGCGCCCCTCGGGCAGCACCGCGTCCGGGTTGAGGTCGAAATCGCTCGACCCGTTCCCCGGACGGCCCAGCGCCGCCGTCAGATCTGCTACCGGATCACGCACCGCCCGTCTGCTCGGCGTCGAAACCGACCGACTTGGGGTCCAGCACGTAATGGGCGCCGCAGAACTGGCAATCGGCGGTCACGGTGCCTTCGGGCGTGGTCATCTTCTCGATGTCACCCGCCGAGTAGATCGACAGGCTCTGCCGCACCCGGTCCTCGGAACAGGTACAGCCGAACTGCACCATCTGCGCGTCATAGACACGCGGCTGTTCCTCGTGAAACAGGCGCACCAGCAAGTCGGTGGGCTGCACCGACGGGCCGATCAGTTCCAGATCCTCGACCGTATCCAGCAGGATGTTGACGCGGTTCCAGTTCTCGCCCTCTTCGCCATCGACCAGATCGGCTGCGCTGAGGATCTCTCCGCCGCCGTCGCCCGAAGCAACGAACGGCGAGGCCTTGGGCATGTGCTGCAACATGATCCCGCCAGCGCGCCAATGCTCGTCCACGCCGGGCTCGGTGGACTTGCCAAAGCTCAAGGCGAACCGGGTCGGCAACTGCTCGGACTGGGCAAAATAGGCCTCGGCGCAGGCGCGCAGCGAACCGCCGTCCAGCGGCGTGATACCCTGATAGGGCTGGGTGTCCTTGCCCTGGTCGATCAGGATCGCGAAATACCCTTCGCCCACCTGATCGAACGGCGCACCATCGGTCAGACGCTCGTGGTCAAAGCTGGCGTAGGCGCGGATCTGCGCGGGCTGCCCCTCTTCCCGCGGCGCGTAGTAATCCGTCGCGATCATCCGCACCGCGCCCTTGGACTGTACCTGCAGCGACAGCTTCCAGCGCAAGGAGATGGTCTGACCGATCAGCGCCGTCAACAGAGCCATTTCGGCCACCAGCGCCTCGACCTGCGCCGGATAGTCGTGCTGTTTCAGGATGCCGTCCAGCACACCGTCCAGGCGGGCCACCCGGCCACGCATGTCGGTTGCGTCAAGCTGAAAGGGCAGGACGGTATCGTCCCACGCGATTTTCGTTCCAAGAGACATGGGGTTTCCTTACACGCCACAGGTTGGCATACCGCCACCATATAAGTCGAAGAGCTCGGGTTGAAAGGGGCCATACATGATCAGGCGTTTCGGTGAAAGCCCCGAACCGGGCCGGGCTTACACGCGGCGTCCCGGGGCCTATGTCCTGCTGCCGCGCGGGGGCTCACTGCTGCTGACCTGGTACGATGACGGGCTGAACCCCGAGCTGCAATTGCCCGGCGGTGGCATCGACCCGGGCGAATCGCCGATCACCGCTTTGCACCGCGAAGTGTATGAGGAAACCGGCTGGCGGATTGCGAATCCCCGGCGTGTTGGTACGTTCCGCCGCTTTGCCTATATGCCTGAATATGACCTCTGGGCCGAAAAGATCTGCCTGATCTACCGCGCCCACCCGGTCCGGCCCCTGGGTCCGCCGAGCGAATCGTTTCACGAGGCGCTGTGGATGGACACCGCCGTGGCGGTCGAGGCCCTGGGCAACCCCGGCGACCGGCATTTCACCCGGCTGCACGCCATGGGCCTGTAGTGCAACGTCTCAGGCCCCGTTATATTCAAAGAAGGTGGCCGATACGTCATCCTCAAGCCCGTGCTCCGGCGACATGATCTGCGTCAGGCGCCAGAACAGATCGTCCAGAAACTCCTGCCCGCCACGGCCCGCATCACAGCCGCGCACCAGATCCAGCAACCCCTCGGGCTCCAGCATCTCGCCATTGGCCAGACGGCATTCGGTGAACCCGTCGGAATAGAGCAGCAATCGATCGCCCGGCTCCAGATAGGTATCGACCCGCTGATAGGGGATATCCGGCAGCAGACCGATCGGCACCCCGCCTTCCCCCAGAAACTCGGCCCGCCCGTCACGACGCAGAACCAGCGGGTGCGGATGCCCCGCCTGCACCATCTTCAAATGGCCGTTGCGCAGATCGACGATGGCATAGACCATTGTAAAATATTCCTCGATCCCGGTATCGGCGATCAGGCGGGAATTGAGGGTCGCCGCCACCTCCTCGGGCGGCAGCAGCGCGTAGAAACGGTTGAACCGTTTTTCCATGGCGACGTTCTGATCGAAATAGGTGCTGGACAGATACCCCCCCAGCCGCGCCGTCATCATCGCCGAGGTGATGCCATGGCCCGAGACGTCGATACTGTAGAACCCAAGCCGGTTCACCCCGGGTGAGAACATGCCCACCAGGTCGCCGCCGATATGGCCGCAGGGTTTCAGAAGCAAACTGACCCGGGACGCGCCAAAGTCGCGCGTGAGTTCCGGCACCAGCGAATCCTGAATCTTGCGCGCCTGCATCAGGTCCTTGTCGATGGCGTCATGCGCCACCTTCAACTCGTCCAGCGCCTGTTCGATCAGCCGGTTCTTGTCCGACAGCTCGCGCTGCATGCCCAGAATACGTGCGCCCGCCGAGATACGCGCCCGCAGTTCATCGGCGCTGACCGGCTTGATCAGGAAATCGTCCGCCCCCGCGTCCAGCCCCTGTGCGACCTCGTTCTTTTCGCTCTTGGAGGTCAGCAGGATGAAATAGGCATAGTGGCCCGTCTCACCGGCCCGGAACGCTTTGCAGAACTCCAACCCGCTCATCCCCGGCATCACCCAGTCGCTGAGCACCAGATCGGGCGGGTTTTCGGCGCAGATCTCCATCGCGGCCTGCCCGCTATCGGCCTCGATCACATCGAATCCCCATTTCCGGAGCGAGCCCACCAGAATCCGGCGTTGCAGGCGGCTGTCATCCACGACCAGCGCCTTTCGGATGGCGCCAAATCCCTGCTCCGGCTCGGCCTCCACGCTGTTACCCTGCAACACCTTGTACTTCCCTGTTGTCCGCTCATGACTGGGCGCGGACGACGCTAGGCGTCTGCCCTTAACATCCTGTGAAATCTAAAACTCAAACCATCTTTCCGCGCCGCTTAACCCTGCGTTTACCTCCAAACCCCTACCAAAGAGTGAACGGGCGGAGTGTGTGTGAGGTGTTTCATGATCGACTGGCCAAGGGTCACACAATTGCATGACGAGGTGGGCGCCGAGGATTTCGGCGAGGTGGTCGAGATCTTTCTGGAAGAGGTCGATGAGGTGATCGCACGTGTGCGCGCCGACACCGGCCGCGCGGATCTGGAACGCAACCTGCATTTCCTCAAGGGCAGCGCGCTGAGCCTTGGGTTTCAGGAGTTTTCGAAACTGTGCCAGGACGGCGAGCGCGCGTCCGCTGCCGGCCAGGCGGAGACCGTCGATCTGGACGAAATCATCGGCAATTTCCACGCCTCCCGGTCCGAGTTTCAGGCCGGGCTGACGCAGCACATCTGAGGTTCAGATCACGAACTGTGCCAGCGTCTCATCCTCGGTGATGTCGGTATAGGTGAACCCGGCATCGTCCAGATGCGCAAAGAGCCGCACGAAATTCTCGGGCTTGCTGGTTTCGATCCCGATCAGAACCGAGCCGAAATTCCGCGCCGATTTCTTCATGTATTCGAACCGGGCAATATCGTCGTCAGGCCCCAGAATCCCCAGGAATTCCTTTAGCGCCCCGGGCCGCTGCGGCAGCCGCAGGATCAGGTATTTCTTGACCCCGGAATAGCGCTGCGCGCGTTCCTTGACCTCGGGCAGGCGTTCGAAATCGAAATTGCCGCCCGAGGTGACACACACCACCGTCTTGCCCCGGATGAAACTTTGCACATCCGCCACCGCCTCGACCGCCAGCGCGCCTGCGGGTTCCAGAACGATGCCCTCGACATTCAGCATCTCGATTATCGTGGCGCAGATCCGGTCTTCAGACAGGGTCAGCACATCCGACAGATGCCGGGTCTTGAGCAGCTCGAACGGCTTGTCCCCGATCCGACCCACCGCCGCGCCATCGACAAAGGTGTCCACATGGTCCAGCGCCACCGGATGCCCCGCCGCCAGCGCCGCGCGCAGACACGCGCCACCCGCCGGTTCCACGAACAGACAATGGGTGCGATCCCCGAACCACGTCGCCACGCCCGACGACATGCCACCGCCGCCCACCGGCAGCACCACATGATCCGGCACCCGGCCCAACTGCGCCTCGATCTCGACCGCCAGCGAGGCCTGGCCTTCGATCACATCGGCATCGTCAAACGGCGACAGAAAATGACCGCCCTGCGCGGTGCACCAGCTTTGCGCCGCCGCCAGCGTGTCGTCGAAATAGTCGCCGGTCAGGTGAATCTCGACCTGCTCGCCACCGAACATCCGGGTCTTCTGGATCTTCTGCTGCGGCGTGGTCACCGGCATGAAGATCACGCCCCTGACGCCTAGGTGCTTGCACATGAACGCCACGCCCTGCGCGTGATTGCCCGCGCTGGCGCAGACGAACAGATCCTGCTCCGGCTGCTTGCGCATGGCGTTGAACGCGCCCCGGATCTTGTAGGAGCGCACGGGGCTCAGATCCTCGCGCTTGAGCCAGATATCGGCGCCATACCGCGCGGACAGATGCGCGTTGCGCTGCAACGGCGTCACGGGAAAAACGGTGCGCATCGCCTCTTCGGCGGCGCGGGCGCGGGTCTCGAAATCGCTCATGCCGGTGTCAGTGCCGTATCACGGCCCAAGTGGCAAGGAATACATATGTCTACCGCGCCAGATCGCGTTTCTCGATGAAGACGCCGTACATAGTGGTCAGAATGCTGACATTGATCAGCGGCAGGATCAGCATCACCAGCAGAATAACCACAATCAACCCTACAATCGGGATGAACATCAGCAAACCGGCCAGAAACTGCATCAGGAACTGAAACATCAGGGACAGGATCACGAGCAACAGGATTTGACCGTTAACGCCAGCGGTCGCCTGCCAGGCCTCGGGCAGCGTCACAGGCTTTCCGATTGCCGCACCGGGAAGCATCGGCGACAGGCGATAAAACCCGATCCACAGAAACGCCACCATCACGATCCAAAACACAAATCCGATGACAACGGACGCCTGCATTACTCCGCCAGAGATAAGCGACGCGGGCAACATGACGATGATGGCCAGAATACCCAGAAGAAGAACGCGCCCGAAATAGGCGAGGATGCGATCAAACCGGAACGGCGGCAGCACGCCCGAGGGATATTCTTCCAGCAACACGAAACGGTGCCAGGACACCACGATCCAGAAGACGACGATCATCGCAACAGCCAGCACACATACAAGGAACATGGCCAGCGAACCGGACGTTACGCCCGCGGGAAACCCGGTTGTTCCACTGTCAAAATCTTCGAAAGGAATGTCGAAGAGATAGAACAGGCCAAAAACCAGCACACCGCCGAGCAGCGCCGGAACCACCGATATCTGCAGTGCCTGTTTGAGGTTCCTCAGGACCATCCTCACGGAATGCACGAAAATTTCTAATCCCAGCATCGAAACCGCCTCTCAACCAATCCTTGTGTCGTTTCAACCGTTTCAGCCCATTTCCCCCACCGCGTCAATCCGTGCAACTTGCCCCCACGTTCAAAACCCGTTAGGGGCCAACCGTCATTCGCATAATGGGGAAGTCAGATGTCCGCGCCCAAGAAAGTTGTTCTGGCCTATTCCGGTGGCCTCGATACCTCGATCATCCTGAAATGGCTGCAGACCGAGTATAGCTGCGAGGTCGTGACCTTCACCGCCGATCTGGGCCAGGGGGAAGAGCTGGAGCCCGCCCGCCAGAAGGCCGAACTGCTGGGGATCAAACCCGAGAACATCTATATCGAGGATATCCGCGAAGAATTCGTCCGCGACTTCGTCTTCCCGATGTTCCGCGCCAATGCCCAGTATGAGGGTCTGTACCTGCTGGGCACCTCGATCGCGCGTCCGCTGATCTCGAAACGCCTGATCGAAATCGCCGAGGAAACCGGCGCCGATGCCGTGGCCCACGGCGCCACCGGCAAGGGCAACGATCAGGTGCGGTTCGAACTGGCCGCCTATGCGCTGAACCCCGATATCAAGGTGATCGCCCCCTGGCGCGAATGGGATCTGACCAGCCGCACCCGCCTGCTGGAGTTTGCCGAACAGAACCAGATCCCGGTTGCCAAGGACAAGCGCGGTGAGGCGCCGTTCTCAGTCGATGCAAACCTGCTGCACACCTCGTCCGAGGGCAAGGTGCTGGAAGACCCGGCAGAGATGGCGCCCGACTACGTCTATCAGCGCACCGTTCACCCAGAAGACGCGCCGAACGAGCCCGAATTCATCGAAATCGGCTTTGAAAAAGGCGACGCGGTCAGCATCAATGGCGAGGCGATGAGCCCGGCCACCATCCTGACCAAGCTGAATGAATATGGCGGCAAACACGGCATCGGCCGTCTGGATCTGGTCGAGGGCCGTTTCGTGGGCATGAAATCGCGTGGCATCTATGAAACGCCGGGCGGCACCGTTCTGCTCGAGGCACATCGTGGCATCGAATCCATCACCATGGACCGGGGTGCAATGCACCTGAAAGACCAGCTGATGCCGCAATATGCCGAGCTGATCTATAACGGCTTTTGGTATTCGCCCGAACGCGAGATGCTGCAGGCGGCCATCGACAAGAGCCAGGACCACGTCACCGGCACCGTCCGCATCAAGCTCTACAAGGGTCTGGCCACCTGCGTGGGCCGCTGGTCGGATCACTCGCTCTACTCCGAAGAGCACGTGACCTTCGAAGAGGACGCCGGCGCCTACGACCAGAAAGACGCGGCAGGCTTCATCAAACTGAACGCCCTGCGCCTGCGCCTGCTGGCGATGCGCGACAAGCGCACCAATGGATGAGCGGACTCGACCCCGTTCTCTTCATCAAAGCTCAGGACCGGGTCTGGCCCTCGGTCCTGAAAGAGCTTGAGCAGGGCCAGAAGACGAGCCACTGGATGTGGTTCGTGTTTCCCCAGCTTTCTGCCCTTGGCCGCTCTCCCACGGCCCAGCGCTATGGCATCGCCGACCTGGATCAGGCCGCCGACTATCTGGCCAACCCGGTTCTGCGGGATCGGCTGATCGAGGTGTCCCGCCTGATGCTGTCTCATTCCGGCACATCGGCAAGCGCGATCCTCGGCCCGGTCGATGCGATGAAGCTGCGGTCCTCCATGACGCTGTTTTCGCTGACCAAAAACGCTCCACTGGAGTTCAAACAGGTTCTCGACGCGTTCTACGAGGGGCCTTGCCCGCTGACCCTTCAGTTTACATCCACGTAAAACCGGCGTCAGATCCCGTTAGGTCAGGCTTGCCCGCGCGTGATGCGCCCTCCTAAATGGCCGGAAACTGGACAGGAGACACCGATGCCCCTTCAGGACATCGCGGACGGTATTCAGACCGGCCTTGCAGGCAAAAACTTCGACGGCTCGCTGAAATTCGACTGCGGCACGGACGGCGTCATCGTGCTGGCCGACAACGCCGCATCGACCCGGGATCAGGACACCGATTGCACGATCCGCATCTCGACCGACAACCTGACCAAACTGCTGACCGGCAAGCTCAACCCGATGACCGGGGTGATGATGGGCAAGCTCAAGATCTCGGGCGACATGGGCGTTGCGATGAAGCTTGGGCAACTGCTCAAATAACCCCTTCTTCTGTTTGAAAATATCCCGGTGGGGTGAACAGGCTTCCCGGAAACTGTCCAGTGGACAGTTTCGCCTGTGAACGGGCGGAGCCCCGGGCGCGCAACGCAGGACGGGAGCAGAGCCCCCAACCCGGTCAGAGCTTTACTGCCCGCATCTTCTCATAAAACGGCAGCGCCGCCTGCAGCACCGGCTGCAAATGCTCCGGCACCTCCGGCAAGGGCCCCTCTGGACCCGCAAACCCGGTCGAGTTCCACACCGCGCCGTACCAATGCGCGGCCCAGACGCCATCGCTCTTGTGTCCGCCCTTGGGCCAGCTCAGCATATGCGGCGACCAGGGCACGCCGATCGTGTCGCACAGCTTTT
Source organism: Ruegeria sp. HKCCD8929 (assembly GCF_013031405.1). Lineage (GTDB taxonomy): Bacteria > Pseudomonadota > Alphaproteobacteria > Rhodobacterales > Rhodobacteraceae > Ruegeria. The sequence goes on along the minus strand of NZ_WPZY01000004.1, from coordinate 229,903 downwards.
CCAGCATCCCGCCCGGGTCCTCACGGATATCGTGGCTGTCGATCACCACCGGATCGCCGCCCCAGCCCTGCACCTCATCGAACAGCTCGGCCTGCTGCCAGAAGCCGATATCGTCCAGCGTCGGGTTTTCCCGCTTGGCGGCATAGCTTGCGATCACCCGCGCCGGGTGGCGGATCAGGAACACATTGCGCACCTCGCGCATCCAGTCGCGCGGCACGCCCGCAATCATGTGCTGAGTCATGTGCTTCTGATACCAGAACGGGCGCGCCACCGGGTTGGGGCCCGCCAGCTTTGCCGCCACCTCGGCCGGGTCCTGCGGCTGCGAGGCCAGAATTTCTTCGCGCAGCGGATGATCCAACCCGGTCAGCGCCAGATAGGCGGCATAGAACGGCTCATCGACAACGGCGCAATCGGTGCGGGCGCCAAAAGCGTACATCATCGCCGTCGACAGGTTGCGCGGCCCCGACCACATGGCGATCTTCATTTGGAAATCTCCTGCTGGATCAATGCTTTATATAAATCCCGAATACGCTCGGTCACCGGGCCCATCTGCCCGGCTCCGATCACCCGCCCGTCAATCTCGCTCACCGGCGTCTGCGCCCCGAACGTACCGGTCAGAAACGCCTCATCCGCGCCATAGGTATCGACCAGCGAATAGTTCCGCTCATAAACCGGAATGCCATCGGCCCGGCACAGATCGATGACCTTGGCCCTCGTGATCCCGTTCATGCAGTAATCACCGGTCGAGGTCCAAACCTCGCCCTTGCGCACGATGAAGAAGTTGCAGGCATTGGTGGTGTTCACGAACCCGTTCACATCCAGCATCAGCGCCTCATCCGCCCCCGCCTTTTCCGCAGCGATACAGGCCAGGATGCAGTTCAGCTTGGAATGCGAGTTCAGCTTGGGGTCCTGCGTCATCGGTAGCCCGCGCAGATGCGGCACCGTGGCCAGCCGGATCGGGCGTGGCAGTTTCGGCCGTGAATGCTCCATGATGATCACCATCGTGGGGCCGGATCGGCTGAGCGACGGGTGCTGGAACGGGCGCATCTTGACCCCGCGCGTCACCATCAGCCGCGCATGGGCATCGGTGGTCATGCCGTTGGCCTCCTGCGTCGCCCGCAGCGCGTCGATCACCCCCTGCCGGTCCAGCCCGATATCCAGATCGATGGCCTTGGCCGCCTCGAACAGCCGGTCGATATGTTCGTCCAGAAACGCCCAGTGGCCGTCATAGAGGCGCAACCCCTCCCACACGCCATCGCCCAGCATGAAGCCGCTGTCATAGACGCTGACCGTGGCTTGCGCCTTGGGCACGATGCGACCATCGACATAAATCAGGATGTCCTCGTTGCGGACGTCATCCTCGGCCTGATGGGTGCTCATCTTGTCGGTCATCTGCTCCTCCTCTTGGCGCGCACGCTAATCCCGGTTTGAGACGTATCCAAGGGGTAAACTCCTCTCACCAGCGCGTGACATTTTGCGTCACCATCTTGCCCGGCGCGCGACCCGAGGGCAGCTTGTCCGCAAAGGAGGATCGCCATGACCCTGACCGATACGCTCAAACCCATCGCCCTTGCCGCCGCCATGAGCCTGACCACCCTGATGCAGGCCGGGTCTGCCCAGGCTGGCAGCCCGGAAACCCTGACCGTCGCGGGAGGCTGTTTCTGGTGCGTGGAATCCGATTTCGAAGGCGTGCCGGGCGTGCTCGGCGCGGTGTCAGGCTATACCGGCGGCAAGGTGGACAACCCGACCTACAAGCAGGTCTCGCGCGGCGGCACCGGCCATTACGAGGCGGTGCAGATCACATTCGATCCCGACAAGGTCTCGCGCCAGCGGCTGTTGAACCTGTTCTTCCGTTCGGTCGATCCGACGGATGCAGGCGGCCAGTTCTGCGACCGGGGTGAGAGCTATCGGACCGCCATTTTCGTCTCTAACAAGGGCGAAAAGGCGATTGCCGAGCAGGCCAAGGCCAAAGCGCAGGGCGATCTGGGCCAGAAAATCGTCACGCCGATCCTGAGCGCGGGCAAGTTCTATCCCGCCGAGGCCTATCACCAGGATTATTACAAGGGGGACAAGCTGATCCTGACCCGCTTCGGCCCCAAGCGTCAGGCCAGCGCCTACAAGGCCTATCGCAAGGCCTGTGGCCGCGACCAACGCGTGAAACAGCTCTGGGGTGACGCCGCGCCCTTTGCGGGGAGTTAAAACCGGGCGTCCTGCACGTCTTTCAGATCGGGAATCACATCCGCCGTGCCGTGCCGCGTGACCATGATGGCCGCGGCACGTATCGCTTGCGAAATCGCCTGCGCAATCGGCATCCCCCGGTCGATCCCCGCCAGCACATAGCCAGTGAACGTGTCACCCGCGCCAGTGGTATCGACCGCCTCGACTTTGAACGCCGGAAACTCCTGCGTCTCGCCTGATGCCGTGTCGAAATACCGCGCGCCCCGCGACCCCAGCGTGACGATCACCTGCGGCACCGGAAGCTGGTCAGGTGAAAGGCCGCTGGCCTGCTGCAACTGCTCGGCCTCAACCTCGTTGAGGATCAGGAAATCCAGATGCGGCAGCACCGCCTGCACCGCCTCCGCCTCAAAAGGTGCAGCGGCATAACAGACCTTCAGCCCCAGATCGCGGCCCATCTTCGCGGCCTCGACCTGCGCATTGGTTTCGTTCTGCATCACCAGCAGATCGCCCGCCTGCGCCGAGGACAGCGCCTGCCCCAACTGATCCGCCCCAATGGAGTGGTTGGCGCCGGGAAACAGCACGATCTGGTTCTCTCCGCCGGCATCGACGGCAATGATCGCATGGCCGGTTGGCACCTCCGCCTCTGAAATATGGCGGGTATCGACGCCGTATTCGGTCAGCCGCTCCACCGCCCAGCGCCCCTCGGGACCCACCGCACCGATATGACAGACATGGGATCCCGCGCGCGCCGCCGCCACCGACATGTTGGCGCCCTTACCACCCAGAAACTGCTCCAGCTTGGAGGCGGCCAGCGTCTCCCCCGGCCCGGGCAGGTGCGGCACCGCATAGACCATATCCGCATTGATCGAGCCGAGGTTCCAGATCGCCATGGCTCACCCGATATCGCAGGAGGCCAGAATGGCCATGTTCAGGATGTCATTCGCGGTCGACACCGTCGAACAGATCTGGATCGGCTTGTCCACGCCCGACAAGATCGGCCCGATCACCGTGGCGCCGCCCATCTCCTGCATCAGCTTGGTCGAGATACTGGCCGAGTGCCGCGCCGGCACGATCAGGATATTCGCCGGGCCAGTCAGACGGCAGAACGGATAGGCCTCTTGCTGGTCCACGTTCAGAGCCACATCCACGGTCATCTCGCCTTCGTATTCGAAATTGACCCCGCGCCGGTCCAACACTTCGGGCGCCACATGCATCTTTTCGGCGCGTTCCGAGACCGGATAGCCGAAGGTCGAGAAGCTGACGAAGGCCACGCGCGGCTCGATCCCCATGTGCTGCGCCACGGCAGCGGCACGTTCGGCGATATTGGCCAGATCGTTCTCGTCGGGCCATTCATGCACCAGCGTGTCGCCGATCAGCACGATCCGTCCCTTGTGCAGCAGCGCGGTCACCCCGGCGGCACCATGGGTGGCATCGGCGTCGAACACGTGGTTGATCCGGTCCAGCACATGCGCCGATTTCCGTGTCGCGCCCGTCACCAGACCATCCGCATGCCCATGCGCCAGCATCAGCGCCGAGAACACATGCCGGTCGCGCGCCGCCAGACGGTGCACATCCTTGCCGTCGAACCCCTTGCGCTGCAGGCGGCTGTACAGGAAATCCTTGTAGGTCTGCAGATGCTGGGTATTGGCGGCATTCACCACCTCGATCTCGCGCACCGCATCGGCCAGACCGGCGGTCTCAAGCTTTTCCCGAACGTCATCCGGACGCCCCACCACCAGCGCCTTGCCAAAGCCCGAGCGCTGATACATCACCGCCGCGCGCAGCACGCGGGGATCGTCGCCCTCGGCAAAGATCATCCGGCTTTGCGCCGCCCGCGCACGGGCGTTCAGGCCACGCAGAATGGACGCGGTCGGGTCCATGCGCGATTTCAGGCTCAGCTCATAGGCATCCATGTCGATGATCGGACGCCGCGCCGCGCCGGTATCCATCCCGGCCCGCGCCACCGCGGGCGGAATGCGGTGGATCAGGCGCGGATCGAACGGGGTCGGAATGATGTAGTCGCGGCCAAAGGTCAGGGTCTTGCCATAGGCCATCGCCACCTCGTCCGGCACATCCTCACGCGCCAGACGCGCCAGCGCATGGGCACAGGCGATCTTCATCTCGTCATTGATGGCCCGGGCATGAATGTCGAGCGCACCCCGGAACAGGTAGGGAAATCCAAGGACGTTGTTGACCTGATTGGGATAATCGCTGCGCCCGGTGGCCACGATCGCATCCACCCGCACCTCATGCGCCTCTTCCGGCGTGATCTCGGGATCGGGGTTGGCCATCGCAAAAATCACCGGATTGTCGGCCATCGAGGCAACCATATCCTGCGTCACCGCACCCTTGACCGACACGCCCAGGAACACATCGGCCCCTTTCATCGCTTCATCCAGCGTGCGCAGCTCGGTCGTGATCGCGTGGGCGGATTTCCACTGGTTCATGCCCTCGGTGCGGCCCTGATAGATCACGCCCTTGGTGTCGCAGACAACGCAGTTCTCATGCCGCGCGCCCATCGCCTTGAGCAGCTCGATACAGGCGATCCCCGCCGCACCTGCCCCGTTCAGAACGATCTTCACATCCTCGATCTTCTTGCCCGAGATATGCAGCGCGTTGATCAGACCCGCCGCACAGATCACCGCCGTGCCATGCTGATCGTCGTGGAAGACCGGAATATCCATCTCTTCCTTCAGCCGCTGCTCGATGATGAAACACTCGGGCGCTTTGATGTCTTCCAAGTTGATGCCACCAAAGGTCGGCCCCATCAGACGCACCGCGCGACAAAACTCATCCGGATCTTCAGTATCCAGCTCGATATCGATCGAGTTCACGTCGGCGAACCGCTTGAACAGGACCGACTTGCCCTCCATCACCGGCTTCGAGCCCAGCGCGCCCAGATTACCCAGACCCAGAACCGCCGTCCCGTTCGAGATCACGGCGACAAGGTTGCCCTTGTTGGTATAGTCATAGGCCGTCTCGGGACTGGCCGCGATGGCTTCGCACGGAACTGCCACGCCGGGGCTATAGGCCAGCGACAGATCGCGCTGGGTGGTCATGGGGACGGTGGCCTGCACCTCCCACTTGCCGGGGCTGGGTTCCAGGTGAAAGGCCAGCGCCTCTTCGTCGGTGATTTTCGCTTTGGGCATGGGATATGTCGTTTCTTTGCAGGTGCGGGGCTTTCGCCTCTTACCGCAGGCAACCGCAGGTCTCAACGGCAATGCGTTTTCACCTTTCGCCGCAGTCGGCGGATTTGTAAGGTCGCGACCGGAACCCGCCCGGAGACGCCTACCTTGTCCACAGTCACGCCGATGATGGCGCAATATCTCGACATCAAAGACGCCCATGCCGACGCCCTGCTGTTCTATCGCATGGGCGATTTCTACGAGATGTTCTTTGAGGATGCGGTGAACGCGGCCGAGGCGCTGGACATCGCGCTGACCAAGCGCGGCAAGCACAACGGCAACGATATTCCGATGTGCGGTGTCCCGGTTCACGCCGCCGAGGGCTATCTGCTGACGCTGATCCGCAAGGGGTTTCGCGTGGCCGTGTGCGAGCAGATGGAAAGCCCGGCGGAGGCCAAGAAAAGAGGCTCTAAATCGGTCGTAAAACGCGATGTGGTGCGTCTGGTCACCCCCGGCACGCTGACTGAAGACGCGCTTTTGGAGGCGCGGCGTCACAACTTTCTGGCGGCCTATGCCGAGGTCCGGGATGAGGCCGCCCTTGCCTGGGCCGACATCTCGACCGGCGCGTTTCACGTGATGCCCGTGACCCCCGTCCGCCTTGGCCCGGAACTGGCGCGGCTCGCCCCGTCCGAGCTGATCGTGGCCGACGGCACCGAAGCGAAACTGTCTGAACTCTCCACCGACCTCGGCATCCCGATCACACCGGTTGGGCGCGCCAGTTTCGACAGCACGGCGGGTGAAAAACGCATCTGCACCCTGTTCGGCGTCGGTGCGCTGGACGCATTCGGCAGTTTCGACCGGGCCGAAGTGGCCGCCATGGGGGCGCTGATCGACTATCTGGAGATCACCCAAAAGGGCAAACTGCCGCTGCTGCAAACCCCGCAAAAAGAGTCCGAGGACCGCGCCGTCCAGATCGACGCCGCCACCCGCCGCAATCTGGAACTGACCCGGTCGCTGTCGGGCGGACGCGCGGGCTCGCTGCTGTCGGTAGTGGACCGGACCGTCACCCCCGGCGGCGCGCGGCTGCTGGAACAGCGCCTGTCCAGCCCCTCCCGCAGCCTCGACACCATCCACGCCCGCCACGACGCGGTGGAATATTGCCTGGAACAAAGCCTGATCGCCCCCGACCTGCGTGAGGCGCTGCGCAAGACCCCCGATCTGGACCGGGCCCTATCGCGCCTGTCGCTGGACCGCGGCGGCCCCCGCGATCTGGCCGCGATCCGCAACGGTCTGGCGCAAGCCGCCGCCATCGCCGGGATCTGCGAGGCCGAGGAACTGCCGCCGCTTCTAGCCGAAGCGATGCGCAATCTCTTGGGCTTTGATGACCTGCTCTCCTTGCTCGATGACGCACTGATTGCCGACCCGCCGCTGCTCGCCCGCGACGGCGGCTTCATCGCGCCCGGCTATGACGCCGAACTGGACGAGGCCCGCACGTTGCGCGACGAGGGTCGCTCGGTCATCGCCGGATTCCAGCAGAAATACTCCGCGCACACCGGCATCGCCTCGCTGAAGATCAAGCACAACAACGTGCTGGGCTATTTCATCGAAACCACCGCCACCCACGCGGCCAAGATGCTGAACCCGCCGTTCAGCGAAACCTACATCCACCGCCAGACCACCGCCAATCAGGTGCGCTTCACCACGGTGGAGCTCAGCGAGATCGAAACCCGCATCCTGAACGCCGGAAATCTGGCGCTTGAGATCGAAAAGCGGCTCTATTCCGGGCTTTCCGGCGCCGTTCTGGATCAGGCCGCCCGTCTGAACGCTGCCGCGCGCGGCCTCGCCGAACTGGACCTCACCACCGCGCTCGCCGATCTGGCACGCGGTGAGGCCTGGTGCCGCCCCACCGTCGATCAGACCCGCACATTCGCCATCGAAGGCGGCCGCCACCCGGTGGTCGAACACGCGCTGCGGCAGCAAAGCGGCGGTACCTTCATCGCCAACGACTGCGACCTGGCTGCCGAGGAGGGCGCCGCGATCTGGCTGCTCACCGGCCCCAACATGGCCGGTAAATCGACCTTCCTGCGCCAGAACGCCCTGATCGCACTCTTGGCGCAAATGGGCAGCTATGTTCCGGCGGAGCGCGCCCATATCGGTCTGGTCAGCCAGCTTTTCAGCCGCGTCGGCGCCTCGGACGATCTGGCGCGCGGGCGCTCGACCTTCATGGTGGAGATGGTCGAAACCGCTGCCATCCTCAATCAGGCCGACGACCGCGCGCTGGTCATCCTCGATGAGATCGGACGCGGTACCGCCACCTATGACGGCCTCTCCATCGCCTGGGCCACGCTGGAACACCTGCACGCCTCGAACAAATGCCGCGCCCTGTTCGCCACCCACTACCACGAGCTCACCGCCCTGGCGGGCAACCTCGAAGGCGTCGACAACGCCACCGTCGCGGTCAAGGAGTGGGAAGGCGAAGTGATCTTCCTGCACGAGGTCCGCAAAGGCGCCGCCGACCGTTCCTACGGCGTGCAGGTCGCCCAACTCGCGGGCCTGCCGCCTTCGGTGGTCGAACGCGCCCGCGTCGTGCTGGACCAGCTTGAGAAAAGCGAACGCGAAGGCGGCAAGCAAAAGACACTGATTGACGATCTGCCGCTCTTCTCCGCTGCACCTCCCCCGCCACCCCCTGCCAAAGCCTCTCCCGTGGACGACATGCTCAAGGAAATCCTGCCCGACGAGCTGACCCCCCGCGAAGCGCTCGACCTGATCTACAAACTGAAAGAGGCGGCCAACACCTGACCGCGCCTTCATCTTTTCCCAAATACTCTCGCCGAAGGCACGCGCCGCAAGGCGCGTATCAGCTCGCCGGCGTCGACGACACGCCCACCTGCGCCGGACGCAGCAGACGGTCGTGCAGCATGAACCCCTCGGCGGATACCTGAATGATGTCGCCCGCCTTGGTGCCTGGCACCGGAGCCTCGAACATCGCCTCATGCATCTGCGGATCGAACCGGTCGCCCACCTGTGGCGACACGATCTGGATACCGTGCTTCTGGAACACGTCCCGCAGCGCCCGCATGGTCAGCTCGACGCCTTCGATCAGGGCCGCCGCGACCTCTTTCTGCTCATCGGTCGCCGCCTCAAGCGCGCGTTTCATGTTGTCATAGACCGGCAGCATGTCGCGGGCCAGGCGCGAGCCGCCATATTGCTCGGCGTCCCGGCGCGCCTTCTCGCCGCGCTTGCGGGCGTTCTCGGCATCGGCCAGCGCGCGCATGAACTTGTCCTTCAGCTCATCCCGCTCGGCCCGCAGCGCGTCCAGTTCCAGCGCCTCTTCACTGATCTCGGCCAGTTCCTCGGCCAGCTCTTCCGCCTCGGCGGTGGCGATATCGTCCAGAAAATCTTCGTTCTTTGGCTCTGCCATGTCTCTACCTCTAACTCCGGTCGGAAATCAGCTTTCCGACCAGCTGCGCCGTGTAATCCACGATCGGCACGATCCGTCCGTAATTCAGGCGCGTCGGGCCGATCACTCCCACCGCGCCAATGATCTTTCGATCAGCGTTCATATATGGAGACACCACCAGAGAGGAACCCGAAAGTGAGAAAAGTTTGTTCTCGGACCCGATAAAAATGCGCACACCCTCGCCATCTTCGGTCAGTTCCAGGAATTCCGCGATGTCGCGCTTGCGTTCAAGGTCGTCAAACAGGGTCCGGATGCGCTCCAACTCCTCTTCCTGATCCGCCCCTTCCAGCAGATTCGCCCGGCCCCGCACGATCAGACGCGCCGAATCCTGCCCCTCGCCGTCCCAGATCGCCAGCCCGCTTTCCACCATCTCGCGGGCCAGCACGTCGATCTCCTGCCGCCTGGCGGCAATCTCGGCCTGGATGATCCGGCGCACTTCGCCCAGCGTGCGCCCTTCGATCAGCGCGTTCAGGAAATTCGCCGCCTCGCGCATCGAGCTTGGCGTCTGCCCCGGCGGCGGGGTGAACAGGCGGTTCTCCACATGCCCGTCCGAGAACACCAGCACCACCAATGCCCGGTCATGGCCCAGCGAGACGAACTCGATATGCTTGATCTCGGCCTCGTGCTTGGGCGTCAGCACCAGCGAGGCGCCATGCGTCACCCGGCTCAGCGCCGCGCCCACCTTGTCGAGCATTCCGCCCACATCGCCCGCATTGGCCCCCAGGGTCGCGTCCAGCTTATGCCGGTCATCCGCGTCCAGATCGCCAACCTCCAGCAACCCGTCCACGAACATCCGCAACCCGGCCTGCGACGGGATACGGCCCGCACTGACATGGGGGCTGTCCAGCAGGCCCAGAAACTCCAGATCCTGCATCACGTTGCGCACCGTGGCGGCGCTGACCTTTTCGGACAAGGTGCGGGTCAGAGTGCGGCTGCCCACCGGCTCACCACTGTCCAGATAGCTTTCCACGATAAGCCGGAACACCTCGCGCGAGCGATGATTCATTTCGTCCAGAATTTTACTCGCATCACTCATCGGTGTTCCCCGGCTGGCTCGTCATTAAATCCCAGATGCGCGAAAGGTCAATCGGGGTTGCATCGCCACGCCTGCGGACGGTATCCCCAACCCAGCAAACAAAGGATTTTTCATGCGACCCTCAGGACGTGATCTAAACGAAATGCGCCCGGTTTCAATCGAGACCGGCTTTACCAAACATGCCGAAGGTTCCTGCCTGATCAAGATGGGCGACACCCATGTGCTGTGCACCGCCACCATTGAGGACCGGGTGCCGCCCTTCATCAAAGGCTCGGGCCTGGGCTGGGTCACCGCCGAATACGGCATGCTGCCCCGCGCGACCAACACCCGGATGCGGCGCGAAGCGGCGAGCGGCAAGCAAGGCGGGCGCACCGTTGAGATTCAGCGCCTGATCGGCCGCGCCCTGCGTGCTGGCGTCGACCGCGTTGCCTTGGGCGAGCGTCAGATCACCGTGGACTGTGACGTGATCCAGGCCGATGGCGGCACCCGCTGCGCCGCGATCACCGGCGGCTGGGTCGCGCTGCGGCTGGCCGTCAACAAGCTGATGAAAACCGGCGACGTGATTTCCGACCCGCTGGTCGATCCGGTCGCCGCCGTCTCCTGCGGCATCTATGCCGGCCAGCCGGTGCTGGATCTCGACTACCCCGAGGACAGCGAGGCCGGTGTGGACGGCAATTTCATCATGACCGGCTCGAAGAAACTGATCGAGGTGCAGATGAGCGCCGAGGGCTCGGTGTTCAGCCGTGACCAGATGAACCAGCTACTGGATCTGGCCGAAAAAGGCGTTGGCGAACTGGTCGCCGCGCAGCAGGCCGCCACCGCATGACGCGCAAGTTCGACGGCGATACGCTGCTGGTGGCGACCCACAACAAGGGAAAGTTGGAGGAGATGGAGCATCTCCTCACCCCCTTTGGCGTCAAGGTCGTCGGCGCGGGTGAGATGGATCTGCCGGAACCGGAGGAAACCGAAGACACTTTCGTCGGCAACGCCAGGATCAAGGCCCATGCCGCGGCCCAAACCACCGGCCTGCCCGCGCTGTCGGACGATTCCGGCATCACCATCGACGCGCTGGACGGCGCGCCGGGTGTCTACACCGCCGATTGGGCAGAAACCGGCAATGGTCGGGATTTCCTGATGGCGATGACCCGCGCACATGATGAGCTGGAAGCAAAGAACGCCCCCCATCCCCGCACCGCCCAGTTCCGCAGCACGCTGGTGCTGGCCTGGCCCGACGGCCATGACGAGGTGTTCGAGGGCATCGCCCCTGGCCATCTGGTCTGGCCCATCCGTGGCGAAGGCGGTTTCGGCTATGACCCGATGTTTGTCCCCGACGGGTACGACATTACCTTTGCCGAGATGGACCGGTGGGAAAAAAACAAGATCAGCCATCGCGGACGCGCGGTGGCGCAATTCGTAAAGGGCTGTTTTGGCGGATGACTGGCGCAACGGGGGCTTTGGCCTGTACGTGCATTGGCCGTTTTGCGAGGCCAAATGCCCCTATTGCGACTTCAACAGCCATGTTTCCCGCAATATTAATCAAAAACAATGGGTTAAGGCGTATCTGAGCGAGCTTGAACGCTCCGCCGCCGAAACCCCGGGCCGGGTGCTGAACACCATCTTCTTCGGCGGCGGCACCCCGTCGCTGATGGAGCCCGACACCGTTGCCGCCGTGATCGACGCCACCCTAACCCTCTGGCGGCCCGCCAACGACATGGAAATCACGCTCGAGGCCAATCCCGGCTCGGTCGAGGCGGGCCGGTTCGCCGCCTATCGCGACGCCGGGGTCAATCGCGTCTCGATGGGGATACAAGCGCTCAATGACGAGGATCTGCGCCGTCTGGGCCGTATCCACACCGTCGCCGAGGCCCGCGCCGCCTTCGACATCGCCCGCAGTTGTTTTGACCGGGTCAGTTTCGACCTGATCTATGCCCGCCAGCACCAGACGCTCGACGCCTGGCGCGGGGAACTGACCGAAGCGCTGGCGATGGCCATCGACCACCTGTCGCTCTACCAACTCACCATTGAGGACGGCACCGCCTTCGGCGACCGCTACGCCCGGGGCAAGCTGCGCGGGCTGCCCGAGGATGACAATGCCGCCGACATGTATCTGGCCACGCAAGAGATCTGCGAAGCCCATGGCATGCCCGCCTACGAGGTGTCGAACCACGCGCGGCAAGACGCCGAATCCCGCCACAACCTGATCTACTGGCGCTATGGCGACTATGTGGGCATCGGCCCGGGCGCCCATGGCCGCGTGACCATCGACGGCCGGAAATACGCCACCGAGTCCCACCTCGCGCCGGGCACATGGCTGCAAGCGGCGGCCAACGGATCGGGCGAGTCCTTCCGCACCGAGGTATCTTCGCATGAACAGGCCAGCGAATACCTCATGATGTGTATCCGCATCGCTGAAGGACTAGATATAGCGCGCTTTGAGCAGCTTGCTGGCCACCCCTTGCACTCGGACAAACTCCGCTATCTAACTGATCTGGGCATGATCGAAGCCGATCAGGGCAGATTGAAAGCAACCACCGATGGCCGCGCCGTTCTGAACGCCGTCATCCGCGAATTGTTGACGGGCTGAGGGATGCAGTACATCTGGGCAGGACTGGGATTGCTCTGCATCGCGCTGGCTATGGTCGGCGTCGTGCTGCCGCTGCTGCCCACCGTGCCCTTCCTGCTTCTGGCCGCGTTCTTCTTCGCCCGCTCTTCCGAGCGCCTGCACACCTGGCTGCTAAGCCACCGTACCTTCGGCCCGCTGATCGACGACTGGCACAGCTCAGGCGCCATCCGTCCGGTCGCAAAAAAGGCGGCAACCCTGTCGATTGCCGCCGTCTTCGCGTTGTCCGTCATCTTCGCCGCGCCAACCCATGTCCTGATCATTCAGGCCATCGTGCTGGGCTGCGTCCTGATCTTTATCTGGACCCGCCCTAACGGCTGAGCTTGGCGCACAGATCGTCAAGCTGATCGAGGTTTTCGTAAGTCAGCACCACCTGCCCGGATTCAGTGCCCGGCTTGTGGTTGATCGCCACCTTCATCGCCAGAATCGCCGACAGGTCCTTTTCCAGCGCCCGGGTGTCGGCATCCTTGCCCGCACCATTGTTGCTGGAACGCGGCGCGGCCTGAATGTTGGCACCCTGCTGCTGCTTTTTAACCAGAGCCTCGGTCGCGCGCACCGACAACCCGTCGCGCACCACGATCCGCGCCAGCTCTGACGGGTTCTCCGCCGTAATCAGCGCTCGCGCATGACCCGCCGAGAGTTTCCCTTCGACCACATAAGCCTGCACATCCGTCGGCAGCGATAGCAACCGCAGTAGGTTGGCAATATGACTGCGGCTCTTGCCCAGCGCCTCGGCCAGCTTCTCCTGCGTATGCCCGAACCGCTCCATCAGCTGGCGATATCCCGCAGCCTCTTCCACCGCGTTCAGATCGGCGCGCTGGATGTTCTCGATGATCGCAACTTCCAGCACCTCGGTGTCATCGAAATCGCGCACCAGCACCGGAATCTCATGCAGCTGCGCCATCTGCGCCGCGCGCCAGCGGCGCTCACCGGCCACGATCTCATACTGATCTGCACCGTTCGCCCGCACGATCAGCGGCTGAATGATCCCCTTCTCCTTGATCGAAGCCGCCAGCTCATCCAGCTGATCCGGCGAGAACGTGCGGCGCGGCTGGTTGGGATTTGCCTTCAGCTTTTCGATGGGAATCATCATGTCCGGGCGGCGCGGACCGGGGACGACAACCCCATCCGACTCCTGCGTGACATCCGCCATCAGCGCGGACAAACCCCGGCCCAACCCTCTCGGCTTGCTTTTCCTGACGCTCACCATGCCCTCCTTTTCGCCGCTCAGGCGGCGACGTTTTTGTGCTTTTGCAACAGCTCGCGGGCCAGATGACGGTAGGCCATGGCCCCGAGGGACCCGGAATCGTACTGCAACACCGGAAGCGCATAAGACGGCGCCTCACTGACCCGCACATTTCTTGGTATCTTCGTTTTAAACACCATCTCGCCCAGATTGTCACGCGCGTCCTTCTCAACCTGACGGGACAAGTTGTTGCGGTTGTCATACATGGTCAACACAACACCTTCGATTCTCAGCTCGGGATTCGCGGTCTGCCGCACCTCGCGCACGCTGAGCATCAGCTGCGACAAACCCTCGAGCGCAAAGAACTCGCTCTGCAGCGGAATAAGCACCGAATGGGCCGCAACCATGGCATTTACGGTGAGCAGATTCAGCGATGGCGGGCAGTCGATCAGCACATAATCCAGGCGAAATTTATCTATCGCGGTCTGGCGCAGCGCATCATGCAGCAGAAAGCTGCGCTTTTCGTTCGAGATCAGCTCGATATCCGCGGAACTCAGATCGACCGTGGCCGGAACCATGAGCAAACCGTCGATTTCCGTGTCCTGAACGACCGCTTCCAGCGGCGCGTCGTCCAAAATCAGGTCATAGGTCGTCCAATCCCGATCATCGACGCCCAACCCGGTCGAGGCATTCCCCTGCGGATCGAGATCGACCACCAGAACCCGGCATCCCCCCTCGGCCAGACCGGCGGCCAGGTTGATCGCTGTCGTGGTCTTTCCTACCCCACCTTTCTGATTGGCAACCGCAATAATCCGGGGGCCGGCAGGGCGGGACAGATCAACCACGTGACACTCCTTCGATCTTCAGGATTACGGCCTGGGGTTCCGTTTCACTAGTAATCGGAGTCGCGTCAAACCGCCATTCCTTGCGCGCCTCCTCGACCTCTTTTTTCCAACTGACGCCTTTTGGAAACAGCGCCGTGCCGGTCGGGGCCAAGTGCCTGTCGCAATAGGATAAAAGCATCGGCAGATCGGCCAACGCACGGGCAGACAGAATATCCGCCGCCAACGGTTCAATCGCTTCGATCCGGCGGCTGATCACGGTGCAATTTACCTCGCACTCACGGGTGGCGCTGCGCAGAAAGGCCGATTTCCTCTGATCGCTCTCGACAAGGGTGAATTTGGTGCCCGGCCAGCATTCCCGCGCAAGAATGGCGCAGATCAAACCGGGAAACCCGCCGCCACTGCCCAGATCGGCCCAATGCGGCCGAGCCTCGACGCAGCGAAACACCTGCACCGAATCCTGAATATGCCGGCGCCACAGGTCGCTCAGGCTGTTCCGGGACACCAGATTGATGCGCGGATTCCACCGCGTCAGCAGATCGGCAAAGACTTTCAGGCGGTCGAATGTTTCACGTGAAACATCCAGGTCTGCCATGATCGCGTCCTGATCGGCGCTCATGCCTTGCGGGCCTTCAGATCACGACGGAGATGCGCAAGGATCAAGGTCAGCGCGGCAGGCGTCACGCCCTCCACCCGTCCGGCCTGAGCAATATTCCCCGGCCGCGCTTGGGAGAGCTTCTGTTTCAGCTCGTTCGACAGCCCATCCAACGCCGCATAATCGAAATCCCTTGGGATTTCATGCGCTTCATCCCGCTTCATCGCCTCCACATCCCGCTCCTGCCGGGCGATGTAGTTGGCATACAGCGCGTCGCGCTCGATCTGCTTGCGGATTTCCGGCGCGGTATCGGCCAGATCGTCCACCAATGGCAGAAGATCCTCGAACCCCACCCTCGGGAAAGCCAAAATCGCCATCCCGTCCCGGCGATTTCCGTCCTGATTGACGTCGATCCCAACGGCACGGATTTCCTTCGGCGTGTAGGTTTTTGCGGTCAGCTTCGATTTCACCGCATCCATCTGATCCATCTTGGTCAGGAACGCGGATGTGCGGTCCTCGCTGACACAACCCAGTTCCAAGGCAATCGGAGTCAGCCGCTGATCAGCATTGTCCGCCCGCAGGGACAGCCGGAATTCCGCGCGCGAGGTGAACATCCGATAGGGCTCCGCCACACCACGGGTAGTAAGATCGTCGATCATAACCCCAATATAGCTGTTCGCCCGGGTGAAATGCAGTGGCTCCTCACCCCTGACCTCCAGCGCCGCGTTCAAACCCGCAACCAACCCTTGCGCCGCCGCCTCTTCATATCCGGTCGTCCCGTTGATCTGCCCGGCCAGATACAACCCCGGCGCTTCGGGCAGCGACAGGCGTGGCGTCAGCACCCGGGGATCGACGTAATCATATTCGATGGCATAGCCCGGCTGCAGGATGTCAACCTTTTCCAACCCCTTGATCGAGCGCACATAGTCCACCTGCACCTCTTCCGGTAGCGAGGTCGAAATGCCGTTTGGATAGATCGTGTGATCGTTCACCCCCTCGGGCTCCAGAAACACCTGGTGCGAGTCCTTCTCGGCAAAGCGCACGATCTTGTCCTCGATCGACGGGCAATATCTTGGTCCAACCCCCTCGATATGCCCCCCATACATGGCCGAGCGCGACAGGTTTTTCTCAATGATCTCATGCGTTCGCGCATTCGTATGCGTGATGCCACAAGCGATCTGAGGGGCGGTTACAGCGTTGGACATAAAGGAAAACAGCACGGGTTGCTCGTCCCCGTCCTGGCGCTCCAGAACCGACCAGTCGATTGTGCGCCCATCCAGACGCGGTGGCGTGCCGGTTTTCAGGCGCGCCATGGGCAGATCAAAGCTGTCCAATCGTTCGGCCAGTTTGATCGACGGGCGGTCGCCCATGCGACCTCCGGGCCGTGAGACATCGCCTATGTGGATGATTCCGCGCAGGAATGTGCCCGAGGTCAGGATCACGGTTTTGGCCGGAATTTCCGATCCATCACCCAGAATGACCCCGCACACCCGATCACCGTTCATACGGAAATCGGTCACCTCGCCGGTGATGACGGTCAGATTCTCGCGGTTTTTCGTCTCGGCCAACATCGCTGCACGGTACAATGCACGATCCGCCTGAGCCCTCGGTCCCTGAACAGCAGGCCCTTTGCGGCGGTTCAACAGGCGAAACTGGATGCCCGCCCGATCCGCGACGCGGCCCATTACACCGTCCATGGCGTCGATCTCGCGCACCAGATGCCCCTTGCCCAACCCGCCAATCGCCGGATTGCAGGACATCACCCCGATATCCCCTTGCGACAAGGTGATCAACGCCGTCTTCACACCCATGCGGGCAGCGGCGTGGGCAGCCTCGGTTCCGGCATGACCAGCCCCGATGACGGCGACATCAAACTCCGAATGTTTCACGTGAAACACTCCTTACTTTCCGAGGCAGAAGCTGGCAAAGATCTCGTCCAGCAAGTTCTCGACATCAATTCTGCCCACCAAGGATTCCAGCGCCCGGATCGCGGTCCGCAGCTCTTCGGCTGCGATATCATACAGGTCGGGGCCCGAGTCCAGAACTCTCATTCCCTCACCCAAAGCCTCCAGCGCCTTTTTCATCGCCATCCGATGCCGTTCACGCGTGGCAATACCAGCACTGGTAGTTCTTTGCGACAACACCCCCGATATCTGGGAGATCAGACGATCAATCCCCTGCCCTGTCCGACCCGACACTCCATTTTTGGACTCGCCGCGAAGATCGGCTTTCGGCAGGACATGGATATCGTCGTTCTGGAACGGAATTCCAAGCTCGGTAAGGTCATGGGTCAGGAATACACGCAAATCCGCGGAGTCCGCGCGTTTGCGGGCCAGGGCGATGCCCAGCCCCTCCACATGATCGCTGGTATCGCGCAGTCCGGCGGTGTCCAGCAAGGTAACCGGCAGCCCGGCCAGATCCATACGCACTTCGATCACGTCGCGGGTCGTTCCGGCATATTCCGAGGTGATCGCCGCCTCGCGCCCGGCCAGCACGTTCAGCAGGGTGGATTTCCCGGCATTGGGCGGCCCGACAATGGCCACCTCGAACCCGGTGCGGATGCGTTCGGCAATCCGGACCCCGGCGACCTCACGCTCAAGATCGCCCATCACGCCAGAGACCAGCGCGCGTACCTCAGGCGTCACATCCGTCGGCACCTCTTCATCCGCAAAGTCGATCACCGCTTCCAACAGCGAGGCCGCGCGGATCAGATCCCGGCGCCAGCGCTCGGCCAACTGCCCCAGCTCTCCGGCCAGAACCGCCTGTGCCTGTTTGCGCTGCGCCTCGGTTTCCGCGTCGATCAGATCGGCCAGGCCTTCGACCTGCGCCAGATCCATCTTGCTGTTCTCCAGCGCCCGCCGGGTGAACTCTCCGGGCTCGGCCATCCGCAGCCCGCCCATCTCCGACAAGCTCTGCAGTACTGCGTTGACCGAGGCGGTGCTGCCGTGGATCTGGAACTCGACCACATCCTCGCCGGTGAAACTCGCCGGCGCCTGAAAGGTCAGAACCAGCCCTTCGTCCAGCCGACCGCCATGCACATCCCGCAGGCTGCGCATCCGCATCCCGCGCGGCGGTAGGCCGTCACCCGCCAGCCGTTCGGCGGCCATGTACGCTTGCGGGCCAGAGAGGCGGATGACCGCCACCCCGGCTTTGCCCTGCGCGCTGGCCAAGGCGAATATCGTATCCATTCGAAGGCCTCGCGTCAGTTAAGACCTGTGTCAGGTGTTCATCGAGTCGAAGAACTCACCGTTCGTCTTGGTCTGCTTCAACTTGGACAACAGGAACTCGATCGCGTCAGTGGTGCCCATCGGGTTGAGGATACGGCGCAGGACGAAGGTTTTCGCCAGATCGCCCTTGTCGACCAGAAGGTCCTCTTTCCTTGTGCCCGACTTGAGGATGTCGATGGCCGGGAACACGCGCTTGTCGGCGATCTTGCGGTCCAGCACGATCTCCGAGTTACCGGTGCCCTTGAATTCTTCAAAGATCACCTCGTCCATCCGGCTACCGGTATCGATCAGCGCGGTGGCGATGATGGTCAGCGAGCCACCCTCTTCAATATTCCGTGCCGCACCAAAGAACCGCTTGGGCCGTTGCAGGGCGTTGGCGTCCACGCCACCGGTCAGAACCTTGCCCGAAGACGGCACCACAGTGTTAAACGCCCTACCAAGTCTTGTGATAGAATCGAGAAGAATAACAACATCTCGTTTATGCTCGACCAAACGCTTGGCCTTTTCGATCACCATCTCGGACACGGCGACGTGGCGGGTGGCCGGTTCGTCGAAGGTTGAGGATACGACCTCACCCTGCACCGACCGCTGCATGTCGGTCACCTCTTCGGGACGTTCGTCGATCAGCAGAACGATCAGGTAGCACTCGGGGTGGTTCTTCTCGATCGAATGCGCGATGTTCTGCAGGATCACCGTCTTACCGGTCCGCGGCGGCGCCACGATCAGCGACCGCTGACCCTTACCGATGGGCGACACCAGGTCGATCACGCGGGCCGACTTGTCCTTGATGGTCGGATCCTCGATCTCCATCTTCAGACGCTCATCGGGATAGAGGGGCGTCAGGTTGTCGAACAGAATTTTGTGTTTAGCCTTCTCGGGCTCTTCAAAATTGATCTTGGTGACCTTGGTCAGCGCAAAATAGCGTTCGTTCTCGTCGGGGGCCTTGATATCCCCCTCGACCGTATCGCCGGTGCGCAGCGAATGCTGGCGGATCATGTCAGGCGAGACATAGATGTCGTCGGGACCCGGCAGATAGTTCGCCTCGGGCGAGCGCAGAAAGCCGAACCCGTCCTGCAGCACCTCCAGCACGCCGTCACCGCCGATGGTCCAGCCCTCATCCGCGCGTTCACGCAGGATCTGGAACATCATCTCGCCCTTGCGCATGGTCGAGGCGTTCTCGACCTCAAGCTCTTCGGCCATCGACAACAAGTCTTTGGGGCTTTTCGCCTTGAGATCGGCAAGGTTCAGGGATTCGGTAGACATGATGATACGACCCTTGGCCGCTTTCAGCGCGGCGCATATATGGATTTCAAACAGGAAAGCACGGCTGCCCGGACGGGCGCGTTGAGTTCTACATAAGAGAGCAAAGGCGCAGAGTCAAACGGCCCTCAGAACTTCAAAATCACCGCTAGCACGATCACCACCATCAGAACGGTCGGAACCTCATTCATCATGCGGTACTGGCGCCCTGTGAGCGTATTTCGCCCCTCTGCGAAATCCTTGCGCCGCGCCATCAGCCAGTGATGAAACCAGGTCATAGCGATCACCGCCGCGCCCTTGGCCCAGGGCCACGCCCATTGCCAGTCGACCACGCCGGGGGTGAACACCATGATCAGCCCGCAGACCCAGGTCACGACCATCGCCGGCCCCATGATCACCCGGAGAAGCTTTTCTTCCATTTCAAAGAAGATCTCGGGCGCGCCCTCGACACTTTGCGCCTTTTCCACGTGATAAACGAACAATCTGGGCAGATAGAACAGGCCCGCCATCCATGAAATCACCGCCATGACATGAAGCGACTTCACCCAGGGATAGATCGTATACAGAAGGTCGGTCATCCGGGGCCTCTCGGTTGGACGGGACCTCCCTAATAAAAAAGAAAGAAAAGAAAAAGGATGATGGTTTTGTAGGGTGAAGAAATTCCGTGGATTACTGTGTTGCTCAAGTCGTTTTCCCCAAGTGGACAGGTGGGTATTCCGGATTCTCACAGTTCTTTGATATCTTTTAATAGTTGTTTATTATCAACAAGTTATGTAATTTTAACGCCGTCCGATCTGGGGATAACTCGTCAGTAACTTCGGAACATCCCCGTTATCCCGTCTTGCCCACTTATCCTTGTCCCGGCGGGACAGAAAAAGTGCGACTCGCGGATCTTTCGCGCCGGTTTCCCGGGCTTGCGTGTCAACCGGAAAACCATACAAACCGTTCAAGATCACTCATCCTCTTACGCACGGGGTTTTCCACATGTCTGTCCCCCTCATCCTCGCCTCCGGTTCCGCCATCCGGGCCCAGCTGCTGCAGAACGCAGGCGTTCCCTTTGCCGTCGAGGTGCCGCGGGTCGACGAAGACACTGTCAAGCGCGCCCTGCTCGCCGAAGAGGCTCCACCCCGCGACATCGCCGACGCACTGGCCGAGCTGAAGGCGCGCAAGATCAGCGACAAGAACCCGGGCGCCATGGTGCTGGGCTGCGATCAGGTGCTGGATTTCGAAGGGCATCTGCTCTCGAAACCGACCAGCCCCGAAGCGGCCCTGGAACAGTTGCAAGAAATGCGCGGCAAGCGGCACATGCTGCTCTCGGCGGCGGTGATCTATCAGGACCGCCAGCCGGTCTGGCGCCATGTGGGTCAGGTCCGCCTGCGGATGCGCACCAGCTCGGATGCCTATCTGAACGGCTATGTCACCCGCAACTGGGACAGCATCCGCCACGCCATCGGCGGATACAAGCTCGAGGAAGAGGGCGTGCGCCTCTTCACCACCATTGACGGAGACTACTTTAACGTTTTGGGTATGCCCCTGTTGGAACTGCTCAACTTTCTGGCGCTGCGGGGGGTGATCGAACAATGACGGACAACCGGATTCCACTGGCGGGCGTGATCGGCCATCCCGTCGCGCATTCGAAATCTCCGCGCCTGCACGGGCACTGGCTCACCACATACGCGCTGCAAGGCCACTACATCCCGATGGACGTGGCCCCGGCGGATCTGGAACAGGTGCTGCGGATCCTGCCCAAGGCCGGTTTCGTCGGCGCCAACATCACCGTCCCGCACAAAGAGGCGGCATTGACGCTGGCCGACCACGTGACCGACAGGGCCACAGTGATCGGGGCGGCCAATACGCTGATCTTCCGCCCGGATGGCTCAATTCATGCCGACAATACAGATGGGTACGGCTTCATGGAGAACCTGCGCAGCGGCGCGTCCGACTGGAACCCACAGGCGGGTCCGGCGGTGGTGCTGGGCGCCGGCGGCGCCGCGCGGGCGGTGATTTCAGCCCTGTCCGAGGCAGGTGTACCCGAGATCATCCTGACCAACCGTACGCGCGCGCGGGCCGAGCATCTGCAGGACGAATTCGGTCAGCGCATCCGGGTGGCCGACTGGGTGCAGGCCGGAAACGTGATCGAAGAGGCCCGGCTGGTCGTCAACACCACCACACTGGGCATGATCGGCAAACCCAAGCTGCGCGTGCCGCTCGATGGGTTGCGCCCCGACGCGGTGGTCACCGATCTGGTCTACGCCCCGCTCAAAACCCGCCTGCTGGCCGAGGCTGAGGCGGCGGGATGCACCACCGTGGACGGGCTCGGCATGTTGCTCCACCAGGCGGTGCCGGGATTCGAACGCTGGTTCGGCCAACGGCCCGAGGTCGACGACGCCACCCGCGCCGCGGTGCTGGGATGAGTTTCAATCTGGGCCTCACCGGCTCGATCGGCATGGGCAAATCCACCACCGCCCAGATGTTCGTGGACGAAGGCTGCGCGCTGTGGGATGCCGACGCGGCGGTGCACCGGCTTTACGCGCCGGGCGGTGCGGCCGTTGAACCGATGCGCGCGGTCTTTCCTGACGCCATCGAAAACGGCGCGGTCAGCCGCCCGGCCCTCAAACGCGTGATTGCCGGAACCCCGGATGCGCTCCGCACCATCGAGCGGATCGTGCACCCGCTGGTGGCCGAGGATCGCGCGACATTCCGGGACACCGCGCGGGCGGATATTCTGGTCTTCGACATCCCGCTGCTCTTTGAGACCGGCGGCGAGGCGGCGATGGATGCGGTGGCCTGCGTCTCGGTCCCGCCCGAGATACAAGAGGCCCGCGTGATGGAACGCGGCACCATGACCGCCGCGCAATTCCACCAGATCCGCGCCAAACAGATGCCCAACGACGAAAAATGCGAACGCGCGGATTTCGTCATCATCACCGACACGCTGGACCATGCGCGCCGCCAGGTGCAGGATGTGGTCAGGCAGATACGGGCAGGGCTGGCACATGCGTGAGATTGTACTCGATACCGAAACCACCGGGTTCGACCCCGAAAGCGGCGACCGGATTGTCGAGATCGGCGCGGTCGAGCTGTGGAACCACGTGGCCACCGGCAAGACCTACCACCAGTATATCAACCCCGAACGCTCGATGCCGGCCGAGGCGTTTGGCATTCACGGTATCGGCCCCGACCTTCTGGAGCCGCCCGAGAACCCGAAACCGGGTCAGGTCACGCTGCGCGACAAGCCGGTGTTCGCCAAGATCGGCCAGGAGTTCCGCGATTTCGTGGGCGACGCCAAGCTGGTGATCCACAATGCCTCGTTCGACATGAAATTCCTCAATGCTGAGCTGCGCTGGATGGGTCTGCCGACGATGCCGATGGATCAGGCCGTCGACACGCTGGCCATGGCGCGCAAGAAATTCCCCGGCTCGCCCTCGTCGCTGGATGCGCTCTGCCGCCGGTTCAACATCGACAACTCGAACCGGGTGCTGCACGGCGCTCTGCTCGACTCCGAGATTCTGGCCGAGGTCTATCTGGAATTGATCGGCGGGCGGCAGCCGGACTTCGCGCTTTCGGCCCATTCCGGCGCGGGCATCGGCGCGGATGGCGAGGCATGGCGCCCGACGGCCCGGCCCAACCCCCTGCCCGACAGGATCACCGAGGCCGAGCGCGAAGCGCATAGGGCATTTGTCGAAAAGCTGGGGGAAGACGCGCTTTGGAACCGCGCCTGACCGGGACCAGGCGCGGTATCCGAAATCAGGCTTCGGATTTCTGCGCCTGTTCGGCCTGACGGCGCATGATCTCGTTTCGGTACAGCGAAACGAAATCGATATTGTCCAGATTGACCGGCGGATAACCACCGTCCCGGGTCACATCGCTGACGATGCGGCGCAGGAACGGGAACAGCATGCGCGGGCACTCGATCAGCAGGAACGGGTGCAGCTGCTCATCCGGTACACCTTCCACGTGGAACAGGCCGCAATAGTCGATCTCGAACAGGAACAGCAGATCGTCGAGACCCTTGGCCTTGGAGGTCACGTTCAGCTTGATCGATACCTCGAACTGATGCTCGACCTGGCGTTTCTTTGCGTCCAGATTGACCTGCACGCTGATCTCGGGCTGCACGTCGCCCGAGACGCCCTTTTGCGCCATCACGTTCTCGAACGACATGTCGCGGATGAACTGGCCCAGCACACGCATCTGAACCTGAGGGGCCTGGGCCTGGCTTGCCGCTTCGGTGGACGCGGCGGTTTCGTCGGTCATGGATCTACTCCGGAAATAAGATTTGGCACTGCTTATCAACTCGCGCCGGGTACCTCAATGCCGGTCGGGGCCCTCGACCCAACCCGAGGGTTGGCCGGGCTCGCGGCGGGGCCGGACCTCGGTATATTCGCCGTCGATGATGTCACCCCGATCGCGCGGGTCGTGACGGGCGTGAAACTGCGCCCCCATCTGAAACCGGGTGACCGAAACGCGCGCCCGCAGATACCGGAACACGGCGACCCGCACGCCCGGCACCAGCAGGGCAAAGCCCACGGCATCGGTGAAAAACCCCGGCGTCAGCAGCAGCGCGCCGGAAAACAGGATCATCGCACCATGCGCCAGCGGCTCGGTCGGATCGTCCAATTCCGAGAACGCGCGCTGCAACTGGCCCAGCGCCATGCGACCTTGTGTCCTGACCAGCCAGGTGCCAAGCACCGCCGTCAGCACCACAATTGCCAGCGTTGGCCACAGCCCGATCAGACCACCGACCTGAATGAACAGGGCAATTTCGATGATCGGCACCAGCAAAAAGGCCAGAAACAGGTACATTTAGGTGATCCTTTCTCAACAGGTGGACGGTGGACTTGCCCCCGCCTGTCCCCTACATAGTGGCCTGAGGCCCTGCTTACAAAGCCTCAAGTTCTGAGACGAGGACGATAATGAACTCACCCCTGATCCAGCTTCTGGTGCTGGCCGGCATCGCCGTTTTCCTGATCCTGCGCCTGAGAAGCGTGCTGGGCACGCGGGAAGGATTTGAAAAACCGCCGTTGCCGCAGCAGCAATCGGCCAAATCGCGCCGCGATTTCGAAGTGATCGAGGGTGGGCCCGATCAGGATATCACCGATCACGTGCCCGAGGACAGCGATCAGGCTCAGGAACTGGCCGCTATGAAACGGGTCGAGCCCGGCTTTTCGGTCACCGATTTCGTGCAGGGCGCCCGCGGTGCCTATGAGATGATCGTGATGGGCTTCGAAAAGGGCAACCTGAAAGAGATCGAGCCCTTCCTGGCCGAGGACGTGTTCGAGACCTTCGTCTCGGTCGTGGCCGCGCGCGAGGATCAGGGCCTGACCATCGAGGCCGAGTTCATCGGTGTCCGCGAAACCACGCTGGCCGACGCGCGGTTCGACAAGGACAGCAACCGGGCCGAAATCACCATGCGTTTCGTGGGTGAGCTGACGTCGGTTGTGCGTGACCGGGGCGGCGACATCATCGAGGGCAGCCCCAACACCGTCAAACGCCAGAAGGACAGCTGGACCTTTGCCCGCGTGATGGGCACCGACGATCCCAACTGGCTGCTTGTCGCCACGGACGCATGATTGCCGCGCTCCGGTCGCTTGCTCTGGCGGGGGCCGTGATGACCGCTTCCAGCGAAGCCGGGGCCGAGACGACCCACACGATCCTGCGTTTTGACGCCCTCGATGGCTGGACCGCGGACGATCACGCCGCGGCCCTTACGGTATTCCTCAACACCTGCCGTGATCTGAACGATCCCGACTGGCGCGCGCTCTGCGCCGTGGCCGCGACCCATACCGCCGAGACCGCGCGCTCGTTCTTTGAACTGTTCTTCCGCCCGGTGCTGATCGAGGATGGCGACGACGCCCTGTTCACCGGCTATTTCGAACCGGAACTCGATGGCGCCCTGTCCCCCTCGCACCGGTTCCGCTACCCCCTCTACCGGATGCCGGCCGAGGCCAAGGCGGGCGGGCAGTGGCTCAGCCGCCGCGAGATCCTGACCAGCGGCGTGATGGACGGGCGCGGGCTGGAAATCGCCTGGGTCGACGACCCGGTCGAGCTGTTCTTTCTGCAGATCCAGGGCTCGGGCCGCATCCGCCTGCCAGACGGTTCGGCCCTGCGGGTGGGGTATGGCGGGGCAAACGGGCACCCCTATCGCTCCATCGGGACCGAGCTTGTGCGCCGGGGCGTCTATGCCGCCCATCAGGTCAGCGCGCAGGTGATCCGCAACTGGGTCCGCAAGAACCCGGTCGAAGGGGCGGAACTGCTGTTTCACAACCCCTCTTACGTGTTCTTCCGCAAAATCCGCCGGGTGCCGTCGGATCGCGGCCCGCTGGGCGCCATGAACCGCTCGGTAACCGCCCTGCGCAGCATCGCCGCCGACCCGGCTTATACCCCGCTGGGCGCGCCGGTCTGGGTCGAAAAGGACGGCAAGGACCCGATGCGCCGCCTGATGATCGCGCAGGATACCGGCTCGGCCATCAAGGGGGCGCAGCGCGCGGATATCTTCTTTGGCACCGGCGACAAGGCCGGTCTGGCGGCCGGCCAGCTGCGCGACCCCGGGCGGATGGTGGTGCTGCTGCCGATCCAGCGGGCCTATGCCCTGTTGCCGGATGAATACTGATGGCCCGCCGCAGGCTGACAGCCGAAGAGATCGATCTCTGGCGCAAGGTCACCCGTCAGGCCGAGCGTCTGCACCCTGAACTGCCCGAGTCCGTGCGTCCCAAGACCCTGCCCAAACCCAAGCCGACCAAGGCCCCGCTTGCCCGGTTCGAGGCGTTCGAGCTGGGCCAGACCGCGAAGCCAAAGCCGCAAAAGAACACTCTGAAACCGGCGATGACCGAGCGTCTGGCGACGGCCCCCGTGCAGATGGACCAAAAGGCGTTTGCCCGCCTGAAACGCGGTAAACTCAAGCCCGAGGGTCGGATCGACCTGCACGGAATGCGCATGGGCACGGCGCATCCGGTGCTGGTGCGGTTCATCCTGACCGCGCAGGCACAGGGCAAGCGGCTGGTTCTGGTGATCACCGGCAAAGGCAAGGACCGGGACGAGCCCGGCCCCATCCCCACCCCGCGCGGCGTGCTGCGCAATCAGGTGCCGCAGTGGCTGTCGCTGCCGCCGCTGGCGCAGGCGGTGCTGCAGGTCACACCGGCCCATATCAGCCATGGCGGCGACGGCGCCTATTACGTCTATCTGCGCCGCGTCCGTTAGAGACTGCGCACCGCGCGCCGGATACCGATCCATGCGCAGGCGCAGGCAAGTGTAAAGATGGCCGCGATCCCGACGAACTGCGCCTCAAGCTCCAGCCCCAAATCGATCAACCCGCCGGTCAGTCCCGGCCCGAGGGCCGAGCCCAGCACCATCACCGCCGTCGCCATCGCCTTGATCGCGCCGATATGGCGGGTGCCGTAGAACTCGGCCCAGAACGCGCTGGGCAGGGTGTTGTTGGCCCCCGTGCTCAGGCCCAGAAACACTATCCCCAGCAGTGCGCCGCCGATGGACCCGATCCAAGCAAAGATCAGGAACCCAACCGCCATCGGCAGCAGATAGAACGGCATCATCCGCGCGGTGCCCCACCGGTCCAGCGCCCACCCGGCGGCGAACATGGACAGGGTCGCGACACCGGTGAACACAGGAAACAGCGCCACCAGCTCCACATGCTGCCATCCCTTGATCTCGGCCAGATGCACCTGATGAAAGAAAAAGGCGGTCACAAAGGCCGCCGGGGTCAGCAGCACCGGCACAATGAACCAGAACAGTGGATGGCGCAGCGCCTGAACCCGGGCCCAGTGCCGCCCCTCCATCCCGGCGGCGACATAGTCCTGGGCCATGCTTTGCGGCGTGCGCTCCTGCCGCAGCAGGCGGGTCAGAACCGGGATACCCAGCAAGGCAATCCCTGCCGCGACGACCCACAGAAACCGCCAGTCGATGATCGCCATGGCGGCAACAAAAAGGATCGGCAGCATTGCCTCACCCACTGCATAGCCCATGGACGCGACCGACAGCGCCCGTCCCCGCGTCGCGGTGAACCAGCGGGCCATCGCGACCATGGCGATATGGGTGCTCATCCCCTGACCGAACAGCCGCAGGGCAAAGATCACCAGCGGCAGAAGAAATACCCAGGCGTTGAACGCCATGGCCAGCGCCGCCAGCGCCAACCCGGCCAGCACCAGCGGCCCCAGAACCCGCACGCGGAACACATCCGTCAACGATCCGGCCCAGATCATCACCACCGCCGAGGCGGTTGTGCCCAGCGTATAGATCCCGCCCCAGCCGCCATGGCTCAGCCCGAACTCGGCGCGGATCTCACCGGCGAAGATCGAGATGAAAAAGGTCTGCCCGAAGCTGGACAGAAAGGTCAGCAAAACCCCGGCGGCCAGCCATGGCGCATTTTCCGTCAGATAATCGCGAAATCCGCTATGCCTCACCGGTTTTCGCCCGGCCGGGCCAGAATGATCTCTTTCGCTCGGCCGCTGACTTCCACGCCACCGGGGATCAGGAAATCAAAACTGGTTTCCTCGGGCCCAAAAGCTTCGCCCATGGCGGGCGCGGAACTGAGCAGGGTGACCAGCGCGGGCGAGGTGGCGGCCACGAAATGGCGCGATGCGGCATCGCCCGAGAACGCGGTGGTGTCGATCACATCGACCGGGTAGTCGGCGATCCTGTCGATCGAGTCGATATTGCCCAGCCGCCTGCTTTCGGCAGTGCCCCGCAAGCGGGCCGAGATGTTCAGCGCCGGGTCCTTTCTCGACACCATGACCACGAAGGGCTGCGGCACGGTGCCGATCCGGTCCATCTGCGTCCGGAACACATCGACATCCAGATCCGGCGAGATCAGCACCACGCCCTCCAGCATCCGGTCCGACCAGCCGGGCTCGCGGATCTCGGCCTGCCGCATCATCTCCATCGACAGCGCCGCACCCATGGAATGCGCCACCAGCACGATCCGTTCGGCCCCCGATGCCTTGAGCTGGCGGATGGTCTGTTCCAGCCCGTCGCGGGCAAACAGCATACTGTCCAGATCGTAGGCATAGCCAAAGGCTCGCGCCCGGCTGGGCCAGGAATAGATCATCAGCGATCCGGGAATTTCGATGTCATTAGCCAGTTGCGCGGCGCGAAACGCGGTTTCGTTCTGGGTCGCGTTATAGCCATGCACGAACAGCGTGACCTCACGTAGTGCCGAGCCATGCTCGCGCTGATCGTTCAGTAGACGCTGGCGCAGCGGTTCCGGAGAGGCAAACACCTCCTGCCCGGCCAGCACGAACTGGGTTTCCGGGTCCGGCCGCCCGTAGGAAAGGTTCAGGCTCCCCGGTGTGTGCGTCGGCGGGATCGAAACGGTCAGCTCAAGAAACTGCAGCCTGTCCGCCCGCCGATACCCATAAGACCCGTCCGCCTCACGCGCACGGGCCGAGGCGGCAAACACGGTTCGGGGTGTGCCGACGTCAACGGCGTCGGGCACCAACACAAAGGAACTTCGATCTGTGCAGGCGGCCAGCCACACGACCGCGACCAGCACTGGCAGGAACCGCAAGACACCCAACCTCCGTTTTCGTCAGCCACACGCTAGCGGATTATCCCGGCGGGTCCAGAGCAGGTCGCGTTTGATCAAAATTGTGACCCCGAAGGCATCGGCGCGGCGGCGTTGGCGAAGCACAACGCCTTCGCCCGTGTTGGAGGCCGCGATTCAACGCGACCCGCCTTAAAGAACATAGCGGCTGAGATCGGTGGACTTGGTCAACTCGCCCAGGTTTTCCTGAACGAAGCCCGCATCCACCGTAATGCCCTCGCCGGACCGGTCGGGCGCGGTAAAGGACAGCTCCTCGAACACCCGCTCCATCACCGTATAAAGCCGCCGCGCGCCGATGTTTTCGACGCTCTGGTTCACCTCTG
This sequence comes from Ruegeria sp. HKCCD8929, assembly GCF_013031405.1. GTDB lineage: Bacteria > Pseudomonadota > Alphaproteobacteria > Rhodobacterales > Rhodobacteraceae > Ruegeria. The sequence goes on along the minus strand of NZ_WPZY01000004.1, from coordinate 200,498 downwards.
CCGCGATATGAGCCAGGGCCGAGATACCGTCCTCGGTAAAGGTGACGGTCACGTTCTCGGTGCCCATCAGGGCGGTGTATTGCAGGGTCAGCGCGTTGTCGGTCTCGGTCAGGATGCGCACGAAATCCTCTTCGGTCAGCGCCCGCAGCTCAACCCGGATCGGCAGACGGCCCTGCAATTCCGGCAACAGGTCCGAGGGCTTGGCGATGTGGAACGCGCCGCTGGCGATGAACAGGATATGGTCGGTCTTGACCGGCCCGTGCTTGGTCGAAACCGTGGTGCCCTCGATCAGCGGCAGCAGGTCGCGCTGCACGCCCTCGCGGCTGACGTCGCCGCCGCGCGCCTCGGTGCGGGCGCAGACCTTGTCGATCTCGTCCAGAAACACGATCCCGTTCTGCTCGACCGCATCCAGCGCGGTGCGGGCCACGGTTTCGTCGTCCAGCAGCTTGTCCGCCTCTTCCCCGATCAGCACCTCATAGCTTTCGGCCACGGTCATCCGCCGCTTGACGGTGCGCCCGCCGAACGCCTTGCCGAAAATATCGCCCAGATTCATCATCCCCATCTGCCCGCCCGGCTGGCCGGGAATGTCGAACATCGGCATCGGGTTCGAGGTGTCGGCCACCTCAAGCTCGATCATCGTATCGTCCAGCTCGCCCGCCTTCAGCTTCTTGCGGAACATGTCGCGAGTGCCCTCGCGGGCATCCTCGCCGGCAATTGCGGTGATCACCCGTTCCTCGGCGGCGGTGTGCGCGTTGGCCTTCACGTCCTCGCGCATGAATTCGCGGGTCTGCAGGATGGCGGCATCGGCCAGATCGCGCACGATCTGTTCCACATCGCGGCCCACATAGCCTACCTCGGTGAACTTGGTCGCCTCGACCTTGATGAAGGGCGCGCGGGCCAGACGCGCCAACCGGCGGCTGATCTCGGTCTTGCCGACGCCGGTGGGGCCGATCATCAGGATGTTCTTGGGATAAACCTCGTCACGAATATCATCGGGCAGTTGCTTGCGCCGCCAGCGGTTGCGCAGCGCCACAGCCACGGCCCGTTTGGCATCCTTCTGGCCGATGATGAAACGGTCCAGTTCCGAGACAATCTCGCGCGGGGTCAGATCGGTCATGTGCTCTCAATCTCGTTGCTTCGCCCCGGAACCTAAGCATGGGGCGCGAAAACACAAGCCGATCACGAAACGCTCACGCCGAAACACCGCGGGAACACGCAACTTCAGGGGGTTGTGAGACCCCCTTTCCAACCACCGCGTCAGGGATACAGATGATGCAGGCAGGCAATGCCGCCTGACCTGATATCCACGGAGATACCCATCATGACCATGACCCGCCGCTCATTGTTCGTTGCCGCCGCCGCCACCGGTGCCGCGCTGACCTTTGCCGGGACCACTGCCGCGCTTGCGGGCGGCGCCAAAGGCACCTTCGAGGGTCGTTCGAACCACGTGACCACCGGTTCGGTCACAGTGGTGAAAGAGGGCGACCGCTATATCGTCGAACTGGGCGACGACTTCTCGCTGGATGGCGGCCCCGACCCGCGCGTCGCGCTGGGCAAGGACGGCACATATGATCCTGACACCAAGCTGGGCGCGCTTCTGAACCTGACCGGCAAGCAGCGCTATGCCGTGCCCGCCACCTGGGACATCTCGGCCCATAACGAGGTCTATATCTGGTGCGAGGTCGCGGGCGTTCCGCTGGGGGTCGCCAGCATCAAGTGACGCAATGACCGGAGGGTGAGCTAGGGCTCACCCTCCAATCGTTTCAACCGTCAGATTGCCGTTGGTATAAACGCAGATATCCGCCGCAATCGCCATCGCCTCGCGTGCGACCTGCTCGGCGGTCTTTTCACTGTCCATCATCGCCCGCGCCGCGGCCAGCGCAAAGTTCCCGCCCGATCCGATGGCGGCCACGTTGTGTTCGGGCTCCAGCACATCACCTGCCCCGGTGATCACGAACAGATCCTTGCCGTCGGTCACGATCAGCATCGCCTCGAGCTTTTGCAAATACTTGTCGGTGCGCCAGTCCTTGGCCAGTTCGACGCTGGCCCGGGCCAGTTGACCGGGGGTGCCCTCAAGCTTGGCCTCAAGCCGTTCCAGCAGGGTAAAGGCGTCCGCCGTCGACCCGGCAAAGCCCGCCACAATCTCGAACCCGCCGGGGCTCAGCCGCCGCACCTTGCGCGCGGTGCCCTTGATCACGGTCTGGCCCAGGCTGACCTGCCCGTCACCCGCGATCACCACATGGCCGCCCTTCTTGACGCCGATGATCGTGGTGCCGTGCCATCCGGGGAAATCGCTGTCTGCCATGAGTGCCTCCGATATGTTGCGCACACTATATGGGCCGAACCGCCTTTGGGCGCAACGGGTTAACGGCTTGCGGCAAGATATGCACAAAACGCAATTCGGGGCTGTCGAACCGTCATTTGTAGGACTCGGGGGAAAGGCCTACATGAGCCTCACAACCGACGAGGGGTCGGCTGTTTCAACTTCAAGGAATGCGCAAATGGCAACTACCGCAAACATCCATGCGCCGCTCGGAGCAGTCACCGTTCTCCATGTAGTGGACGCAATCATCTCGGCAAAAACCGCCGTCGTCAGCTGGAACGAAAACCGGAAAACCCGGAAGATTCTGGCCAAACTGACCGACGAACAGCTGGATGACATCGGCCTGAGCCGCGGCGACATCGCCAACATCTGATCCAACCCAAGGATCACCAAGGATAGAAGAGCCGCTCGAATAGCCGAGCGGCTTTTTCTTTATGTGCTCAGCACATATTGCCCTTCCATGTCCGGCACGAACGCCTCGATGGCCGCCGTGGCCACCACATGCCGGGTTCCGGCCTCGGCGTCCTCGACATCCAGACCGCCGATGACCGCACGCACCTCGGCCCGCCCGCGCGGCAGGTCACTGGCTACAAGATCGCAATCCACCGCGTCGGGCTTCTGCACGCCAATCGTGACCTTCACCTGCATCTCGGCATGATCCACGCCCAGCTTCGAAAACAGGGTGATCGAGGAATGATGCAGCGCATCCTGCACCGCGCGCCGGGCGGCCTTGGTATAGTCCTGCCCATAGAGGTCGTTACCGGTTCCCATCTCGACAATGATACGTTTCAGGCTCATGCGGCAGGCTCCATGTCGAACGAGACGATGACGGCGGCATTGGCCACGACCGTGCGGCCTTCTGTATGCGGCTTGTCGATATCCAACCCGCCTTTGGTGACGGTGATGGTGGGCTGCCCATAGGGGAAGATCTCTTTCAGCGCAGCCACATCCACCCTGCCCGGCTCCTGCACCCCGATCTCGGCGTCGATGATCATCGCCTCTTTCGGAAATCCGAACAGCTCGGCCATATTCACCGAGTTATGCCACAGCGCATCCTTCAGCGCCCGCCGCGCCGCCTCGGTATAGTCCTCGCGCCTGAGCGATGTGCCCATGCCGAACTCCACCAGAACCCGTGTCTTGGCCATGTTGCCTCCTGTCCTTGTTGCCGCAAACTTTCATGCGGGCGGGTCCGGGGAAAGGTCCAAAATCACGACCGGCATCCGGCCAGAAGTCCTTCTGTCGATGCCGTTTCTGGGGGCCGGAAAGATGTACAAGCCGGACTGCGGCCCCTCGGACCCCTGTACAAAACGTACAAAACGAAAAAGCGCCCCGATTGGGGCGCCTTTCCTGAATCCGTTGTGAACCGGGTCAGATCGACTCTTCGATCCAGCTTTGCAGCGCCGCTTTCGGTGCCGCACCCGCACGGTTCGAGATCACCTGACCGTCCTTGAAGATGAACAGCGCCGGGATACCGCGCACGCCCATGGCAGCGGCTGCGTTCGGGTTTCTGTCCACGTCGACCTTGGCGATTTTCACCTTGTCGCCATACTCGACGGCCAGCTCTTCCAGGGCCGGGCCGATCTGCTTACAGGGGCCGCACCACTCGGCCCAGAAATCCACCACAACGGGGATGTCCGAGTTCTTGACTTCGGCGTCGAAGGTTTCGTCAGTGACGGCTACGGTGGACATATTCTGTCTCCTGAATGGGAAAGGGCTTGGGAATCGAAAGTAGGTGCGCGCCTATGGGAGGTCAAGATATCTGGGTACGCGACAGCGCATCTGTCACAAGATCGTGTGGCAGGGGCATCAAGCGCGCGGTGCGGGTCCACAGGATGGCGGTGGTGATCCGGCGCTCCGGGTAGATCTGAGCGAGCGCCTGAGCATAAGCGCCCATCTGCCGCAGCAGCCCCTCGGGGCAGGCCTCGGGCGTGTCGGGAACGGTGGCATTCGATTTGAAATCAATGGCCTGCACCTCGGTCTCGGTCACGATCAGCCGGTCGATCAAGCCATGCATCCTGCGACCGTTCAACGCCGCCGTCACCGGCACCTCGGCCAGTGTTTCGGCTGAGAAGAAATGCGCAAGATGGGGCGCGTTCAGCACCGCCTCAGCCTCGGCCCTCAGCGCCTCACGGTCCGCCTGGTGCATATCCGGCAGAAGCCGGGCGCATGCCTCGCCCCGCTCACTAGGACCGATTCCCGGCAGGTGCTCCAACAGCAAATGCAGCCGCGTACCTCGCAGTTTGGCCGCCTCCTCATCCAGCCCCTGATCACCCGGCAGCGCTTTCGCCCCGCCCAAATCCGAGGGGCTGAGCGTTTCCTGCGGCGCTTCCGGTTCGGGCGCAGTGCGCAGGAACTGATCCGGCAGAGATGCCTTGGCGGCCTCCGGTTTACCTTCGCCCTCGGCAAGCGGTAACCCGTCCCAATCGCCATGCTCCAACCGGTGGATCTCCGTGCCGGGGATGGCCGTGGCCCCTGCCCGCTCCATCGCCGTCTCAACCATCCGATACCAGCTCGATCCGTCCTTGCCGACATCACCCGCCGCACCGACGATCAACCACTTTTCGGCCCGTGTTAGAGCCACATACAGCAATCGCATCCGCTCGGCCATCTGCTTTGCTTGCGCCGCCTCACGCGCCTGAGCGATGACCTTCGGCGACACATCCTTGGACATGCGCCAGAGCGGCGTGCCATCGGCCAGCATCACCTCGTCATCCGTGGGCGCCCGCCGCGCACCGGTATCCGGCAGAATCACGATCGGCGCCTCAAGCCCCTTCGCGCCATGCACCGTCATCACCCGGATCATGTCACCCACCCCGCTCATCTGACGCTTGATCTCCAGATCGTCGGTCTGCATCCAGACCAGAAAACCCGTCAGGCTGGGAATATCCGTCCGCTCATAGGCCAGCGCCTGTGACAGCAGGGCGTTGATCCCGTCTTCGGCCTCAGGTCCCAGCCTCCCCAGCAGTTGCCGTCGCCCGTCATGCCGGGTCAGGATGCGTTCGATCAGATCATAGGGTCGCAGAAAATCGGTCTGGCCGCGCAGGTCGTTCAGGATGGCCAGTGTTTCAGGGAATTCAGCCTCGCGTCTGCGCAGCGCGGCCCAGAGGTATTGCTCGTCGCGCCGATGTGCCAGATCGAAGAGCTGTTGTTCGCTCCAACCAAACAGCGGAGACTTCAGTACGGTGGCCAGCGACAGGCTGTCCTCAGGTGTGGCCAGAAAGCTGAGCAGCGCGGCAAGGTCCTTGACCGCCAGTTCCGCGCCCACTTTCAGCCGGTCTGCGCCCGCAATCGGCAGGCCGGCGGATTTGCAGGCCCGGATGATCTCGGCAAACAGATCGGATCGGCGCTGCACCAAGATCAGGAAATCTCCCGGACGCACCTTGCGGCGGACAAATTCCGCCGGTTTCTCGCGGTCCTCGGGGATGGTTTCGCCCCGCTCGATCATCGCCTTGATCGACTGCGCCACCTGCTCGGCCAGAATGACGGTATGGTGCCGCGCGCCAGGCCGGTCCACAGGATCGGTCCAGTCGCCATCCTCTTCCTCCTCGACCTTCTCCACCACCGGCCACAGGTCGACCCGCCCCGGCAAATCCGCCTTGAAGGCGCGGTGCAGCGCGTCCTTGTGGAACCCGGAATCGGCGCGGTCTTCGAACACCAGATCCACCAGCTTCAGGATTGCCGTAGATGAGCGGAATGAGAATTCAAGCGTCAAATCCTCAAGATTAGAGCCTGATTCCGTAAGTTTCCGCCCAAACTCCCGCTGCATCCGATCGAAAGCCTCGGGGTCGGCACCCTGAAAGGAATAGATCGACTGTTTCTTGTCCCCGACCACGAAAATTGTGCGCTCCACGTCTGAGCGCGCACCCTCGCCCGAGGTGAATTCCTGCGCCAGTTTTTCGACCACGTCCCATTGTTCCGGGCTCGTGTCCTGCGCTTCGTCCACAAGGATATGGTCGATGCCGCCATCGAGGCGGTAGAGCACCCAGGCCGCCACCGCCAGGTCGTTCAAAAGCCGCCGTGCCTTCAGGATCAGGTCGTCGAAATCGAGCCAGCCGCGCAACTGCTTGCGCCGCTCGTATTCTGGCAAGAAGGCGGCGGCGAACCGGTGCAGAGCCAACGACTTTTGCGCTGCAACCAACGCCAACCGCCGCTCGCGCGCATCCTCGATTCGCAGCATCAGCGCCTCAAGCCGAGGCATCTTCTCTGCCAGCGCACCCTCGCGCAGCGCCTTGGTCGGGAAACCTCCGATCTTGGCGGTGAAGGGCTCCTTGGCCGAGGCGCCGGTCAGGAAGACCCCCTCAAGAACCGACAGATTTACGAGCGTCGGCTCGACAAACGCGGCCAGCTTGACCGCTGCCTTGGCGTTGTTTCCGCCGCTTTCGGTCAGCGCTGGCAGGATCGATCGGATCAGCTCCACCTCGCCGCCCAGATATACTGCGTCCAGCAGCGCCTGCTCGTTGAACCCATCAGGAAGGCCGAACCGGTGCAGCAGGCCGTCCCAGTCGCAGGGCTCTACAAACGCGTCGCGGTTCCGGGCTACTGCCTGCGTCAGGCTGTCGAACCCGGTGTCGGTGACAAAACGCGCCACCGCATCGACCAGATATGCCTGAGGACTGTCAGCGAAATCCTCGATGATCTCTTCGCGCAGCAGCGCCGCCGCCCGATCCTCCATCTCGGAGAATTGCGGGCTGACCCCGGCCTCGAGCGGAAACCGCCGCAGCAGAGAGGCGCAGAACGAGTGGATGGTCTGGATCTTCAACCCGCCCGGCGTCTCGATGGCGCGGGCGAACAGCGTACGGGCGTGGGCCAGGCGGTCAGGGTCGATAGCCCCTTCAACGCCCAAATCGGTGAGTTGCGACAGCAGCCGGGTGTCGTCCAGCATCGCCCATTCGCCCAGCCGCTTGAACAGCCGGTTCTGCATCTCGCTGGCCGCCGCCTTGGTATAGGTCAGGCACAGGATGTGCTGCGGCTGCACGTTGTTCAGCAGCAGCCGCGCCACCCGGTCGGTCAGCACTCGCGTCTTGCCCGAGCCCGCATTTGCCGCCAGCCAGGTCGAGGCATCGGGCCGCGCCGCCTGAACCTGACGCTCGGTCGCCTCGTCGCGGGGGCTCACGTCAGATCCTCCGGGTTGGGCGTGGCGGTGCGATCCCACTCGCCGAAACGGGCAAGGTGATCGTAGTCGCCGAGATCGGTGTCCTTGTGCAGCATCCGGCGTGAGGTAAAGCCTTGATCTGGCTGGAAATATGCGTCGATCAGAGTGCGCAGATCGGCCCATGTCTTGGCAGGCGGCTCCTTGTCCAGCGGCGCCGGAACCTCTTTGTACGTTCCTCCCAAGCCGATGAACACTGCCTGTGCCACTGGCATCGGGTCCAGCCCGTCGAACCCGCCTTCCTCGGCCAGTGCGGCCTCGATCAGCAGTTGCTTGTCGAACTTGGCCTGCTGCGCCGCCGAGGGCGGCGCGCCGGTTTTGTAGTCGTAAAGCCGCAGCGATCCCCGCGCCGTTTGGTCGATTCGGTCGGCGCGGCCCGCGAGTGTGAAATCGAGCGGGTCTAGACGTTTTTTCATCTGAGCTTCGAACGCAATCGGCCCGCCATCGCTACGCCGCGCCGCTTCGGCGGCCAGAAAGGCGTCGGTGATCCGCTCCAGCCGCGCCAGCCATAGTTTGCGGGCGGTGGGCCAGGCGACATGCTCCTCAAGCAGCGCATCGGCGCGTTTGAGGAACGCCTCGCGCGTCAGAAGCGCGCCGTCGAGCACGCTGTCCTTGACGAATTTCTCAAGGATTTCATGGCTCACGATCCCCCGCAGCAGCGCGTCGGGTGCCTGCACCAGCGGGTCGAGCGGTTTCAGCCGCAGCACATGCTTGGCGTAGATCGCGTAAGGATCGCGGATCAGCCGCTTGATCTCGGTGACCGACAATTGTCGGGGCCGCGCAGGTATAGGTGGCCGGGGCGAGGGGCGAGGGGCGGCATCAAGACGCGGGGCCTCTTCCAGCGTTTCGGCCCAGTCGAGCCATTGCCGGCCACGCGCGCGCATCCCCTCCAGCACCTCGGGGCCGTGGGCATCAGGAAGGCCCTGTAACAGGTTGGTCAGGCGGTTCAGCCAACGGGACGGCACGGTTTCTGTGTCATCCGAGCGGGTGGCGCGGGTCAGCCAAACTTCGGGCGCGGCTATGGCTTGCTGAAAGTCATGCGCTGACAAGCCTATGCGGCGTTCGGGCAGCAACAGCCCGGCCTTGTCACGCATCTGCCGGTTCAGCCAGGGATCGGGGGCGGCAGTCTCGGGCCAGCTGCCTTCGTTCAGTCCGCCGAGGATCAGCAGGTCGGCGCCCTGCACCCGCGCCTCAAGCGTGCCCCAGATCATGATACTGGGGTGCGGTGCGTCGCGGTCACGCACTTCCTCGCCTGCCAGCAGAGCGCCCAGCAAATCAGCAAAATCGCGGGCGGTCATGGTGCCGCCATGGGCTGCTTCATCCTCGAGCGCGGTGATCACCGCCAGCGCCTTTTGGCCCGCGTTCTTATCCCAGAGCGTGCCGGTTTCGCCCGTACTGCCTGCCGAGATCGCCTGTGCCAGATCGCGCAAACGCCGGACCCAATCGCCGAGCGGCAGTTCGCCTGCGATCTGCTGGCCGCAGAAATGGGTGGCCAGCCAGCGCATCCAGCCGTCGGGCATTTCCTTGCGAATGGCAAAGCCGGTCAGGCTGACGCTGTCGGGGAAGGGCGGGCCGTTGCGGCGCAGGTCCAGCTCCAGATCGCGGGTATGCAGCAGATGCGCGCCGCGTTCGCCGCCATCGTGGCACAGCGGGTGTTTCAGCAGCGTCAGCAGCGCCTCTCCATCCAGCCGCTTGACGAACAGCCCGGCCACATGGCGCAGGAACCGGCCCGGCGGTGAGAGCTGCAACGGCAGACCGGCGCTGTCGTCGGGCAGGATGTTCCAGCGGTCGAGCGCGGCGTTGACCTGCCGGGTCAGCATCCGGTCCGGCGTAATCAGCGCGGCGGTCTGACCGGTTTCCGCCGCCTGCCGCAGGCGCAGGGCGATGGCCAGCGCCTCGGCGCGGGGCGATTGCGCCTCGATAAGAGTTACATCGGCCATGGCGGGGGCCAGATCGGTCAGATGCGGGCCTTCACTCATCCACGCATCGGTCACGGGGGCAGGGCGCAAAGCCAGCGAAACCAGCTTGTTACGGGCGGGCGAGGGGGGCTCGTCCCCGGTCCAAGGGGCGATCTGAGTTGGGTTGAGATCCAGCCCGCGCATCAGCTTGCGGAACCGGAATTGCGGGTGATCCTCGGACAAAAGCGCGTCGTCGAGGCCGGACCAGACGTGATCGGGCTGGTCGAAATCATATCCCGGCAGGATAAGCGCGCCTTGGGGCAGGCTGGCCACCGCCTCCATCAGCATCAGCGTGGTGCCGCGCGAACCGGTGGAGCCGGCAAGGATCACCGGGTGCTGTGGCGGGTCGGTTTGCCAGCGCTCTATCAGATTTTCGACCACCCGGCGTTGCCGCGCCTGCACATCCAGCGCGCTGTCATCGGTCGAGATGAACCTGTCCGCGATGCCGATAAAGGCCTGCGCCCGCGCCCAGTGGCCAGACAGGTCGCTGACATCCAGGTGCCGGATGGCGTCGGGCGAAACGCCCTCGCCCTGCATCTCGTCGATCAGCGCGGCGAGGCTGTCGGCCAGATCATAAAGCGAGGCGCGGGCGGCCAGATCCGGCTGCTGATCCAGCAGCTTGCCGATGAGTTGCGTCAGCTCCAGCCGCCGGCGCAGCGGCGGGACCGGTGGCGGCAGGCTTGCCAGATCGGCGTGTTCGCCCAGATCGGTGACCAGAGACAGGCGGGGCAGCAGGCAGGGGGGACCGGCATCGAACAGGTCACGGATGCGGCGCGCCATACGGCGGGTGTTGACGACCAGTTGCACCCGCGCCAGGGCCTCGGGCGGCAGATGGGCAGTTCGTGCCCGTAGCCCGTCGACTAGCTTGCGGGGAAAGTCCACGCCCGGCGGCATGGCAAAGACGCGGGGCGTGGGGCAGGGGTCAAACATCGGCCAGAAGATCCTCGGCCAGACGGATGCCGCCGGGGTGACCGACATCGCACCACCGGCTCGGATAACGCAGCGCGAACAACCGGTTGCGGGCCTGCATCCGGTCCCACAAAAGGTTGAGGGAGAACGCTTTCTTTGGGAAATCCAGCAACTCCCCGGTGCGCAGGATCTGGGCGCCGCCATAGATCAGGCCCGGTCCGCGCTGAATGCGGCCGTCGGCGTCGGCAGTGAAGTCGCCTTGACCGGTATGTCCCACGGCCTGCGCCACGGGAATGCACATCAGCAGGGCATCCATTCGCTCCGAGTCCCAGGCTTGCCGCAGCAGGTGCAGCGGGTTCGGACCGGCCCAGATGGCATCAGTGTTCAGGGTAAAAACCGGCCCCGGGCCCAGCAGGGGCAGCGCCGCGCGCAGCCCGCCACCGGTTTCCAGGATCTCGGGTTCTTCCCGCGACAGGGCCACGCCTTGCGGTTCCAGATGCGCGGCTAGTTGGTCGGGCAGATAGTGCAGATTGGCCACGATGCGCGACGGCTCAACGCTGCGCGCCAAGTCCAGCGCATGGTCGATCAGAGGCCGCCCGGCCACTTCGATCAGCGGTTTGGGCCGGTCCTTGGTCAGCGCGCCCATGCGGGTGCCAAACCCGGCGGCAAACAGCATGATGGCGTCGGGCGGCTGGGTCATGAGGTCTTGAGCCTGGCCAGATTTTCGGGGCTGGGCAGGGGCAGGGCGTCGCGCAACAGGTCGCTGATCGGCGCCAGCGCGGGGTGGTCCAGATCGCGCATCAGATGCGCCCAGACCGCCGGGATCATGTCGACATAGTGCGGCTTGCCGTATTCAGACCCGAGCCGGGCAAAGACACCGAGAATACGCAGATTGCGCTGGGCGCCCAGCACCGCATAGGCCGTCCGGAATGCGTGATCGTCCACGCCGGTCGCCTGGATGTAGCGGTTGAGCATTGTCATCTCGATCCCGGCGGGCACCGTGCGGCGGATATCCTGCAAAAGCGAGACCAGATCATAGGCCGGGTGCCCCAGAACGGCGTCCTGAAAGTCGAGCAGCCCGGCGCGCGCGACCCCTTCGCGATCCGGCAGCCACAGCAGGTTTTCCGAATGGTAATCGCGCAGCAGAACCACCTTTGGCCCCTGAACTTCGCGATGCAGAATGTCCTCGAACCGGGTTTCAAAGCTGGCTTTGGAGTTCGGGTCCGGCGTGCCGGTGATGCCTCCCGCGTATTTGGTAAAGGCCAGATCGGTCATTTCGGCCATCACCGTCGGTCCGAAGCTGTCGAGCGACAGGATCGGGGCATCGTGCAGCGTGATCAGGACATCCGTTGCAGCCTCGTAGAGCGTGCGCTCCATTTTGGGGGTCCGAAGCAGAACCCGGGAAAAGAGGTCGTCGCCAAGGTCTTCCAGCAACAGAAACCCGTTTTCCGAGTCCTCGGCATAGATCTCGGGCGCGCTCAGACCGACCGAGCGCAGATGGTCAGCTACCCGGACAAAGCGGTGAACATCCTCACCCTTGTCCGGCGGCGCGTCCATCAGAACGGCGGTGCGGCCGGTGGCGGGGTCGGTGAGCCGGTCGTAGCGGCGGTTCGAGGCATCACCCGCCAGCGGCACGTGGTCAGCCTTGGCCCATTGGGTCGGTGCGATCAGCGCCTCGGCCAGCACTGTTCGGTTCGTCATGCAAGCGTCTCCAGCGATTTCGACCATTTCGGGTCGGTCCAGGTGGCGGTCAGGTGGCGCGTCTCTTCCTGATCGGGATCGGTGGCAAAGTCCAGCATCAGCGCGTTTTCGGGCGCCAGAGGGCCCAGCCGGTCGGGCCATTCCACCAAGCAGATGGCGGTTTCGAACGCCTCGGTCAGGCCCAGCTCCTCGATCTCATCCAGTGCAGTGAGACGGTAGAGGTCGGAATGCCAGACCTCGCCTTTTTCCGTGTCATAGACCTGCACCAGGGTGAATGTGGGCGAAGGGACATCCTCGGGTATCGCCATCAGGGACTGGATCAGGTGACGAGCGAAATGGGTCTTGCCGCTGCCGATGGCGCCCCCCAGCAACACGCAATCCCCGGGCGACAACACAGCGCCCAAACTGGATGCAAAATGTGCTGTTGCCTGCGGTGAGTTGAGTGTCAGTTTCAGGGCCGTGGCTGTCATGGCGCCACAATGGCGTTGCGGCCTAGTGGCTGCAAGCAGGTTCAGGGCAGGGCGGTCTCCAGTTGTGCGTCCTGGGTGTTCGCGGCCTCAGCCGTGAAGCGCACAATGGTCGCCCCGTTTGGCATCGGACCCACGGCGCAGGTCAAAAGGGTGCCGTTCCGGGTCCGGATCTGTGCCGTCCAGTCCGCCCGGTTTTCACGCATTTCCACAAAGTCGCGGATCTCGCCCCAGACCGGCGTGGCGGTGCAGCGCTCCTGCCAGAGGCGGGTGGCATCAAGCACGTTGACCAGAGCAAAGCTCTGATCCGGGTCGACATCCCAGAGAAGATGGTAGGCGGTGTTGGAAAAGGCGAGCGTGCCGTTGGCGGAAAAAACGGCCACCGCGTCGGGAAGCTTGTCAAGGATTGCCTGCCCCAGTTCAAGCTCGGACCGGAACCGGCGGGTGAGGGTGATCTCGGCAGTGATGTCTTCGAAAAGAAACGCAACCGCACCATCCGGGTGCGGGCGCCCGCTGACCGAATAGACCGAGCCGGAAGGCATCGACCATGTTTCCTGATACCGGCCGTGCTCGGCAGCTTCGAGCAAGTCGTTCATCTGTTTGCGCCAGCCGCCGTAATTCTTGGGCTCGGGCATCATGTTCTGGTTGCGCAACCTGTCGAAGAAGCTGGAGAGCGCGGGCCGACTGCTGAGGAAATCCGCAGGCAGGGCCGTCAGATCGACCAGAGCCGGGTTGAACAGCGCCAGCTGTCGATTGCGGTCGAATATCGCCAGCCCGATCGACAGCTGGGCAAAGGTCTTGGCCAGCGTCTGCACGAACTTGCGCTGTGCCACTTCGGCATCCACCACGGCATTGATGTCGACGGCATAAAACAGCGTGCCTTCATCCCGCTCGACCAGCGACAGGTCGAACCACAGCTTGCGGTCCGGCACCTCTGACGCAATCGAAATTCTGGTCTTTTTTCCAAGAGGGGCGGAGTCGTCCGATTCGGGAAATAACGGAATGGAAAGATCGGCATTCTGCCCTCGCACACGGCGCGCCAGCGCAACATAAGCGGCGTTGCACCAACTGACCTTGTCGGCGTGATCGACCAGCCACACCGGATAGGGCGCCTTGTCCATGGCCAGCCGCATGGGGTCGGTCGAGGTCCCGTGGGAAGAGCCTGTGCAGGATCGGTTAAAAAGATCGCAGATTTGAACGCGCACCACGCCGTCGATCCATTCGGAGACCACGTTGCGATGGACGGCGCTGTCGATGGCCGGAACAACGATTTCGCCCTCCTGCTGGACGATATCCGGCGTCTTGGGGAACGCCGGGAAATCGCAATGCAGCCGGGTGCGCAGCTCATCCCAATCGGAGATATCTTCGTACTCTCTCTCGGCGCGGTCGGAGCCGCCGATCAAATCGGCACCATCAAACAGGAAAACCGGGTCACCAGCGTCCTGTTGAGTCAAAAGGCCGAAACCTGGGCGTATGCGTCGGCGCGGCGGGAGTAACAAGAAAACGGCCAGAGCCGAGGACAGCAGACAAATCCCCGTCAGTATGATCCAGTCACCCATCGTATTGTCCCGCCCTAGCTCAGCTGGTCGGACCGACTATTGTGCCGCAATGGTTAACGACGGTTTAACTCAGACCTGGAATTGCTCGTTCAAACCGGTGGGTACCGGGTTATCTCCGGTCTGGGCATCAATGAGGTTTCGGGGCCACACGACCTTGACGATGGCGCCTCTGCGTTCCGGTTTATCGGTGAGAGACTGATAGGGGTCCGAGCCGTTGGCAAAGCTCAGTTCGGCGCCGCTGCGTTCCAGCAGGGTCTTCGCAATGAACAGACCCAACCCCATTCCCTCGTATTCCGGGCGTGTTTTGAGGTGAGACTCCGCGCGCCGCCGCCGCACGAACGGGTCGCCGATCCGTCCAATCATCTGTGGCGGGTAACCGCGCCCGTCATCCATGATGCCGATGGTGATCTGGTCGGTGGTCCATTCCGCCTCGACCCACACGTTTGAACGGGCAAAATCCACTGCGTTCTGGATCAGGTTGCGCAAGCCGTGAATGACCTCGGGCTTGCGCAGGATCGAAGGTTGCTGCAGGTCGCCGCCTTCGCCCGGGCCCTCGTCGAAATGGACCTGCTTGCCCCGGTTGACATGCGGCTCGGCGGATTCGTGGATCACCGTCGTCAGGGGCGCCTGCCGCAGATGCAGATCGTCTTTCCCGGCCCGTCCCATGTCGCGCAGGATGTCGCGGCAGCGGTCTGCCTGCTCGCGGATCAGGGCGGCGTCCTCGCGCAGGTCGGCGCGGTCGTCGAGCTCTTCGATCAGCTCGGAACTGGCCAGCTTGATCGTCGCCAGCGGAGTGCCCAGCTCATGCGCGGCCGCCGCAACCACGCCGCCCAGATCCGTCAGCTTCTGTTCGCGGGCCAGCGCCATATGTGTGGCGGAAAGTGCCTCGGACATCGACTGCACCTCGGAACTGATGCGATGCGAATAGGCGCCCAGAAACACGATGGCGATGGTAATCGCAGCCCAGTTGCCGAAAACAAAGATATCCGGGATGCGCAGAATAAAGCCCAGTTCGGTTCTGAGCGGCAGATGAAACTCGGCCAGCAGTGTCACCAGAATAATTGCGGTGCCGCCGACGATCAGGGTGGACCGCAGCCCCATGACATTGGCCGAGATCGTGACCGGACCCAACAGAAGCAGCGCGAACGGGTTGTGCAAGCCGCCGGTGAGATAGAGCAGGAAGGCCAGTTGCAGCAGGTCGAACAGCACCATCAGAAAGTTCTCGAACTCCGAAAGGCGCTTGTTTTCCGGGAAGATGAAGATCGCGATCAGGTTGCCGACGACCGAAATTCCGACGGCCAGATAACACAGCCCAAGATCAAGCTGCACGTTATACATGCGCTGGGCCACGGTGATTGCGGTGATCTGTCCTATGATCGCCACCCAGCGCAACAGGATCAGGGTCCGCAGGCGAATCCAGCCACTGCGTTCCTGCCTGTGCCAGAGGTTTGTATTGGAATCCGTCATCGGTCGATTATGTCCTGTTGCAACGGCTGATTAACTTGATAGGTGTCCCAGCCGAATTCATCAACAACCCCAGTGTCAGGTGTGATCCCATGACCCGTCTATATGCCATTCTCGCCGCCGTTGTCCTTGCAATCGGGTTGGGGGCCATTTGGCTGCTGACCATGGGCGGGCGCTCGGACGATCAGTTCGCGCAATGCCGGTCGAGCCAGATTGCGGGCGGGGCGGACACCATCGGCGGGCCGTTCGAGCTGGTCAATGGCAAGGGCGAGACCGTGACTGACGCGGACGTGATCACCGAACCGGCGCTGATCTATTTCGGCTACACCTTCTGTCCTGATGTATGTCCGCTGGACACCGCACGCAATGCCGAAGCCATTGATGTTCTGGCGGGGCGGGGCCAGTCGGTCACGCCGGTCTTCATTTCGATCGACCCGGATCGCGACACGCCCGAGGTCGTGGGCGACTTTGCATTCAACCTGCATGAAAAGATGATTGGTCTGACCGGCTCGCCCGAGCAGGTCAAAGCGGCCAGCAAGGCCTACAAGACCTACTACAATGCACACGACAAGAGCGACGAATACTATCTGGTCGACCACTCGACCTTTTCCTACCTAGTTCTGCCCGAGCAGGGCTTTGTCGACTTCTTCAAGCGCGACGAGACAGCCGAGCAGGTGGCCGACAAGATCGGTTGTTTTCTGGACAAGGTGTAAGCGCCCAGAGTGCGTTTGACCTTTCCTGACACGCTGGTAATACTCGCCTTCAGCCAGAGACCCGGAAACAGCTGAAAGAATACGCATGGCCGACACCCCCCAGCTTGAAATCGGACCCGACAAGTCGCTGTTGCTGGTAGATGATGACGAGCCGTTTCTGCGGCGACTGGCCAAGGCCATGGAAAAACGCGGTTTCGAGATCGAGACGGCCTCGTCGGTCGCTGCGGGCCGGGCCATCGCCACCGCCCGCCCACCGGCCTATGCGGTGGTCGATCTGCGGCTTGAAGATGGCAATGGGCTGGATGTGGTCGAGGTGCTGCGGGACAAGCGGCCCGATTGCCGGGTTGTGGTGCTGACCGGCTATGGCGCGATTGCAACCGCCGTGGCGGCGGTCAAGATCGGTGCCACCGATTATCTGTCCAAACCGGCCGATGCGACCGACATCACCAATGCGCTGCTGGCCAAGGGGGACGAACTGCCGCCGCCGCCGGAAAATCCGATGAGCGCCGACCGGGTGCGGTGGGAGCACATCCAACGGGTCTACGAACTGTGCGACCGCAATGTCAGCGAGACCGCGCGGCGGCTGAACATGCACCGGCGCACCCTGCAGCGGATTCTGGCGAAACGCAGCCCGCGTTGAATCCTCATTCCCAGATATTTTGCTTTCAGGCTGCTCAATAATTTGTCACGCAGCTTGAAAATTTCACGTGGTATCAGCAGGTAATCACGTTTTTGCAGACGCAGAAACTATTTGGTTGATTTTATGCTGCGGCGCAGCATCATGAAGGTTACTAGCAGACCGGACAGGAAACCTCCTCCCTTCTTGAACGGTCGATCAAGAGGGCCTGTTCGCGATACCTCCTCCCATTGTGGGCGGGCTTATAGAAAGTCCAACGGGGCGTGGCTGGGCAGACGATCGCCCGGCCACGTTTTAGGGGTCATGCGCGGGTCAATTCCGGAGCCGTTCAGAATATCGGCTAAAGCTGGCTCATGAGCGTCGCGTGGCGTTTGGTATACGCGTCGCGGACTTGAACCGGAGCCCGAAGCTGAATTTGCAATCCGTCGATCAACGCGCGGTTCGGACGGCCAAAGAACTTGGTCGCCTCTTTCTGCGAAAACCCTGCAATCTGGGTGGCCTCCATCCAGGCACTGATTTTGTCTGCGCGCTTGATCTGTTTCTTGATCGTAGCAGGAATGGTGGCGGGCAGGCCGAACCGGATGTGAATGGCGGCGGCAAGGCGATCGTCCAGCTCTCCGTAATCCGGGCCGACGGCGGACTTCACCGGTGAGATCATGTCGCCGATCACATATTCCGGCGCATCGTGTAACAAGGCCGCGAGGCGCCATTTGACCGGCGCCTTGGGTGCGATGCGGCCAAACAGCTCTTCGACCAGCAGCGAATGTTCAGCCACGGAATAGGCAAAATCACCCTCGGTCTGGCCGTTCCAGCGGGCCACAAATGCAAGTCCGTGCGCGATATCTTCGATTTCGATGTCCACCGGTGTCGGATCCAGCAGGTCCAGCCGGCGGCCCGACAACATCCGCTGCCATGCTCTGGGTTGTGTTGCCATTCTGCCAAGCCCTCCGGCATCTGCCACATTTTTGCCACAATTCAAGCGCAGCCTGTTATGCATCTGATCACGTGTTGCCAACACCTTCTTGAGGGAGCGTGCTTTGAAAAGGCGCAACGTGGTTACGATATCAAGTGCTGAGGGGGGCGCGCATTCCTCCCAGCGCGCACCTCTCAGATCGAAACCTGTAAGATAAGGAGCTTGTCATGTTCAAGCGTTTGTTAGGTGTTGCACTTGCATTCGGCATGGCCGCCACCGCGCCGCCAGCCTTTGCCCAGTCCTGCGGTCAGCGAGATAATGTCATCAAGCGGCTGCAAAAACAGTATTCCGAGCAGCTTACCGTCGGCGGCCTGCAAAAGGTGCGCGGCAAGCAATCGGTCGTGGAGGTCTGGTCGTCCGATGAAACCGGTACGTTTACCGTCCTTCTGACCCACGCAAGCGGCATTAGCTGTATTGTCGCCGCTGGCACTGATTTTTTCGAAGCCACACCAAAGATCGTGGCAGAAGGCACGCCGAGCTAATTACGGATACATACTGGTCTGACGGCCCGTTCCTGAACACTGTCCATTCCGGCTGGCGCTTCCGTTTCTGGATGAGCCATCCATCAAAGTTGCCACCCCCTGCAATGAATGTTAGGGGCAACGGGAACTGATTTTCCGGAATGGAGCGACGAATGGCCGGGGACTACATTGTTAAGGATATTTCGCTGGCCGAGTTCGGCCGCAAGGAATTGGATATTGCCGAAACCGAGATGCCGGGCCTGATGGCCCTGCGCGCCGAATATGGCGACAGAAAGCCTCTGAAAGGCGCGCGTATTGCAGGTTCGCTGCACATGACCATCCAGACCGCCGTGCTGATCGAAACGCTGGTGGCGCTGGGCGCAGACGTGCGCTGGGCCTCGTGCAACATATTCTCGACCCAGGACCACGCAGCGGCGGCGATTGCCGCGGGCGGCACGCCGGTCTTCGCAATCAAGGGCGAGACGCTGGAGGAATACTGGGACTATGCCGACCGCATCTTCCTGTTCGAGGAAGGCACCTGCAACATGATCCTGGATGATGGTGGCGATGCGACCATGTACATCCTGCTGGGCGCACGGGCCGAGGCGGGGGACACCGCGTTCCTCGATACTCCGGGTTCCGAGGAGGAGGTCGCCCTGTTTGCCCAGATCCGCAAGCGGCTGGCCGCCAGCCCGGGCTGGTTCACCAAGCAGCGTGACGCCATTCAGGGCGTGTCCGAAGAGACCACGACCGGTGTGAACCGTCTCTACAAGCTGGTCGAGGCAGGCGAACTGCCCTTCCCGGCGATCAACGTGAATGACTCGGTCACCAAGTCGAAATTCGACAACAAATATGGCTGCAAGGAATCGCTGGTCGACGGCATCCGCCGCGCCACCGACACCATGATGGCGGGCAAGGTTGCCGTGGTCTGCGGCTACGGCGACGTGGGCAAAGGCTCTGCCGCTTCGTTGCGCGGTGCAGGCGCCCGTGTGAAAGTCACCGAGGTTGACCCGATCTGCGCGCTGCAGGCTGCCATGGACGGGTTTGAGGTGGTTCTGCTGGAAGACGTCATCGACAGCGCCGACATCTTCATCACCACCACCGGCAACAAGGACGTGATCCGCATCGAGCATATGCGCGAGATGAAGGACATGGCCATCGTCGGCAACATTGGTCACTTCGACAACGAGATTCAGGTGGCCAACCTGAAGAACCACAAATGGACCAACATCAAGGAACAGGTGGACATGATCGAGATGCCCTCGGGCAACCGCATCATCCTGCTGTCCGAAGGCCGCCTGCTGAACCTCGGCAACGCCACCGGCCACCCCTCGTTCGTGATGTCCGCGTCCTTCACCAACCAGGTTCTGGCGCAGATCGAGCTTTGGACCAAAGGCGACGAATATGACAACAAGGTCTATATTCTGCCGAAGCATCTGGATGAAAAGGTCGCGCGCCTGCATCTGGATCGGATCGGCGTCAGGCTGACCCAGCTAGACGGCGAGCAGGCCGCTTACATCGGCGTCAAGCCGGAAGGACCTTTCAAGCCCGAGCATTACCGCTACTAAGCGTCCCGTCGTAGCTTTTTCTTGGAACGGCGTGCTCCCGCGCGCCGTACCAGCATCAAAGATGCTGCCTCGGCCCTTGGGCCCGGCAGCGCGCCTTGACGGGCGCGCTGCGGTCACGCCGGACTGAGTTGGGGGAAATGGTCCCCGCGGCCTTTCGGTGTCAGGTCGAACAGGTTCCACAGCGACCAGAGCGGGTCGATGTGGCGCGGATGCCAAGGGCTGGGTTCGAAGAATAGCTCGGAACTCCAGAAATGATGAATGCCGTCCCCGTCGCGGGTGAAGATGTTGAGGATGGGCAGTTGATCGCCGCCTTCGCTCTCGGCCAGATAGTCGCGCTGATAGCTGGTGCCATGTGCCGAATAGAGCGGCAGGTTCTGCCAGCCCATGTCCCGTTGCAGAGCGGCGAGGCGTCCCGGCACGCTCTGCGCAACCACGGCCAGTGCAATTCGTTGGGTGATGTGTTTGACCTGTCCACTCAGCCCGTCGAGGAAGGCCGAGCACATGGGGCAGGCCGCCTTGGCATCCGGTCCGTACATCAGCGAATAGATCGCCAGCGTGTCATGGTCGCCGAACAGGCTGGATAGTTGCGCGGCGCTGCCATCGGGATGGCGGAACGCATAGTCCTGCGGTAGCGCGCCGCCGCGCGGCAATGTGCGGCGCAGGGCCGCGACCTCTTCGGCCTGGGCGCGCAGGGCGGTTTCAGCCTCAAGCAGTTTTGCGCGGGCCGCGCGGTATTCGGGGGATTCGTTTGGCAATGTCACGGGCATCGGGCGCCTCCTATAATTTAACATTAATGTTAAACAAAGAGACGCCCGATTTCAACCTGGGCATGTTGCCTTGCCTTTTCGCGCGGAAAACCCCCGCCAAAGCGGGGGCCTTTCTTGTCTCAGGCGGGTATGCGCAGCACCTGTCCGGGGTAGATCTTGTCAGGATCGGACAGCATCGGCTTGTTGGCCTCAAATATCTCTTGATAGCGGGCGCCGTTGCCCAGCGTCTTTTCCGAGATCTTCCACAGGCTGTCGCCCTTTGCGACGGTGTAGAACACCGGGTCTTGCCCGCCCAATTCTTTCTCGACCTGCGCGACACCTTCGACATTGCCCACCGCAAGGATGATCTTTTCCTTGGTCTCCTGATCCACGTCGCCGCTGACCTTGACCTTGTCGCCATTCACCTCAAAGCTCACGCTTTCGGCCGTCAGGCCAAGATCCGCCACTTCCTGCTGCAGCACGGCAGCAGTCGGTGCCGTGGTCTCGCCATCGTTCTCAAGCTTCTTTCCACCGCGGAAAAAATCGAAAAGACCCATGGTGTTCTCCTTCTCATGAAACCTTCGGCGCGATCTTGCGGATGTGGGATGCGCAAGAATAGGGGGAAAACCGGCGGAATCTTTTCCTGTTCGGACCATCGCATTTGTTACTACCTTCCGCCCAGGCCAGATGGGGCCGACACCAACACCGGGAGTTTTACTATGGGAAAACGCGACGACCTGATCGCCCAATATGCCGACGATCTGAAAAACAAATGCGGGGTGACCCCCGATATGGACCTGCTGACCAAGGTGACCATTGGCTGCGGCCCGGCGATCTATGACGCGGATGCTTCAACCGTGGCCGCCAGCCAGGAGAGCGAGCTGGAGACGGTCAAGAACAACTTCCTGATCAAGAAACTCGGCCTCAGCGACGGGCCCGAGCTGATGGACGGTATCAACAAGGCGATTGAAACCTACGGAAAATCCGAGCGCAACAAATACCGTGCCGTTGTTTACTACCTGCTGGCCACGCATTTCGGCAAAGAATCCGTCTACGGATAAGGCTGCATTGGAAAACACCTCAAACGCCCGCCAATGGCTCGGGCGTTTTGAATTTTAGGCTATTCTTCAGGGCTTTGGGTTTGCGTTCGCGGGTGCGGATCACCTATACCTGAGACATGACCAGGACGGTCAGAACCTATGAGATCAAATCGCGTGTGGTGCGTAGGGAGCACGCGGGGTGGGGAAGGTTCTGCATCGTCGGAACCTTCCCGTTTTCTTGTGTGCGAGCCTCAGAACAGGGTCAGGATCAGACCCATGATGCCGCAGGCCAGCGTGGCGTATCCGCCGTCGATCAGCGTCAGCTTGGCCGGGCGCATGCTGTAAAGGTTGTTGATCCCGATCCAGGGTGTGATGAAGAACAGCCCCACGCCCAGCCCCGCAACAAGTCCCTTGCCGATGCCGTCGATGCCGGACAGGGCGAACGTGTGCCGCATCATGCCGGCGACGACCAGTTGCAGCGCAAAGCTCATCGCGAAGATCGACGGCTTCATGCCACCTTCGGGTTTGCCATCCGGGCCGCAGCGCACGCCCGAGGCCGCGATCCACTGTTCGCTCAGCACCATGTACCAGACCGAGCCGAGCGCAAATGCGCCGATGGCGGCCACCAGAACGTTCAGAAATTCCATGCTTCCTCGCCTGTTGGTTGGTTATGGGCGAAGGATGCCCGATCAGTCCGGGTTTGTCTGCCCCATAGCACAGATCATGCGCCACTCGTCCTCGCGCACCGGCTGCACCGACAGGCGCGAGCTTTTGACCAGCACCATCTCGGACAGACGCTCATCCGCCTTGATCTGATCCAGTGTCACCGGAGTCTCGAAGGGCCGTATCGCCTTGATGTCCACGCAATCCCAGCGTTCGTCATCCGTGGTGCTGTCGTGATGCGACTCGGCGCAAACCTCGACAATGCCGACGATCGCCTTGTCTTTTTGCGAGTGGTAAAAGAACCCACGGTCGCCCAGTTTCATGTTCCGCATGTGGTTGCGGGCCTGATAGTTACGCACGCCGTCCCACTCTTCGCCCGCCTCGCCTTTGGCGACCTGCTGGTCCCAGCTCCAGGTTGAGGGTTCGGATTTGAAAAGCCAATAAGCCATTGTCAGATCACCTTTTTCCATGGGATCAGTTCGACCGACTGAAACAGCCCGGCCTTGGCGTAGGGGTCGTTGTCGGCCCAATCTCGCGCCGCGGCCGGATCTTCGACATCCAGAATGACCAGAGAACCGATCATCTGATCGCCGTCCAGCAGGGGGCCCGCCTGCGAAACCACGCCGGTCTCATCGATATAGGCCAGATGCGCGGCGCGATTGTCCAGACGGGTCTGCAGCGCGCCGTCCTTGTCGCGGGCGATCAGGGCGATCAGCATGTCATTCCTCCTTCAGTGGTCGTGCCAGCAGTTGAGCCATGGCATCGGTCAGGGTCAAGCTCTGGTTCACCAGGCCTGTGACACAATCCGTGATCGGCATGTCGAGCCCCATTCCTTTTGCCTTGGTGGCCACGGCGCGGGCGGTGGCGGCGCCCTCGACCGTGATGGTCGGGTCAAACGTCTCGCCCCGCCCGATGGACAGACCCAGCCGGTAGTTGCGCGACTGGTCCGAGGTGCAGGTCAGCGCCAGATCGCCGAACCCGCTCAGCCCCGCCAGTGTCTCGGGCCGGGCGCCGAGGGCCAGCGCCATGCGCTGCATCTCGGCATAGCCCCGTGTCATCAGCGCGGCGCGGGCGCTGTCGCCAAGGCCAGCGCCGATCACCGCACCGCAGGCGATGGCCATGACGTTCTTCAGCGCACCGCCAAACTCGGCTCCGAAGGTATCGGTGGTGCGATAGAGGCGCAGGTTTGCGGTGGTCAGCTCGGCCTGTAGTGTCGCGCTCAGATCGGCATCGGCGCAGGCCAGCGTCAGGGCGGTGGGCAGGCCGCGTGCGATGTCATGGGCAAAGCTGGGGCCGGTCAGTAGGGCAGGGCGGGCGTCGGGCAGACTCTCGGAGATCACGGCCACCGGTCCCAGCCCGGTCTTCAATTCGATGCCCTTGCAGCAGGCGACCAGCGTGCGGCCTGCCAGCGCGTCGGCATGTTCCGTCAGCGCGCCGCGCAGCTTTTGCATCGGGATGGCCAGCAGGAGGGTCTCGCTGGCTTCGGTCTCGGAAAGGTCCGCCGTCACGCGCAGCGCGTCGGGCAGGCGGACACCCGGCAAGCGCTGGGCGTTCTCGCGCCTGTCGCACATGGCCCGCGCCTGCTCCGCCGAGCGCGACCAAAGCGTAACCGGCCCGTTCCCCGCCAGCGAAATCGCGAGCGCGGTGCCGAACGCGCCCGAGCCGATCACCGCGACGCTCATGCCTTGGCCCCTTTCTTGCCGCTGCCCAGCATCGACGGGCTGCTTTGATCCAGCGGCCATCGGGGCCGGGCGGTTAGGTCAAGCCCGTCGCGTGCGCCGATGCGGAACCGTTCGAGCCCCGCATAGGCGATCATGGCGGCGTTATCGGTGCACAGCTCCAGCGGAGGCGCAATAAATCGGGCGCCCTGATTGGCACATACAGTCTCTAACGCGGTCCGAATCGCAGTATTCGCCGCCACACCTCCGGCCACGGCTACAACGGGCTCGGATGGGCTTTCGGTCATATAAAGCTGCAGCGCCCGGCGGGTTTTCTCGGTCAGTGTATCCACCACCGCCTGCTGAAACCCGGCGCACAGATCGGCGCGGTCCCGACGGGTCAGCCCGCCCTTTTCGGCAACGATCTGGTCCCGCATCCGCATCAATGCGGTCTTGAGGCCCGAGAAAGACAGATTGCAATCGGGCCGGTCCAGCAGCGGGCGGGGAAAGCGGAACCGCTTGGGGTCACCGCCCTGTGACTCCGCCTCGACTGAGGGGCCGCCGGGCTGTGGCAAGCCCAACAGGCGGGCGGTCTTGTCGAAGGCCTCGCCCGGGGCATCGTCGATGGTGCCGCCGAGACGGGTAAAGGCCTCGGGTCCGTGCGCGATCAGGTATTGGCAATGCCCGCCCGACACCAGCAGCATCAGATAGGGAAATGCGATCCCGTCAGTCAGGCGCGGGGTCAGCGCGTGACCCGCTAAGTGGTTCACGCCGATCAGGGGCAAACCGGTCGCGGCACTCAACCCCTTGGCGCACATCACGCCTGACATCACCCCACCGATCAGCCCCGGTCCGGCGGTCACGGCGATGGCGTCAAGATCCTGCAAACCCAGCCCCGCCTCGTCCAAGGCCTGCACCACGCAGAGATCCAGCTTTTCCGCATGCGCGCGCGCCGCGATCTCGGGCACCACACCGCCATAAGCGCTGTGCAGTTCGGTCTGGCCGAACACGACTGAGGACAGCACCTGCGCCTGCCTGTCGCCCGTCTGGCGCACCACCGCCGCCGCCGTGTCGTCACAGCTGCTCTCCAGCCCAAGGATCGTAAGTGTTTGCGCCATTGGCCCGAACCGTTGCATCATGGTCTGTGAGCGGGGTATCACCCTGCGCGCCTGTAAACAATCACGCAAGCAACCCCAGGGGCCGAGGCATCACCTGCATGATTTTGTTGATGACCCGCCCCCGCGCTGCCTCGGAGAGGTTCGTGGCACAGCTTTCGCCCGAGCTGCGTGACCGTCTGACCCCGATCTACTCCCCGCTTCTGGACGTCCGTCCCCGCGATGTTGCGATTGATCTGGACGGGATGCGTGGGCTGATCTTTACCTCGATCAACGGCGTCACCGTCGCCGCGCACCGGACCGGGGACCGGTCCCTGCCTGCGTATTGTGTCGGACAAGCAACCACGACGGCGGCGCAACAGGCCGGGTGGGCGGCGGAGATGGCGGGTGAAAGCGCCGAGGAGCTGATCGCCACCCTGCTACACCGGCGCCCGGAAAGCCCCCTGATGCATCTGCGGGGAGAGCACACGCGCGGCGACGTGGCCGAGCGGCTGACGCAGTCGGGGTTACGCGTGCAGGAGCAGGCGATCTACGACCAGCAACTTTTGCCGTTTACTGCGGAAGCGCAGGCCGCGCAGGCCGGAAACCGCCCTGTGATCGCGCCCCTGTTCTCTCCGCGTACCGCGCGACAATTTGCCGACTTATGGACCGGACCCGCGCCGCTGTGGTTAGTTGCGATGAGTGAGGTGGTTGCAAAACCCCTTGAAACCTTGACCTTCCAGCGCCTCAAAGTCGCAAAACGGCCCGAGGCTGACGCGATGCGGGTATCGGTTGAAAAGCTTGTGAGGCAAGCCATGCGGGTTGAGGGCGCGCAGGACGCGGATTAACCTGATCGGGTCTCGCATTTAGGCTTTTTCAGAATCAAAGGGAAAATGACGGTGGCTGACAAGAAAGACACGGATCTGGAACCAGACGCCAACCCCAAGCCGGATGCGGTGCAAGATGAGCAGGCCGAACAGGACCGGCCTGAGGGTGATGAAGCGGCCCTTGACGGTGCGGACCCGTCGGATGATCTGACTTCCGAAGCCGAAGCCGAAGCCGAAGCCGAAGCCGAAGCCGAAGCCGAAGCCGAAGCCGAAGCCGAAGCCGAAGCCGAAGCCGCCCCTGCGCCCGTGGTCGAGGAAAAAATCGTCGAGCGCACGGTCGAAAAGCGCGGCGGCTTTGCCCAGGCGCTGATCGGCGGGGTGATCGCGGCGGTGCTGGGTTTCATCGCCGGGCGCACCGAGGTGATTGATCCCATTCTGCCACCCAGCCTGAGAACCGGCGACGCCGCAGCCGTTGCCGAGCTTGAGGCCACACTGGCCCAACAGTCTGACACGCTTTCGAAACTCAGTGACACGGTCTCCGGGATTGAAGTTCCTGATGTTTCGGCCCTGAACACCCAGATGTCAGAACTCACTGGCCAGATCGCCCCTGTTGCGGATGACCTCGAAATGATCAGATCCAGCGTCAGCACGCTGGCGACGATCGTCGAACCGCTTGAAGGGCGGCTGACCGAGCTGGAAAAACGTCCGGTCACCGAAGGCGCCTCACCCGAGGCCGTGGCCGCTTATGAGCAGGAGCTGGCTCGGCTGCGCGAGTCGCTGGCAACCCAGCGGGCTGAGGTCGAGAAGATGATCGCAGATGCCCGCGAGCTTGAGGCCAAGGCCGCAGCCGATGCTCGGGCCGCTGCAAATCGGGCTACCGCCGCACGGCTGCGCGGTCAGCTCGATGCCGGCGCGCCTTATGTAGCGCTGGTGGACGAACTCAAGGCCGGTGGTGTTGAGATGCCGGACACGCTGACCGCCCCGGCGGCCGAAGGGGTGGTGACCATTGCCGCCTTGCGCGACGGTTATGCGCCCGCCGCCCGCACTGCTCTGGCCGATGCGCGCGAGGCCGACAAGGGAACCGGTCTTTTGGCCTTTGTGCAACGGCAGACCGGCGCCCGTTCGGTAACCGCGCGCGAGGGTGATGACCCCGACGCGGTTTTGTCACGTGCCGAGGCGGCCCTGACCGCTGGCGATTTGTCCAAAACCCTTGAAGAACTCGATGCGCTGCCCGAAGCGGCGCAGGCCGCGCTGGCCGACTGGGTCAGTGTTGCCCGCACCCGCCAGGCGGCCATTGCAGCCGCAGATGCGCTTGCCCAAAGCCTGAACTCGAACTGAAGGACCTGCCATGCTGTGGTCACTGCTTAAGATCCTTGTATTTGTTGCGATTATCGGCCTGCTGGCGCTGGGCGCCGGGTTCCTGATGGAGACAAGCGGCGGCGTGCAGATCACCGTCGCGGGCATCGAATACACGCTGGGGCCGCTGCAATCGGTGATCGCCTTTGTGATGCTGGTCGTTGCGGTGTGGCTGTTCTTCAAGCTGCTGACCCTGCTGATCGCGACGCTGAAATTCCTCAACGGCGACGAAACCGCGCTGTCGCGGTACTTTGACCGAGGGCGTGAGCGGCGCGGCTATCAGGCGTTGGCCGACGGGCTGATGGCGCTGGCCTCGGGCGAGGGGCGCGTGGCCATGGCCCGCGCCACCAAGGCGGAAAAGCTGCTGAACAAGCCCGAGCTGACCAACCTGCTGGTGGCGCAGGCTGCCGAGATGACCGGCGACACCGCCAAGGCCGCCGAGACCTACAAGAAACTCGTGACCGATCAGTCCACCCGTTTTGTCGGCGTGCGCGGGATCATGAAGCAGAAGCTGGCTGAAGGTGACGACGACACCGCGCGCAAGCTGGCCGAGAAGGCGCTGCAGATCAAACCGCGCCATGAAGAGACGCAAAATGTGCTGCTGAATCTGCAGACCAAGGCGCAGGACTGGGCCGGGGCACGGTCGACCCTGACCGCTAAGCTGAAATCCGGCAGTCTGCCGCGCGATGTCTATAAACGCCGCGATGCGGTTCTGGCGCTGTCTGAGGCCAAGGGTATTCTGGACGAGGACGCAAGTATCGAACAGCAGGAGCGCGCCATCGAGGCCAACCGCCTCTCCCCCGATCTGGTGCCCGCCGCCGCCATGGCCGCGCGTGCACATATCGCCAAGGGCAAGCCGCGCTACGCAACAAAGATCCTGAAAAAGGCCTGGAACGCTCAGCCGCACCCCGATCTGGCCCATGCCTTTGCCGAGATCGTGCCGGATGAAACCCCGACCGACCGGATCAAACGGTTCACGGCACTGACGCGGATACATCCCGAGAATCCCGAAACACGCCTGATCCTGGCCGAGCTCAACATCGTGGCCGAGGATTTTCCCGAAGCCCGCCGCGCGCTGGGCGATATGGTCGAGAAACAGGCTGATGCCCGCGCCTATACGCTGATGGCGGCCATCGAGCGGGGCGAGGGATCGTCAGACGCGGTTGTGCAGGGCTGGCTGGCCAAGGCGCTGAACGCGCCGCGCGGGCCGCAATGGGTGTGCGGCAATTGCCACGACATCCATGCGGAATGGGCGCCTGTCTGCCAGAACTGCAACAGTTTCGACACTTTGAGCTGGGAGACGCCGCAAACGCCCGAAATCGCATCCGCAACCGGTGTGCATATGCTGCCTCTGATCGTTGGTGCGCTTGAGGATCAGTCGGATGAGGACCCGGTGGCCGAGGATGCGGAAGAGATTGTCGAAGAGGCGGAACCCATTGCCGCCGAGATAATCGAAGCCGGAGCGGAGCCGGTCGAGGTGGACGAGCGCAAATAGCGGCTCATCCGTCCGGCGACTTGGGCATCCGCCGATGAGTTGATGTCTTAGGCGCCCTCACCGTGACGTGCCCTGCTGGTCAAGAACTCCAAGTCTGGTCATGCGCCCGCTGCGCTGCGGTCAGGCCGTTGTCGAAGAACGTGTCGTAATACTCGTTTTCGACCCGGTGGGTCTGTAGCCAGATGCCCGGCGCGTGAATGGCCTCGCAATGGGCAGGGAACCGCCCGTGGACCTTGTGGATATATGTGCAGATGTCGCGGGCGCAGTTAATCACGTCCTGCTCGTATTCGCCGGCTTCGTCCAGGTATTTGTCGCCGAAATCGCCCTTGTAGATCCGTTCGAACAGGGCCTTGTCCTTGTAGATGCCGCCCGGCCCGAATTTGCCGGCAATGACGGCATCGACCGCGTCGGACATCGTCGGATAGTAAGGCGGGCATTTGCCCTTGATCAGGTGTTCACCGAGATGGCGCAGGCCAACCGCGTGCGCGCGTAGATGTTTCGCTGCGGCAATCGGCAAGGTGTGCCATCGCAGCAGATCCATGATGCGCCACTTCGGCGTCACATAGTCAAAGCTCAGCATCGTGCCGTACCGGTCACTGAATTTGGGATCCCCCATGATTACCGGTGGCGAAATCGCTGCGTGGATCCACCCACCCAGCCCCAGCGCCTCGGTCACCAGAAACAGGTTCTGAACCAGCAAATCCGCCTCGATCTGCGTGCGCATCTGGCCCAATGCGCCAAGCGGGATCTTGATGTCGGGGTTCAGAAAGCCGCTCTTGATCCACTTCTTCACCCCGGCCGGCTGATAGAAGTTGCGGTCATCCACAATCACCGGCCGCGCCTTGTCGGGCTGGGTCAGCAGATACATCAGCGCGTTGATATATTGGTATGACAGGTCGACAACGGGAAAGAAGATGGTCGAGCCGGGCGTGTTCGACAGGAACCGGTTCGAATCCAGATAGGCCGGGAAATCGCGCATGTCGCCCGGCACGTCGATGCGCCGGTCCAGTATCCGCACCTTGGCCTGCTCGGCGCGGTCGAGCAGCACGTCGGGCGTCCAGTTCTCGGTTCCGCCCTCCATCGGATCAAGCCGGCGCAGGAAATAGGTGCCGCTGTCGTTGATCATGAAGAAATGGGTGCCCTGCGCGTTGTCCGGACTGCCCGCAGTACGTCCCTCCATTACCAGATTTGGTTTGGACATGATGGGATCGCCACTTTCGTCGTCGAACAATGGCCGGTCCGGCATGGTCATGCCCGAAGCGCCCGTGGCCGCGATCAGGATCGCCTCTTGCAACGGAGAAAGCGGCGAAGGCTCGTTTCGCGATTGCCAGCTCAGCGAGCCCGCCACTACGTTCGAGCCCCGGCTCACGCGCTTGGTGCGCCGGTTCCAGAGGGTTCGGGCCAGCGGCGCGTCCAGAAAAGAGGCCAGTCCTTTCTTTGTCATCTCTTATCCCCCCGAAACCATGGACCAGGGCGCAAAGGCGGTCGCATTCTTGGGCAAAACCGGAGCGAATTCAGGGAAGTGGCGCAACAACAGCGACTTCATGCCGTTCCGGGCAATCCAGTCCATACCCAGCTGGGTGTAGATCTCGGGCCGGAAATCCGTGGTTAGGAAGCGGTCCGATTGCAAGCGCCGCGACGCCATCAGGATAAACACCCGAAAGGCCGTGTCCGAGAACCCGAAACCGTCAGGCGGCGTCTCGCCCAGCAGACCGATCACCGTATCGACCTTGTCGATGTCGCCATAGAGTTCCTTGAGGATGCGGTTGGTTTCAGGGCTCGCGGTCAGATCCTCCCACTTCGTTACCGGCGGCATGTGCAGGCCCTTGCGGAATTCGTTGTAGCGCGGCACCCGGCGGGCGCGGGTGCGCACGATATCGACAACCGAAAGGTCGATCAGCTCGCCATCGCGTTCGAGGTTTTGCAGGGATTTCGGGAAATTGTGCAGCGTGATCGCGCCCGGATGCGCAATACCCTGCGAATAAAGGCAATCGCGCAGGCCCAGCGTCCGCAACTGTTCGTCGGTCTGGGCGCCCTGGATTTCAAGGAACCCGCGCCGCGCCTTTTCCTTGCCGGTTTTAAAGTCATAAAAGATGTAGTCGTCCGGGATCAGCGGGTGCATCCGGTAGACGGTGGCAAACTCCTCAGTCAGCGAGTAGCGCGCGGTGTGGTGGTCGGGCTGGGTTTCGGGAATGCCCTTGAGCGCGTGCGTGTCGGTCAGCCAGATGCCCAGCCGGGTCAGCCAGGATTTCGGAGGACCGTACCAGTTGGTCTTCATGCCGATATCCAGCGCTTCGGTGCCCAGTACGGCGGGCGTCCACTCAACAGTGTGAATTTTGGCGATGAGGGCGGAGACAATCAGGCGCGCGGTCTGGTACACGCGCTCCTCATCCATCGTGGGGTATTCCTTCATCAGCGCATCGCAGATCACGTTGTGCTCGCGCGCGAACAATGTGTGCAGGGTCGACAGGCCCAGCCACCAGCTTTCGTTGAAACCGGTCACTTCGAACCCATGGACGTTCTCGGGCAGGTAGTCCCCGTCCTTGAATGTATCCAATCGGAGCTTTGGCCCATCACGCAGCTCCATCGCTGCTTTGGAATTGACGCCATAAACCTGCGACCCATCCCACCAGTGCGAGTTTTCGTTGGCGAACAGGAACGGGTCGTTTGCGCCGTCTTTCGGAACGTTGCCCGCAATGCGCATTTCGCGTTCGGGGTCGCCGCCCGTTTCGTTCTGCCAGTCGGGATAACCGTCCGGGATCGACACCACGTCGTCTTTCTCGCCCAGCTTGCGCCGTTCATGGGCCACCCAATCGTGCACCTGAAACTGAATCCATGAGGCGGCCAGCACATTCAGGATCTTGGCAGGAATGAATGCCTGCCGATCCATCAACTTGCGCGCCACGACGATTGGATTCGGGCTGCCGTTGGGTTGCACCTGTGCGGGCATGTTGCGCCCGAACGTGGCGCCCACCGCACCCATTTTGGGATCGGACAGGTCATTGTAGCTGCCGTCATGGGTGCGATACATCCGCTGTTGCGGCGTGGGGTCTTCGGGAACGGCGCGCGCGGTGGGTACGGTTTCCTCGGGATCCGTATCCATCAGGCTTTTCTGCCGCAGATCATGCCGCAGCGCGTCCAGATTGAGCAGCTGGACCAGCAGGAACGGTATCTTGTGCCATGGCACCCGCCGGTTGACCGCGCGCAGGATCGCGCGTGCGCCGGTTCCGAAAATCCGGTTCTGAATCGGCGGCGGCGGGGACTTGAACCGCAGGCCCTGCCGATGCGCTGCCGATGCGTCATATGCCGCCTTGCGCGCGCGGTTCAGATTGCCCAGCGGCCGGAATTCCTCGGTCGTGTTCCACGGGTTAAAGCCCATGCGGTCGATCTCAAGCGCCTCGGCAAGCGCCTCGGGCGTGGACAGGTCCCGTTTCGGCAGAATCAGTTCCGCGACCTTGACCGGCGAGCTGACCCGTTCGTCCCACTCATGTGCGGCATCTTCGATGGGGGTCTGGCTTTCGGATACGAACCGCTGCACGAACAGGTTAAACGTCAGATCACCCGCTGCCTGCCGCGCGGCGTATTCTGCCGACAAACGGGTCGGACCGGCAAACGTGCCCTGTACCCCCGGCGTGCCGGGCGCGGGTTTGAAGGTATAGCGAACCGCCTGCGGGCCCCAGGCAATCGCACCTCGGCTCCAGTAGCTTTCCACCGCAACACTGTCGCATAGCCGCAGCGCAGTGCGGACGTTTTTGACCATGCGCAGGGTTTCGGAAAACCCAAGCAGAAAGCACAGCCGGACCAGGCCAAACACCCTGGAAATCCGCCCGCCTGCCAGCGCGTGCGCGAACACGACGAACTGGCGGGCGTTGCGGGCATGTGGAACCGGGAAATTAGTGGCCAGCAGGTCGTGACCGAGGCTCTCGTCCTCAAAGACCCGCACCGCCAGACCACGCAGGTCCTTTTCCTCATCCGATTGAGTCTGCGACGACGCGTTGGAAAACCGGACCGTCGCCGGATACCGAGCGCCGGGCTGGGCAAAACCAACCTGCAAATCCATGGGCAGATCGTCGGCGAAACGCAGTTCCGCCCCTTTGAACGCGGCAATGGATTTGGTGTGAAACGCGCGATCGACGGCGCGGGTACCCGCCGCGGCCTGCGATTTGAGCTGCGCGGCCATCATCATCTGGGCCAACTCTTTGGTTTCTTCAAGCTCGGCTGCGGGCGTGCCGCCTACGTAGACCTCATGCCACTTCGGTAGTGTTTCAGAGCTGCCGTCCATGGTGGCCTCCATTTCACAATCCAAATCGCTCACGCACACCGGACCACACCGCCGCCAGAATCCCTTCGGGGTGCGGTGAGTAGTTGGGCAGCGCCAGACGTGTAATTCGCGCGTCAATCAATGTGGGCTTTCCGCATGCGAGCGCGGTGCGGAACGCTTCTTCAAAGTCTTCCAGCCGGTCCACAGTGTGCCCCTCGGCCCCGCAGGCGCGGGCATAGGCGGCGTAATCCGGGTTGTCGAACTCGGCCAGACCGGTCTCAAAAAACGCGGACAGCTGATAGAGCTTGATCAGCTTGAATTCCCGGTCGTTGAAGATCACCCAGATGACCGGAATGTCGTATTGCACCGCCGTCATCAGCTCGAACCCGGTCATCAGATAAGAACCGTCCCCAACAGCGGCCACGACCGGCCGGTGCGGTTCGGCAAGCTTTGCCCCGATCGCGCCACAGACACCGATCCCCATGGGCCCATAGGTGCCGGGTTTGCGGAAATTCTGACCCTCTTTCAGCTCCAGATAATACCCGGTCCAGGCCGCATGCGCCCCGGCATCCGTCAGAACGATCCCGCCCGGAGGCAGCATCTGAGAGATCTTCTGCACCATCTCGCCCGGATGCAGTTTCTTTTGTGGAGAAATGATGAAGCGCTCGTCGTAATCCTTGGGGCGATAGTCACGTTCCGGCACCGGGCCGACCTGCGCGTCCATACGGTCAAGAAGACCCTGCAGGGCATGTTTCGCATCGCCCAGAATCACATGATCTGCCTTGTAGAACTTGTCGAATTCACCGGCGTCGATGTTGACGTGGATCAGTGTCTTGCCGTCGAAGAGGCCATCGTGAAAGTCAAACGTGGCATGCTGGGCAAAGGAATTGCCGACGGCGAGAACCACGTCGGCATCCGAAAACAACTCCCACGCTGCTTTGTGCCCGGAATCACAATAAAGCCCTATAGCCAAAGGGTTTTCCTCGGCCACGACCCCTTTGCCGTCCATCGTCGTGATCAGCGGGATCTGGAACCGTTCGATGAATGTCCGGGTAAGCTCGTTGGCCCCGGCCCGGATCGCGCCAAAGCCCGCCAGCATGACAATTGTCTTACCTGCTCCGATGGCCTCGGTCAGGCATTCTGCCGCCCGGTCCAGCTCTGCCGCGTCGGGCATCACACCGGTTTCGGGCAATTGCAAAGGCCGAAAGTTCGTCACCTCGATTTTCGGGTCGGTGATATCCTCGGCCACGGCCACATGGACCGGTCCGGGCCGTCCTTCGAAGGCGACGTTGATAGCCTTTTGCAGAGTATCGATCAGGTCGTCCGGGTCGGTGACCAGAAAATCGGCCGGTTCGCCGGTGGCCGGGTCCTTTTTGGTGACCGCGCGAAACATCATTCTGGAATCGGGCGTTCGGGCCAGCCCCGAGGTTTCGTTCAGCCCGCCGCGTCCCTGCCAGGCAACGGTCGAGTAGCCGCTAATTGCCAACAGAGGGTAGCTGTCGGTGAGCGCCACGCACATGCCCGAAATCAGGTTGAACGCCCCCGGCCCCGCGGTGGCAAAACACACGCCCAGCTTATTGGTAAACATGGCGTGGCCGCAGGCCATGAAGGCCGCGCCTTGTTCATTTTTTGCGATTACGGGTCTGATTTTTTCCGAGGCGTCCAGTGCCAGCATCAGCCCAGCGGCATTTTCCCCCGCTCCGCCGTAGGCAGCGTCTACACCAATAGATTCGAGCGCGGCAACGACCGATTCGTACACTCGCATTCAATGCACTCCAAAAAAATAAACTGAGCTTTAATTGGAGGAGAATAACAAAAAAAGGTGTTTCAGGGAACCGGGGGTCTTCCATACCCCCGTTTCACCTTCAAATGCCGGACGCCGGGGTCAGGCCCGCATACGCATGCCTTCGGCGTCGTAGACCGGTGCGCCTTGTACTTCGGCGTTGCACAGTTCACCCAAAATCTCGACCTGTACCTGCGCACCTGCCGTGGCGTGTTCGGCTGCAACATAGGCCATCGCCATGGACTTGCCCACGTGATGCGCGTAGCCGCCCGAGGTGATATATCCGATGGCCGCGCCGTCCTTCATCACTGCCTCGTCCAGCGTCACGTCGATCTCGGTATCGATGACTAGCGTGATCAGCTTGCGGGCTGGGCCCTCGTCCTTGGCCCGTTGCGTGGCAGCCTTGCCGGTGAATTCCTTGTTCCAGTTGATGAAGGCGTCCATGCCGGATTCCACCGCGTTGAAGTCCGGGCGGAACTCGAGACCCCACGCACCCCAGGCCTTTTCCAGCCGCAGCGACATCAGCGCGCGGTTGCCGTACCAGCGGTATCCCAGATCGGCCCCGGCCTCTTCGATCGCTTCGGAAAGGCGGATCAGGTATTGCGGGCGACAGTAGATTTCATAGCCCAGTTCGCCCGAAAAGCTGATCCGGTTCAGGATCACCGGCACGCCACCCACATAGGTCTGGCGGGTGTCGCGGAACTTGAACGCCTCTGCGCTGACATCGTCGCGGGTGATGCGCTGCAACAGCCCGCGGGAGTTCGGGCCCGCGATGCCGATGCCATGCCAATCGCCGGTCTGATTCTGGTGGCTGACACCCTGGGGCAGGGTGCGGGCAAAGAAGCGGCTGTGCGCATCCTGCATCGCGCCCGAGCCGAACAGCATGAAATGTTTCTCCCCCAGGCAGGCTACGGTCAGATCGCCATAAAGGCGGCCTTTCTCCGTCAGCATCGGCGTCAGAGTGATGCGGCCCGGTTTCGGGATGTAGCCGGCCATGGTCCGGTCCAACCACGCGCGCGCGTCGGGGCCCTTGATCTCATGCTTGGCAAAGTTGGCGAGTTCGATCCCGCCCACCGCCTCGCGCACCGCTTTGCATTCACGCGCCACGTAGCCAAACGAACGGTTGCGCTCGAATGTCGAGTCCTCCCACGCATCCGAGGGTTCATCAGCGAACCACAATACATGTTCCAGGCCGAAAGATTGCCCCATCCGCGCGCCCTTGGCGGTCAGCCGGTCATAGAGCGCGGTGGTCTGCTGCTTGCGGCCTTTGGGCAGGGTCTCGTTCGGGAAGGTCATCACGAAGCGGCGCTCGTAATTCTCGGTCGATTTCACTGTGCCCCAGTCGGGTGAGGCCCAGTTGCCGAACCGGGCTACATCCATGGCCCAGACGTCGATCGAGGGCTCACCGTCGATCATCCACTCGGCCATGGTCAGACCCACGCCGCCGCCCTGGCAGAAGCCGGCCATGACGCCCACGGCACACCAGTAATTCGTCATCCCGGGAACCGGACCGATCATCGGGTTGCCGTCGGGACCAAAGGTGAAGGGCCCGTTGATCGCATCCTTGATGCCCGCATTGGCCAGCGCGGGCACACGTTCAAAAGCCATCTCGAGCCGGTCCGCGATGTTGTCCAGATTGGGTTGCAGCAATTCATGGCCGAAATCCATCGGCGTGCCGTCCACTTTCCACGGTGTGCCGATCGGTTCATAGGTGCCCAGCAGCATCCCGTCGCGTTCCTGCCGGAAATAGATATTGGCCTCATAATCGATGCCGCAGGGCAGGCGGCGGCCCGCATTGGCGATCTCGTCAATGCGCTCGGTGATCAGATAGTGATGCTCCATCGGCTGCACGGGGATGTTCAGCCCGCCCATGTGACCGACTTCCCGCGCCCACAGGCCGCCGCAGTTCACGACGATCTCGGCATTGATCGTTCCGCGCGGGGTAGTGACATCCCAGCTACCGTCCGGACGCTGGGTGGTCGCGGTGGCCGGCGTATGGGTGAAATACTGAGCCCCGTAATGGCGTGCGGCCTTGGCAAAGGCGTAGGTGGTGCCCGACGGGTCCAGGTCGCCATCCTGATCGTCCCACAGCGCGGCATAGTAGTGTTTCGGATCGATCAGCGGGTGCCGCTCGGCCACCTCCTTGGGGCTGATCCATTCCTGATGCAGGCCCATGTAGCGCGCCTTGGAGCGTTCGCGTTTTAGATAATCGTACCATGTTTTGTTTGACGCCAGATAGAAGCCGCCAGTCATGTGCAGGCCCACGGATTGGCCGGAAAGCTCCTCGATCTCCTTGTAGAGAGAGATGGTATAGCTCTGCAGGCGGCTGATATTCGGGTCCGAGCTGATAGTGTGGATCTGCCCCGCCGCGTGCCACGAGCTACCGGATGTCAGCTCATCACGCTCGAGCAGCAGCACATCCTTCCATCCGAATTTGGCCAGATGAAACAGGATCGAACACCCGACAACGCCGCCGCCGATAACCACGACCTTCGCATGGGAAGGCAGCGCTTTGTTGCGGCTGCTGTCGTCTTTCTGAATGTTGAGCGTCGATTGCGCGAGATTGTCGGACATGCGGCCTTCCTCTTGATCTTGTTTGGACGTTCAGTACCAGGCGTCCGGAATTTCCTCTTTGCGGCGGGCCACATAGGCCGCCAACTCTTCCTTTTTGGCTGGGTCGATAGGCGGCGCCTCATAGCGTTCCAGCATCCCGTTCCAGCGCTCATACGCGCGGCGGCGCATGTCTTTGGAGCCACCCTCCTCCCAGCTTTCGACATTCTCGCTGTCGCTGAGTTCCGGCTCGTAAAATGCGGTCTGGTAGTTACGCATCGTGTGCGCGCTGCCCAGGAAATGCCCGCCGGGCGCAACCTCGGCATAGGCATCGCTGGCGAAAGCCTCGTCGCTGGTATCCAACCCCTGATCCAGAACCTTCTGGTAGGCGCCCAGCCGGTCCGCATCCATGATCAGCTTCTCGAATCCGGCGCACAGCCCTCCCTCAAGCCAGCCTGCCGATTGCAGCACGAAATTGGCCCCGGCCAGCATGGTCGAGTGCATGGAGTCGGCGCTTTCATACGCGGCCTGCGCGTCCTCGATTTTCGAGGCCGTCAGCGACCCGCCGCAGCGCAGCGGCAGGCCCACGCGGCGGGCCAGTTGCCCGACGACATAGTTCGACATCACCGGTTCCGGCATCCCGAAGGTCGGGGCGCCGGATTTCAGCGACATCGAGGACAGGAAGTTACCCAGCACAAAAGGCGCGCCGGGGCGCACGATCTGGGCAAAGGCACAGCACATCATCGCCTCGGCCATCGCCTGCGCGACCGAGGCCGCGGTCGAAACCGGCCCCATGGCGCCGCTCAGGATGAAGGGCGACACGATGATTCCCTGCCCACGCCCGCAATAGACCCGGATCGCCTCGGTCACCACCTTGTCTACCAGCAGCGGAGAGTTGGTGTTGACGTTGCCCATGATGACGCAGTTTTGCTCCATCACCTCGCGCCCGTGCAGGATCTCGGCCATATCGACGCTGTCCTGCGCTCGGCTCATCTCGGTGATGGCGCCCAGATGGGGTTTGTCGTTGAGCGTCATATGGGCAAACACCATGTCCAGATGACGCTTGGAGACCGGAATGTCGGTGGGCTCCGCAATCACCAACCCGGTGTGATGCAGGTTGGGATGCATGTAGGCCAGCTTGACCAGCTTTTCGAAGTCGTCAAAGAGCGCATAGCGGCGCCCGCCCACGAGATCGCGAACGAACGGAGCGCCATAGACCGGCGCAAAGACCTGATTGGTGCCGCCGATCACGACGGACCGATCTGGGTTGCGGGCAAGCTGGGTGAATTGCGTGGGCGCCTTGGCGCAGAGGTCGCGGATCCACTGCGCATCGGCCCGGATCAGATCGCCATTCTCGCCCCCCGGAGTGACCCCCGCCTGGCGCCAGATGCCCAGCGCCACCGGGTCATCGCGGAACGCAATGCCGACATCCTCAAGAAACCAGTCTACCTGCGCTTCGATCTTTTGCAGTTGTTCTTCGTTTAGCGGGTCAAAAAATGGCAGCGTGCGCCGGATATAGGGCGACGCGGGCACAGCCGCAGAGGCGGTTTGACGAGCGCGGGATGCTCGGGCGCGTCGGGCCATGTCTCATGCCTCCCCTTGAAACGGATACCTGAAAATAGCGCCGCGAAGCGGGCTTTTGACCTGGGAAAATATCAATCTTTTGGATAGACACAGACTATGGCACGGGCATTTGCAAAGGTACTGCAAAGACTGCTGGTCAGTCAGCGAAGCGTGTGATCATCACGTAGCTGCGGTAGCCCCACCCAACCGGTCCGGTCTGATCGAGCAACAGGGTTTGCTGCGTGAATGGTGGGTGATGAGAGACTCGAACTCCCGACATCTTCGGTGTAAACGAAGCGCTCTACCAACTGAGCTAATCACCCCTGTTGCGGGATTTAGCCAAGCCTGCGCTGCCTTGCAAGGGGGGTAGGCGAATTCCGAGTGCGAAAATGCGCCGGATCTAACCCCTGATGTTTTTGAGCACCGCCAGCAGCTGCGCCACCTCATGCTCAGTGTTGTAATGACACAGTGAGATTCGGATGCAGTCACTCAGGCCCAAAGGGTCCAGCACGTTGCCGCTGTAGTGATCCGCCTTGCGGGTATGGGTGCGGATGCCCTGTTCGTTCAGCCGGGTCACCACGTCGGCCGAGGCCATGCCGTCGACCGTGATCGAGACCAGCCCCTCGCGCGCTGGATTGTCGGCGCCGGACAGGATCGTCACATGCTCCATATCCCGCAGCCCGGGCAGGTTGCCGGTGCCGTTGATCATGGCATCGGTCAGATGTGTCTCATAGGCGTGGATGGCGCGGCCTGCGGCCTCGATCCGGGCGCGACGGTCGGTGGCTTCGGACACCTCGCCCCCCAGCCAGTCGAAATAGGCGATCACGTCGGACATGGTGGCATAGGAACCGGTGTCGCGGGTGCCGAATTCCCAGCCAGTCGCGGGTGCGTCGATCAGCATGTCATGCGGCAGCGCTGTCAGCCGGTCCGAGATCCAGGCCACCCCGTATCCGTGACGCGAGAACACCTTGTAGGGCGAGATCGCATAGCCGTCGGCGCCGTAGCTGTCGAGATCGAGCTGGCCGTGGGCGGCATGTTGGATGCCGTCGACGATGATGAAACAATTGGGCGCGACCTCGCGGATCGTCTGCGCGATGGCGGCCACGTCCATGCCCATGCCGGTCACGGGCGAGGCGTGCAGGATGGTGGCGACCGTGGTGTCCGGCGTCACATAAGCGCGGTAGTCCTCGGCGCTGACGGTGCCGGTCTCGTTGCTGTGCGGCACGTTCACGTAATCAAGCCCGGCAATCCCGGCCCAACGCCGCGCGGCGCTGCGGCTGGCGGGGTGTTCGATCGAACTGCCCACCACTTTGGTCCCCTTGGGCGCGTTCACGCAGGCGGTGCGGATCATGCGGAACAGCAGCTCGGTACCGCTTTCGCCGACAAAGAACTGCCCGGATGAGGCGTTCATGAAGGTGGCCAGATCGGACTTGGCGGTGTTGATGATATCGA
The DNA here is from genome assembly GCF_013031405.1 of Ruegeria sp. HKCCD8929. Classification (GTDB taxonomy): domain Bacteria; phylum Pseudomonadota; class Alphaproteobacteria; order Rhodobacterales; family Rhodobacteraceae; genus Ruegeria. Next base: position 160,128 of record NZ_WPZY01000004.1, on the reverse strand, counting down.
CCAGAGCGTGGCTGGCGGTGTTGTCGCGCCCCTGATTGTCGGGGATAGCGGCGAACTTGGCCGAAGTCTCGGCCACCGATTTCAATGTCAGCGCGCCGCCTGCGTTCTCGAAAAAGATACGCGGGCCATGGAACGGGCAGGCATCCACATGGGCAAAGCGGTCGCGGATGGCCTCGATCAGGCCGGGAGTTTCGTGCAGCATATTCTTATGGTCCTGTCAGAGCGTCCGGGCTTGGGTGGCCATGGCCATCGGTTGGCAGCATTGGCCAGCACGGCGGCACATGGCAAGATCGTTTGCGACACCAAAAGACACAGTGGCGTCAATGACAAAGGCCTACCCACCGGCCAGCTTTTGCCACCAGTCCTTGGGTTTCAACCGCTGGGCCCGGCTGCCCCGCGTATCCAACCACAGCGCCAGCTTGCGGAAGCGCGAAAGTGCCAGTTTCAGCCACCATCGGTCGCGCCAGTTCGAGAAATCGCGGTTGAACGGGCAGACCCGCATACAGATCGCGCAATCCGATTGCAGCTTGGCCCAATACCCGAAACAGGCTTGCGCGTCCGAGGTCCATTTGCGCACGCCTTTGATCGCCGAGACATCCGTGGGCTCGCTGACCTCCTTGGGGCCAAAAGGCAGTGCCTTGACCGGGCAGGCATCGGCGCATTGGGTGCAGATGTTGCAGAACTCCTCGATCCCCAGCCGCCGGGGCGCGTCGTGATCCAGCGGCAGGTTGGTGAAGATCTTGGAAAACCGCAGGCGCGGGCCGTATTCGGGCGTGATGACCATCTGATTGCGGGCATATTCCCCCAGCCCGGCCTTGACCGCATAGGGAATGACCAGACCGGTATCATTCATCGACGGCACCGCCTCGTACCCCAGATTGCGGATGTAGGCGGCGAGCTGGATGACGATAGCAGCTTCATGCGAGTATTCCCGCCCGGTCGCCGCCCCGGCCAAAGCCGAGGGGTAGGTGGCCACCAGCTCCTGATCCATCTGGTGGCCCAGCACGATGACGCTGCTCAGACCCTCGGGCAGCGTGTTTTCCGCCTCGGAATAGTCGCGTACATCGACACGCGCCGAATAGAGCCAGCGTTCGTCCATCTCGGTAATGCCCACCAGATTGGCGCCGAAGAACTTGGCCAGCCGCTTGATCTCGGCGCTCATGCGGGCGGGGTCGTCCACCTCGATATGTGCCTCGGCCACAGGGGTGTCGTATGCGATTGGTGCCTGAAACCCTTCGCGCCGCCCCTCGTCAGCGCTGCGATTGGTGATGATGTCCGAAATCAGCCAACTGGCGTTGCGCAGGGCAAAGTCCTTTTGCTTGAACCCGTCGCCCTTGCGGTATCTGGCCTGCATCCGGTAGCTGGCAAAAAACGCATCCGTCTGCTTGTTGCGTACAGATTCGTCCCAGAAGGCGCGGGTGAACATGTCGTTGCGCTGGGAAAAGGGCTCGAACTCTTCAGTCACCTCAATCCCCGCCGCGGCATCGCTGTCACCGAAGCGGTCGCGCCAGTCCTGCCGCTGCGCATCGCTGACGCCCGTGTTGGATGGCCAGGTCATTCTGCGGTGTCCTCCCGGGTTACACTGAACAGAAATGCGGAGTGTCATTCAACCAGGTTGTCCTGCCCGGTTACTGGCTATTTCCGTTCACCGGAGGACAAGGATGAAACGGAGACCCTTCAATCCCGTTGATAAAGCACCAAAAACCACCGCACTGTTCGGGATCAGAATAAAATGGCTCGGCCCAAGTGGCGACCCCGGCAGGATTCGAACCTGCAACCTGCCCCTTAGGAGGGGGCTGCTCTATCCAGTTGAGCCACGGGGCCGCGTGCGACTCTCTCTACCCACCTTTTTCCGGCTTGTCATCGGCTTTGCTCGGCAGTTGAACCAATTGCCGTGTTCGCGCTAGCATCGGGCAAATCAAAAACGGCGCAGGTACCCAGGTGACTACAGATACAAAACGGCCCCTTACCCTTCGCGACGTCTCGGAAGCGTCCGGCGTTTCGGAAATGACCGTCAGCCGGGTGCTGAGAAACCGGGGGGACGTGTCGGATGCCACCCGTACCCGGGTTCTGGCGGCAGCGAAAGAGCTGGGATACGTGCCCAACAAGATCGCCGGCGCGCTGGCGTCGAACCGGGTCAACCTGGTGGCGGTGATCATTCCGTCGCTGTCGAACATGGTGTTTCCCGAGGTGCTGACCGGCGTCAATCAGGTGCTCGAGGATACCGAGTTGCAGCCGGTGGTCGGCGTCACCGACTATCTGCCCGAGAAAGAGGAAAAGGTGCTGTACGAGATGCTCTCGTGGCGGCCTTCGGGCGTGATCATCGCGGGGCTGGAGCATACGGATGCGGCGCGGGCAATGCTGGATTCGGCCGGCATTCCGGTGGTCGAGATCATGGATACCGACGGCAAGCCGGTCGACGCGATGGTGGGCATCTCGCACCGCCGCGCCGGGCGCGAGATGGCGCAGGCGATCCTGAAAGCCGGCTATCGCCATATCGGCTTCATGGGGACCAAGATGCCGCTGGACCACCGGGCTCGGAAGCGGTTCGAGGGGTTCACCGAGGTGCTGGGCAAGAACGGGGTCGAGATCGAGGACCGGGCGTTCTATTCCGGCGGCTCGGCGCTGGCCAAGGGTCGTGAGATGACGCAAGAGATGCTGGAGCGCTCGCCCGAGCTGGATTTCCTCTACTATTCCAACGACATGATTGGGGCGGGCGGATTGTTGTACCTGCTGGATCAGGGGATCGACGTGCCCGGGCAGATCGGGCTGGCTGGGTTCAACAATGTCGAACTGTTGCAGGGTCTGCCCCGCAAGCTGGCCACGATGGATGCCTGCCGTCTGGAAATCGGGCGCAAGGCGGCCGAGATCATCGCGACGCAGCTTGAAAACCCCGAGGCCGAGATCGATACTCGCGTCACCCTCACCCCCAAGATCAGCTATGGCGAAACGCTGAAACGGCGCTAGGGGTGGCTCTCCCACGGCTCGACAACCGCGCGGCACGGGCGCTGTTTCTGGACCGGCACGGGTTGGCGGAGCAACCGGTAGGCCCGGCCAAGGGTGCGGACTTGTTGGCGTTGATCGAGCGGCTGGGCTTCGTTCAGCTCGACAGCATCAACACCGTGGCGCGCGCGCATGACATGATCCTCTATGCGCGGCGGCCCACCTATCGTGGCGGGAACCTCAAGCGGCTCTATGAACGCGACCAGGCGTTGTTCGAACACTGGACGCATGATGCCGCCGTCATTCCGATGGCCTTCTATCCTCATTGGCATCTGCGGTTTCAGCGCGATGCCGCGCTGTTGCGCGCTCGTTGGAGGAACTGGCGCCGGGATGGGTTCGAGAGGCAGTTCGAAACCGTTCTGCAGCATATCCGCGATCACGGCGCGGTTTGTTCATCGGATGTGGGCAAGGATGAGAAAAAGGGGTCGGGCGGCTGGTGGGACTGGCACCCGTCCAAGACCGCGCTGGAATACCTGTGGCGGTCGGGCGCGCTGACGGTGGTCGGGCGCGAAGGGTTTCAGAAACGCTATGACTTGACCGAGCGGGTGATCGAGGCCGGGCTGTGCCCCGGAGCGCTGCCCTGTGATGCCGAGGCCACGGTGGACTGGTTGTGCAACGCGGCGCTGGATCGGTTGGGCTTTGCCACGTCCGGAGAATTGGCGGCGTTCTGGGATACGGTCAGCCCCGCCGAGGCCAAGGCGTGGTGTGCGCAGGCCGAGGCGCGGGGAGTGATTGTGCCGGTCGAGATCGAATGCGTGGGTGGTGTCATGCGCAAGGTCTTTGCGCGGCCGGATGTCTTGGAACAGGCGGCCAGCGCGCCGCCGTCGCCGGGCCGTATCCGCGTGCTCAGCCCATTCGATCCGGCTTTGCGCGACCGCAACCGGGCCGAGCGGCTGTTCGGGTTTCACTACCGGATTGAGGTTTTTGTGCCCGAGCCCAAGCGGGTCTTTGGCTACTATGTCTTTCCGCTGCTCGAAGGGGACCGGCTGGTTGGTCGCATCGACATGAAGGCCCATCGCGACTGTGGCGAGCTGCGTATCCGCGCGCTCTGGCCTGAGCGGCGGGTGAAATGGTCGAAGGCGCGCGCGCAGCGGCTGGAGGCAGAGCTGGATCGGGTGCGCCGTTTTACGGGAATGGAGAAGGTGGTGTTTGCCCCGGATTGGCTGAGGGAGCCTAAGTAGCGCGAATTCGGGTCAAGGCCGGGAATGGCCCATGTCTACGAATCCGCGTTCCTCGACCAGCCGTTTCAGCTGCGCCAGCGAGGTTTCGACCGGCTGCCCGGACGTATCCAGTTGCGCCAACGCCTTGCCATAGAGCGCTTCTCGGCTGGTCAGGATCGACTTGAGCTGCTCCATCGCTTCGGGGTTTCCGGCCATCGGGCGTTCATCCCCCTGCGCGCGGACCCGCTCCATATGCTCGACCGGGGTGGCGCGCAGCCAGATGGTGTGGAAATGACTGAGCAGCGTGTTGTAGGTCTCTGGCTCGGCCACGATGCCGCCCGCAACCGCCAACACCATCGACTCATGCGTCGCGATCACCCGGCTTACCGCCTGCGCCTCGAGCTTGCGGTAACCCTCCTGACCATAGAGCGCCATGACCTCGCTGACGGGCATCCCGGCCTGTTCCTCGATCCAGTGGTTCAACTCGACGAAGGGCAGGCCCAGCGCACGCCCCAGCATCGCGCCAAGGGTGGATTTGCCGGCGCCACGCAGGCCCACGAGGCAGATCCGCTGCGCCCGCAACACTTCATCCGGTTCGGGGCTGAGCGCGCGCAGCACCATCTGCTGCACATCCGCATTGGCCAGACGGTACATGTCTGCCACCCGCAGTGCGTCCGAGTTCCAGGGGTCATCCTCGCCCACCAGCCATTCGATCCGGTGATCGAGCGCGATGGCGACGCGCTGCAACAAACCGATCGAGATATTCCCCTCACCCGCCTCAAGCTGCGCCAGATACCGCGGTGAGACGCCGGACATCTCGGACAGCACCCGGCGCGGGATGCCACGCCGTTGCCGCGCCTCGCGCACCCGCTCGCCCACCCGCGCGATCAGGGTCATGACCGCGGCCTCGGCCCGGTCTGAACTATCCTGCGAGGTGCTTTCGCCGCGGAAGTTGGTGATTTCGGTCATATTGCCCGTGAGATTTGTGCAAAATAATGCTCAATTCTACGACGGCAGAGCGAAGGGCGCAATGCGTTACCGGGCGTCCGGCAGTATCGTGCACCGGATCTCGGGCGGATTGATCGGTCAATAAGTTTCGACGTGGTAGCGCCCGTCCTCGCGCATCTTGTCGCGCAGTTCCGGCCAGTTCAAACCGATCCCCCGGGCAATGTCTTTGAGCGCCTCTTCGACCCCCTGCTCCATGGCTTTGAGCCCGCAGATATAGATATGGCCATTCGGGTCCTGCAGCAGGTTTTCCACGATCTCCGCCTCCTCGCGCAGCCGATCCTGCACGTATCGCTTGGGTTCGCCCTCCTGCCGGGAAAAGGCGAAATGCTTGGTCATGAAGCTGTCCGGCACTTTGCCCAGCGGCCCGAAATAGGGCAGCTCCTCGGGTCTGCGCGCGCCGAAAACCAGCGTCAACGAGTCCCTCAGCGCCGGGTTTTCGCGCTGCCGCCGCATGGTGAATGCCCGGAACGGGGCCGAGCCGGTGCCGGTGCAGATCATCAAAAGATGCGCATTAGGGTCTGATGGCAGCAGAAATGTCGCCCCAAACGGCCCGGTAAGTTGCACTGTGTCGCCGGGTTTCAGATCGCAGACATAGTTCGAGCACAGGCCCTGCGGCTCACGCTTCACTGTCAGGGACAGGTTGTTGAAGTTGGGCCGCTCACCGTCGCGGGGGCTGGAGACCGAATAGAGCCGGGGCAGGTGCGGATTGCCGTCCGCACCCGTGCCGGGCGGCAGGATGCCGACGCTCTGCCCCTCAAGCACCGGAAAAGGCAACGCGCCGAGGTCGAGGATGATGTGGCGCACATCACTGTCGCTGTCCTCGGCAGTCAGGCGGAAATTGCCGGTGACCTTCGCCTCGGCGGGTTTGCCCAGCGTGTAGAGGTTGACCGTCGGTTTTGACGCCGATGCAGGTGCCTTGGCCTTGCCGCCCGCGCCCTTGTGCGCCTCGGCCAGAAGTGCTGCGACGCTGTCATCCAGCGCTTCGAGCCCGGCATCATCCCCGGGCATATCCTCTTGCTCGGGCAGTTCCATCCACTCGTATTGCTCGCCCAGCGAATAGGGCTCGGCCACCACCCGCCAGTTGTCGATGGAGCCGGTGGGGCAAACCGGGATGCAATCCATGCAATAATTGCACTTGGACGCATCCACCACGACGTTCATGTCGTCATGCTCGATGGCCTCCTCGGGGCAGGTCATCTCGCAGGTGTAGCAACGAATGCAGATTTCCGGGTCGATCAGGTGCTGCTTGAGCGGCTGGTTCATGAACTCTCGCGTTTCTTGGTCAGGATCACGTCGGGCAGCACCAGCGTGTCGATCAGAGCTTTACACAGCCCGACACAATCTGAGCAGCCGACACAGGGGCCGTGCAATGCGGATACTTCACCGGCCAGCGCCTCAAGACGCGGCGTTTCGGCTTTGGATCTGTCGATCTGCATTGCGGGTCATCCCCTTCTGAACAAGCCGGGCGCTAGCCAACAGGACAAATCATGAGTCGGTCAATCCACTTTGCGCTCACAAAATGTTTCCGTGCCTGTTGCCCGGCCTGCGGTTTCCTCAGGCCATATGCAGCTTCACGTACTCGAAATCGCCAGGCTTATTGTCGATACCCACCTTGGGTGGCGCGATCCAACTGGCGTATTTGCCGGGCTCGAAGCAGGGCTGCATCAGCGACTGGATGAAATCCCCGTCGGCCTTGGTGGGCAGCCAGTCCTTGACCTTGGCCTCCCATTCCTCCTTCGGGAGGATATTGCCGTCCGGATCGACACTAACACTGGCAAAAACGCCGATCTTGCGATGGAACCCCTCATGCGGCAGTTCCATCCGGTAGTCGACGCCGAGCTTTTCGATGATCTTGTTCCAGCGTCCGACACCGCCTGCCGCATCCTTAACGTAGTCATCGCGCAGGCGCATGTTGATGGCGGTCAGCGCGGGCACGTCCTCGGCCACGATGCCGCCATCCTTGATGGTACGGACGACGTAACTGTCGCCCTCAAGCTTGTGATCATCCTTCAGCCGCATCTCCATGAACCGGCCCTTGATCCCGGCGTTGAAGGCGTTGGCAGCGTTGGTCGATACCTCGGAACCGAAAAGATCCAGCGACAGCGTATAGTGAAGGTTCAGCTTTTTCTGGATCGTGGGCAGGTCGATCACCCCCAGATCGCGCACCTTGTCGATGTCATAAGGGTCGTCGATCCCGGCCTTGTTCATCGCCTCGCAGGTGGCCTGAATGGTGCGGCCCACTCCGGTTTCGCCGACAAACATGTGGTGCGCCTCTTCGGTCAGCATGAAGCGGCAGGTGCGCGACAGCGGGTCGAACCCGGACTGCGCGAGGCTTTCAAGCTGCATCTTGCCATCGCGGTCGGTGAAATAGGTGAACATGAAGAAGGACAGCCAGTCCGGTGTTTCCTCGTTGAACGCGCCCAGCATGCGCGGCGCCTCCTCGGACCCGGATGAGCGCACCAGCAGTTCGTTGGCCTCTTCCCGCCCGTCGCGGCCAAAGTATTTCTGTAGCAGATAGACCATGGCCCAGAGGTGCCGCCCCTCTTCGACATTCACCTGAAACAGGTTGCGCATGTCGTAAAGCGATGGCGCGGTGAGGCCCAGGAACCGCTGCTGTTCAACCGAGCCCGGTTCGGTATCGCCCTGAATGACGATCAGCCGCTTAAGCATGTTGCGGTATTCGCCGGGCACCTCTTGCCAGGCGGGCTCGCCATAATGTTCGCCGCAGGGAATGCGCCGGTCCTCGACCTGCGGCGCCAGCAGCACGCCCCAGCGGTATTCCGGCATCTTCACATAGTCGAACTTGGCCCAGCCCTTGGGGTCCACCGAGACCGCAGTGCGCAGGTAGACCATGCTTTCCTGAAAGTTCTGCGGGATCAGGTCATTCCACCAGTTGATATAGCCCGGATGCCACTTCTCCAGCGCTTTCAAGACCTTTTTGTCCTGACTTAGACCCACATTGTTAGGGATCTGAGTGTCGTAGCTTACATTGATCAGGTCGAGCATCTCATTCCTTCCCCGCGGCTGATGGGGTGAAACCCCATCCTACCGCCTCACACACGTTCCATGTCGTATTTCCCGCGCACACCGCTGCCATAGCGTTTCAGCGCGCCGTCTTCGCCCACCGCGTTGGGGCGCTGAAAGATCCAGTTCTGCCAGGCGGTCAGGCGGCCAAAGATACGGGTTTCCATCGTCTCAGGGCCCACAAAGCGCAGGTTTGCCTCCATCCCCGTCATCGCGTCGGGCGAGAAACTGGCGCGTTCTTCGAGGAAGATGCGCACCTCATCCTTCCAGTCGATATCGTCGAACGCATAGGTGATCAGACCCAGTTCCTCGGCCTCATCCGCTTCGATTACTTCGCCAATGTGGTCCCGCAGCTTGTCGGCCTCACCCGTATCCGCCCAGAACCGGGTGGCGAGGCGGCTCAGATCGTTGCTCATCGGATAGGTTCCGAAATTGCCCTCACTCAGGGTGATGGCGGCGAGCGGGCGGTTGTCGCCCTCAAACTCCTCCAGCATCATGTAGGACCGGTCCACAGCCCACAGCAGTTCAGCCAGAACGCCCGCGTAGCACGACCCATGCTCGACCAGCGCCACAAGACTGCGCGAGGTCACGTCGATACGTTTCAGCACCCGTTTCCAGTAGTGCAGGATCTCGTTCGCCAGCCAGTGATCGCGGTTGTCGAGCAGCAGTTTCTCATGGGCCAGCACGCGCCCGGGATCGCCCTGGGTGTGGAACACGATCAGCCCTGTTTCACGCTCGTTCAGACGCAGATGCAGGATGGCGTCGTCCAGTTCCCGCGCCAGTCGCAGCATCCAGCTGTCAGCACCCTGTGCCTGCAAGGTATCCGTGTCGGCCGGGGCGTCTTCCTCGGGACCTTTGACGGTAATCGTCACGCGGCCGCCGTCGCGGTCGATCCCAACCTCTAAGGTGGAATAGGTGACCGAGCCATCCGCGCCGAAGCTGCGGGTCAGTGGCGTCAATTCGATGCCCTGCAACCCCGAAGCCTTGGCCGAGTCATCGGCAAAGGCGCGGGCGCGCTCCTGCACCACCTCATCGAATTTCGAGTTCGGCGCGATCTCGTCGACCAGCTTCCAGTCCACCGCGCGCTGACCGCGCACGCCCTCTTCGACCGAGCAGAACACATCCGCTAGATCGCGCCGCACCTTGCGTTTGTCGGTCACCCGGGTCAGCCCGCCAGTGCCGGGCAGCACGGCCAGTAAAGGCACCTCGGGCAGGGCCACCGAGGACGTGCTGTCATTGGTCAGAATGATGTGGTTGCAGGCCAGCGCCAGCTCGTATCCGCCGCCCGCGCAAGAGCCCTTGATAGCGGCGATGTATTTCTGACCGGAATCCGCCTCGGCCGCCTCATAGGTATTGCGGGTCTCGTTGGTGAATTTGCAGAAATTCACTTTATGCGCATGGCTCGCGCCGCCCAGCATCCGGATATTGGCCCCGGCGCAAAACACCCGGTCCTTGGCCGATTGCATCACCACCACCTTGACCTCGGGATGCTCGAACCGCATCCGCTGGATGACATCGGCCAGCTCGATATCGACGCCAAGGTCATAGGAGTTCAGCTTCAGCTCATAGCCCGGAAACAGCCCGCCCTTTTCGTCCACATCCATGAAGAGATTGGTGATCTCGCCATCATACTCGACCCGCCAGTGACGGTATTTCGAGGGGTCGGTCTGAAAGTCGATGCGTTGAGGCATTCCGGACTCCGCAGGTTGCGTTGAGGGGCATTTTAGTGCGCAACCACGGGGGCGGCAAGGCGGATTACGCAAAATAATGCACATGTACTTTCGCTTTCTTTCAAAGTGTTGCAAACATTAGTCAAAAATGTGCCATTCACATGGCACCGAAGTATGCATTATGATGCAACATCGGCGAGTCGCCGTTCCAGAGCGCCCAACTGTGCCAACAAATCGCTCAGCGAAACGCTCATCACCTCATCCTCTGCCCCGCACGCAGCCAGATATTCCCGCGCCAGCTCGCACAGGCGCCTCGTAGCGCGTGGGCGCTGCATCCGCTCTTTGAGCCGGGCGTTGGCAAACTGGATCACCGCCCGCACAAGATGCCGCTCTGCAGAGTTCGGCGGCAGGCTCATCCAGACCGGTTCCCACGCTTCATGCGCCTCCCAGAAAAAGCCCTGATCGAAAAACGCCCACCCGGCCTGCCAGGCATCGGACGCGGCCAGCTCAGAGGCACTCATGCCGGGCCGGGCAGTCCTGCGGAGGGCATCGAAAGCATGGTCGGGATGCCGGGGCGTTTGTCCGGGCGTGTAGGCGTGGGGAGGCAGGACAATACCCATGGCTCAGGCTGGGATGACCTCGGCGGCCTCGATCCGCTGCAGCCGGGCGCAATAGTCGGCCACCGCATCCAGCGTGGCCTCGGGCGCCTCAAGATGCGGAGCGTGCCGGCAATCAAGGATGACCGTGTCCACCGGACAATAGGTGCGGGTTTCGATCTCTTCGATCTGGGCCAGCGTGCCGTATTGATCGGCTCGCCCCTGAATGGCCAGAACCGGGACGCGTAGGTAGTCGATCACCTCGGCCACGTTCCAGTCTTTGAAAACGAGGTCGAGCCAGACGTCGCTCCAGCCGCGAAAGGCGTTCTCGGGGTTGCGGTGGTATCGGGCCAGCTTCTCGCGCATATCGGTGGCCTCGAAGGCGTCGCGCGCCCGTGCGATCTCGGCCAGACCCATCTCTTCGGTGAAGAAATGCGGTGCCATCAGGATCAGGCCGCGTACCCGGTGATCCTCAACGCTACCCGCATAGATCGCCGCAATGGTGGCGCCGTCGGAGTGGCCGAACAGGATACAGCGCTCAATCCCGGCCTGATCCAGAACATGGGGCAGCACGTCCAGCGCCTCCCGGGTCTGGAAGTCCAGCGGGCGGGGCAGGGTTGCGAGATCGGACTGGCCATAGCCCTGCCGGGAATAGACCAACACGCCCAACCCGGTGCGGGCGGACAGCTTCTCCGGAAAATCCCGCCAGAGCGCGACACAGCCCAGCCCCTCATGCAGCAGCACGATCGTTGGGGCCTGTGAGGGCGGAGGGCCATGGCAGGCATATTCCAGTGCTACCTCGTTCACGTCGAGCGGGTGCACCGGGGTCAGACTCCAGTCGATCATTGCGCCCCCTCCCGCAGCTTGAAGCGCTGGATCTTGCCGGTGGCGGTCTTGGGCAGGTCGTCGACGAAATCGATCCAGCGCGGGTATTTCCACTTGCCGACCTTGTCCTTGACGAACTCTCTCAGCTCATCCGCCAGCCCGTCCGCCTCATCCTGTTTCAGCACGATATAGGCCCGGGGTTTTTCCAGCCCGTCGCCGTCGCGATTGGCGACCACCGCCGCCTCAAGCACCGCCGGGTGTGAGACCAGCGCCTGTTCGACCTCGAAGGGCGAGACCCAGATGCCCGAGACCTTGAACATGTCGTCCGTGCGCCCGCAATAGACATAGCGACCGTCTTCGGTCTGTTCGTATTTATCGCCAGTACGGGTCCATTCACCCTCGAAGGTGGCGCGGCTCTTGTCGCGTTTGTTCCAGTAACCATCCGCTGCCGAGGCGCCGCGCACCAGCATCTCACCCAAGCTGCCGGTGTCCACATCGGCGCCGTCCTCATCGACCAGCCGCACCTCGTAACCCGGAACCGGGCGACCCGAGGTGCCATAGGCCACATCGTCAGGCGCGTTCGACAGGAAGATGTGCAGCATTTCGGTCGAGCCGACACCGTCCAGGATATCCACGCCCCACAATTTCTGCCACGACCGCCCGATCTCTTCCGGCAGCGCCTCGCCCGCCGAGATGCAGCGGCGCAGGGGCACATCCGGCACGCCCTGCTGTTCGAGTTGAGCAACGGTGGCGGCGTAGAGCGTCGGTACCCCGCAGAACACGGTAGGCTTTTCGGTGGCGATAATGTCGATAGCGGCGTCCGGGGTGGGCCGTCCGTCGAACAGGATCGTCTCGGCGCCAACCGACATGGGAAAGGTCATGGCGTTGCCGAGCCCATAGGCAAAGAACAGTTTGGCGGCAGAGAAAACCACGTCGTCGGGCTGGATCTGCAACACCTGCGCGCCGTAGGTATCGGCGGTGGCCTTGAGGCTGCCATGCACATGGCGCACGCCCTTGGGCTGCCCGGTGGAGCCCGAGGAATAGAGCCAGAACGCCACATCATCGTCCGAGGTTTCGACGGCCTCGACCGGGGTTGCTCCCTCCGTGAACTCGGCAAAGCTCTGCGTGCCGTTCGCGGCGCTGCCGATTACCACGATGCGGGTCAGATGCGGCGAGGCTAGGGCAGCGGCCTGCACCACCGGCCACAATTCCTCGGACACGAACAGGCAGGTGGCGCGGCTGTCGTTCAGGATCGCCTCATAGACCGGTGCGGCGAGCAGGGTGTTGATCGGAACCGGCACCACGCCCGCCTTGAGGCAACCCCAGAAGATCTGCGGGAACTCGATCTGGTCCAGCACCAACATGGCCGCGCGCGCCTCTCTTTGTACTCCCGCGCGGGTCAGAGCATCAGCAACGCAGGCGGAGGTTTCGGAAAGCTCGCGATAGGTCAGCACCCGTTTCTGCCCGCCAGCCTCGCGAAACGCGCGCCGGTGGCCGCGTCCCTCGCCCACATGCCGGTCCACGAAATAATGCGCGGCGTTTCCGCTCATCCTGTCACCTCCCCGCGTGATTGGCCGGGGGCAGCGCGCAGGCGGCCCGAAGGCCATCCCGCGCGCGCCTCTCCCCTGCGGCGCACATAATGCATTTCAGGCTCATTTATGCAAGATATTGCTAATCACGAAAGCATTATCATGCAACTTACTGCACAAAACGAGCCCTGAGGCGGAACCGGCGGGTCTCAGCCTGGCAGCAGGAACAGGGTGATGGCCGGAAAGGCGACAAGGATGATGACCCGGATGATGTCCGAAGCCACGAAGAACAGCACCGCCTTGTAGGTCTCGATCATACGGGTCGAGCGGTCCATGGCGTTGATGATGAACAGGTTCATGCCCACCGGCGGTGTGATCAGCCCGACCTCGACGACGATCAGCACGAGGATGCCGAACCAGATGGCGACATGTTCCGCCTCGATCCGATTGGCCATGCCGCGGGTGACGCGGATGCCCAGTTCTTTCATCTGCTCGCGGGTGAGTTCGGTGCCGGTGGCGATGGCCTCCTGGATCGAGGCCAGCATCTCGGCCCCCATCCCTTCGGGAACGCCGCTGTTCAGCACCTCCATCGCCGCCTCGGCCTGCATGGCGGTCAGCGAGATCAGGTTGAAATCCATCGCCGAGATCACCGGAAAGAAGATCGGGATGGTTAGCAGGATCATCGACAGACTGTCCATCAGGCAGCCGAAGATGAGGTAGAAACACAGGATCAGCGCCAGGACAATCCAGGGCGAAAAGCCCTGGCTGACGACATAGTTCGACAGTTCCTGCGGTACCTGGGTGAGCGCGAGGAAACCGTTGTAGAAACCGGCACCCAGTACGATGAAAAAGATCATCGCGGTTGAGCGCGCGGTGACGATGAAACTGTCGGCCAGCGTGGCGCGGGTCAGGCCGCCGTTGAAAAAGGCTATGACGCCGGTGCCGAACGCGCCCACTGCTGCGCCTTCGGTGGGGGTGAACCAGCCCAGGTAGATGCCGCCCACCACAAGGCTGAAGACCAGTAGCACCGGCCAGACCTGCAGCAGCGCGGCAAAGCGTTCGGCATAAGGGACCGGGGGCCGCGTGCCCGCGCTTTCAGGGTACAGGCGGACATAGATCGAGATCGCAATGACATAGCCCACCGCCGCCAGAATGCCGGGGATGAAGGCGGCGAGGAACAGTTTGGCGATGTTCTGCTCGGTCAGGATCGCGTAGATCACCAGCACCACCGAGGGTGGGATCAGGATGCCCAGCGTGCCGCCCGCCGCCAGTGTCGCAGTTGAGAACCCGCCTGCATATCCGTATTGCTTCAGCTCCGGCAGCGCCACGCGGCCCATGGTGGCTGCCGTCGCCAGTGATGAGCCGCAGATTGCCCCGAACCCAGCACAGGCCCCGATCGAGGCCATGGCCACGCCGCCACGTTTGTGGCCCAGCCAGCCTTCGGCGGCCTTGAACAGCGCGTTCGACATGCCGCCCAGCGTCGCGAAATGCCCCATCAGCAGGAACATCGGCACGATGGTCAGCGAATAGCTGGAAAAGGTCGTGTAGGTCTCGTTCTTGAGCCGCGCAAAGGCGACCTGCGTGCCGTCCGTCACCCATACGAGGCCCACGAGTCCGACAAGGAACATCGCCAGTCCGATGGGTACCCTCAGAAAGATCAGAGCCATCAGGGCGGGAAAGGACGCAATCCCGATCTCAAGCGCGGTCAATGGCCTGCCTCCATGCCGTCCCAGACCAGGATGCGGCCGGTAAAGAACTCATAAATCCGGACCCCGGCCATGTAGAGGCCCACAATTGCCGCCGCTAGCGAGGCAACAAAGCTCAGCGCATAGGCCCACCAGATGGGGAATTGCAGCAGAAAAGTGGTCTCGCCATATTGCCGCTTGCTGATCATGCCATCGAACAGCTTCCATGCGATCAGGATGAGGACGGCGGCAAAGACGATTTCGGTCACCATGCGCAGGAAGCGGTTCACGCCCTTGGGAAAGCTGTTGGTCAGGATGTCCACCGAGGCATGCCCGGCGGTGATCTGACACAGAGGCAGAAAGCAGAAGATGGCAAAGGCCACCCCGGCCTCGACCAGTTCAAAGTCACCGTTGACCGGCCCGACACCCATTTCGATGGCCCAGCGGGAAAAGCCGGGGGCGATGCTCTCCATGAAATCGCTGTGAAAGACCCCGTTCAGCAGGCGGCCCAGAATGGACACGCAAGTCAGCAGGATCAGGGCGCTCAGGACGATCCCGCCGATGATGGCCAGCGTTCTGGCCAACCCCATCATCAGTTTATGCATCGGTCCTCAATCCGTTCCCCGGGTTTTATTGGGGTCATGGCAGAGGCCCGCCATGACCCGGTGCAGTTATTGCGAGTATTCCTCGATCAGCGCGCGTGCCTCGTCCAGAAGGGCCTGACCGTCCTTGCCCTTGGCGTTCATGTCGGCGACCCACTCGTCATAGATCGGCTGAGCCAGCGCGCGCCATTCCTCGACACCCGCTTCGTCGATGGTGATGATGTTGTTGCCCAGATCCTCGGCCACCACGCGGGCCGGGCCATCGGCGTCGGCCTGGGTCCCACCGGCAAAGACCGAGAATTCCAGTCCGGAATTGTCGTCGACCACCTTTTTCAGGTCGTCCGGCAGGCTGTCATACTTGGCCTTGTTCATCGCCAGCACGAAGGTCAGCGTGTAAAGCGCGCGGCCTTCGAACTCGGTATGGTTCTCGACCAGTTCCGGCACTTTCAGCGCCGTTGTCACCTCCCACGGGATGGTGGTGCCGTCGATGACGCCTTTGGACAGTCCCTCGGGCACCGCGGGCACCGGCATGCCGACCGGGGTCGCGCCCAGCTTGGTCAGCAGCGCGTTGACCGAGCGCGAGCCGCCGCGGATCTTCATGCCCTGCAGGTCTTGGGGGCTTTCCACCGGGTCCGCGGTATGGATCATGCCTGGGCCGTGCACCCAGGTGCCAAGGATGTGGACGTCCTTGAACTCATCATCCTTCATGTGCTTTTCGAACATCTCCCAATAAGCGCGGCTGACCGCGCGGGCATCGGTCATCATGAAGGGCAGCTCGAACACTTCGGTGCTGGGGAAGCGTCCCGGCGTATAGCCCACCACGGTCCAGACCACATCCGCCACGCCATCGATGGCCTGGTCGATCAGTTCCGGCGGCTTGCCGCCCAGTTGCATCGAGGGGTAGCGCTCGACCTTGATCCGCCCATCCGAGTCCTTTTCCACATTGTCCGCCCAGACATCCAGCACCAGTTTCGGCACATTGGCCTGCGCCGGCAGGAACTGGTGGAGTTTCAGCGTGACCTCCTGCGCCAGCGCCGATCCGGCACTGAACCCCGTGGTCAGCGCGGCAACCGCCGCGCCGCCGATCACGCCCAGAAGCGTTCTGCGATAGGTCATGTCATCCTCCCTTTGACCCCTCATTTCGGGCAATATAATGCAAATTGCATTCAGCTTTGCAATATATTGCTCATATCTTCGTGTCAGGCGCCCACCCGGCCCTCCAACCCGGTGCTGCCGTACAGCCATTCGACCGCATCGTACCATTGCGCGGGGGTTCTGGCGCTCATGATCGCGTTTCTGAGCGCCGCATGAGCCCCGTCGGGGTGATAGATGTGGTCTCCGATCTCCCGAGACTGCAACTGAACCCGTGCGGTACGCAAGCGGCGTTTTTCCTGAAAGGTCCGAAGGATAGTCTCGATGTCGCCGCTGTCGCGGAACAAATCTGACAGGCAGACCGCATCCTCCATCGCCATGCAGGCGCCTTGGGCGAAATATTGCAGCATCGGATGGGCCGCATCCCCCAGCAGCGCCACCCGCCCATCGGTCCAACGCATGACCGGGTCGCGGTCGCAGAGCACCCAGAGCTTCCAGTCCTTGCCCTTGTCGATCACCTGCCGGGCGACGGGGCTGACATGTTCGAACCCGCGCCGCACCTCGTCATGGCCAACGGGCTGACCCGCCACCGGTTCGGGCGCGTCGTTGTGATAAGTGACCACGAGGTTGAAGCTTTTCCAGCCTGACAGTGGATAGTGCACGATGTGGCATTTCGGTCCGGCCCACAGCGTGGCGGCGTTCCAGCGCAAGTCCTCGGGCATATCCTCGACCGGGATCACCGAGCGGTAGGTGGTGTGGCCCGAGACGCGCGGCGGGTCATCGTCCAGCATCTGCCTGCGCACCCGCGACCAGAGCCCATCCGCGCCGATCAGCGCCTTGCCGTCCACGCGCGTACCGTCGTGCAGGATGGCCGTGACCAGTGCGCCGTCCTGCGCGTAGTTGTGAACCGCGCTGTTGGTGCGCAGGTCTATCAGCGGATTGTCGCGGCAGGCTTTTAGAAAGATCCCATGCAGCTCGCCCCGATGGACCACCGCATAAGGGTTGCCCATGCGCGTGCGGAAAGCGTCGCCCAGCGGAATGCGAGTTATCTCTTCACCGCTCAGCGCATCCATCAGGCGCAGGTTGTCGATATAAACCGCCATGGCCCGCGCGGCATCGCCGACGCCCAGATAGTCGAAAGCATGAAAGGCGTTGGGACCCAGTTGGATGCCTGCCCCGATCTCGCCGAACTGCGCCGCCTTCTCAAGCACCATCACCCGCTGACCCTGCCGGGCAAGGCCGATGGCGGTGGCGAGACCTCCGATCCCACCGCCCGCGGTCAGGATGCGGTCGGCGCTCATGGATTACTCGGGCGCCGTCAGGGTCAGTTGGATGGGGTCGAGGCCATCGACCCCGCCGGTGATGACATCGCCCGGCCCAACCGGACCAACCCCGGCGGGCGTGCCGGTCATGATCAGGTCTCCGGGGCGCATGTGGTAGAAGCCGGACAGGTGGCTGACGATCTCGTCGATCTTCCAGATCAGCTCCGCAAGGGTCGCGTCCTGTTTGATCTCACCATTCACCTCAAGATGAATGCGCTTGTCGTCCTCGGGCGACCAGTCCCCGGCCCTGGTCAGCGGAGCAAAGACGGCAGCGTTTTCGACGTCCTTGCCCAGGTCCCAGGGGCGCTGCTTGTTGCGCTCGCGAATCTGCAGATCGCGCCGGGTCATGTCCAGCGCGCAGCCATAAGCGTAAACGGCCCCCCACGCTTCGTCCCGGCTGGCCTTGAACACCGGTTTGCCGATGGCTAGCGCCAGTTCCATCTCATAATGGAAATTCTCCGTTCCCGGTGGATAGGGCACCTCGGCTCCGGCCAGCACCGCGTTGGCGGCGGATTTGGTGAAGTAAAATGGCGCTTCGCGATCCACCTCGTGCCCCATCTCGGCGGCGTGGGCGGCATAGTTCCGGCCGACGCAAAAGATCCGGCCGATGGGATAGGTGGCTGCCTCACCCCTGACCGGAATGCCGGGGATATGGGGGAGGGTGAACAGGCTGTCGCTCATCGCGGACGCTCCTCGTAATAGCCCAGCTTGTCCTGCAGCGGGCGGTCGTGAATGCGGATCAGAAAAGCCTCTGTGCCCGCGCTGTGAGAAATGTCGGCAAAGACCGGCGCCGTGAACGTATCCTTCGGCCCCCATTGGATCACCTTGCCGTTCACGACCGTCTCGCCTTCGCCGAGAACCACGTGGAAAGCGCAAGACGAGGAACGTAGCGGCGGTGCATGCGTCTGCTCGGAGTGTAGCATCATTGCGGTAAAGCCCAGCGCAGGCAGCACATCCTCGCCGGTTTCGGGATTGATGTAATCCAGCTCGGCAATCCCCTCGCCGTAGGTTGCCATCTGGCGCAACGCGGCCTCGGTCCCGGTCCACGGATAGCGCAGCATCGGATAGCGGCGGGGGCGCTGACCGGGCCGCCGGGTGGGCGCGAGACCCGCCGCCCGGTATTCGACTTGACTGGCATCGGGTCGGTTGCGCTGCGCCTGCAGCTCGCCTTCGATGGCGTAAGAGCCTTCGAGATACACAAACAGCGGCAGGTCCAGCGCGTCGAGCCAGATGACCGGTTCATCCCCGTCATGGCCATGATCGTGCCACTCGCCGCACGGGGTCAGAACCAGATCGCCCTCTTCCATCGGCAGCCGCTCACCATCGACCACGGTATAGCCGCCCGTCCCTTCGACAACAATCCGCACGGCAGACGGCGTATGACGATGAGCAGGCGCGCTTTCGCCCGGCAAGAGCAACTGCATCCCCAGATAGATTGTCGAGGTCGCCTGCATTGCCCCGACCCCGCGACCCGGGTCCGACAGCACCAACACCCGGCGCTCGGCCTTTTCCACTGGCGTCAGCTCACCTGCACGCAGCAGCAGCGGGCGGAGTGCGCCATAGGTCCAATGACTGGGTTGCGTCACCGGTTGCGGTGCACCGTGCGGCAGCACGTTTCGCATCATCGGCCAGAGAGGTGCCACCCCGGCGCGGTCCAATTCGTCGCGATAGTCTTGTGGCAAGTCCTCCAGCGTTCCGAGTTCTTCGCTCATGCCCCCTCCCAAACACTCCCTCCGGATATGTCATCTTAGGTGCCGAAACCGCTTAGGCAAGCGGGGGAAAGCACCGCCGGACAGCAGGTTAGAGAATCGGTTACCCGCAAGGGAAAAATTCCCTTCGGCCTTATTGTAGGCGGTACGCGCTGCTTTCCGCCGACAACCAAAGATTGTGTCGGCGCGTTTTTGCGCAGTATTCGCGGCAAATGCCCCTTTCACAATTTGATACTTGCGTTAACCGGCCTGCTGCTCGCCAAATGGCATCGGGGGCGCGTCCGCATTCACGGTATTCGGGTTGCCTCGGCATTTGATGGGGCTGCACAACGTGACACGTGGGATAATCATATCTCAGCCAGAACAACGTCGTTTTTCCGGCCGGGGCGGAAAGCGCCTCTGTGTTTTGCGTGCTGCGGCGGGCACCTCATCCAGCCCTCGGGTTGGCCCGGGGCTCAATCGCACTAGAGTAATCAACCGTGGGTGTGGGAAAAAAAGTGCTACGGATCGTCGTCAAAAGCGAACCGATGCGCCACGTTCTGACATTCGCAGGTTCCATGTCCGTGTATCCCGTGCATCGGGCGTGGGACGCGGGCAAGAAATCGTGCTTGCAAAATGTATCTTTGTGACCGAATTGAACATCGCTGATCGCAATCGTATCAGCGCAAGGACGCTTCAGGGCGCACCGATCAGAGAGCCGTCCCCCTGGTTTTCTCTGGTCTGCAATCGGGTCGAATTAACGGCCCCGCACGCACTCTGAAGTTGAGGTCGGCACGCCGGAAAGTACCCCGGCAGACCGATCACAGGCCAGGCAAAATGACTTTTTCCGGCCTGGTCATCCCGCCGGAGAGAACCCCCTCCTCTCCGGCGGGGCTAACCCTACCCAAAACTGATCACGATCACATGAAATCGTCGGTCTCGCGATCCGTTCGGGCCTGATCCAGCACCCATTCACGCACGCTGACCGCGTCTTCGGACAGCACCCGGGTCTTAGACCAGACTAGGTAGAACCCCTTGCCGGTCCGCCAGGCCCATTCCTTTCGCGCCCCTAACTGACCGTTGGCGATTAGGTTGCGCACGACGTGGTGCCAGCCGAATGAGAATCCTTCTCCATTCATTGCCGCCTGCAGCACCAGCGCATAGTCGTTCAGTTTGAGGCCGGCGGAGACTTCGGAATTGGTGATCCCGTGATGTTCGAACCACTGGCGCCAGCTGGGGCGGGCGCGAATGGGTTCCTCAAGATGGATCAGGCGTTCGTGCAGCAGATTGGGAACCGAGCGTAGATTGCGCGCGCTGTGCATGACCTGCGGGCTGGCGACGGGATAAATCACCTCATTCGCGATCAAAGCCGCGTCATAACCGGGCCAGTTGCCATCGCCCAGACGAATGGCAAGGCTGATGTTTTCTTCGTCCAGATCCGGCTCGCGATCGCTGATCTGCATGCGCAGGTCGATATCGGGGTGTTTCTGGCGCAGGTCGTGAACCCGCGGCATCATCCAGTAATAGGAAAACGCCGTTGAAGAGTTGAGCGTGACATGCCGATCCTTCGGTGTGTGCCTGATCTCGGCGGCACAGTGTTCGATATCGTTCAGCGCGCGCGAGGCCGTTGCAAACAGTCTCTGCCCCGCTTCGGTCAGGGTCACGCTGCGATGACGCCGAACGAAGAGATGCACGCCGAGCGCCGACTCAAGCTGCTTGATCGCCGCGCTGACCGAGGGTTGCTGGATGCTCAATTCTTCCGCCGCGCGCGTGAAGGATTTCGACCGGGCCGCCGCCTCGAAAATGATCAGGTTGCGCGGTGAGTGCAGCAGTTTCCAGATATCTCGCATAGGCGACATCTATCCAAACCAACGATCTGGCGGCAAGAGTGTCTGCGCGGGAATCCGGACTACACCGGGAGTGCCAAGGCAGCATGAGCCGCCTTGGCACCTTGCATCATTGGATCGGCACGAATTCGATACGGCGGTTGCGGCGTTTGCCGTCAGCGGTGTCGTTGGACGTAACGGGCCGGGTTTCGCCATAGCCGACGGTTACCAGCCGCTCGCGCGCGATGCCCTGTCCAACCAGATAGTCGTTTACCGCTTGTGCCCGACGCTCGCTGAGCGCCCGGTTCGCCGCGTCCGAGCCGTCGCTATCCGTGTGCCCGCCAATCTCGATCCGCAGGCTCGGGCAGCGCCGCACGATGTCGTGCAGATTGGTCAGCAACGGGATCGAATCCTGACTCAGCCGGGCACTGCCAGAGCGGAAATAGATATTGCCGGTGCGCGACAGAATCTCCATCCGGCCTTCGCATGCTTCGCGATCCAGATCGCCCTTGGTCTCAAGCGCTGCGGCCCCCGGGGTTGCGGCCACCAGTTCCAGCTGCGGCGGCGTACCGGGCTGGGCGCGGTCGAAGACGAGCCCAAAGCTGACGAACCCAAACGGCAGAATATCGACCGAGGCCGCCTCTTCCAGCTTGCCCCGGCCTTCTTCCAGGCCGAAGTCCGGCAAAGCGATGGCGATGGGTGCGGCGTTGGCCACGGCCACACGGTCATTGTCCACCAATGTGATCGCCACCTTGGCCGTGCGTTCCTGCGTCAGCCCATGCAGCTCCAGCCGATAGGGCAAGTCGATGATCTTGTGCCGGGACACGTGCAGATCGGTCAGCTGATCTGCGGGCAATTGCGCGGTGATGACCGCCTCGGGGAACTTGAAGGTCTCAAAAAACAGGAACCGCATCCGCACGTTGCGCAGGTCGATCTTGGTGTCCACCGAATCCATCTGAACCCGGATCTCGGCGGCGCCGTTTTCATTGATCACACCGGAAAAGGTGGCAAAACCGCTTAGCTCGGCGACCGAGTTCTTCTTGACCGATAGGAACTGCAACTCGGATGATTCGGCGTCCAGCTTCCAGCCATGCTCAAACGGGTCGGCACTCTGTGCCCAGGCACTCGCACCCAGCAACGCCATACCCATTGCGATGGCTGATCCCAAAAAAGTCGTCCTGAACATCTGCGCGGCCTCCCGTTATTTCGCTTAAATTCGGAGTATGTCAGGTCTTGGCCACAAGAAAGCCAAAAATGCGGTGTTTTCCTGATGACATGTACGTCATATACGCTGGCGCATCTGTTACCGTGATCACAGACATGCG
Organism: Ruegeria sp. HKCCD8929; assembly: GCF_013031405.1. Classification (GTDB taxonomy): domain Bacteria; phylum Pseudomonadota; class Alphaproteobacteria; order Rhodobacterales; family Rhodobacteraceae; genus Ruegeria. The sequence goes on along the minus strand of NZ_WPZY01000004.1, from coordinate 137,773 downwards.
TCTTGTGGTTTCGTACAAGGTGTCGCTACGAGATGCCGGCGTATGTGTCGGATCAAGGATCGGGGTTAAAGACAAGCAGTGAACCGTTTGCATCGAATTCTAACGGTGATGTTGGCACTGGTATGGGGCGAGATCGTCCTGGCGGAACCGCGGATCGCGTTGGTGATCGGCAATTCGGCCTATGGGTCGGTGACCGCGCTGGACAACCCTTCAAACGATGCCCGCCTGATCTCGCGCAGGCTGAACGAACTGGGCTTTGAGGTCACGGAGCTGACCGACAGCGATCAGGTCGCGATGAAACGTGCGATTGCGCAGTTTGGCCGTGATCTGAGGGCGGCGGGGTCAGAGGCGGCGGGGCTTTTCTATTATGCCGGTCATGGTGTGCAGTCATTCGGCTCAAACTACCTGCTGCCCGTGGATATCTCACTGTCCGATCCGGCGGATCTGGATCTGTTGGCGGTTGAGGCACGCTCGGTGCTGCACCAGATGGCGTCGGCCAAAAACAAGACGAATATCGTCATTCTGGACGCGTGCCGGAACAACCCGTTCGAGGATTTGGCCGACATGGATGACAATGGTCTGGCCGAGATGAAGGCGCCCACCGGCACATTTTTGGCCTATGCGACCGACCCGGGCGGTGTCGCGCTGGATGGTGAGGCTGGCAACAGCCCCTTCACGCTCAGCCTGGCTGAACACATCACCGTGCCCGGCTTGCCCATCGAACAGCTGTTCAAGAAGGTGCGGGTGGATGTTTTGAACACCACACGGGGCCAGCAAACGCCGTGGGACACATCCTCGCTGACGCGGGATTTCTCGTTTGCGCCGCAACAGACGCCGATTCAGGACTTCGAAACCGAGACCTCGGCGTGGCAGACCGTGTCCGAGGCCCGCGATGCGGTGCAGATCATGCTGTTCCTGCGGGCCTATCCCGACAGCGAGTTCGCTCCGGCGGCGCGCGATCTGCTGCAGGTGGTGATGGCCGAATCCTTTGGCAGTGCGCCGTCCGTCAGCCCCGAGTCGCAATCCGCCGAGGTCGCGCAAAAGCCAAAGATCACCGATGAGGAACGGCTGATGTTCGATCTGGCGGCCGATGATGACACGCTGCACGCCTATCAGACCTACTTGCAGGCCTATCCGCAGGGTGCATTCTCTGACCAGGCGACCGAGCGTGTGGCTGCACTGGAACAAGCCGCCAAAACCATCACCCGCAAGGCCGAGGCGCAGCCTGCCGCCCCGGGCAGCGATGAAGTCGTGACGCTGAATTCCCGCCTGACCTTCGGCAACACCCATGTGCAGGGTAAGACGATCAGCGATCTGATCAAGGGGTCGCCGCAATTCCCGCCGATCGAAGGGCTGCCCGAGGCGCTGTGGAAAGACCAACAGTGCTCAAACTGTCACCAATGGACCCCCGACACATTGTGCACGCAGGCCAATACCTATGTGGACCACCCGGCAGCGGGCAACATCGCCAAGGAGCATCCCTATGGCGGCGGGCTCAAGCTGAACCTGCGGCGCTGGGCGATGGGCGGGTGCCAGTCCTGACGGGCAGTCAGCGCGCGGCAGTCGAGACGAAGAAATAGACCCACTCGCCCTTGAAATCCGGATTGGCAGCGCGGGCCGCCGTGACCTGAGTTGTCAGGTATTCCAGATACGGCGCGGCGGGCTCGATCAGGGGCCTAAGGCCATCGTAAAGCGGTTCCGAGGCGGCAAAGGCCACCGCGATCTCCTGCCCGTAAGGTGGCCCGATGGTGATGTAGAGCCCCGGATCGCCGGGCTGTTCGGCCCCCACTTTCAGTGCTGATTTCGCGGGCGTCAGGTCCAGCGCCACGCTGTCATTGGGGCTGAGGTGGATCACCTGCCCATCGGCGTCGAAATAATCAACATAAACATAGGCGTCGTAATCCGGCGCGGTCAGGTCCAGGATCAGCTGTTGACCTCTGGTGTAGCGAAACTCGCGCGCATGCACGTCCTCGCCCAGCAGCAGCGGGTTGGTGATTTGGTCGGTGGATTGCGGCAGCCCGACACCCGCGATGCCGCTGAGCGCGCCGCATTGCGGGCGCGGCAGTACCAGCAGGTTGTCGGCCACACTGATATTCGCTCCCATCTGCGCCTGCAACGCGGCCAGCACCGGTGCGCGCAGGCCGGTTTCCGGGATGTGGCCGACCAGTTCCAGCGTGTTGTCCTCGGGCCGGAACTGCACCTGCAGGCGCGAGCAGGGGACCTGATCCAGAAGTCCTTCAATACCATCGCGCAGCTCGGCGGCGGCCTGTCCGGCATCTTTGGGCGCCATGAAGCTCTGGAACGCGGCCAACGAGACCGGGTCGATGGGGCCGTCGCCGGTGTCAAAGGCCAGCGCCGCCTTGGCGCGGGTGACCTCCGGCTCGGCGGTGGTCAGGGCAACCGGCTGCGCCTGCGCCGGGGCTATGGCATCCGCTGGCGGCGGGGCCGGGTCGATGCGGTTGGCACGCTCGGCCGCTGCGGTGGTGTCGACGGCGGCAGCAACCGGAGCCGCGACCGTCAGGCTGACGGCCGTCACTTGAGCGGCGACGGCCAGTTGCGGGCGTTGTTCCACGGCTGCCAGCCGATCCGCAGGCTGTTGCGCAGCCACCAGGGAGATGGCGGATAACGGAGCCGCGTTGGCGGGTTCCGGCCGCTGCTCCACGGCGGCCAAGACCGCGGCGGGTTGCTCGGCAGGCGCGAGATTGACTGCGTTCAACACAGCCTGCTCCGTCCGCTCTCCGGCTGGGTTGGCAGCCGCCAGTTCGGCCCCAGTCGCCGGCACGGCAGCCATCGCTTGTACCGCCGGGGACAGAGGTTGCGCCTGCGACTGCGGGATCGCGCCCTGATCCAGTCGCGCCCCGCTGGCGTCAGCGCTTTGGGCCGCCTCGCTTTGCGGCTCGGCCTCGGCGGCTTGTGAGCGTTCGACCTGGTAGGCCGACAGTTGCATCTGCGTCTCGGGCACCGGCTGTTCCGTCACCGGTTGCGGTTCGACGGCCCAGAGCAGGACCGCGGCCAACCCGGCATGCGCCGCGACAGAGCTGGCCAGTCCCGCGCCCCATATGAGTGGCGCGCGGCTCACCGCACCGGACCGGGCGGGGTGACGACCAGCACCATCTCGCGCGCGCCCAAGCCCTCGAACCGGGTGACCAGCGGCAGCACCTCGCGCAGGGTGGCCTCGCGATGGGCGTTGATCCGTACCAGCAGGTCGGGCTGCCCGGTCAGCATGTCCGCGACCCGGGCGGCGGCGTCTTCGGCGGACAGCACGATCCCGTCCAGCGCTAGTTCGCCTGTGGCGCCGACCGAGAGCGTCATGCCGCCTGCGGGCATGTCTGCGCCTGTGGCGGCGGTTGGCGGGGTCACGTCAAAGGGGGCGGTGGCGTCCATTCGGCCGATCAGCATGAAGAAGACCAGAAGAAAGAACACGACGTCGATCAGGGCGATAATGGTCTCGTGCCGGGTACGCTCGGTTGGTCGGGTGATCCTCATGGCCGCGCCTCCAGCCGCACCACGCGCATCTGCTGTACGCCCGCGCCGGTGACCAGATCCATGACGGAAACCAACGCCTGCATCTTGGCGCCGCCGGTGGGCAGGATGATCACCTGTGCGCTGGGATCACTCGCCAGCCGGTCGCGCAGGAGTGCCCGCAACGCCTCGGGCGTTTGCCCGCGTCCGCGTACCGTGGGCACGCCGTCCGCGCCCAACCGGATCAGCAGCGCTCCGCCCGACGGGGCCGAGGCCGTCTGCGCCGGGGCGGGGCGGTCGGATTGGGACACGGCAGGGATCATGTCGAGGTTCAGATAGGTCGAGGTGACCATGAAGAACACCAGCAGGATCAGCATCACGTCGATCATCGGCACCAGCGAGATCGGCGCTCGGGCCGGGCGGCGGCGGGTCAGGCTCAGGTCGCTGGCCATGAAGGTGCCTCCCTAATGCGCGCCGCGCTCCTCGATCAGCATCAGGCGGCCCACGGCGTTCTCGATCGCCTGCGCCCCGGCTTCGGCGCGGCCTGCTAGCAGCGCGGCACCGACGGCGGCGGGGATCGCGACCAGCAGACCGGCGGCGGTGGTCAGCAGCGCCTGCCAGATCCCGCCTGCCAGAACGGACGCGTTGGCCGAGCCCTGCGCCAGTTCCAGTTCCTGAAACGACTGGATCATGCCAGTGACGGTGCCCAGAAGGCCCAGCAGCGGCGAGATCATCGCGATCAGCTCCAGCACGCGGATCCAGGTGTTCATGGCGGCGAACTCTTCATTGCCGCGCCGGGTCAGCTCGGCCATCAGCGCCGGGCCTTTGAAGCCGTCGATCAGCGCCTGCATCGCATAGGCGCAGACCCGGTCCGCAGGCGCCTTGCCGTTTGCCACCGCCGCCTGCGCCGGGGCGCGCTCGCCCTCGGCCCATTGCGCCAGCGCTCCGTCGCGCAGGGCACCGCCCGAACGCGCAGGCCAAAGCTGGATGGCCTTGACCACGATCAGCGTCAGCGACAGCAGGGACAGCACGGCCAGAACCGCGATGATCGGCCCGCCGGTGCCCAGATTCTCGAACCCAGGCATGGCTTATTTGGCCAGCGCTGCGGGGGTTTTGCTGGACAGGGCCAGCACCGGGAAGCAATCCATCGGCTCGGCGTTCTGCGGTTTGCAGGCGGGCAGGTCGTGCAGCAGAATCTCCGAGATGTCGCCACAGCCGATCTCCGGGATCTCGAACAGCTTCAGCACGGTCCGCTGAACCGGCAGGGGCGCGGCGTCAATCGAAAGCAGCCGGTCGATCACCCCGTTGGTGTCCAGGATTGCCAGCGACATCTCGAACTGTTCGAAGCTGTTGTCGGTCTGGTTGCGGAACAGAAAGAAGGCGCGGCAGCCGCCCGCATCCGCGGCCTCGAACTTGTTCAACTCGATGGACAGCTTGCCATCTTCGGCCAGCGCACCGGTTGCCAGCGCTGCCGCCAGCGCTGCGCCGCTAAGAATTTTTCCGATCATCCGATCCTCCCCTGATCGCTGTCCCGTTATGCCTTGAGTGCCTCGTTGACCTGCCGCAGCGCCCTGGACACCGTCGAGCGGATGCGGGTGGGGGCAAAGCCGTTTTGGTCCACGGTCATGAAGAAATCGGAGTTCATGATTGCCATATGGTCGCGGATCTGCTTACGCGCTGCGGCGCTGAGTTTCTTGCGCTCGGCGGGGTTTTCCGTTTTGCCCAGTTGGTCCAGCAGCGTGTCGAGCTTTGTGTCGAGACGTTTCAGCGGCTGCGCCAGCCGGGCAATGCGGGCCGGAGCCTGCGCCAGTTCCGGCGTGTCCTTGGCGGCTGCACGCATCCCTTCGATCAGGGATCGCATGTCCTGCGCGGCCGTCTTGCGGGCTGCGGCCCAATCCTTGCGCACGCGGTCCAGTGAAGGCGCGGGCGTTTCCGGTTTCGGTTCCGGCGTCGGGGGCGCATCGGCCAGCGCTGCGATCTGTTGGGTAAGCGAGGTCAGCGCCTGATCGGCGGCGCCCAGGTCGCCCGACTTGACCTGCGCCGAGATCGCCTTGGCAGCGTTCGCGGCCAGCTTTTGCGCCTCGGGGCCAACCTTGGCGGCGCGCATCACCACTTCTTTCAACCGTTGCAGCGCCTGCGCCTTGGCCTCTTTGTCTGCACCCGGCGCAGGGGATTCCGGGGCGGGTGCGGTTTCGGTCTGGGGTTGCTCCTCGTCCGGATCGGCATCCTCTTCCAGAACCGAACCATCGGCGCCCACGACCTGAACCTTGGCGCTGATTGAACTGGATTTGAGGTATTTCCGGATCTGCTTGGTGAGATTGGGCAGTTCGCTCTCACAGACCAGTTTGACAACATTGCCGTCGGCGCTGAGCGTGCCGTAGGCGAGTTTCGGTGTGGTGCTCTGCTTTTTTGCGTCCTTGCCGAGGGCCGCAGGTGCCTTGCGGCGGTCGATCAGCAGGATGTCGTCCTTTTTGGCGCCGGGGCAAAAGGCGAAATTCAGGCTCTGCTTCTTTGCTAGGTTAATAAGCTGCCGTAATGCGGCGCCTTCGACCGGCTGTGTCGCCATTGCGGACCGTCCCGTGTCAAATCTGTATTATGGGTTTGACTTTGAACAGACTATAAGGCTGATTATTCGTCAAGGCAGGAGGTCACCGTTCCTGATCGGCTTGTGTACATGTGTGAAGTAAATCATACCGATCATGACGGACTTGGGGTAAGATACGGGTATTGAGACCAAGTTAGCCGACTAAAAATAACGATATTCCGTCGGGGAGAATATGGACCTATCTGACTATTTAGAGCCGCGGGAAGAGTCGCCCCCGAGTGGCGAGAACCTGGAGTACGATCCGGCGTTCACCGATCTTGAGCTGGCCGCCCAGCCCGGCGAGGAAAAGCAGATGGGCGATCAGGTCGTCGCTGCCGAGGAGCAGGACTGGGGCGATGTCCGCGACAAGGCGCTGGCGGTGATGGAACGCAGTCACGAACTTCGCGCAGCGGTGTTTCTGGCCGAGGCGGTTCTGCACTCCAAGGGTCTGCCCGAGTTTGCCGCAAGTACTGGATATGTGCGCGGTGTGCTGGAACAGCATTGGGAGACCTGCCATCCCGAGCTGGATGAGGATGACGGCGACGCCACCATGCGGATCAATGCCGTGCAGGGGCTGGCCTCGACCGACCGGGTCGTACGGGCGCTGCGGCGCACCGCGCTTTCCGACAGCCGCATGTTCGGACGGCTTACCCTGCGCCACGTGGAAGTCGCCGAAGGCCGGGCGAACATGCCTGCCGATCTTGAGGACGTGCCTGACGCAAAAGCGTTGGGTGCGGCGTTTCAGGACACCGATGACGAGGTTTTGACCGCCAATCTGGATGCGGTAAAGGCCGCATTGGACGATGTGGCGGCCATTGATGCGGTGTTTTCCGAACACACCCCTGGCGAAGGCCCGGATCTGGAACCGCTGCGCGACTCGCTGAAACAAATCCAGCGTGTCCTGGCAAAACATGCCGGGGGTGAAGCGCCGGCAGATGACGATTTGGGGGACGTGACCCCTGTGGCGGCGCCGGCAGGCGGCGGCATGGCCGCGGCTGCGCCTTCCGGTGGCGGAGCGGTGAACTCACCTGCGGACGTGACCATGATGCTGGACCGCATCATGGACTATTATGCAAGGCAGGAGCCTTCCAGCCCGGTTCCGATCCTGCTGGATCGTGCCAAACGCCTTGTGAATGCCGATTTCCTGACGATTATCGAGGATATGGCAAAGGACGGTCTGGACGAGGTACGCCGCATCGGTGGCATTCAGGCCAAGGACGAATACGAATACTGACCCGTGCCGGGTAGCCCCAGCGCACAGGTTCGACAGCAACACTGATGAATGAATCAAGGAGCATCAGATGGCCGACAGTTCACAGAAATTCATTGCCCGGAACAGGGCTCCGAGGGTTCAGATTGAATACGACGTGGAACTTTACGGTGCCGAAAAGAAAGTTCAGTTGCCGTTCGTGATGGGCGTGATGAGCGATCTGGCCGGCAAATCCGAGGTGGAACAGCCTGCGGTTGCCGACCGCAAGTTCCTGGAAATCGATGTCGACAACTTTGACGACCGGATGAAGTCGATGGCGCCGCGCGCCGCGTTCACCGTGCCCAACACCCTGACGGGCGAGGGCAATCTGGCGGTCGATATCACGTTCGAGAGCATGGACGATTTCAGCCCCGCTGCAATCGCCCGCAAGGTCGAGCCGCTGCGTGAACTTCTGGACGCGCGCACGCAGCTTGCCAACCTGATGACATACATGGACGGTAAAACCGGCGCCGAGGACCTGATCTCGAAGATCATTCAGGACCCGTCGCTGCTGAAGACACTGGCGGCACAGCCCAAACCGGGTGGTGAAGACGCCGCTGAGGAGGAGTAAAAGATGGCCGACGAAGAAGCCCAAGTAGAAGCCGCCGAAGGCGCGGAAGCATTTGGTTCATCCGAGTTCGAGGCGCTGCTGCAGAAAGAGTTCCGGCCCAAGTCGGATCAGGCCAAGACAGCCGTGGAAAGTGCGGTCAAGACGCTCGCCGAACAGGCGCTGGCGAACACCGCACTGATCTCCGACGACGCGCTGCGCTCAATCGAGAGCATTATCGCCGAGATCGACCAGAAGCTGACCGAACAGGTCAACCATATTCTGCATCACGCCGACTTCCAGCAGATGGAAAGCGCATGGCGTGGTCTGCACTATCTGGTGAACAACACCGAAACCGACGAGATGCTCAAGATTCGGGTTTTCAACTGTTCCAAAAAGGACATGCACAAGACCCTGCGCAAGTTCAAAGGCACCGCCTGGGACCAGTCGCCGATCTTCAAAAAGCTCTACGAAGAGGAATTCGGTCAGTTTGGCGGCGAGCCCTATGGAACGCTGGTGGCGGATTACCATTTCGACCACAGCCCGCAGGATATCGAGCTGCTGGGTGAGATGTCCAAGATCGCAGCCGCTGCGCATGCGCCGCTGATCACGGGCGCCAAGCCAAGCCTGTTCCAGATGGACAGCTGGGCCGAACTGGCCAACCCGCGCGATCTGACCAAGATCTTCCAGACGCCGGAATATGCCGCCTGGCGGTCGTTGCGTGAAAGCGAAGACTCCAAATATGTCGGCCTTGCAATGCCGCGCTTCCTGGGCCGTCTGCCCTATGGCGCCAAGACCGAACCGGTCGAGGAGTTCGCCTTTGAGGAGGACACCGACGGATCGGACGCCAGCAAATACGGCTGGGTCAACGCGGCATATGGCATGGCGGTGAACATCAACCGTTCGTTCAAGGAATACGGCTGGTGCTCGCGCATTCGCGGCGTGGAAAGCGGCGGCACGGTGCAGAATCTGCCCGCGCACACGTTCCCGACCGACGATGGCGGCGTGGACATGAAATGCCCGACCGAGATCGCAATCTCGGACCGGCGCGAGGCGGAACTGGCCAAGAACGGCATGATGCCTCTGATTCACCGCAAGAACAGCGACTCGGCGACCTTCATCGGCGCGCAATCGCTGCACAAACCTGCGGAATATGACGATCCGGACGCGACCGCCAACGCCAATCTGGCGGCGCGTCTACCGTATCTGTTCGCCACCTGCCGGTTCGCGCATTACCTGAAATGCATGGTCCGGGACAAAGTCGGTTCGTTCAAGAGCCGCCAAGACATGCAGATGTGGCTGCAGGATTGGATTAATCAGTATGTCGACTTCAATGCCGACATTTCAGCCGAGGCGGAAAAGGCGCGCAAACCGCTGGCCTCGGCAGAGGTGGTGGTAGAGGACGTCGAGGGTAACCCGGGTTATTATACCTCGAAGTTCTTCCTGCGCCCGCATTACCAGCTTGAGGGACTTTCCGTCTCGCTGCGGCTGGTATCGAAACTGCCATCTGAAAAAGGCGCGTAAACCGGGTTTGCGCAGCCCGGTAGGCGGCTGCGCAACATTTAACGAAGCATTGTGTCTCCGAAGCTAGAAGGAACGGAAAATGGAAAACGTATTTATCAAGATTGATCAGATCCCCGGTGAAGCACGGGAAAAGCAGCATAAGGACTGGATCGCGGTCAAGTCGATCGAATGGAACGTTGAGCGGACGCTCGACATGTCCGACCTGGGCACCACACAGCGCGGCTATGCCAACGCCAATTTTGGCAAGATCTCCTGCACCACAGAGCTCAGCAAGGCCTCGGCCAAGCTGATGACCTATGTGGCCTCGGGCAAGCCGACCAAGGAACTGATCATCCACATGTGCCGGGCCGGCGACGATGAGAAGAAGGGCATGGAGCCCTATCTGATCTGGACCCTGCGCCATGCGATCATCGACAGCTATTCGGTGTCGGGCGGTGAAGAGCAGATTCCTGAGGAAAGCTGGACCATCGCCTATCGCGGCATCGAGATCAAATACCGTATTGCCGATTTCAACACCGGCGCGCTGAGCGACTGCAACGCGTTCCTGTGGAACCTGGAAACCGGCGACGTCAGCTGATCGCTGCTACATCGCAGGCCCTGGCGGCAGGTGCCGCCGGGCCTTTTTTGTCCCCGTACCGGGGACATTCATCCTGACTGCGCGAGGGTTTCATGACGCCGGAAGAACATCTCAAATCGGGCGATCTGGCGGCGACGCTCTCGGCGTTGCAGGACAAGGTCCGCGCCAATCCCGCAGACCCGAAACTAAGAATTTTCCTGTTCCAGCTGCTCTGTGTGATGGGCGACTGGAACCGTGCCATCACGCAGCTGAAACTCAGCGCCGAGATGGACGAAGAGGCCATGATGATGGCCAAGACCTATCGTGAGGCGATCATCTGCGAGGTCTACCGCGAAAAGGTGTTCGCGGGCGACAAGACGCCGTTGATCTTCGGCGAACCGCAAGAGTGGCTGGCGCATCTGATCGAGGCGCAGAAACTGCTGGCGGGTGGCCACGCGCAAGAGGCGGCGGATCTGCGCGCCAAGGCGTTCGAGGCGGCCCCGGCGACCTCTGGCACGGTCAATGGCGAGGCGTTCGAGTGGATCGCCGACGCCGACATGCGGCTGGGTCCGGTGCTGGAGGTGATCGTGAACGGGCGCTATTTCTGGCTACCCTTCGCTCAGATTGCCCGGCTGGACATCGAAGAGCCCTCCGACCTGCGCGATGCGGTCTGGACCGCCGGAACTTTGACCGTGGCCAATGGCGGCGAGGTGGCGGCGCTGATCCCCACCCGTTATCCGGCCACCGTGGCGCAGGGCAACGATGCCGCCAAACTGGCGCGGGCGACCGAATGGGTCGATGGCGGGGCCGAGACCTATACCGGCATCGGTCAGCGCTTGCTCGCCACTGACAAGTCGGACATCGCCCTGATGGATATACGAGAGCTGGTGCTGGACGTGTCGGCCGAGGCCGATGAGACCGAAGGGGCCGGGGAAACGGCTGGAGATGGCTGAGAAGACACTCGCGGAACGGCTGCAACCCTCGCTTCTGGACCGGCTGACAGACAACGCGCCGAGCGAGCGGAAAGAGGGGCGCGATGCGCGGGTGATCGATGTCGGACGGCTGCGCGAGATCATCCAGCGCGATCTGTCGACGCTGCTGAACACTACCGACCATTCCGACCTGATCGACGACGAAATCTATCCGCATGCGGCGCTGTCGGTGCTGAACTACGGTGTGCGCGAGACCTCAGGCGCGTTCTCGACCCTGGATCAGGCGCGCAAGATCCAGCGTTCGATCGCGGCGGCGGTCGAGACGTTCGAACCGCGGCTGGTCGAAGGGTCGGTATCGGTGGATTTGCGGTCTGAGGAGCGGGCCGGCGAGATGCATGTGGAGTTTGACATTCGCGCAGTCATGTGGGCGCAGCCGATGCCACTGGAACTGTATCTGCGCAGCAAAGTGGACGTGACCACCGGCGAGGTTGAGATTGAACGGAGTTGAGGCTCAATGGCGAAACCGGTGAACGGGACGGGCAAAGCCGCTTGCAAGCGGCTTAAGCGGTTTTCAAACCGCTTCAAGGCGTTTGCAAACGCCTTGGTTCCGGTCTCGGATCATGGCGCCGGACGGTAGAGGCGTGCGATGGATACACGGCTGCTGAAACATTATGAGACCGAACTGGCCTTTCTGCGCGAGATGGGCGCCGAGTTCGCTGGCGCTTATCCCAAGATTGCCTCGCGGTTGGGCATGGAGGGGATCGAGGTTCTCGACCCCTATGTCGAGCGCCTGCTGGAGGGCAGCGCCTTTCTGGCTTCTCGCGTGCAGCTCGAGCTTGAGATGCAGTTCCCAGTCTTCACCTCGAACCTGCTGGAAATCGTCTATCCTCACTACCTGGCACCGACGCCGTCGATGATGGTGGCCTCGTTCGAGCCGGATGTGACCAACGCGGCGCTGAAAGAGGGTTACCTGATCCCACGCGGCTCGCCCCTGCGCTCGCGTCTGGTCGAGGGGGAGCAGACGCCGTGTGAATTCCGCACCGCCGCCGATGTGACCATGTGGCCTGTCGAGATAGCGGAAGCCGAGTATATCGATGGGCGCGGTGAACTGGTCGCTGCCGGTGTGGCCCGCGATACCGAGGCGCGGGCCGGTATCCGCCTGCGGTTGCGGCGCACCGACAACGAGCCGATGGCCGAGCTTGAGATGGACAGCCTGATTCTGCACATGGATGCGCAAAGCGGCAAGGCTTGGTCGCTGCACGAGCTGATCTGCACCCAGTGCGAGGGGCTGACGGGCCGCTCGACCGACCGCCGTGCGGATTGGGCCGTGCGCCTGACCGAAGGCGCGGCGCGGCCCAAGGGGTTTGAGCGCGAAGAAGCGCTGCTGCCCACGCCGCGACAGTCATTCGATGGCTACCGGCTGTTGCAGGAATACTTCGCCATGCCCGAACGCTACCTGTTCGTGGAGGTGAGCGGACTGCAACCGGCGCTGAAAAAGGCGGCGGGCACCGATGTGGACATCTATATCCTGCTGCGCGAGGGCATGCGCGACATCGGTCCGGCGGTCACTCCAACGGCCTTCACCTTGAACGCCGTACCCGCGATCAACCTGTTTCACCGACGCTGCGACCGGGTGCATGTGACCCCCAAGGATACCGAGCACCACATCGTGCCCAGCCGCACGGCGGGCCTGGATTTCGAGATTTTTGCGATCGAAAGCGTCACCGGCATTCGCGGGGACGAGGGCGGGGATATCCAGTTTCGCCCCTTCTACTGCGCCACAGACCTGACGGCGGCGGGGGACAATCATCCCGCTTATTACACCATCCACCGCCGCATGCGGCAACGGAATGAGAAAGAGCGGCTGCGCGGAGTGCGGACCTCGTATCTGGGCTCCGAAGTGTACCTTACGCTGGTCGACCGCACCCAGGCGCCCTATCCGGCAGAGCTGGACCAGTTGGCGGTTCAGGCGCTGTGTTCCAACCGCGATCTGCCGCTTTTGCTGGCGACGGGGGCGGACAACGTGTTCCACCTGCCCGAAAGCGGGCCAGTCAAGACCGTGCGCACGCCGGTCTCGCCCACGCGGCCCCATGCCAACCTGGCGCAGGGCGACGCGGCGTGGAAGCTGATCAGCCATCTGAGCCTCAACTACCTGTCCATCGCGGGCAACGGCCCCGATGGTGGCGCCAGCGCGCTGCGAGAGCTGCTGGGTATCTATGCGCCGGTGGGCAACCGGGTGACCGAAAAGCAGCTTGAAGGGCTGATCTCGGTCAGCAGCCGACCCATCGTGCGGCGGATGAGCGACGAGGTGCTGTCAACCGCAGTGCGGGGCCTTGAGATCACGCTGGGCTTTGACGAGAGCTTTTTCGAGGGCACGAGCGTCTATGTGATGGGCGCCGTGCTTGAGCGGTTCATGCGAAAATACACAACGATAAACAGTTTCACCGAAACGGTGCTGACAACGGAAAGACGGGGGGAAATTGCCAGATGGAGACCGGCGGCCGGCCTCGGCCGGATCATCTGAGCCTGCTTGCCGCGCTGGCGGCTGACCCTGAAAAACACCACGTTTTTCAGGCCTTGCGCGTGATCGAGGCGCATTATGCCGACGCGCCCCGGCTGGGCGAGTCGCGTCGTCCGCGCGAAGACAAGGTGCGCATGGGGCAGGATGTCAGCTTGGCCTTTCCGCCCAGCACGCTCACCCGGTTCGATCCGGCGACCAAGGATCGCCCGGCGCGGATGAGCAACCTGTTCTTTGGCTTTTTCGGCCCGCACGGTCCGCTGCCGCTGCATCTGACCGAGTTCGCCCGCGACCGGCTGCGCAACCACCGCGACCCGACCTTTGTGGCGTTTGCAGACATACTGACCCACCGGCTAATGAGCCTGCTTTACCGGGCATGGTCGGCCTCGCGCCCGGCGCCCAGTTTCGACCGGGGCGACGATCCATTTGCGCAGAAAGTGGCGGCCCTGGCGGGGTTCAAGGGCAAGGGGATGCGCGAGCGCGACGCCATGCCCGACATGGCGCGGCACTATTTCACCGGTCACCTGGCCTCGGGCCCCAAGACGGTTGAGGGGTTGGTGGCGATCCTGTCCTCGTTCTTCCATGTGCCGGTCGAACTGCAGCAATTCGTCGGCTCCTGGCTGGAGTTGGAGCCCGAGGATACCTGGCAGCTGGGCCGCATGGCGGGCCTTGGTCAGTCGACCAATATCGGCAGCCGGGTCTGGTCACGTTCGGCCAAGTTCCGCATCCGGATCGGGCCGCTGTCGATCGAGGATTACGAACGCCTGCTGCCCGGCGGTGCGTCGCAGCAGCGGCTTGAGGATATCGTGCGCACTTATGTAGGCGATGCGCTGGATTGGGAGGTCAATCTGGTGCTTGCTGGTGACGAGGTGCCGCGCGCCAGTCTGGGCGGGACGACGCGGCTGGGGCACACGAGCTGGGTCAAGACCCGTGACGAGCCCGAGGTGGACAGGCCGGATGCCGAGGATCTGATCCTCTATCCCGGTTTTCTCCAACAGAATTTCGAGGCCGACCAACCGGCCCATAGCGAGAGGTATTGAAGATGACGGAAATCAGTCGCGTGGCGCTGTTCGGCAAGCTGAACAAGCTGGGATATCAGGCCATCGAAGGGGCCACCGTGTTCTGCAAGATGCGCGGGAACCCCTATGTCGAGGTGCAGCACTGGCTGCATCAGATCCTGAACGGTCAGGACAGCGACATCCACCGCATCATCCAGCATTACGATCTGGACCCCGGCAAGATTGCATCCGAACTGACGCGCTCGCTGGATATGCTGCCGCGCGGGGCGTCCTCGATTTCTGATCTTTCCGATCATCTGATGGACTCAATGGAGCGGGGCTGGGTCTGGGGCTCGCTTCTCTATTCCGACAGCAAGGTGCGGACAGGGTATCTGATCTTGGGCATGCTCAAAACACCCGCCCTGCGCAACATCCTGAACTCAATGTCGCCCGAGTTGGGCACTGTCGGGGCCGATGATCTGGCCGACAAGTTTGCCGAGATCACCGATGGCTCGCCCGAGGATCGTTTGGGCGCTCAGGACGGCAGCCAAGTTGGCGGCGGCGCCGAGCCGGGTGAGGCCAGTGGCGCCATGGCTCCGGGTGCCATGGGCAAGGGCGAGGCGCTGGAACAGTTCTGCACCGACCTGACCGAACAGGCCCGCAATGGTGAGATTGACCCGATTGTTGGCCGGGACGAGGAAATCCGCCAGATCGTCGATGTGCTGATGCGGCGGCGGCAAAACAACCCGATCCTGACCGGTGAGGCCGGCGTGGGCAAAACCGCCGTGGTCGAGGGGTTCGCGCTGCGGATCGCGCGTGGCGACGTGCCTCCGGCGCTGAAGGATGTGCGCCTTTTGGTGCTGGATGTGGGTCTGTTGCAGGCTGGGGCGTCGATGAAGGGCGAGTTTGAGAACCGGCTGCGGCAAGTGATTGACGAGGTTCAAGCCAGCCCGACGCCCATCGTGATGTTCGTCGATGAGACCCACACGCTGGTGGGGGCCGGTGGGGCTGCCGGCACCGGCGATGCCGCCAACCTGCTGAAACCGGCACTGGCCCGCGGCACACTGCGCACCATCGGCGCCACCACATGGGCCGAGTACAAGAAATACATCGAGAAAGACCCCGCTCTGACCCGCCGGTTCCAGGTGGTACAGGTCGATGAGCCGGATATTCCAAAGGCGATCCTGATGATGCGCGGGATTGCCTCGATGCTGGAAAAACACCACCGGGTGCAGGTTCTGGACGAGGGGATCGAGGCGGCGGTGACGCTGTCGGCCCGCTATATCCCGGCGCGGCAGCTGCCGGATAAATCGGTGAGCCTGATGGATACTGCCTGCGCTCGGGTAGCCGTGTCGCAGCACGCGGTGCCTGCCGAGGTGGACGACAGCCAGCGCCGGATCGAGGCGCTGACCACCGAGCTTGAGATCATCGACCGTGATGAGACCGCCGGTTACGACGTGGGCGACCGCCGCGATGCGGTCAGCACCGCCAAGGCCGAGGAAGAAGAGCGCCTGAATGGCCTTAACGAGCGGTGGGAGCGGGAAAAGGCCGTCGTGGAATCCATTCTCGACCTGCGCGCCAAGCTGCGCGAGGGCGGCGCGCCGGTGGATGTTCCGCTGGCCGAGGGTGAGGACATCGAAAGCCCGCTGAGCGAAGAGGACCGCGCTAAGCTGTTCGAAGAACTCAAGGCCAAGAACGCCGAACTGGAAGAGGTTCAGGGCGACAGCCCGCTGATCCTGCCCATCGTGGATCATCAGGCGGTGGCCAGCGTTGTCGGCGATTGGACCGGTATCCCGGTGGGCCGCATGGTCAAGGACGAGATCGAGACGATCCTGAACCTTGAGGAGCGGCTGGCCAAGCGGGTGATCGGCCAGGATCACGCGATGAAGATGATCGCCAAGCGTATCCAGACCAGCCGGGCAGGGCTGGACAACCCCAGCAAACCCATCGGTGTCTTCATGCTGGCCGGTACCAGCGGCGTTGGCAAGACCGAAACCGCTCTGGCGCTGGCCGAGGTGCTCTATGGCGGCGAACAGAACGTCATCACCATCAA
This sequence comes from Ruegeria sp. HKCCD8929, assembly GCF_013031405.1. GTDB lineage: Bacteria > Pseudomonadota > Alphaproteobacteria > Rhodobacterales > Rhodobacteraceae > Ruegeria. The sequence goes on along the minus strand of NZ_WPZY01000004.1, from coordinate 121,350 downwards.
CATGTCCGAATATCAGGAGGCACACACCGTCAGCAGCCTGAAAGGTGCGCCTCCGGGCTATGTCGGATATGGCGAGGGCGGCGTGCTGACCGAGGCGGTGCGGCGCAAGCCCTACTCGGTGGTACTGCTGGATGAGGTGGAAAAGGCGCACCCGGATGTGCACGAGATTTTCTTCCAGGTCTTCGACAAGGGCGTAATGGAGGATGGCGAGGGACGCGTGATCGACTTCAAAAACACGCTGATCCTGCTGACCTCGAATGTGGGCACCGAGATGATCATGGACCTGTGCGCCGACCCCGATCTGATGCCCGATCCCGAAGGTATCGCCAAGGCTATCCGCGAGCCGCTGCTCAAGGTGTTCCCGCCCGCGCTGCTGGGACGTCTGGTGACGATCCCCTACTACCCGCTCAGCCCGAACATGATCGCCGAGATCACCAAGCTGCAGCTGGGCCGCATCCAGAAGCGGGTGCAGGAGGCACACGGCGTGCCGTTCGAGTACACGGACGGCGTCGTGGACGAGATCGTCAACCGCTGTCAGGAGCTGGAAAGCGGTGGCCGAATGATCGACGCCATCGTCACCAACACGATGCTGCCCGATATCTCGGCCGAGTTCCTGAGGCGGATGATGGAAGGCAAAGAAATTTCCAAGGTTGTGATCGACGTTACAGACGGAGAGTTCACTTATGGGTTTGACTAGTGATGTACCCGCCGGCCTGTTGCCGGAAAGGGGGCCGGCGCATCACTGTTGCAGGTTTTTTGGTTAGTCAGTGAAGGGAATGCGCGGCCCCTACGCCGCCTGTTCCGCTGAGATTGCGTAGAGAGGGCCGGGGAACCGATCCTCTTTCATGCCGGGATGGCCGGAATATGACGCGCCGACCGCCCATTGGACGGAACGCATTGGATTTGCGGAGGAAAATCTTATGGCCAAGAAAACAGTTACCCCACACAAGTTTTATGTTGTCGACCTGATCCGGTCGAAACCCAAGCTGGAATATATCGAACTGCCGAAATATCGGGTCGATGTTCAGCTTGAGGTGACCACAACCGGAAAACTCAAAAAACCCGACCCGGTGCCCTCGACTAAGCTCAAGCGGCTCGAAGAAGCCGGTATGAGCGAGCTTGAGCGCTACGAAAAGGTCATCACCGAAGAGGCGGTGAAGCTGGATGCCAAGGTGGCCAAGCTGATGGCCACCCCCGGCGACAAGGCTCAGGCCGACGCCGAGAAGATGATCCAGGCCACCAACCAGATGATCAAGAACGCCATGGCTTCGGCCGAGGGCGCGGCGCGGAAGGCGATCGAAGAACGGCTGAAGAAAGAGGCCAAGGGCGACAAGCTGCTGACCGAAGCGCGGGTCAAGACTACGATCAAGGTCACCATGGGTGCGATCAAGATCGGCGCCTCGGTGGCCAAGCTGGTGGCGACGTCGGGCGCCGACGTGACCTCGTACAAGACCATCGTCGTGCAGGTGGTCAAGCTGGGTATGGAGATCAACCAGCAGCTCAAGAACGAGGCCAAGCTGCGCAAGGACCTTTATACCGGCATTCAGGCGTATATCACCCTGCGCGGCACCGTGCTGATGCAGGCGGCGGAACGGCAGGGCATCACCGACACCAGCGGCATTTCGGTGAAAAAGCCCATCGAGGCGATCAAGAAGCTGACCGCCAAGGCGGTTGGCATGGGTGAAGAGGTGACCAAGGGCCGTGATCCCAAGAAAATCGCCACTGACCTGCTCGACGCGACGGTCAAGGGGATTAATGCCAAGGTCAACGATGCCGAAAAGGCCCGCAAGGCCTATCGCGAACACACCACCAAGACCCGTCACAAGGTGGACAGCCTGGGCTCGGCGGCGGACAAGCTGATGAAAAAGGCCCGGGGCTCGAAAACGCTTAAGGAAGGTGTCAAGCTGGGTGCGGAATGTATGAACATCAAGCGTGCCGCATCCGATATGGCCGCCAAGCTGGAGGACCGCGAAAAGTACCTGGAGGAGATGCAGGCGCTGATGGAAGGCAATGGCATGAAGGTGGACGATTCAACCACCATCGAAAAGCTCAAGGCGCTGGACAAAAAGACCATTGCGACCGAGGGCGCGGGTCTGATCGGGATGATCAAGGGCGTGAAGACCCTGGTCGACAATATTAGCGAAGCGGTCGCATAAGGGCCGCGGAACAAAGAGGTGTCAGGCCGGACGGCGATCTGTCGGGCAGCCCGGATGAAACCAATTAACGAAGGGGAATTTAATGGCTACGCAATACAAAACGATTTTTCTGGGCGCAGGCGGTGGTGTCAGCGTGGAATCGGCGGATATCGCCAAGGTGGCCTCGGAGCTGGGAACCTACCTGAAAAAGAACGGCTGGCAGGCGCAGGGGATCAAGCTGCCGGGCCTTTCCGGCGCGGGAACGACCATCAAGAAGGCGGCGGCCGTGCTGGCCAAGTCCAAGAACAGCTCGCAGATCAAGGATCTGGGATTTACCCCTGATCTGAAAGTAGTCGCCGGGATCGACACCAGCGGTCATTTGTCCGCAACGATCACCGGGCTGCTGCCCCCGTCCAAGGAAGGTGCAGCACCGGTCAATTTCGACAAGACGATCGTGATCCGCAAGGACTGGACCAAGCTTGAGGCGGAGCTGGCCTCGGAAGAGAATGTCGTGGTCAACATGACCAAGAAGAACATGTCGATCATCGAAGATGCGCTGGCCAAGCTGGTCAAAAAGCATGACGGTGATATGAAAAAGGTCACCAAGGACAAGGTCTATGCCGCGCTTCTGGCCAAGTTCAAGGGCGGGGACGACGTCATCAACCGCGCCGCAGAAAAGCAGGCCAAGAAATTCAAGACCACCGCGGTGGATACCGATCAGGCCGATTTCGGCAACATCACCACCGGCACGGTGGTACTGGCCGCCCATGGCAGCCGGGTCAAGGAAAGCGGCATTACGCTCGGCACCAAGCTGGGCAAGAAGACGCCCGAGCAGATCGTTGCCCTGCTGACCGAGCAGACCGACAAGAAAAAGAACCTGTCCAAGGACTTCAAGGGCACTGTGCTGTTGTCTGGCTGTTTCACTGCCGCGGGCGGCATTGCGCCTCCGGGGTCGAATTACGATTATGATACGTTCGCGGGTAAGGTCTGGCGGCTGCTCAAGGCCAAGGGGATCAAGTGTAAGGTCTCCGGCATGCCGGGACAGGCGAGAACCGGCGATGACGGTAACAAGTCGTCGGTCAAGCCCACTGAGCAGGACGAATACGATGCGCTGAAGAAGGAGTTCAAAGAGCTTCAGGCCAAGCTCAAGAAGCAGGACAAGAAGCTCAAGTCCAAGGACCCAAAGACGGTCAAAGAGGCCAATGCCGCAATCAAGAAGCTGGCGCCCAAACTCAAGCAGGTGCGCGCCGACAAGGAAAGCAAGGTCATGAAGGAACTGATCATGAACTACGGGCTGGATCCGGTACGTTGACCTTTGAAGCCATGCCGGGACCCCATCACGGGGTTCCGGCGCATTAAGACTGACAAGACAGCGGGAGTGACTGGAAAACATGTCCGACACCGAGGCCGTTCTCACACTGCGCGACCGCGCCCGCGAGTTCATCGAGCGGCGCTCGGTCACCAATGCCATTCTCGGCGTGATCATCTTCAACGCCGTCACCCTGGGGCTGTCCACCTCGCAAACGGTGCAGGAGCATGTCGGCGAGGCGCTCGGGGTGCTCGACCGGGTGGTGCTTGGCATCTTCGTGGTCGAGCTGCTGATCAAGTTCTACGCCTACGGCCTGCGCTTTTTCTCGAATGCCTGGAACATCTTCGACCTGGTGGTGGTCGGGCTCGGCCTTCTGCCGGACCGCGGCGGGCTGTCGGCGCTGCGGGGGCTGCGGGTCATCCGGGCGATGCGGCTCTTGTCCGTCATCCCGCAGATGCGGGCGGTGGTGCAGGCATTGCTGGACGCGCTGCCGGGCATGGGCGCGGTGATCATCATGATCTCGATCGTGTTCTATGTCTTCGGCGTGATGGCGACGCTGATGTACGGCCCCACGTTCGACGAATGGTTCGGCACGCTGGGCCGGTCGCTTTATTCGCTGTTCCAGATCATGACGCTGGAGAGCTGGTCGATGGGCATCGTGCGCCCGGTGATGGAGGTGCATCCCTGGGCTTGGGCCTTCTTCGTGCCGTTCATCGTGATCACCGCCTTTTCGGTGCTGAACCTGTTCATCGGTCTGTTGGTGAACACCATGCAGACAGCGGTGGAGGCAGATGCCGAGGCCGAGTTCACTCAGCTGCGCGACCTGGTGCGCAGCGAGACCGACATCGTGGACGCGCATGTGCTGGAACTGCATGAGGAGTTGCGCGCCCTGCGCCGCGAACTCGCCGCCCTGAAAGGCGAAGGGAATGGCTGACAGTTCGCAGAAATTCATTGCCCGCAACCGCGCGCCGCGGGTTCAGATCGAATATGATGTCGAGCTGTACGGCGCGCAGAAGAAGGTGCAGCTGCCCTTCGTGATGGGAGTGATGAGCGATCTGTCCGGCAAGTCCACGGCCGAGTCGCCTTCGGTCGCGGACCGCAAGTTCCTCGAGATCGATGTGGACAATTTCGACGAGCGGATGAAGGCGATGGCCCCGCGGGTGGCTTTTGCCGTTCCCAACACACTGACCGGCGAGGGCAACCTGTCCGTCGACCTGACCTTCGAGAAGATGGCCGATTTCAATCCTGCCGCCATCGCTGCCAAGGTCGAGCCCCTGCGCGGATTGCTTGAGGCGCGGACCCAGCTTTCCAATCTGATGACCTACATGGATGGCAAGGCCGGGGCCGAGGCGCTGATCGAAAAGATCCTGGCCGACCCGGCGCTTCTGGGGGCGCTGTCAAGCGGTGCAGCTCAAACGGCTGACCACAGCGCCGCCCTCGATGCTCTGCGCGAAGCCGCCCCGGAGGACGCACCGGAAGACACCTCAGTTGCGGATGCGCTGTCATCCTTGCCGGAAGTGGAAGAGGTCGAGGCGGCGGACACTACCGGCGACGTCCTGTCCGGACTCGCGGATGCGGCGCCGGAAGACGCTCCTGAGGACACGTCGGTTGCGGATGCCCTGTCTTCCCTGCCGGATGCGGAAGAGGTCGAGGAAGAAGACACAGCAAGCGACGTCCTGTCCGGTCTGGCGGACGCAGCTCCGGAGGATGTTCCCGAAGATACGTCGGTCGAGGATGCGCTCTCGTCGCTGCCGGAAACCGAAGACGTTGAGCAGGCAGATGACACCGGCGACGTCCTGTCCGGTCTCGCGGATGCGGCCCCCGAAGAGACGCCCGAGGATACGTCGGTAACCGACGCTCTGTCTTCCCTCCCGGAAGCTGAGGAAGCCGAGGTAGAGAATACGACCGATGACGTTCTGACGGGTCTCGCTGACACCGCTCCTGAGGATGAACCTGGGGACACGTCTGTTGCGGACGCATTGTCTTCTCTGCCCGACGCCGAAGATGTGCCGGAGGAGGATGATACAGGGGACGTGCTGACCGACCTGGCAGAAGCCGCACCGGACGAGGCGGCGGAAGACACGGCCGTTGACGATGCGCTGTCCTCTTTGCCGGATGTCAAGGAAGAGGATGCGCCCGATACCACCGGTGATGTTCTGACCGGTCTCGCGGATGCAGCACCGGAAGAGGCCGAGGACGAGGATGCGGTTGGCGACGCCCTGTCCTCGCTGCCCGAAGCGGATGAGGCGGAAGAGGATGATACAACCGGCGACGTTCTGAGCGGCCTTGCCGACGCGGCCCCCAAGGAGGTGCAGGAAGACAGTTCGGTCAGTGATGCGTTGTCGTCCCTGCCCGAAGCCGTTGAGACCGACGAACCTGATGTCACCGATGACGTGCTGACCGGGCTTGCGGATGCCGAACCCGAAGACGTGCCCGAGGATAGCGCAGTAGATGATGCGCTTTCGTCCCTGCCGGAGGCCGAAGAGGTCGAAGCGGATGATGAGACGCCGGAGGTGCTCGACGCCCTTGCCGATACGGCGCCTGCTGAGGCGGAAGAGGACGATACGCTGGACGATCTGCTCGGCGAGTTGGCCGAGGCTGCGCCTGAAGATGAGGGAGAAGATACGGCTGCGGATGAGGCGCTGGCCTCACTGCCGGAAGTTGACGAGACCGAAGAGGAGGATCAGTCCGACGATATTCTGGGTGACCTAGCGGAGGCAGAGCCGGTTGAGGTCGAAGACGACTCCGTATCCGATGCTCTGTCCAGCTTGCCCGAGGCCGACGAAGTTGAGGCGGTTGATGAGACACCGGAGGTGTTGGATGCCCTTGCAGACGCGGCGCCTGCCGAAGCGGAAGAAGACGATGCGCTGGATGATCTGCTAGGCGAGTTGGCCGAGGCTGCGCCTGAAGATGAGGCAGAAGACACCGCTGCGGATGACGCTCTGGCGTCTTTGCCGGAAGCCGAGGACGTCGAGGAGGACGATGCATCTAACGATATTCTCGGCGATCTGGCGGATGTTGAGCTCGACGAAACCGAAGACACGACCGCAGACGCCCTTGCCTCGCTGCCTGAGGCGACAGAAGACGAAGGTGAGGATGATCTTGATGCAATGCTGGCGGATCTGGGCGAAGACGAGGCCGAGTCCGCGGGTGAAGCAGCAGATGAGCTGGATACGCTGGTTGATGATTTGGGCTCGGACGAGAGCGCAACCGAGGACGACGGGGATGATCTGGATGCCTTGCTGACGGCGGATGATGCGGACGACGATGACGGTGATCTGGATGACTTGTCAGCGGATCTCGATTCTGCGGATACCGGTGAGGATGCCGCCTCCGAGGACACAGGCGACCTGGACGACATGATGGCCGACCTTGGTGAAACGGAGGCATCGGACGAGGCTGAGGATGATCTGGACGGGTTGTTGGACGACCTCGAAAGTGCGGAGGAAACTGAGGAAGAAGACCAACCCGACGAAGGCGACCTGGACGGCCTTCTGGGTGATTTGGATACAGCCGAGGCGTCGTCGGAAAGTGACCTAGATGACCTTTTGGGTGACCTGGATACGGCGGATGAACCTGAGGATGCTGAGAGCGATCTGGACGATCTGCTCGGTGATCTGGATGCCACGAGTGATGACGACGACGTTCTGGCGGCAGAGACAGATGAACCCGAGGATGCCGGAGACGATCTCGATGCCTTGTTAGGGGATCTTGAGGACGCCCACGACGGAACTGAAGAAGAAGCCGGCGAGGATCTCGACGATCTGTTGGCTGACCTCGATACCGAGGAGGAGGCAGAAGACGAGGCTGACTCTGATAGCGATCTGGGTGACCTATTGGGTGATCTGGATACCGCTGACGACGACGCGGACACCGATCTGGACGATTTGCTTGCCGATCTGGATGGTCCTGAGGAAGAGGATGATCTGGACGCGCTGCTGGGCGATCTGGAAGGGCTGGGTGAGGAGGTCGAGAGTGCCGAGGAACCGGCGGATGATGCCGATCTTGATGCGCTGCTGGCTGATCTCGGCGAAGAGGATGATGAGGGCAGCAATGACGACCTCGATGCCTTGCTGGCCGATCTGGGCGAGGACGAGGATGAAAGCGATGCGCTGGGCGATCTCGATGATCTGCTGGCCGATCTCGATGCCGCCGATGTCGGTGATGCGGATGAGGGCGCCGAAGATGCGGGAGATGATGGCGATCTCGATGCGTTGCTCGCCGATCTCGGGGAAGAGGATGGCGATGGTGGCGATGACGATCTCGACGCGCTTCTGGCCGATCTGGAAAGCGATGAACCCGCGGATTTGGACGATCTGCTGAGCGATCTGGGAGATGAGGACGATGACGGCGGCGATCTTGATGCGCTGCTAGCCGATCTCGACGAAGAAACGGAAGCAGCCGCCCCGGCCGCGGCGGAGGGAGCCGAGATGAGCGATGAACCCTCGCTGGCCTTTGGCCAGATGAGCGCCGACCGGCCCGAGCCTGAAAGGCTGCAGCGCAAGCGATTCCGCATCGCGATCTTCGGCGATTTCTCGGGCCGCTCGGCCAAGGGACAGATCGAACCCGGCGACGCGCTGGCCGCGCGCAAGCCGATCCTTCTGGACCCGGACACGGTCGAGGATGTGATCGAGAGCTTTGCCACCACGCTGGTGCTGCCCATCGGCAAGGACGGCGCGGGGATCGAAGTCAAGCTGGGCGAGTTGGACGATCTGCATCCGGACGAGCTTTTTGAAAAGGTTGAGTTGTTCGAAGGTCTGGCAGGCCTCAAGAGCCAGTTGAGCGCCGGGGCGACTGCCGAGAACGCCTCGAAACAGCTGATTGCCTGGGGCGAGGAATTCGGGCGCGCGGTGGTGCCGCCTCGGCGCAGTTCGGGCGGCAACACGGTGCGGGCCGATCTGAAGCTGAGCGATTTCCAGAAGCTGATCGGCGATACCGGCGGTGCGCTGGCGCAGGCTTCGCAGGTGGACGATCTGCTGAAACGGGTGGTCGGGCCGCATATCAAGCAGCTGCCCAGCCCCGACGTGGCCGCGATGCAGGGTGCCGTAGACGAAGCGTTGAGCGCGGCAATGCGGCTAGTGCTGCATCACCCCGAGTTCCAGTCGGTCGAGGCGCAGTGGCGCAGCCTCGACCTGATCGCACGCAGCGTCGAAACCGACGATACGCTGGATGTGATGCTCTATGACGTGTCGGCCGAGGAGATTGCCGCCGATCTGGCCGCCGAAGAGGACCTGGCCAAGACCGGGCTGGTGCGCCTGCTGACCGAGGAACCGCTGGATGAGGAAAACGGGCGCGGCGGCTATTCGGCGCTGATCGGGCTGTATACGTTTGAGGAAACGCCACCGCATGCCGAGATCCTGGGCCGGATCGGGCGGGTTGCCGCGCATGTGGATGCGCCGTTCTTCAGCGCCATCACGCCTGCCTATCTGGAAACCAAGAAAGAGGATCGCCACCCGCTGGTGGCGCAGGCCTGGGATACGCTGCGCACGATGCCCGAGGCAGGGCATCTGGGGCTGGCCTCGCCCCGGTTCCTGCTGCGCCGACCCTACGGCGCCAAGACCGAGCCGATCTATGAGTTCGAGTTCGAGGAGTTTACCGAGACCGAGGGCCTCAAGGGCATGCTCTGGGCAAATCCGGCGGTGCTTGTGACGATCCTGCTGGCACGGTCGTTCAAGCAGAACGGCAAGGCGATGAACCTGGGCTCGGTTATGTCTTTGGGCGAGATGCCCTATCATTATGTCAACGACCGCTATGGCGACCAGGTGGCGCTGCCCTGCACCGAGCGCAACATCACCATGGACAAGCACGAGCATTCGGTTCAGCGCGGTTATATGCCGGTTCTGTCGGTCAAGGGGCGGGACGAAATCCGGCTGGGTTCGTTCAACTCGGTTGCCGGGCGCGAGATTCTGGGGCCGTGGAGCGGCGTGCCGGTGCCCGAGCCATCGCCGCCCGATGTGCCGGTTGCGGCGCCGGATGATGACGATGTGTCGGACGACGATATGGATTTCGACACCGATATGGACACCGATCTCGATTCCGAACTGGACGATCTGGCCTCAGGGTTGGATACAGATGTAGGGGACGATGACGATGTAAATCTGGATGATCTTCTTGCCGGTTTCTCGGATGATGATGACGAGGGCGAAGAAGATGACGAAGAAATGGATGAGGAACTTGCCGCGCTGCTGGCGGATCTCTGATCCCGCGGCGGGCTTGAAGTAGAAGGTGGAGAGGATACGGAATGGCTGCGGATAAAATGCACGAAAAGTCGCCGATCTGGATGACCGGCAGCTATTCGGTGAAGAAAGAGGATATGGTGATCCGGCGGGCCATCGTCAAAGAGGGGATGGGCGAGCTGACCGAGATGTCGGTCGAGTTTTTGTCGCAGAACACCAAGCTCAAGCTTGAGGATTTGCTGGGCCAAACCCTGACCGTCCACCTGAGTACTGCCGAGGATAACGAGCGTAAGTTCACCGGCACCATAATTTCCGTCGAGAAACTGGCGTTGCGCGATGGCTATGTGCATTTGCTGGCCGAACTGCGCCCCTGGATGTGGCTGCTGACCCGCACCCGCAACAGCCGCATTTTCCAGGACCTGTCTGCCGTGCAGATCATCGATAAAGTTCTCGGCGATGCCGGGTTTTCAGACTACAAGAAGCGGCTGAGCGGGACCTACGCCGCCCGCGAATACTGCGTGCAATACCGTGAGACCGATTTCGACTTCATCAGCCGCCTGATGCAGGAAGAAGGTATCTATTACTACTTCAACCACTCAGATTCCGGCCCCAAGAACGAAGAGCTGGTGATCTCGGACGGGCGCGGCAGCCACGATAAGCTGCCCGAGGAATCCAAGCTGACCTTTTACGCCGGAGACGACTCCAAGCAGAAGCTGGACGATCATGTCTCGGAGTGGGGTTCGGGTGAGTCGCTGACGTCTTCGATGATGTCATTGCGCGATTTCGACTTTGAAAAACCCACTGCTGAGACCGAGGTGCGGGAAAAGACCACGCTGAAACCCAAGCACAAGCACAAGTCTCTCGAGGTCTACGACTATCCCCGCCATTACCGGGCCGACACCGCGCTGGGCAAGAAACGCGCGCAGGTTCTTATGGAGGCCGAAGAGACCCGGTTCCAGATGCTGCGCGGCAAGGGCACCGTGCGGACGCTGCAGACCGGCGGGGTGTTCTCGCTGGAGGGTCGGGACGAATTCAAGGGGCAGGAGTATCTGATCACAAGCTGCACCTACTATCTGCAGACGACCTCGGGCTTTTCCTTTGTGAAGAAAGAGACCGATCTGGACGTGGGCGCGCTGGATTTTCCGGAGGAGAACAAGGACCTGTTCCTGGCCGAGTTCTTCGTCTGCCCGTCCAAGACGCAGTTCCGCTCCCCACTGACTACGCAGTGGCCGGAAATCTCGGGCCTGCACACTGCGATCGTGACCGGCAAATCGGGAGAGGAGATCTGGACCGACAAGCATGGCCGCATCAAGGTGCAGTTCCACTGGGACCGGGAAGGCAAGAAGGACGAGAACACAACCTGCTGGGTGCGTGTTGTTACACCCTGGTCGGGCAAGCAATGGGGTATGGTCAGCATCCCGCGCATCGGACAGGAGGTGGTGATCCAGTTCGAAGAGGGCGATCCTGACCGGCCGATCTGCACCGGCATGCTCTACAATGCCGAAACGATGCCACCCTACGAGTTGCCCGCGAACCAGACGCAGTCCGGGATCAAGACCAATTCGTCCAAGGGCGGCGGTGGCTTCAACGAGCTGATGTTCGAGGACAAGAAAGACGAGGAACTGGTCCGGTTCCAGGCGCAGAAAGACCATGAACGGTTGGTCAAGGACCGGGTGGTGGAAACCATCGGTCTGGATGCCTCCGCGGTGAAGGTCACTGCGGGGGATGAGAAAAGCTATACTCTGAACGTCAAACAGAACGTCACCGAGACGATTCAGGATGGCGATCACACATTCACCATCTCAACCGGCAGTCAGACGGTGGCCATCAAGACGGACCAGACCGAGACCATCGAGGGTAAGTCGGACCGTACCGTGACCGGCAACAACACCGAGACCATCAAACAGGGCAACCAGGTGGAATCGGTCGATACCGGCAACAAGACCACCACGGTCAAGATGGGCAACATCACCGTCAAGGCCAGCGCCGGCAAGATTACGATGGAGGCCATGCAGTCCATCGAACTCAAGGTGGGGCCGTCCTCGGTCAAGCTCGACCCGTCCGGGGTGACGATCAAGGGTCTGCAGATCAATGTTCAGGGCACCGCCATGGCAGAAGTCAAAAGCCCGCTGACCACGGTAAGCGGCGATGGGCTTCTGACGCTCAAGGGCGGCATGACGATGATCAACTGAGGGGCCTGAAGCATGAGCAAACGATTTGAGAACATGACGAAGATCCCGCAGGAGCCCGCAGCGCGGCTGTTGTCGGAAGCCAATACCAAACTGGCCACCAAGCTGGAGGCGCCCGCCAGCGCGATGCCCGACGCGGTTCTGGCCGAACTGGACGAAAAGGGTGAAATCGTCGATATGCTGCGCCTGATGTCAGTGCTGCTGCCGTCTCGGGAACGGGTGTGGTGGGCCTGTCTTGCTGCGCGCGATTTCATTGGTCCCGCACCTGAAAACAACACCGCCGCGCTGGCCGCAGCCGAGGCTTGGGTATTCAAACCTTCGGATGAAAACCGCGAAAAGGCGTCGATTGCCATCGATCAGGCGGATATGGATGACGAAACCGCAAAATGTGCCATGAGTGCGCTTTACGCCGACGGCAAGCTGGGCGTAGGTGATCTGGAACACCAGCCCGCGCCGCCCGGCGCATCAGAGGTTATGGCTTTTGCAGTGAATATTATTGCATTGGGCGAGCATGAAGGCGATTTTGAGGGCTATGCGCAGATGCTGATCGACCGCGCAGTGAATATCGCCCGGGGCGGCAATGGCAGTGCGGTGGCCGAAGCCGCCGCCGAGGGCTGAGAAGACAGGAGGAATCGCCGTCTATGACGGTCAACTTGAAATTCCAATCCACCGGCGTTGTTCCGGGCGACGGGCGCCCGGTAGCGATGCAGGGGGGCTCTCTGACTGTTGGGCGCGGCCCGGCCAACGACCTCGTACTGCCTGATCCTGACCGAACGCTCAGCAAGAACCACTTCGTGATCGAGGATCACAACGGCAATGTGGTGATCGTGGATCTGTCGACCAACGGCACTTTTCTGAACTACTCAAAAATCCCGTTGGGGCGCACGCCCACGCCGCTGAATAACGGCGACGTTCTGATCGCGGGCGGATATGAGATGGTGGTCGAGATCGGCGCCGATCTTCCCACATTCGAGGAGATGATTCCTCAGCCCGCCCAGCAGGGCGGTGTTTCGCACGGGCAGGCACAGAACGCGCCCGACCCGCTGGCGCTGTTGGACGACGCGGCGCCGGGTGGGGATTTCCTCGATGACCTGCTGGGCGGAGATGCACCCAAAGGCCCCGGTCAGATCGACATTCCGGACCCGATGGACGAGTTGTTACCGCCCATGGAAGACGACGATCCGTTCTTTGCCAAGCCCAATGACGGGCGTGAGGGCGAAGGCGCCAGCGATCCGATGCACAACCCGTCGGTGAGCGATGCCTTTGCGGCACCTTCGGGTAGCGGCGGTGCCGTGATCCCCGAGGATTGGGATGACGACCTGCTCGCACCCGGTGGCGGGGATGAGAGCGATCCGTTTGCCGAGCCGGAGCCACCTGCGGCCAAAACGGTCTCACCGCCGCCAGTCAAGCCAACGCCCGGCGGTCAGGTGGAAGCTCCGCTGCCAGAACCGACCCCAGAGCCTGAAGAGGCGCCGAAAGCCGACGCGCCGGCTCCGGCTACCGCAGGTGGCGACCAATCGGCGGCACGCGCGCTGCTGGAGGCGCTGGAGGTTGACGATCTGCGCATCGAAGATGCCGATCTGCCCGCCACGATGGGCCGGATGGGCCGGGTGCTGCGCGCCATGATCACCGGTCTGCGCGAGATCCTGATGACGCGCACCTCGATCAAGTCCGAGTTCCGTATCGACCAGACCATGATCAGTGCGGGCGGGAACAACCCGCTGAAGTTCTCGATCAGCCCGGAACAGGCCATCGAGGCGCTGGTGAAGCCCCGGGTCAAGGGGTATCTGGGGGCGGAAGAGGCCACCGAACAGGCGCTCAAGGACATCAAGGCGCACGAGGTGGCGATGGTCACCGGCATGGAAGCGGCTTTGAAAGGCGTGCTGGCAAGGCTCGACCCCGAGGTGCTGGCGGGCAAGATCGAAGGCTCTGGCAAGCTCGGTTCGCTCTTCAAGGGCAAGAAAGCGCAGTATTGGGAAGTCTACGAAAAGATGTACGCGGAAATCTCGGATCAGGCGGAAAACGATTTCCACGACCTGTTCAGCCGGGAATTCGCGCGGGCCTACAAGGAACAGCTGGAAAAGCTGAAATAAAGTCCCCGACGGGGCGCGGATAAGAAGGGAGGACAGCTATTGTCCTGGGACAGCAAGGTGCTTTGGACCGAAGGGTTGTTTCTGCAGCCCCATCACTTCCAGCAGGCCGACCGGTATTCCGAGGCGCTGGTTGCGGGGCTTGCCCGGCGGGTGACGCCCTATGCCTGGGGTGTCAGCGCGCTTGAGATCGACGATGAGGTGCTGAAGGTCGGGCAGTTCGCGCTGAAATCCTGCGCCGGGCTGACACCGGACGGGCAGGTGTTCCGGGTGCCGCAATCCGACGATCATCCACCCGCGATGGAAGTGCCCGAGACGATCAAGGACTGTGTGGTCTACCTGACGGTACCGCAGCGGCGGCAGGGAGCATCCGAGGTGGATTTGTCGGGCGCTGAACAATCGGTCAGCCGTCTGCGCCCCGCCGAGCTGGAAATCACCGATGTGATGAGCCAGCAGAAAAAGCCGGTGACGATGGGTGTCGGCAAGCTGCGCCTGCAATTCGCGCTTGAGGTGGACGATCTGGCCGACAAGCTGGCCATTCCGATCGCCCGCATCATCGAGGTACGCCCGGACAAGGAAATCATTCTGGACCGGGGCTTTATCCCTTCGGCGCTGGATGTGCGTTCTGCCCCGGCGCTGGCCGGGTTCATGAACGAGCTTGAGGGGATGCTGTCGCACCGGATGCAGGCGCTGGCCGGGCGGCTGAGTGAAGGTGGTCCCGCCAAGGGCGCGGCGGAGATTTCGGACTTCCTGCTGCTGATGGTGATCAACCGCAATCTGCCGGTGGTCCGCCACTTCGCCAATATCGAGAATGTTCATCCCGAACATGCCTACCGGGTCTGCGCCTCTCTCGCGGGCGAGCTGGCAACCTTCATGAGCACCGAGAAAGAGGCGCCGCAATTCCCTGCCTATCAACATGACGGTCTGACAACGTCATTCGCTCCCGTGATCCGCACGCTGCGGCAATACCTCAGCTCGGTTCTGGAACAGACGGCTGTCTCGATCCCGCTGGAGGCGCGCAAATACGGCATCAGCGTTGGCGTGATCGCGGATCGCAAGCTGATCGGCAATGCAGGGTTCGTCCTGGCCGTCAGCGCCGATATCCCGGCCGAGGATGTGCGGCGCCATTTCGCGGGACAGACCAAGACCGGCCCGGTTGAGGAAATCCGCCAGCTGGTGAACTCGGCCCTGCCGGGGATCACGCTGCGCCCGCTGCCCGTGGCGCCGCGGCAAATCCCCTATCACGCCGGTGTGGTCTATTTCGAACTCGACGCCGACAGTCCATATTGGGGCAAGATGACCACGTCGGGCGGGATCGCAGTGCATGTCTCGGGGCAGTATCCGGGGCTTAAGATGGAGCTTTGGGCGATCCGCAATCAGTGAGGCGCGCCCGAAAGTGATCGAAAGCTGCGTTGAAACAATTTGATAGGGCACTCCGTGTAGGTCACACTGTGACACGGATGCTCTGAAGGAACAGGTGCTTGGCCATGTCCGACAATGATCCTTTTGCCGAACCGGACGATACCGACAAGACGGTGATCCGACCCAATCCGGGCGGCCGCCGTTCTGCGGGCGCAGCACAGCAGGCGCCTGCCCCGGGCTACCCCGATCCGGCCTTTGCACCCGGCGCACCGCAACAGCAGCCCTATGCACCGCAACCGGCCCCCGGAGGTGACGCCGCCTATGGTGTGCCGTCGGCCCAACAGACTGCGCCGCAGGGGCAATCCTCGTCCGAGGATGACGCGGTGGTGATGACCGGGATGAACCGGCTGAATGCCTGCGCCACGCCACTGTTCTCGCTGATCAGCCGTATCCGAAACCGCGCCCAGCACATGGACCCCGACAAGCTGCGCCAAAGCGTGGTGGCCGAGGTGCGCGCCTTTGAAAACTCGGCCTTGCAGGCGGGCATCCCCGCGCAGACCGTCAAGGTAGCGCGTTATGCGCTGTGTGCGACGCTGGACGATGTAGTGCTGAACACGCCGTGGGGCGGACAGTCGAGCTGGTCCATGCAGTCGCTGGTCGGCACGTTCCACCGCGAGACGGTGGGCGGCGACCGCTTCTATGACCTGTTGGCGCGGCTTGAGAAGGAACCGGGCAACAATATCGAGTTGCTGGAATTCGTCTACATGTGCCTGTCGCTGGGGTTCGAGGGGCGGTTGCGTGTCGAACAGGGCGGCGCCGACAAGCATCTGCAGATCCGTCTGGGTCTGGCACGGATCATCCGGGGTCAACGCGGCGCGGTCGAGCGCGACCTGGCACCTCATTGGGAAGGGGTGGACAAACCCTATCGCGCGCTCAGCGCCTGGCGTCCGGTCTGGATTGCGCTGGGCGTCACCGCGTTGCTGGTGGTGATGGAATTCACGGGCCTCTCCTACGCGCTTTCGACCAAGACCGAGAACCTGGTGGGCCAGCTTTCCGTGATTGACGCCGGACCGGTTGCCGAATTGCAGCGCCGCGCACCGCCACCGCCGCCCCCGCCGCAGCAGCCCGAACAGGCGCAGGTGGAAAAGGTGGTGGAGTTCCTGCAGCCCGAAATCGACGAGGGGCTGGTCGAGGTGTTCCAGAAGGGCAACACGCTGATCATCCGGCTCAAGGGTTCGGGCATGTTCGGCTCGGGCTCGGACAAGTTGCAGGATAAGTTCCTGGAACCGGTGCGCCGCGTCGCCGTGGCCCTGAATGACGAACCCGGCTCGGTGATCATTGCCGGGCATTCGGATAACGTGCCGATCCGCTCGGCCCGGTTCCCGTCCAATCTGGCGCTGTCGCTGGCGCGGGCGAAATCGGTGATGAAACAGATGGCCGGGTCGATGAGCGATCCCGCACGGCTGACCGCCGAGGGCCGCGCCGACAGTGAGCCCATCGCCGATAACTCGACCCGTGAGGGCCGCGCCGCCAACCGTCGTATCGAAGTCTTGCTGGTTCAGGAGCAGAGCTGATGTTTTTACGCCGCTTCGTCTTTCCGCTCTTCCGCTCGATCTATTTCGTGCTGTTCTTCACCGCCGCGGTGCTGTCCGGTTGCCTGTTCTACTTCGGTCCGCTGATCGGGTCGGATGAATGGCGCCCTCTGGAAAGCCTGTCCTCGCGCCTGATCTGGTGTGGCGGCATCTTCACCTTCTTCCTGTTGATCATGCTGATCATCTTTATCGTTCGCCGCCGGCGCGAGAAGAAGCTGACCGAAGAGATCACTGAATCCGTCGACGACGGCGGCGACATGATCGACAGCGAGATTACCGAGCTGCGCGACAAGCTGAAAACCGCGATGGCCGCACTGCGCAAATCCAAGAACGGGCGGCGGCACCTGAATGAACTGCCGTGGTACGTGATGATCGGCCCACCCGGCGCGGGCAAGACCACCGCCATCATCAATTCCGGCCTGAACTTCCCGCTGGCCGGAGAGCTGGGCAAATCCGCCGTCGGCGGGGTGGGGGGCACCCGCAACTGTGACTGGTGGTTTACCGAAAACGCCGTCCTGATCGACACCGCCGGGCGTTACACCACACAGGAAAGCGATGCCGAGGTCGATAACGCCGCCTGGATCGGGTTTCTGAGCCTGCTCAAGAAGTACCGCAAGCGGCAGCCGATCAACGGCGCGATGATCGCCATCTCGCTCTCGGATCTGTCCTTGCAGGACGAGATCACCCAGAAAGAGCACGCCAAGGCCGTGCGCCGCCGTCTGGAAGAGCTGCGCGAGAAGCTGGGCGTGCGATTCCCGGTCTATATTCTGTTCACCAAGGCGGATCTGATCGCGGGCTTTGCCGAATTCCACGACAATCTGGGCAAAGAGGATCGCGAACAGGTCTGGGGCTTTACCCTGCCGCTGGACAAGGCCAAGGCGGAACAGTCGCCGGTGGCTTCGTTCGATGAGGAGTTCGCGCATCTGCTGGGCCGTCTGAACTCGCAATCGCTGGAACGGATGCAGACCGAGACCGACCCGCAGCGCCGGGCGCTGATTGCCGGGTTCCCGGTGCAGGTGGCATCCGTCCGCAAGGTCGCGCGTGAGTTCCTGACCGAGGTGTTTCAGGAGAGCCGGTTCCAGCACCGCCACATGCTGCGCGGGGTCTATTTCACGTCCGGCACACAAGAGGGCACGCCGATCGACCGGCTGATGCTGGGTATGGCGCGCACCTTCGGGATCGGGCGTCAGGCCATCGGCACGGGCCAGGGTTCTGGCCGGTCCTATTTCCTGACCCGTCTGTTTGAGCAGGTGATTTTCCGCGAGGCCGGTCTGGTCAGTGCCGACGACAAGGTCGAGCGGCGCTACAAGATCACCAAATGGGCCTCGATTGCCGCCACCGTCGTGGCGGCAGCAACCGTCGGTGCGCTGCTGGTGCGCAGTTTCCTGGGCAATTCCGACCTGATCGCCGAGGCGCAGGATGGCGTGTCGGCCTATCAGGCCGCCGCCGCCACCCTGCCGCCCAGCCCGGTGGGGGATACCGATCTGGTGCCGGTGGTGCAGGCGCTGAACAACCTGCGCGACTTGCCCGCCAACCCGGCGCTGAACGACCCCGAGCCTGAGCGGCGCCTGACCTATGGCCTGTATCAGGGCGAAATCATCGGCACCCAGGCCGCACAGACCTACCGCGCCGCGCTGAACCAGCGCTTCCTGCCGCGCCTGCTGTTGCGGCTGGAAGAGCAGATGAGCGCCAATATCAACAACTCGGACGTGCTCTATGAGGCGCTCAAGGTATATCTGATGCTGGGCCTGCAAGGGCCGATGAACAAGGATCTGGTCAAGGAATGGATGAATATCGACTGGACGGTGTCGTTCCAGGGCCCGTCCCGCGAACAGTTCCGCGCCGATCTGAACGACCATCTGAACGCGCTACTGGATCAGCCTATGCAAGAGGTCGCCCTGAACGGCCCGATGGTCGAGCGGATTCAGGGGATCCTGTCCGAACTGCCGCTCGCGCAGCGGGTCTATAACGGCATCATCTCCAGCCCCGCCGCAACGGCCCTGCCCGAGTGGCGCCTGACCGAGGTTGGTGGCCCGGCGGTGACCCGGGTTCTGGTACGTTCGTCCGGCAAACCTCTCAATCAGGGGATCGAAGGGATCTTCACCTATAAGGGCTTCAACGATGTCTTCCTGGGTGAGGCGGTGGGTGTCGCCAAACGGGTGCAACGCGAAAGCTGGGTGCTGGGCCCGCGCGGAGAAGCCGAGCAGACCGAGCTGGCGCTTGCCGCGCTCAGCCGCGATGTGCTGGACCTCTACTACAATGACTATATCGCCCGCTATGACTCAATGCTGGGGGATGTCGACATCATTCCGATGGAGTCGCTTAGCCATGCGGTCGAGGTGACGAATGTGCTGTCCGGGCCGACCTCGCCCATCGTCAACATTCTGACCGCAATTTCGGACGAGACCAAGCTGACCGAGGACCGGTCGCTGATCGGAGGCAATGAGGAGCTGAACCAAGGTCTGTCGACCGTGGCGGGGATCGAGTTGCAGACCAATACCTCGGTCCAGACCCGCATCCTGCTTGAAGCTCTGGCCGCGACGGCCACCGCGCAGGGCGGTCCGCCGCCCGCGCCGCCGGGCACCTATGTCGAAGAACGGTTCAGCTGGCTGCATCAGCTTGTGGACCGGCCCGAGGGCCAGCCGTCGCAGCTCGACAATCTGATGGGCTCGCTGACCGAGGTCTATCAGGAGCTGAACAAGATGTCGTTCAGCGGTGTGTCGGGGGGCGAGACCGGGCAGGCGCTGCAGCGTTTCCAGCAGGAGGCCGCACGCATCCCGGGGCCGATGGAGCGGTGGTCGACGCAAATCATTACCGGCTCGTCCGGCATCACCAGCGACAGCACCCGCGCCTCGATCAACGCGCTGTGGCAGGCCAACGTGCTGCCGTTCTGCACACAGGCGCTGGATAACCGCTATCCGTTCAACCGCCGCGCGCGGGCGGATGTGGCCATGGCCGATTTCGCGCGGCTGTTCGGGCCGACCGGGCTGATCGACACGTTCTTCAACGACCATCTGGTCAAGCATGTGGACATCCGCACAAGGCCTTGGTCGTGGAAGACCGGCGTGAACCAGACCGATCTGGGTATCAGCCCGGCGGTACTGCAGCAGTTGCAGTATGCCGCCGAGATCAAGGAGGCGTTCTTTGCCACCGGGCCGCAGCCCTCGATCCAGTTCCAGATCATGCCCGAGGCACTGGATCCCAAGGCCAAGGCCGTGAAGCTGGAAATCGACGGCCAGACGCTGGATTTCGCGCATCGGGGCGGGCTGCCCTCACCGATGGCGATCACCTGGCCCGGACAAATCGGGCTGGCGCGGGTCAGCTTCACGCCCACCAAGAAGACCATCGAGAACATCCTGTCCAAGGACGGCCCCTGGGCCTGGTTCCGCCTACTGGACGCGGCCGAGGTGCGGCGTACCAACGTGTCGGACCGCAAAAAGGTGATCTTCAACATCGGTGGGCGGATCGCAATCTTCCAGCTGCAGTCGGGTTCGGTGATCAACCCGTTCGCACTGCCGGCGCTGCAAAAGTTTTCCTGCCCGAAGTCGTTCTAATGGGGCAAGCAGGCTTTGGCGCGTTCGGCAAGATGCCTTCGGTCGGAGATTTTTTCCGGCTGGGGGTAAGCCCGGCCTTTGTCCAGCCGTGGGATGAGTGGATTCAGCGGTCCATGCTGGACGCGGCTGAGGCGCTGGGTACGGCATGGGACAGCCACTACATGTCGACGCCGATCTGGCGGTTTTGCCTGTCGCCGGGTCTGGCCGGGCCGCAAAAGATGCTGGGTGTGCTTATGCCGTCGGTCGACCGGGTTGGGCGGCGCTTTCCGCTGACGCTGGCGGCACCCCTGACCACCGAGGGGTCCGCCCTGCTGACCCATTTCCGCGAGACCGAACTCTATTCCCGGCTCGAAGATCTGGCACTGGCGTCGCTTGAGGATGACATGACTCGCGACCGGCTGACCGAAGCGCTAGGGGACTTGCCCGTCCCGCAGCATCGTCCTGCGGCGGCTGTACGCTCGAACAGTGGCACCATGGTGCTGACCCAGGGCGAGGGGATGGGCGATGTGCTGCCCGACCTTGCTGCGGGGCTGATGGCCGGGTCCTACCGTGCGCCCAGCATATGGAGTATGGAAATCGGCGGCGTGCCCCGCCTGATGGTTTGCGAAGGTTTACCGGCGGGACCAAACGTGCAAGGCTTGTTCAACCTACACGCCGCAATCTGGACCGAGGCCAGGCCCATATGAATTCAAGCCATCGGGTACGTTACAGCGCCCGCACTCATGTCGGACTGAAGCGCAAGGTCAACGAGGATGCGGTGCTTGCCCTGCCTGATGAAAGCCTGTGGCTCGTCGCGGACGGGATGGGTGGACATGCCGCTGGCGACTATGCCAGCCGTCTCGTGGCTGACATGGCGGCCTCGATCCCGCCGGGCATGGCGCCTGCCGACCGGCTGAGTGCTCTGCGCGACGCGATCCAGCGGGCACATGGGGTGATCCGTGTCGAGGCCGAAGCGCGCGGCGGCAACACCATCGGCACCACTGTGGCCTGCCTGTTGCTGGCCAACAGCCATTTCGTCGGGCTTTGGGCCGGAGACAGCCGCATCTACCTGCTACGGGATGGTGAAATCCAGATGCTGACCACCGACCATTCCTTTGTGGCCGATCTGGTCTTGGCCGGTGAGATGACGTGGGATGAGGCGGAACAGCATCCTCAATCCAACGCCATCACCCGCGCCGTCGGCGTCGGCGATGTTCTGGACCTGGACAAGATCCGGGGCGAGCTGCAGCCCGGTGACCGGTTCCTGATCTGCTCGGATGGCCTCAGCAAATACGCGACATTCGGCATGCTGCAAAAAGCGCTGTCGGAAATGCCGATCGAGACGGTCGCCGACAGGTTGATCCAGATCGCTTTGGACGGTGGCGGAGCAGACAATGTGACCGTTGTGGTCGTGGACATTCTCTGATCACGGCCCGACGCCCTGTCGCAACAGATTGGTGGGGCCACCCGGTAGGGGCGGCCACCTGCCATTTCGGCCCTACTGACCCGGGTTCACAGCATCCCAAAGCGCCTGATTGCGAAAGCTTGTTCCGGCATTGGCGCTGCCGCTGGACAGGCAGCCGCCGTTGGTGTGAATGCCGACGGCGACATCGGCGTCCGCCTCGTCAATGACCGGACTGCCCGAATTGCCGCCCTGCGTGTCCACGGCGTAGCGGAGCATGGCTAGGGATGGGCTGGCCGGACCATGCTCGGTCACGCTGCCCGCGTCGGTCTGATTGGTCTGGTTGGTTGCATCCCGGGGCGGCGGATTGCCATGCGTGGGGGCGGGGCCGTCCACGCCAAAGCCGGTGACCCGCACTTCTTGCGGATCGGATGTGTTGGACAGGGAAAAGGCTGCCCCCTGTGCGTCATGCGGTAAAAGACCGGTTTGCGTATTGGGAAACACCTGCAGCGTTGCCCAGTCGTTGCCGATCCCTGTGTTCTGAAACACAATCGACGCCTGATCTATGTTGTACTGGTCTTCTGA
Organism: Ruegeria sp. HKCCD8929; assembly: GCF_013031405.1. GTDB lineage: Bacteria > Pseudomonadota > Alphaproteobacteria > Rhodobacterales > Rhodobacteraceae > Ruegeria. Next base: position 98,977 of record NZ_WPZY01000004.1, on the reverse strand, counting down.
CAGTGGTGAAACGGGCGTCCCATCCGGCAGTGACGCCGGCACCTGAAATTGCAAAAGCTGGGTGCTGCTGGCTATGCAATGCCCAGCGGTCAGAATCTGCCCGTTATCGACCAGCCAGCCCGTGCATCCGACAGGCATGAGACGGCCAACCCGGATGTCATCAGTTGCCTCGCGGTCGTCTTCGGTTCCGCAAACGGTCTCAGGCAACAGGTCGTCAGGCAAGGCCGATTGCGGCAGCTCATCGACAACCATGTAATTGCCCAATGTGCCGCCGAAATAGTCAATCAACTCTGCCGGTGCGGTCGGTCCGGCGGATTCAAGGGTCGGATCCTGCGGCGGAAGCCCCACAACGACTTTGCCGATCTGCGCTGTTGTGTCCGGATTATCGCCGGGGACAAGGGTTATGGTCAGTTGATCGCCGTTGAAGATGACGGTTAGCCCCTGGGATTGCTCCAGATGCTCCTGCGAAAAATCCTGCTGGGTCTCGTTCGATCTGACCGACAGCTTTCCCTCTTCTCCCAGATTGTACCCGGTAAACTGAAGCTGCAGCCATCTGGCACCGGGAATCGAGAACTCGGTTTCGCCCTCCTGCAACTCGGTGAACACGTCCAGCATACGTTCGGGTGCGGTTTCGGCGGGCACTTCGGCGCGTGCTGCCGGGGCGGGCTGGGCGGAAAGGTAGGCAGGGCTCGTGGCCAGCAATGCACCCAGTAAACAGACTCGGATTGGCGTAATGCGAAACATTGGAAGCTCCTTAACAATTCAAAAAATAAAACATCGCGATGATAGCACAGATCGGCCCCTGGCGCTCCTGCGCAAGGTTAGGGTCTGATTTCTGCGCTTGTGTTTGCCGGGTCGAGACCAAAGCCTTTGAAGGCGCAGCACGTGCCACGCCTTTGAAAATGCGCTTTCGACTGGTGGTATCTACTGCTTCAGGGTTGTCAGAATCCGGCTGTCCAGCGACAGGATCTGCGTGGCGGCGTTGCGGTCCTGGTCGCGTAGCGCCTCGGCATATCCGGCGGCGGATTCAGTGGTCGGCCGCATCTGAGTGAACAGAGGCTGATCGGAGTGCAGCACGATCACCTTGCTCTTGCCCAGCGTGCTTTCGTCGACCCGAAAGGCCAGCCCGCCGTGTTCACTGCTTTCGGGGATCGAATAGGCCACTCGGATCGACATAGGACCGGTGTTGCCGTTACGGATATTGGTAATGTCATTGTCGGGGCGGCTCACATTGGGCAGCAGGTGAAACACATTGCCCGACACATCCAGCACCGCCACCGAAAGGTACCCGGCCTGCACATTGTCTGGCAACTCAACATCGATCACCGGGTTCTCGCCCACCAGGAAATCACCGCTCGGGTTCGGGGCATTATCCCGATCGCCATTACGGAAAGCGATGTCGATATCGCTGGGCGGCGCGATGGGTAAAAAGTTCTCGATCAGGCATACCGCCGGGTTCAAAACCGCCACCTGATCAAGTTCGACCGGACGGGTGCCGCCGAGTGCGGTGACTGCCGCGTTGAGGCCGGTGAGGCTGTCCTGCCCGGCTACCGTGCCCTCGACCTGAATGGCAGCGCCGGGGCCGTACCCGGTGGTCGGCGGGTTGATCAGGCTCAGCGCGCCGCAATCGGCCATGCTGTCCAGGATCGTCTGCACGTCGTCCACGGCCAGGAAAAGCGGCACCAGCTCGATCTCGGCAGTGCCCTGCAATCCGCCCGGCAGTCCGGCCTCATACAGCCGACTGATCGTTTCGTGCAGGGCCTTGTCGGTCGTGCGTCCGGTCAGCCGCGCCTCGTTACCGGTGACCGACAGGCGCCATTCTTCAAGGTCGATGGCTGCGTCGACGACACTCTCAACGTCCGCGCCCCAGCTGTCGGCGATATCGCCCGAGGCAAGGGTCAGTTCCACTTCGCCCTGGTGATCGGCCACATGCGCCGCCAGCGCATCCCGCGCGGTTTCGGACGGAACATAGCCAACGATGCGAGGCGGTAGCCCTTCCCGCTTATCCGCGACAAGAGTATAGGGCTGCACGACCGGATAGGACGGACCCAGAAGCCCGTCGAATACACCGCCGACGTAACCGCCGACTCCTGCACCTGCCAGAACAACCACCAGAAGCCCGGCCATCAAACCGCCACGCGATTTGCTCTGCGCTGGCGGGTCGCTTATTGGCCGCATGGGTTGCGGTGGCGCCGATGGTTTAGGCGTGGCGGTCTCAGTCTCGGGCTCCTTCGCGCGGGGCATGATGACGGTGGCATCGTCCAGATCATCGGGCGTGTCGGCCTTGGCCGCCGCCTCACCACCGCCCAGCCGCGCAGAGGAAAGCGCCCGCAGCACTTCGCCCGCGCTCTGATAGCGGTCGTCCGGACTGGGCGCGGTCATCCTGTCGAGGACTGTTTTCAGCGGCTCGGGCACCCCTTCGGTATCGAGCGGCTTTTTCTTACTCTCGACCACTTCCAGCAGATTGGCCCCGGCCTGCGCCTTTTCACCCCTGAAATTGGCGAGTAACAACGCCCCCAGCGAGTAGATATCGGTGCGCCGGTCGGTCTTGCCAGAGAGCTGTTCTGGCGCCGCATAGGCGTATTTGCCCGCAAATTCACCACCGACGATGGTTTCGGCACCCGGATTGGTGTCCTTGGCGATGCCGAAATCGATGATGACCGCCTGCGCGGGGTCGTCGTCGCGCAGGATGATGTTGTCCGGGCTCAGGTCGCGGTGCACGATGTTGCGCGCATGCGCGGCCTCAAGCCCTTCGCTGACCCGCTTGCAAACGGTCAGCAGCTCTTCGGCCGACATCGGGCCTTCCTTGAGCTTCTGGTCGAGGCCCGGCCCATCGACATAATCCATCACCAGATAGACATGGCCGTCGGCAGTGCGGTTGTTTTCGGAATACCGCACAACGGCATCATGGCGGATGTCGCGGATTTCCTCTTCGCGGGTCAGCAGGACGAGGTAGTCGTCATTGCTCGAAAACTCGGCCTTGAGCACTTTCAGCGCCGCAAGCCGCCCCGAGATCTCGGAGCGGGCGCGATATACATCCGACGTGCCGCCGCGCCCCAGGATGGCTTCGATCCGGTAAGTGTTGTTTACCAGATCACCTGGTTGAAACAGGTCACCGGCGCGGGATTCGGTCATGCGGCCCTCAAGTGCTTGTGTGCGGCAACACCGACCGGTTAGCCGAGTGCCTGGAATTCGACCCTGCGGTTTTCATCTGCGCGCGGGTTGTCCGCGTTATAAGGCTCGCTCTCGCCCACGCCAATGGCTTCCAGCCTCTGATCTGCAATCCCGCAGTCGCTGACCAGATGCCGCTTGACCTCTTTGGCGCGCAGCAAGGACAGGTTCTGGTTGTAGTCGGCCGGGCCCGAGCTGTCGGTATGGCCAATGATCTGGAACACCGAGACGTCCACCGACTGCATCGCCTGACACAGGGCGGCCAGCTTCGGTTTCTGATCTTCACGCAGCGCGGCGGACGCAAAGTCGAACTGGACCTGGATGTTGACCTGATCTTCTTTCGCGACGGCCTGATACTCGGTCGGCGTGGCGGCCACGGTGGTCGAGCTGTCCTGGGCTGCGGTGGATTGTTGATCTGACGGAACAATCACCAGTCCGCGGGTCTTTTGTTTATTGAATGCGTCGGTGATCTCGTCCGCGCTCAACGGCGTATCCTGAGCCAAAGCCATTTGTGCTGTGCAGGCGATCGCGAAGGCCGAGGCACAGATACGCGTAAGTGTTTTCGAATTAGACATTTCCTCAAATCCTTCTTGTCTTTGGCCTATAGAGTATCCAAGCGAAATTGGTGCTACAATGAAGAATGTCACATTCAGGGTGTTCAATTTGCCGTCACCCGCGTGACATCGCGACGGACCACCCCTAGGGTGAGGCCCAAAGACTTACGGCAACATGGGTTTACCGGAATATCATGCGTCTCGTTCCTGCGATCATCCTTGCGGTGGCCATCATTGTGGCACCAGTTCTGTGGTATGTTTTTCCACTGATCGTGCCCCTCGAAGAGAACTTCGAAGGCCCCGCCATCGATTCCGGCGCCCGTATCGAGATTGAGATGCTCAGCCAGCAGATGGATGATGTGCGCACGCGTCTTGAGCAATTGTCGCTTGAGGTGTCGCGGGTGCAGTCTGGTGCCGGCGCGGTTGCGCTCCAGCCGGACGGGGATGCCGCGGATTCATTCGGTTTCGACAGCAGCAGCCCGAACGAGATCATCGACGCCTATGCGCAGGTGGTGCTGATCGCCAACCGCAAGAAGGTCAATCGTCAGTTGCGGCTGGCCAGTTCCTCCTTCCTGCGAGAGACCTTTGGCCTGCCGCGCGAAGACCTGACCGACAAGTGCCAGTCAATGACCAATGAGCGTCTGGAATCCAAATTGGTGCTGGAACAGGTGGGCCCGGTGCGCGTGCGCATGCTGCAACCTGCGGTCGATTCGCTGCGCACTGTGTTCGAGAACATTCGAAAGACCGATCCGGACCTCTACGACCGGATCAACACCGCCGGATCGCTATGTGTCCGCTTCATTCGCGGCTCGACCACATCGGCCTCGGCCCACGCCTATGGGTTGGCCGTGGACCTGAACATCGACGGCGTTCTGGATACGCTGGGTGATGGCAAGACCCAGCTCGGTCTGACCATCCTGGCCGATTTCTTCCGGGAAGAGGGCTGGGTCTGGGGTGCAGCCTGGGGGCGCGAGGACTCGATGCATTTCGAAGTCAGCCGCGACAAGGTCGAAGAATGGGTGGCCGCAGGGATACTTTAGAAATCCTGCGTTTGAAGGTTCCGGCGCCACCCGTCGAGTTTCACCTGCCAGCGGTCTGATTGGTGCTGCTCGCTGCGCAATGAGGCATGAGCCCCGAGCAAGCCAACTTGCTCTAATTGAGAATATCCACCACAGCCCCGATGAGATTCAGCACCTGATGTGTTTCGCGGCTGACCTCGTAAACGTAGTCACCCGCCCGAACGTAGTAGCCATTTCGCCTGAGCCCCCAGCGCCAAGGATCATCTATCGGGTAGTATCCGTCATAGATGTAATCTCCCACGCCATACTGCTTGACCTGACCGGGCGGGACACAGGGGAGGGCCTTTTTCGCCAGCCCGGGTGGGCAGTGAGCCTTGCCGGACCCAGCCACAGAAGGAAGCTGAACCGGCTGGGTCTTGTGGATCTTGATCTTGTTCTGGCCTCGGCCTTTTCCGTTATTTGCCCAAGCCGCTGATGCGGAGGTAAGGGACACAATCGCAACGGCAATGATGAAGGGTCTCATGTCGCAATCCGGTGAAATGCAGGTCGTCGTCGAGTTCGGGTGATAACTATAGGATTCGCGGCCACGGATGAGAAACACGTGGGCGGGAACCTGCCCAGCCGCCCAAAGACGTCTGCAGCTCCACCGCTTCGGACGGCGGTATACCTGCTGGCCGGGAAAACGCTATCCTGTTTGAACCACACCGCCGGTATCGACCCTGTCTGCTTGCCGAAATTTCTCAGCTTTTTATCAGTCCCTTATTGCCGTCTGAGCCCAAATACTCACGGGTTACGATCAGCAAGACACAGGCTCTCCGGCAAGGCTCCGCTCATCCCGGACGATTGGCTGGATTCCGCCGAACCCGAGGGTCGGCTTGACTCGAATCGGGGGCAGGGAAACAGTTAAGGCAAACGTTCTGGATTGTTTCTCAAGTTTTTTCGGCGCCTCCCCCCGCCGTCAGGACGTCACGCGAACTAAGACAAACTGAACTGATTTTCCGATCTCTCCGGTCGGGTGCTTTCTGGTCTGCACTGACTGGGGGGATGCGCTGTTTCGTGCATTCAAACCGAGGAGCATTTGGTCATGGCCGTTTCCGTTTCCTATCCCGGGGTTTACATACAAGAGGTTCCAAGCGGGGCGCGCGCGATCGCGGGGGTTCCTACCGCCATCGGCGCTTTCGTCGGTTACACCGCGCGGGGGCCGGTGGATGAGGCCCGCCAGATCTTCAGCTACGCCGATTTCGAGCGGCTGTTCGGCGGGCTCCACGTGGACAGCGACCTGTCTTATGCGGTGCAGCATTTCTTTCTGAACGGTGGCGGCACCTGCTGGATCGTGCGGGTGGCCGAGAATGCCGCCGCAGCGACAGTCTCGATGGAAACCACCGGCGGGGCGGTTACACTGACCGCCGATGCCTCCAGCGAAGGGGTCTGGGGCAATGCCCTGCTGTTGGCGGTGGATTACGACACCGCCGATCCGGTTAACAGTTTCAACCTGACGGTGGACGAGATTGGAGAGCGCAATGGTCGTCTGGTCTCGGTCCGCAGCGAAACTCACCGCAACCTGTCGATGAACGACCGCGCCGCGACCTATGCGGTGGACGCGGTGAACGCCGCCTCGGATCTGGTCGAACTGACCGATGCCGATCTTCCCGGCACGCTGGCGGGCACTTCGACCAGTTCGGTGACGCTGGCCGATGGCGATGTCGCCGCACTGACCGAGGATACGCGGCGGCTGAACGTGTCGGTGGATGGCGGCCCCTCGACCGAGATCCGCCTGTTCGACGGCGCCAACGATCTGGCCACGGTTGATGATCTGCGCCAGCGAATCGAGGATCGAGTAAATGCTATCGATGGAGTAACCGGGTTCACCTGCACCAACAATGCAGGCGTCCTGACTGGTACGTCCGGCGATCCGGGCCGCCGCTCATCCGTGGTGTTCCGCAACGCCGCCTCGCAGAACGCGGCCGCCGTGCTGGGCCTCGGCGTGGTCAATGGCGGGCGCGAGATTGCCGGCGCGCGGGAAACCCGCCCGGCGGCGTCGGGCACGACCGGGGACCGCATCCCGGATTTCTCGGCGGTCGCCATTGCGCTGAACGATCCCGTCACGGTGAATCTCGTCGCGCTGGATGCGGCAGGCGCGGTGTCCGGTGCGGTCATTGACACCCTGACCCACCAGCTGAATCCGATTCCAGCCTCAATGGGCGAGGCGCGGGCGCAGGTACAGGCGGCCCTGGCCGCCAGCCCCGAGGCGGCATTCTCGGGCGCAACGGTCGACATCGTGGACGACACATTCGTGGTGCGCCCCGGAACTTCGGTGCCCGGCCTGGCCTTTACCTTTACCGGGGCGGGCGCGGACGCGCTGGGGCTGACCGGCGGGGCGGCCGCACCCGATGACACGTTCTTTGCCAACATCGCCGCGTATCAGCCCGGCGTGGGCCAAAGCTCGGCGGCGCAGGTCGCGGGGCTCTTGGGCAGCGACGGCATTCCGCCCACCACGGGAACTTTCTATACCGGCAGCCGCGCGGCCAAGACGGGGATGTACGCGCTGGAGGATGCCGACCTCTTCAACATCTTCGCCATTCCGGGGATTCCGGATGTGGCCGTACTGGCCGAGGCCATCGTCTATTGCGAGGAACGCCGGGCGATGATCATCGTCGATATCGACCCCAACGTAGACACGCTGGATGAGGCGCGAGACTGGGTGAATGACGGCGCCAATTCCTCGCTGAAGAGCACGAACTCGGCGGCTTACTTTCCGCGTATCCGGTTGGCCGATCCGCTTCAGAACGGGCGGCTGCGGTCGTTCCCGAACTCAGGCCTTTTGGCCGGGCTCTGGGCGCGGACCGACGGTGCGCGCGGGGTGTGGAAGGCGCCCGCTGGAATCGACGCGGGCCTCAATGGCGTGCAGGCGCTGGACTATGTGCTGTCTGACCCGGAAAACGGCGTGCTGAATCCGCTGGGCCTGAACTGCCTGCGCACCTTCCCGGTCTTCGGCACGGTGAGCTGGGGTGCCCGCACCCTGGTTGGCGCGGATGCGCGGACCAGCGAGTGGAAATACATCCCCGTTCGCCGGACGGCGCTGTTCATCGAGGAAAGCCTTTATCGCGGCACCCAATTTGCGGTGTTCGAACCCAATGACGAACCGCTCTGGGCGCAGATCCGGCTGGCGGTGGGGTCGTTCATGAACAACCTGTTCCGTCAGGGCGCGTTCCAGGGGGCCAAACCCTCGGACGCCTATTTCGTGCGCTGCGATTCCACCACGACGACACAGGCTGATATCGATCTGGGCATCGTCAACATCCATGTGGGTTTTGCACCGCTGAAACCGGCGGAATTCGTCGTCATCTCGATCCAGCAGATCGCGGGCCAAAGCCCGGCATAACGAGAGGGGGGAACAGATATGGCTGAATTCAGCGTCAACACGCAACGGTTCGATCCCTACAAGAACTTCAAGTTCCGGGTTCGCTGGGACGGGCGTTTCGTTGCGGGTATCTCGAAGGTCGGGGCGCTCAAACGCACGACCGAGGTGGTCGAGCATCGGGTCGGCGGCGATCCCTCGACGGGGCGCAAGTCGCCGGGCCGGTCGAAATACGAGGCGATCATGCTGGAACGCGGCGTGACCCATGACCCGGAGTTCGAGGCCTGGGCCAACAAGGTCTGGTCCTTTGGAGCCGGGCTGGGGGCGGAAAGCTCGCTGGCCGATTTCCGCAAGGACATCATCATCGAGATGTATAACGAGGCGGGCCAGCTGGCGATTGCCTATCAGGTGTTCCGCTGCTGGGTCTCGGAATACCAGGCCCTGCCGGATCTCGACGCCAACGCCAACGCCGTCGCGATCCAGTCCATCAAGCTCGAGAACGAAGGCTGGGTGCGCGACCCGGACGTTCAGGAACCCACCGAACCGACCCTCTGACCCGGATTTTCGGGCGCAGGGCCGCGTGAGAGAGGCGTGAGATGCAGGACCGTTTGACCGCAACCGGCCTTCTGGCCGCATGGGAGGCAGGCGCCAACCGGCAGCCGCTGGACCGTGCGCTGGCGATCCTGTGGGCGGCGGGTGCTGGGGGCGATGATCCGGCCGGTCTGCCGCTGGCCGAGCGCGACCGGCGGCTCTTGTCGGTGCGGCATCACACCTTCGGGCCGATCCTGCCCGCGCGCGCGACCTGTCCCGACTGCGGCGCCGAGATGGAGACCGAGATCGACACGCGCCTGCTGGCCGAAGCGCTGCCGGAGCCCGGTGAAAGCGATCTGCGTCCGATCACCAGCCGCGATCTGGCGGCAGTTGCCGATCTGCCCGCCGATGAAATCTCTGCGGTTCTCTGTGCACGGCTTGCCCCCGGGATCGAAGCGTCCCAAGCGCTGGGCGCGCGGATCGAGGCCGAAGCCGAAGCCGCCGAGTTGCGCACCGCGATGACCTGTGCCGAATGCGGCGCGCGCTGGATTGAAACGCTGGACGTGGCCGCGCATGTCTGGGCCGGGGTCGAACACGCAGCGCTGGTGCTGCTGACCGAAGTGGCCGAGTTGGCAGCACACTATGGCTGGCCCGAGCGGGACATTCTGGCGCTCAGCCCCGCGCGGCGGCGGGCCTATCTGACACTGGCGAGGTCGGGATGAGCGGCGTGCTGCAGTCCCTCGTGCGCCGCGCCACCGGGCAGGCCACCGCCGGTCTCCGCCCGCGCTTGTCATCCCGGTTCGAGACCATGGGCGAGCCCGGTTTCGTCGAGACTCATACCGAGATCTCGGCTGCGCCCCCGGCTCCCGAACCCCAGCTGCCAGCAGCGGCGGAGACTCCGGCCGCAACAACCCCTCCGCAGGTGCGACCCGAACCCGTTCCTCCACCGGCGCTAATGCCCCGTACCGAGGAGCCGTCCCAGGTGCCCGTCGTCCCTCCTTCGCCAACAGTGGAGCCCGAGCAGGCGATGCCGCCACCCGAGCCGCCCAGGTCCAAACCCGCGCCATTCACACCGCTGCTCACGGAAACGGAGGCGGCCGAACCCGAGCGGTTGGCACCGGTCCCGCCGGTCCGACCCAACCGTCAGCCTTTGCCACAATCGCCACTGCCACCGGACGCGCCGACGGCCACCACTCAAGCCCCTCCCGAACCTCTGTTGCCACCGGCTCCTACGCATGACCTGCCGGACGGGCTGGCAAAGGTTGCCTTGCCTGACAAACCTACCGCGCCCGCTCGCGAACCCCAGCCGCCCGAGCCGGAAATCACCATCCATATCGGGCGGCTGGACGTGCGATCGCCTCAGCCGCAAACCCCGGCGCAGCCCGCACGCGCACCGGCGCGCCCGCTCCCTTCGCTCTCTGACTACCTGCGCGGAGGGCGGTCATGAGCAACGTTCTGGCCATAGCCGCCGTCACGCAGTTGCTGCGCGATCTGATCAACGACACGCTGATCAACGGCGATGTCAGCCAGGTCATCGGCTCGGATTTTGTCGTTACAGCTCTGCCGCCCGACCGGGTGGTGACGGATGAGGGCGACCAACCCACCGGCATCAACGTGTTCCTCTACGGTATCTCCCCCAACGTGGCCTATCGCAATGCCGATCTGCCCACCCGCAATGGCGCCGGAGAACTGACACAGCGCCCCACGCTGGCGCTGGATCTGCACTATATCCTGACCGTGGTCTCGGGTGAGCCGCTGCATGCCGAGATCCTGCTGGGCTATGCCGCGCAATTGTTCCACGAAAACGCCATTCTGGGGCGCGAGACCATCCGTGCCGCTCTCGAGGCGGCGGTGATCGACGACATCCTGCCGCCCGAGGAGTTCGACCCGATCCGCGCCTCGGAACTGGCCGATCAGGTCGAGCTGCTCAAGATCACCCCGCGCACGATCTCGCTGGATGACATGTCCAAGCTGTGGACGGCGTTTCAGGCGAGCTACCGTACCACCGTGGCCTATGACGTGTCGCTGGTGCTGATCCAGCGGGAACACGCCTTGCGGCCCACCCTGCCGGTTCTGTCACGCGGCGGGCTGCCTGATCCGACGACCGGACGCGATCCCGGGGTGCTGGTGCGGCCGTCGGTCCTGCCGCCGGTTCCGACCGTAACGGCGGCCTTGCCCGAGGACGGCCATCCGGTGATGCGGCTGGGCGGGCGGCTCATCCTGTCCGGATTCTCGCTGGATGGCGGCACCGGTGCCGAAATCAACGTCCGCTTTGCCGAGCCCGGAACCAGCACGGTTCTGTCCCTTGCCCCGGAGCTGCCCTCCGCGCCCGACCGGCTGACAGTGGCACTGCCCGATGGCACTCCGCTGGTTTCCGGGAATCCGGCTGCGGGCACCGCTCTGGACCCTTCGCAATGGCGCGTGGGGCCGTATTCCATCGACGTACTGGTGCGTGGGTCCGACGGGCGCGAGCAGGCCTCGAACGCACTGCCGCTGGCGCTGGCCCCGGCCAGCACACCCTCGGCGGTAGCTGCACCCCCGGATGTGGATATCACCATGACCTGCGCGCCGCCGATCCGCCCCGGTCAGAGCCTTGCCATCCTCGCCGGTACCCGGATGCAGGTGCTCGACAGCCCGACCGCGCCGGTCAGTGACGCAACGGCCACCTTCGACGGTTTGACTTCGGGCGCCGAGGTACCGGTGCGCCTGCGCGTCGACGGCATCGACAGCCCGGTGATCGACCTGGCGACTACGCCGCCCAGCCTTGAAACGGTGACGATCCCATGACCGCTGGTATGAACAGAAATGCCGATATGGCCCTGACCCTGATCCGCGAGGGGCTGGATACCACGTTGTCTCAGGTTAATGCCCGGCTGACGGCGCTGGTGGCGGATGAAGCCTTGCCCGAGTTTGATCCGCCAGAGACCTCGGCCTTTCCGGTGCTGGCGCACGTGTTCCATCTGTCAGTGCTCGAACAGGAAGTGCTCGCGCTGGCGGCGGGGCATGATCTGGATGATGGCATCGCGGCGGCGATGGCGCAGGTGAACGGCAATGGCGCCCTTACCCCGGCGCTGCTGGAACGGCTGATCGGCGCCGCGATCTGGGACATCCTGTGTCCAGAGGCGCCGTTGCGCCGGTGGCGGCTGATCGAGATGGCTGAAGCCGGACCCGTGCGCGCCCGTACCCTACGGCTGGACGAGCGTATCCTTCAGGCGCTGCTTGGCACCCATTATCTGGACGCCCGGCTGGACGGGCTTGTCCGGCTGTGTCCCGCCAGTACCACACCACCGGGGCAAGAGCCGGAACTGGCCCGCGCCATTGCCGCCATATGGCGCGATCCCACACGAATGCCGCTAATCCAGCTTGGTGGCCGCACCCGTCCGTCGCGACGGCAGGTGGTGATCTGCGCGGCGCAACGGCTGAGCGTCCAGATGTTCCGCCTGAATGCTGCCGATATTCCCACCGACTGGACCCAGCGGCAGGCGCTGGCAGTGCTGCTGGACCGGGAGCTGGCTCTGTTGGGAGCCGCCGCTTTGATCGAGGCCGAACCCGAGACCGGACCCGCCGCCGCCACATTGGCCGATCTGCTGTCAGGCCCGGTGATCCTGTCCGCAGAAGACCCGCCCGACGTGGACCGCACCCCGCGCGTGCGGCTGGAGCTTGACCCGCCGGAGTTTGCCGAACGGCAGGATATCTGGCGCCAACAGCTCGGCCCGCGCGCCGAGGCGCTGGGGCCTGCGCTGGACCGGCTGGCCGGGCAATTCGCGCTCGATCCGCCTGCCATTGAGGCTGCCGCCAGTCTCGCCACCGAGCCGGGCGCAGATCTGGCCACCACGCTGTGGCGTGCGGCGCGGGAGCAGGGGCGGCGGGCGCTGGACGGGCTGGCCGAGCGGATCGAAAGCCGGGCGACCTGGGACGATCTGGTTCTGCCCCCATCGCAGATGGCGGTGCTGCGCGATCTGGCGGGCCATCTGCGCGATGCGTGGAGGGTGAACAACCAGTGGGGTTGGGCCGCGCGCAATCCACGCGGACTGGGTGCGGCGGCGCTGTTTGCCGGGCCATCGGGCACCGGCAAGACCCTGGCCGCCGAGGTGCTCGCGGGCGCGCTGAAACTGGACCTCTACCGCATCGACCTCAGCCAAGTGGTCAGCAAATACATCGGCGAGACGGAAAAGAATCTCTCGCGCATCTTCGCCGCTGCCGAGGATGGCGGTGCGATCCTGCTGTTTGACGAAGCCGATGCCTTGTTCGGTAAGCGCAGCGAGGTCAAGGACAGTCATGATCGCTATGCCAATGTCGAGGTCAGCTACCTGCTGCAGAGGATGGAGGCCTATCGCGGCCTCGCCGTCCTGACCACAAACCAGAAATCCGCGCTCGACACCGCGTTCCTGCGACGGCTGCGCTATGTGGTCAACTTTCCCTTCCCCGATGCCGCCGCCCGCGCCGAGATTTGGGCCCGCGTGTTCCCGCCGGAAACGCCCCGCGAAGGTCTGGACTTCTCAACGCTCTCGCGGCTTGGCCTGTCGGGTGGCTCGATCCGGTCGATCGCGCTCAACGCCTCGTATCTGGCCGCCTCGGGGCCAGAGCCGGTGCAGATGCACCACATCAAACGGGCGGCGCAGCGTGAGTATTCCAAGCTGGAAAAACCGTTTTCGACCAACGAACAGGGGGTGTTCGCATGACCCGGATCAGGCTGCGCATCGACCATGTGACCAGCGATGGCCCGGTGCCGTCCCAAGCCGAATTGGAGGCGGCGCTGCATCGCGAGCTTTCGCGCCATGTGGCCTCTGACGGGGTGAGTGCGCTGAGGCAAAGCAGTCAGCGCCCGACCGTGCAGGCCGATCTGCCGACGGGTGGCTCAATGGCACGCCGGATCGCGGCGGCAACCGTAGGGACGGTGAAAAAATGATGGGGCAGAGCGTCTTGAACGGGGAAAGGAGGCCGAGACATGGCTGAACGCGCCCATACCATCGACGTGGCACCGGCAAAGTCTGCGACCGCGCCGGTCACGACCGGTCTGCTTCAGCGGGCCTGCAGCTGCGGCGGTACACCGGGACCCTCGGGCCAGTGCTCTGCTTGTGCAGCCGAAGACAAGCTCGGGGGACAGACGAGGCTGACCATCGGTCCGCCGAACGATACGTTCGAGCAAGAGGCGGATCGCGTCGCCGCCCGTGTGACCTCGGGCCAGGATGCGGGCGCGATTTCAACCCTCGGGCGCGGCGGATTGCAGCGGCAGATGGGCGGCGAAGAGGAAGAAGAGATGCAGCTTCAACGCCAGTCCGAGGAGGAGGAAGAGCTGCAACTACAACGCCAGGAAGAAGAGGAAGAGGTGCAGGCCAAACCCTTCGGATCGCGTGCCAACTCGCCCCGCGCGACCGGGTTTGCAGGACGCCTGTCAGCCGAAAGCGCGACAGGGCGGCCACTGGATGCGGCGACGCGCAGCGCGTTCGAGCCGCGGTTTGGGTTCGATCTGTCCCATGTTCGGTTGCATGACGGGGCCGGCGCGCACAGGCTAAGCCGTGACATCGGCGCGCGAGCCTTTACCCATCGCAACGACATCTATTTCGCCGCGGGGCAGTTGAGCCCCAATACCACCCGAGGCCGCCGTCTGCTGGCGCATGAGATCACTCATACGTTCCAGCAGGGTGGCGACACGGTGCGCCGCAAGGTCAGCGGAAAGTCCAAATGCCCCGCCAGTATCCACAAGGCGCCGAAGAAACCGCTGGATGCGCTGGCGACGTTGGACAAGCGCGCGGCCCATCTGGCGCAGGGAACGGCCAATGTCTTTGAGCTGCAGGCGCTGCTGCATGGGGACCCGACCCTGCGAACAGGGTCGGTGGTCAAGGCCTATGAGGAACGGTTCGGGACCGCGCCCAAAAAGGGGAAGCGCTGGAAAAGCCGGTTTCGCAAGAAGACCTTCAAGAAGGAAGTGGACGCCGTCATCCACGAAATGGCGCGGGTTTCGACGAATTACGAGCGGATCGCCAAGTGGTTCGGAGGCAACGTGCGCTATCGGTGCCCCGGGACCAAAAGCTACGCGATCCCCGGATGTGCTGCCGGGCCCTGCGGCAGTTCATATGCCGAATCCTGCCCCGGCAGCCGCCACATGGGGATTTGCCCGAACTTCTGGACCATGCCCAGCGAAGACGCGCGCGCCGCTACACTGGTTCACGAGGCTGTACATGCCCGGCTGAAATACAGCGGTCATTCGACCCGTACACTGAACCGCCGCATCCGGAATCCCGAGTGTTACGAGGCTGTGGTGTCGGACATCTACGGCCTGAATCTGACCACGTTCACCTGCCCGAAAGTATGAGGATCGCCGCCCAAAAATTCTGACCGCTAGGAGATTGCAGACCGTCATGAAAAGCACCCGAACCCATGTTCAGAACGAGCGCTCGGCAAGTATTGCTCCGAACCTCTCCGGGCGTGTGCCCGGTAGAGTGACCCTGGGTCCGGTCAACGATCTGCACGAACAGCAGGCGGATCAGGCCGCTGAGCGGATCGTTTGCGGAGGCATGGCGGCAGGCACCGCATTTGCGGCGCCACCTTCACCGAGGACGACCGTGCAGGCCAGTACCGCAAACGCGCGCAACCCGGCGCACGAGAGGGCCGCGCCAGCGGCCGCCGTAGCGGTCTCGCAGGGCGGGCGGCCGCTGAATGCGGGTGAGCGCGCCTATTTCGAGCCACGTTTCGGGCGGGACCTAAGCCATGTAAGGCTACATCAGGGTGCACGCGCCGCCCGGGCCGCCCGGGATATCGGTGCACGAGCTTTCACGCTGGGCAACCATGTCGGCTTTGCCGCCGGGCAATATGATCCGCACTCACGCCAGGGCCGTCACCTGATCGCGCATGAGCTGGCGCACACGCTGCAGCGGCCAGCGCCAGCGCGTATGATCCGTCGGGTGCCGGACGGGTTCGGACTGGATGACGAACATCCGGGCCGCCGCAACGACCCGTTCGCGTCGCCCTCGCAGCGGATGCGCGACCCGCGTGGTCCTGGCCCGCATTCCACCCTGACTTACTTGCAGTCGCGCGAGCTTAGCCGGTGTATCGAGATCATGGGCAACGATCCATGGGGCCGTGCGTCCTGCGCCAACACGGTGCTGGGCACGCCGATACCCGATTGGCTGTCGGTTCCGGGCGTGTCCTCGCCAGTACCCTCGGCGTCGCGTCCACGTGCGGGCGGTGGGGCCACGATGAACATCGGTCCGGTCACGCTGACCATCCTTCCCGATACAAATTCATCCGACCCAAGCATGCGGAACAAGGCCGAAACCACCATCACACCTGATCAGATCCCTACAGGCTCCAATCTGGTGTCCTGGGTGTCCCATGGCGGCAGCGTCACCTCGTTCACAGTGCATCCGGCAGCGTTCCGGCTGACGATCCAGACCACTTACGGGCCTGGCGTGACGGCGGCTTCAGTGTCGGGCTACGGGCGGGGGACAACGGCGCGGGATCAGGCGACGGGGTCGACCTCGCTGGGGTTCCACGAAGGCGAACATGGGCGCGACTTCATCACCTTCCTGCGCAACAATCCCTATCCCAGGTTCCGGGGCCAAAACGGACAATCCGTCGCCGTCTTCTCGGCGCGGGCCACGCAGTTCCAGAACGCGTTGCAGCGATACATAAAGCGCATGAGCCGCGCCTCGGCGCTGGCTACCGACTGCGTTGGGACCACCGTAGACCAGTTCAACGCCGCCAATGGCAGTGCCACCACCACCTGCGTGGCGCAGCCGGGCGATCCGACACCGTGAGGCGACCATGACCGGATTTCCAGGTTCACCCAAACTCATCCGCGCCGGGCTGGTGCTGATCTCGTCCGAGACGGGCGCGGTTGAGCGCATCATCACTCTGCAATACACACCAGAGACCCTGTCGCGGCAGATCGAGGCGCAGGCGATGTCTGATCAGGGCAACCGGGCGCAGCCCCTGCGCCTGCGTGCGCCTGCGGTCGAGACCATCACGATGGACGCGGTGATCGACGCCACCGATCAGCTGGAATTCCCCGACCGCAACCAGAACACGGTGGAACACGGTATCTTCCCGGCGCTGTCCGCGCTCGAGACCATGCTGCATCCCACCACTGCGCAGCTCAACCGGCAGAACACCCAGGCCGGAGCGGGCTCGTTCGAGATCGCTCCCGCCGAAACCCCGCTGGCCCTGCTGGTCTGGAGCGCCAGCCGGATCATGCCGGTGCTGCTGAAGTCGCTGCAGATCACCGAGGAGTTCTTTGACCCCAACCTCAACCCGATCCGGGCCAAGGTGTCGCTGTCGCTGCGCAGCCTTTCGGTGGACGATCTGGGGTTCAATCATCGCGGCTCAGGCCTGTTCATGGCCTACCTGCAGGCCAAGGAGCAGCTGGCCACCAAGGCCACACCCGGATCGCTTGACGCGCTGGGCGCAGGAGGTGCGCTATGACCAATCCGATACAGGCGATGCTAGAGGCCGGGATTGTCGAAGCCACGGATTTCCCCCCAGAAAGCCGCTATCACGGCATTCCGACGCGCACGTTTATCGCTCCCGATGGCCGCGCCATCCCTTATCTCGTGCGCCGGTTCGCGCCGCCACCCGAGAACTTTGCCACACTGGGGTTCCGTACTGTGGCCGAGGGCGACAGGCTGGATCGGATTGCTGCCGAAACCATCGGCAATCCGCAGGGCTTCTGGCTGCTGTGCGACGCCAACCGTGCGATCTGGCCCGAAGAGCTGGAACAGACCGGATTCCCCTTGCGCCTGACCCTGCCCGAAGGCGTGCCCGGGCCTGAGGACGAAGGATGATCCAGGGCGTCGACATATCGCTGCTCTTCGGCCCTGGCGTGCCGATCCCCGCCCCGCGTGAGGTGATCGAGGCGCTTGAGACCGTGCGGGTCGAGGAGAATTCGGGCGAGACCCAGTCGGGATTCGAGCTGATCTTTTCGGCCGACAAGGACTCGCCGCTGAACACGATCTTTCTGCTGTCCGGTGGTTCGGCCCTGCCGATCCTGCGGGTAGCGCTGGTGGCGACCATCGGCGGGCAGGCGACCTCGCTGATCAACGGAGTGGTGACCAAGACCGACCTGCAACCCGGTTCGGGCGGCGATCCGGCGCGGCTGTCGGTGAAGGGCAAGGACCTGACGGCGGCGATGGAGGTGATCGACTTCTCGGGCCTGATCCCCTATCCGGCGATGCCGCCCGAGGCGCGTGTGGCGCTGGTCCTCGCCAAATACGCCTGGCTGGGCATCATTCCACAGGTGATCCCGAGCCTCGAAGGCCCGCCGCTGCCGACCGAGGTGATCCCGCGCCATCAGGACACCGATCTGGCCTATGTCCGGGCGCTGGCCCGCGATGCGGGATACACGTTCTTCATGAAGCCCGGCCCGGCGCCTGCCACGTCCTTTGCCTACTGGGGCCCGGATATCCGCATGGGCGACGTGCAGCCCGCGCTGACGGTGGACAGCGGGTCCTCGGACAATTGCGAGAGCCTGAGTTTCAGCTTCGACAAGGAAGAGTCCGAGATCCCCATCGTCTATATCCACAACGCGCTGACCAAGGCGCCGATCCCGGTGCCGATCCCCGGGCAGGTGCCGTTCATGCCACCGCTGGGGGCGGTGCCGCCAATCCCGCCCAAGATCACCCGGCTGCGCGATACCGCACGGCTCAACCCGATCCAGGCGCTGGCCCGCGGCTTTGCCCGGGCGGCGCAGACGCAGAACGCGGTCAGCGGCTCGGGCTCGCTGGACGTGCTGCGCTATGGCCGGGTGCTGCGGGCGCGGTCTCTGGTCGGCGTGCGCGGGGCGGGGCAGCCCTTTAACGGCGTGCACTATGTCGACACGGTCAGTCATGAGCTGTCGCGCGGTCAGTACAAGCAGAGTTTTACCCTCAAAAGGAGCGGGCTGCTGCCGGCCCGTGCGTCGATACCCGCATGACGGAACGCTATCTGGGAAAATACCGCGGAACGGTGGTCAACAATGTGGACCCGATGCTGACCGGGCGCATTCAGGCCATCGTGCCGGACGTCAGCCAGGTGGCACTGACGTCGTGGTGTATGCCGTGTTTCCCGATGGCCGGGCCCGCTGCCGGGGCGATCAGCGTACCCCCCATCGGTGCCGGGGTCTGGATCGAGTTCGAACGCGGCGATCCCGACTACCCGATCTGGACCGGATGTTTCTATGGCTCGGCGGCCGAGGTTCCGGCGCTGCACCAGCTGACCCCGCCTGCGGTCAGCGCGGTCACCATCCAGACGCTTTTGCAGAACGGCATTACGGTGACCGACCTGCCGGGCCCAACCGGAGGGATCGTGCTGAAGACCGCCGCCGGCGCGTCGCTGATCGTCAACGATACCGGCATCTACATCCAGAACGGGCGCGGCGCCTCGATCATCATGACCGGCCCGACGGTGACCGTGAACAACGGCGCCCTGACAGTGATTTAGGGAGGAACGGAGATGAGTGGCCCCATCCTGCACTTAGGCGCAAGCGTCACCTGCTCGCACGGCGGGCAGGCGCTGCCGGTGTCTCCCTCGGCTCGGGTTCTGGTGGGCGGCCAGCCTGCCGTGGCGCAGACTTCGCCCTGGACCGTGGCGGGGTGCGGGTTCGTGCCGCCGGGCGGCAACGGGCCCTGCGTGACCGCCAACTATGTGGTTGCGGCGACGCGGGTGCTAATCGACGGGGCGCCTGCGGTGCTGATGTCCTCGACCTCGATCTGTTCGCCCACCGGCACGCCGCTGATCCCGGTGCAGGCGCAGACGCGGGTGGTTGGGATGTAGGCGATGCAGGTTGATTTCCCATATCACTTCGACGGGCGTGACCGGACAGCCGAGACAACCGAGGCCGACCATATCCGCGACCTGATCGAACAGATCCTGTTCACCAATCCCGGCGAGCGGGTGAACCGCCCCGAGTTCGGTGCGGGTATCTACCAGCTGCTCTTTGCGCCGGTCAGCGCTGAGCAGGTGGCGACCACCGAGTTCATGATCCGTGGCGCTCTGCAACAGCATCTGGGCCGCAGGATCGAGGTGCAGGACATCTCGGCGCAGGCCCATGACGCCACGATCACCATCACCATCGCCTACCGCATCCTGACCACCGGAGCCGAGGACACGGCCAGCTTTACGATGGGAGACGGCGCATGATCTATCACTGCTGCGACCCCCGAAGACGTGAGCGCGTGTTGCAGGCCATCGCTGACGGCATGGCGATCAACGGCATCGACTTCCTTGAGGTGCTTGACCGTGAGGCCCCCGCCGACACGCCCGCGCAGAGCACGCTGCTGCTGCGCTTCCTCGATACCGCGCCCGCGCTGACGCTGGAGAATTTCGAACTGACCGGCGGCGAGCGCATCACAAATGTCGAACTGGAATGGGTCACCCGCGCCGATGCACCTGACGCTACTCTGGCCGAGCCCGGCCTGATCGCCTGGCTGGCGGGTCTGCCCGATCCCGGTCAGGTACTGGTGCTGCGCACCTCGTCCAGCGGCGATCACGCCAAGTACCGGCTGCGGCTGGTGGCGAGCCCCGGCGATCTGTCGCCGCCTGCAAGCATCGACCGGGTGCTGTCCGAGGTCGCGTTCTCATTCAAGGTCGAATGCCCCACGGATTTCGACTGCGCGCCCAAAATCGTTTGCCCGGAAGAGCCGCCCGAGCAACCCGCACTCAGCTATCTGGCCAAGGATTACACCAGCTTCCGCCGCCTGATGCTGGGGCGGATGGCGCAGATCATGCCCGACTGGCGCGAACGCAGCCCCGCCGATCTCGGCATCACCCTGGTCGAGGCGTTGGCCTATACCGCCGACCGGCTGTCCTATGCGCAGGATGCGGTGGCGACCGAGGCCTATCTGGCCACTGCCCGCCGCCGCTCATCTGTGCGCCGCCATGTGCGGCTGGTGGATTACCGGATGCATGACGGCGCCAATGCGCGGGTCTGGGTGCATCTGGATACCGACGACGACGTGACATTGCCTGCGCGGACGAGGGTTCTGACCCGGCTGATCGGCTATGACCCGGTGATCGCGCTTGCCAGTGATGAGGAACGCGATGCGCTGAACCTGTCGCCGCTGGTGTTTGAAACGCTGCACGACAAGGACCTGTTCGCCGCACATAACGCGATGAACTTCTACGAATGGTCCGACGCCGAATGCTGCCTGCCCAAGGGCGCCACGCGCGCCACGCTGGCGGGCGATTTCCCCGATTTGGCCGTCGGCGACATCCTGATCTTCGAGGAACGGTTGGGCCCGCGCACCGGGCGCGCTGCCGATGCCGACCCCTCGGCCCGCCATGCGGTGCGTCTGACGGCGGTGCAGGCGGGGCTGACCGACGACCTCGAAGGCGCGCCGATCACCGAAATCCGCTGGGCCGAGGAGGATGCGCTGCCCTTCCCGGTCTGCATCTCCAGCGAGCTGGACGAGGCGGCGGGCGGCGGGCTGCAGCGCGAGGTCTCGCATGTGCTGGGCAATGTGGTGCTGGCCGATCACGGCATGACCATCGCGGATGAGGATCTGGGCGCCGTGCCTGCGCCGCATCTGCAACTGGTGGCCGATGCCTCGCACGATCCCTGCGACCGGCCCGAGCCGCGCAATGTGCCGCCGCGCTACCGGCCCCGGCTGGCCGAAGGCCCGGTGTCGCAGGTCGCCGCCTTCGACCCCGACGCGCCCTCGGCCTTTGCCGCCACCGATCTGCCGCCGGCGGGGCGGCGGCCTGCGGTCTGGCTGGCTTCGGGCATGCCGCCCGCAACCGAGGATTGGCAGGCGCAGCCCGATCTTCTCCAATCGCTACCCGAACAGACCCATTTCGTGGTCGAGACCGAGGCCGACGCCTCGGCTCATCTGCGCTTTGGCGACAACCAGAATGGCCGCCGTCCGGTAGCAGGCACGCCCTTTGCGGCAACCTACCGGGTCGGCAATGGGCGGGCGGGCAATGTGGGCTCGGACGCGCTAAGCCACGTGATCACCGGCGTCAGCCAGATTACCGGCGTGCGCAATCCGATCCCGGCCACTGGCGGAATGGACCGCGAGACGGTGGAAGAGGCGCGGCAGGCCGCTCCCTATGCCTATCGCCGTCAGGAACGCGCGGTGACGCCCGAGGATTACGCCGAGATGGCCCGCCGTCACCGCGACGTGCAACGCGCCGTGGCGACCTTCCGCTGGAACGGGCACGGGCATACCGTGTTCGTCACCGTGGATCGTTTCGGCAACCGCCCGATCACGCCCGAATTCGAGGCCGAACTGCGCGAAGAACTGAACGCCCTGCGCATGGCCGGTTACGATCTTGAAGTAGACGGTCCGCGTTTCGTGCCGCTTGAGATCGCCCTTTTTATCTGCGCCCATCCCGACCATTTCCGCGCGCAGGTGCGGCAGGCAGTGCTGCGGGCGCTGTCGGCGACGCGCAGCCCCGATGGCTCGACCGGGTTCTTCCACCCCGACAACTTCACCTTCGGCACGCCGGTCTACCTGTCGGCGATCTATGCGCATGTCATGGCGGTTGAGGGCGTCGCCTCGGTCAAGGCAAAGCATTTCCGGCGGCGGGGCTCGACCCGGACGCAGGCGCTGGACGATGGCGAGCTGACCTTTGGGCGGCTTGAGATCGCGCAGCTTGAGAACGATCCGAACTTCCCCGAGCGCGGCGCGCTGGAAATTGAGATGGGAGGTGGAAAATGACGGACGGACCCATCCTCGTCGGCCACCCCGACGAAGGCGCCACCGCCGATATCTGCGGCTGCTGCGAGGGCACGTCGCTGTCGACCGTGCGCGACACCGCCAACCGGCCCAACCTGTCGGCCATCGCCTTCCGCGCGGGCGACCATGCGCGGTTCAAGGCGTCGATGCTCACCGGGCTGGCCTCGGCCGCGCATCCGGCGCTGGCACGGCTGCGGACGCGGGCGGATGACGATTTCTCGATTGCGCTGATCGACGCCTGGGCTTCGGCCTGCGATGTGCTGACCTTCTATCAAGAGCGGTTGGCGAACGAGGCTTATATGGGCACCGCGACAGAGCGGCTGTCGATTGAGGAACTGGCCCGGCTGATCGGCTACCGCCTCCATCCCGGGGCGGCGGCAGAGACCGATCTGGTGATCCTGATGGAGGACCCGCCGGGCGCCGAGCCGGATGTGGCCGAGTTGGAAGTGCCGCCCGGCACTCGGGTCCAGTCCCAGCCCGGCCCGGGCGAAGAGGCGCAGGTGTTCGAAACGCTCGAACCGCTGGACACCCGCGTCGCCTGGAATGCCCTGCGTCCGCAGCGGAGCCGCAATATTCTACCCGCGAATGGTGCCACCGAGGCGTGGCTTGCGGGCACACCCAATTTGGCCGTCGGGGACGCCATCGTCTTTGTCGACCGCGAGCGTTGGGACCAGGATTTCAGCGGTTTCGATGTGGAATCCGGCCGCTGGAATCTGCGCCATGTCCTGTCGGTGGAACCGGCACAGGACGGTACGCGCACAAGGATCACCTGGGCGGGCGGGTTGAGCAACATAGCCCCCGCAAGCTCGGCCACCGATCCGGCTTTGCGGCTTTATCACCTGCGCGAGCGGGCCTCGTTCTTTGGCTTCAACGCGCCGCATCCGGTGGTGCTGACCTTAAATCAGCGTGCAGCGTTCGGGTTTGACGGTCAGAGCCCGCCCTCCAACTCGCCTTCGCCGATCAGCGGAACCGACACCGATCCGGGTGATTGGGTGTTCGAGTTCGAAGCCTCGGACCGCATTCATCTGGACAATGTCTACAAGAGCTTTGTTGAGGACAGCTGGATCGTCATCCGCCGCGCCGCGGGCGCCAACCAGATCTACCGCATCGAAACCGCGCTTGAGGATTCGCGGGCGGCTTACGCGATCAGCGGCAAGGCCTCACGCCTGCTGCTGGACACCTCGCATCGGTCGGACCTGTTCGAGGGCGACGATTATCGCGGCTGTGCGGTCTACGGCGCCAGCGAAGAGCTTGCCTTTACCGACGTGCCGCTTGAGCAGTGGGTGGCGGGCCATCAGATCGACCTGGATACCAGTGCTCAGGATCTGCCAGAGGGGCGCAGGCTGATCTTCCGCGGCAAGCGCGCGCATCTGGAGTTTCGGGGGCTGACCGGCACGCTCGAGCCCAACGAAGGCCCGGATCGCACGATCACCCGGGGGCAGGTGCTGGTGCTGCTGGACAAGCCGGTACCGCTGGGCTCAACCAGCCTGTTCCGGGTGCAGGACTTGGCTGGATTTGTTGGGACAATGACCGAGTTGCCAAGCCAGTTCCGTGTGGTTCGAGCGCCGGAAGAAGCCGAGGTGGTGGCGGTGCCCGCCGGGCTGGATAGCGTCACCGCGCTGAGCGCACGTCGGTCGCGGCTGGAACTGGCCCAGCCGCTTGGTGCGGCGTTCGACCGTCACAGCCTGATCATCCATGCCAACGTCGCCCGCGCCGCCCACGGCGAGGGGGTGACGGAAATCCTGGGCCATGGCGATCCGTCGGTGCCTTTCCAGAAATTCCTGCTGAAGCAGGCGCCGGTCACACATCGGCTGGCACCCACCGAAAGCGGGGTGGAGAGCACGCTGAGCGTGCGCATCGACGGGGTCGAGTGGGCGGAGGTATCCGATCTCTATCAGCGCGGCCCGGGCGCGCGGGTCTACAAGACCTCGCTGACCGATGCTGGCGAAACGGTGGTCGAATTCGGCGACGGCATCTCGGGCGCGCGGCCGCCTGCCGGGCGCGACAATATCGTGGCTGAACATTCGCGCGGGCTGGGAGCTGTCGGAAACCTGCGGACGGGGCAGTTGAGCCTGCCGCTCGACCGGCCTCTGGGCATGAAAGAGGTGGAAAACCCGGTTCCGGCAACCGGTGGCGCTAATGCCGAGGCTCCCGAGGACGCCCGCCGCAATGCGCCGATCCACACGCTGACCCTAGGCCGGGTGGTGTCGCTGACCGATTACCGCGATTTCGCGCTGGGCTTTCCCGGCATTGCCAAGGCCGAGGCGCGGTGGGTCTGGCAAGGGCAGGAGCGGCGCATCGTGGTGACCGTGGCTGGCGATGACGGGGCCGAGGTGCTGCCCAAGACCACCACCTATGACAACCTGCTTCTGGCCTTTCGCCGCTTGGGCGATCCGCTGGTGGGGGTCGATCTGCTGTCTTACCAACCCGCAACCTTCCGTCTAGGCCTGCGGGTTGCCGTCGATGAGGCCCATGATACCGACACCGTTCTGGCCGCGACCGAGATGCATCTGCGGCAGGCGTTTTCCTTCGAGAATCGCGATTTCGGTACGTTCCTCAGCCTGTCCGAGGTGGCTGCAGCCGCGCATGAGGTCGAAGGCGTCAATGCCGTCGATATCGACCGGCTGTCCCGTACTGTGCCACCGCAGATGGCGGCCATCGCACATGCAAGGCTGATCTCACAGACCGGGCGGTTGGGAGCCGACGGCACACTGCTGCCCGCCGAAATCCTGACGCTCGATCCCGGCCCGCTGACCAAGCTGGAGGTGATGTCATGAACCGGATCACGCCTCAGGCGCTCTATCATCTGCTGCCCGCGATCCACCGGCTGCGCGATGCGGACGAGGGCGGACCGCTCGAAGCACTGATGGCGGTGCTGGCCCGCGAGGGCGCGGTGGTCGAGGAGAACATCGAACAACTGCTCGACAACCTCTTCATCGAAACCTGCGAGGATTGGGCGGCCCCGTACATCGGCGGCACCATCGGCTATCGCGCGCTCTATCCTATTGAAGGAACGGATGTGGGCAACCGGGCCGAGGTGGCCAACACCATCGGTTATCGCCGCCGCAAGGGCACGGCTGCGGTGCTTGAGGCGCTGGCCCGCGACGTGACCGGCTGGCCGGCGCATGTGGTCGAGTATTTCCAGGCCACTGCCACCTGTCAGCACATGAACCATATCCGCCCCGCCCACCATCTGGCGCCCGACCTGCACGATCCGCTGGATCTGGAGCCCATGACCCATGCCTTCGACCGGGTCAGCCACGTGGCCGATCTGCGCGCGATCCGGCAAGGGCCAAGCGTCAAATCCATCGGCGGCAAGCACAATTTCCCGCATATCGGCCTGTTCCTCTGGCGGCTGATCGCCAAGGACCATATCCGCGTGCCGACCACACAGGTGGATGGCCGCCGCTATCTGTTTGATCCGCTGGGCGCACCGCGCCAGTTGGTCAACCTGCCCCAGCCCGAGGACACGATCAGCTCGGTCTCGCGGCCGGAACATGTGCCCGGCGATATCTCACGCCGTGCGCTGGATCGCGATCCGGCGCTCTGGTACGGGCCGGGGCGGGCGTTCGAGATCTTTGTGGATGACATCGGCGTGCCGATCACCCGGATCGAGGCCTGTGACCTGTCGGATGACGGCGCCGGATGGAACCACTCGCCGCATGACCCGATCTCTGCCGCCGATCTGGCCGAGATCGAGGCGGGCGACCCTCTGGTACCGCCCGCGAATGCGCTTGTCCGGGTTGATCCCGTTCTGGGCCGAATCGCGTTTCCCAACCCCGAGACGGGCGAGGTGCGGACCACCTTCCGTACCGGGTTCCCGGCCCGTACCGGTGGCGGGCAGTACAACCGTGCCGCCACCCTGACCCGCGATCCGGGGCAGGCGCTGATCCCAGTGCCGACCCTGACCCATCCAACGATCCAGAGCGCAATCGATGACGTGTTGCCCTTGGGCGGGATTGTCGAGATCACCACCTCGGACATCTTCGCCGAGGCGGTGGCGATTGACGCCGAACCCGATACCGAGGTCATCCTGCGCGCCGCCAACGGCCAGCGCCCGGTGCTGCGCCCGCCAGGGGCGCTAACCTTTTCTGGCGGAGAGAATGCCCGCATCACGCTGGACGGCGTGGTCGTGGACGGCCAGCCGTTCGAGATCGCGCCCAACGGGGACGGTGCCTCGCCCAAATCCGTCACCCTGCGCCATCTGACGCTGATCCCCGGCCTGTCCTTTACAGAGACAGGCCAACCAGCAAACCCGGGTGCCGTCAGCCTGAACGTGACGACAACCGGCGTCGAGTTGCTGATCGACCGCGCCATCACCGGCCCGATCCGGATGGACCAGACTACCAATGCCGAGCTGCGCGACAGCGTTGTCGATGCCGCCGCCGTGCCCGCGCGCGACAGTGCCGAAGGGTTGGCTATCGCCGGACCGGCGGGCGAGGGCGATCCGGCGGGCTCGCTGACCATCATCGCCTGCACCGTGCTGGGCCGCATTCTGGCGCGCAGCTTCCCGCTGGTGTCTGACAGCATCCTGCACGCGCGCGGCGGCACGCCGGTTCAGGCGCTGCGCCGTCAGCAGGGCTGCATGCGGTTCAGCTTTGTGCCCGATGGCTCGATCACGCCGCGCCGCTACCGTTGCCAGCCGCAACTGGCCATCGACCAGATGGTGGCGGAGGCTGAGGCCGAGGCAGGCGGGCCGATCAGCCAGGCACAGCGCAACCTGATCCGCGCCCGGATCACCCGCTGGCTGCGCCCCGGTTTTGTGGCGCAATCGGCCTCGCACCCGGCCTATGTCCAGCTACGACTGGCCAGCCCCGCCGAAATCCGCCGCGGCGCCTCGGACGAGGGCGAGATGGGCGCCTGGCACTTGCTGGCCGCCCCACAGCGCGAGGCAAACCTGCGGATCAGGCTCGAGGAATACCTCCGCTTCGGTCTGGAGGCCGGGATTTTTTATGAGACATGAATTTGAAGGAGCGACCCAATGAGCGGTGACTATAGCAGAGACAGCTTCGACACCCTGAGAAGCTTCGCAGGGGTGTTTCTTCAGCAAGGCCGGGCGGTTTTGGACAGTGACTGGAATGAATTGGTCGAGATGTTCGACCGCCGCATCCGTGCCGGAACCGTGGATACGATCGGACGCGCGGTGGTGCCGCGCGAGACCGAGCTGGCTTTTGAGATACAGCTCACCCCTACCGGGTTCGAGTTCGGGCGCGGCAGGCTCTATCTCGACGGGATGAATTGCGAATCCTTCGGGTTTGCCGATTTCGACGGAACCGATCCAACCCGCCCGGCACCGGTATTCGACCGGGCGCGGCCGGGTACGGATGGGCCAGAGGGGGTGCTGGACGAGATGATTTCGCCTCCGGCCGGCGATTTTACCGGCTATTTCTCGCAACCCTATTGGCCCGTATCCGATCCGCTGCCCGCGGACGGGCCGTATCTGGTCTATCTGGTGGCCTGGCAGCGCGAGGTGACGCCGACCGAGATGCCGGGGCTGCTCGATCCTGCGCTGGGGGGGCTCGACACCACCACCCGCTGGCAGACCGTGTGGCAGGTGCGGGTGCTGCCGAACCTGGATGATGACGCGACCTGTGCGACGCCCGACGAGGAGTTGCCGGGTTGGGTCGAGGAAATCGCGCCCTCCACCGCGCGGCTGACCAATGGCACCGTTGATGTGGACGACCCCGAAGATCCCTGTCTGGTGCCGCCGACCGAAGGCTATTCCGGTGTCGAGAATCAGTTCTATCGCGTGGAAATCCATGGACTCGCCGCCGATTTCGATCCCGACGATACACCCACACAGGGCGACTGGCGGTTCAAGTTCAGCCGTGAAAACGCTTCGGTCCGCGCTGCCGTGACCGAGATCGCGGCGGATGGGGAATCCGTCACCGTGGCGCGGATCGGACGCGACGAGGTGCTGAGCTTTGCCCCCGGCGACTGGGTGGAACTGACCGACGATCACCGCGAACTGAACCACCGCTCGGGCCAGATGCTGCGGGTGGCGGATGTGGATGCGGAAACCCGAGAGGTCGAGTTCGAAAGCGCGGTCGAGGCCGATCTGGTGCCCACCGGCGTCGATGACGACACGTTGGCGAACCGCCACACACGGCTGGTCCGCTGGGACCAGCGCGGGGTGATCCGGCTGGATGACGGCACCGAGTGGGAGGATCTGGACGATCCGGGCTCGGACGGGCTGATCCCGGTGCCCCCCGATAACCGCGCCATTCTGCTGGAAAGCGGTATCACCGTCAGTTTCGACACCGCCGCCGGGCCCGGGACCTGGCGCGAGATGGATCACTGGCGCTTTGCCGCGCGCACGGCGGGCACCCAGATCGAGATCATCACCGATGCACCGCCCGATGGTGTGCAGCGCCACTACACGCGGCTGGCCGTGGTCACACCCGCTGCGGCGGGTGTGGCGGGCCAGGTGCTGGATTGCCGGACCTTCTGGCCGCCGGAATTCGAGGCGGGCGAGGGCTGTGCCTGCACCGTCTGCGTCACCGCCGATGAACACAATTCCGGCGCCCTGACCATTCAGGACGCGATAGATCAGGTCGAACCGCTGGGCGGATCCGTCTGTCTGGATGCGGGTATCTACACCCTGACCGAACCCGTGCAGATCAACGCCCGCGTGGCGATCCGGCTGGTGGGGCAGGGGCTGGGCACCATCCTGACCTATCAGGGGCCGGGTGGGGCCATACAGGTCCAGGGCTCGGTCGATATCCGGTTGGAGCGCTTTACTGTGCTGGCCGCCCCTGCGCCCGATCCAGCGGGCAACCTGCTGCCGGTCCACGGGGTGGCAGCGGTCGATACCTCGCTGCTGGCGCTACGTCGGATTGCTGTGCTGGTGGCCTCGCCGAACCCCGAGGACAGTTTCGATTTCGGCATCGCGCTGGATGGAATGCAGATGGCCACCAAGATCGAGGAATGCGTCTCGATTGCGCCGCATGCGCTGGGCTCGCGTTCGTCATACGGGCTGGATGAGGATGGCGACCTGCAATTCGTGGCCTTTGCCGAGTTGCGGGTGCTCGACAGCATCCTGTTCGGCGGGCGGATCGCGGTGCGGTTCGACCGCTCGGCGCTCAATATCGCGGCGGCGCGGCTGGCACGGAACATGGTGCTCTCGCTTCGCAGCGGGGTACAGATCAACTGGGCCGAGATTCCGGCCGCCTCGCTTGCCATCGACGGTTCGACCCTGATCGCCGACCGCACGGCACTGATCCTGTCGGCAGGCACCATGCGGGTGCAGGATTGCGAGATTTCCGGCGGTGACGGTGTTGGCAACGGTATCGCGTTGGCGCCCAATATCCTGCCCAACACATTGACGGACGCGCAGATCGTCGGGAACACGATTTTCGATCTCGGCGGCGCGGGCATTCGCATCGCGGGTCAGCACGACACGGTGTTCATCAAGCGCAACATCATCCGCGATTGCGGCGAGGCTGGCATCACGGTCGAGCCGGATGCCTCGATCCGGCATCTGGCCATCGACAACAATTCGATCAACCGTATAGGCCAGTCCACGGGCCGGGATTTCGCGGTGGGCGTACTGGTGATCGGGGTCGAGACCGGGCAGGTCATCGGCAACTCGGTGCGCGATGTGGGCAACGAGGGCGGCTCGGGCCAGACATATGCCGGGATCGCCGCACAGGGCAGCGGCAGCCTGGACATCTCATCCAACGTGGTCGCGGAAATCGGCCGGGGTCAGCCCGAGACGACCTGTGCGGGTATTCTGGCCATGCCGCCCTTTATCGGGCTCACAATCGGGTCGAACCGGGTCTTTGGCGAGCTGTCGCGCGGCGATGATCTGACCGACTGGCGGGCGATCAGAGTGGGGCAGACCGTGCAACCCGATATCGGTGTCATCGGGCGGCTAACGCTCGGCTACCTTGCGGCTTTGCCGGGACGCGCACCTGCGGCGCATATCCATTTCCGCGTCGGTGATGAGCTTTGGGCGGCGTCGGAAAACCGGTTCCGCATCGTTGCGCCTTCGGTGCCATCGGTGATTTCCGTACGCGGCAATCAAGCCCGCGCGGCGCAGCAAACCGTGGGTTCGATTGTCTGGGTGTTCAGCAACGGCGCACGATCCATCGGGTTTTCGGACAATCAGGTCGACCTGCAAAGCGGCGGAGGGCTGAGCGAGGTAGTGCTGGTCGCCGGGCAGCGTCTGAACGTGTCCTCGAACTCGGTCAGCCACAGCACCGACGCCAACTCGATGCGGTTGTTTGCCGGTGCAAACGGCGCGGCGGCGGTGCTGGGCAACGTCACAACGTCGGGCATCGCGCTGAACAACGGGCCGATACCGGCGCCGTTCAACGCGCTCAACCTGATGAACTGAGGAAAGGAGGCTGCGATGTCGACCACACGGATCGTCAAACTGGGCCGCGAACGGACGCTGAGCACGCTGGCCCGCAAGGTTTTCGAGATCGGTACCGGGGCAGGGTCGCGGGACCTGCTGCGCCGGGCCGAGGCGGCGCTTCTGGCCGCCAACCCCCGCTTGCGCAGCGCCGACGGGTTCCGAACCGGGGCCAGCATCGTGGTCCCGGCCGTGGCCGGGTTGCGCCCGACAGGCGTGGTCATCCGCGCTGATCTGGGGGGCGATGCATTGGGCGTTGAGGCCGAGTTGCGGCTACAAGTGGCCGCCAGCCGGGTTGAGGACGCGTTCCAGACCGCTGCAGTGGATCGCAAGCAAACGCAGGAGAGGATCAGCGACAGGAATTTTGCCGCAGAAGCGCGCCGGGCCCTGCCAGAGACCCGCGATCATATCGCCAAAACGCTTGAGCGGTTCGAGCGCGATGAACAAACCGAAACGGAGGCGCGCGAGCGGATGTTGAAAAACATAGATGCAGCGACCGAGGCTCTGGCGACGCTGAACAAGATGGTGCCGCAACCTCGCCGCCGCTGATGCGGGTTAGGTCTCGGCGATGATTGCCTCAAAGGCTTGGATCAGACCCGGGGCGGATGCCAGAATGCTGCTGCCCGAGGTGACGAACTCAGCCGTCGGCGCGGCGCGCACGATGCCCCCGGCCTCGGCGATTATGACCATTGCGGCGAAGGCATCCCAGGCGTTCAGGTGCTGCTCGAAATAGCCTTCGGCCCGGCCTGTCGCCACGGCCAGCAGGCTGATCGCCGCGGACCCGTTGCGGCGATATTCCAATCCGCCTTCGAGAACTCTGCCAATGATCGCCAGATGATCGCTGAGGGGACGGCGGTTGGACCAGCCCAAAAGCAAAAGCGCCCTGTCCGGCTGGTGACAATCCGAGACGCCGATGGGCGCGCCATTCATCCACGCCCCACCGCCTTGGGCGGCCCATACGTGCATGTTCAGGTCCGGCGCACAGACCACGCCGCAGAGGATTTCGTCACCGTGGCAATAGGCGATGCACACGCCCCAATCCGGCAGACCACGCATGTAATTTGCGGTGCCGTCGATAGGATCCACAACCCAAAGCCCCTCACCCTCGCCGGTCACTCCATCTTCTTCCCCCAGCATGGCGTCTTCGGGATAGGTTTCGGCAATACGGGTGCGGATCAGTCGTTCCACGGCGCGGTCGGCGAGGGTGACGAAATCCTGCCGGCCTTTTTCAGAGATGAAATCCGCATCCCGTTCATCGCGCAGCTTTACGGCCAGCGCGGCAGCCTCTTGCGCCAGGTCCTTGGCAAACTCGAGGCGGCTCATCAAAGGATCTGTCATGGGTTTGCAGTCAACCTCGGTTTGAAAATCCAACGTCTGGACCACGTTGATGAAGAACACAAACCTGAACGGAGGTACAAGAAAAATCCACGGTTGTAAGCGTGGCACCTTGCCGTCTGGCCCCAAACCCGGCGCTCATTTGGCGGGTCTTGTTTGAATTTTTTAGGGCTTATTGACAAAGCTGCATCCGTAAATGACGTTGATGCCCGGTCAGGCAGGTTGAAATGTGTGGAGCGGTTCACCTTCAGCGTTTCTGCGCCGAAAAGTAACTCGCTGGAGGCATTGCATGGATACCGGTCTGTCGAAGAACCCAATTGATCACTTGCATCACCGGGCTGCCGCTCGTTCGGCCGAGTTCATCGAGGCGCAGGGCGCCACATCGCTTATCTTTCCGCGTAAGCAGCGGTTGTGGCCTTGGCTGGCGACGCAGATTCCGACGGAAGGGATCATGATGGAATGTGGGGTGTTCAAGGGTCGGTCGATCAACGCTATGGCCAGGTTGTTTCCGAACAGAACGCTCCACGGATTTGACAGTTTCGAGGGTCTGTCCGAGGGATGGGTTGGTGTCGATCTTGGCGCAGGCGCGTTTGATCTGAAAGGTAACCTGCCGGAAGTTGAGAGCAACGTGACGCTGACCAAAGGTTGGGTTGACGACACGCTGCCGCCCTTTTTTGAAAAGGAACAGGGCGACATTGCCTATCTGCACGTGGATACGGACACGTACTCGCCGGCAAAGACAATTCTAGGCCTCGCCAAGTCGCGCTTCAAGAAAGGCACGATCGTGCTGTTTGACGAGCTGATCGGATACCCCTTCTGGGAAGACGGCGAGTATAAGGCCCTGACCGAGGAGCTACCGCGCGAGCGTTACGAATACATCGCGTTTTCGCAGATGCAGGCGGCCATCCGTATTCTTGAGTGAATAAAGGGAACGCTGATCCTTCAGGCGTAACGTCAGGCAGCGTTTCCGGCATGAATCTCCCACGCAAATGGAATTTTCGTCAGTTCCGGCGCGGCATGCTGCAGCAGGTCCGAGTTGGCCTGGTTGGAATACCTGTAATCCAGGGGCAGGCGGGCGGACCGCGCGCACAACTCCCGGTCGTTGAAGGGCGACAGATAGAAGTTTTCCAGTTGGCCGAACAGCGACACGCCCAGATTGGGCAGGTTGTGCTCCAGAAACGCCATGTCGATGTATTTCTCCTGCGCGTCCGTCGGCAGTTGATCACACCAGACATTGAACAGCGGCAGCCACTTTCTGATGAAGTCGACGGTGAACCTGCCGCCGCCGACAAACAGGCTTCTTTTCAAACCAAATTTGCGGTTCAGCTTTCTGTGTGTGCGATCACCGGTCCGCCAATGCGCCGCCCGCAGAATTTCCATGACGTTGCCAAGCATGACGATTTCGTCCGAGCCCAGATCGCCCCAAAGGTTCTTGTTATGCGTCTGTGGCGGGGGCACCGCAAAGCCCGTGGTGAGGCTATAGTCACGGGTTCGGTCCGAGACGGCTTGCTCGCTGAAATCCTCCCCTGCCTGGTGATGCTCCAGTTTGACCCGGAACGCTTTCGCCAACCCTTGCGCTGATCGGAAATCGACCCGGCTGTTGCGGTTGTGGGTCTGGGTGAAGTAGCGGGCTATGTCCTTCAGGGCCGGTTTGGCGCAGGCCAGCAGGTTGCGCGAGTCGTTGCCTCCGCTCAGCGGAAGCGCAGCGCGGTCCGAGATTGCAATGCCCCGGATGATCTGCGTCAGGCGAGTCTGAATAGCGGCGATTTCGGCCGGGGCATCGGACATCGGTATATCCGCCAGCTCTCCTTCGCGGGGCCAGAACCGGTGTTGCTTCATGTCTGAAATGCTCAGGTAATGGTTGGCGGTCAGGCTTTTGGCAAAACGGTCCCGGGTATGCCCAAAGGGCAGCCGGTGCTCTCCGGTCAGCGCGAGCTTGTAGTCCACTTCGCCGTTTTCGACGATGTCCCGCGTCAGGCACATCAGCAGTGTCGCGCCAACCTGGCCCGTTTTCGGGTCGAACACGCAAGAATAGCTGCTGGACGCGTCACCATAGACCCGCTGCTCCTCGCCGTTTTGCAGCAGCAGAAGGTATCGGCCTGCCAAACCGATCACGAACTCTTCCATCCGAGCCCAGAAATCCGGTGCCGAGGCGGTGATGCCCGCGACCTCGCGGTCGCGCACCCGTTCGCCTTGCGCGTCGATGGCCACGCCCAGGCAATAGCCGATGATGGTGCCATCGGTATCTCTCAGTTCCGCTGCAGCCAGCTTGCGAGAGCAGGACAGGACTTTGTCACCGAAGGGCCTCGGGATCAGTCCAAATCGTCCGGGATATGCCTGCGGGCCCAGCGTGAACTGGAACGCAAACAGGCCGTCGGCCGAAATGCGTCGCTTATCACATTCCCGCAAGCCCAGCGGGAGAGGCTGGGCTTTCGCTTTGGGGTTTTCGTCTGACACCAGGATTGACCTTTTTGACTTGACGCAATCGCACCTGAGGCTCAGGCAACGTCCTGATTTTTCAGAAAGCTCTGCAGGAACCGGCGGACCGAGCGTTCGGATTTCGGATCTTCCATGATCTGCTCGCGTCCGAGAAGCCGGTTAACGGCATGATCGTTGTCCTTCGCGATCACTCGTGCAATTACGCCCGGAACCAGTCGTGCAGATACCAGTGCCTTGGCAAATCCCACTTTGATGTCTGGTCGCTCCACATCCTCGTCTTCAGGCGGAATGCACCAGGTTTTTTCAAACAGCATCATGATGTAATCCAGCACCTCTTCATACGGGTGGCGGCGATCCGGCTTGTACGGTTGGCGGAACACATCGGTGATGATTTCGTACGAGGGCCAGTAGTGCAGGTATCCTTCCTCCTGCTTTTCCCGAATGACCTCGTCGATTGCAACGCGCAGAACCCCTTTGGAAACCGAGTTCGAGGTGATGCACGAGTTGTTGCGGAACGTGGCCAGCAACGGGATCGGAGAAAGGGTGTAGATGATCTTGGCGTCGGGGCGGTGCTTGCGGATCAGATCGTAGATCGCCCGCAGGTTTTCCTTGTTTTCCTCGACGGTGCTGACCCGGAATTTGTGCCGTTTCGGATCATAGCTTTCCTTGGGAATGGTGCGCCAGAAGACGTTGCCGGTCGGTTCATCATACCAGATTTCCGACAGACCAAAGGTCAGGATGAACACATCCGTATTGTCGAAGATCTCTTTGGTGGTCGCCTGCACCTCGGAGTCATAGCCGTATTCCTCGGCCTTGTACCCGTGCCACAGGGGTTGATCGAATACCTTGTTTTCCCAGGCCCATTCGAACTGCTGCCGGATCACAAAGGAATTGACCATCCCCTCGCCGCAGCCCACGACATAGGCGCGTTTGGCATTCTTGTCCTTGTTGAGAACATTGTAGTTTCTCTGAGACAGGTAGTTCGAGATGTTGGCGGCAAAGCAGCTGCCAAAGGCGGTGATCTGTGTTTCCGGCGTGATGATGGGTGCCTCAGGCTTCCAACCATGCAGCACATATTTGTCCATCGCATCTTCGCTCAGAAGGTGCCCCAGTTGCGGGTTTCCGTTGGTGTACTCTCCGCGGAACCAGGTTCTGAACTCTGCCGAATCCTTAGTGGTCACCTGAAATTTGAGAGCCGAAGCTTTGCGATTGCTCATTGCCTGCGTTCACCTTTAATCTTGCAACTTTTGGGCACGCATTCCGCGTGTGATGCCAAGCCCGAATCGGGCCCGGACGCGCCGTTTCAGATCGTCGCGCACCCTAGCCATCCGGGCGATTGTTTTCAACAAGCCACCAAAAACAGGATTTTCGGGTTTTTGTGTGGCGTAGTGATGAGAATAGCGTGACGTTTTGGTCTTTGTTCAAGGGGTGAGGGCGCCCGCCTGCAACTCGACGAGAATCACGCTTCGGCGGCCTCCAACGCTGTACGCGCGAGCGTTTCGCTGGCCTTCAGGTCGCGGTTGCGAAAAGCGGTGTCCAGTTCGGCCAGCCGCGCCTTTGGATCGTCGCCCGAATTTGACCTCAGCTGTTTTGCAATCGCAATGCGAGCCGGGGCGACAAACCGGGAATAGAGTTGTGAGATCTTGTGTCCTGCGCGCAGTTCACCTGTCGCCTTGTCCAGCAGGTCCATCGCAGCGGCGAAATCCTTTCCCTGCGCTTTCTTGTTTGCCTCTTTCAGCATGCGCCCAGCGCGCACCGCCTCGGGTTGGGCGCATTTGTCCTGCTGGGCGCGCAGCAGCTTTTTGCGCTGATCCATCACCTGTCGCACCGTGCTGGTGTATTTGCCGCCTTCCAGCAGCTTGGTGCTGAGTTCCGCGCAAGTCCGACGGGCAGAGTTCAACTGCTGCATGGCAGCCGCTTCATCGGGCAGGGCGGCCCGAGCGGCGCGGGTCTGTTCCACGCACTCCGCCAGTTCCCGTTTGAAGCCGCGCGCGGCGGGCAGTTTCCGCAGGCCGGTGATCGTCGCAGTCACCTGCGCATAGGCTTTGTTGAAATCCTTCGGCGCCTCCTCCGGCACCAGCTTGTCCACCAGTTCCAACCCCTTGGTGCCCACCTTCAACTCGGTCCGCGCCTTGCGCAGCATCAGCGTGGCGCCGACCCAGTTGTCGCTTTTGGTGAAATTGCCGGCATCGTTCATCATCTCACGGACCTCGGCAATCACCGGTGCCGCCTTGCCACCGCCGGGCGCTTGGGATTCCAGGCGGCCGATTTCAGTCTCTATCTCGGTCTGAAGTCGGGTGAATTCGACGCCCCGGGCGGCCTCCATCATCATCGCCGTGTGCCGGTGATCCTGTGCTTCGCAGGCGGCCAGCGCCTGGCGTATATCGCCACGTGTCTCGGCGGTCTGGCGGCGTTTTTCGTCCGCCTCCATCCGTTGCAGGTACTCCTCGATCGCAATGGCGCCGCCTGTGCGGCGGTGGTGGCGGGTCTGGGACAGGCGGGTCGCGAATTTGCGCTGTTCGGTGGCGTAAAGCACCGCCGTGTCGATATCGCGGTCCAACGCGCGGGCGGCGCCCGCCTGTTGTTGCAGGGTTTTTGCGGCCGATGCCTTGTCTCCGCTGGCGGCCTGCTTTTTCGACTCGGCAACTGCGGCAGAGACCACCGAGATTGTCTTTGACAGCAGCTTGGCCACCAGAGGCGACTTGGACCGGGCGCGCGCCACCAGCTTTTCGCTTTCTTCCAGCAACTCCTCGAACCCGCTCTTGTCGTCGGGCGCAGGGGTGTCGGGCGCAACAGAGGCCAGATCGAACTTGTCCACGAATGCCTTCTGAGCCGCGTTCAACATCTGTTGTGACTCCCCCGCCACTGCTGTTTCGATATTGTCCATCTTGGCGTTGTTCCGGCCCAGAGCAAATAAAAATGTGGGACAAAACCAACACTTGTGCGTTTTGCCCCCGTACCCCCTTGCGCCGAAAGGGTGTTTTGCAGTTGGCTGGTTCTATTCTGTCTCATTGCAGGGCGGCCCATGGCACAGATCCATTCGTTTTCATTTAAGAATTTCATGCTCTTGCTCGGCTCGGCGCTGCTGGCGTGGCCCACTGCGCCGGAGGTTCAGGCGCAAACCGCGTCGAACCTGGCCCCATCCACCTTTCAGCCGCAAAGCCGCCGGGCTACCGGTCCGGTCACCGTGGCTCGAGATCCCGGTGCGCCGGTGCCGGAGGGGGCCGAGCGGTTTTTCGTCACGGTCGGTGACGTGCGGCTTGAAGGCGCGTTGCCGCAGCTCGAGGAGGCAAACGCTGCTTTTCGGGAGCGGCTGACCGGTCAGCGCGTTGCAGTTTCCGAGATCTTTGCGGCGACTGCCCAACTTGAAAACGCCTATGCAAATGCCGGTTATGTGCTGGTTCGCGTGGTGTTGCCGCAGCAGACGGTGCGCGATGGCGGCACGCTGCGGATCGTGGTGATCGACGGGTTTGTCGAGCGGGTTGATACCACCAAAGTGCCCGAGCCTGTGCGCGAGCGGGTCGCGACGATCACTCAGGGCCTGGTTGGCCGCCGAGGCGTCCGGCTGCAGGAGATCGAACGCGCACTGCTTCTGGCGGGAGATACGTTTGGGGTGCAGCTGTCGTCCACGCTGACGGCGGGTGACGAGAAGGGCGGCACGGCGCTGCTGCTCGAGGGGGAATACAAGCGGATCACCGGCTCTTACGGCTTTGACAATACTCTGTCCGACGATCTGGGCTCGGTGAACCTGAGCTTCGGGGTCGAGTTGAACGGGGCACTGGGGCTGGGCGAGACATTCTATGCCCGCGCGGGCGGCTCGCCGACGCGGTTCTTCTCGGATTCGTCGCAGTACCGCATTCTGGCGGGGGGTGCCGTGGTTCCCATCGGGTATGACGGGATGACCTTCAATGCCGAGGTCACATCGAGCCGAGCCTCACCCGATCCCGGACTGGTCACGACCAGCAGCTCTTTCGACCGGCTATCGCTGCGCCTTTATTACCCCTGGGTACGCACCCGGAAGTTCAACCTGTCATCGCAGCTGATCCTTGACCGGTCCAGCGATGAGCAGAATCTGGACATCGGCACGACGACCCTGCCGATCTACGACGACGAGCTGAGCGTTTTGCGTGCCACCGTCGATGGCAGCTGGGGGTTCGAGGACGGATCGTTCCTGCAGGCCAGTGCCATCCTGTCGCGCGGTCTGGACGCCTTTGGCGCACGTCGCACGCCGACCGGGGCCGCCACACCCCTGTCGCGACAGGGCGCGGATGCTGTTTTTACCAAACTGGTGATCGGCGGGGCCTATGAGCGGCCCTTGGATCCGAACTGGTCACTGACCCTGCGCGGGCGCTTGCAGGAGAATTTCGGCGATCCTCTGGTGACGTCCGAGCAATTCTCTATCGCCAGTGGCGGCGAGCTGTCCGCGTTTGACGCAGGCTCGCTGCGCGGCGACGACGGCTGGGTGGTGCGCAGCGAAATCGGCAGGACCAGCCAGGCCTCGATCGCCGGGTTTCCCATTGTGATAAAGCCATTTTTGTTTGGTGCTTATGGTGTGTTAGGGTTAGAACAGCCTACGATACTCGAACAGGATAAGACCAAAGCTTATTCTTATGGCCTGGGCGTTGATTTAATTACGATTGAGGATTCGGCCTATAAATCCGGGTCGATCCGTCTTGAATATGGGAGGGGAGAACGAGATGACCGTGGAGACGACGGGAATCGGTTCAGCATTGTCGCGAGCCGGAGGTTCTGAACACTCTTCCGCTAAGTACACTCTGTTGCGTTTGACGGGATCGGTTGCCGCGTGTTTGTGGGCGACCACTGCGATGACACAGGCGCTGCCGACGGGTGGAAATGTGGCAGCGGGCAATGTGACGATCACCCAGCCCAACAATACCCAATTGCAGATCAATCAAGGGTCGGATACGGCGATCGTGAACTGGAACGGGTTTTCGATCGGCAAAGGCGCGCGGGTCGATATCAACCAGCCGGGCGCACGGTCAGTCATCCTGAACCGGGTGACCGGGAACACGACGTCGGAAATCCATGGCCAGCTCAATGCCAACGGGCAGGTGCATCTGGTCAATCCCAACGGCATCTTCATTGGCGCCAACGGTGTGGTCAGCACCGGCGGGTTCGTGGCCTCGACACTGGGGATCAGCGACGACGATTTTCTGGCCGGCCGCTACCGGTATCGCGGCGACGGAAGCTCGGCCGCGGTCGAGAATGCGGGGACGATCTCGATTGCGCGTGGCGGCTATGCCGCGCTTATCGGCGGGCGGGTCAGCAACTCGGGCCTGATCCGGGTGCCGCTGGGCAAGGTGGGGCTTGGCGCGGGCGAGAAGGTGACGCTCGATGTGTCGGGCGACGGGTTTCTGCAGGTGGCGGTGCCGTCGGACAGCGACGACTCAACAATGGAGGCGCTGGTCGAGAATTCAGGCCGGATCGAAGCCAATGGCGGGCTGGTCCATCTAAAGGCCGCTGCCGCCCGGGACGCGGCGCGTCAGGTGGTGAACATGTCCGGCGTAATCGAAGCGCGCTCGGTCGGGGGCCGGTCTGGCGCAGTGGTGCTTGGCGGCAGCGGAGGTGCGGTACATGTCAGTGGCCGGATCAATGCCTCGGCCCCGGCAGTCACGCAGTCGCCCCGACCGGCGGCGCGCCCTGGCGGTGACATCACGATCACCGGGACCCGGATCACGCTGGAAGGTGCCACGCTGGATGTCAGCGGCGCCGGCGCGGGCGATGGCGGCAGCATCCGGGTTGGCGGCGACTATCAGGGCACCGGCAACCTGCAGCGGGCGCTGCAGACCTTTGTCGATGCGGGATCGACCCTGATCGCCGATGGCGGCAGCACCGGCGATGGCGGGCGGATCATTGTCTGGTCGGATGTCTACACCGAATTCCATGGCGACATTTCTGCCCGGGGCGGGGATCAGGGCGGCGACGGTGGATTCGCCGAAGTGTCGGGCAAGATCGACCTGCTCTATCGCGGGCTGGCCGACTTACGCGCACCCAAAGGCGAGACGGGAACGCTGTTGCTGGACCCGACGAACGTTACGATTGACGCCGCCGCCGCGGCTACGCTCGTGGCCAATCTGGCGACAAGTAATGTCATAGTGGATACCTCGGCGTCCGGCCCTGACGACGGTAACATCACCGTCAACGCCGATATCGACTGGAATTCTGCATTCAATCTGACCCTTAGTGCCGACAATGCGATTACCATTAATAACGCGATCAATGCGCCCAACGGCGGTCTGATTTTGGCAGCTTTTGGTGCGGTGGACGGTGTGGGCCGGATCACCACCGGGGCGGGGGGCAGCATCAATGTTGGCCTGTTCTCGCTGTCGGCAGGGTTTTGGGATCAGGTCTCAGGCACATTGCCCAGCTTCTTCGCCTCGGATTTCGATATAGATCCGGATGCGAATTTCCTCCGCGCACTTGGTGGCGACGGGAGCGCCGGCAACCCGTATCAGTTGACGGATATCTACGGGGTACAGGGTTTGAATTCGCCCGCTCTGTTCGGAGCCAGCTTCGAGCTGGCCAATAACATCGACGCTTCGATCACCAGCAGTTGGTCCGGTGGCTTCGAACCGATCGATTTCTTTGCCGGAACGCTGGATGGCCTGCGCCACGTGATCAACGGTTTGTTCATCGATCAGGGCGCAAACACGGGCGGCATGTTCCGCTTCATTGATGCCGACGGGGAAGTCTTCGAGATGCAGCTGACCAACGCGGATGTCAGGGTCGGCGGGGGAGGCATACTGGCCGCCTTCAACGATGGCAAGATCGCCGGTGTTGCCGTATCCGGCAGTATCGTGGCCGAGGACAATTCCGGCGGCGCATTTGCCGGCGGGCTGGTTGGTGCGAACGGAAGCTCTGGCTCTATCATCGACAGTTTCTCAACCGCGTCGGTTGAGGTCATTCTGCCGGTGGACGTTTCCTTTGATGATCTTACTGCTGGCGGGCTTGTCGCCGAAAATACGGGCGTCATCGAAAGGTCTCACAGCACGGGTTCGGTAACTCTGACCGATGAGACCGGCTCGGGCTTTCTGGTGGGCGGTGGTCTTGTCGGGGTCAATTTCGCCGAGATCACGGATTCCTATTCGACTTCCAGCGTGACCGCCAATGATGGCACGGTCATTCTTGGTGGCCTGGTCGGGATCAATGATACCGATCCGGACTTTGTGTCCAGCGGCGTTATCACCAACACGTTTTCGACAGGGTCGGTGTCCTATACCGGATCGGGTTCGTCGACACTTGGCGGTTTGGTCGGGTTCAACGGCACGACTGTCACGGCGTCGTTCTGGGACACGCAGACCAGCGGACAGAGCACCAGTGCCGGTGGCACTGGCCTGACCACCGCGCAGATGCAGGACACGCAAGGCTTTTATGACCGCGCACTGGCCGCCGGTTGGGATTTCAGCACCGTCTGGGCACCGGGGTCGAGCGGGTTTTATGCCGCCAACTACACCACCTCGCCGGTGGTCTTCGCCATCCCCGACAGCACGGTTGCGGTTGAGGGTCAACTCGGATCGGCCACCACAACGGGTACAGTGGCGGGTGGACCGTCGCTTTATCGTTTTGGCCCGGATCCGGACAGCCTCGATACCTCGCCCATCTTTGGTTCGCTGACCTTTGCCAGCCAGTCCCCGGGCACCACGACCTTCACGGTGGACACCAGCAACCTGACCAGTTCCGGAGGGCAGAGCTACCGCGTCGTCGCGCTGGAAGGCACAGCGGACATCCTGCCCGCGCCTGTAGTCCCGGTAACACCCCCCACGATTCCGCCAATCCCCGTTGTGAACATCACGCCGACCATCGACACCACCATCGATGACGACACCGGTGGCGGCACGGCGGTCAATCCGGTGGACGATGCCAAAAACACGTTGGGAACGGTCGAGAACCTGTCCGAGGACTTTGAACAAGAAGTGGCAAGCTGCGGCTCCGAAGGGCAGGATGTCAGCAAGTATCTTGCCTGTCTGGCGGACGCGATGGACACCTATGCCGGTGATCTCGACGCCATTGCCAGCGATCTGCCGCCGGGGCTGGAAGAGATCGGCGACATCATCCGTGACGCCAGCGCCCAAGTGCGCGCCGCAGGTGAAGAGGCGAACCGCCGTCTGGCGCTTGCCACCACCGCCGAGGAACGTGCGGCGATCCGTCAGGCGGCAGTGACCCAGGCCCGCACCTCGATCCAGACCGCGCAATCCGAGATCCGCAAGGCGATCACTTTGATACGAGCCACCGATCCCGAGCTTGTCAGCGTGCAGAGACAGCAGGTAGAAACGGTTGTGGCCGCCGTTGGCAGCGCCGAAATTGGCCTGTCACGCGCTATCGGTCTGTAACCTGCCGGAGATTTCACGCCCGTGCCCTTGATCCGTTTGTTCGCGGCCCTGTTCCTGCTGCTCACCAGCGCATGCGCGGCGCTGGCCGATCGCCGTGTTGCCTTGGTGATCGGCAAT
This sequence comes from Ruegeria sp. HKCCD8929, assembly GCF_013031405.1. Lineage (GTDB taxonomy): Bacteria > Pseudomonadota > Alphaproteobacteria > Rhodobacterales > Rhodobacteraceae > Ruegeria. The sequence goes on along the minus strand of NZ_WPZY01000004.1, from coordinate 56,094 downwards.
TCGAGCTATGAGAGCGTGAGCCCGCTGGACAACCCCATCAACGACGCTTCGGATCTGACCATCGCTCTGGAGGGGTTGGGTTTCCAGGTCTTCCTCGGCACCGACATGAGCCGGGATGAGATGCTGACGCTGGCCGAATCCTTTGGCGCCACTGCCGGGAATGCGGACGTGTCCCTGTTCTTCTACGCAGGGCACGGATTTCAGGTGAGCGGGCGCAACTACCTGGTGCCGGTCGATGCCGAAATCACGGCAGCCGGGGATATTCCCGCCGAAACCGTTGCGATGGACGAAATCGTCAGCCGGATGGAGCGTTCCGATGGGCTAAAGCTGGTGTTTCTGGACGCCTGTCGCGACAACCCGTTCGAAGGCACCGGTGTGAATGTCGGCGGTGACGGCCTCGCTCGGATCGGAAGTGCTGCGGATTTCCTGTTTGCCTATGCAACGCAGCCCGACAACGTGGCCTATGACGGCACCGGGCGGAACAGCTTCTTCACCGAGGCGTTGCTCAGCCATATCTACACGCCGGGGCAGGATATTTCCGATCTGATGATTTCGGTCCGCAAGGATGTGCTGGCCTCGACTGGCGGGCGGCAGATCCCGTGGGACAACTCCTCGCTCACCCGCCAGTTCCGGTTCGACAACAGCCCAGTGACCGCTTCCGAAGAAACGCTGCTGTGGCAGGTCGCCGCCAATGCGCAGGACCCGTCGCTGATGCAGCTTTATATCGACCGCTACCCGCAGGGCTCGCATGCGGAAGAGGTTGTGGCGTTTCTCGACAGCACCGGTCAGGAGGGCACGCAAACCCGCACGCTGGCAGTCGGCGATGAGGATGAGCAGGCCGAGCGGCTGTGGAAACTGGCACAGCGCAGCCGAATGCGGCCATTGCTGGAGTTCTACCTTGAGCAATATCCCGAAGGCGCCCACGCAACTCAGGCCGAACGCTTGATCCAGTCGATCCCGCGGCCCGAGGACAGCACGCCGGGCGGTATCTGTGAGCGGCTGGCCACGCATCCCCGCGACCGCACCGCCTCGATCCCCGGGGTGCCCTTTGCGCGCCTGCAGCAGAATGCCTTGACTGCCATTCAGGCCTGCAGTGCGGCCACCGTTCAATCACCTGAACTGCCGCATTACGTAGCCCTTCTGGCCCGCGCTACAATTGCGGGAGGGGATATCGAACGGGCTGTGAGGCTTTATCGTCAGGCCGCCGAACGGGGCGATCTGCGGGCGATGGTCTCGCTGGCGCAGCTGTACGAGGGCGGTACGGGCGTACCGCAGGACGTGGGCCGCGCGATGGAGCTTTACGAACAAGCCGCCGAGGGCGGCAGTTTTGATGCGATGATCAATTTGGCCGTGACCCTGTTCGAAGGCCGGGTGCTTCCCAAGGATGACGACCGCGCCATCGCGCTGCTGCAACAGGCCGCCGAGGGCGGTTCGGCCAAGGCCACCTTCAATCTGGGCGTGCTGGCGCAAGATGGTATTGCCGGATTGCCGTCGCAGGCGCTGGGCTATTTTCAGAAGGCCGCGCGTGAGGGCGAACATCAGGGATATCTGGCCGCCGCGATCCTGCTGGACGAGGGGCGGGGTGTTCCCCGTGACCCCACCGCTGCCGCAAAGGCACTGCTGCGCGGGGCCGCCGAGGATAATGGCGCCGTGCTTGACCAGTTGACCCGCGCGTCAAACCAATGGTCCCGCGACACGCTGCGCGAGGTGCAGACATTGCTGAGCCAGGCGGGTTACTACACCAGCACCATCGACGGCCTGCCCGGTCCGAACTTAACCGCCGCACTCGAACAATGGCGCACCGGAGGCTTCATCGCCGAACTGCTCGCCGAGTAGTTGGTAGGGCGGCAAGCCCGGGCGCTCTGCCGAAGATTCCGACCCTGACTGGACGCTAGTGTCACCCGACGGACATCCCCCAAAACACGCGGCCAATAACGTTTTGCAAGACTGGGTGAAATGACATAGCGTCTCGCAACGACAAAGACGCCTGCCCCACCAGAACTGAGCGCCCGTGACAAAAAGCAAACAGAACCTCGATCTTACGCTGTCATCTTTCGTGTTTGACGGACACCATCCCTCTCATTACCGCGACCGGATCGGTCTGCCCGAAGAGAGGGACCCGAACTACGATAACCGCTATGATTTCCACACTCTGATCTATGATTGCTACTTCGATCCGGGCGCAGGCGAGGTGATCCTGATTTGCCCCACGCTGCTGAATTTCCGGCAGTTGATCGAGCGCGCGGAATTCCGGATCGATGGAACCCCTGCCGCCGTCAAGCAGATCGGAGATCTGTCGCGCGGCAACTTCATCACGTTCTCGGCGCCATCGGATAACCCGCAGACCCTGAGCCTGTCGCACGAGCTGTTCAAGGGGGAGCTGGCCATAAACCCGCTGCATACGGACGTATTTGCGGGCAAGAACGCGGTCTATGCGATCTCAAAGGACAACCAGCTGGAGTGGATTGCGGACTGGGCCCGTTACTACGTCAACGAGCATGGGGCCAACGCCTTTGTCATCTATGACAATCACTCCACCGCTTATCCGATGGAGGCGCTGAAAGACACGCTACAATCGGTGGACGGCGTCGAGGCAACGGCGGTTGTGCGGGCATGGTTCCCGTTTGGCCCCGGCGGGGCCGGGAACACGAACTTCAACTCCAAGTTCCTTCACATGACGATGGTCGAACTTGGCCGCCGTCGGCTGCTTGCCGAGGCGCGCGCGGTTTTGAACGTGGATATCGACGAGTTGGTCTATTCCCACTCGGGCACGTCGATCTTTGATGCAACGGCTGCGTCGGAACAGGGCTATGTCCGCATCGACGGGCGTTGGGCGTTTGCCGAAGTGCCCGCTGACGGCGCGCTTGTGCGGCACGCGGATCATCAGTTCATCCGCAGCGACGGCAAGCCCAAGGTCAGCCGGAAATACTGCGTGGCGCCGACCGGTCCGCTGAAGGGCAGGCCGTGGTTGACACACCGCATCATCTCGCGCCGCGACCCTACCGACCCGGATTTCGGGTTCTGGCATTTTCGGCGGATCACCAACAATTGGGACTACAACCGCGAGGATTTCGACACCAACCTGCTGGAGACCGATACGCGACTGACCCGGACCATGTCCCGCGTCTATGGCACTCCGGAAAAAACCTCTGCCCAGCCCAAACCGGCGGAGGTTGAGGGTGGGGGCAAAAACCATGCCGAAAAGGCCCTAATCATCACGTCGATGAAAAACGAGGGCCCCTATATTCTGGAATGGATCGCATATCACCGGGCCATCGGCTTTGATCATTTTCTGGTCTATACAAACGACTGCTCAGACGGCACCGACCTGATCCTGGACCGGCTGGACGAACTGGGTCTCGTGACTCATGTGCGGAACACGGTCCTGCGCCGTGGCCCTCAGAAAAGCGCGCTTAAATACGCCTATGATCATCCCGCGGTGGCCAAGGCCGACTGGATTTTGGTCTCGGACGCGGATGAGTTTCTGAACATCAAGACAGGCGAGGGGTGCCTCAACGATCTGTTGCACGCGGTGCCCGAGGCGGATGTCATCCCTGTCGTCTGGCGCCTGTTTTCGAATGATGGCAATGTCACCTTTTCGGACAACCTCGTCATCGAAGACTACACCGACGCCGAATTGCCGATCGATCAGGGCGGCCAGTCCCAGCGCTTTGCCAAGTCCTTGTTCCGGTTCCGGCCCGAAATCGAGCGCTTTGGCACCCATGGGCCGGTGCATCCGGATGAGGCGCTTGCAACGGTGCGCTGGGTTACACCGGACGGTGGCAAGGTCGCGGCAAGCACGCGCACGCGACCGAAACGGAAATTCGCGTATGAGGTCGCGCAGATCAACCACTATGCGACCCGTTCGGTTGACAGCTATCTGGTCAAGAAGGATCGGGGGCGGGTCAATCACTACCGCCAGATTATGGGGCTGGAATACTGGCAGAAAATGAACCTCGGCGGCGAAAAGGATCTCTCGATTGCCCGCTGGATTGGCCCGACGCGGGAAGAGATGTACCGGATCGCACAGGATCAGCCTCTTGCGCAGTTGCTCGACGCGGCAACCCGCTGGCATCGCCAGAGAATCCGCGAGTTGTGTGATACGCCCGAATACAGTGAGTTGCGCGCGCAAATTCTGGGCGACCCGGTGGAATGATTCAGGTCTGATCAATGAGATACTTGGCCCGGTGGAGGCTGCGGTGCGGGGTACGAGCACGTTTTCACGACCGATGCCGCCCTTGTAAACCAGCCTCCCGACCAATAAATATGTCTTTTCACGTTGTTAGACATTTGGCGCCATCTATGTCAGCATAATATGACCGGCGCCGTTGAGGAGATTTAGACGATGCTTGCCGCCCGGCTTTTAGATATGCACGCCTGCCCGATGGTATCTCCGGTTGTTCCACCGGTTCCGCATGTTGGCGGACCGATCTCGGGGCCGTGTGTTCCGACGGTTCTCACCTGCAAGATGCCGCAGGCAACCATAACCGATATGGCGATTTGCGTTGGCCCCCCCGATACGATTGTCAAAGGGTCGGCGACCGTATTGGTGTCCAAGAAACCAGCCGCCCGCATCACAGATACATGTGCACATGGCGGGATGATCTCAGCCGGGGCGCCGACTGTCATGATCGGAGGCTGAGCGGGCCCGGGCCCGCAGCGACACGCCATGCCCTGTTTCTGCAAAACCTCTGCCGCCAAACTGCCGACGGTCACACCCACGGCCAGCCTTTCGGTGATGGCCGTGCCGCCGCAGATGCAGCAATTGCTGAGCCTTCTGGGGCTTGAGGCTGCTGGCAGTGCCCGTGCCGATCTCAAACTGGCGGCGATGTTGCCGGGCATGACCGGCGACGCCTGGATGAAGGCAACACTGGCGGCAACGGCACCCCATATCCAACTGCCGGCAATCCTGCCCAGCGGCGGCGGCGGCATGATGTCGATGATGATGCGTCTGGCCGTGGTGGCGCCGATGTTCCCGCTGACGGATGTGCGACGTCTGGTGGCCGAGATTCAGCAGGCCGTCACCAGCCTGATGGCGCAGGTGATGCCACAGGCACAAGCGCTGCGGGGTATTCCCGGACCACAATTGCAGAACATGGCGCTGGCGGCGCGGATGACCCTGGCGCTGCGGGCGCAGGGGATTTACCCGATGGCACTGGCCAATCTGGACTTCAGCTTCGCCGCTCAGGCGGGCGTGGCCAGCCCGCAGAACCGCATGACCGCCGCGCTCGCCTTTGCGGCCCGGTTGCCCAAGATCACCATGGCGCCGTTCGCTTTGCCGCTGCCCAAGGTCAATCTGGCGCTGAACATGGCGGCTCTGGCGCCCATGGCGACCGCTCCGCAGGCAATGGGGCTGCCGCCCGCATCTGATCCCAATCTGGCGCGTATGCTGATGAACCAGCTTGCGGCACTCTCGACCGTTCCCCTGCCGCCCTTGCCGCTGCCGGTTGACGAGTTGCTGGCGCTGGCCGCCAAGCTTGAGGATCTTGAGACCATCAAGCTTGCCTTTGGCGAGGACGCTCTGACCCCTGCCGGAGTGGCGCGGGTCAACGCCATGCTGCGGTTCATGGCGCAACTGCGCATCCCGATCCCTCTGCCCGCCGTGGCGCTTCAGGCCAAGATCGACGCCTTGCCCAAGATCGACGATATCAAGCTGGGGGCGCAGGCTGCTAAAGGGGCCGGCATGAATCTTGCCGCCTCAATGACCGCGCAAGTGCCGCCGGTGCCGATATTGCCATTGCTTGAGGCTTTGGCGGCGCTCAGCGGCGTGCTGCAAAAGGCACTGAAAGTGCCGCCACTGGGCCCGTGCGACGCCTGCAACTTTGATATCGGCGCGATTCAGGACAGCCTGTCGAACATGCAGCTTCCACCTCCACCACCGCTGCCGCCATTGCCATCGTTCTAGGACAGGATTGGCGGCATCGAAGGTCAGACCAACTCATCCATTCCGACGACACGCCCTTCGGCAATTGAGATCTGCGCGGCCTTGCCCATCAGCACCGCCATGCGGCCATCGTCATAGGTGACTTCCGGGTGCGCCCGGGTTTTGCGGACCACCTCAAGGAACCGCTGGTGCTGGTAAAAAGTGGACCCGTTGTGGTCCCCCGCTTCCAGAATATCCGGATCAACGGGAACATCGTGAATTTCAGGCCCGCTGCCCCCACGCGGGCTGACGATCAGTTTCGGGGTTGGCGGCGCGCCCAGATGGTCCGGCCAGAACCGCACCGGACCGGGCACCATCGCCTCGATCTTTCCGTTCGGGCCAACGGCGCTGATCTCCTCCTGGTACATCGAACCCTCGGCAAACATGCACAACTCAAGCATCGCGCGAGAGCCGTTGGCGAACTCGACGATCGCATAACCGTTGTCCATAATATCCGGCACTTCGCCCGCGTAGGCCTCGCCCAGATGGTTTACGTCCTGACCGCCTGATGCCATCACCCGCACGGGCTCGGATTGCAGCGCAAACCGCATCAGGTCGAAGAAATGGCAGCACTTTTCGACAAAGGTGCCGCCGGTGTACCGGTTGAACCTGTTCCAGTCGCCCACCTTCTCGAGAAACGGAAAGCGATGTTCGCGTATTGTCAGCATCCTGATACCGCCGGTCACGATGTCTGCCTGTTCCAGCAACGCCGCAATCGGCGGCATGTAGCGATACTCCATCGCGACCCAGACCGGTGCCGGATAGTTCGCCATGATCGTCTCTAAACGGGCGGTGTCTTCCAGCGTCGTAAACAAAGGCTTTTCTACCAGCACCGGCAAGGGCCGCTGCGCCGCCAACTGTTCCAGTTGCTCGACATGTAGGTAATTGGGGCTTGCGATCACAACACAGTTCAGTTCGTTGATGGCCAACAGTTCAGTCATGCCGCCGACCAGTTTCGCGCTCGGATCAATGGCTGCCCCCAGCGCGGACATCTTTGCGTCGGGTTCATAGATCGCCGAAACCTTGGCATCGGGCAGCAACGCGATATTGCGCATATGCTCCTGCCCCATCATGCCGCATCCGATGAGGCCGTAGTGAATGATCTCAGCCATGCAGTTCCCTTATTTCAGACGTTGCACGTACAGTGCCTTGTCGGTGTCGTACCATGTGCGTGAATACTCGACCGGCTCAGGGGACGCGGCCCAACTGAACCGTTCTATGAATCCCGTCATCTCGCCGGGTTGTCGGCCAAAGCCCTCGGGCGCCCAGTCCGGAACCCGGCCAATGGAAACCCAGTCTTCGGCGTGTTGAATCCAAAGCCCGAGTTTGTGCTGGTAGTAGTGGTAGAGCGAATCTGAAACTGCCGCAGACAGGACTGGTCCGCTATCCCGGTCCAGCCAGATTTCCTCGACCGCAATCGGTGTCTCGTTCAGGTATCGCAGCCGCCGGATCCGGGTCGCGCGGCGCGATGTGCCGAAATCCGGCAAATTGGGGTCTTTTTCGCATTCCGTCAGATCAAGGATTGTGGCAGTTGGCAGCCCGCCTCCACCGTGCAGTTCCAGCCTGAACATAGAATAGATGCTGCGGACATCGCCGCTGTTGCGGACATAATTCCCCGAGCCCTGAATACGCTCCAGAAGCCCCTTTTTCTCCAGCTCGGCCAGCGCCTTTCGCAACGTGCGAACGGTTGTTCCATACTGTTCGGCCAGCTTGCGTTCCGGCGCCAGACGCTCGCCATCGACCAGACGCCCGGCCGAGATTTCCCTTATCAGAACCTCGCTGATCTGCAGATAGATCGGCAGCGCTGTGTGCGGGTTTGTGGCCGGGCTCTTCAAGGTTGTGACGCCGTGTCGCAGGAAAAATTGATACACCATTGATCTACATCAAGGCGCCTGATATGCAAGAAGAAATTGGGCGCTGATCGCAGGGAGCAAAAAATGACGGTCGTACCGGTCACATCAGCCGATCTGGATGCATCCGAGGTATCCTGGTTTTCGGCCCTGTGTTCGGACGATTATCAGTTTTTGGGGGTGCCGGATGGCGATCTGCGGTCGTCATGGGCGCATTGCTCGGAAATCGTCAAAACCGCCGAGGCGCAAGGGTTTCGGAACATCCTGTGCCCGTCTTCCTATCAGGTCGGGCAGGACACGCTTTCGTTTGTCGCCGGGTGTGCTCCGATCACGTCAAAGATAAACCTGCTGGCTGCCGTGCGCTGCGGTGAGATGCAGCCGATCATGCTGGCCCGGACCATCGCAACGCTGGATCACATGTTGCAAGGCCGGTTGACGGTGAACATCATTTCCTCGGACTTTCCCGGGGAAAAGGCCGCAAGCAGATACCGGTACCAGCGATCCCGCGAGGTGGTCGAGATCCTGAAACAGGCCTGGACGCGAGGCGAGATCGATCATCAGGGCCAAGTCTACACTTTCAGCGGACTGACAACCGATCCGGCCAAGCCGTACCAGACCGGCGGCCCGATGCTGTATTTCGGAGGCTATTCGCCCGATGCGCTGGAACTGTGCGGCGAGCACTGCGACGTTTATCTAATGTGGCCCGAGAAGGTCGAGGAACTGGAGGGCCGCATGAAAGCCGCCCATGCCGCTGCCGGGCGTCACGGCCGCACGCTGGACTATGGTCTGCGGGTGCATGTCATCGTGCGTGATACTGAGGCAGAGGCCAGGGAATACGCCGACTACATCGTCTCTAAACTGGACGATGAGCGGGGCCGGGCGATCCGCGAGCGCGCGCTGGACGCAAAATCACTGGGCGTCAGCCATCAGTCCAAGAACCGCGACATCGCGGACGAACACGGCTTCATCGAGCCGCATTTGTGGACCGGGGTGGGTCGCGCTCGCTCGGGCTGTGGTGCGGCGTTGGTCGGGTCAGCCGATCAGGTTCTGTCCAAGCTTGAAACCTATCGGAACATGGGCATACGTGCCTTCATCCTGTCGGGCTATCCGCATCTGGATGAGGCCGAGCATTTTGGCACGCGCGTGCTGCCGCATCTCAAGACCTGCTCGTTGCCGCATGAATATGGCCGCGTGCCCGCAGAGACACCCAAGACACCGCTCGGCGTGGGAGAGCGACGCTGATGGATCGAATTTCCCTGACACCCGATCTGGAATTCAGCCGCCTGATCTACGGCATGTGGCGTGTTGGCGACGATACCGATACGTCGCCCGCGCGTGTCGAGGCCAAGATTCAGGCCTGTCTGGATCAGGGCATCACGACATTCGATCAAGCCGACATCTATGGCGGCTACGTTGCCGAGGCCATTCTTGGCGCCGCGCTAAAGGCGAACCCGTCCCTGCGCGCCCGGATGGAGATCGTGACGAAATGCGATATCGTCGCTCCGATTGGTCGGTACGCCGACAAAAGGGTCAAATACTATGACACGTCTCGTGCGCATATCGAAGCGTCGGTCGAAACCTCACTGCGTGACATGGGCATTGAGCACATCGATCTGTTGCTGATTCACCGTCCCGATCCGCTGCTGGACCAGCATGAAACCGGCCAGGTGCTGGATGATCTGGTTGCCGCGGGAAAGGTCAGGGCGGTTGGTGTGTCAAATTTCCGTCCGTGGGATTGGGAGTTGCTGCAGTCAGCGATGAAAACGCCGCTTGCCACCAATCAGATCGAGATATCGCTGGGCGAAATCTCCCCCTTCACCAACGGAGATCTCGCGTTTCATCAAAGGCTTGGGCATCGCCTGATGGCTTGGTCTCCGCTGGGTGGCGGCAGTCTGATGACCGGGTCCGGGGCGGTTGCCGAACGTCTGGATGCGATTGCCGCCGAGCAGGGTGTGGATCGCGCCGCGGTTGCCGTCGCGTTTCTGCTCAGACATCCCGCCGGCATCCTGCCGGTGCTTGGCACCAACAATCTTGAACGTATCCGCCGGATTTCAGACGCCCTGAAAGTCCGGCTGGATCGCGAGGCGTGGTTCACCCTTTACGAAGCCGCCCTCGGGCAGGAGGTGCCGTGATGTCGCTGCAATTTGCCAACGCGAAAACGGCATTTGTGCCGGATGCCTCGAACACCAGATTGCTGCGTGACGCATTCGGCAGGTTCGCAACCGGCGTGACCATCGTGACGACACGCACCGAATCCGGGGCCGTCGCGATCACGGCAAACAGCTTTGCGTCGGTGTCGCTCGATCCGCCGCTCGTCTTGTGGTCCCCGGATCGGAACTCGCGCCGGTTTCCGTTTTTCGAGGACGCGGAGCACTACGCAATCCACGTCCTGGCGGCGGATCAGCGCGAATTGTGCTGGCAGGTCGCGCAGGACGCTTATGCGCTAAAGAACAGAGAACTTGGTATAAACGATCAGGGCGTTCCCATCCTGCCGGACTGTCTGGCACGGTTCGATTGTACGCAAAAGGCGGTTTATGACGGCGGCGATCACGCCATCGTTCTGGGGCAGGTCACGCACGCTCAGATGCGCGACGGAGGAGATGCGCTGGCGTTTTACATGGGCCAGGTCGGAAAGTTTGCGCCGGGCTGACGCGCCGAATTTGGGAGGAGGAGGACCACTTGGGATCAGATGATGCCGGGCCGCTGATAAAAGGGATGGCCGTACTGGCCGTCGTAAACGACCAGCTTTTGCGGTTAGGTCGCGCAATCGGTGTTGCCGCCATCGCGGTGATGGTCGCGGTCATTCTGATACAGGTGGTGTTCCGGTATCTGCTCAACAACGCACTCCCCTGGCCGGATGAGGCCGCTCGGTTTTGCATGTTGTGGATGACCGGTTTGATGGCGCCGACCGCCTTTCGGCAGGGCGGGTTTGTCGCTTTGGACACGATCGACGCGCTGCTGCCATCCAAGGTCTTGAATGCGCTTCAGATCGTCCTGCTGGCCGTGTCTTTGGTTGTCCTGATCATCGCGATCCGGATAGGATGGTCCGAGGTGAACGGCATCGGAGGCCGCTTTGCCACCGCATCGCTCTATCTCCCACTATCCCTTGGGTTTGACGAATGGTTCCGCCTGCCGCGAAGCTGGATGATGGCATCTCTGGTGGTGGGTCTCGCCCTGCTCATACTGGTGAATATCGAGCTGATCCTGCATCGCCTGCTCACCTTGTTGGGATACGACCTGCCACCGCTTGGGCAAAACGATGATCAGATGCAGAGGGCCGAGTGATGTTGATCTGGTTCCTCCCGCTGTTTCTGTTCTTTCTGATCATCGGTCTGCCGGTGTTTTTCGGCCTTCTGGCCGCGCCCGGCATCCTGCTATGGCTGAGCGGTCAGGAACGTGACCTGACCCTGCTTTATCGCAATCTTTACAACGGCATGGACAGCTTCCCGCTAATGGCCATCCCGTTCTTCATGCTCGCGGGTGAGTTGATGAATCGTGGCGGGATCACGATGCGTTTGGTGGAATTCGCACAGGCCCTGATGGGGCACCTGCGCGGCGGTCTGGCGCATGTGAACGTCCTGTCCTCGATCCTGTTCGCGGGTCTCTCCGGCTCGGCTGTTGCCGATACCTCGGCGCTGGGGTCGATGCTGATCCCGGCGATGGAGAAACAGGGCTACACCCGCCGGTTCGCCGCAGCGATCACCGCAGCCAGTTCGGTGATCGGCCCGATCATACCGCCATCGGGCATCATGATCATCTACGCCTACGTGATGGGTGAAAGTGTCGCCGCCCTATTTCTGGCCGGGATGGTGCCGGGTCTGATGGTCGGGATCGGCCTGATGGTGGTCATCAAGGTCATGGCAGACAAGTACGACTTTCCCGTCGCAACACGCAAATACACATGGAGCGAGCGCGGACAGGCCAGTCTGAGCGCATTCTTTCCCCTGCTGACACCGATCATCATTCTGGGCGGTATCCTGCTGGGCGTCTTTACTCCGACCGAGGCTGCCGCGGTTGCCGTTGCCTACGCGTTGGTGATCGGCCTCTTTGTTCTCAAGACCCTGAAGTTGAGCGAATTGCCGGATGTTCTGGGCCGCGCGGGTCTGACGTCGTCTGTCGTGCTGTTGCTGGTGGGCGCCGCGGTCTCGTTCAAGACCGTTGTCAGCCTGAGCCACGCGCCGGAAATCCTCGCCGATTTCATACTGACGCTGACAGAAAATCCGTTGCTGCTGCTGTTTCTGATCAACCTGCTGCTGTTCGTTGTCGGCATGTTCCTGGATGCGGGCCCGGCAATCATCATTCTGGGGCCGATCCTGGGACCGGTCTTTACGGGGCTGGGCGTTGACTCGATCCACTTCGCCATCATCATGTGCGTGAACCTGACCGTCGGACTGGCGACGCCCCCCATGGGTCTGGTCCTCTTCGTTGCCTCTGCCGTCTCAGGTGAGAGGGTGACGACCATCGCGCGCGCCATTTTGCCGTTTCTCGCCGTCGAGGTTGTGGTGATCTTCCTCATCACCTTCTTCCCGGCGCTGTCCATGACGATCCCCACGCTGACGGGATTTGCAAACTGACACAAGATCTGAGCCACAGGGAGGAAACGCAAATGCTCAAATCTAAACTCTGGACGGTCGCAACCGCGGCGCTGCTGGCCTGCGGTGTCGCAGGGGCTGCCGCAGCCGCGGATTTCAAGATACGGGCGACCGCCAACTCGAACGAAAACGATGAAGACTATGACGGTCTGGTCGTGTTCAAGAACTATGTCGAGGCGGCCTCGAACGGGGCTATCGAAGTTGAGCTGTTCATTGGCACGCAGCTCTGTTCGAACGGGGCGGAATGCCTGCAGGGCATCGCCGATGGCTCGGTCGACATCTACATTTCGACATCTGGCGGTGCTGCGGGCCTGTTTCCTTATGTCCAGGTCCTGGACCTTCCCTATCTGATGGCGGACGACCGCATCGCGGAACACGTTCTGTCCGGAGATTTCACCCGGACGATTCGCCAGATGGCATTGGAGGATTCCGGTGACTCGATTCGTCTGATGACCATCGGCAACACCGGTGGCTGGCGCAATTTCGCCAACACCAAACGCCGGGTGCAGTCGCCCTCGGACATGGAAGGGTTGAAGATCCGCACCGTGGTTGCCGACCTGCCGCAGGAGCTGGTCAAGGCACTTGGAGCGTCGCCCACGCCGATCCCGTGGCCGGAGCTGTTCACCTCGTTCCAGACTGGGGTGGTCGAGGGATCCAAGAACGGGATCACCGACATCATGGGCATGAAGTTCCCCGATGCCGGCCTGCAATATGTGACCTTGGACGGACACGCCTATATGGGCGCCCTGTGGTGGATGTCGAACCAGACTTTCATGTCCATGCCCGAAGACATTCGGACGGTGGTCGTGGATGGCTTTGCGGCCCTGCAACAAGCCACATTCGCTTCACCCAAGCGCAAGTCGATCGCCGCATATGAAGAGTTCGTTTCCGGTGGCGGTGACCTCTACGTGCTGTCGCCGGACGAAAAGGCCGCGTTCAAGGAGGCCGCTGCGCCGGTCTATGACTGGTTCACCGGCAATGTCGCACGGGGTGACGAAGCGTTTAACGCTTTGACCGAGGCCGTTGCGGCAGCTGAGGCGGATATCAACGACGCCCGCGCATCGGATATCCAGTAAAAACCGGGCCGATGGCGTGTCACTAAAAACGCCGTCCGCCAAATCCGTCCCTCATCGAAAGGGATACATCCAGACCTTGTAATCGGCGATCAGAATATGGGCCTTATCGATCTGCTCCGGCGTCATCTTCTTGATAACCTCTTCCAGACTGATCGCCGCGTCCGGGTCGCCGCCGATGGCCGACAGGGTGTACCACATATAGGCGCGCACCAGATCCGGGGCGGGCATTCCCCGGCCGATCTCATAATACCAGCCCACCCCGGACTGCGCGCCGGGATGCCCCTTCATTGCGCTGCGCAGATACCACTCGAACGCGCGCTGATCGTCCCGCTCGACGCCAAGACCCATGGCGTACATCACGCCGATCAGCTCTTCCGCATCGGCATTCCCCGAGCGTGCCGCCGGTTGCAGCTCGACCAGGGCGGCCTGATAGTCACCGGCTTCCATCAAATCGCGGGCCTGTTCGATTTCTGCAAATGCCGGGAACCCCGTCATTGCAAACGCCGCTACCCCCAGAAACCTGTTCACTTCGCCGCTCCCTTACTGCTGGCGCTGTCGATGGGCACTGCATGGGCCCAATCCCTTCCCAAACCGCTGACCGACGCCGATTTTCTGCAGTTCGATCCGCTGCAGGCGGAACTTGGTCAGTTGCTGTTTTATGACAAACTGCTGTCCGGGAACAGAAATATAAGCTGCGGAACCTGTCATCACCCGGCTTTCGGGTCGTCGGACGGCCTCTCGCTGGGACTGGGTGAGGGCGGCGTTGGTCTGGGTCCCGACCGCACACCCGGGATCGGCGCCGCACGGATCGAACGGCGGGTTCCTAGAAACGCACCGGCCCTGTGGAACCTGGGGGCAAGGGACATCACGGTGCTGATGCACGATGGGCGCATCAGCCGGGACACTCTGTTCGGCAACGGGTTCAACACGCCAGCCGAGGAATGGCTGCCGCAGGGGCTGAATTCGATCCTGGCCGCGCAGGCCCTGTTTCCCGTCACCTCGCACACCGAGATGGCAGGACAACCGGAGGAAAACGAGATTGCCGGGGCAGTTAATGACCGGATCGACTACGCGTGGCCCATTCTGGCCAAGCGCGTGCGCGGCATTCCGGAATATGGGGCCATGTTCGTGGCCGCCTTCGACCATATCGAGAGCCCAGAACAGGTAACCATGGTCGATATCGCCAACGCCCTGGCGGCCTTTGTTGCCGTGGAGTTCAGAAGCCATAACAGCCGCTTCGATCAGTACCTCGCCGGAGACGACACCGCGTTGTCAGCCCGCGAAAAGGATGGAATGGGGCTCTTCTTCGGCAAGGCCGGGTGCAGTGGTTGCCACGGGGGTCCGCTTCTCAGCGATCAGGGTTTTCACGCCCTCAGCCTGCCGCCATTCGGGCCCGGACGCACCCGCAGGTTCGACCTGATCGCGCGGGATGTGGGCCGGATGGGAGAATCGGATCGTCTTGAGGACATGTATCGCTTTCGAACGCCCATGTTGCGCAATGTCGAGCTTACCGCCCCTTATGGTCACAACGGCGCCTATCGCAACCTGGAAGACATGGTGCGCCATCACCTCGACCCGCAAGAACAACGCTCGCAATGGTCGCAGACGATCCCTGTGTTGCCCGACGTTCCTGAGTTGACCAAGGTCGATTTCATTGTGCAGCAAGACCGGCGCGAAATGGAACGGCAGCAGGCTGCGGTGGATATCCAGATAGGCCAGCGTTCGGAGGAGGAAATCGGGGCCCTTGTTGCGTTCCTGAAATCCCTGACCGACACATCCGAGGGTGTCATGCCGTTTGGCGTCCCAAACGAGGTGCCCAGCGGACTTCCGGTGGATCTGCAACCGTGAACTGACAAAGGTAATGGATGGGCGATGGTGCCTGAAACACCAATTTAGGGTCTAATCAACCTCGACCTCAACGGTTTGAACCCATGCTCAAGCATTCAAAACTCTTTGCAGATCGTCCAGTCCTGTGGACCTTCGGGCAGGTTTGGCTAGCTTAAGCCCATGTTGGACCTGCTCAGCGATATTCTCACCCGCCTGTCCCTTCGGGGCACGCTCTACTTCCGAACCTCCTTCACTCCGCCTTTCGGCATTCAGGTGCCGCCTTTCGAAAATGTGGCCCGGTTTCACTTCGTACAGCGGGGAGAGCTCAAGGTGCACGTGCCCGCGACCGGAGAGACGCTGCGGTTGAAACAAGGCGATCTGATCCTGATCCCCCATGGTGCTGCGCATATGCTGCTCTGCAACGAAGTGCAGCCGATGGAGGCCCTGCCGCTTGACCGGGTGCTGGAGGAGGCCGGATACAAGGGCGACGGCGTGCTGGTCTATGGCGGTGCCGATGACGGACGGGACACGCAGTTGATCTGCGGGCATTTCTCGTTTTCCGGACCGCCGGGGCGGGGCGGCACGGGGCATATGCTGATCGACCGGCTGCCGCCCTTCATCGTGATTGAGAACTATGGCGAAGAGGGCGGTGCCTGGATCGAGGCGACGTTGCGCATGATCGGGTCCGAGGTGAACGGGGCACGGATCGGCGCCGATCTGATCGCGCTGAAACTGTCCGAGGTGCTGTTCGCGCAGGCGATCCGGGCCTATCTGGAGCATCAAAGCCCCAGCGACGCGGCCCTTGCCGGGTTCGCCGACCAGCGCATCTCACGCGCGCTGACCGCCTTTCACCGCGCCCCGGCCGAGGACTGGAGCGTCGAGGGTCTCGCGCGCGAGGCAGGCATGTCGCGCACCGCCTTCGCGCAGGTCTTTGCCGAGAAGATGGCGGTGACGCCGATGCAGTATCTGACCAACTGGCGCATGCAGATCGCCTGCCACGGCCTGTCCGAAAGCCGCTGGAACGTGGCGGACGCGGCAGCAGAGGTGGGTTACGCCTCCGAGGCAGCGTTTTCACGCGTGTTCAAGAAGCAGGTCGGCCTGTCTCCGGCTGCCTATAAGGCAATGCACTGAAACGTGAGGTGATCCGGACGATCTGCAAGATATCGCGGACGCACTGGGCTGCACCGTTCGGCGGGCCTTTCCTAACTTGGGGACATCTCAACTCAGGAAAGGAAATCAGATGTCCCTTCGTTTCGTGACCCGTAGCATTCATGCCTATCTCGACTATCCGGTGGCATTTGCCCTGATGGGGCTGCCCTTTGTTCTTGGCCTTGGCCAATCCAACCCGCTGGCGCTGTGGCTGTCCGTCGCGACAGGCGTAGCGGCCTTTGTCCTGACCGTGCTGACCGATCATCATCTCGGCGTCTGGCGGGTGCTGCCGTACAAGTTCCATCTGGCGGTAGATCTGACCGTGGGCATCGCCTTTCTGGTGGCACCCAGCCTGTTGGGCTTTGCTGGACTCGACGCCTTGTTCTACTGGCTGAACGGTGCCGCGGTGGTTGCGGTGATCTCACTCAGCGCGCCCGAACAGGAGGCGATGGCCTGAGCGCGGCCAGGTCAAACAGCCAACCATGAGCTTTCATGAAGTAAGGCCGTGGGTTCTTGGACCCGCGGCCTTGCTTTTGCTGCCAGGGTAGTTGCGAGGCAGGCGCCTTCAGAAATCGACGCCCCGCTGGGCCTTGATGCCAGCCTTGAAGGGGTGTTTCTCCTCGGTCATTTCGGTGACCAGATCGGCATAATCGCGCAATTCCTGTGGTGCATCGCGACCCGTGAGGAACACGCTGGTCTTGTCCGAGCGGGCCCTGAGACCTTCCAGAACCGCATCCACCGACAGGTATTCATACCGCAGCGCGATGTTGATCTCGTCCAGCACCACCAGATCGTAGTTGCCGCTTTCCATCAACTCGTGTGCCTTGCCGAACGCCGCCGTTGCCGCCGCGATGTCGCGCTCGCGGTCCTGCGTGTCCCAGGTGAAGCCTTCGCCCATCGTGTGCCAGGTCACCAGCCCGTGCTCTTCGAAAAACCGGCGCTCGCCGGTTTTCCACTTGCCCTTGATGAACTGGACTACGGCCACTTTCTGCCCCCAACCCAGCGCGCGGATGACCACGCCAAAGGCGGCTGAGGATTTGCCCTTGCCCTTGCCAGTGTTTATCAGCAACAGACCCCGGCCCGGATCGACCGCCTCGGACACTTTCTTGCGGTGCTTGGCCTGCACCTCCTGCATCTTTTCCTTGTGATCCTGCGCGTCGCTCATGGGGGAATCCTCGCTCGTTGTCCGGCCCAACCTAGGGGATGTGCGGCAAAGGTAAAGGTCAGGCCTTGGGATCGGTGACCGCACGGGCCTTGCCGCGCTCCAGCCCCAGTTGATGCTCGCGCCAGATCACCAGCACGTTGCCCGCGATGACCAGCGCGGCACCGGCCAGCATCACCACCGTCGGCAATTCGTCGAACCAGATATAGCCGATGACGATGGCGAACAGCATGGTGGTGTAGTCATAGGGTGCCAGCATCGAGGCCTGACCGAAGCGGTAGGATGAGGTCACCAGAATCTGCGCCACCCCGCCGACGAGCCCGGTCAGGATCATCAGCGCCGCCTGCTCCCATGTTGGCACCACCCAGCCGAAGAATACCGTCAGGCCCGAAAGCAGTGTGGCGGTGGCGGAGAAATAGAACACGATGGCCGCCGGGTGGTCCACCTGCACCAGCTGCCGGATATGGATCTGGACGAAGGCACGGGCGATGGTGGCGCCCAGCACGCAGAGCGCGCCAATGGTTGCCGCGCTTTCCATCGTGCCGCTGCCCAGACGCGGCCAGAGCATGATCAGGACACCCAGCAGCCCCACTGCCACCGCGCCTATGCGAATCATTCGGATCTGCTCACCCAGCATCACGGCGGCGAGGACAAGGGTGAAGATCGGGGTGGCATAGCCGATGGCCGTCACCTCGGGCAGGGGCAGCAGGCCGAGGCCGGTGAAGGTCAGCCCCATGGCGGTGGTGCCCAGCACGCCGCGCCAGAAATGGCCCATCGGTTTCTTGACGATGAAGCCTTGCCGCAATTCTCCACGCGAAATCAGCCAGATGACGATGACGGGAATGGCGAAGAGTGAGCGGAAGAACACCAGCTCTCCCGGCGGGATCTCGTCCGAAAGCGCCTTGACCAGTGCCGACATCGACGTGAACAGAACAAGGGCGCCCAGTTTGAGCGCCACTGCCAGCATGGGTCGATGCGATGTTAAGGAAACGGTCATCGCGGCGACCCTGCGCCTTTGCTGGGCAAAGATCAACGGGAGACCTGAAAGTTTCAGGCCCCGTTTCGTTCTGGCGTCCATCCGGTTGGGACGATGGCGCCGATTTCGCCTGCGAATTCTTCGAGGAATCGCAGCATCCGGCCCGTGCGTTCCTGCGCCAGCGTCCGTCCCCTCTCGGTCAGCATGTCCTCGGGCAGAGCCAGCAGCTTGACCCGCCAGTGGTCGATCGAGAACTGCAGGTCGTCCAGCGGACGGTGTTCGGCAAAGGGGTCGGACGGGTCATAAAGCGCGCGGCCCAACGCACCGGCCACTGCAAAGGTGCGGGCAATGCCGACGGCGCCGAGCGCGTCCAGCCGGTCGGCGTCGCGCAGGATCCTCGCCTCTGGCGTTTCGGGCGGGATTTGGGCCGAAAAGCTGTGGGCTGCGATGGCGTGTTGAGTGGCCTCGATTTCCGCCGGGGCGAACCCCAGATCGCGCAGGATGGGCGCGGCCTGATCCGCCGAATGGCGCGAGGCGAGGTGGCGGTCGGGGTCGTTCTTGGGCAGGTTGACCAGATCGTGCAGATAGCTGGCGGCCATCAGCACACGCAGGTTGGCCTGACGGTCCGCAATGGCTTGTGCGTTGAGCCAGACCCGGTCGAGATGCGCCAGATCATGGGCCGGGTCGGTTGCCATGCGGGCGCTTGCGACCTCGCGCAGCTGGGACTGAAGCTCAGCCAATGTGGCCCCGGTTTTTGCCAATCTGGCCGCGATGCAGCAGCAGGTGATCGAGGATCACGCAGGCCATCATCGCTTCGCCCACCGGCACGGCGCGGATGCCGACGCAGGGATCGTGGCGGCCCTTGGTGATGATCTCGGTTTCCTCGCCCGATTTGGTGATGGTCTTGCGGGTGGTCAGGATAGAAGATGTGGGTTTTACGGCGAAACGCACCACTACATCTTGTCCGGTTGAGATGCCGCCAAGAATACCGCCCGCGTGGTTCGAGCTGTATTGCGGGCCGTCCGGACCCATGAAGATCTCGTCGGCATTGGCCTCGCCGGTGAGTTCGGCGGCGGCCATGCCTTCGCCGATCTCGACGCCTTTGACGGCGTTTATGGACATCATCGCGGTGGCCAGATCAGTGTCTAACTTGGCATAAATCGGCGCGCCGAGACCTGCGGGGACACCCCGGGCGACGACCTCGACCACGGCGCCGACCGAGTTGCCGGATTTGCGCAGGTCGTCCAAGTACACCGCCCAGTCCTCGGCTGCCTGTGCATCGGGCGTCCAGAACGGGTTTTGTTCGATTTGTACCCAGTCAAAACGCTCCCTGTCTATTTTGTACGCCCCCATCTGCACCATGTAGCCGGTGATCTGGACATCAGGGGCAAGCTGCTTGATCGCCTCGCGCGCCAGCCCGCCTGCCGCGACCCGTGCAGCCGTTTCGCGGGCCGAACTGCGGCCACCGCCGCGATAATCGCGGATGCCGTATTTCTGCCAGTAGGTGATGTCGGCATGACCCGGGCGGAACTTGTCGATGATGTCGCCGTAGTCCTTGGAGCGCTGATCGGTATTTTCGATCATCAGCTGGACCGGGGTGCCGGTGGTCTGGCCTTCGAATACGCCGGACAGGATTTTCACCGCGTCCGCTTCGCGCCGCTGGGTGGTGAACTTGTTCTGCCCCGGTTTGCGCTTGTCGAGCCAGTGCTGGATCATGCCTTCGTCAATCGGCACACCCGGCGGGCAGCCGTCGACGGTGGCGCCGAGCGCCGGTCCGTGGCTTTCGCCCCAGGTGGTGACGCGGAAGAGGTGGCCAAAGCTGTTCATGGACATGCGCGGTGCTCCTTTGAGGGTCGTGCTTAGCGGGGTGCGCTTTGGGCCTCAAGAGGATTTGCTTGGAGGAGGTGGGGGAGGGGGCGCTGCCCCCGTCGCCTGAAGGCGACTCCCCCGGAGTATTTTTGAAAAGATGAAGATCAGGCCGCCTTCAGCAGTTTGGATCTGGTTTCGGTGATCTGGAGCGCGGTGCGGGCGGCTTCGCGGCCTTTTTCCACGAAATGCGCGCGGTAGATCGCGTTGTGATGATCCGTCTCCTGATACTGGTGCGGGGTCAGCGAGACCGAAAGTACCGGAATGCCGGTATCGAGCCCGGCGCGCATCAGGCCATCGACCACGGCCTGGGCTACGAAGTCGTGGCGATAGATGCCGCCATCCACCACGAAGGCGGCGCAGGCGATAGCGGCGTATGTGCCGGTCTGGGCCAAATCGCGGGCCAGCAGCGGCATCTCGAACGCGCCGGGGACGTCGAATATATCGACCTGGTCGGGCGGAATGAGGTCGAGAAAGCCGTCGAGTGCGCGGTCGACGATATCGGAATGCCAGTTGGCTTTGACGAAGGCATAGCGGGTGTGTGTCATCGTGAACTCCTTTAGGTTTGACACGTCACCCAAGGCGATCACGGGCCCGCCCGCCGGGTTTCCGGCGTGGCTTGCGCGTTCTCTTTCATCCGGACTGTGACCGTCGGCTCTGGCCTCTCACCAGATCTGCTGACACTTTTCGCTGGCTCCACGATCCGAAAACCGGTTCCCACTTTTCGGATCGTGGACGCGGGAAAGCCGCTCGCGGGCTTACGAGGTCACGCCCCGCATACCGCCGGTGGGGAATTCCGCCCCGCCCTGAGAACGAAAGCGAGCTTGCCAAGCCATGCCGCGATCTGCAAGAGCGATGTCAGGACAGAGGAGAGAAACGATGCATCCCAACCCGATCTTTCGCGGTGAGGCACGCGCGCGGTGTGAGGCGTTTGCCCGGGACCGGGGGTTTGGTGTGCTGGCGGTCGCAGGTGACGGGGCGCCGCTGATCAGCCATGTGCCGTTTTTGCTGTCTGAGGACGGGACGCTGGCCGAGCTGCATCTGATGCGGTCGAATCCCATCGTTCGGGCGCTGAAGGCACCGGCACCGGCCCGGATCGCGGTCAGCGGGCCGGACGGCTATGTTTCGCCCGACTGGTACGGGGTGCCGGATCAGGTGCCGACCTGGAATTATGTCGCGGTGCATCTGGCCGGAGAGCTGGAACTGCGCCCGCAAATGGAGTTGCGGGATCTGCTGGACCGCCTGTCGGCCCATTTCGAGGCGCGGCTGCTGCCCAAAACCCCCTGGGTCAGCGCCAAGATGACGCCGGAGGCATTGGAGCGGATGATGCGGATGATCGTGCCCTGCCGGATGCGCGTCGATGACGTGCAGGGGACCTGGAAGCTGAACCAGAACAAGCCGGACGACGTGCGGCTTGCGGCGGCGAGGCAGATCGAGGCCGGAGGTGTCGGGGCCGAGCTGGGCGCCCTGGCCGCGCTGATGCGCGGGGATTAGGCGTTTTGCGTTTTATCTGAGATACGTTCACCGGAATGCGCGTTCGACCTAAGGGAGAGGTAGCGTATTCCGGTTCAAATCAAACGTAAAGCGCTTTGGGCGCCCGAGATCTGGATGTGAATCAGGCTCTATTCCGGGCTGAATGTGGTCAGATAGGCCGCGATGTCGGCTGCGCCCTTTTTCAATTTGACGCTCATGTTGGGGCGGGCGGTGTCGTCGTTCAGGAACGCGCGGATGAAACCGATGGGATCGGCAGCGTAGGCGGCGATGTTGTCCTCGGTCCAGACCAACCCCTCTTGCCCGGCGCGGATCATATCATCGGTGAACATGCCGATGGGCAGCCGCTCGCTGCCGTTGAGATAGTCGTATTCGGTGCCCGCGACCCGGCCAACCACGCCGTAGAGGTTGGGGCCGGTGATGCCGCCCTTCACCAGAACCTCGCCATCCTTGATGATCGCGTGGCATGAGACGCAGCGCGAGTAGAGCGCCTTGCCCCGGTCGGGATCGCCCGCCGCCTGTGTCTGAGCCGTGGTGACCAGCGTCAGGAAGAGGGCGGCCAGAGTGTTCCTTGTCATGTAGACTCTCCGTTGGTGGAGTTCGCGCGTCGGGCGGGTTATCGGCATTCGCGCAGAAAGTGCAAGGTGAAATTGTTTGTGGCCTGAGATAAAGAAATATAGCTTAAAATTAATGTTTTAGATGAAATGGAAACAGCCCTCGATTGTCAATTACATCGCACTGAACGCCGTTAACTCGACCCCTCGCACCAAAGGATTGACCCGTCCTCATAATCAAGGCGCAGGATCTGCGCCTGCGCAGCCCGGTATTCTGCTGTTATGATGGGGAATTGAATGACACCGATGCTGTTTCGAAAGGTTTTGGAGATGAAAGGCAAATTGAGCGGTGGATGTGCCTGCGGTTCTGTCCGCTATGCCAGTGACGCGGATATCGAGTTCTCCTTTAACTGCCATTGCAGGAAATGCCAGCGCGCAACGGGATCGGGACATGCCTCGGCGTTTGCACTGCCGCTCGACTCGGTGAAGATCGAAGGCGATATCAAGGAATACAAAGGGGTGAGCGACTCGGGGGCCGCTACCTATAGCGGGTTTTGCCCTCATTGTGGGTCGCCGCTGATGAGCCGCACCGAGCGCTTTCCTGAACGGCGCTATTTCCATGCAGCGACGCTCGACGACCCGTCGATGTTTGATGTCGGTTTCTCGGTATTTCAGGAAGAAGCCCAACCTTGGGATCCGCCGCATGAGGATGCAGGCGCTGCACCGGAATAGGTTTGAGCCCAGCCAGGTCGCACCGTTCAATGTACTGCCTCTCGTTTGAAGGGTGTGCCGGGGTGGTTCTGATGTCTCCGAATCGTCCGGAATTTGGGGCTGGAATGCGGGTTAAATAGCGGGGTTGAGGCGCAAATCGGGGACTTTCGGATGGTCGTCGTCTTGAAATTCTGTGTCTGCGTTGCGACATGAATGCGCACATGCGGCGTAGTGCGCGCCTATGACCGCTGGACGAACCGATTTCTCCCGGATAGATACCCGCTGATGAGTCACCGCATTCGTGCGGCGCACATGCATGTTTGCCCGGGCTCGGGCGCTGGAATCGGAGAAAACCTCGTGTCCCACGCAGAAGACCACGAAGGCACCCGCAGAGATTTCCTCTACTATGTCACGGGTGGCGCAGGTGTAGTAGCAACGGGGGCCGCCGTCTGGCCTCTGGTCAACCAGATGAACCCGTCGGCGGACGTTCAGGCGCTGTCCTCGATTCGCGTTGACGTGTCGGACATCGAGGTTGGCACCCAGATCACCGTGAAGTGGCTGGGCAAGCCGGTGTTCATTCGCCGCCGGACCCAGGAAGAGATCGACGAAGCCCGCGCGGTCGAGTTGTCGGAACTGCCGGACCAGGAAGACCGCAACGCCAACAAGCCGGGTCTGGATGCCGCGGACGAGAACCGCAGCCTGGACGAGGCCGGTGAGTGGCTGGTGATGATGGGTGTGTGTACCCATCTGGGCTGTGTGCCGCTGGGTGATGGCGCAGGCGACTTCCACGGCTGGTTCTGCCCCTGCCATGGCTCGCACTACGACACCTCGGGCCGCATCCGCAAAGGGCCCGCGCCTGAGAACCTGTTCGTTCCGGTCGCCGAGTTCGTCGACGAAACTACCATCAAGCTGGGATAAGGAGACGCGCTCATGTCCGGTATTCCGCACGACCACTACGAACCGAAGACGGGTGGCGAGAAGTGGCTGCACAGCCGCTTGCCCATCGTCGGCCTGCTGTATGACACCCTTATGATCCCCACGCCCAAGAACCTGAACTGGTGGTGGATCTGGGGCATCGTCCTGGCGTTCTGCCTGGTGCTGCAAATCGTCACCGGCATCATTCTGGTGATGCACTACACGCCGCATGTTGATATGGCCTTTGCCAGCATCGAGCACATCATGCGCAACGTGAATGGCGGCTATATGCTGCGCTACCTGCACATGAACGGCGCCTCGCTGTTCTTTGTCGCGGTCTATATCCACATCTTCCGCGGCCTGTTCTACGGCTCGTACAAGTCCCCGCGCGAGATCACGTGGATCATCGGCATGCTGATCTATCTGTGCATGATGGGCACCGCCTTCATGGGTTACGTGCTGCCCTGGGGGCAGATGTCCTTCTGGGGTGCGACCGTGATCACCGGCCTGTTTGGCGCGATCCCGTTCATCGGAGAATCGATCCAGACCTGGCTGCTGGGCGGGCCTGCCGTGGACAACGCCACGCTGAACCGCTTCTTCTCGCTGCACTACCTGCTGCCCTTCGTGATTGCGGCGCTGGTGGTGGTGCATATCTGGGCCTTCCATTCGACCGGCAACAACAACCCCACCGGTGTTGAGGTTCGCCGCGGCTCGAAAGCCGAGGCCGAGAAGGACACGCTGCCGTTCTGGCCGTATTTCGTGATCAAGGACGTGTTCGCACTGGCCGTTATTCTGGTCGTCTTCTGGGCCATCGTCGGCTACATGCCGAACTATCTGGGCCACCCGGACAACTACATCGAGGCCAACCCGCTGGTCACGCCTGCACACATCGTGCCCGAATGGTACTTCCTGCCGTTCTACGCGATCCTGCGGGCCTTTACCGGTGAGGTCTGGGTCGTTCAGTTCGCCAGCTTCATCACCGGCGGCATCATCGACGCCAAGTTCTTTGGAGTTCTGGCGATGTTCGGTGCGATCCTGGCCATGGCGCTGGCGCCGTGGTTGGACACCTCGACCGTGCGTTCGGGCAAGTACCGTCCGATGTTCAAATGGTGGTTCTACCTGCTGATCTTCGATTTCTTCGCCCTGATGTGGCTGGGGGCGATGCCCGCCGAGGAGCCTTTTGCGACTTGGTCGCTGATCGCCTCGGCCTACTGGTTCGCCTATTTCTTCGTGATCCTGCCGATCCTGGGCGTGATCGAGAAGCCCACCGCGCAGCCGGAGACCATCGAGGAAGACTTCAATGCGCATTATGGCAAGGCTGGCGGCGACGCCACGCCCGCCGAGTAAGAAGAGGGACCGGAAACCATGTTGAAGAAACTTGCAATCGGTGCCGCTTTTGCCCTGGCTCTGACCCCTGCCGCGTCGTTCGCGGCAGGCGGCGGCGAGCAGCATATCGAGGACTTCCAGTTCTCGTTCGAGGGGCCGTTCGGCAAATACGACCAGAACCAGCTGCAACGCGGTCTGCAGATCTATACCGAGGTCTGCGCGGCCTGCCACGGTCTGCAATACGTTCCGCTGCGCACGCTGTCGGATGAGGGTGGCGTGGGCCTGCCCGAGGATCAGGTGCGCGCCTATGCGGCCGAGAACTTTACCGTTTTCGACCCCGAACTGGACGATGACCGCGAGGCACGCCCGACCGATCACTTCCCGGCCAACACCGCTGCCGGTGCGCCCGACCTGAGCATGATGGCCAAGGCGCGTGCGGGCTTCCACGGGCCTGCCGGTCTGGGCATCAACCAGCTGTTCAAGGGCATGGGCGGCGCGGAATACATCGCCTCGCTGCTGGACGGCTATACCGGTGAGGAAAAGGAAGAGGCTGGCACCATCCTCTACGAGAACTCCGCCTTCCCCGGTGGCTGGATCTCGATGGCGCCGCCGCTGTTCGATGAGCAGGTCGAGTTCGCGGACGGTCACGAGGCGACCGTCGAAGCCATGTCGCAGGACGTTGCCGCGTTCCTGATGTGGGCCGCCGAGCCCAAGATGATGGCACGCAAGCAGGCCGGTTTTATCGGGGTGATCTTCCTGACCATCTTGTCGGTGCTGCTGTACCTCACCAACAAGCGTCTCTGGGCGCCGGTGAAGGGCAAGAAGCACTAACCGTCAAAGTGCTGAACAGATGACCCCGCGCTTACCCGGCGCGGGGTTTTTTCTTTCCGCCGGTGTGCGCCAATGGCGTTTCGGGGAAGCTTGAAGCGCCAATACCCCGTCGCGCTCTTGGGACATTGGCGATCAGGGATGTGTCAGCGTGTTCCCGAAACACCCTAAGTCAGGGGTCGCTATGGCGAGCTGGCGCGCGCCTTGGCGTTGAACTTGGCCCCGTTGCTTGCGCAATGGCCGCTCCAGGTGCCGTTCCACTTGCCCTTGTCGTTTCGTTTCAGGGCCAGCCGGCCCTTGGAGTTCGCCCCGCACCGGCCCCCGGTAAAATCGACATCGACAACCAGGGTTCTGCCCTTGGCGGCCAAAGTGGAGACTCGGGTTGCGGTGCTTTCCCCGACCCGTCCGTCCGGGATCGAGGCCTGTCCGTTTCGGGTCTGCAATTGCAGGGTGAACGGGTATTTTGATTTGATATCAACGCTCCACCGTCCCTCGGGCAGCGTGTCTGCGAATGTGCCGCTTGCGGCAAATGTACAGATGAGGGTCGCAACCAATAACTGTGGCTTCATACTTTTTGTCCAATTTTCACACAAATAATCACTATCAAATACCATAACACGTCAAAGCGGCCAAATATTCGGCCTGTCGTGCGGGAATATGGGGTGTCATCCGGGGGTATACAACCGCCCCCGCAAAGGCTCAGGCCGCGCGCAGGGAGGTCGCATCCGTTCCTGTCACCAGCGCCTCGATCACCGCGCCTTCGGCCTTGGGCGAGCCGAACTGCACCTCGGCAAACTGCTCGGTCCGGCCCATATGCGGGTTTTCCATCAGGATGCGATGGGTCTTGCCGATCTGGGCGCTGAGGTGGTTTTGCACTTGCCGGTTGCCCTCGGCGCGCAGCCGGGCGGCGCGCTCCTTGATGGCCTTGCCGTTCACCTGCGGCATCCGCGCGGCGGGCGTGCCGGAGCGGGGCGAGTAGGGGAACACGTGCAGCCAGGTCAGGTTGCAGTCCCGGACCAGCTTCAGCGAGTTCTCGAAATGCGCCTCGGTTTCGGTGGGGAACCCGGCGATGATATCGGCGCCAAAGGTCATCTCAGGCCGCAGCTTGCGCGCGTCTTCGGCAAAGCGGATGGCGTCGTCGCGCAGGTGGCGGCGTTTCATCCGTTTCAGAATCAGGTCGTCGCCATGTTGCAGGCTGAGGTGCAGATGCGGCATCAGGCGCGGCTCGGTGGCGATGGCCTGCATCAGGTTGTCATCCACCTCGATCGAGTCGATCGAGCTGATGCGCAGGCGCGGCAGGTCGGGCACTAGTTTCAGGATGCGCATGACCAGATCGCCCAGTTGGGGTTGCGCCGGCAGGTCGGCGCCCCATGAGGTCAGGTCGACCCCGGTCAGCACCACCTCGTTATAGCCGCGATCCACCAGGCGCTTGATCTGATCCACCACCACGCCTGCAGGGACGCTGCGCGAGTTGCCGCGGCCATAGGGGATGATGCAGAAGGTGCAGCGGTGGTCGCAGCCGTTCTGGACCTGCACATAGGCGCGCGAGCGGGTGCCGAACCCGTCGATGAGATGCCCGGCGGTCTCGGTGACCGACATGATGTCGTCGACCTGCACCGCCTCGGTTTCGCCGATGAAATCGGCGGCCATGCCGGTCCAGGTCTCGGGCTGCATCTTTTCGGTGTTGCCGATGACCGCGTTGACCTCATCCATGGCGGCGAAGGTCTGGGGTTCCGTCTGCGCGGCGCAACCGGTCACGATCAGGCGCGCATCCGGGTTTTCGCGGCGCAGCTTGCGGATCTCCTGCCGCGCCTTGCGCACCGCTTCGGAGGTCACCGCGCAGGTGTTCACGATCACGGCGTCGGTGAGGCCTGCCTGCGCCGACAGCTCCTTCATCGCCTCGGTCTCATAGGCGTTGAGACGGCAGCCCAGCGTGGTGAATTTGGGCGCGCTCATCTGAGGCTCTCCAGAAATTCCCGGGTCAGGGTGCCGGAGAAGACATGCATGGTCGGGCCGGTCATCCAGACCCCATCCTCGCGCCAATCGATCCAGAGCGTGCCGCCGTCGAGGTCGATCTGTACCTTGCGCCCGGTAAGCCCCCGTCGGGCGGCGGCAACGGCCGTAGCGCAGGAGGAAGAGCCGGAGGCCAGCGTGATGCCCACGCCCCGCTCCCACACCCGCATGCGGATGTGATCGGGGCCGATGAGCTGTGCGACCTGCACGTTGGTGCGCTGAGGATAGAGCGGGTGGTATTCGTAGCGGGCGCCGAACTCTTCCAGCGGGATCGCCTCGGCATCCTCGACAAAGAAGGTGCAGTGCGGGTTGCCCATTCCGGTGGCCGTCGGGCCCCCTTCGATGGGCAGTTCCAGCGTGTCCACCTCTTCGGCTAGTGGGATCTCGCGCCAGTCGAGCTGCGGTGCCCCCATATTGACCGAGGTCAGCCCGTCGCCCGCATCCCGCGCCATCAGCGCGCCCCGCTCGGTGGTCAGGAGCAACTCGGTCTTGCCGGTCTCCTCCATCAGATGTCGCGCCACGCAGCGCGTTGCATTGCCGCAAGCGGCGGAGGTCGAGCCGTCGGCATTGTAGAACACCAGATGCGCGTCCCCGGTACCGTTCTCGATCACCGTCAGCTGATCGAACCCGACCCCGAACTGCCGATGGGCTATTCCCCGCGCCAGAGCCGGGGTGATCCCGATCTCCTGCGCGCGCGCGTCGACAATGACAAAGTCATTGCCCAGCCCGTGCATCTTCATCAGGGGCAAACCGGTATCCGTCTGGCGTTGCATGGCGGGCATATAGCGCTGCTCCGGGGGCGAATCCACCCTGCGGCCGAGATTTCTGAAAAAAGGTCTTGACCCCCCTCCGTGTGCTCCCTAATTAGGCCGCCTATCGGGTCGCTGGACGGTTGGAAAACTAGGGCGGCACGAGGTGCGAAATAAGGTCTTGAACCCACCCGGCAAAATGCCTTAGAGAGCGCCACGGATCGAGTGATCCGACACAGAAGTGGGCCGTTAGCTCAGTTGGTAGAGCAACTGACTTTTAATCAGTGGGTCGCAGGTTCGAATCCTGCACGGCTCACCACTGTTTTCAATGACTTACAAGAACCACAACGCTGCCATCCCGATGCGATTTCTTGTCTGGGGGACACATGGGGGACAAATATTCCGCGTTTGCCGAGGCCTTTGGGTATGCTAACTTCGATGTGCACCAGTTATTCGCTCCTCCCCGACAACTAGCTGAAACCAGCAAAAAAGCCACTTAACCCTTCAAAAGTGGACGCGGAGCGCGTACCTACTTTGCCAGCAAAATGCAACAAAATGCAGCAAAAAGCGGCGCCAATAGTGCAGGCACACTTACCGCGCTTGGAGATTTAAATCCGTGCCGGTGATTTCATACAGTGTCAGACGATTCCAACACTTGCATATGCCGAATTGATTGCGGCTTGCACATCCGCGGATTTAGCAGGATCGCCTCTAAAGTATGTTAGGGCGGCAGAACGCAGGGTGCGCCGACAGTCGCGGAAAGTTGCCATGCGCGACAAGCGAGTGAGTGTCAGGTAGTAAAGCAAGCCTGTCTCGCCTGGCTGCAACAAAGGATCTCCGTTCGCATCCTGTGAATTGAATAGATTGTAGGCAGCCTTGTTGTGAATGTTGCTGTTGATGTGTACTCCGCCATTGTCGAATGGCGTTCCGATATGTCGGCGTTGCGACCAGTGATCGGGATCGCCGGTGCGGGCTGGGTTCTCCATATCACGGAGCGGCAAACCGCCATTACCTAGCCCGGACCCGAGTTCCCAATTCCAGTTTCTCAAGGGTTTTGGCTCGTCGGGATACCAATTCTTAACCAGTATTCCGAAGATGTCGCTGAAAGACTCGTTCAGAGCGCCTGATTCGTCCCGATAGACAAGATTGCTTGTAGTTTCGGTGACGCCATGACTCAATTCATGCGCGATAACATCCAGATGGCGTGCGTAACTTTCGAACTGGCCCGTGGAGTTTTGGGTTTGTCCATACCACATGCGTTTGTTCCACCAGACCGCATTCTTCCAGACTGGAGGGGGGCTATGCTGTGAATAGGTACAATTCACCATAGAGATGAGGCGCATGCCTTTGCCATCAATTCCATTGCGCTTCAAAACATTGTTGAAGAAGTCGAAGACCAAAGTCGCATGAAAGTGCGCACTCACACCGGCAGGATTGCTGCTCATGAAATCGGTAGCCGCACTGTCGATGGGAGTGGCGGTTGGCGGGGAGGTGATGTCATTGAGACTGTGGTCGAAAGTTTCAATGTTTCGCAGCGGGTCGACCATTTCAAAGCCGTTACCGTTGGTTCTACCGTGAAAGTCGCGCTGAATACCGATATCGTCGTCACCCTGGCAGAGGACAGGTATGTCGAGGAACGGCTGAGAACTAAAGTAATAAACAATCTCCCCGGAATGGGCGTCGACCAGGTAATCGAACATTAGAAAGTGCTCGCGCGGAGACGGGCCTATGCCATGGCCATGGCCCTCAGAGAGTGCATCTACGGTTTCACGAGGTGCGCCGGGCACGCTCTTGAAGTGAAATGTTAGGTGCCAGTCGCCGCCGTCCTGAGTGGCAAAGTAGCAAAGCACCGGGGCTTCGACCTCTACTGCTTCAAGAGTCGCTCCTGAAAAAGCCCTGATGCTGTCAAGGGCTTGTGCGGCGCTGAGTGTTGCCACAGGCGAGACATCCGGGGAGTTGGTGAGTACTGCGTCGAAGGAGTTGAGCCGTCGGCTGTATGCCTCCAATTCGACCACGGCATTGGTACCGAAGACAGGAATGCCTCGGGCCTGTTGCTCGAAATGCACAGAGCGTGCACCCGCGGCGGGCAGTTCTTCTGCCCGGGTTAGTACGAGGCCGGGTGTGGTCGAGGTGTCCTCGGGCGCAATGACGTCAGTGAGTTCGGAATCCTTAGCGGATACCAGCAGTTGTTTGGCATAATACCGTGCGGCCATCTCGTCGGATTGAAAAACGGGGGACTCGGAGGGCGGTCCCCCAACTGCTTCTTGAGAACCGTCTGCGAGGGCAGCTTGCAAACCGGTGGGAGCAGCAAGGGACGACTCCGAAGGAGCGCCAGCGGCATTGAATGTAAAGGTTTTATACTTGGCGGCCATATCTAGTCCTCCAAATCTTCTGTTTTCAAATGAGTTGGACCTTTTGCGAACGTCAGGTCACATAGTTCCGGTTATACCGGCGTAATGTCTTCTTCTGGTAGTGCTCGACAAGAATATCATAAAATTACCTCCGGGTTTAGCGCTCGCTATTCGGACTCCCCCCTTTGGGGCTGATCAAGCGCACGTTCATCATCATACCGACCGAACAGCGAAACGATCACTTCCACTTACTGAGAGCTTGCCAGAACGAGCGGCGGGCTTTGCGGAAACGACCGTACATCGAACCACTTGAAGCACGTCCCGTCCGGGTTCTGCTTGTCGCCCATGCGGATGAACGTGCCGTTGGAGCCGTGCCGGATGAGCGCAGCCCGGAAGGCTCTCAGGTCGATGAGTTGCCAACTGTTGAGCGATTGCCCGTCCGGTCTAGCGTGCCCGTAGAACAGCCAGTCGCCGTTGCCATTCACAATTTTGGACAGCTCGGTTTCGACGCCAGAGGGCACCTTTGCGCGAATGGTGAACTGGTGGGGGTAGCGCTCTGCGTAGCCGTGACGCCTCACTCTCGCTGCAATGCGCATGTCCTTGGCGTCCAGCATCACGAGGTCGGTTGCCTGGAAGTGGTCGAGGGGATCAGGGGCAGCCCGAATAATGTGAGTGCCGATGATGCTTTTGATTTCAGGTAAAAACTGGTCCGACCAACGTCGGTTACGGGGATAAAAATTCATGTTGAGTCTCCGGGTAATTCCGGAAGAGGGCGCGCTGAAATACCGGCGCCCTCCCGTTGTGAAATTCAATGTGTTTTGTCTAATTCAGGAGGCGCAGGGCGTCCGCCTCCATGACTTTCGCATGCTCGTCCTCCCAGAAGCCGTCACAGCGGATCAGGAGGTGAACCTTTATTGCCACGTCCCGAAGGGTCACGCAGTCTTGGTTCATAATCCGGTCCTCAAGGTCGGTGACGTTATCACGGACAGGGCCAACCGTTTCGTTGTGGTCCTCGGCAATGCCGCTTGCGTCCTCATTGCCAGCAGCCCGCGCAGCTTCAAACACCTCGCCATTCTCATCAATGAGCCGGTCATATTCGGGGTAGAGAGCGGACAGCCGGGCGTACAAGCGGCCAATGGGGGTTTCTTCGGTCGCAGCCAGAGCGGGCAGAGAGGCCGCAGGAGCGGCGCACAGGGCCGTCAGGGCGGTGCGGCGGTTCATTTCTTCATGGGGTTGTCTCCTTTCTCAGGCGCGCTCAAGCAGCTTGTTCGCGTCAGAAACCAAGCCGTCTATCTGGTCATCACACCAGACGCCGCGCACGCGGTGGGTAACTGCGACCTTTACGGCCAAGTCCTCACCGCAGCGGGCCTCAAGGTCAGTGATTTCATCCTCGATGGCTGTCAGGCGGTCATAGGCTGGTTCAATCACCCGCGCTTCAAAGTCCTTGTCAGCGGGACCAGGTTTTTGCCCAGCCGCCTCGGATATGGCACATAGGCGTGCAGCTTCATTATTCGCGGCCTTGACTTCGGCCACCGCTTCGACCCAGCGAGGATAGAGCGCCAGAATTGGTGTGGCAGGAAGTGCGGTTGCGATCCGCTCAGAAAGGGATGGTACGGTTGCTTGCGCTTCCATCAGACCGCCCTCCGGCTCAGCGCCCGCAAAGTCCGGACAATGTTGTTCATGAGAACGGCGTCATCGGGACAGAACGAACCGTCCACCATGCCCCATGCTTCCGAGGCTGCGAATTCCGCTTGCGCCAGTACTCCGTCCAGAGTTTTGGCGGGCACACGGCAAAGCTGTTCCTGCAATTCCAGCTTGCGCAACTGCCGGGGATCATCGTCCTCCCAATCGACTCGGGAGGCCAAGAACTCGTCAATAATCGCCTTCCATTCGGCGTGCCATGCGCAGTGCGGGTCTCTGGTCTCAGTCGGTAGAGCCTGTCCGGCAGTAACAGGCACGGCTGCGACAAGTGCAGGCACCGTAGTGACAAATGTGCGTCGGGTTACGGGTTTCATGGGAACTCCTTTTCAGTTTGGGAAGTGATAAATGTGGCCGTCTGCCGCGATCCGGGTGACGGTCGCGAGGTTCACAGACCTTGCAGCGCGGGCCTCAGCGTCCCAGACGGGCAGCAGGTGGGGGTGACGGCGGGCGCGGGTCATAATGGCCTTGCGTGCCGCCTCTGACGCCACCTCGCCCTTGACGTGCTGGCGCAGGGCGGCGGGCTGGACACGCATAACGCGCTCGGTGCCGTCTTTCTTGGTGAACGTGACCGACGTGAACCGGCCTGACTTGCCGTTGCTGCGCACATCATCTTGCGATGCAAGATAGTCGGCTCGGTTGGCGTGGCTGTGAATAACGAAGTTCTCGGGGGCCAACTCAAAGCTGGGTGCCAAGATATCAACGCAGAAATCCACTCGGGCGATGCTCACCTGATGCGCCTCAAAGCGGACGCTAAGGCGGGTGAGTGTCTTGTCGATGTAGGCGCGAGCATAGCCAAGGCCCTGTGTTGCCAGAAGCGTCGAGCCTACTGAGATTCGGATTCCCCAAGGGTCACGTGCATTCGGCTTTTTGAAGAACCATGTGACGTCCAGTGGCCCGCCTTTCAGGATAAAGCGATAGCCATTGCCACCATAGGGCAAGAGATCAAAATCAGCGCCGCCGTACGTAACCGGAACTTGCGCACGGTTTTCTTCGGCTCTCTCCCGTTCGGTGTTCAGAAGCTCGAATAATTCCGACGAAATATTGGCCTGTACTGAAAGGGCAATGGTATCGAAGCCACGATGAACGACATGCATTTGGTTGGGTCTCCTTGGGTTCTCGTATTTCCAGAGGGGGGTGCTACAAACACCCCCCTCTGTCGGCGGACGCCGCGCGATTTGGTTGAGGTTTGGAAAGTGGACGGGCGCCAAAGCGCCCTTCAATGGTGCCTCCGGCGGGGCAGCATTTGTTTTGGGGCCGGGCTGAGAGCCCGGCGGATGTCATTGGCTGGCTGCTGCCTGCTTCCGGGAAATCCAGTTTTCTGCCCGTTCGGCGCATTTGGCGACGTTGAGCAGATCATTGTGAGAGAAAGCGCTGGTGGTGCGCCAGTCACCCTCCACCGTCTTGTACGAGCGGGAAATGTCGACGGAGAAAAAGCCGTCATTGTCCCAGATCGTTGCGGTGATCAGTCCGATTTTGAACTTGAAGGCAGGTTGTTGTGTCACTGTGAACTCCTTTCATTGAACCTGTCGGCAGACGCAAAAAGGGCGCGAGGTGGCGACACCCCACGCCCCTGAGAGCCATCCGGCCCCAAAATCCCGCTCAGCGCTGCCAACTCTGAGCGGGCAAAACTCGAATGTCAGGAAGGTGCGGTGCTGGTATTGGCGACCCGCTTACCAGCAATCCACTTTTGCAGATCGCGGCGGGTGTAGCGGACAGAACGACCAGACACTTTTACAAACATCGGCCCGCCGCCGCGCACGCGCCAGTTCTGCAAAGCCCGCACGGAATAACAGAGGTAGTTGGCGGCTTCTTTTTCATCGATAAGCCGGTCGAAGTAGTCTGGGTCAATCTGTGCTTGCATGGTCGCCTCGCTGCATTTCGTTTCGTTGCAGGCAATATGCAGCGTAGATTCGGCCCGGTCTAATGTCATAAATGGCCCAAAACCTGTCCATTTATGACACCCCTATTTTTTATGGCCAAACAAGCGTCGAGCTACATTCCCGATGGCGTGCACCGATGGATTTCTTTGCGCGTCATCCACCCAGAAGAACAAAAACAGAAAATCGAAAAATGATCCCTTGTAGGGGCGCTCTTCATCAAGATCATTATACCAGTATGAGTCCATCGGTTTGCGGCCTGAATAGCGTTCAAACACAGCGCCAAGACGTTTGATGGTTTCTTCAAGGTTCTCGTTTTGCTTGGGTCTGGCGCGTGGGCGCATGTGACCCTCCAAGGCTCCCCGACTAGCAAGTGGAAGTTGGGCAGGGTCTCCTTCAAGACGTCTATGAGATATTCGCCGTAATCCAGCCCTTCGTGGTCGGCGCCTATTGCATTCTCAAAATAGTCTGCGGGTTCGTTGACCATGCCAGCTTCTTCCAGTTCCCATCTTATGGACGTTGGAAGGTCTGAAATCTGGTCCCGCAGCGAAGTGACCGCTTTGTCGAGTTTCCGATAGATTGTCTTGCATTCTTTTGCGGGAAGTTTCGTCATCTTGCGGTCGTTAGGTCGGTACCGCTGAGTAATCCAATCAATGTCTGTCGCGAAACCCTGTGCCACCGGCAGGGAAAGTCCCATCTGGCACCACATGTGTTCGACGTTGAACGCATGTTCGTCACCTTGATTATCCGACATCTGCTCTGCACCTGTTACATTATCTATCGTATGATCGACCGCTGGCCGCCTATGTAACGTTACCTATACGTAGGGCGGTCAAATCTTCACTCGGTCCCTATGTAATGTAACGTTACCGAACAACCCTTAGGGGAGCAGCACGCACATCCTTGCGAACGGCCCGGGCCAAGCGGCTTGCGACCGAGCCTGCTGCTCGCTGAACCGCATCATCGGCAAGATGCGCGTAGCGCAGGGTTGTCGTCAGATTTTTGTGGCCCATGATTTCCTTGAGGGTGAACGGGTCTATCCCGTCTTTCATCGCAACCGAAGCATAGGTGTGCCGCAGGTCGTGAAGGCGCACGTCGTCTAGTCCTGCCGCGCCACGAATGCGCCGCCACGGTTTCTGCAAATTGATCAAAGGGCCATCCTCCGACTCCCCTAATATTACGTAGGGGTTTTTCGGTTGCCGGGGTAACTCCATCAAAATGTCATAGGCTTCCCTAGGCAGCGGAATGCGCCGCCGCCCGGTTTTGCTGTCCGGCAGTTCCAGATGATGTGCGGTTACATAATCCCAGCGGAGTGTCAGAATCTCACTGAGGCGGCATCCCGTGTAGATCAGCAGCAGGACCGTCGAAACTGCGTAGACGCTCTCCGTGCCTTCTTCCAGTGCCTCTGCCAGCACTTCACCAAGCTGCACCTGTTCCTCGTCCGAGAGGTAGCGTTTCTTTTCTTCCTCGCGGAATTTCTTGATCCGGCGGGCCGGGTTAGAGCCAGCTTGGCGCAGCCCCCAATCTTCGGCCAGATTGAACAGCTTTGACAGCATGCTGGCGGCACGGTTGGCCTGATATGGTGTCTCACGCAGAGCGTGGTGAAACGCCACCACATCGGCGCGTGTGACTTCGGCAATCGGCAGCGGGCCGAGCCGGGGCCGGATAAAGCGGCGAATGATGCTGTGATAGTCACGGGCCGTCGTCGGCTTGCAATGTTGATCAACATATTCTTCCAGGAACCGGTCACAGAGCCCTGCCACGGTCGGCGCGCGCATCTTGGCTTGTTTCTCGGCAGAGGGGTCCGCGCCACGCGCCACGTCGCCCAAGAGCTGCTTTGCGCGCGTCCGTGCTTCCTCGGCGGTCAGGACGCCATGCTGGCCAATGGTAATGCGCCGCGTCCGCCGCCCAACCCGATATTGGATCAGGTAGGTCTTCTTGCCAGAGGGATAGACCCGCAGCCCAAATCCGCGCATGTCCCGGTCCCATACCAGATACTCCTTGGCCTCGATGGCCAGCCCCTCAACAGCGCGTTTGGTCAGTTTGAACATATCCAGAACACTCCTTGCTTCCGGCCTGCTTCCGGAAGCTATACGGAAGCAAATGGCGGCGAATTCTGGCGTTATTCATGAAGTCTTGGCGCAAGGCCGGTCAACGTAAATAATTGTTTTCGCTTCATTTTTGTCAGTGTGGCGAAATCTGGCGAAATGCAGAGAAAGCGCACTGGCCGTTCTTTTAATCAGTGGGTCGCAGGTTCGAATCCTGCACGGCTCACCACTAATCTCAAAAGAGATCAAGACGTTGGAAGGCCGCTCAGTCGAGCGGCCTTCGTCGTTTTGGGTTCCTCTGCAACAACTTTGCAACAAATCATTCGCTGCAACGTAAGCGGTCGATCCTTGAGACCGACCGGTTACGATGTTGATTTTGTTGGCTACCTTTTGGCGGGCCTTTCGATGTAGATTTCCTTCAACGCCACTTCTTTCCACAGACGCACCTGAAGGCGCTCGGCCAGTTTCTCTGCGAAGAACATCCCATCATGGTCATCTTGAAGGACGGCCTGCGCGAGTTGAAGTGCGAGGCGCTTGGTCACTTTCCGATGACACCGCTGGGCGATCTCACGTTCCAGCATGGTTTCAAGTTCTGACTGCGGAACGAGCATTTTGACGGGTCGGGTCGGGAGTTTTTCCAGTACGTTCATGCCGCGACTCCTTCGTCGAGAGCCATCTGCTCGGCGCGTTCGGCATAGCGGCCATTGGCGAAGTGATAGACGACGCCATCCATCTCCTCGTGGTGATAGCCGAGCGGCCACCGCGCATCGTGGTGACGGTCGATGATCTTCTTCACGAGTTCCATCTCGCGCAAAGCTCGCTCATCTGCCATGAGCACAGTTTGGTCTGTCATGGCGTAGTACCTTTGCTGTCTGTTGCCATTCAATCGCCACCTTCCTCATTGATGATGGCTTGATGGATAGGTCTCACAAAAATGGAATTGCCGATACGGGATCACCGGGGCGCGAACCTAACCAGTTCGAGCCCCACAAGTTCGATGATCTGCCAGCCGAAAGACCGATGCATGCAGGCGACACATGGCGCGCGCCGGACACCACGGATGCGAAGGGCAAAAAGCGATATGAGCGGGAGCTTGCGTTTAGGGCATGGGACTACCTCGCCCGACACAACCCAGATCGCCCACTTCCCAGATGGGCCGCCAACTACCTTCGAGGCGTCGCAGGCTCGATCACGTCAGATATTCGCCCGCACGGCAGTTTATCGCCTGCTTCCGCACACGCAGCCCTTGGCATTGTCGGTGAACAATGGCCCGAGCATCATCAAGAATCAGTCCATGCGATCATTAGCGCGTGGATTGACCCGGATCGTCCGGGTGGGCCACTGGTCGATGGGCGTAAGGCAGGCGCTGTTCGGTATATCGAGGAATACATGGGGAACGATCCCACGGTCCAAGTCGATACCGTCATAGAGTGGTATCGAAAGGGCCAGAAGGCGCGGAAGGCAGAGCCGGATCGACCGCCTAGGGAAGAAGAGTTCTCCGGCAGTCAGCACAAAAACTCGCCCACGCGGATCATTCTCTCGCCCCGCCGCTGACGCCCTGTCCGTTCAAACGGCCCTTCAGGACAGCGCGACCAGTTCCTTAAAGTCAGTCTCGCGAATGATACGCAATGGATGGCCAGCGGCAACGAGGCCTTCTGCCTTAACCGGCTCGCCGTTCTGCCAAATCGCGCGAGCAATATCCTCCACCGCACAAGGCATGGGCAGCGGACGATCCAGAATGAACGCATCCTGCCCGCGCCATTCATCGACGCCTTCAACGCCGTTGAACCAGCCCGTCACTGTGTCACCGAGTTCCGCAACGCCTTTGAATGTAAATAGGTTCTCATCGCCCACGATCCGCGCAACATCCGCTCGGAGTTTTTCGGCTGCGGCCTTCTTCATGGCGTTGGTTTCGCCATATTCCTCCTCCCGGTCGCCGGTGCCGTAGAGCAGCGCGGCTTTCGAGCCAGATGTATTCGCCTGCCGAACAACTGAGTTATTGTGCTTCTGCACGTCGATCTCGACCCATTCATCCACATGGAAGAATTGTTCGATCATGGTCCTGTCCATTGTCGCCGACATGAGGACCGTCTGCACCTTCACTCGGTCATCCTCATCAACCGGGATCGCGCTGACGATGGATGCCCAGTTGGTCAGCAGCTTCTTTTTGTCCTTCGAAACCCGAATGCGGTTCAAAGACCGGGCTTCCAGGCAATCGCGAAGGCGGCGCCAGACACTTTCGTATTGCCACCAGTGGCGGTCGTAGGCCTGAGCCGCCTTGAGGCTCTGCTCGTCGTCCATGTCGGGCGTCACATCGACCTGTGGCTTGAGATCACTTTCCGCCTTGATCAACTCGGCGCAAATGTCTGGCGTGAACCCCGCTTCGTTACGCGCATCCAGTGACAACCGCCCGATCTAGGGCCGTTTTTGCCCCAGAGGTGCACTCTAGGTCTGGGGCGCAATGCCGATTCCGTCTCACGAAGGCTGCTCTGAATGCCGCCATCGTGGCGCATAGTCCCTTGTTCGACCGTGTCTTTCACGCGGACAGGGACGCCCAGTACGCCGTGGCCCGGCACCGACGCGTTCTTCCAACAGCCTTGCTTTGTCGGATCAATGATCCGCCGG
This sequence comes from Ruegeria sp. HKCCD8929, assembly GCF_013031405.1. GTDB lineage: Bacteria > Pseudomonadota > Alphaproteobacteria > Rhodobacterales > Rhodobacteraceae > Ruegeria. Next base: position 16,484 of record NZ_WPZY01000004.1, on the reverse strand, counting down.
GGAAACCGGCGCGACAACGCTCAGGCCGAAAGCTTCACGGTCAGCGCCAGGTGTCTCGGATGCTGCCGTTCGCTGTACTGCTTGTGAATTGTCGAAGAGGCTGTCGGCGAGGGACTGAAGGTATTGCCAAACGCTCCGCCTATCTGGGAAACATGAAGAACTCCTCGCGGATGATCTTGCCATTGTCGATCGTATAAAGTGCTAACTCGCGCAAGGTCATCTGCTGACCGGTGGCCTTCTGAGTCACCTCGGCTTCGAAGCGCACTCCGAACCGGTTGGGCGGGTGGATGTAAGGTCCGTCCGCGTTGAGCGTGTGAATCTCGTGCGTTGCCGCCCAATCCTCACGTTTCCCCCTGATGGCAACCCGGCCCTTGGCGATCCGCACATCGCGCCCAGGTGGCACAACCGCTTCGACCGACTCCGCGTTTTCGGCGTAGATTTCGTCGACATTTGAAAAGCCTTGACGATGCCGCATCGCCTCAACGAATTCCCGCCCAAGTTTGACTAGATCTTCCATACATGTCCTCCTAAACCTTGCAGATGATCTTGGCACGATTTCCTAGCACACAACTTGATCAGGATCAGAGCGCTTAGCAACAGGTCAAGGTCCAAATCACGTGCAGGCGTCCGGCAGCTTGATCAATGATGAACACCGCTTTGAGCCCTGTGTTCCCTGCTGCGGTGCGAGCCTTTTCCATCGTGGGAAAGCCACTCACGAATATATCCAGTTTATCGGCCAGATGGTCTTCGTTGCAGGTAGAAGCTGAAAACGTGCTTGCCTCCGCTCCCACCTCACGGAGAACCCAAAACGGGCAGCACCTGTTTTGTTTGCGTTCGGGGATGCTCACGAACTTACCTGCGATCGTATTCAACCCGATCAACTGACGGCCGAGCTAGCGGCACCAGGCATGCGACATCCATTGACGCCATTCGTGCTGTAGGCAGCGGAATGCAGGGGAATGAGCTTCTGGACCTACGCTGAAAGCTACACCAGCAGCAGCCATAGCCGAGTTAGCTGCCATTCACAGCAATTGCAGCAACCGTCACCTACTTTATGGCATCCCATTTGTGAGGCGATTGCGGCGATTTCAACTTTCGGCATGGCGCTATCTTTTGGCTTTCAATCCCAGTGCTTCTTTCTGTTTCGATGTGAGATGCTTGGAGGCAGCGGTAATCGTGGCTCTCGACAACCGCTCCTTGTATTCGTTGAGGAATGCGATCAAAGCGGCTGGATCTTTCTTTCCAGCTTCCCTTGTCCACGACCCAATGGCTTTCTGAACATAGGTATCTTCGTCGTCCGCCAGCAGCCCGGCGATGCGAAACGTATCCGACACATCCCCACGTCGGATGAACGCAAATGTGCTGACCAATGCAGTGCGCCGTTCATGCGGGTTCTCTGATCGCGCCATGCGGTCGAGCACTGACCGGCCTTTGTCCAGCAGGTACTCACCAATGACATTTGGTGCCGCGCGATCAACGAAATCCCAATTGTTCAATCGGTCGTGGCGGCGAAGGTAGAGGTCGAACAGGGCTTTGCGGTCTTCGCCCGACAACCGCTTCCTGCGGGCCTGGAAATCCATTACAGAGACCGCTGCCATGCGCACTTCGTAGCGAGGGTCGTCCAACAGCGCGTCAATTTCCGAAAGTGCCAGCGCGGTGAACATCTTGGCGATTGGAAAGACCTTCGGCATCGGAACGCCCATGACCTGGGTATCCGGATCATCTCCCCGGAAGAACTTAGCGACATACTCGATCTTGGTGGGATCTGCCACTTCTTCCAATGCTGCAATGACATCACCTGAATTCATCCCAGTTAAACCGCCTTAAGCCATCTCGGGCAGCAGCGCGTCGAGATTGGAATAGCTCGCCTCGAGGCCCTTATCCATTGGGGTCTGCAGCACAGCATCATGTGTGCCCTTACTGTCGTAGTGAAGGAGCATCGTAACAGTCGTTCGCCCCTCAAGTTCTTCAAAGGTCTGTTCAACAAGCGTTTCGCTGTCAGGCGCAAAGTCGAAGGCCTCGGTGCAGACGATGCGGTGATCATGCTCGATTTCTTGGTAGATACCGCTGGCGCTCATGCAACCTTCCGGCCACTCCCAGACGTAGCGATAGGCGCCGCCCACTCGTAGATCAATGTTACATTCCGGCATCGTGTGACCCGCAGGACCGGTCAACCAGCGCTTCACAAGATCGGGCTCTGTATAGGCGCGCCACACGAGGCGCCCCGGGGCGTCGAAACTGCGGATAATCTTGATAGTCGTGTCAGTTGGACTGATCATCTCAAGGGGCTTCATTCATTGCTTTCCTTTTCGACGAGTTCGGCAAGCACACCATCAAGCCGCCTGTAATTTGCATCCCTTAGAGTGATGGTGATGCTCCGGTGCAGGCATACCTAGCAGCACTTGAAGGCACTCAGGAGGGCGAACTGAGTGAATTTATGGTTCAAGTAGGCAACGGTCACCGAGCCCCAAAGTTGAATCCACGCATCTGGCGTCACAGACCCCGCTCGCTGCATCGTAGCAGACGTTGCGTTAAAAAAGGGGATGGGATCTGTGATATTCCCAAACGGCCCAAGTTGTTTGGCTTCGACCAGTTTGCTTCAAGTTTCGGCTTTCTCGGTATCGGATTTACCCTAACGTGTTCGAGGATGCCTGCATCGTCCGTAGGCACAGTATTTGAGAAAGTGAGCTAGGGATCACTGATGGCGACATTACTCAAGAAGGGATCGAAGGGCAAAGACGTTGAAACTCTTCAGACCGACTCAAACAAGGCAAAAGCAAAACCAAAGATCCCGCCACACTCCTTGCATCAACAGTAATTCGTCCACTCGGTAACACGAACCTCGCGGGTTGCATCCACTCGCATCATCCCCTGTCCGACAAGCACGTCAACTTGCTGCAACTCCTGAACTAATTCCTTTGGCTCATATCGCCTGTTCGCCATTCTCCGTCCTCCGCTTCAAAAACATAACGGCGGTCCGTTTCAGATGGAGCATTCCATGCTATTCCGTTAGCAATTCTTCAATATTGGCGTCCAGTTGCGCGGTGAAGCCCGGGTCGTTACCTGGGTTGGCCGCGCAGTGACCCCAAGGAGAATCATAAGGACGGAAGATGGCGTTTGGCATGTGGCGGGCTTCGATCTCGTTGTCCTCAGGCGGGAAATAGAGATCCTGCGTGCAGGGCATCAGGATGGCGCGAGCCTTGATCGCGCCCAGTGCGGCCTCGAAATCGCCGTTGTAGAGCGGCCCGGCCGAGATATCGCCCGCCTGCCATGTCGCGAGCTTGGCCAGAAGGTTGTTGGCGTCCCAGCCCTCGACATGATCGCGCTCCCAATCCTGCAGCAGGTCCTCGATTGTCTGGAAGCCGAGTTGACGGAACAGCCCGTTGCGATAGAAGGTCTGGGAAAACGCCCAGCCCGCATAGACCCGGCCAAAGGCGGCAAGTCCGGCCGCCGGTGGCGCGTCATAGTCGCCGCCTTTCCACGCCTGATCGGCACAGAGCGCGGCCTTGACCCCTTCGAGAAAGACGAAATTGTGCGGCGAGGTCCGGGCCGAGGCGCAAAACGGCAGGATCGCCTGAACCATGTCTGGATACTGCGCCGCCCATTGATAGGACTGGCACCCGGCCATCGACCAGCCCGCCACCAAAGCGATCTTCTCGATGCCCAGATGGTCGTGGATCAGCCGATGTTGGGCGGCGATGTTGTCCCACATCTGCACCAGCGGAAAACGCGGCCCGTCCTGCGGCGGCGCGCTGTTGCTGGGAGAGGAGGACCGTCCATTGCCGAACAGGTTGGGGCTGACGATGAAATGCCGCGCCGGGTCGATGGCACGACCGGGACCGAAGAAGCCTTCGTTCCGTGTATTGGTGCCGGTGTAGAAGGTGGGCAGCACGACCACATTGTCGCGGGCGGGCGACAGTGTGCCGTAGGTCTTGTAGGCGAGTTTCGCGTCCCGCAGCGTTTCACCCGACAGCAGCGCCACATCGCCCAGTTCGAAAATCTCAAATGCGTCGGTCATGTCTTTCCCAACTCAATGTATAGTGTCATCCGGGCTGGCTTCGCCCCGCATCAGACGCATGATTTCCCGCTCGCACTCGGGATAGCCTTCGAGTTGAACCAGCTCTTCCTTGCTCCTGATCTGCCTGCCTGTCTTGAAACCCAGATCGAGGATGGTCTTCAGCTGCCCGGGATGGGCTGACAAAAACACGATCCGGTCAGCCAGAAAGATCGCCTCCTGAATGTCATGGGTCACGAGCAGGATGGTGGTGTGGGTCGTGCGGACGATCTCCAGCAGCATTTCCTGCATGTGCCAGCGGGTTTCGGCATCGAGCGCGCCATAGGGTTCATCCATCAACAGTATCTCGGGTGCATTGGCGAGTGTACGGGCGATGGCCACGCGCTGTTTCATGCCGCCTGACAGGGTCTTGGGGTAGGCATCCCGGAATTTCCCCAGATGCACGAGCTCGATATAGTGCAGCGCCCGTTCGCGGCGCTCACCCTTGGGAACGCCGTTGAGCTTCATGCCGTATTCGACATTCTGCAGCACTGTCAGCCAGGGAAACGAGGTATAGCTCTGAAACACCATGCCGCGTTCGCGGGCGGGGCCGTGGATGGGCTGGCCCTCAAGGCTCAGATGCCCAGTGCTGGGCGCCTCGAGCCCCGCCACGATGTTCAAAAGCGTGGACTTGCCGCAGCCCGACGGGCCCAGCAGCACGCACAACTCGTTGCGCGTGACGGAAAAGGACACATCGCGCAGGGCCTCAACCGCACCGCCGCGTGTGGGGAATGTCTTACCGACATTCTGGACGGTCAGTATGGTGTCGGTCTGCATGATGCGCCCCTTCCTGCCTGTCCACTCAGCCGCGATACCCGCTGTCGTAAAGATCCTTGTGCAGGCTGCAATCGACCCCGGTTTCGGGCGGCGCCACCTTTTCGATCAAGTTGAACTTCACCCACCAGTCGCTGACCAGGTTCCAGTGATCGCGCATCTGGCCGTTGGCCTGTTCGAAGGGCGGATTGCCGGGGGCCGAGCCGCAGAACTGCGCCGCCTCCATGAAGTCGTAAACATAGAGCCCGCCGTCCAGACCGGTGCCGTCCTTACCGATAACAAGCTCGACATCCGCAAGGCTCATGCCCATACCATCGGCGATGATCTGATTGCCCTCGCCCGGGTTCTGCTTCCACCAGGCGATGGCATCATACATCGCTTTCATCGTCAGCAGCGCCACGTCGCGACGGTCGTTGATCAGCGCGTCGCTCATGTAGTGGCCATCGGCGATCACCCCGTGTTTCAGCCAGAACGGCTCTTTCGATTGGGCCAGCACGCTCGACCCTTCCAGCGCCCTGAGCGTGTTGGTGCCGTAAGGCTCCCAGAATTCCGAGGCCGCCACGCCACCACCGATCATCGCGGCGAAGGCATCGTCGGCGATGATGTTGCGGTAGGTGACCGAGTCGAAGGGCTGGCCATTCTGCTCGAGCCACATTGCCACATAGATCTGCGCCAGTCCGCCTTCGAGCACTGCGACCTCTTTGCCCGCAAGATCGGCGGCAGTCTCAATTCCCGGACCAGCTACAATCTTGTCGGTGCCGTAGGACAGGTTGCCAAAGGCGACCAGCTTGACCGGCAGGCCGCGCTCGACCCCCACGGGCGTGAATTCAGCCGTGGAAGAAACCACGTCCAGCTGGCCCGCAGCCACCAGATTGAAGCTTTCATAGGGGTCCTCGATGGTCTGGTAGTCGATGTTCAGATCGGGGGCGAGGCCCTTTTCGATGGCGATGTGCCAGAACCCGTATCCCGGCCAGGTGAAGCCCGCGATCCTGACGTCTTCGGCGGCCTGAACCGCCACGGCGGTGCCAGCCAGAATTAATGCGGTCGTGCAGCCTGCGGCTGCTTTCAGTAATGTCTTGGTCATCGTCGCGATACCTCCCTTGCGATCTGCCCGAATGTTTGCGCCTGTGTTGCCTGCCTCTTTCCCCTCATTCAGGAATAGTCTTCGAGATATTGGAATGCGGCCCGATGCAGAGCGCGCAGCAGGAAGTCGAACAGCAACCCCAGCGCGCCGATTACCAGAATGCCCGCCATGATCTGATCCACGTGCAGGAACCGCTTGGCGCGCATCATCATGGCGCCGATCCCGGCATCGGCGGCGGTGATCTCGGCAATGACCAGATAGGTCCAGCTAACAGCCAGCATCTGCCGCATCGCCACGACGATATTGGGCAGCGCGGCGGGTACGATCACCGTGCGCAGCACCTGCCAGCGCGATCCGCCCAGCGTCACCGAGGTGCGGATCAGGTCCTGCGGTACCGACTTGGTGTGGTCGGCAATCAGTGTGATCAGGAACCAGATCACCCCGATGAACAACAGCGCCAGCTTTTGCGCGTCCCCTGCCCCGAACCACATCAGCAAAAGCGGGATGAAGGACGGTGCGGGCAGGTAGCGCCAAGCCGACACGAATGGGCTGAAGAACGCCTCGACCACCCGGAACGAGCCCATCAGGATACCCAGCGGTACTGCCACCGCGCAGGCCAGAGCAAAGCTGAGCATCACACGCCCGACACTGATCGCCACATCGCCGAGGAACCCGTTTTCGGCAAAGAGCGTATAGAGCGCGCCCAGCACCTTGCCGGGTCCTGGCAGCAGGATCTCGGTCATCCAGCCGGACCAGACGGCCAATTGCCAAAGTCCGAAGAACAAGACCCAGACCAGAACGCCCAAAGCGATACGCCACGAGGCCGGGATATCCGATTTGAACTCGAAAATCCGTCTTGTCCGCCGGGCGGGCCCGGGGCGGGCCAAAGGGCTGTCCTGAACGACCTGGGTCACGTCCCGCTCCACATCAGTAGAGCCGCAGATATTCCTGCACCTCCCAATCGGTGACCGACTGGTGATAGCGTTCCCACTCGTCATTCTTGTATTCGAGGTAGGATTTGCGCATCACCGGCCCCATCACCCGCTCGGCCATGTCGTCGTTGCGCAGTGCCTCGATGGCGTTGAACAGCGTGCGCGGCAGGCGGCGGATGCCCAGTTCGGTCAGCTCGGTCTCGGTCTTGGCATAGAGGTCGAAATCGGTGGGCTTGCCGGGGTCGATCTTTTGCCGGATACCCTCGACCGCGCAGATCAGGTGCATCGCCATGGCCAGATATACGTTCATCGTCATGTCGCAGGCGCGGTTTTCGATGCAGTGACGGCTCTGCGGCAGACGAAACTGGGCCGAGCGGTTGTTGTAGCCGTAGGTGATATTGGTGGGCGCCCAAGTGACGGTACCTCCCTCGAACCCGCCCACACGCGGCACCAGCCCGTTGTAGGAGTTCACGGTCGGACAGGTGATCGCGGTAATCGCCTCGGCATGTTTCATCAGGCCGCCGACGGCAAAGCGGGACTCCTCGCTCCAGTCGCCATCCTCGGTCTTGAAGATGTTCTCGCCCGGGCGGCTATCATGCTGCATCGACATGTTGATATGCGCGCCAGACCGCCAGTCGCCCACGGTGGGCTTGGGCATGAAGGTCACGAACATGCCGTGTTTCTTGGCGACTTCCTTCAGCACGATGCGCAGGAACGCAAGGCGGTCGGACATTTCCAGCATGTTGGTATAATGAAAATCCAGCTCGAACTGCGAATAGGCGCCTTCGGCCACCACGTCATGCAGGTTCCAGCCCAGCGCTTCGATGATGTCGATCATATCCTTAAGGAAGGGCATCGAGTCGATCGAGTATTCGACGTCATAGCCAAAGGCCTGCCGCCGCGGGCGCATGCCGTCCGCCGGGTCGTCGTCAAAGGCCTTCACCGGCTGTCCGGCCTCGTCATATTTCATGACGATGAATTCGGGCTCGACTCCCGCATATCCGGTATAACCCTCTTGCGCCGCCTCATGCATCGCGCGTTTCAGCGCCTGACGCGGGCAGACGTTGTAGGGTGCGTCCTCCCAATACAGATCCGAGAAGATCATCGCCAGCGAGGTATCCCACGGGCAGATGTAGACCGCGTCGAGATCAGGCACCACGACCTGATCGCTGTCGGCGGGGCTGAGCTCGGGCACGAACGAGATCGAATGCACGGCGAATTGCGGGCCCTTGCCCAGGCACAGTTCCTCAAGATCACTCATCGGAACCGGTTTAGTCTTGGGGACGCCGTGCAGGTCGATCCAGGCGGCCATGACGTATTTGACGCCCGCCGCCTCGAGCCGTTCGCGCAGTTCAGGGATGCGGGGGCGGTTGCGTTCCACCGCATCCTCGAAGCTCTCGTAATAGATCTTTCCTTCGGGATTGGTCTTGAGCATTTCTGTGTCCTCCCAGTGGATAGGCAATCAACTATCGTTCGCTGCCCGGGGCCGGTCAGCGGTGCATCGCGCGAACGGGCCGCGCGTCGTGTCGTTCAGTTCAGGACCAAGCGCCGGTCACGGGATCCGGCGCCCGGTTGCGGGAAACCTCTCTGTTTCAGCCGGGGACGAAATCCGCGGGGTCGATGCCCGGGACTTCGGTGATACCGGCCAGTTGTTTCCAGTTGTGGGGATAGGCGGCGTAGAAGATCACGCATTTCCCGTCCGCCTCATATGAGATGTGATTGTCCTTGGGGACAAAGAGCACATCACCGCGGTTGCAGATGTAGCTTTCGCCATCGCAAACCAAGCGGAAGGTGCCCTCCAGACAATAGATGATCTCGTCACAGGTCAGGTCCCACGGCACCTTGATGTTGTTCAGCACATTGATGCCGCCGCACATGGACTTGCTGAATTCACTGGTGACCATCGGTTTGATGTAAGTGTCGCTGTCGTCCATGGCGTCGTAGCGTTCCTGGACCAGGTCGAACTTGAAAAGCTGCGGTTGATCGCCCATGGGTTATGCCCCTTCGCTGGCCAGGTGTTTCAGGATGGATTCGTTCAGTTCGACCTTGTAGCCGTCCGGGTCCTCGCAGAAGGCGATCACCCTTGTGCCGTTCTTCATCGGCCCCGGCGGGCGGGTGATGTTCACCCCGGCAGCGGCGAGCTGTTCGCAGGCCTTGTAGACATCCGGCGTCTCGATACAGATATGACCCCAGCCATTGCCTTTTTCGTAAGGCTCTTCCTGATCCCAGTTGGCGGTCAGCTCCAAAGTCGGAGACTCGGCCTCGGGGCCATAGCCGATGAAAGTGTTGGTGAACTTGCCTTCGGGATAGTCCGTGCGGCGCAGCACCTGCATTCCCAGAATTCCACAGTAGAATTCCAGTGACTTTTCCATGTCCATGACCCGCATCATCGTATGGGCCAGGCGAAACCCGTTGGAAATGGGTTCACTCATTTGTCTTGTTCCTTCCGTTCAAACACTTGCCAGATCCTGTTCGATGAGGTCCTGAAAGGCGCGGACGCTGTCCTCCCACGCCGGTGACAACAGGCCACCATCGGCGGCGACGGGAGATTTGCGCCCCTCATACATGCGCTCGACCATCTCATGGTCTTCCTTGTGCACATCCCACCAGAGCTGTTTCAGCGCCTCGACCTCCTCGTCGGTCAGCGTCTGCCCTTCGGTGGTATAGAGCGCGCGGTATTGCTGCATCTTGCCGGGGCCCGTAGGGATATTCAGATACACCCCCAATTGATCGGGGAAATAGCGGCCCAGAATGAAGTTGGGATAGAGCGTCAGGTAACGCGAGCTGACGCCCAGACTGCCCGAGGTTCCGATTTCCTGTTTCAGGTCCACCGCGCTGCCGATGCAGTTGCCATCGGTGATCGTATAGTGATCCGCCAGCGGCTGATCGGTGGTCGAGGAATGGACGAACTGAACATGGTAGGGCTCAATGAAGTTCTCCATGATCAGTTTCCAATTGGTGTCGATCTCGCCGAAATCGAGCATCCCGATCGACTCGACCTTGTCGAAATTCATCCCCTCGAGCCGGGCGATCAGCGGCGCGGCATACTCCTCGAACGCGGGCGCGGTACCGTCGAGATTGACGAAGATCCAGTCGTGCCAGACATGGGTCCGCACCGGTTTGAGACGGTGCTCCTTCAGCTCGAACCCGTCGAATTCCTGCTTGCCGGTGCCCGCGAAATGCGGTGCTGCCCGCAGGCGCCCCTCTAGATCATAGGCCCAGGCGTGATAGGGGCAGCGGATCAGCTTGCCGACATTCTTGGGCTTGTCGACCAGCGTCAGGCAGCGATGCAGGCACACATTGTGAAACACCTGAATGCCGCCATCGGCGCCGCGCAGTGTCAGCAGCGGCTGACCCGCGCAGGTCACCGGGTGCGTATCGCCCGGATTGGAGATTTGATGCGCGAAGCCGATGAACACCCAGTTCTTTGCCAGCACGGTCTGGCATTCGCGCAGCCAGATCTCCTCGCTGCAATAGGCTTCGGCCGTCAGGCCGTGTTTCGGCCCGTCACATATCTTGGTTCTGTCCATGACAGCGCTCATGCTTGTTCTCCCACCACGCCTGGGCGCGCAACACGCTTCCCCATGCGCGTTAACATCCTCTCAGACCCGTCCTCGGCGGGCCGCCCTGTTTGGGGTGCGGTCAGCGCACCAGTGGAGTTGAGCGACGTGCAGATTTCCTGATTGCCGTTTCGTCAATACTCACCAAAGATGTTACGAAAATCGCACGATATCGCAAGAGTTATTGCGTAAATCGTGACATCTTTCGGAAACACCCGGATTATCAGAACTTTTTCGCAGCTCATTGCAGAATCCTTCGAATTCCGCATGGCTGCATCTACAAAATTTGCCGAGACTCGCAACAACGGGGCAGAATCGGCCACGATCCGAAGTCCTCGCTCTACATAGCTTTGACAGTCCAATTGTGGATTCCGGACCCATACCCTATCGTGAACTGCGGAATCGGAAATCGAACCAGGGACAAATGGCGGATCGGCAGAACTCACCAACACGGGCAAAACGCACGCATCAAGGCATCCGCTCACCGGGGGACGATCTGAACCAGCAGATCATCCGGCTGTTGCAGATGGACGGGCGGATGGCGTTTTCCGAGATCGCGCAGCGGCTGGATGTCTCCGAAGGAACCATCCGCAACCGCGTGAACGGTTTGCGCCAGAACAACATGCTACGGATCGTGGCTATGTCCGATCCAGTGGCCACGGAATACACTACCGACGCCATGATCGGCATCAACGTAGCCTCGGGCGTCTCGCCCCGGCAGGTTGCCGCGCGGCTGGAGAACGACCCGCGCGTGGTATTCATCCTCTGGGTCGCGGGGCGCTACGATCTGATCATCGAGCTTGTCAGCGACGATGATGACGCGCTGAAAGGGTTTCTGGAGCGCGAAATCCACACCCGCGACGACATCGCCAACGCCGATGTCATGCCCGGCCTCAAAAACTTCAAAAACCAGTTCCTGCTCAAACAGAACTGGAAGGAAAACGGTAGAGCCGCTGACTCTTGATACCCGCAGACAAAGTCTTTTCCCCACCTGCGAGCGCATGCGTTAAAAGTCTACCCCAAAACCACTGCCACCAGTTTGCTGAACGGCGTGAAACCGGGCAAAGGGCTGGATTTACATAGATGGATCAGGGTGTGAAAGCCCACACCAGCCACAAGAAGGCGGGTGACCATCCGATTTGACGCCGCGATGCAGCTTTCGCATTGCGGACATTTATGCGTCACGCAGCAATTCCAAAGCGGCAGCGACTGCGGTGCACAGAGTCTGTTGAAAAACTCCGGAACCAAAATCTTCGCCCGCAATCCTTATGTGGGTATTCGCAACGGCATCAGAGTGATCACAACGTAATCTGCCCGAACGCAAATGGACTGAACTTTGCAACAGACCTCGAGCCACAGGTATTCTGATCCGATCATGAGTTCGTCTTCAATCCACTTCGCGACGGAGGCACGCGTTCCTTCAGATATCTCGAAACGCACAGGTTTCTGCGTCTTGCTCTGCAAGACTGACGCCCGTTCTTTAATCTGACCAGAGGCCGTTACGTCGGCGATTTTCATCTTTACCAGATCACGGCCGCGTAACTTGCTGTCGATTGCCATGTTGAACAACGCGAGATCACGGTGGTCTCGGCTAGTTCCAGTCGAACTCGGATCGCCCAGACATGCTTAGGTTTTAGCGGCCGCTTCTGACCGACGATATGTATCTTGTTCCAAGCTGGGCGAAGCGCGCGAACGGCAGGTAGGTTTGGTGTTTCCATGACTGATCCTCCGATCCGCCATGCCCTCCCACAAAGACAACCCGACGTTGCCGAGGGGCAATATCACAGGATGCTGCGTCGCCTCAGTGCACCTCGGAATTCAATCTCATCGGCGATAGTCACCTTGTCGCATTTAAGCGTACCGGCCGTACCAAAAAACACACGCAGCCCTGCCAGGAAGATGGCGGATAAAAACAGCGCGAGTGCGGTGACTTCCACCCGGCGCGGAAAAGTTGCGATCCCGGCTGTTTGAGGAGGGACCACAACCTGAAATCGGGCCGCACCCAGCGCTGCAGCGTACCGGGCCTCTTCCAGTGTTAAAAGTGCGGCGGCCCAGGATCGTTCGGCCAGTTCGACCTGAACCAGCGCCGAGTCATAATCCACAAGACGCTCGTTCAACGAAGGACCCGCGCTGTCATCGATCAGACGCGTGCGTTGGGTGTCGATGCGGGCTTTGAGCGGCGCCTCCTGCTCGCGCGGCTTTCGCATCTCCGAATTCGTCTCGGAATGACCAGCGATGATGTTGCGGGCATTCCCGGCCTCGAGATCCAGCAGATCCCGTTCCAGGCTGGCAATGGCGCCATAGATCCCCTCGATCCGGGCACGCGGGTTGGCTTCTCCGCTGGCGATCTGCACCTTGATGAGCGACAGCCGGGCACGCTCTAGGTTCTCCCGCGTTTGAGCCACGGTTCTTTCTTCCTGCGAGATTTGCTCGGAAAACAGCGCCTCGGCCAGATCGTTCACATGGGCCTCGGTCCTGACAAGGATCGCTTCGGAAAACCGGGTCGCATCCTGCGCGGTTCGGGCGCGGACCGTCATCGTGATCAGGCCCGTCCGGATGTCGATGACGGTCTTCAGATACCTGCTGAACATCCAGGCCTCGGTCACTTGTAGTTCCGGAATGCTCTGCACGCGGGCAAGCGGGTCCATCTCTGCACCTGCGTAGTAGCTGACGATGCCGATTTCGTGCTCAAGCTCCCGCATCACCGCTTCGCATATCGCTTCTGCATCGATGGCATCAGACTTCCCTCGCTTGACGTATGGCTTCACGTACATTGGCGGGATCAGACGCACGTCGTGGCCCAGGGTGGTCAGTTCGCGAGCCCAGTGATGGGCGCTACTGCAAGACTCCATGCCAATGAGGCGCGGCTTCAGCGAGGCGAAGAACGGCAGTGCTTGCGCACGTCGAAGCGGGCGATTGAAGACGACGACATAATCCTCGGCAATTGCATGGATCTGAAAAACGTTCTTGGCCAGATCCACGCCGATGGTGGCAACCTGCATGGGGTGGCTCCTCTCAAAAGCAGACTTAGACACCTGCACTATGGCGCATCGCAACGCCGGTTGGAGCAGGAGCCATCCAACCCATCAGGAATTACGGGCCGCACCGCAGCGAAAGCCGACAGTGGTCAAGGGCAAGCCTGGGTAGCAATCTGTGATTTCGGCTGGCTCCATATTTTGCGCGAGCAGCGAATGGCCGGTCTGGGGAAGCCGCACTGCGGCGCTGGAGACAGTGGTGAACGTCTCTTATGGGCCGAAGCCTTGGTTCGCGCCAGGCGCAAGATCTGCCTCGCTCCGGCTTTGCGGTTCAATACTCCGTTCCAAGAAACCACATACTGTGCATGCACAACGACCTTGCTCACTTCGAAAAGATCGCTCACGCCACTGTCGCTTCCTTGCCGAGGGCTTTCCGGCCCGCTGCAGAAAACGTCGTTCTGCGCGTCGCCGAGTGGCCTGCGCCCACCATGCTGGACGATCTTGGCGTCGCGGATCCACACGAGCTGACGGGGCTCTACGAAGGAACTCCTATGACCGAGAAATCGGTTCTCGACATGGCGCCGCCTCCGGATGTTGTCTGGCTCTTCCGACAGCCGATCATGGCGGAGTGGCGCGATCGCGGCAATGTCGAGCTCAACGAGTTGATCGCGCATGTTATTATTCATGAATTCGCCCATCATTTCGGATGGACTGACGAGGAGATAGCGGCCATCGACCAATGGTGGACTTGAGCGGTTGTTCTTTGCCCGGGCGAGCTGGCAGTTTGAGCCTTTGTTGATCAATTCGGCGCCACCGTCGAACGTCCGCAATGTGGAAGTACGCTTGCGTGACCTGCTATGCTGGTCCCATGGCCGGTCCGGTATTTCTTTCTCGTCCACCCTCTCGAGCAGTCGGTGGGCTGATTGCCCGAATTTCGGGCTATTCATCAAAGACGAAACCAAGTTGGTTTCTGGAAACCGCCGAGCTCGTCTTTCCGATCGTGTTCAATCTTGGCCCACCATGGGATATCCGGCTCGGACGCGACGGCGATGTCAACCGCAACTCCAGCTTCACCGCTGGTCTTTTCGCTGGCCCGGTGGCTGTATCCTGCGATGCGGGAGCCGAACTGTTGCAGGTCGATTTGACACCGCTGGGCGCTTCGCGGTTGTTCGGAGGCGCCGCCGCCGAGCTTGCTGCGCAGGTCGTTGATTTAAGAGCAGTTGATCGGTTCGAAGGAGAGTACGACGCGATCCACGACCAACTTCACGGGGTTACAGACTGGCAGGTACGGTTTGAACTGATCGAGCGGTTTCTCGCGCCCAGGTTCGGTCATGCGGCCTCAATCCACATTCAAAAATCATGGCGCTTGCTGGCGCAGGGAAACACGGTGTCGGATACCGCTGCCGCCATCGGGTGGAGCACACGACATCTCAGGACGCGGTTTCGGCAGGAAACCGGCATACGTCCTGTCACAGCGGCGCGCATGCTCCGCTTTCAGCGTGCGCGGACGTTTGCCCTTTGCTCTGACAATGCCGATTGGGCCGATATCGCGGCGGCTGCAGGGTATTCAGACCAAGCGCACCTGATCCGAGCCTTTCACGAATTCGCAGGAGAGCTGCCAACGACCTGGGCGAGGAGTGTGCGGCCATCGGAACCCAGGCTACACTTGTGACCAGTTCCGAAATCTTCAATTCAAGGCCAACGCCCTAAGGCATGCTTCTGACAAAAGAAGTTCGGAGAGCGCCCATGAAAGGTTCCAATATCATTCCCACAATTCGTTATGAAGATGCTCCTAGGATGATCGAATGGTTGTGTGGTGCTTTCGGTTTTGACCGACACTTGGTCGTCGATGACGGCCACGACGGCATCGCACATGCACAACTGACGCTTGGCAACGCGATGATCATGCTCGGTAGTGCGCGCGATGACGCGTTTGGCGCATTTCAGACTACCGCTCGCTCCCTCGGCGGCATCTCGCAAAGCCCTTACATTGTTGTCGATGACGTCGACTACGTCTGCGAAAAAGCGCGTGCTGCAGGTGCCGAGATCACGATGGAGCCCAAAGATGAAGACTATGGGGGGCGTGTGTTCAGCTGCCGCGATCCAGAAGGGCAATTGTGGAACTTCGGCACCTATGATCCCTGGACTACCGACAAATGAGCGCAGCACCATGACCATTCGAGGCTGTTTCGGTCAGAACGAAACTAGTCTAATCGGTCCCGGAACGGACCTTGAACAGTCAATGTCGGACGTCCGCAAAGTCCACATTGAACAGTCATCCGGCAACTGCGCCCAGCCTCTACACGGAAATCGGCGGCTAGCCCATGGCTGCCCTATTAACGACTGGTGGGCCTAGCAGTTGTCACTGCGTCGGCAATCATCCTGCTGCAGGGTGAAGCCAAACCTCCGCTTCTGGTTCATGGGCAGCGCGAGTGCCATCAGTCTCTGCACCAAGACGTTTCGCAACTGCCTGTGAACGACGGTTTTCGTGATGAATGTAGCTGACCAGCTGAGTCAAACCATGGCATTGATGCGCCCAATTGCGAACAGCATAGGCGGCTTCTGTTGCGTAGCCATTGCCCTCAGCCGCATCAAAAAGATGCCAAGCCAACTCCACTTGTGGCCAGTTGGAGTGCTTGAGCAGCCCCACCCGACCAAGAGGGGTGCTATCCCCATGCAACGCCAAGGTAAAAAATCCGAACCCATGCCACTGCCAATGGCCGATACCGGTCAAAAAACCAAACCAAGCTTGGGCTTCGCTAACCGTTTCCCCTTGCGCCCTCATTCTCGGTGAACGTGTCATGAAGGATGTGAACTCGGTTAGGTCGCTTTTTTCTGGGCCGCGCAATATCAAACGTTCCGTTTCAAGATTTGGTGCAGACGTCAAAGGTTGTTCCAAAGTGGGCTCCGTTTTCCGACCTCTTAGCTTTCCTGTTCCGTGACGGCTAGTTTAGTGCGCTGACTTCGGTCTAGAGGTTAATTACTAATTCGATTGTGCATTGTTGACATTTCATGAGCCTAGATGCTGCGAGGAGCAGAAACGTCAGCTCTAGGGTCAGGATTCATAACCAGTAGATGACGGTTGCTGCGAGTGCGATGGCGGAC